>JBKQID010000069.1:0-24617 GCA_052148475.1 Candidatus Sulfotelmatobacter sp. | reverse complement strand
TTGGATCATGAAGAAAAACGGCGGGTTTGTGGAAGTCTATTGTTTTGTTGGCGTCCCCGACGGGATTTGAACCCGTGTTACCGCCGTGAAAGGGCGATGTCCTAGGCCAGGCTAGACGACGGGGACGATTCAGAGGCTGGATTGCCGGCGAACCTTTGATGGTAGCAGCCGTCGGAACTCACTGTCAAAATTCATTGTCAAGATTTCATTGTCAAGATTCGTTCGATTGGCCTTTCTCGCTGCAACCGGTTCCCTCCTGTAACCGCGCGCCCTTCACCGGTGAACATCCTCGAGCCTTTCCCTACCCGATGACCAACCGCTATACGCACTCCGAGGCATCGCATTTACAATCTGTGTAGAGGTCGTGCAGCTTCCTCTGAACCCTATGCCTGATCCTCTATACCTGAGCCTGTGGTTTCCTGACTTCTCCGGGCCGGCGATGCTGCCTCACCTGTTCGCCGTGCTGCAGCAGTTCCCTTTCTCGGGGCAGCGTCCCGGGATCACTTACGGCGCCGTGCAGCCCGTCTCCTGGAATGAGGCCAGTGTGCTGGAGCGCCGCTTCTTGCCCGGCATTACACCGGAGGAAGCGGTCGTGGTCGCGGCTGATCTGATTCATGACGACTACGCTTATGTCTTCGATGCGTATTGGGACCTGTGGACGCCCGACGAGACCGGCCACCAGTGGCTGCTCATCCCCAGTCTGGTCAAGTTCATCGTGCAAGGCGAAGAATTCGACGACGGAACTAACCAGGAAACGGGCCACATTGAAGTTGATTTCGGCCTCGACTCGCTGTTCGTGCAGGAAAGCGTGGAGCTCACCGAAGAGACTCAGGGCAAGATTCGCGACAACGTGGCCAAGCTGGTCGAGTTCACCAAAAAGGTGGAAATGAATACCCGCGCCACCTCGCGCCGCCTGTGGTCGGAATCGGAAGAGAGCCTTCCGCAAAAACTGATCGCCCGCCTGCAGAAAGTGCAGTAAACCACAGAGGGCACGGAGGCATACAGAGCTTTGAACTACCCTGCAACCCTCAGTGCCCACTGTGGTTAATGCTTTACTTCGTTCTTCCGCCCTCGACTTTCAGCGTCTCGGCAGCCGCGGCCTGCGCCGCCGCCAGTCGCGCCGTCAGCACGCGGAACGGGGAGCACGATACGTAGTTCAGCCCGGTGCGATAGCAGAATTCCACTGACGAAGGCTCGCCACCGTGCTCGCCGCAGATTCCTACCTTCAACGTGGGCCGCGTCTTGCGCCCACGCTCGGTCGCCATCTTCACCAGTTGTCCTACGCCTTCCTGATCGAGCGCGGCGAACGGATCCTGCTTCAGAATGCCTTCGGCCAGATAAGTCGGCAGGATCTTGTTCACATCGTCGCGCGAGAAGCCGAACGTGGTCTGGGTCAGATCGTTGGTGCCGAAGGAGAAGAACTCCGCCTCCTTAGCGATCTCGTCGGCCACCAGCGCGGCGCGCGGCAACTCGATCATCGTGCCCACCAAGTACTCAACCTTCAATCCCTTCTCTTTGAATACTTCCTCCGCCACCCGCCGCACAATCGCCCCCTGGTTCGCCATTTCTTTCACCGTGGCAACCAGGGGAATCATAACTTCAGGCAGTACCTTGATTCCCTTCTTCGTGCAATCCACCGCGGCTTCGAAAATGGCGCGCGCCTGCATCTCGGTGATTTCCGGATAGGTAATGCCGAGCCGGCAGCCGCGATGCCCAAGCATGGGATTAAACTCGTGCAGCTGTTCCACGCGCGCCAACAGCGTGGTCAAAAGCTTCTTGAGCTCGCCCACACTTTTCGCTCCGTAATCGGAATAGCGTTTCAGGAGTTCTTTCTTAGCTTTCGCGTCGGCATACGGAAGGGTGGCAATTTCTACCATTAAATCTTCGCGGCGCGGCAGGAACTCGTGCAGCGGCGGATCCAGCGTACGGATCGTGACCGGCAAACCGTCCATGGCCTTGAATACGCCGTCGAAATCTTTGCGCTGCAGCGGCAACAATCTCTTCAGCGCCACGCGCCGGTCTTTTTCGTTGTCGGCCAGAATCATGGCCCGCATGTGGCGAATCTTGTCTTCGCCGAAGAACATGTGCTCAGTGCGGCACAAACCGATGCCTTCGGCTCCGAACGCCCGCGCTTGAATCGCGTCGCGGGGAATGTCGGCATTGGCGCGAACTTTCATCTTGCGATGCGGATCGGCCCAGTTCATAAACTTCTGCAGTTCCGGATCATCCGGCGACGGATCGAGAGTGCCCAGCTTGCCCTTGATCACGCGGCCAGTCGTGCCGTCGAGCGATATCCAGTCGCCTTCGTTGAACGTCTGTCCCTTCACTTTCATCTGACGCGTCTTCTCGTTCACGTCAATATCGCCAGCGCCCGCGACACAGCACTTGCCCATGCCGCGGGTGACAACTGCGGCGTGACTGGTCATGCCGCCGCGCGAAGTGAGAATGCCTTTCGCCACTTCCATGCCGTGAATGTCTTCCGGCGTGGTCTCGGCGCGCACCAGAATCACCGGCTTCTTCACCGCATCGTGCCCAGCCATTTTCACTGCTTCGTCCGCGGTGAAAACAATCTGTCCCACGGCCGCGCCGGGAGAAGCCGGCAGTCCAGTAGCGAGCACTTCCACCTTCGTGCTCTTCTCATCGAGACGGGGCACCAGGAAGTCATATAACTGATTCGGCTCGACGCGGAATATAGCTTCATCCTTGGTGATCAGCCCTTCTTCCACCATCTGAATCGCAACCCGCACCGCCGCCAGGCCCGTGCGCTTGCCGTTGCGAGTCTGCAGCATGTAGAGCTTGCCATCCTGGATGGTGAACTCGAAATCCTGCATGTCTTTGTAGTGCTTCTCCAGCCGAGTGGTGATGTCGCGCAACTGGTTGTAGACGTCGGGCATGATCTTCTGCAGTTCAAGAATCGGCACCGGGGTGCGCACGCCGGAAACTACATCTTCGCCCTGCGCATTCATCAGAAATTCGCCGTAGAACTCGCTCGTACCGGTTGCCGGGTTGCGCGTGAAGCCCACGCCCGTGCCGCTGGTGTCGCCGAGGTTGCCATAAACCATGGCTTGCACGTTGACCGCTGTGCCCAGCATGTCGTCAATGTTGTTGATGCGGCGATAATGTTTCGCGCGGTCGTTTTGCCACGAGCGGAAAACTGCATCGCGTGCCATGACCAGCTGTTCCCGCGGATCCTGCGGAAAGTCGCGCTTGGCGTGCTTCTTCACGACCTTCTTATATTCGACAATCACTTCCTGAAGATCTTTTGCGGTGAGATCGGTGTCGAGCTTGGTCTTCCGCTGCTTCTTCTTGGCGTCAAACACTTCATCGAATGCCGGCTTCTCGATGTCGAGGACCACGTTGCCGAACATCTGGATCAGCCGCCGGTACGAATCGGCCGCGAACCGCGGATTGTTGCTGCGTTTGGCCAGCGCTTCCACGCTCTTGTCGTTCAGCCCGAGGTTGAGAATCGTGTCCATCATGCCCGGCATGGAGAACTTCGCCCCCGAGCGCACGCTCACCAGCAGCGGATTCTCGCCCGTGCCCAGCTTCTGGCCTTGCAGCGCTTCCAGCTTGGCCAGGGCCTCGTCCATCTGCCGCTCGACTTCCCTCGACGTGGTGGCCGTCCGCATGTACTCACGACACGCTTCCGTCTGAATGGTGAATCCCGGAGGGACGGGCAGCCCGGCGTTCGTCATCTCGGCGAGGCCTGCGCCCTTGCCGCCGAGAACGTCCTTCATCTTGCCGTTGCCATCGGCCTTGCCGCCGCCGAAAAAGTACACGTACTTGGTTGTGGATTTCTTGCTTTCCTGCGTCTCAACTTCGGGGAGAGTGATTGTCGCCATGACTATGAGTCCTTTGTCTCGAGATTTTGCGAAATTGAATCTAAACTCTGTTCGTTCCGATTTTCATTCTGTTCGTTCTGATTTTGGGTGGCGCAGCGCTTTCAGCGCTGCGATTATCTCCAGAATTCTTCACCAGGGCTTTAGCCCCTGGGGTGCTTTTGCTCTTACGACTTCCCTTCGACCACAATCTCCGAAAAATCTGCGATCGTGGAAAACTCCTTTAACAAAGTCCGCAGCAGCGCCAGTCGGTTCGCCCGCAGCCTCGCATCCTCGACCATCACCATCACTTTGTCGAAGAACGCATCCACGGTCTCACGCGCCGTCGAGAGCAACATCAGCGCGTCGCCGTAATCCGCTTTCCTGCGAAGCGCTTCGACCCTGGGTGCGTTCACCTCGACGTAGGCAGCCAGAGTTTTTTCTTCCAGGGCAGAATCCGGCAAGTCTTCGAATTTCGCCGCCGGCGTGATTCCTTTCTCTTCCGCCTGTCTCAAAATATTCCGCATGCGCTTGCAGGCCGCGCCAATCGCCTGGAACTCGGCCATGTGCAGCACCTGCTTGACTGCTTCGGCCCGGCGTACCGCATCGACTACGTCTTCCGCGTCGGCGCCCAGCACGGCTTTCACCACGTCATAGGAATATCCGCAAACATCGCGGAGATAGAATTCCAGCCGCTCCCGGAAGAATGCTGCGACCGACTCGGCATATTTCGCGTCTTCGACAAACTTCTTCTCCGCCTCCGAGCGCTGATATCCCGAGCGCGCATCCCGCATCAGATCGCCCAGGCGCAACGGCAACTTCTTTTCTGCAATCACTTTCACGATGGCATTCGCTTGCCGCCGTAGCGCAAACGGATCTTTCGACCCGCTCGGTACCAGGCCCAGCGCGAACATTCCCGCAATCGTATCTGCCTTGTCGCCGATCGAAAGGACCGCACCCTCGATCGACCGCGGAACCTCGTCGTCGGTCGACTCCGGCTTGTAGTGATCGTAAACCGCGTCCGCGATGGCGAACCGCGTCGCCTCCGGCAGGCCCGAATCCAACTGCTGCGCCCGCGCATACAGCCCGCCCACGATCCCCTGCAGTTCGGTAAACTCTTTCACCAGTTCGGTGGTCAAGTCGGTCTTCGCTAGGCAGGCGGCCTTGTGGATTACTCCCGGCCGCACCGCAATCCCGCCCTGCTTGACGATCTCGCTCAGCCAACTGCACAGCCGCTGCACGCGCTGCGTTTTGTCGAAATAACTGCCCAGATCTTTCTGAAACGTGACATGTTTCAGCAATTCGAGCCGCTCCAGCAGAGATTTTTTCTGATCGATCTGCCAGAAGAAGCGCGCGTCGTTGAAGCGCGCCCGCAACACGCGCTCGTTGCCGTGCCGGATCAATCCCTGCGGGTCGCTGTCAGTGTTAAGCACAGCCAGGAAATGCGGCGCAAGTTTGCCCTGCGCATCTTCGACCGCAAAATATTTCTGATGATCACGCATCACCGTGACTAGCACTTCTTCGGGCAGCGCCAGAAATTGCGGATCGAAACTGCCCAGAATCGCCGACGGAAATTCCGTGAGATTCACAACCGTATCCAAAAGCGCCGCATCTTCGCGCCAGCGTGCACCCGGAATCGCACGGGTGGCGGCGTCGAGCGCCTTGCGTATCTGATGCTCGCGTTCGCCACGCCCCAGCACCATGGCGGCGCGCAGGCAATCAAAATACGCCGGCCCGGCTCGCGGAATGGTCACCGTGTCGTTGCCCAGAGTGCCCGACAGAATCCGGTGTCCACGCGAAGTCTTCCCGGCCCGAATGCCGCCAAACTCAAGTGGAATCGTCTCTGCATCGAGCATCGCAACCAGCCAGCGCACCGGACGCACAAAGCGCTCGTTCGGCTTCTGCCAGTACATGTTCTTGGGCCAGTAAATGCTGGAGAGTTCTTTGGGCAGGCCCTCGGCGAGAATCTCAGCAGCGCTGCGGCCTTTTTTCGTGATCTTCGCCGCCAGGTATTCACCCTTGGCGGTCGTAACCTTTTCCAGTCGCTCCACGTCGACCCCAGCCTTCTTGGCGAATGCGTGGGCAGCGGGCGTGGGTTGGCCATCCTTATAAGCGACGTGAACCGAAGGCCCGGTGACCTGCTCAACCACGTCGGCCTGCGAAGCGGCAATGCCGGCTGCCAACACAGCCAGCCGTCGCGGCGTGTCAAAGTGCGCGACTTCACCGCTCGAAAGCCGTTCGCGGCTCAGCAGCGCCGCGACCCGTTCGCGCAACTCTGCGGACGCAGCGCCAATCATCCGCGCCGGAATTTCTTCGCACCCGATCTCTAGCAGGAAGTCTGGCATGCCTTCAAACCATCTATTTTCTCAAAACCGAGGCCTAGTCGCATGTGACGGGTATCACAATTCGTCTGCCAGGCCAAAGGGGGGACGGCTGCTCCAGGCTAGCCTACCGGCGACAATACCTCTTTTTTCGTCGTCGGCTTCCTCTCGGCCACAGGCGCAGGCTCGTCGGACTGCTCCGACGCGGTCTCAGCTTTCTGCTGATCCACCCATGCCTTCGCGATCCCGACAGCCAGCGCCCGCACCCGCGCGATCACGCCAACGCGTTCAGTCACCGAAATCGCGCCGCGAGCGTCGAGGATGTTGAACAGGTGCGAGCACTTCAAGCAAAGATCGTAAGCGCCCAGCAGCGGAAACCGCGCCTTGTCGCGAGCAATATCCGGGTGCCCCATTTCTCGCGTCTTTTGCGAGAAGTGGGGATCTTTTTCATCCTTTGTCAACGCCGCATAGGCTTCCAGCAATCCCTTGCACTCCGCCTCATACAACTCGAAATGCTTCCACGCCTTCTCGACGTCAGCCAGTTCGAAGTTGTAGACGGAAAACTGCAGCTCATCGGCCAGGCGCACGTCGCCATACTTTACTTCATGGCCGGTGTCCGGATCGCGCGCCCACACGATGTCATAAATCGAATCCACATCCTGCAGAAACGCGCCGATGCGCTCCAGGCCGTAGGTGAGCTCGGCTGAAATCGGAAACAGGTCGACGCCGCCGCACTGCTGGAAGTACGTGAACTGCGTGATCTCCAGTCCGTCGAGCATGACCTGCCAGCCCACGCCCCACGCACTCAGCGTGGGCGCTTCCCAGTTGTCCTCTTCGAACTTGATGTCGTGCTGACGCAGGTCAATGCCGATTGCAGTCAGCGACTCCAGATACAACTCCTGCACATTTTCCGGCGGAGGCTTCAGGATCACCTGCAGCTGCATGTGCTTGAACAGCCGGTTAGGGTTTTCGCCATAGCGTCCGTCGGCCGGACGGCGCGAGGGCTGCACGTACGCGACCTTATAAGGCTTCGGCCCCAGCACCCGCAGAAAAGTTTCGGGCGCCATAGTGCCCGCGCCTACTTCCACGTCGTACGGTTGTTGCAGCACGCATCCGCGCTGGGCCCAGAAGGTCTGCAAGCGCAGGATGAGTTCCTGAAACGTCAGCGGATTGGGAGACGAGGTCACGGCTCTTGGCTCTTTGTTTTTGGCTCTTGGCTTAAAACCCACAGGATGCGAAGTGGTCACTAGCTACGGCGCAGTTCGGGACCGGCAGGTCAATTCACGATTGTAACGGAAGGGGGCGGCAGCCGTCAGCCCTTGCGCCTGGAAACGTTCCTGCGGGAACACTGTGAATAACGACAAGAAAAATAGCCACAAATCGTTGATATTTTCAGTCGCCGTTGAGGGGATGGCAGTTAAGTGGTGGAAAACGTGTCTACTTTCGTGGACGTTTTCGGGATGAAAAGTCTCCCAAAGTAGACTTGACGCTATTCGGCGGCTGTGGATCTATCTTCGTGACTTTATTTCGTTGCGCGAATCGTTTGATCGACCTTCAGTTCTTTGCCGGACTCGCCACCGTACAAAGTTTGGGTGAATCCTGTCGAGGTGATGCCGTCAAACACTTCCCTGAAGGTGAACTTCTTGCCGTTTATTTCGTAGTCTTCGGCGAGCACGAGTTGCTCGCCATCCCAGCGGGCGGCGTTCTTGAAGGAAATGCAGCCTCCGGGATTGGTGCTATCACACCAGATGGTGCGGTATCCGCCGACGGAATCGTCCCACCAGAACACGGCGAGACCGGTGACTTGCCGATCGCCTTGCTTCGACTGATAGTCCTCGACCACGGAGAAGCCACCGGGACCGGGGCGCCAGACGATTCGGCCCTCGCCCGTCGCGCCATTCGGCAGAGTGGAATCGGGTGCGAGTTTCTCATGGATGGTCCACGTCCCCTCGAAGGCGTGCAATAATTTCTCGATCTGAGCGCCGGGAGCGGGCGCGGCTACAGGTTGCGTAGCCTGGTTTGGCGACAAGGCCTTTTTGTCGGATTGGCAGACTGCGAGGGCGGTCAGCAGACCGGCAGCGATTGCCGAGTTCGCGAGAAGAAGACGTCCCATCGTTTTGCACTCCAACCTAGGAATTGCGGCCGTGCTGGAACCCGCCTTTTCCAGCATCCCCGCCGACATCAGCGTCCGCTAGCTCTCTCCTCGGCTCAAAAGGTTCAGCCAGGCCAGGGCAAAGATCAGCAGAGCGGTTACCAGAAACGTGGTGGGAAAGATAAAGAAATAACGCAGAGACACGGCGGTCATCGCAGCCAGCCAGACCACATTGACCAGCGCCACTCGTTTCAGCAGGCCCGCGCGTTCGCGGCAGAGCGCAAGGTCGAGCGCTCCCACGCTGACCGCGCCAAGCAGGAACGCGATGCTGAAACCGCGCAGGAAATTATCCATGGTGCGCATCGAGCCCATCACGTTGAATTTGTAGTTGGCCATCAAGTCGAGCAACTGCCGCTCGGTGTCATTGGCAGGAACTGGTTTTCCGATGAGAGACAACGAGTGCACCAACCCCAGTAGCACCAGCACAACCCCGCCCGCGGTGAACAGCCGCCTTCCCCATTTGTCAGCCATGGTGATCTCAGTGGCCTGAAGTTATAACACGAACCACGCGCGTCGCCTGTCCTCATTTGCGGCACTGTGGAAGAGCGGCCTTTTCAAGGCCGCGTTCGAGAACGCATGGAATCTGGGCTTCAGCCCCTGTGGTCCTTTTTCCGGCAGACTCCCGCCGCCAGGAACCCACTGGGGCTAGAAAACCCATATTCCAACAGTCGACTCTTTAACGCGGCGCTGGGGATCGACCTTAGAAGCTTCCCTTCTCCAGCATTCCCGCTGTGACCAGCTTTTTCTCCAGATGCCGCTGCAGGATTTGGATCAGGAATTTCCGCAGGTCGGCGGCTTGCGCCTTGGGCCACGGTATCCCCGCGAAACTTTCCACCGGGGCGCGAAACATTTGGGCAGCCAGCGTGCGCGAGTCATTTGAAAGCTCGGAGGACGCCAGGCGCTTGTCGTCGGAACACATCAGGCCATCGGCCAGGGCGTGAAAATAGGCGCGGCTGCCGTTGAGGTTGCGGCCGCAGACCGTGCACTCGGTCAACTCGGGCAGAAAGCCGACCAGACGGGTCAGCCACAATTCGAAGTAGGTGATGGGCATCCAGATTTCCGGGCCGGTCATGCTCGGCTGCAGCGCGTGCAACACCGAGAGCGTGAGGCGGAAGACGGGGTCGTTGGCTTCGCGGTCAGGCAGAAGCTCGTCGAGCAACTCGGCGATATGGCCGAGCGCCACCGCCCGTGCGTAGCTGACCTCAGAGGCCATAGGAGATTCGAGCACTTCACAGGAATCGAGCCGCGCCAGTTCCTGCCCTTCGCGCACGTCGTAGAACGCGCGAACGTAAGTCAGAGGCTCGAGCGCCCCGCCAAAGCGGCGCTTGGATTTCTTGGCCGAGCGCGCTACCCCGCGAACCTTGCCCTCTGCGCGAGTGAAGAACGTGACCAGCAGATCGGCCTCGCGCAAGGGATAGCTGCGCAGCACGATCGCTTCCGACTCTCTGATTGCCATGGCAGTTCGAGGGTGAAGGCTTGATTCTAGTGGAACGCGCTTTCAGCCGTCAGCTTTCAGCGGTCAGCTAAGAAGACCCCCCACTTCTCGCAAAAAACGCGAGAGATGGGGCACCCGGCTGGGGCTGAGGCAACTGGTTAAAGCCTGCGCGCTTCTCATCTTTCGATATACTTTCAAGACTGTGAAAAGAACTCGTGCTGTTCTCCTCGTGATCTTCATTGTCGTTTCGCTGGGCTTCGGCGAAGAGACTTCGTTCCGGCGCGTCCGAATGCCCAACCTGAAGGGGAAGCGCATCAAGGTGGTGCTGACATTCAGCGACAACGACAAAGCGGTGGAAGTTCAGGCGGCCAAGGGCACCGCCGTGACCGTTCCCTTCAGCCAGATCGACAAGGCTTCTTACGAGTACACAGCGGTGCTTTCCTCGAAGACCCATTGGCTGCAGATTGATTATCACGAACAGGAATCGCACAAGGTACTTGTCCTGCTCATGGATAAGCACGAGTACATCCACATTCTGGATGCATTGAAAGCCCACACCGGAATCGACGCAGCAGTTCTAGGCAACGCTGACAAGGTGCAGGGTGGAGACCGGCGCCGGCGTTAACCGGCACGGCCCAGAAGAAGCAAAGCGCGCGTCCAAGGGACGTGCGCCTCTGGTCTTGCATAATCTGGTCCAGCATAATCTGGTCCAGCAAAGCCTAGTCTAGCCAATTCTGAACCAGCAAAGCAAAAATCTGAGCCGAGACCTTCCTACCGCCCGTAGTACTTGGCGTTGCGCTCGGTGAAGGCGTTCCACTTTTCTGGCAGGTCGTCGAGGGCGAAGATGGCGGAAACCGGGCAGACCGGAACACAAGCGCCGCAGTCGATGCATTCCACCGGATCGATGTATAGCAACTCTTCGGTCGCGTAGGCGGGCTCGTCCTTCTTGGGATGAATGCAGTCCACCGGACACGCATCCACGCATGCGGTGTCTTTGGTGCCAATGCACGGCTCAGCAATCACGTAGGTCATAAAGGTTCCAGTCTCCTGAGAGTCTCTGCAATTTATTTTACTACCGCGGCGGTTTGGTGACCGGACATTCTAGCAAGAATGCGGGCCGCGGGTACAGGGGTGTCGGCGGTGTCCGGCTTGTGAGTCCGGCTGCTTGCAGGACGTCGCCCGGCCTGCCGTCGAAAACCTCGGTGCTTCATGACCGAAGTAATTTGTCGGTCCAGTCTAAGGTGCGTTTAATGAACGCAGACGTGCGGTGCGGCCACCAGTGAAGGTGCGGCTCCATGAACAAGCTCAAGGTTCTGGTATCCCTGATTACAGAAGACAACGACTATCAACTCGAACAGGCAGCCTCGGCCCAGGCAGCCGCGATCAAACTCGGGGCCACGGTTCAAATCATCTACTCCGGCAACGACGCCGTGCAGCAGACGCAGCAGATTCTGAGCTTCATCCAGGATCCTGCCAAGCGTCCCGACGCCATTCTGGCCGAACCCGTAGGCACAGGGATGGCCCAAATCGCAAAGGCTGCGGTAGGCGCCGGTATCGCCTGGGCGATTATCAATACCGACGTCGATTACATCGCGCAGCTTCGCCAACACGCTCTGGTTCCGGTTTTCGCTGTGCTCTCGGACCATGAAGCCATCGGAAAGATTCAGGGTCAGCAGATCGGCGCGCTCCTGGGGGAGCAGGGATGCGTCCTGTCCGTGGAAGGGCCCTCGGTGCGCGACGTGGCGAAGATTCGCGCTAAGGGAATGCTCGCGACCAAGCCGCCGCGGGTCGAGGTGAAAACTCTTCGAGGGGATTGGACGCAGAGCAGCGGCTATCACGCGATCAAGTCATGGTTGTCGCTAAGTACATCCAGGCAGCTGCATGTCGGCATGATCGCCTGCCAGAACGATGACATGGCCATTGGGGCGCGCCGCGCCTTTGAGGAACTGGGGGATTTGCACGAACGTGATGCCTGGCTCCGGCGTCCGATCACGGGATGCGATGGTGTGCCCAAGTCCGGCCAGGAATGGGTTCGTCAGGGGCGGCTCTCGGCCACGGTTGTCTCGCCGCCCCTCATCGGGGATGCCATGCAGATGCTGGCCTCAGCCCTCGCCGCAGGCTCGCAGCCGCCAGAACGTACGGTAGTGGCTCCGCACTCCTTCCCAGCTTTGAAGGAACTGCAAAAGATTCGGGGCCAGGCAGCACAAACTTCATAGGCCTGCGCCAAGGTTCCGACCCCCAGGCACGACGATTAATCCAAGAAGAGGATTGGCCAAGATCAGGTGGGCAGAGAAAAAGGCTGGCAGCTCGATACTGCCAGCCTTTTCAAACTTCAAGCGTAGGACTTTACCGGCGTCCGCCGTGCCCACCTCCGCCGTGGAATCCGCCGCCGCCATGGAAACCACCGCCGCCGCGAACCGCACCGCCGTGGAACCCGCCCCCACCGCGGACTGCTCCACCGTGAAAGCCGCCCCTGGCGTAGCCGCGCCCATATCCACCGCGGGCATAGCCGCCGCGATAGCCCCCGCGACCGTAGTATCCGCCGCGTCCGCCATACCAGCCGCGACCCCAGCCCGGGTTGCCGTACCACGGACGACCGTACCAGCCGTTAGCCCGACCCCAGCTTCCCAGCCAACCGGGACCGTGGAACCACGGGCCAGCCCCGACAAAGATGCCACCTGCGAACCAGTCAGCACCGTAGTAGCCGTAAGGCGCACAAGCGTAAGGATAGTATCCGTAGTATCCATACTCGCAGACCGGCGCTGGTCCCACCTCTACGCCCACCGGACCGACTCCGACTCCCACGCTCACCTGCGCTTGCGAATAAGTAAGCGGCATTACCGTCATCACCGCCAAGATCGCCAAATATCTCATGTACCGCATACCCACCTCCTGGCTTTGGATCTTCTGAACCTCCCGATCCGAAAGCCCTTTCCAATCTCTCTATGTATTGGAACGCGGGAGGGGGAGAAAAGTTGCGGGAACCCGAGTGGCTGATTTCAGCCATCCCGGCTAAATTCAACCACTTACGAGGGAGGCAACTACGCGCCGACCAGCTCTCTTTTTTCGCTGGGTTCGTACTCCACGATGTATCCGGCAACGGCGCTGGCGGCGACTGTGAGAGGCGAAGCCAGGTACATCTGCCCCGGGCCGCTGCGGCCGGGGAAATTGCGGTTCTGCGCACTGATGACGACCTGGTCGGGACGCGTGGAAACACCCGGCCCGGCATTGATGCAGGCTCCGCAACTGGGCTCGATCACCTGCGCTCCGGACTTCTGAAAAATCTCTAGATATCCCTTGCGTAGGCAATATTCGCGCGTCTCCTGCGATCCAAATTGAATGTAGAACTTCACCGAGTTGGCTACGCGCTTGCCCTGCTTGAGCGCATCGGCGAGCACAGCGGCGTACATGTCCATGTCTTCGTTCTTGCCCGCGGTGCAGGTGCCGCCGTATGCGATCTCGACCGGAACGGGCGTGTTGAACTCGCGAACATATTTGCCGTTTCCGGGATCGCCGGGCGTGGCCACCATGGGCGTTATTTCGGCGGCATCGAGTTCGATGACATGCGCGTATTGCGCGCCGGGATCGCTGTACAGTCCGGCGATCATTGCCTCGGCTTTGCCGCGATCCATGTTGCGGCGTTCGACCAGAAAATCGACGGCCTTCTTGTCGGGCGCAACGATGCCGGTGAAGCCGCCGATCTCCGCGGCCATGTTGGTCATAGTGGCGCGTTCGTCGACGCTCAACTCTTCGATGGCTTCGCCCGCGTACTCCATTACTTTGGCCAGAGCCTTGCCACTGCGCACGTAGTCGAGGCTCAAAATCTTCAGAATGAGATCTTTCGCGGTCACATTCGCGTGCTTCTTGCCCCGAATCACGATTCGCACCGACTCGGGCACTTTCACCCGCACATCTTTCGTGATCCAGGAATTGAACACGTCGGTGGTGCCGATGCCGAAGGCCACGCAGCCGATCGCGCCCACGTGCGGAGTGTGCGAGTCGGAGCCAATATTCAACTGGCCGGGCAGCGCGTAGCTTTCGAGCACGATCGAGTGGCAAATGCCTTCCGATCCTTTGCGGTCGGTCAGTTCGCCGTGCAGGCGAATTCCCTGCTTGGCGGCGAAATCCTGCTGCTTGAGTTTGAGTTGCGTGGCGAGGTCGAGCAGGCCGAGCTTTTTCTTTTCTTCGGAAATCACCTCGTCAAGAAACGTCAGGTGGTCGCGGAAGAACAGGATGCTCGCCGGATCGTTGACCTTCGCGTTTTTGCCGACGTAGCGCTCGAAGAAAATTGCCGCCATGGGCGTGACGTATTCGTGGCTGAAGCGGAGATCGGCGCGGGCGAAACCGGTGTCGCCCGGCTGAACCGCCGCAACTCCGACTTCACCCTTCTCGTTAATCATGTGCCGCGCGAAGATCTTCTCCGCCAGGGTCATAGGTGGAGCGGAGTAGCGCCGAACATTCCCAGACAGTCCCAGCTTCGTGACATTGTCGATCGGCGGCAAGAAAACTTTCCCCTGCATTCTCGCCACATTGAACGGAAACAGCCCGCCGTACTCGATGACCTGCCGGGTAATCTCATCTTCCCCCGCGGTGAATTCGCTCAGCGCGATCTGTTCCCCGCTGCGAATGCGGTCAATCAGCGAGAAGTTCGTCGAAGTCAGCAGACCCAGGTTCTGGCAATTCTGCTTGTAGATGCGCTCGATGTTTTCGGCGATCACGACGCGAATGCCCGCACACATTTCGGCGTAAGGAGACTGCTCGCGGCTCGATCCCTTGCCCCGCCGCTTGCCACTCACTGCGCAGACGAACCCGCCGCGCTTCACGTCGCCGCGGCCGATGGGCGTCGCGTTGCCGCATTTCAAGCCAAGATACGGAATCTCGCCCAGCGTTTCGTCAAAGTAAAAACAGTAGTGGGCCGGGGTGATCTCGTCAGTAGAAATATCGTCGCGCAATTTCGGGTTGTTGGCGGGATTCGCGCAATCCCAAGGCAGGTCTTCGCCCGCGAGTTGCTGCCGGATCAGGTCCGGATCTTCGGTAAGAAAAAGAATGCGTCCCTGCAGCCGGACTTGGTTCGGGCGCTTTTCGATCTTGCGTTCGAGGAGAGAATCGATCACGTTGACCCTGCGGAATCGGAAATGGGGGACGGCCACAAACTACCTTGGCGGGTCCCACGCTATTGTAACGCTGTACGACCTGTATCAACCCCTCCGTGTCCTCTGCGGCTAAGACACCCTTGAACCACAGACGACGCAGGGGACACAGAGGGATTCTACTTCTGGTAGTCGCTCGGGACAGGCAGGGAATCTAATCCGCGACCGGCAAAAATCGCTTCGAATTCTTGGACCAGCGCGTCGTGCACCAGGCCATTCGATGCCAGCGTCTCGCTGCTGTCGATCCTGAACGGAGATCCGTCGAAGCGGCTGACCTTGCCCCCCGCTTCTTCCACGAGGAGGACGCCCGCGGCGGTATCCCACGAATTGAGATTGAATTCCCAGAAGCCGTCGAAGCGCCCGCTGGCCACGTTGCACAAATCGAGCGCGGCCGATCCGGCGCGTCGCACGCCGTGGGTGCGCAGTGTGATCTGGTGGTAGAAGTGAATGTTTGGGTTCTTATGCCGCTTGTGGCTGGGAAAGCCGGTAGCGACAAGACATTCTTTTAGCTGCGCGGCCTTCGACACGTGGATCGGCTGGCCGTTGAGGTGCGCGCGTCGTCCCAGCGCGGCGGAGAATAATTCGTCGCGCGTGGGATCATAGACCACCGCGGCGATGCGCCTTGCGCCAGCCCCCGAGCGCGGCTCCGCGGGCCGGTGTTCCAACGCCATCGACACGCAGAACACCGGATACCCGTGGGCAAAGTTCGTCGTGCCATCAAGCGGATCGACGTACCAGCGGTAGTCACTGCCTTGATCGTTCAGGCCCTGCTCTTCGCCCAGCACGTCGTGCCCGGGAAACTCCTGGCTGATGCGCTCGCGGATCAGCTTCTCGGAAGCGCGGTCGGCCGCGGTCACCAGATCGGCGTCGCCCTTATACTCAATCTTGAGTCCCTGATGGAAATACTGCATGAGCAGCGCCCCGGCCTCGCGGGCAATGGCCGACATGGCTGGGAGGAAATTGTCGGGATTGGCAGCAGATGACATGAGTGAAACGGCTTTCTGGAACCGCAAGTACAACTCACGTCGCCGCGGAGACATTGGTCCGCGGGCGGTTTGAGGGGCCTAGCTGTCTCCTCCCGCGCGCTCCCTTCGCTTCGCGGGGCGGATGAATGCGTCCGCCCCTACGTGATTCTGACCGCAGAGTTTCGAAAGGACACGCCCGACGCCAGCCCCTTCACTTTTTCTTTCCGCCATCTTCCGCGATGTACATGATTTCGTGCTTGAAGATGAAGAGATTGGGCGCGCCCTCGCGCGTCAGGCGCACCATATTCTTGTCGTAATACTCGATCCATCCGGAGACGGTTTGGCCGTCCATGAGCTTCAGCGAAACAGATTTCTGCTTCTCTCCCAGAGCCTTCAGGTAGGCAGGCTCCTCGAAAGTATCTTCGGGAGGAGGAGTTCGGCTGTGCTTGACGGCTTTGGGATTCCCTTGCGGAGCGCGCAGCGGCATGCAGACATTGTACACAATGCGCTCAGCACGGGAGTCGGGGGGAGAGTAAGCGGCGGCCCGCAACCGGGTTACAATGCCTGAAACTTGGTTCGCCGTTCCGGCAGGAGGTGCAGGATGAAGAAATCTGCCTGGCGGGCACTGCCCGCAGTGCTTGGGCTGTTAATTCTGGCCGTGCCGCAAGTCGCTGTTCCGCAAATCGCCGCTCCGCAAATCTTTGCTCCGCAGATCTTTGCTCTGCAGATCAGCGAACATCATTTCCCGACACCCCCGCCGCCGCTCGATCCGCAAGCGCCCGACAAGGAGGGAGCTTCCCCGTCGCGGCGCCTCGATCTGGTGCAACTACAGCGCGACGCCGAAGACCTTTCCCGCACCGCGCAAACCATTCCGGGGGATGTAGCCAACGTTCGCAAAGGCATGCTGCCCAAAGACGTGATCGAAAAACTGAAGCAGATCGAAAAACTATCCAAGCGCCTGCGGACGGAATTGAACCCGTAGGCCTGGCGCGAAAAACATTTCAAGCCCCGCCCAGCCGTTCGCATTTCGCGAAAAACAACCGTGGCGGAATCGGCCGCTAGGGCTGCGAGAAAACAAAAAACTCAGACGATCAGAACGCGATGCGCAGTCCAAACTCGAACTGGCGCGGAGCGCCGACAGCATAGGTTCCAGACTGGAAGCTGGCTCGATACGGAGTGCTACCTGCTCCCGTTACGCCTCCCACCGCGTTGGGCGCCAGAGTCCCATTCGGCCCTCCGGGCAGCAACGACGCCGTGGGCAGGTTCCCGGGCAGAAACGAGTTGGCAATGTTGAGCACGTTGAAAATGTTAACGCTGGGTTCCAGCGTAATGGACTGATCCCATATCTTGAGCTTGATGGGCCAAGCAGCCCTGACGTCCATCGATTTCAGCCAGGGAAAGTTCGCCGCGGTAGGGCCAACGGCTGCGACCTGCGGCATCACCCAACCCAGCGCATTCATGTCGTTCTGCGTCATCACCGGGATGGTTCCGGAGCCCGGACACGATTGGCTGCCCACCAGGCACAGGCCGGCGGGCGTTAACTGACCGGCGAAGTGCGTGTTGTAGTTGCTGATTACAGTGTGCAGGTTGCTGTTGTCGGTGCTGCGCATGAACTGGCCAATCTGCGTGCCCGGCAAGGGCTCAGGCGCCGCTCCGGAACCCAGTCCGGAGCCCAGCCAGTCGGTCGCAAAAATTTCCCCACCATTGGTGAGTTCCGGAAGTTGCAGGTTCTGTGGCAGCGGGCTGTAGAAATGCCCGATCATGCTCACCCGCGTGAAAAACGGCAGATCGAAAGTTCCGCCGAAAGAAACCTGGTGCTTGCGATCGAGCGCGCTTGGTCCTGTAAATTGCAGCGGCTTGTCATTGTTAGTGGCGAGGTTGATGAAGTCCTGATCCTGCGCCTGGCTGACAAATTTCGACAGCGAATATGAAACCTGTAAGTGTGCTGCCCTCACCAGTGGCCACGGGTTCACCACGCTGTCCACTAGCCTGAACTGAAAACCGCTGTAAACCGAGTGGCCGACGGGTTCAAGGGTATCGAGCGTTCCTAGTGAACCATTTCCCGAGCCGTTGCCCGTGTTGTTGATTCCAGCGGGGGTAATGCCGGGGAAGGCGCAGGTCGGGCACGGACCTCCGCCGGTGACCGCATTGTTGGAGTCGAGGCCAGCTGCAGAGTACGCGGCCTGGGCCCCCGCCAGCCCCAGGTTGCCCACCATGCAGTTCGCCTGATTGAATCCCGCTAGGCAGCCATTGGCCAACTGGGCGGCATCACGATCAGCCTCAGCGTTGGCCAGATTGAACGAGCGCGCCGCTCCGCTGTGATTTCGGTCTACCCCGAGCAGATAATGCTCCCCGACGTTGCGGATGTAGTCCGCGCTGAACACCACGCCAGGGCGGAGTTCCTGCTGGAAGCCGAGATTCGCTTGCCAGGAGCGGGGAGTACGGTAGTTGGGATCGAACACATCGAAACCGTTGACGTTGGCGGCGCTGAGGGCAGTCCCAACGTAGTTCGGGTTTGGCTGCCCTGTGGCGCTGGATGCCGCAGCCGACTGGAAGGCGCTGCTCAGCGCCAGGATGTCGCTGGCTACGGACGAAATGGTCCCTCCGCAAAAAGTCGGCTGAACCTGATTCGTGCCGGCAACCACGATTCCCGCTCCTCCAGCGACGGGCGTTCCCACGCTGCCCGGGTCGGTCGGCCAAGTGAAGTTGCTCGGGCCGCCCGAGGTGCAAACCTCCGGAGTGTATGAGAATATGCCGGTTTTCTGACGCGCGGGACTGTCATACCGCGCATAGTTCCAGAGCGAATTCTCGTAATACAGACCGCCGCCGCCGCGGATTACAGTCTTGCCGGCGCCGTTCAGATCCCAGGCGAAGCCCGCCACGGGAGCGAAGTCGTTGTTCGGAGTACGAACCTGATCTCCCAGTCCGGGCGCCCACAGGCTCAACACCGGCGTTTGACCTAGGTTGCTGTCCACGCGGGAGTCGCGAAGGTAGTGGATGCCGTAAGTCAACGTTACATTTCTCGAGGCCTTCCAGTTGTCCCCCACGTAGCCTTCGAAACGGTTGTCTGGTCCCAATCCTCCTCCGGGGTAACCGAAAGCGGACTGCGGAGTGGAGAATCCGATTCCGTTCCCCAATTGCACGAACTGCGCTGTATACGCCGTGGGGTCGGGGTTGGTGCCGCAAGTTAAAGGATCTGATCCCGGCAGCACGCAGACGTTGGTCGTACCCACCTGCGGAGAAGTCGCGAATGCGGCCGCGCCTCCACTCTGAATGCGGTCGAATGTCGCACCGTAGCGGAACAGGTGGCGTCCTAGGACTCGGCTGCCGTCATACTTAATTTCCAGGTTGGACTGAAACGTCGTTTGCGGCGCCGCGAAGTTCGGTCCACCGCAATACGCTCCTCCGGCACTGAATCGGCAATTCCCGGCGACCGACGCTCCAATGTTGATCCCGAGACCGGGAATAGGATTGTCGATTCCCGTCGGAATCCCGCTGGTGAGGTCCCTTACGCCGTCGCCCATCCGCAGATACTCAAAGCGGATGCTGTGGGTGTAGGCTCCGGTCGTGAAGTCGTAACCGAGAGTGTGCGATGGCGTGTGCATCGCATTCTTCAGGCCTTGTAGAGAACTGTAGGCGCCTAAGGGACCGACCTGACTCACCTCATCGAAATTGAACCGGTAAAAGGCATGAGTATCGTTGCGACCCTGCCAGTCCAGCCTGCCATCGGCCATCAGTTCACGGAAGGGCTCGGCCATGGTGATGACCGGCGTATTAAATGGGGCCGAGAGAGGCTCGGGAGCGGTAAAGTCTTGCTTGCTGCGCTCGGCATCGAGAAAGAAGAAGAGCTGGTCTTTGATGAGAGCGCCCCCGGCTCGTGCGCCGAATTGCTCCCGGCTAAATTGTGGCGAGGCAGCGCCCGGCAGAGACGCGCCGCCCTTGTCTCCTCGAAAAATGCCGAATGCTTCACCGTGCGGGTCGTTGCCGCCGGAACGAGTCGTGACACTGATTGCGCCAGAGGAAGTCAGCCCGGTCGAGAGATCGAGCACTGACTGGGAAAGATTGAACTCCTGGATCGCGCTCGCCGCGATGTTCTGGGTCGTGGTTCCGACAGTCTCATCGGACACGTCCACACCATCGACATCGATGCGTGCAGCCCGGCCAAACCTTCCGGTGAACGAGAGCGATGTCAGGCCGCTCTTGCTGGCGTCGATCACGCCGGCATCCTGCATCTGGACGCCGGGCACGAACTGCGCCAGATCGAGGTAGTTGCGCCCGCTGATGGGCAGCAGTTCGATCTGATCGCCTGCCAACACATTCTGCACGGCCAACTGCTCCAAATTGAGGGTTGACGTGTCTACATGAACCACGGCGCTTTCCTGCCCGGGTTCCAAGTGCACATTGCCCGAGGAAACCACGCCAGTCTGCGCAACCACCGAAAGCTCAGCGGTCTTGAACCCCTTGGCTTGGATCCGCACTGTGTAGTCCCCCGGCTGGAGCGGACCCGCGGAATACATTCCTTTGTCGGAAGTGACGACCTGAACCAGCCGGGCCGTGGCCTTATACGTAATAATGACTTGTGCGCCAGCCAGTCCCGCGCCCGCTTGATCGCTTACGGTTCCTCGGATGGCGCCCGTGCTCACGGTCGACTGTCCCAGCAGCATCACCGAAGAAAGCAGGGTCGTGCAAAGAGTCATCCACACCAGCAGCCTGATTTTCTTGCTGGGGATGCAATCGAGATTCAGCATGTCCACCTTTCTAACTTTTGTCATCTGCTTCCAGATAATCACATCCGGATGCTTTGTGGCAAAATCCGCCACGGTTGTTCCTTCGAAACTGCGTCGAGCTTGCACTCTCAATTCATTCCGATTCTGATTTTACGGTGTAGTAGCCCGCGCGGTGGCGGACGCGATAGCCCGGGGCATCGGGCACGCCCGCCACCTTCACCTGGATGCGGCGAAACTCCGAAAACGATGTACGCTGCGACGGATAATACGCCAGCAGATATTGCGTGCGCAGTTCATCGCTGATTTTACGAAAGGCATCGTCGAGCTGCGTGGCCGAGGTCGCATAATAGTATTTCCCGCCGGTATCTTCCGAGAGCTGGATCAGGGCGTGCTCGCCGCCGGTCTCGCGTCCGGCGCTGCTCTCGATGGGGACGATGATGATCGAGTAGACAATCGCTTCGGCTTCCTCGGCCGCGCGCACTGCCTCCTGGTAGCTGATTTTGCTCCAGGTGTCGCCGCCGTCGGTAATCAGGACAACAACTTTTCGTCCCTTGCGGCGGTCGAGCGCGCGCGAAACCAGATAGATCGCGTCATAGAGTGCCGTGGCCGCGCCGGGGCGGATGTGCTCGATGGCCTCGTCGATGCGCTTCAGATCGGAGGTGTAGCCGTGGGTGAATTCGTGCACGTCTTCGTTAAAGCCATACACCGAGAGTCCGTCGATGGGCCGCAGGATGGCATGCGAGAAGCGCTTGGCCGAGGCCTGTTCCAGCGGCAAATCGTGATGCGTGGTCAGACTCGTGTCGATGGCCAGGGCAATCGAAAGTGGCAGCGCCGACTCTTTGTCGAAGACCGAGATTTTCTGCTGCTGGTCGTCTTCCAGCAGCACAAAATTCTCTTTCATCAGCCCGCCAATGGGAGCTCCGTGCGCGTCCGTCACGGTCACGAATACGTTGACCAGGTTCACGTCAACCCGCAGCGTGGTGGTGGGCTCGGATTGGCGCTCGGTGTGCGCCGGATTCTGTGGGGCCGGATCTTTCGTAGGCGGAGTCTGAGCGGTCGGCGTCTGTGGGGTCGGCGTCTGCTGCGCCCATAGGCCGCAAGAGAGAGACAAGACCAGCAGGCCGATGGGGAGCAGACGCGTGGCGGGTTTTCTCATCGAGTAATCGAATTATACCTTTGAGGAGTTCGCATGCCTGTTCCCCGCGCGGGTTCGAGGACCAAGCCGATGGCCATGATGCTTGATCTCAGGATGTTGTATCTCCGTGATGCCCGGTCGCAGAGCTCGCCCCGGAGGCAGCAGATAGGCAGGCGCCGTTGATTTAGATGCCAGTTCGTTGGCGGGGCTGCCTCGGGTTCAGTAATTTGCGCGCGGGATTTCCGCTGGGAAAGGCTCGCCATCGGCCCACACGGCGCCGTCCTCGAAGTGCTCCTTCTTCCAGATAGGCACCATTTGCTTGAGGGTATCAATCAGCCAGCGGCAGGCTTCAAACGCCGCGGCGCGGTGCGCCGACAAAACCGCGATCAGCACACTGGTCTCGCCGATCTCGATGCGCCCCAGCCGGTGCACGATGGCCACGTCGCGAATCTGGAATTGTTCGAGCGCCTGGCTGGCCAGCGATTCCATCTGCTCAATCGCCATTTCTTCGTAGGCTTCGTAATCGAGATAGAGGGTCTTCCGGCCTCGCGTCTGGTTCCGCACCACACCCTCAAACACGAGCACCGCGCCATCTTCCCCGCGCTTGAGACCGTTGAGGATCCGCGAGGCGTCAATGACCTCGCGGACTATCGATGAGTAGCGCCGGCGTTGCGTATTATGTCCCCCCGGCTGTCCAGCGGGCGTCCCGCCCGCGGCGTCAGGAGCGCCACCGCTGACTGGTGGCAACAAGGCGACTTCGTCGTCGGCCTTCAGCTTCGTGTCGGGCCCGGCATAATGTTGATTTACCGCCAAGGCGAGTGACGGCAGCATGGCTTTCAGCCGCGGAATTTGCGCTTCATACTGCGCGAGCACATCGCGGACGGAAGCTCCGTCAGGAAGATCCAGCCGGTCGCCGGACTTGCCCGCCAGATCTTTCAATACGCCGAAAAAAAGGACGCGCACGCGCATGGTCGTTCAGTTTACCGCGAGTTCGGGCAGAAGCCTCGTCAACCACAAAATCGACCCGCAGAATCAAAAGCCCCACTTCTCGCGCAAAAAAAAACGCGCGAGAAATGGGGCACCCTTTGTGGACCGGGCCTTCAGGCTTGTGCTAGCACCTTTTCGTCAACCACTTTCGGCTCTTTGACCGGCGACGGCAGGATGTTCGCGGCCGCACTCTCCTCCGCCTGAGGCAGCGAGAATCGCAGGGCCTCGTCGATGGTTTTCACGTAGTGAACCGTGAAGTTATTCAGCTGTTCCGGCGTGAGATCCTCCTCGACGTTCATCTTATTTTCCGCCGGCAGAATCACATCGGTCACACCGGCGCGTTTCGCGGCGAGAACTTTTTCTTTGATCCCGCCGACGGGAAGAACGTTTCCACTCAGCGTGATCTCGCCGGTCATCGCCATCAGCGGCGTGATGCGCCGCTTAGTCAGAAGCGAAACCAGAGCCGTAGCCATGGTCACGCCCGCCGAAGGCCCATCCTTCGGAATCGCCCCCGCCGGCACGTGAATGTGAATGTCGTGGTTGGCAAAGAAATCTTCGGCAACCCCGAGCCGGTCCGCATTCGAGCGCACCCAGGTCAGCGCCGCCTGCATGGATTCCTGCATGACCTGGCCAATCTGCCCGGTCATGGTGAATCCGCCCTTGCCCTTCATGGCGTTGGCTTCGACGAACAGCACGTCGCCCCCCGAGGGAGTCCACGCCAGACCCACGGCCACTCCGGGCCGCTCCGTGCGCTCAGCGATTTCACCTTCGGTGCGAATCTTGATGCCGCCAAGAAATTCCTGAATGACTTCCTTGGTGACGATCAGCTTGTCGGTCTTGCCCTCGGCCAAGCGCCGCGCCTGCTTGCGGCAGATGGTGCCGATGGTGCGTTCCAGGCTGCGCACGCCTGCCTCCCGCGTGTAATGGCGGATCACATAGCGCACACCCTCTTCGGGAAACTCGATCTGCTCAACCGTAATTCCGTTCTCTTCGATCTGGCGCGGAATCAGGTAGCGGAACGCGATGTGAACTTTTTCTTCCTCGCTGTAACCCTGCAGTTCGATGATCTCCATGCGGTCGCGCAGCGGCTCGGCAACCGGATCGAGCATATTCGCGGTGGTGATGAAGAGCACCTTCGACAAGTCGAACGTCACATCCAGATAATTGTCGCGGAAGGTCGAGTTCTGCTCCGGATCGAGCGCTTCCAGCAGCGCCGAAGCCGGATCGCCGCGGAAGTCGCGCCCTACCTTATCGATTTCGTCGAGCATGAAGACGGGATCTTTCGTCTCCGCGCGGCGAATCCCTTGAATAATCTGCCCGGGCAGAGCTCCGATGTAAGTACGGCGATGCCCGCGAATTTCCGCTTCGTCGTGCACGCCGCCCAGCGACAGCCGCACAAACTTGCGGCCCAGCGCGCGCGCAATCGACTTGCCCAGCGAAGTTTTACCCACGCCCGGAGGCCCGACGAAGCACAGGATCGGTCCCTTCATGTTCGGCTTCAGGCGCCGGACCGACAGGTAGTCGAGAATGCGGTCTTTCACCTTCTCGAGGTCATAATGATCCGTGTCCAGGATTTCCTTCGCCTTCGGAATCTCGATTTCCTGCCCCGAAGTCTTGGCCCACGGTAGCACCGCCAGCCACTCGACGTAGTTGCGCGTGAGTGAATAATCGGCGGCCATGGGAGACATACGCGACAATCGGCCCAACTCTTTCAGGGCCTCTTTCTTCACTTCATCCGGCATCCCGGCGTCGTCGATCTTCTTTTTCAGGTCTTCGACGTCGCGCTGGCCCTCGTCCTGCTCGCCCAGTTCTTTCTGGATGGCCTTCATCTGCTCGCGCAGGTAATATTCGCGCTGGGTTTGCTGCACCCGGTCTTGCACTTCGCTCTGAATCTTGTTGCGCAGTTGCTGGACTTCCAGTTCCTTGG
>JBKQID010000068.1:0-109824 GCA_052148475.1 Candidatus Sulfotelmatobacter sp. | reverse complement strand
GAAATATTCGGCCACGGTCAGGCCGGTCAATCCGACGCGCAGGCGCGCCCCGGGCGGCTCCGTCATCTGGCCGTAGATCAGGGCCACCTTCGATTTGGTGTAATCCTTCGGATCGATAACCCCGGATTCCTGCATTTCCGTCCAGAGATCGTTCCCTTCGCGGGTGCGTTCGCCCACGCCGGCGAATACCGAAACGCCGCCATGCTTCATGGCGAGGTTGTTGATCAGCTCCTGAATGATGACCGTCTTGCCCACGCCGGCGCCGCCGAACAATCCGATCTTGCCGCCTTTCAGAAACGGCTGGATGAGATCGATGACCTTCACTCCGGTCTCAAACATCTCCGCGCTGGTCGCCTGTTCGTCAAACGCCGGCGCGAGGCGGTGAATCGGCATTCTCTCCTTGTATTCGATCGGGCCCAGTTGATCGACCGGCTCGCCGATCACGTTCATCACGCGGCCCAGCGTGCCGCGGCCCACAGGCACGGAGATCGGTCCGCCCTGGTCAATAGCTTTCATGCCGCGCACCATGCCGTCGGTGGGCTGCATGGCGACGCAGCGCACACGCCCCTCGCCCAGATGCTGTTGCACCTCGAGAATCACGTTGATGGGACTGGGCACGGTGAAGCCGTCGCTCACCACTTTCACGGCTTCGTAGATCGGGGGCAGTTTCCCTTCGTGAAACTGCACGTCGACCGCTGGACCCGCGATTTGAATGACATGTCCTACGTTTTCTGGCATAAAACCTCAGCTCTTAGCTATTGCCCTTTGGCTCTTGGCTTTTAGCTTTTGGCTAAGAACCAACGGCCAAAAGCCAAAAGCTGTTTTCTTCACATCGCCGCCGCGCCGCTGACGATTTCGATGATCTCTTTCGTGATCTTCGCCTGCCGCGCGCGGTTCATAACCAGCGTGAGCGAATCGATCATGTCAGTCGCGTTGTTGGTGGCCGAATCCATCGCAGTCATGCGGGCAGCGTGTTCGGCCGCCACCGACTCCATCAATGCGCGGAAGATCTGGATGCTCACGTACTTCGGCAACAACGCGCGGAACAACTCCTCCGGAGCCTGCTCGTAAATGTAGTCCACCTGCGCGGTGCCGAACTCCGATGCGGCTTCGTCTGCCGTACGATCCGGACCGCGAAGGCCCACGCCCGCGCTCACGGCCGCTTCTTTCGCCCTTTTCTTCTCTTCCTCCGTCATCTCCTCGACCAGGCGCACCGCCTGCTCGCCGATCTGCTCGATAGGAAGAACCTGTTCCACGATGAGCCGCTGCGCGAGCACCGATTTGAATTCGTTGAACACGATATAGACCGCGTCAATCTCTTCGCGGCAGTAACGCGAAATGACGTTCTCGGCCAGCGCGGCTGCCTGCGCGAATTCCACTTTCCCGAGTACGCCCACGTGCTCGCCGGTGATCTGAATTCTTCCGGAACGCTCGGCTTCTTCCGGTTCGGTCTCGATCGATTCCGCAAGATCAACCAGGCTCCGCGTCTGCACCTTCGCGGCTGGATAACGCCGGCGCAGAAAGTCGCGCCCCTTGCGGCCGACGGCCTCAATGTCGACGTTCTCCCCTGCCTTGGACTCGAGGAAGCGCGACGCCGCTTTCGTGATGTTCGCGTTGAACGCGCCGGCCAGGCCCTTGTCGCCTGTGACCACGATCAGCAGGATATTTTTTTCTTCTCGCTGCGCCAGCAGAGGATGCTTCGGCACGCCCGTCTCGGGATCGTAGATCTCGGCCCGCGACACCAGCGACTTCAGCACATTGGTCAACATCCTCGCGTACGGACGCGCCGACAGCGCCCGCTCCTGCGCCCGGCGCAACTTCGCAGCCGAAACCACTTTCATGGCCTTGGTGATCTGCCGCGTGTTGATCACGCTGCGAATGCGCCGACGAATGTCGAGAATGTTTGCCATTTGAAACCACTTCTCAGTTGCCAGTTCTCAGTTCTCAGTTAAAACCATAGGCCCCTGGGCTCTTACCGAGAACTGAGAACTCTTACTTTGCTACCGCTTCCCGGCTCGTCACGAACTGCTGCTTCGCTTGTTTAATCACGTCCTGCAACTGCGCCTTCAACGTATCATCGAGAATTTTCTTTTCCATGACCGTGCGCAGCAGGCCAGGGTTCGTCGAATCCACGTACTTGTAAAGTTCAGCCTCGAACTCGCGCACCTGGGCCACCGGCAGATCGTCGAGAAATCCGCCCGTCCCGGCCATGATGATCAAAATCTGTTTCGAGAATGGCAGCGGAGAGAACTGATTCTGTTTCAGCAGTTCCACCAGCCGTTGTCCGCGATTCAATTGCGCCTGCGTGGCTTTGTCGAGATCGCTGCCGAAAGCCGCAAACGCAGCCAACTCGCGATACTGCGCCAGTTCGAGTTTCAGCGTGCCGGCGACCTGCCGCATGGCTTTGATCTGCGCACTGCCGCCCACGCGGCTCACCGACAGACCTACGTTCACAGCCGGACGCACGCCCTGGTTGAACAAGTCAGTTTCCAGATAAATCTGGCCGTCGGTAATCGAAATGACGTTGGTTGGAATGTAAGCGGAAACGTCACCCGCCTGCGTCTCAATGATCGGCAGCGCAGTCAGCGATCCGCCACCCATCTTGTCGCTCAGCTTGGAAGCGCGCTCCAGCAGCCGCGAGTGAAGATAGAAAACGTCTCCCGGATAGGCCTCGCGTCCCGGCGGCCGTCGCAGCAACAGCGAAATTTCCCGATACGACGCCGCATGCTTCGATAGATCATCATAGATGACCAGCGCGTGCCGCTTATTGTCACGGAAGTACTCGCCCATGGCGCAAGCTGCATACGGCGAAATGTACTGCATCGGCGCGGGTTCCGACGCCGACGCCGCCACGACGATGGTGTACTCCATCGCGCCGGCATCTTCCAGAATCTTCACCACCTGCGCAATCGACGAACGCTTCTGCCCAATAGCGTTGTAAATGCAGATCAGGTCGTTGCCTTTGCTGTTGATGATAGTGTCGAGCGCAACCGCGGTTTTTCCGGTCTGGCGGTCGCCAATGATCAGTTCGCGCTGGCCGCGGCCGATCGGAATCATGCTGTCGATGGCCTTCAGTCCTGTCGCCATGGGCTCGCGCACCGGTTGCCGGTCAATGACACCCGGCGCGATGCGTTCCATTGCGATGAACTTGTCGGTGGCGATCGGCCCCTTGTCGTCGATGGGCTCGCCGAGCGAGTTCACCACGCGACCGATCAGGGCGTCGCCCACCGGCACGCTCATGATGCGCCCGGTGCGTTTGACCTCGTCGCCTTCCTCGATCTCGGTGTATTCGCCGAGGATCACCACGCCAACCTGGTCTTCTTCCAGGTTCATGGCAATGCCGGCCACGCCGTGCGGGAAGGCCAGCAGTTCGCCAGCCATGACCTTGTCGAGTCCGTAAACGCGCGCGATGCCGTCGCCCAGCGTGATGACGGTGCCCATCTCATCCACGGAGATCTTGGTTTCGTAGTTCTCGATCTGCTCGCGGATCAGTTTCGTAATTTCGTCTGCTTTGATTTGTGCCATATGAATCAGCTCTTAGCCTTTAGCTGTTAGCTCCTAGCGTTTCGCCCCGTCTTCCGCAAGTGTGCTCCACTACAGTTCCTGCTCTCTCACCCCGCCACAGCGCTGAACCGCGTTGGGTTCAAGCCAAGAGCTAAAGGCTAAGAGCTAATAGCTTCTCGAATCTTCTCCAACTGGCCCTTCACCGAACCGTCGTAGATCGTGCTGCCCACGCGGACTACGGCTCCGCCCAGCAGGGATGCATCCAGCCCAAACTGCGCCCGCACTTTCTTGCCCGTGGCTTTCTCGATCTGGGCTTCGAGCGAGCGCTTCTCGGCGTCGCCCAGTTCGCGTGCGCTGGTAATCTGGGCCTCGGCGAATCCCATACGCGCATCGAGTTCCTTCTTCAGTTGCTCGACGATCCGCCCCAGAAACTGCACGCGCCGGTGATCGATCAGCACCGCAACCAGGTTGCGCACGTGGTGTTCAATTCCCTCGCGCTGCACAATCACATCCAGCAGTTTGCGCTTCTGGTCGGCGGGCACCGCCGGATTCTCCCAAACCCGCCGCAAATCTTCGCTCTCGGCCAGTAGATTCATGATCCGGTGCAGCCCGCCCAGGGCTCGATTCGCATCGAGATGCGCGCTGAGAACCACATCAGCAAAGGCGCGGGCATAGGTGCTGGCGACAGAAGCCATACTCTAGTTCCTGTCCTTTCCCGAACCCGAATCGCCGCTCGAACCACCGCCCGATCCAGCGGAAGGCGTGCCCAACTGCCCAGCAAAATTGCGCACCAAAGTCTGATCGGTGGCCGCATCCACATGAATCTGTTTCCGTGCCAGACCCACCGCCAGATCGGCCGCAAACGCGGTCAGTTGCCGGCGCGCCGCCTTGGCCGCCGCGGCAATTTCCTGTTCGGCCGCGGTGACAATCTTGCGCGCATCTTCTTCGGCTGCGGCCTGAATGCGAGCCTCCTCGGCCGCACCCTCTTTCTCTGCGGCATTGCGCATCATGCCAATTTCGACGTCGAGTTTCATTAGGCGCGACTCGATCTCGGCCAGCCTGCGGCGCGCTTCTTGGCTGGCCATCTGCGCTTCCTGCATCGCCTTCTGGATCGCGGCACTGCGGTCGCGGAACATCCCAGGCAAGTATTTGCGCCCGGCCCAGATGATGACGGCGGCGATGACTGCAAAGTTGAGAACCACGCTCAGCCAGTAAGCCTGCTGCAGCTTCAATCCAGTAAGCCGCGCGATGGCCTGCACCGAGGCCGACTGCTTGAACTCCTCCATCTCGTCTTTTTCTTGACCCGCAGCTTCCTTGCTCGTGTGCACCAGTTGCTGGCCAGGAGACGCTGGCGGTTCCGCAGAACTTTGACTTGCCTGTTTCCGCTCGGCCGAAGCGGGCTGCTCCTGCGCCCGCAGCGACGCCACGCTCGCGCAACTCACCATCAGCAGCATCAGCAAAGCGGCGCGGACGATCCTCTTCCCCTTCGCGGTCATTGAAGTTGAAGTCACGGAAGTTGAAGTCGCGCTGATCAACGTCATTGTCATTCTCGTCGCGGCGGTTGAAATTGAGGATCTAGTTGAGATCATCATCTTCCCGCTCCCGCCGGTTGCAGCACGCGGCGCACGATTTCCTGTGCCAGCGCCTCTGCGTCGGCCGGCAAACCCGCTTCGGCCGCGGCCCGATCGCTTTCGATATCTCTCTTCGCCGCCTGCACCTGCGCCTGAGCCTTGCTGCGCGCCTCATTCAAGGCGCTAGTGCGAGCCTGCAGCACGGCCTGCCGCCGCGCTTCCTGCGCCCGAAAGACCACGGCCCGCGCCTCGCGCAACTTTTGCTCGTACTCGGCCGTACGCGCCTCGGCCGCGGCAATGTCGGCGCGCGATTTCTCCACCGCGCCTTCCGTCTTGCTGCGCCGCTCGGCCAGGACGCGCTGCAACGGCTTGTGCACCATCGCGGTGTAGAGCGCGTAGAGCAGCGCCAGCAGAATCACTGTCGGCACGGCTCCGAGCAGTAATTCCCCTAGTTGTTGAAGCGTCTGATCCATTTGGTGCTGATATAGACCGGAATAATGAGGGCTATGAAAACTGTTAAGTCTAGCGTCCCAAGCAGCTTATGTCAACGCGAAGAAGATCGTTTTAGCTTGAGGGGTGGACGGTTTCGGGAAGGGGCGACTTTCGTCGTGTGGCTTCCAAGCCGCTAGAAATGCTGGCTTTAACCCCTGTGAGACGGTTGCCGGCCTGCCCATCGCACATTCTTGCACATAGCCCTTGACTTCGGCCAAAAGAGGATTAGCATTGAACTATCACCTCCGATCCAATTCAGGATCGAATGGGCCGATAGCCAAGGAATGTCACCGCTTCTTGGTTGCCGGCCCATTTAAATTTCCCCGTTATCAGGCGTTAGTCCACAATCAAAGTATGCGGTGTCTAATTCTCATATGCGGAAAATCCGCTATGCCCTGCTTCTTCCCCTGATGCACCTAGGAATCGCCGGGCCCCCGATGTTTCATCAGGAATCGACGGTTTGGCGGTACGCCCCTCAAGCTCAGGAGTTCGAGGATTTTGAGGCAAGGTACCCCGCACCCGAAGGTGGCGGAGTGCCTCTCGAACCATGCTATGAGTACAGATTCTCGCCTGCTACCCGCACAATTTTCGCGGCTAATCTCCCAACGGCGCTTCTGGTGGGGGCTTCGGCGGACGGGTGTGCTTCGCCAGCAGCGCGACTGATTTCAAATCGGCTGAAGTATCAACTGGGTGTGAAAACCTGGGTAATCGCTCTTGAGACTCTCATTGTTCTTGGAATTATTGTGCAGTGGTGGCTGGTCGGCGGCTGGCTCGATCAACGATACACGCAATCGAAGCCCACGCGCCGGTGGATCATTCCAATCGCAGCCATTACCGTCGGAGCGATTGTGATGGCTTCAACAGCCTTCGGACAGCGCGGAGTAGCTGAGCCGGTAAATATATTTGCGGCATTGATCACGCTTCTGGCGTGGATCGTTCTGATCGTTATGTTCGCCGTAGTTGGGACGGCATGGGTGATCAGAAGAATGCGCCACCGGGTTCCCGACGCGTGAGTTCCCATCTCGAGTCCGGGCGCGTGTGCCCCATTTCTCGCGTTCTTGGCGAGACGTGGGGATATTGCGGAGCTACATTTCGCGAAGATCTCCGCAAACGGCAGTCCCACTTCTCGCGCAAAGGACGCGCGAGAAATGGGGCACCCGGCGTTCGGCAGACTCTACCAACAACTAAGAACTTACTCCACCCACTCCCTCACCCGCCTCACCACCGACGCCGGCGCCTCCACGTCCAACTCGACCGCTCCATCTTTATACTTCCGCGAAAAAATCCGCGCCTTAGCTTCCAGCATCGCCAGAATCTTTCCTTCTTTCTGCGGGACGCGCAGATGCACGCGGCTGACGGCGTCTTCTTCGATCGTCGCGTCGATCCGCGCCAGCAGCTTTTCTAATCCCGTGCCTTCCGCCGCTGAGACATACACCGTGTTCGAACCTTCGCGCATGGCGTCGGCCTGCAGGCTCTGCGCGACTTCATCATCCAGCAGATCGATCTTGTTCATCACGCGCAGGCGCGGCTTCTTCTCGGCTTCGAGTTCTTTCAAAACAATTTCCACCTGCGCGTCTTGCTCGGCCGAAAGCCGGTTGCTCGCGTCCGACACATGCAGAATCAGCGACGCGCGCTGCACTTCTTCCAGTGTCGCGCGGAACGCCGAGACCAGCGTGTGCGGCAGGCTGCGAATGAATCCCACGGTGTCGGACAGCAGCACTTTGCGCTTCGAGGGCAGGTCCACGCCGCGGATCGTCGGATCGAGCGTGGCAAACATGCGCGGAGATTCCAGCACCTTGGCCTGGGTCAGCGCATTGAACAGCGTCGACTTGCCGGCGTTGGTATATCCCACCAGCGCCACGGTCGCGACCGGCGCGGACTCGCGCCGCTGCCGTTGCTGAGCCCGGATGCGCCGCACATTTTCTATTTGACCCTCGACGTTGCGCACGCGCCGCGCAATCTTGCGGCGGTCGGTCTCGAGCTTGGTCTCGCCGGGACCGCGGGTGCCGATACCGCCGCCGAGTTGCGACATTTCAACGCCATGCCCGGCCAGCCGCGGCAGCATGTATTGCAACTGCGCCAGCTCGACCTGCAACTGGCCTTCCCGGGTACGCGCGTGCCGCGCAAAAATGTCGAGGATGAGCTGCGTGCGGTCAATCACGCGCCGCTGGATAACTTTCTCAATATTGCGCTGCTGCGAAGGGCTGAGATCGTGATCGAACAGAACCACGTCGGCATTGGACGAGGCCGCCGCGCCCGCGATCTCTTCGAGCTTCCCGGTGCCCACCAAAGTCGCGGGGTCGGGCCGGTCGCGCCTTTGCAAAAGTTCGCCCACCACTTTGGCTCCGGCACTCTCGGCCAGCGTACGCAGTTCGGCCAGCGACTCGTCGGCATCGAATTCGGGAATGCTGGGCTTTCCGTTGGACTTGATCGCAGCCCCTGGCGGCGGCTGCATCGCGGCGGCATCGCGAGCCGCCGAGGCCTGGGCTGTAACCGTTCCCCGGGCGCTGCTGCGGCCGCGCGTTCGCACTTCAATCCCAACCAGGAACGCGCGCTCCTGCTGCGGTTCTTCGCTCACGACTTCGGCGCCGAGAGGCACACGTCTGCCCGAACGCGCCGTGCCGCGGGATTTCTTGCTATGAGAGCTTCGCAATCCGAAAACGCCTTGTCTTTATCCTTCGGTGCCCGAAGCGCTCGCCGCTGCCGCCGGCGCCGCAGACGTCCCGGCGGACGTTCCGGCAGCCACTGCCTTTTCCGGATGCGGCACGTGAGCGACATGCGTCGCCGCCACTCTCCCCATCACCACAGTGGAGATGGCATGCTTGAAGATGAGTTGCTCCTGACCGTTCGCCTCCAGCACCACGGAGTACTTGTCGAAGGAGCGGATGCGGCCCGTCAGCTTCACTCCACTCAGCAGGTAAATCGTAATGCTGAGTCTCTCCTTGCGAGCCGTGTTAAGGAAGGAATCCTGAATGTTCTGTGCCGGCTTATTGCTGTCCATCGCCGATCTCCTTAATTTTTAGACTGCGAACGTGCCACTACCGGCCCACGGCGCCCATGGGCAGGCTCAATGCCACAGCATGTTCCCGAGAGCCTTCCCGCTGCTGCACGGAAACAAGGGGGGTGAATCCCGCCAGCGGGCCGACTCAATTTCGGGCCGTGCTCGCAGCGGATCAATGTGAGTACCATACGGCGATCTTGGCCGCTTTTCAACTGGAACTTGCCGCGGGCTTGCCCCGAGATCACGCCGCAGAGTTGACACCGCCCGCCGCAAAGTGCAGACTTTCCACGACTTTGGAAAACCCCGGAGGAATCTTAAATGCACCTTTTCGTCGCATCGGCAGTAGCTCTGGTCATGCCCACCCACACTGGCGCGGAAGCCACGCAGCTGATTCTGCGCTGGTTCCACATCATCGCCGGCATCACCTGGATCGGCCTGCTGTATTTCTTCAACCTGGTCAACGTCCCCTTCATGAAGCAAGTGGACGCCCCCATGAAGGCCAAAATTTTCCAGTACCTCACCCTGCCCGCCCTGAACTGGTTTCGCTGGAGCGCGCTGGCCACGGTCTTCTTAGGATTCTGGTACTGGGGACAGTTCTACGTCGGCGCCGATGCTAAGCGCCAGGGTAGCGGCGCGCTGGCCACCATCGGATTCTTCCTGCTGCTGTGGATCGCGGTCTGGTTCATCCTGTTCATGGTGATTAAGAAAATGACGCCCAGCGGATATGTCTTGGGCGCCATCACGGCCATCCTCTGCGTAGCCGCGGCCTGGCTGTTCGTGAACCACACACCCGTCGGCCAGGACGACAACCACGTGCTCTCCATCGGCGTCGGCGGCGGCTTCGGCATCGTGATGCTGTTCAACGTCTGGGGCATCATCTGGCCCAACAACAAGAAAATCATCCGTGGGACGCTGGCCGGCACTCCTCCCGCCAACGCCGCGATCATGGCCCGCCAGGCATTTCTGGCTTCGCGGACAAACTTCTTCCTGTCCGTCCCGTTGCTGTTCTTCATGGCCACCAGCTACCACTACGTGATCTTCGGGAAGTAGCCAGCAAGTTTTGCCGCAGTGAAAAAGCCCCACGCCTAGGCGTGGGGCTGATTTTTTGTGGGACAAAAAAAGGGAGCCGGATTTCCGGCTCCCTGTGATCTATCGAACCAAGATTACCAAGTGAACTTCGCCGCGAGGCGGAAGCTACGTGATATTTGCCACTGGTTCGGCTGGCCGTACGCCGAGTTCTGCACCAAGGGGCAGGCGAAACCAGCCCCAGGGAGGCACGCTACCGCCTGCGCATTCATCAGCGCCTGCGGATTGTACGGGGTTTCAAACTGCTGGTAGAACGCCGCGCCATTGAAAATCGTGTATTGCCCCAACGAACTCGGGACAAACTGCGAGTTCAGCCCTTGCCAGTACGCGACCACAGAATGCTGGTTGAGCAGGTTGAGCGCGGTTGCGGTGAAGGACAGTTGCTGTGCTTCATTGTTCTTGTTGACCTTGAAGGTATGCGAGAGCTGCAAGTCGCTCTGGGTGTACCACGGTGTGCGGCGGGCATAAACGTTGCCCAGGGTGGTGAGCCCCGTCCCCGGGTCGACACTTGAGTTCACCCAGTTGCCGCGGCCCCAGATATACGTTCCCTCAATGGCGGCAGGGATAGCACCGGGCCCGTTGCCATAACCGATGTCTGACCAGGAGCTCACCGGACTGCCTTCATACGCTACCTGGAAGAGTCCGATGGTCGTGTTCATGCCTTTCCAGGGCTGGGTGTAATAGATGTTTCCCTTGAGGGCATTAGGACGATCGGTCGGCAGAGGTCCGTTGCCAGACGTTCCTTTGTCGGTGAAGTAGTAGAACGGCTCGTCGAACGAACGGGTCGTATCCGGTGAGTTGCGTCCCCCGGCTCCGCCGTCAATCTGGTCGGTGGTGGTCAACCCCGTGTAGTTCCCCCACTCGCTGCTCCACGTGTAGGCGAACATTCCCGCCCAGCCGTGGCTTGTACTCTTGGTCACCCGGAACTCCAGACCATCGTAATTACGGACGGCCTCCGGGTTATTCGGGCATCCGGTGCAAGTGCCAAACGGAGTGGCGGGATTGCCGTTGAACGCGGGCACGCCCGGTCCGTAAGCAGCACCCAGACCGGTCAAGAAGTTGGCATAGCCATTCAGGGTTTTGTTGACGCCTTGACCAGGGTTGACGATGGTGTAGATTTCGAACGCGGTCGGATCAGCCAGCGAAGCGTCTTCGATCACATGGTCGAGACGTCGACGGTCATAGCGGGCTTCGAATGCCACATCTTTTGAGATCTGGTAGTCCACACCGGCCACGTACTCGTGTTGGCGATAGGGTTTCACCCCAGGCGCTACCGGCTCTTCCGGGCGGAAGTTGGTGTTCTCAATCAACTGCACACCTGTACCGGCATCTGTCAAGGCCGTCGGAACTATGCCACCCTGAAACGTCGCTCCCGTGTTAGAGGGCCCCGTTGGGCAAGCGCGGCCTGCGGCGTTGCCAACAAAGGTGAGGTCAGCGACTTGGAACCCGAGCGGGGTTCCATCTGGACCAAGGGGGTAGTTGCAAGTATCCCAGCCCTGCGCACCGAATGAGGTCTGAGCCAAGAGCAGCTTCATGACATCGTTGACGACGCCATAACTGCCGAAAATCTTGATTTTGCCGTTGGCCGATCCCCATGCAGCTCCTAAACGAGGCTCGATTTTGTCGCTCCACGACCAGCTGATGGTGGTGATGTTCGGTGTCCCGATCCCGGGGGGAACAGGCAAGCTCTCCTTCTCGACCCGGAGACCGAGGTTGAGAGTTAAACCATGACCTATGGTCCATGCATCCTGGATGAACAAGGCATGGTTATGATCGATGGCCGGCACAACCGCTCCGGCAGGATTCTTCAAGACAGTTGCGAAATCCGAATTGGTGACGTAGCCGTACTCGCCTGCACATACCCCCCACGGGTTCGTTTCCAAGAGGGCGCACTGGCTGCCGCCGTAAGAAGTGCTGGACCCATAGCCAACCCCAGGGGTAGCCGTTACGTCCACCAACGGTATATTCCCGTGCTGATTAATCACGTTCCACAGACGGTTGTATTGATAACCGACTTTGAGGTTGTGGGTACCCGCCCAACCACTCTTGAAGAAGGCGACGTCCTCATTAAACTGATCGTGCTTACTGGCATTGAACTCAGTGAAGCCCGTCTTGTGCGGAGCCGTCGTTGTGCCCGCCGGTACCTGCAGGGCAAGGGGGTACTGGTTGCCCGCATTGTCCGTTAAAAGGGCACCGGTAGAGGTGTACGGTCCTTCGGCGAATGCAAGGTCAACACCGTTGGTAGGCCAGCCGATGTCGTGGTAGTTATTGAAGAAGTAGCCGAAGCGAGTGGTAGACACAATCTTCGGCGTCAGGCTGATATCAGCGCCAAAGTTGTAGGTGGAGTTGGGCTGAGAGAAGCCAAGACCGTGCGAGTAGGAGGTCAGCGGGGTGAAAATCCCCGATTCGTTCCCTATCCCGGTGTTCAGATAACCCTGCGAAGCGATGGAATCCGGCGCCGGCAGGTTGACTCCAGACTCACGTTCGAATTGATACAGCCACGACCCGAAGACGCGAATCTTCTGCGTCAGCGTCGCGTCGATTCGAGCCGTACCATAGTACTGCTGGAGATCCTGCGTAAAGACCTGGTTTCCCAGGGATTGGTTCGGACAAGCACCGGGGTTCGCCGTGCAGAAAGACGGCCCAAAGTTCACGGTTCTGGCGGTTGCGCTGTAAAAAGGCTCAAAACCCGCGAAGAACCATACGCGATCCTTCATGATCGGACCGCCAACGGTAAAGCCGGGCTGAACGAACCGGAAGTGGTCTTTCTTGGGCACATAGGTCTGGGCATCAGGCTCCCCTTGACCATTGAAGGTAGGAAGCGGATCGTAGCGCAGAGTGCCGTTGGGAGACCCATCCAGCGAGTCAGACTCGTAGCTGCCGAAGAACGAACCATGGAAGGCATTGCTGCCCTTTTTCATGACCACGTTGATCACGCCGCCCAGAGCCCCGCCATACGCCGCCTCAATTCCCGAAGTCTTGACCTGAACTTCCTGAATAAAATCGAAGGGAACTTGAGCTCGGGATGCGCCACCGGAGATGTCCTCGGTGTCCTGTCCTTCCACGAGGTAGGAACTCTCCGAGTCGGCGGCCCCGCCCACCATGAACCCTGCGCTGTAGCCGTTGCCGCTGCTTCCAGGCAAGGCCCCGCCATTGCCGCCCGTCATGCCACTCAATGGTTCCGCGCGAGCCATCGGCGCGAACTGAATGACGGATTGGAAGCTATAGCCGTGCGGCGTGTCCTGCAGTGTATCGCTAGTCAAGTTGGTCGAGTTCGTATTGGTGGTGACATCAATCACCGGGGCTTGACCGCTAACTTCGACGACCTCGGCCGCCGTGCCAACCTCTAGGGTCAGATCCACGGTGGGCAGGTGGCCGACTTCCAGGTTCAAGCCTTCACGCTTGGTAACCTTGAAGCCCTTCGCCGTCACTGTGATCGTATATAGTCCGGGAGGCAAGTTCGCGAAATGATAGGTACCGGTAGAATCCGTGTTCAGAGACTTACTGCCCTCCAAGGCCACTCCGGTAACTTCCACGTGGGCGCCGCTGACTACCGCGCCCGTTGGATCCTTGATGGTTCCGGCGAAGCCGCCCGTGGTTTCCTGGGCGAACAGTGCGCAGCTCGACACAATCAGGGCTGCCGCAACCAACAGCCAACCACAAATTCGAGGAAAACGTTCAAAACGCATTTCCTGCCTCCTTCAAAATTTTTGTGTTTCTGGAATCGGATGCCAGCGCTTTGCGGGTTCCTGGGAGCAATCGCGCGATCCGATGTGGTGCAAACTTTCTTAAAACCAGTCGTAAGAGTTTGAACTGCAAGAATCTATTGCCGATTCCACCCGTCTGCCGCGGGCTTCATGATGACTGCACAAAACCACCAACGCCTACACAATGAGAACAGACAGAGCAATGCAAGTCTCAATCCAAACACCGCGAACACGAAACAATTTGTTTTCAACAAGTTAGTGTGTGAGCGTCTAGTCTCGATACCGAAATCGAGAGAAACCGTAGAGGCAAATATGATATTTGGAATGAAGAGCAGGGATCGGGTGCTGGGCTGGCCGACTATCCCCGGCGCTTCCTGGTTGGTCTGGAGGGCGCTTCCCCTGGCGCCAGCACTCGTCTGACGATGGGGTTGTTCAGTTTGTACTTGCGCTCAGTCACGGTGCCCGCGTCGTCTTTCACCCGCAGGATGAAGACGGGCAGGGTTCCTTCCTTGTCGAAAATCTCATTCGTGACCGTGACCGGCAGAACCCCGTCGAGGCCATGTTCGCGATATGCGGTCTCATAACGATGTTTTCGCGTGTTCCAGGTGAATACCCGCACTTGATCGAAGTCGTAAGGCAGCCCGTCGTGGGGATCGGTCATCAGGCAAAGATATTGCGGGACTTGCCTCTGCACTCCTTTGTCGGTGTCGGGCACCGTGTCCAGGACAAAGAATGCGACGAAACGCTGGCCCTCGGCATATTGCGCAATCTCAAGCGGAGCGTCCACGTCCACCATGCGCGCCAGCACCCAGCCCACGCGGCCCTGATCGTCGCGCACCAGCCACCAGTCTTCGAGCACCGGCCCATTAGGATTCTTGGCGCCCGACTTCACCACCTCGTTGACTTCGCGCTTGGGCAGAGGAATGGCCCCGGGCTGCTTCTCCGCGGTTCCCCGCTTCAGAATCGCGACCTTCGCGCCGGATGCAAGCTGATACAAGTGTTCGGTCTCGCGGCCCGGAGTCACATGCAGATTGGTCTCGTTCCGCAGAACTCCCGGGGCCTGTACCGGATCGTTCTGATTGTCGGCGGTGAGTTTCTGCAAGGCGTCGTAGGTTTTTTGATCGACCAGAAAGCGCTGCTCGATCCAGCCTTCGATGCCGCTGGCGGTGCGTACCCGGGCGAAACGCTTTTCGCGCTCCAGCACCTCGACGCGCTCTCCATTTTTCACGTTGCCCACGCGATTAAAGATGGCCGCCACCTGGTCGCGCAGCGCCGCCTGCGGCGCCGAGACATACGCCACCTCCAGCACCCGATGGCGCCCGCGACCGCATCCGGGAGCCAACAACAGGGCCGCCATCACCGGCAGAATCAGCCAGCCCACCCGGATTGAGCCCGACAGTCTCACGATGGAGTACGAATCACGAACGGAACTCTCTACTATATCGCTTTGCAGGCTCGAGTTTCCGGCACGAAGGTTCAAGAGGTTTGCGCTTGTGGTGCGCGCATGCTCTGCCGACATTGCAGCACGCATCAAGACATTCTCACCTCGCCTCGGTTACCATGTTCGTAGAACTTCCGTGGGTTGAAGTTCAAGTTCGCAGGCTGCCCGGACATGGCATCTTGCGTCTAAGATTAGGTGTGGACAGGTACTTTAGGAATATCTTTTCACCAATGAAAAAGAAAAACACAATCTGCCATCGTCTGGTTGTCCTGTCTCTCGTCTCCATGATCGCGCTCGCCGGCGCCGTGCGCGCTGCCGCGCAGGATACGGTGGATACCGTGTTCCATCCGCCCAAGGGAGCGCAGGTCGCCATTGTGGTCTTCGAAGATCTGGAGTGTCCCATGTGCCGGCGCACCGCGCCGCTGGTCGAGCAGGCTTCCAAAACCTACAAGATCCCGGTCATCCGTCACGATTTCCCGTTGCCGCTGCATCCCTGGTCTTATCAGGCTGCCGTGATGGCGCGCTATTTCGACACCCATTCCAAGGCGATGGGCAACGAATTTCGCGATTACATTTTCGAGAATCAGTTGGAGATCACGCTGCAGAACCTGCGCTCGTATGCGGAAAAATTCGGCGCCGCCCATAAAGTCGATTTGCCCTTCCGGCTCGACCCGGATGGAAAACTGGCCGCGCTGGTCAATGCCGACCGCGACCTCGGCAAGGCTATCAAAATCGAACACACGCCCACCGTCTACATCGTCAGCAGCCGCAACCCCAACCGGCCGTACGTGGAAGTCAAGGAACCCGCCAGCCAGCTTTACTCCACTATCGATGCGGTCATGAAAGAGTAAGGCAGGAAGCAATTGCTAATTGCTGATTGCTGATTGTTGATTGAAAACCTCGACGGTTCCGCCCTGTTTTTCAATCAACAATCAGCAATCAACAATCATCAATTCTTATTCTGGCCGCCCCGTGTAGTGCCCCGTCGAATGCACCCGCTCGTGGTCTTCCAGCGATTCCAGGTGGGTAATCACTTCGGCTCGCAGCCCGAGTTCCACGGGCAGACGTTCTTCGAGCGCCGTGGCCAGCCGGTGCGCTTCTCCCACGGCGGTGGCATGCGGAAATAGCAGGTGGACTTCAATGATCTGGCGGTATCCGGTAGTGCGGTAGCGCACGCCGTGATAGTTGACGCCGAGTTCGCTGCAGATCGCATCCAGTTTCCCGCGAATCTGTTTGCCGCTTTCGGGATCGGAATAGTCCAGCAGGCCCACGGCCGAGCGCCACGCGAGACGCCCTCCTGACCATAAAATGTTTAGCGCAATCGCGATCGCCACCAGCGGATCGAACGGCTTCCATCCCGTCAGCAGGACCAGGCCGAGCCCCGCCACCACGCCAAAACTGGTGAAGCAGTCGGTGAGCACGTGCTTGCCGTCGGCTTCGAGAATCAGCGAGTGGCTGCGCTTGCCCACGCGCAGCAGATACCACCCCAGCCACGCGTTGAGCATGCCCGCCGCCAGTAACAGCACCGCGCCCGATCCCAGATGCTCTAACCGCAGTCCCGCCATCCATTTCTGGATGGCCTCCACCAGAATCCAGATTGCGGCCACCACGATCATTGCCCCTTCGAATCCGGCGGAGAAGAATGTGATGCGCTCGTATCCGTAGAGAAATGTCGGCCCCGCCGGCTTGGTGCTCAAGCGCAGGCTGAACGCGGCAAACCCCACGGCGATCACATGCACTACCGACTCGGCAAAGTCCGACAAGATGGCCGCCGACCCCGTCATGAAATACGCCGTGGTCTTGCCCGCCAGCATCAGCACTCCCACGGCCAGCGACATCCGCATGGCAAACCGCGCCGCCCGCAGCTCTTCCTGATCGCGCGAAGCAGCGGCCGTCGCAGGCAACGGAGGTGAGAGTGAGTCCGGCATGGAAGAGCCCATTGTCGGATCATCGTCCCACGAGGGAAGCAGAACCGAATGTGATGGAAATCACATCGTCGAAACGACCGGATGGTACAGGCAGGGTGCCCCATTTCTCGCGCCGTTTGCGAGAAATGGGGATTTTCCGTGCTGGGAATCCACGACCCGGAAGCCTGTATCAAAATCCAAAAGGATAAGAAACAAACCCCTTAAGTCAGCGCGAAAGTCAAAAGCCCCACTTCTCGCAAAAACCGCGAGAAATGGGGCACCCGATCTTGTTTTCCACACCAAAACTCCTTGCGAGAAGCGGGCCCCCCGACCGGGCCCTAATCAGAACCCGCTAGTCGAGACTTTGATCTGGCTGCTGGTGAAGCCGTTTGCTGTAGCAGTGATGTAGAAACTGGCATCGTTGTTGGCGCCCTCTACTGCCGTCAGAACGTTCGCAGAAAAGGTGGCGGTCGCCGTGTCGCTCGAGAACCAGGTTGCGACAGCACTGATATCTTGTCCACCGTTGCAGGTAGCGGTGAATGCTTGGCTTGATGCATTCGGCGTCAGGTCGGCAGTGCTGGGATTAACCAGGGGCGCGCTTGTGCAGGCTACTGAAACCGTGATGGGCTGGGTTCCGCTGATCGTCGGAAGTATGTTCGACGTCGCCGTGACGGTTCCCGTGCCGACATTTGTCGCTGTAACCAGCCCACTTGCGCTGATGGTCGCGATGTTGCTCTGACCGTTCGTGGCGGTCCCCGTAACGCCCCACGTCACCGGTGTGCTCGAATTACTACCGTCGTTGAAAGTGCCCACGGCAAACATTTGAATGGTGTCATCGACACCCCCAACATAGATCGTCGGCGAGACCGGCCCGACCGCGACCGCCGTGAGGGTTGGCTTGACGAAAAAGCCGCGGCAGCCCACTGCCAGAGCCAGGGTCGCCAGCGCGGCCAAGGCGCATACCAGCCGGAGTTTCGACTTCGTGGATGACATATTCGTTAATACTCCTTCGGCGCGCCCCGCTCCGTTCCTATTCTTTCTGCGTATTTCTCTGCTGCTCAAATCTGCAAAAATTGTAGCAGAGATGATTTCGCCCGGCGCACACCGCAGTACCTGAACCGCGGGCGCGGAACCATCCCTGCCAATCGCGATCACGCAGCAGGCTGGACAGTCCGCTTCCCGGTTAGAACGCCGGTCTCCTCTGGGCTTGCAAGAAAAAGCATGAACCACGAAGGGCACGAAGGATCACGAAGGAATTCGCTTCATTTTGTTTCCTTCGTGCTACTTCGTGGCCTTCGTGGTAAAGATTTTCGAACCGCCAGGATGCGCTCTTAGTTCGCCTTGCGGGCGCGCGCGATGCGCTCGTCGATGGGCTTGCGGCCGGCGAAGCCTTCCTGGGTTCCGTGCCAGTGGGTAATGGATTGCTCTCCCAGCTTCCAGCACAGCAGAATGATCTGGCCTTCGACTTCGCAGGGAAAATCGAGCAGGCCAATGTTGATGTCTTTCACCTGAACGCCAATGGAATCGATCTCGGCCAGCGCATCCTTGGCGCGCTGTTCGGCCTTGACGCGCTGGGCTTTCCGCCGAGCCTGCTGCACCACGTCGATGTACATGCCCCCGTTCAGAAAAATCCTGTGACTAAGGGCCTGCTGCTCGGCCTCGACTTCCTCCATCACCTGCTTGCCCGCAATGGCGGTGCGCAGCAGCGACTCCAGCACCGCCAACAGGGACTGCGCTTCATCGAGAGTGAACGTCCGGTCCGCCATAGTCAGGTAAGCACTGTTGAGTGAATCTCTATTTTAACGCACCGGCAAGCAACCGGCCGAGTTAGCGTTGTGGCAAAAAAATGCGGCTGGGAAACTACGTTCTCAGCCGCTGGCTGCAAGGAGTCTCCCGCAATGGAGAGAGAGCTACTGCGGGAGAATCACGGAGTCGATGACGTGAATGACTCCGTTGGAACAGACAATATCGGTCTTAACGACGTCCGCGTTGTCGACCATGACCTTGCCGCCCTCAACCATGATCTTCACATCCTTGCCATTCACGGTCTTGGCTTCGTGCAGCTTGACAACGTCCTTGGCCATGACCTTGCCGGGGACAACGTGGTAGGTGAGAATCGCCACTAGCTTCCCGTGGTTTTCGGGCTTCAGAAGATCGTCCACGGTGCCGGCCGGCAACTTGGCGAAAGCCTCGTCGGTGGGCGCGAAAACCGTGAACGGGCCCGCGCCCTTGAGCGTGTCGACCAGGCCGGCGGCCTGCAGCGCTGCAGCCAGCGTCTTGAAGTTGCCCGCCGCCACAGCCGTCTCAACAATGTCTTTCTTGGCTTTGTCCATGCTGCTCGCGCTCGCGGTGAGCGAAAGCGTCAGCAGGGAGAGTGCAAAAGCAAGTGCAGTGCGTTTCATTTCTCTAATTCTCCTGATGGATTTCCGAGCGTTCGATCTCAAGTACGATTTAATAATGAAGCAAACTGATTTGAGGAAGGTGCAAATTCGTCGCACTGGAGCAAGTCGTTTGCCCGCCAGTTAAGGAAAACCGCCCAGGATGGACCAGGAAGAAAATCGGTTGGTTCGGAGGTCGGAACGTTGGGTTCTAGACGTTGGTTTTAGAAGTTGGTTTTGATCCGTCCGATCCGCGTAAATCCGTGGCCAAGAAGTTTCTCAGTCAGCGCGTACGGCCGTGAGAAGGATCGGGAGACGTGGCCGAATTGAGATCGATCTTCAGCCCCTGGATGCCCGGCGCATTGCAGTTTCCATCGCGGCTGTAGTTGGTGCAGCGCCCGGCCACATCCTTGCGCTGCGGCGATTGCGCGAACTGCCAGACTTCGGCGAATTTCACTCCACTCTCGGATGGGCTCGGAGGCTGTGGTGGAAACGCGCATCCCGGCGCGGGAGGGCAAGCATCGTTAATGGCCCAGTAGACGATCTGGCGTGCGCCAGCATGTTCGCGAATGTCTTCGGCAGTGACCACGTTGCCATCATCGACCGCGGCCATGCCGGAACAGTAGATTCCCGCTCGAAATCCCGCCGCGACGATGCCGTCGACCCAGGCATAGATGTAGGCCTTTTGCTCCGGCAGCATGCGCCCGCCCTGTTCCTGATCGAGAAAAATAATGGTCGCCAGCGGAAACCCTTCGCGCCGCGCCCCCGCCGCCGCCGCGCGCGCATCGGACCGTCCCATCCGAGTGGCGTTTGCCACGGTTTTCAACTCGGCGTAAAGCCGCCCATTGAACAGCACGAGAAATCCAAATCCCGCCGATTCGACCGCCGCGCGATGCCCGATCCAGCTATTCGTCTTCTCGTCCGGCGGAGGGCTAAGCCAGTATCCCGTGTAAGCAAATGTCTGATGCAGCGTTTTGAGATTCGCGTCGCCGGGGTAGTCGTTGCGGTCGAAGCCGAGGTAGGAGGTTCCTTGGGCCACGGCGAGGCTTGACTGCAGACAAAACATTGCGAAGAGTGTGAACTTTCTTTGACGCATCTTCCTCGACGGCACCGCGAGCCCTAACTACGGTAACTAGCAAATCCGCTGCAAGGTATTAGCATAAACCGGGAAGTCTCTATCATGTGCTTTGCTCGGCTCTTATCTGTATCACATGCGTGGTTTCTGTTGCCCGTCTTTCTTCTTCTCGCCCTTTTACTCCCCGCGCAAGAAGCGTCGAAACATGAAGGTCACGAAACTCGAATTGGACTTCGGGGGACGCTGCGGGAAGCCCGGGACGCCGTGGTCCGCCTGGCCGCGGAGGACGACAGCAGTTTCGACGGATCCATCTCAAAAAAGGTGAGCCAACTGGTAGAGTTTCTTCTCTCCGTCGACGATCGTGAGGATGTCCGATACTTGCAACACCATCTGAGAAAGGTTTACGCGGACGAAATTCGCTCTGCGTTGGAGCCTTCAGCCACGCTTCAGGATTTCGCCGCTCGCGTTTCTAAGGCTAATCGCGTGAAAGACGTTTTTGAGCACGATAAGGAACTGCAAACAATCGTCAATCAAGAGATCGAGCGGGGATTCATCGAGGACGCTGTAAATGCCGCACGAGGGATCCGTTTGCCGGGATCTCGGAGTACAGCGTTTATCAACATTGCCCTCGCCCAACACGGCAAGGCGAATGATTCAGCCGCTTACGAGGCAGTTACCGCTGCGATCCACGCGTGTTTTCAGCCGAGAGCTGGCTTACCTCTTATCATCGATCCGCCCGATCGCCAACTCGAGCAGGTTGCCAGTGCGATTGCCGCTGGAGCGTATCCGGAGGGTGCGCAACGAGCCCTCGAGGAAGCAGAGAAAGCCGTCGAAGCCAAAGCGAAAGCCGATTCTTTCGACTGGTCAAACCTCGCTCAGGCCGCGATCGCGGTTGGCGACCTGCCGTCGGCAGCACACTGGATGCAGAAGGTTGAGGATGATGACCAGCGAGCCGACCTCCAAGCGCAGGTCGCTCTTGCGCAAGCACGGCAATCCGGCGCTGACGCCGAGGTGGGTGCGGCAACCAAGATCGGCAATCCCTGGGCGGAAATCACTGCCCTCAGGGATACTGCAAATAGGCAGTCAGAAGCCGGCGACAGCAACGGCGCGATCGCAACCCTGCGAATCGCGATCCAGGCGGCGAATCGGACCAACCAACGCCCGGTTCTTCTTCTGCATGACCTGGCCTGGGCTCAGATCAACGCTGGAGATCGCATCGGTGCGGAACAGACGCTTGAGTTGGCGCTGCAGGAAAATGAAAAACCTGCATACGGGCCTGACCAGGTAGACGGCTGGGGGTTGTTGGCCGATACATTTGCCTTCCTTGGATACTTCGACCGAGCGCACAAAATAGCCGCGAAGATTGACGACCATTATTTTCGCGGTTGGGCGCTCGGGTTGATCGCGAAACGCGAAGTGGAAGCCGGCCATTCGGAGGAAGCTCTTGCTTGGGCGAAGCAACTCAAGGACCCCGACGAACGCGCCAGCGCCTATTTAGCCATTGCCGAAACCACAATCGAGACACTCAAGGACGAGTCGAAATAGATTAGTTGCCGAGTCAGGTGCCGACGCTTATCCCCCAATATGCACCATGGTCCGCGAAGCTGGCACGAAGTCCGGCTCGCCAATATGGTGCCGTTCTTCCTTCTTCTGCACCACGCCCTGAATAAACTCCGCGAGTTCCTCGTCCGACGCCCCACGCCGCATCTCGGCGTGCAGGTCGTGATCCCACACCGAAAACAGGCAGGTGCGAATTTTGCCGTCGCTGGTGATGCGGATGCGGCTGCAATGTCCGCAGAAGGGATGCGACACCGGCGCGATGATGCCGATCTCGCCCACCCCGTCTTCAAAGCGATAGCGCCGCGCGGTTTCCGAGCGCGCGTGCGGAATCTCGACCAGCGGCCGGTACTCGGCCATGCGGGCCAGAATTTCGTCGAGTGTGACCACCGTCGAGGGCGCCCAGGTGCGGCCCTCTTCGAGCGGCATGAATTCGATGAAGCGCACGGTCACGCCTTCCTCGCGCGCGAACATGCCGAACGGAATGATCTGGTCTTCGTTGAATCCGCGCATCAGCACGCAGTTCACTTTCAGCGGCCACAGCCCGGCCCGCCGCGCCGCGCGGATGCCCGCCAGCACGTGATCGTATCCGTTGGGTACACGCGTGATGCGCGCGAAGCGGTCAGGATCGACCGCATCCATCGAAACTGTGACCCGCGTCAGCCCCGCATCCTTCAGGGCCTGCGCCATCTCGGCCAGCATGTGCCCGTTAGTGGTCAGCGCAATATCGAGCGGATCGAGATCACGGTTTGGGAAGGGCACGGCTTCAGCCGTGCCGTTACCGCCGGGAAGAGATGAGGGCTTTAGCCCCTGAGGCCGCAGCTTTGCCAACTCGCACACAAACTCGACCACGCCCTTGCGCAGCAGCGGCTCGCCGCCCGTGAGCCGAATCTTCGAGATCCCCATGCTCACGAGCACGCGCGCCATGCGCAGATAATCCTCGAACGGCAGATCGCCGTAGAGCGCACCTTCGTTCCCAGTGCGGCAATACACACACTTGTAGTTACACCGGTCGGTAATGGAAATCCGCAGGTCGGTAATGGCGCGCCCGAATTTGTCGTGAAGGGCAGTCATTTGCTTTTGCGGAGAAAAAAGCTTAGAAGCTTCCTCAAGCAAAACAAACAGGCGGGACCGTCCCGGCGGCTGTCTCCTTTCCAATGCGCTCCTCACGAAGCGCGGGAGGCGCCGGCGTTTCCACCAGCACCCTCGGGAAGGCGTGGGGCGGACATTCCTGTCCATCAAAAACCTTCCCCTCGCCGCCACAGCCTGGGTATGCCCGAAGGTTGGGCGGTCGGAAACTCCTTCTAATTATAGATGGACAACGGGACCCGGCGAGTGCTATTTGTCCGGCAGCCTGCGGCGCGCTAGTTGGCGAAACTCCTCAATCTCGCCCGGGCCAAAGGCTGCCTTGGGCAGCAAGTTGAACATTCGATTTGTCTGGTACAAGAGGAAAACCCGGTCCGACTCCAGGAACCGGAGGTAGAGCGACCACTTTAGGTTTGCATCAAAATCCAAACTTTGCAGATGGACACCATCCTCAGAAATGTCGGCGGTGAATTCCTGCTGCAGCCTTCGGTCCTTGGCGTAGCAACGACGCCAGTTGAAGGTACCCACACCAACAGCGCCAGCGACCAGAGAGCCAACAAAATGATAAGAGGGGCGAGGTCTGACCAGAGCTTCCGGTCCCTATCGACGGCCGCCAGCACGATCAGCACCAGGACGCTCACCCCCACCAGCATTTTCCCTATCAGGACGACGGCGCGAACTAAGGCCTTAGGGCTTTTCGACCGGTGCAACTTCTGCGCATCGATGAAGTCTTCGAGGGTAATGCGATAAGAAATTTTCATTTCGGTTCCACCGTGCGACCCAGCGCCCTCTCGATCCGCGCTTCAGCCATCGGCGCCATGATCTTGAATCCCGCTGCGTTCGGATGCAGCCCATCGTCGGCTAGATCTTTCTTCATGAGTCCTTTGTCGTCGACCATCGCGCTGAAATAGTCGAGATAGGTGCAACCGTTCGCCGTGGTCGCGCAATAACTCTTTAACCACTGGTTCAGCTTCAGAATCTTTTCCGGCGAGCGTTGGGCAAAAAAATCCTTCGACTTCTCGGTATAGTTGTGCACCGGGAGCAGTGACGAATAGATCACCTTGATATGGTTCGCGCGAGAGAGATCGGCGAGCGAGGCGAAGTCCGCCTCAATATCTTCCAGCCGCATGGGCCCGGTATTGCCGGCAATGTCGTTGGTGCCCGCAAGAATGATCACGACTTTGGGTTGCAGGTTGATCACATCCTGCCGAAAGCGCACCAGCATCTGCGGCGTGGTCTGCCCTCCAATGCCGCGGTTGATGTAAGGCTTGCCGGGAAAATATTCGTCGAGATGCCAGATGTCGGTGATCGAGTCGCCAAAGAACACAACGCGGTCCTCGCCGGCCTTCGGCGGTTTAAGCGCGGCGTTGGCATCGCGGTAGCGCGCTAGCTGGCCGAAGTCGTCGGTAAAGACAGCAATCCGCCTCGCTCGATACTGGTCGAGGCCGGCGAAACCAGTAGAGGGAATAGAAGGCGGTTCGGCGGGCTGCTGCGCCAGTACGAAAACGGCAAGGAACACCAAGAGGATGAGCGTAAGCGGGGGCAAGTAGCGAGATGATTTCATGTGGTTGTCGTTGTCCTTCAGCGTAACAGGATAACTTGGGGAAATAATTCTGCGGTGATAATTCTGGGAGCAGTCCCCGCGGTGCAGGGCCGCTCCCATGCCCCAATCACGGCCGGCCGGCAATGGCCTGCGCAATCGCCTTTTCCGCCAGCGGCGCCATGACCTTGTACCCCGCCGCATTCGGATGCAGTCCTTCATCCGACAGATCGCGCTTCAGCATGCCCTTGTCATCCACCATCGCCGAGAAGTAGTCGAGATAAACGAGGCCATTCTTCGCGCAGTAATCCTTGAGCCACGCATTCAACGCCAAAATCCTTTCGCGCGGACGCAGCGCGAACGACTCCTTGGCATCGTCGGTGTAGTTGTTCACCGGAAGCAGCGAGGCAAAAACCACGCGAATGTGATGCAGCCGCGCCAACTCGGCCATGGAGGCGTAGTTGGCCTCGATATCCTCATTGCGCGTGGGCCCGGTAACGCCGGCCACGTCGTTGGTTCCGGCCAGCACGACCAGCACCGTAGGATCGAGGTCAATCACATCCTGACGAAAGCGCACCAGCATTTGCGGCGTGCTCTGTCCGTCGATGCCGCGATTAATGACGACGTAAGGCTTGCCGGCGAAATAATCCGCCAGCTTCCAGTAGTCAGTAATGGAGTCGCCCACGAACACGACGCGCTTCTCTTTCGCCGCGGGCGCACCAAGCGCCGCATCAGCCTCGCGATAGCGCTTGAGTTCCCCAAAATCGTCGGTGTAAATGGCAATCCGCGATGCCCGGTACTGATCCAGGCCTAGGGAGCCGCTAGGAGGGATGGAGGGAGCGGTCCGCTGAGCGAGCGAAGCTAAGGACAGAAGAAAAAACGCGACAACAACAATAAGTCCACGGAGCATGCCGCAAATGCTATCACGGCAGTTGGAGACCGGCCGTCCGCAGGATGCCAAAACTCTGCTCGCCCCCTGTGTCTCCCGTCACAACCTGCCGTGACATATCTCACTGCCTTCTTCGCGGCTTTAGTTCAGCCTCTGACTGTAATAGGTGGTTTCCGTGCTGCCTGGGTCTCAGGGGCCCTCCACCCGGCGCGGGAATTCCAGTTCGGACCCCTGCTCGCCATCCGCGAGCAAATCTCTTACAACTCGGTCGGAGGATCGCATGCTCCATCTCGATACCGGCAACACCGGTTTCATGATTCTATGCACCAGCCTGGTCATGTTAATGACGCCTGGACTGGCCTTCTTTTATGGCGGCCTGGTGGGCCGCAAGAACGTTCTGGCCATCATGATTCAGAGTTTCGTTTCCATGGGCTGGACCACCGTCATCTGGTATGCCTACGGCTACTCTCTGTGCTTCAGCGGCGACTGGCACGGAGTTATCGGCAACTTCCACTACGCCTTCCTGCGGGGCATTGGGCTCAGCACGCCAGCGCCGGGGAATGACACCATTCCTGCATTCGTTTTCATCGCCTATCAGATGATGTTTGCCATCATTACTCCCGCGCTCATCTCGGGTGCGTTCACCAACCGCGTCACCTTCAAGGCCTACATGCTGTTTCTGACCGGATGGCTGACCTTCGTCTACTTCCCGTTCGTTCACATGGTTTGGGGCGGAGGATTTCTGCAGCAATGGGGCGTGAAGGATTTCGCCGGCGGCATTGTCGTTCATAACATTGCCGGCATTGCGGCCCTGGCTTCGGTCATCTACGTCGGCAAGCGCCGCGTGGCAGACCGCGGCCCGCACAGCATTCCGTTGGTGGCTCTGGGCACGGGACTGCTGTGGTTTGGCTGGTACGGATTCAACGCGGGCAGTGAAATGCGCGTGGATTCCGTCACTGCTACAGCCTTCCTGAATACCGACGTCGCCGCGTCCTTTGCCGCAGTCGCCTGGCTGCTGGTGGCATGGATCAATGAGAAGAAGCCCAAGCTCCTCGGCTTGCTAACCGGCGCCGTCGCCGGACTGGCCACCGTCACTCCTGCCGCCGGATATGTTTCACCCACCACGGCGGTGATCATCGGCATCGTCTCGGGGGTGGTGTGCTACTACGCGGTCGAAATGAAGAACAAGCTGCAATGGGACGACGCACTCGACGTTTGGGGAGTTCACGGCGTCGGCGGATTCCTCGGCATTGTCATGCTGGGCATCTTCGCCAACAAACAATTCAATCCCGAAGGCGCCAACGGATTGCTCTACGGCGATCCGGTGTTCCTGCTGAAGCAGGTGACCGCGGTTACGTTCTCATCGGTATGGGCGTTCGCGTTTACTTACGCCATGCTGCGCATCATCGACGCCTTCACCCCGGTGAAAGTCAGTGAGACGTCAGAGGAGATCGGCCTCGACGAGTCGCTCCACGGCGAACACGCCTACGAGCAACTCACCGACGAAGACGTGGTTCACAAGCTCGTTCAGTCGGCTCATCAATAACACACGGTCGAGTCGAAGCCCGGGTGCCCCATTTCTCGCGCGTCTTTGGCGCGAGAAGTGGGGACTTGGATCTGATCCGTGGAGATCCGCGTGAATCCGCGGCAAAGAAGTTTTCTTGCTTACATCCCATCGTAATTCGGCCCGCCGCCGCCTTCTGGTGGCACCCAGGTAATGATCTGGTACGGGTCGGCGATGTCGCAGGTCTTGCAGTGGACGCAGTTTGACGGATTCAGGCTGATGCGCTTGCCGTTCGGCTGGCTCGCGTCTTCGACCATTTCGTAAACGTTCGCCGGACAGAAATTCTGGCACGGGCTGCCGAATTCCTTCACGCAGCGGGTGTTGCAAATGTTCGTATCGTGGATGACCAGGTGCGCCGGCTGGTCTTCTTCATGCTTGGTGCCCGAGTGGTAAAGGTCGGTCAGCTTGTCGAACGTGAGTTTGCCGTCGCCCTTGGCGGGCCCAAGCATATGCGCTTCGTCACCGCCATCGGCGGGCAAATCGGCCAGCTTGCGCATGTGCTCATACCCGGCCTTCGCGGGATAGCGGTTGCGCAGCCCGCGTCCGCCGGTGATCATCTGCAGCGCGGTGTGGAACATGCCCGCATACATTCCGTGCTCGAATCCCTGATGCAAGTTGCGCACCTTCCACAATTCTTCTTTGATCCAGCTCGACTCGACTTTCTTCTGGAAAGCACTCAGCGTAGCGACCGACAAATCGTCTTTTATGAGTGCTTCAAAAGCAGTCTCGGCGGCGAGCATCCCGCTCTTGATTGCCAGATGAATTCCCTTGAGCCGCGCCGAATTCAGAAAGCCGGCAGAGTCGCCAAGGATCATCCATCCGTTACCGGCGACGGGCGGGATCGCCCACCAGCCGCCATACGGCATCGACTTCGCCCCGTAGCGGATCATCTTGCCGCCTGCGAGCAGCTGCGCCACAAACGGATGCCGCTTGAACTCCTGCAACACGCGCTGCGGATCAAGCCGCGGGTCGGCATAGTCCAGCCCCGTCACGTAGCCGAGCGAGACGACATTGTCTTTTGACCCGTAAATCCACGCTCCGCCATATTCATGCGAAGTCAGCGGCCAGCCCATGGTGTAAATCACCTCGCCCGCCGCAATCCGTCCCGCCGGAACTTCCCACAGTTCTTTCACGCCCACACCATACGTTTGCGGGTTGGCGTTCTTGGCGAGATCGAACTTTGAGATGAGCTGTTTGGTCAGCGATCCGCGCGGCCCTTCAGCGAGAATGACTACTTTCGCCTGCAGATCGTACCCCGGCTCAAAGTTGGATTTCTGATGGCCTTCCTTGTCGACGCCTTTATCGTCGGTGCGAACGCCGGTCACGCGGTCGCCGTCAAAGAGCAATTCCGATCCGGCAAACCCAGTGAAGACCGTGATCCCTGTCTGTTCCACCTTGCTACCCAGCCACTTCACAAAACGATTCAGGGAGATCACATAGTTCCCGTGGTCGCGCAGGAACGGCGGCGTAATCGGAAATTTAAACTTGGATTTTTCGGTGAGGAAGTAAACCGCCTCCTTCTCAACTTTAGCGTCGAGCGGAGCGTCCTTTTCAAACTCCGGAAGCAGTTCGCGGATCGACCGCGGATCGAGCAGCGCGCCCGAGAGACAATGCTGCCCAATCTCGCGGGCTTTTTCGAGCACGTAAATATTCTCTTTGCTGAGCTGCGCCTCAGGATGCGCGGCATTGTGCGCGTCGATCAACTGTGCCAGCCGCAAAGCGCAAGCCATCCCCGACGGCCCGCCGCCGACGATCACCACATCGGCCGGCATCTGTGGCCGCTCCACACCTTCGATAGGTTTGCGGAAAACGAGCATTTAACGGTTCGCGAGACTTGCGATTTCTCCCAGACCCAGCAGCGTCTTGTCAGCTGTGACCAGAGTTAAATTCAAAACCTTTGCAGTCGCAGCTAAAAAGCGATCAGCGGGATCGGCGTGCGGGAGCGCCAGAACGAAACTCGCGCGGACAATCTCTTGAGTTAACGGAGCCTCTCTCATCTGAGAAGCCGCGCTCTCAACCCATCCCAAAGGATCGGCGATGCGAATGCGCTTTTTCTGTGCGAGAGTGAGTACCTCCCAAACGCTGACCGGGGAGAGCCACAATTCATTCGCTGGACTCGAGAGCGCTTCCGCTGCGCGCTTTCCGAGACGGCCTGGATCGGACTTGCTCCACAGCCATATGTGAGTGTCCAAGAGAAGCTTCAATCGCGGTAGGCCTCGAACTCTTCCAAATCAATCACGGGAGAAACTACGTCGCCGAGGAATTCGACCGTTCCCAACATATCTCCCAGGAACTTTCGCTTGCGGTCAGGTCCGGCCGGAATCACTTCCGCCACCGGGCGGCCATGGCGCGTGATGCGCAACGGCTGGCGCGTCTTGTGGACCTGCTCGATCAAACCGAGGCACTTGGCCTTGAATTCGGAGATGGAAACATCATTCATGACTACTATTTTATCTATAGTCAATATAATGGTCAATATGAATCTAACCGCCCGCCTTCGCCTTCTTCACTTCCTCAATCAGAGGCGGCACGATGTCGAACAAATTTCCCACGATCGCGTAATCCGCAATTTCAAAGATCGGCGCCTCTGAATCTTTATTCACCGCGATGATCGCTCGCGATCCCTTCATCCCAACAATGTGCTGAATCGCCCCGCTGATGCCCAGCGCCAGATAGAGCTTGGGCGCGACTGTTTGTCCCGAAGACCCGATCTGGCGATCCATCGGCAGCCAGCCCGAGTCGCAGATGGGACGCGATGCGGCCAGGTCTCCGCCCAGCGCATCGGCCAGTTGCTTGGCGATCTCGATATTTTTCTGCTCTTTGATTCCACGGCCGACCGCAACAATAATTTCGGCCTGCGTGAGGTCGACCGCCTGCTTGGCCTCCTTGAAAACTTCCTGCGGCTGGTTGCGAATCACGCCGTCGGCGATTTCGACGCTGACGGTCTCTATCGGGGCCGCGCTCGCTCCAGCTTCAGCCTTATCGCCGCGGAACGCCCCATTCTGGAACGTCGCAAACCACGGAGCGTCGCTGGTGAAGCTGACGTCGGCCGCCAGCTTGCCCTGAAACATCTGCCGTGTGAAAACCAGCTTGCCGCCTTCATGCTTGAATCCGATGCAGTCGCTGATCACGGTGCGTCCCATCGCCGTCGCCAGCTTGGGCACAAAATCGCGCACCTGGTAGGTGTGCGGCATCAGCACCAGATTGGGCTGCTTCGCCGTGAGGAATTGCTTCAGCGCTGCGGCAAACGCATCCGGCGTGTACGCCTCAAGCTTTGGCGACTCGACGGTGTACACCTTCGCAACTTTCTTCGCCGCAATCTCGGCTGCGAAAGACGCGGCGCTGCCGGCCACAACCGCCGCTTCCAGAGTCCAGCCGGTTGCTGCGGCGATCGCCTGTCCGGCAGTAATGGTTTCCCACGAGACGCGATTCAGTTTGCCTTCGCGCTGTTCGACGACGACCAAGATCGTATTTGCCATAATAAAGTTCCCGGTTCTCGTTTTCGGCTCTCACCACAGCAGGGTGCCCCATTTCTCGCGTCTTTCGCGAGAAGTGGGGATTTTCGACTCAGAGAACTCGCCTGCGGACGAATGCGTCCGCGGCTACACCTACAGTACCCGCAACTCGTTGCGCAGTTTGTCCACCAACTTTTTCGCAATCTCTCCCGCCGAGCCTTCAATGTGCTCCGTCTTTTTCGTTTTCTGCGGAACGTACAGGCGCTCAATTTTCTGCAGGTTCTCGCCAATCGCCGACTGCACTTCCGCGAGCGCCACTTTCCGCAGCGGCTTGTTCTTAGCCTGCTTGATGCCGATCAGCGTGGCGTAGCGCAGCTTGTTGATGCCCGACTGAATGGTCAGAACGGCCGGCGTTGGCATGTCGACAAACTGAAAGAATCCGGCCTCGAGCTCGCGCTTCACCCGAATCCCACTCTCGGTCTTCTCGATCTGCATGATGATGGTCGCATGCGGCAGTCCCAGCAACTCCGCCAGAATCACGCCAGTTTGCGCGTAGCCGTAGTCGTCGGATTGCAGCCCCGTAAAGATCAGGTCAAACTGCTCGTCTTTAATCGCCGCGGCGAACGCCTTGGCCGTATTGAGCGCATCGAGGCCTACGAACTTGTCGTCTTCGAGGTGAATCGCCCGATCTGCGCCCTTGGCCAGCGCCTCGCGCAACACCTGCTGCGCCCGCGCGGGGCCGCTCGTAATTACGACGACTTCACCCTTGTGCTTTTCGCGTTGCCGCAGCGCCTCTTCCAGAGCGTAGGCATCCGGTTCGTTGACTTCATACGAAACATCTTCGCGGATCCACGCGCCCGTTTCGTTCAGCTTGAGCGGTGCGTCTTTCTGCGGCACCTGCTTCATGCATACCAGGATTTTCAAGACTAGGACTCCTTGCCCTGTAGCCTCGGGAAAGCTACAGGAAAACGTGTAAGTATAAATGACCTACGGGTGGAAAAGTGCCTCTCGTCACCGAATTGTGATCTCAATCACAGACTGCGCCGCCCAGCCACGTCAGCATGGCGAGAGGGCTCCTAATGCCAGACGACGACTTTTCTGCTATGCGGCAGAGCATCATCGACGGCGCACCCGATACTGCGTCCGAACTGGCGCTGCACGCCGTGTCCGCTGGCATCGCGCCCATCGACGCCATCCACCAGGGCTTCGTCCCCGGCATGCACGAAGTGGGCGAGCAATTCGCTCGCGGCCAGATGTATCTTCCCGACATGATGGCCTCTGCCGAGGCCATGCGGGCAGCGATGGCTGTGCTCGACCCCGAGATGAAAAAGCTCGGCACCGAGCGCCCCATGGCCGGCGTCGTCGTGCTAGGCACGACCAAGGGCGACATCCACGAGATTGGCAAAATTCTGGTGGGAACGCTGCTCACGGCGCATGGGTTCCGCGTCCACGATCTGGGAGTAGACGTCGCCGGCGACAAGTTCGCCGCCAAAGCTCAGGAGCTTCATGCCGACATCGTTGGCGTCTCGGCGCTGCTGACCACCACCATGCGCAATCAGAAAGGCGTGGTCGAAGCCATCGAGAAAGCAGGTCTGCGCTCACAAGTGAAAATCATGGTTGGAGGCGCGCCCGTAACCCGCCGCTGGGCAGACGAAATTGGCGCCGACGGCTACGCCAAGGACGCCATGAGCGCCGTCGAACTGGCCCGCCAACTCATGCAACAAAAAACTCCACTCGTTGCGGAGCAGCTATGAGATCCCGCTCCGAACAAAGACTTTGTGAACGGCACGGATCTAGGGAAGGGCACGGCTTCGAGCCGTGCCGTTCGTCGCTGCCAAAGATGCGGGCTTTAGCCCCTGAGGGCCGCCGATGAGACCGAAACTCCAACTGCTCGACCAGGCGCTCATCGAACGCATTGTGAACGAGGCCTTCCAACTCATCGAGGATCCCGGCGTTCGGGTCGCGCCTTATGTGGTGGATCTGCTGCGCGCCGCCGGTATTAGCGTGAAAGACGGCGTAGCGCACATCCCTGAATTGCTGGCACGCCGCCTGCTCGACCTGGCGCCTCGCGGATTCTGTCTGTATGACCGCAGTGGCAAGCCGGCAGTGCATTACGGAGGAGATGACGTTCACTTTGACCCCGGCTCGTCGTGCCTGAACATTCTCGATCCCGCAACGCAGCAGGCGCGCCCGGCTCTGTCGGCCGATCTGGTGCGTCTGGTGCAGGTGGCGGAAATGCTGCCGCAGTTTGCCGCGCAATCCACAGCGATGGTGTGCAACGACGTGCCGCCGGAGATTGGCGACTGGTACCGCCTGCTGCTGGTGCTGTGGTCCTCCGAAAAGCCGGTTGTCACCGGAGCCTTCTCGGCCTCGAGCCTGCACACGCTGCTGGAGTTACTGGCCATCGAAAGCGGGGGCCGCGCCGACCTGCGCCAGCATCCCCGGGCGATCTTCGATGTATGCCCTTCGCCGCCGCTGAACTGGTCGGAGTTTGCTTCGCAGAATCTCGTCGACCTGGCGCGCGCCGGAGTGCCCGCGGAAATCGTCAGCATGCCGCTGGCCGGCGCCACGGCTCCGGTAACGCTGGCCGGTTCCGTCACCCAGCACGCCGCCGAGTGCATCAGCGGCATTACGATTCATCAACTCGCCCAGCCGGGATCCCCCATCGTTTGGGGAGGCGCGCCCGCCATCTTTGACATGCGCACGGGAAAGACGCCCATGGGCGCAATCGAAACCGCGATGCTCGATGTTGCCTGCGCCGAGGTTGGCAAATTTCTCGGCCTGCCCACCCACGCCTACATGGTCGCCGGCGATGGCCGAGTGATCGACGCGCAAGTGGAAATGGAAAGTGGCATGTCGGCAGTCCTGGGGGCGCTGGCCGGAATCAACATGATCTCGGGCGCCGGCATGCTGGATTTTCTGGCCTGTCACAGCATCGAAAAACTGGTCATCGACGCAGAGGCCATTGCCTCGGCCCAGCGCCTGATTGAGGGCATCGACGCGCGCTCCGATTCGCTGGCGGTGGCCATGTTCGCGCAGACAGGATTGCAGGGAGACTTTCTGAAGCTGAAGGAAACCCGCGCGCTGTTCCGCAAAGAGCAGCACTTCCCCTCGGCGGTGATCGATCGCGGCCTTTCCCAGATGGACGGCGCGACAACGGACATCCTGGAGCGCGCCCGCGAGCGGGTAGACGAATTGCTCTCCGCCTACGAACGCCACCCTCTGCCGGCAGAGCGCGAGCAGGAGTTAATCGCCTTCGCGCTACGCGAAGCCAAACAATCCGGACTCGAAGGGTTACCGGAAATTCTCCGACCGGAGTATGTGCACGAACCGGGGCTAATCTAGCGGAGTCTGAAAGTGCTCTGGAGAACGTCTTGATTCGAGGAGGACGCAACTTTCACAGGCTGCGCGGAAGTATTGATTTTGGGTGGCGCAACGCTTCTAGCGCTGCGATACCCAGCCGTTGCTACAACGGGCTTTAGCCCCTGAGGGACTCACCTTACCGCTTGAATCGTTTGGGAGCTCTGCCCAGTATTTCCGGCTTGAACAAAGCACCGAGGATGATGATTATTCCGAACAGAATCGCAAATGGCGCGAACACCAGCTCTCCGTACCAGTTCTAGTAATGCAAATCGCCCCGCCACACGATCGCGCTAAAGCCCCATCCGAAAACAGCAAGCCCTGACACAGCAACCAGAATGCGAGCAAGGGGACGCTTCGGGTCGGTACTGAGCATTGCAAAACTCTACTCCGTGATCACCGTCGACTGCCCAGTAAGTTCGAACCGTTTGCGGCAGCGCATGTTCTTGCAGGCCATCATGTCGTCTTTGCGCACCATGTACGATCGGAACTTGGCGAAGCGAGCGCGATCGCGCTCGTCGGCACGGCCCGATAACTGCCGCTTTTTCGTGCGCACCACCCAAGTCACTTCATACTCCGCCGCCTGCTGACAGTGCGGGCAATTCAGCGAAGCCACTTTCTTCTCTTGCTTCTCGTCAAAAAAATCGCGCTCTTCCATAGGTTTCCAGTCGGCCCAGGTGGTTGCAATCCCAACCAACTCTCCCGATCAACTATGGATTATTGCACATTTCACAGGGAACTCGGCTCAGAAGTCCTGGCAGTAACGATCGAGTCGAGGTCGACGCGTACGCGGAGAAACCACGCAAGCGGCCGCCAGCCGTGGCCGTCGACCGTGGACGCCGACCGTGGACGCCGACCGTGGAAGAGCGGCGCTTTAGCGCCGCGTCAAGCGCCCGAAATGGAGCAGGGCTTCAGCCCCGGTGGTCGCACTCCAGGCTGTGGGATAAACTGAAAGAAGAATTCCCATGGCCAGAAAGAAAAAAGCGAAGCGCTTTCGTGCCGTAACCGCGGTCAAGGAATTAGCCCGCGAGCGCGTCGGCACGCCCCCCGCCGGACAGATTGTCGTAGAGAAAAAGAAGAAGCCGGAAAAACACAAACCCACGCTGGAAAAACTGCTGGAAGAAACGGAATAATCCGTCCGGCCTTTAGTTGAAAGTCACGACAACGGCCTGGTCACTCGACACAGTGACCATGCACGGGTTCGTGCTCGCGGGAGTGGAGCAGTTCGACCAACCTCCGAACGCCGACGAACCGGAGGGCGTCGCGGTCAGGGTCACCACGGAGTTGGCTGGGAACAGGGCAGCGCACACACCCGCCGAACTGGCGCAACTCAGGCCCGACGGGCTGCTGGTCACTGTTCCCGCGCCAAGCCCTGCGAAGGTCAAGGTCAGGGCCAAGGCTCCGCCCCCGCCGCCACCGCCGCCGCCCGTATAGCAGATCACATTCGCAGTCATGTACCCCGTCACGACCGCTCCCGACGAACTTAAGCCACCATCGCTGGTGTTCGTATTTGCAGTCGCAGAGACCAGCGTTCCTCCGCACGCTTCGCCAGTTGCCGTCAGCAATCCAGTGGAATCGACGGTAAACATCTGGATCGTATTCGATGCCCAGGTCACCTGGTTTGTGATGTCCTTGGTGACCGGCGGATGAATGTAGGTTCCCAGCGCTCGCAGTTGCACCTGGAATCCGTGATCGTCGGGCACGGGAATGTTGGTCGCGCCAACGTTCTCCACCGTCGGCTGGATCTGGATCGATACCAACCGCTGATCGTGACCGCAACTGTTCAGACCGAGCAGCAGACCCGCAACGGCTGTAAGGACCACGATGGTCAACCACTTCCCGTTCATCAGCGCTCCTGAATTTGCCGACTCCTGAATCTGCCGACTTCTGGACTTGAAGACTCCTAAGCTTGCCGAACTCCGGACTGCTCAAAACTGCGACAACGCTCAACCGGCGGGGTTTGGGCTCAATTTAGTCAATGCCGTGGCAAAAAGCAATAGCCGTAACCGCGCCTTGGTTGCTCAGTCCTGCACCGCCTCTGCCACCACTTTTACGAAATCCTTCACATCCTCTTCCGTCGTATCGAACGAGCACATCCAGCGCACAATGCACTCTTCTTCAATCCACATATAAAAGAAGTAGCGATCTTTGATTTTCTGGACGGCATGCCGGGGAATCTGCGCGAACACTCCGTTGGCCTCGACCTTCCACACCACTTTGATCTGCGGAACTTTTCGCAGTTCCGCCTCCAGCAACCGCGCCATGCGGTTGGCGTGCTGGGCGCTGCGCCGCCACAGATCGTTGGTCAGCAGCGCCTCGAACTGCGCCGCGATGAACCTCATCTTCGATGCCAGCTGCATCCCTTGCTTGCGCAAGTAGAGAAAATCCGCGCTGAGTTTCGGATTGCTGGGCTTCGGATTGCTCGTCGCGCGATTGAAGAACACCACTGCCTCGCCACCCATGATTCCATTCTTCGTGCCGCCGAATGACAGTACGTCCACGCCCAGGTCGCGCGTGCCCTGACGCAGCGTCTGCCCCAGGCTGGCCGCGGCGTTGGCAATCCGCGCTCCGTCCACGTGCAGAAACATTTCGTGCTCGTGGGCAAAGCGCGCCAGCACCTGAATCTCCTCCGGCTGGTAAACCGTTCCCATCTCCGTCGATTGGGTGATGGAAATAACCCGCGCCTGCACGTGATGCTGATCGCCAATCCCATGGTAAGCGTGACGCACCGAGTCGAGTGTGATCTTGCCATCCTGATGCGGCAGCGGGATCAGCTTGCACCCCGTGTGCTTTTCGGGCGCGCCGCATTCGTCCGAATAAATGTGGGCGTAATCGCTGCACAACACCGCGTGATACGGCCGGTTCAGAGCCTGCAAACCGAGGACGTTAGCGCCGGTTCCGTTGAAAGTGAAAAAAACGTCGATCCCCGCCCCGAAATGTTCTTCGAATTTGGCCAGAGCCGAACGCGTGTAACGGTCGTCGCCGTAGGCCACCACGTGCCCCTGGTTGGCCCGTGCAATCGCATCCAAAACTTCCGGATGCACCCCGGCATTATTGTCGCTGGCAAAGCTACGAGTCGGCTTGCTGGCACCTGGCGGCATAAGAAAACAATGTAGCAGAGTGCGCGCAGAATTAGCTGAGGCGAACGGGCACGTCCGGCGCGGAACAGAGATGATCGTCAACCACGAAGAGCACGAAGGTTCACGACGGTTTTGATTCGCGTGTGTTTCCTTCGTGGACCTTCGTGCCCTTCGTGGTTAAGGATTTCCAATCACAATTGGCGCCCGCACCAACCCGCGAATTACAATGCCTTTCCTGAGTCCCGATTCTCGAAGGAGCGCCCGTGAGACTGAAGGTCCTGCGCTGTTATCTCATCATCATTCTTCTCCCGGCGCTGGCCGCGGCCCAAACCGCCGAGCAGAAGACTGCGCACTATCTCGACTCGATCCGCCGCCAGCCCTCGCTGTTGCTGGCCTTCCTGCACGATATGCCCAAGGGCGGCGATCTGCACAATCACCTCGACGGCGCCATCTTCGCCGAAGACATGATCGATTGGGCCGCGTCCGACAATTTCTGCGTCGACCGCACCACTTCCCGCCTGCTCGCCCCGCCCTGCGATTCCTGCGAGCATTACACGCCCAAGCCCAGTATCCGCTGCGCTTATGGCGACCACATCCTCTACAACCAGATCGTCGACGCCTGGTCGATGCGCAACTGGCGTCCTGGCGACGAGTCCGGCCACGACCACTTCTTCGCCACCTTCGACAAGTTCGGACTGGCTTCCCACAACCACGTCGCCGAAGCGGTCGCCACCGTCATCAACCGCTCCGCCCGCGAGCACGTGCAATACATCGAGTTCATGCACACCGCCGACGGCGGCGCTGCTCCGAAACTGGCCATGCAACTCGGCTGGGACAGTAGTGCCGACAAGAATAATGACGACTTCGCCAAAATGCGCGACAAGCTTCTGGCCGGCGGTCTGAAGGAAATCACCGCCGCGACCAGCAAGACTCTGGCGGAAGACGAAGCCCGCGCCCGCACCGAACTCAAATGCGGCACGCCTGACGCCGAACCCGGATGCAGCGTCACCGTCCGCTATCTTTATCAGGTGCTGCGCGGTCTGCCCCCCGAAGCCGTCTTCGCACAGATTCTGCTGGGCTTCGAACTCGCATCCTCCGATCCGCGCTTTGTGGGTTTAGATCTGGTCATGCCCGAAGACTGGTACGTCCCCATTCACGATTTCAACCTGCACATGGCCATGCTCGATTACCTGCACGGCGTCTATCCCAAGGTGCACATCAGCCTGCACGCCGGCGAACTCGCGTTCGGACTCGTCAAGCCCGAGGATCTCTCCTTCCACATTCGCTCCTCGATTGAGCGCGGCCACGCCGAGCGCATCGGCCACGGCGTCACCGTCATGCTCGAAAACGATCCCCTCGGCCTGCTGAAAGAAATGGCTGCCCGCAACGTGCTGGTCGAAATCAACCTCACATCGAACGATCAAATCCTGGACGTAAGTGGCGATGAGCACCCGTTGCCGATTTATATGAAGTACGGCGTCCCCGTCGCGATCTCGAGTGACGACGAAGGCGTAGCCCGTTCCAACATGACGCATGAATACCTGCGCGCGGTCGCAGGCTATCGCTTGCCGTACACGGAACTAAAGCGCATGACCCGCCAGAGCATCGAGCACAGCTTCCTGCCCGGAGAAAGTTTGTGGGCAGAAACGAAAATTATTTTCCGTCTGGTAGCCGTGTGCGCGTCCGACGTAGCCGGCGCCGAAAAGCCCTCCGCTGCATGCGCGAAGTTCCTGGACGCCAACGAGCGAGCGCGCGAGCAATGGAAGCTGGAAGGCGCGTTCGCGATGTTCGAGAAGAAATTCTAGAATTGGCAACTCGAGGGCCCCATTTCTCGCGTGCCTTTTGCGCGAGAAAGGCTGCCCTGAGCCGAGTCGAAGGGTGGGGATTTTAGCCGCAGTCAGAGACGAGGGTCGTAGAACTCATGCCACGCAAACGAACCCTGATCCCGTCGCCCCTCGCATGGACCATCCAACCCGCGCCGGTCCCTCCTTCCGCCCTGCCCGTGCTGGCCGAGCGCGGAGGCACGCAGCTACGCACCCCGCTCCCTGTCGCCATCATCGACACCCGCGAGCAGAATCCGCTCTCTTTCCGCCGCTTTCGAAAATGGTTTGCCGAGATCGAGGAGCGCGCCCTCCCGCTCGGCGACTACTCGGTCAGCGGCATGGAAGACTCCTGCGTAGTCGAACGCAAGGATCTGGCTGACCTGATTCAGTCGTTCACTACAAATCGCCACGTCTTCATTAACCGGCTGCGCCGCATGAGCGAACGTCCCCACAGCCTGCTGGTGGTCACCGCGTCGCTGAGCGAAATCAAATCTGAATATCCTTACCGCGCCGCTAATCCCAACCGCATCACGCAATCGCTCATCGCCGCGCTTGCCGGCTTGCGCGTGCCGTTCATCTGCACCGAGACCCACGAACTCGGTGAGGAGATTGTCGCCTCTTATCTCTACCAGACATTTCTGTATGATTGGCTGGACCGCAACGGCCACGGCCGTCATCTGGCCGACGGCGACCTGTAAAATGGAGCGCCGGACGCTTCGTCCGGGGTCGCGCGCAAAGCGCGCGATGCTGTCGCCGAGAGTAACGAGCGAAAGCATTCGGTCAAATAGCGACAGGGAACAGACATACATGCCCGACCAATTCGCACTCGCCGACTCCGCCGCAAAACTGATTCTGAAGCGCACCGCGCTGCGGCCGCGAATCGCCCTCGTCCTTGGCTCCGGCCTAGGCGGCTTCGCCGATTCGCTCAGCAACGCAGTCCGCATTCCCTACACCGACATTCCCGCCTTCCCGCGCTCGACCGCCATCGGCCACGCCGGACAAATGGTGATCGGCCAAGTCACAGGAAAAGCCGGAAGCGTGCCCGTCGCCGCCATGCAAGGCCGCGTTCATCTGTATGAGGGATATTCTCCGCAAGAAGTCACGTTCCCCATCCGCGTCTTCGGCCGCATGGGCATCCGCGCCCTCATCCTCACCAACGCCGCCGGAGGCATCAACCTCAGCTACTCGCAAGGCGCGCTTGTTTTAATTCGCGACCACATCAACCTGCAGGGCGTGAATCCGCTGGTCGGCCCCAACGACGACCGCTTCGGCGTCCGCTTCCCCGACATGACCCACGCCTACGCTCGCGAATATCGCGAGCTCGCCCGCGAAGAGGCGAACAAACTCAACATCATTCTGGAAGAAGGCGTCTACGCCGGACTGCTTGGCCCCAGCTTCGAAACGCCAGCGGAGATTGCCTATCTGCGGAAAATGGGCGCCGACCTGGTCGGCATGTCGACGGTTGCCGAAGTCATCGTCGCGCGCCACATGGGAATCAAAGTGCTCGCAATTTCCTGCGTCACCAATATGGCCGCCGGCATCCTCGACCAGCCACTCTCCCACGCCGAAGTCATGGAAACCGGCGAGCGCGTCAAAACCACATTCGAGTCGTTGCTGCGAGCCGTGCTGCCGCGCATGAGTCAATTCGAATCTTAGAGTGAACATGACAACGCGCGCCTCAGCTCTCACTTCGCCCGCGGAATGAACAGCGCCGCCGGCGGCTTCACCCCATATGTCGCCGAAAAGCTATTCTGATTGACCGCCAGGCCCAGGTGCCCGCGCGAGTCAATGTAGAGCAGCGGCTGAGCCAGTGGCACATCGCTGAACGTCTTCACGAACTTGATCTTCATGTCTTTGCCGCCCACCGTTACCGGAACCTCCTGCCCGCGCTGGTAGCCGAGCTTCAGAAAATCTTCCGCATCCACATTCGTGACCAGGTTTCCAAACGGCCCGTCGGTCGCAATCACGGTGGCGCTCAATCCGCGATCGTTGAGCGTGGCCGCCTTCAACTCCAGCCGCACCAAATCCTTCACCGCCATTTCCGGACCAACTTTCGTCCAGTCATCTCCGCGTGCCATGTGCGCGCCCACCGGAGAAAAAATGTCGCGTCCGTGAAACGTCGACGACAGCTTCGTCCCAATCATCCAGTCCGGATTCGTAATCTCGCGCACCGCCTCGATCCCGTCGCGCTGCTCCACCAGCGTCAGCAGCCCGTTATCCGGCAGCACAAAATATTGTCCGCGCTTCGACCGCGCCACAATCGCCTTCCGTGTGCTTCCCACCCCCGGATCAATCACCACCACAAAGACCGTGCCTGGCGGATAGTACGGCGTCGCGCCATAAAGAAATCGCGCCCCATCGAGAATCGAAAACGGCGTGACCTGGTGCGTCAAATCGACAATGCGCACGTCGGGCATGATCGAATACATCACCCCGCGGCACAGCGCGACCGAATCGTCCACCACCCCAAAATCCGTCATAAACACAATCGTCGGCGGATATTTCTGCGCCGCGTCAGCGGGTGCCCCATTTCTGCCCTGAGCGAAGCCGAAGGGTCTCGCGTCCTTTGCGAGAAGTGGGGATTTTGCCGGCGCCAGCGGCGCGGCCGCTACAATGGCCAGCATCAAAGCGCGAATCACCAACAGCCTGAAATTGCCTCGCAATGTCATTCCCCTTCCTCCGGATAAATTCCTGTCCTGAATTTGCAGGCCGCAATTCTAAACGAAATGCAGCAGCGAATGGCGGGCGCGCACCCGCCCAGCGAGAAGTCTATAATGCTGCTGCAACCTAAATTCCCGGAGGCTTCTATGCCGCAAGTCATCCCCGAGAAGTACCGCGATCTGTTCCAGAAGCGGGCCTTTGCCAGCCTGGGGACGTTAATGCCCGATGGCCGCCCGCAAGTCACGCCCGTGTGGTGCGATTTTGACGGCGAGCACGTCATCTTCAACTCTGCCAAAGGACGCCAGAAAGACCGCAACGTCCGCCGCGATCCCCGCGTGTCGCTCGCCATCATCGATCCCGAGAATCCCTACCGTTATATCGAGATTCGCGGCCGCGTCGTCGAAATCACCGAAGACGGAGCCGCCGAGCACATCAACAAAATGGCCAAGAAATATCTCGGCGTCGACAAATATCCCTACGGCCAGCCCGGCGAAGTCCGCGTGCTCTACAAAATCACACCCGAGCACACCCAGGTGATGGGATAGTCGCGGCGGGAATCGTAGAGGCGTCGCTTGCTAAGTCTCGCTCTCCGGTGGCAACGTGGAAGAGCGGCGCTTCAGCGCCGCGTCAGCGTTCGTAAAATAAGGCGGGCTTTAGCCCGCGCGAGGACTCCATCCCCACCTACAACCTCTGCTTCCTCGGTTTCGGCAACGTCAACCGGACGCTGGTCCGTCTCCTCGAAGACCGCGCCCAGGAACTCCGCGACCGCCACGGCATCTCCTACAGCATCACCGGAATCGCCTCGCGCCGCCTGGGCTGGATTGCTGACCCGAATGGATTCGACGCCACCACCGCTCACCACCTGAACTCAAGCCGGGAAGGACACGGCTTCAGCCGTGCCAATGAAGCCGACGGAACAGTTGGGCTTCAGCCCCTGGGGGCCACACCCGCATACGAACAAGCCAAGTCCTGGCTCGCCGCCGCCCACGCCGACGTCCTCTTCGAAGCCAGCTCGCTCAACGTGAAAGATGGCCAGCCCGCCGTTGATCACATCCGCGCCGCCCTCGACCATGGAGCCCACGCCATCACCGCCAACAAAGGCCCCATCGTCCACGCCTACCGCGAGCTGCGCGATCTGGCCGCCGCCCGCGGCAAACGCTTCCTCTTCGAATCCACAGTCATGGATGGCGTGCCGATTTTTTCTTTATTCGATCAAATGCCCGCCGTTCATCTACGAGGATTTCATGGAATCCTCAACTCGACCACCAATGTGATCCTCGGCGAAATGGAAAACGGCCTGACCTTCGACGATGCCCTGAAAAAAGCGCAGGCCCTCGGCATTGCCGAAACCGACACCACTCACGACGTCGACGGCTGGGACGCCGCCGTCAAAACCGCCGCTCTGATCACGGTTCTGATGGGTTCGAAGGAAAATGACATGCCGGTCCGCCTGGAAGACATCCACCGCGAAGGCATCCGCGACCTCACTCCGCAAGCCCTGCGCAACGCCCGGCGCGACGGCTGGCCCTTCAAACTGGTCTGCCGCGCCCAACGCGTGGGTCAAGGCGAGAAAGCAGGCGTAGAGGCCACCGTCATGCCCGAAAAAGTTCTCGCCACCTCACCCATGGGCAAGATCACCGGCACCTCGTCCTACCTCCATTTCGAAACCGATGTCTTCCCCGGCCTAGCCATCACCGAAGAAACTCCCGGCCTGTATGCGACGGCATACGGAATGCTCGCGGATTTCGTGCGGGCAGTGCAGTAACCTAAGTGGGCGGAGGAGGTTTTGTGGAAGGGCACGCCTTCAGCCGTGCCGTCAGCGCCCCAAATGATGCGGACTTTAGCCCCCGAGGGACCATGGCCATGCCATCTATAGGCAATGGCCGATTGTTTTCATAGAAATCGCACTCAGTCGGTCCTGAGGCAATGGGTCGAAGCTGTTAGCCACTCCGAACTCATACGACGCATAGAAGCTCCAGGAATCGCAAACAGGACCATCATCCGGAAACTCGCCGAGTTTCACCAGTATTTCTCGACCGTCGCCGTAGAGAAGCTTTTGGCCGTCTAAATACTTCTTCACTTCTGCACGGCTTGTGCCTGGAGGAATCTCTCGGTAAGAACGCGTCACGAATTCCTGATACAACGATTGGGCCAGCTGCCGCTCTAGACGGAGACGCGCTTTCTGCGCCTCATCTCTGCGATGCAGAATGATCAGCGAGCAGATCACCACCAGAACAGCAATCGATGCGGTAACTTTCTTCCACATTACCCGCATCATCCCACGTGTCCCAGCAATGGACAAGTGATCGAAGGTCACTTCTCCGTGGTAAAAATAGAAAGCCATGCCAACTACTGAAGCCCCTCCCACCCTCGACCTCGCCTACATCCGCTCTCAGTTTCCCTCGCTCACCCAATCCCACAACGGACATCCCGCCGCGTTCCTCGACGGCCCCGGCGGAACGCAAGTGCCGCAGCGCGTGATTGACGCCATCTCCAATTACCTGCGCCGCGACAACGCCAACACCGGCGGAGCCTACGCGACTAGCCGCCACACCGACGCCATGATCGCCGAAGCCCGCAGCGCCATGGCCGACTTCCTGCACTGCGCCGCCGACGAAGTCGTCTTCGGTCCGAACATGACCACGCTCACGTTCGCCATGAGCCGCGCCATCGGCCGCGAACTCAAACCCGGAGACGAAATCCTGGTCACGCGCCTCGATCACGACGCCAACGTTTCCCCCTGGCTCGCCATGGCGGAAGAAAGAGGTGTCACCGTCCGCTGGGCCGAGATTCACGACGCCGACTGCACGCTCGACATGGCCGACCTCGCATCGAAAATAAATTCCAACACGAGGCTGGTCGCTGCCGGCTACGCTTCGAACGCCGTTGGCACGATTAATCCTGTCAAAGAAATCATCCGCCTCGCCCACGCCGCCGGAGCCCTCGCCTACATCGACGCCGTGCACTACGGCCCGCACGGCCTGATCGACGTGGCCGCGCTCGATTGCGATTTCCTGGTGTGCTCGACTTACAAGTTTTTCGGCCCGCACATGGGTGTGCTCTTCGGCAAGCGCGAGCACCTGCAGCGCCTGCGTCCCTACAAAGTTCGTCCGAATACGAATGCGATTCCGAATTGCTGGGAGTGGGGCACGCTCAACCACGAATGCATCGCCGGAATTGCCGCCTGCGTGGAGTATCTAGCCGACCTGGGCCGTGGGTTAGCGAGTGGGATAACGAATCGAGCAACGAATAAGGGGGTGCACCACCCTTCGCGCCTTTCGAAGGGTGGGAACGATGCTGCCGGCACAAGTGGGTTAAAGACAAAACGCCGCACGGCCCTCGAAGCCGCCTACGCCGCTATCCACGAACACGAGCGCACTCTGCTGGAAAGAATTATGGCTGGCCTGAAGAAAATTCCCGGCCTGAAAATCTACGGCATCACTGATCCCGCCCGCTTCCACGAACGCTGCGCGACGCTCGCGGTAAGAATCGAAAATCACTCGCCGCTCGAACTCTCGACCAAGCTCGGCGAGCGCGGCTTCTTCACCTGGGACGGCAACTACTACGCTCTCAACCTGACCGAGCATTTGGACGTAGAGAAATCCGGCGGCTTCCTGCGCATCGGCCTGGTCCACTACAACACCGCGGACGAAGTCGACCGCCTGCTGGCCGCGCTGCGCGAAATCGTGGGAGTGTAATCGACGCGTGAGTGGAAGAGCGGCGCTTTAGCGCCGCGTAAAGCGACGACCCTCGAATACGGGCTTCAGCCCCGTGGCGGCCTATGGCTTCGGCGCAGGAGCGGGCGCTGCGGCCGGTGCTCCGGCAGGCGCCGCCGACTCCGACACCACCAGCATCTCGTATTCCTTGCCGTTCACTTTGAACTTCATCTTGTCTTTCTTGATGGTCAGCTCGACCGGAGCGTTCACCGGCAGCATCGCCTTGTGCGCTTCCTTTTCCTGGCGCACGTGATACTCGGTCGTGTCGGTGCGGATTACATATTCCTGGCACATCAGTTCCACGGTCTGCTTCTTGCCCTTGGCCTGCGAGCCGCATTGCACCGAGTTTTCCGAGATGAGCGTTCCCTGCATCTCGTCTTTGGCGGCCGCCGCCATCGACAAGCCCAGCGTCAGCACCGCCATTAGCAGAACTGCATTCCTCATCGTCATACGCGCCTCCCGATTCTTCGTCACTCTTGCAACCGTTCTTACGCAACATCCTTACGCAGAACAGCCCGGGACGCATCCCGGGCTGGAAAGGAACGAGCGTGGCATCGAAATGGAATGTGCGGCACCGCTTTACGGCCAGCGCTTGGCCGTGTCTTCCCAACCAGCGGCGCGTACCGGCTGTGGCGCGGGAATCGAGGGCGGCGCCGGAATCGTGAGACGAGCCGTAGCCTGCGGTCCGTTCACCGCGGTCGCTAGAGCGGGCTTGCCCATGTCCGACATCATTTCTTTTTCCTCGGAGAGCAGCGGGGCCACCAGTCGCAGGGCCTCCACTTCCTTCTCCAGACGGGTCAACTCCATTTCTTTTTGCCGCAGAACCTCGTAAACATTCTTCATGACCATGGCACCTGCCGATTGGATCGAAATTTCAAAACCTGTCTTCGAACTCTAGCAGAGTTGCCTGTGTTGTCAAGGCTTTCAGCCCACGCGCTAGTACAAAACTTGGCGCAAAAGCTGGCGAAGAACCGGGGTTCAACGGCTGCGGTTTTCAAGAACCGAATCTGCGGAATGGTCACGCCAGCGCGGGTACGAAAGTAACCTCCGATCGCTCCCCGTCGGCGATACCATGATTGAGCGTTTGAGTCCGCACCGCTCCAACGGATTGCGGCTGGAGGTCTACTCGATGCCAACGCGGCGAATTTTGGTTTTGCTGGCAGCCAGCGCTTTCCTGTTTGCCTTCCCGGCGTACGGCCAGGACGACTCGCCGTCTCTGGGCGATGTGGCACGCCAAGCTCGTCAACAGAAACAGCAGAAGGACGCTCAATCCGACTCTCAATCCAAAGACAGCTCCGTATCCCGCAAAGACGCGCAGAACGCAGCCGATCAAAACAAAGCCGGCCCGACCAAGGCGACGTCTACCGCGGGAGCAACCGCCAAGAACGCTCCAGCCAAGCCTTCCCACGTCATCACCAACGAAGAGATCCCATCGCACATTGGCTCGACCTTAACTGGATCGACGTTGACTTCTGCCAAAGGTTCTCACTCCGCTGGCACGCCCGACGAGCAGCCCAGCTCCGGCGACCCGAGTGCCGCCGAGCAGTGGAAGTCCCAGATTCAGGCTCAGAAGGCTGGCATCGCCCAGCTGCAGAGCGACATCGCCAGCCTGAGTGACTCTATCCAGTACGCCGGAGGAAACTGTGTAAGCAACTGCGTCCAGTGGAATGAGGACCAGAAACGGAAGCAGGATCAGGTGGAGTCCATGAAGGCCGAACTGGAACAGCAGCGGAAGCAGCTCGAAGATCTGCAGGAGTCCGCGCGCAAGCAGGGCTTTGGCAGCTCCGTCTACGATCCAGAATAACCGGGTTGTTCTTCTACCAGCGAAGAGCTTGTGTTTTCAAATTGCAAAATTACAAAATTTCTCAATTCCTCAATTTTTCACATTCCCCAAAACTGCCCAGTCATGCGAAATTAGTTCATGCCTTTAGTCGTCCGTCCTTCGCCCATTCATTCCGTCGGGGTGTACGCCTCAACCCCCATCCGCAAAGGAACGCGCGTGGTGGAGTACGACGGCGAGCGCATCACGGCGGAAGAAGCCGACCGGCGTTACGATGGCGTCTCCCGCACTTATCTTTATGGGCTCGACGACGGCAAGACCGTGATCGACGGCTACGGCCTGGGCGCCTATCTCAATCATTCCTGCGATCCCAACTGCGAAGTCGACGAGATCGAAGGCCGCGTCTGGATCTTCGCCATCCGCGACATCGCCGCCGGCGAAGAACTGCTCTGGGACTACAACCTCTACGACGACGAGGACCCCGCGCCCTGCCACTGCGGCTCCGGCAAGTGCCGCGGCACCATGTATTCCCGGGAGTGGATGGCCAGGATGCGCCGCAAACAGGCGCGCAAAAAGAAACGGGAATTGTTGGCAGCGACGAGGAAGGGCAAGAAACCCGAATCCCCAGAGACCGGGAAGGACACGACGTCAAATCGTGCCGACCCCGCCGCCTAATTTGAAACCGGTCCAGCCGCGAGGATGCGGCATAACAAAGCCCGGCTCCCAGCCGCGAAGCCGCGACAGAATAAAGCCCACGGCGCAAGCCGTGGGTTCGGCAGCAAAAACCGAACCAGCCCCGAAGGGGCGAAAGAGACCCTACACAGACTCCGCCGGAACGCTGCTCACAACCGGCGCCTTCCCGTGCTCCCGCCATCCTTCAATAATCAAATACAGTACCGGGATAAAGAACAGATTCAGGATGGTCGACATGATCATCCCGCCAAACACGGTCGTGCCCACCGAATGCCGCCCATTCTCGCCCGCGCCGGTGGCGAACACCAGCGGCACCACGCCCAGAATAAACGCCAGCGAGGTCATCAGAATCGGACGCAGACGAATCGTCGCCCCCTGCACCGCCGCTTCCACCAGCGGCATCCCGCGCTCACGCAACTGCTCCGCAAATTCCACGATCAGAATCGCGTTCTTGCTCGACAGTCCGACCAGCATCACCAGTCCGACCTGGCAGAACACGTCGTTCTGCAAACCTCGCAACCACTGCGCACCCAGCGCCCCCAGCAGCGCCATCGGCACCGCCAGCAGCACAATGAACGGCAGCACAAAGCTCTCGTACTGCGCCGAAAGCGTGAGATACACGACCAGCGTGCCCAGCCCAAACAGAATCAGCGACGTTCCGCCCGCTGCCAACTCTTCCAGCGACAACCCGGTCCAGCTGTAACTAAATCCCTGCGGCATCTTCTTGGCCAGTTGCTCCATCGCCGCAATCGCCTGCCCTGAGCTGTATCCCGGGGCTGGCGAGCCATCGATCTCCGCCGACCGGAACAGGTTGTAGTGGCTGATCACCTGCGGCGTGGTGGTCTGCGTAACGCTGATCAGATTCTCCAGCGGCACCATCGCGCCAGTGTCGGAGCGCACGTAAAACTGTTTCATGTTCTCCGAGGTCGCCCGGAATTGCTTGTCGGCCTGTACGTACACGCGGTAGGAGCGGTTGTTGAAATCGAAGTCATTTACGTACGACGACCCCATGTACACGCCCAGCGCATCCGTGATCTGCGACAGTGGCACATGCAGGCTCTTCGCTTTCTCGCGGTCAATGGTCACCAGATATTGTGGATCGTTCGCGGTAAACGACGTGAACAATCGCGTCAGATCTTTGCGCTGGCTGGCCTGCTGCAGCAGACCTTGAGCCGTACTCGCCAACTCCTCGAGCTTGTGCGCCGCCTGATCCTGCACCACGAACTGAAATCCGCCGAACTGGCTCAGACCCTGAATGGGCGGCGGCAGCGTGGGAAACACGATCGCTCCCGAAACCCCAAACATTCGCGGACGAATACGGTTCAGAATCGCCGACGCGGTATGAGCGTCCCCTTTGCGCTGCGAATACGGCTTCAACGGAACGAAAATAAGTCCCTGATTGGCGGCGGATCCCGCGAAACTGAATCCCGCCACCGAAAACGTTCCTTCGGACTCCGGCACATCCGCCAGCAGGTCCGAAACCTGCTTTCCAATCGCCTTCGTATATTCGAGCGAGGCCCCCGACGGAGCCTGGATCACGATGATGAAATATCCCTGGTCTTCGTCCGGCACGAACCCGGTCGGGACGCGCGTGAACACAAAATAAGTGAGCCCCAGCCCGGCCAGGAACACCATCGCCATCGCCAGCCTGTGGTTCAAAATGTGATGCAGCAGGACGCGGTACCCGCGGGTCATGACCGTGACGCCGTCGTCAAACTTTTGCAGCCACCACCACTTTTTCCGGTGACCGCCGCTCAGAAAAATCGCCGCCAGCACCGGAGCGAGGGTCAGCGCGTTGAAGGCGGAAATGGCGATGGAAAATGCGATGGTCAGCGCAAACTGGCGAAACAAAATTCCGGTCGTCCCCGGAAAGAACGCCACCGGCACAAACACGGCAACCAGCACCAGCGAGGTGGCGATGACGGCGCTGGTAATCTCGGCGGTGGCCGCTGCCGCCGCTTTGTGGGAGTCGTGTTCGCCCTCGGTGATATGGCGTTCAATGTTTTCAATCACCACGATCGCGTCGTCCACCACCAACCCCGTGGCCAGGGTGATGCCAAACAGCGTCAGCGTGTTTACGGAGAAGCCGAGTAACTTCACAAAGACGAATGTGCCGATGAGCGAAACCGGAGTGGCGATAAAGTGAATCATCGTCGTCCGCCAGTCGCCGAGGAAAATAAAGATCACCAGGATGACCAGCAGGATCGCCGAACCTACCGTGAAGACCACGTCGCGGATCGACTCACTCACCGCATCGGTGGTGTCGAACGCAACTTTGTAATGCATGCCGGGAGGAAAGCTCTTCGACAACCGGTCCAACTCGGCAATCGCCTTCCGGTCCACATCCAGCGCGTTGGCAGTCGAGAGCTGCGTGACGGCCAGGCCCATCGCATCCTGTCCGTTGAACTGCACATCGTTGGCGTAGCTCTCCGCGCCCAGCTCCGCATGGCCAACATCTTTCAACCGAACCAGCGTGCCGTCGGAGTTCGTCTTGAGAATGATGTTGTCGAATTGCACCGGCTCACTCAACCGCCCCACCGCCCGCACGCTGATCTGATAATTCTGCCCCAGCATAGAAGGCTGCTGGCCAACTTGTCCGGCCGCGACTTCCACGTTCTGTTCCGAGAGCGCGCTCACCACGTCGGTCGCGGTCAGCCCGCGTCCCGCCATCCGCCCCGGATCCAGCCACAGCCGCATCGAGTACTTGCGCTCGCCAAAAATGATTACGTCCGCGACGCCGGGAATACGCTTCAGCGAATCTCGTACATACACGTCGAGATAGTTGCTCAGAAACAGCGTGGGATAGAGCTCTTTGCCGCTCGGGTCCTTATCCGCGAAGACGGCCGCGCCAAACACAAAGTTCTGCGAAGTCTTTGCCGTCGTAATGCCGACGGCTTTGACCGAGGCGGGAAGCCGCCCTTGCGCCGTGTTCACCCGGTTCTGAATGTCGACCGTGGCCAGATCCGGATCGCGGGTTAGATCGAATGTGGCGATGACGCTGCTGGTTCCGTCGTTGCCGCTGGTGGAAGTGATGTACTTCATCCCCTCGGCGCCGTTGATCTGCTGCTCGATGGGGATGGTGACCGCGCTTTCCACCGTCTGCGCGCTCGCCCCAATGTAGACGCTGGTTACCCCCACTTGCGGCGGGGCCAGATTCGGAAACTGCGAGATCGGCAGCGTCGGTATGACCGCCGAGCCCGCCAGAACAATCAGCAGCGCGCAAACCGCCGCAAATACCGGACGTTTAATGAAGAAGCCAACAAACATGAGGAATCCCGTATGCGTCAGCGTCCGCTGCTGCCGCGTGTTCAATTACAGCGTTGAATCACAACTGGGTTGGAAAACCGAAAGCCGGAACCCGCATCAGCTCAGCGGAATCACCGGCGCCCCGTCCAGCAGAAATTGCGTTCCCGAGACAATAATCTTGTCCCCGGGCTTGATGCCGTCCTGCACCTCGTAGTCATTCCCTACGGTCTGTCCGATGGTCAGCGGTTTCTGCCGGGCCACGAACGCCCCGCCGTTCTGCGACTCGGCCACGAATGCAAAATACTGCCCGGCCAGCCGCGACACCGCCAGAATCGGCACTTCCGGATTCTGATGCGTGCCCCAAACCACCCGCGCCCGAATGAACTGCGATTGCCGCAGCGCGTCATTACCATTGGCAATACGCGCCTTCACCAGCACCGTCTGCGTGGTGTTATCCACCTGCGGAGAAATAAAACTCACCCGTGAATCCGCCAGCACTTTGCCGTCGCCATTGATCACCTGCACTGGCAAACCCATCTTGAGCTGCGACGAATGTTCGATCGGCACATACACATAAGCTTCCAGGCTCCCCGGCTGGTCGATCGTCGTGAGCTGCGTCGCGGTCGTGACCCGGTCTCCGACATGCACCGGAATATCCCCGACAATGCCGCTGCGCAGCGCAACCACTTTGTAGTAATGCAGCTGCACTTCCTGCTCGCGCACATTGGCATCAAGCGCTTCCACTTGAGCCTGGGCCGCGTCCAGGTTCGATTTCGCCTGGTCCATATCCTGCTTGCTCACCACCCCAGCCGCAGAAAGTCCCTGGGTGCGCTCGTACTGCTGCTTGGCCCAGATCAGGTTCGCCTGTTGCGCCGCCCGCGCGCTCTCCTGGCTCTTCACAGTGGCCTGCTGCTTCAGCGGATCGATCTCGATCATCGCCGTCCCAGCCTCCACCCGATCGCCCGAGTGCACAAGAATCTGGGTGATCTGCCCCTCGACCTGCGGCATGATCACGGCTGAGTCTCGCGACTTCAGCGTGGCCACGTACTCGCTCGCGTCGTTGACCGGCACCGCCCGCGCCTCCAGTACCTTGACCGGCATCCCCATCGGACCGCCCGCCTGAGGAGTCTGCGCCGCGTGGCTGGTGCAGCCCACCGTCATCACGCTGGCCGCCAAACCCGCGGCCAGCAAGCCCTTTGCTACCAACTCTTTAACGTCATTTGCCATAAGTCGAAAACCGTCACATCTGCTTTTTGAATGTTGTACCGATGACGGTCACAAAAAACCGACCATCTCTGGATTGGACGTATAGCCCAGCCCTACGTTTAGCGCTGGTCTACAGATTCCCCAACCCCCGCCAGAGACGCAAAATAATACGCCCTGTGGAGGCTTTCCTCCGTGTCCCCTGTGTCCTCTGTGGTTAAAACTTTCTTAGGGGCCGGTCCCCTTCATGGTTTCAACGTCAGGAAGGCCACGCCATTACCGATCACGGCAATCGTCATCTGAGGTCATAACACCGAAATTCTACGCCAACCTGTCGGCTGTGCCGCTGAACAGCCGGGTGCCCCATCCTTGTCGCGCCGTTCGCGACAGGGTGGGGACTCTGACTTCTCGGTGTCCTCCGTGGTGAAGCCGTTGCTCTTCGCTCCCCGAATCTCCCACACCCGCCCCCGCATCCTTTATCCTAGTATTCGTACTCTTACGATCCCGAAATCATGGCCCCAAAATCAGAGACTTCCAATGGCGGTTCCCGCGCCGCAGTAATCGAAACCGCCGCCAACCCCGAGCGCGAGCGCGTCTTCGCCGCCTACCGCCAGTGGGGATACCTCGAGGGCGACCTCGACCCGCTCGGTTTTCTCCGTCCCCGCGAAACCCCCGAACTCGAGCGCGAAGGCGAGTACGCCCGCGAAGCCCGCGCCATCTACTCCTCCACCATCGGCGTCGAAATCAATCACATCTACGCTCCCGAGCGCCGCCAGTGGATTTACGACCGCATGGAATCGCCGTCGCAAGGTTTCGAAGTCACAGAAGAAGACCAAGCTCGCATCCTCGACCTGCTCACCCGCGCCGACATCTTCGAGCAAGTCATGCAGCAGCGCTACCTCGGCAGCAAACGATTCTCGCTCGAAGGCGTCACCGCACTCATCCCTTTGGTCGACGAAGTGCTCGACACCGCGTCTCGCCTCGGCGCCGTCGAACTCGTCATGGGCATGAGCCATCGCGGACGCCTCAACGTGATCGCCCATGTCGCGCAGCGGCCCCCGCAGGAAATCTTCGCTGGATTCGAAGACGTTGACCCGCGCAGCGTTCTCGGCTCCGGCGACGTGAAATATCACATGGGCGCGACCGGCGAATACAAAACCCACAGCGGCGGAAAAGTTCACATCCACCTGGTCTCAAACCCCAGCCATCTCGAAGCCGTCGACCCCGTCACCGTCGGCCGCACCCGCGCCAAGCAGGACCGCACCGGCGAAGGCGGCCGCGAAAAATATCTCCCGCTGCTGGTTCACGGCGACGCCGCATTCGCCGGACAAGGCATCCTCGCCGAGACCATGAACTACGCCGACCTTCCCGGCTACACCGTCGGAGGCACCATTCATGTGGTGGTCAACAACCTTCTCGGATTTACTACCAGCTATACCGAAGAACACTCCACGCGCTTTGCCGCCTGCATCGCGCGCCGCCAGTCGATTCCCATCTTCCACGTCAACGGCGAAGACGTTGACGCGGTCGTCCGCGTCGCCCGCATGGCCACCGAATACCGCTACAAGTTCGGCACTGACGTCGTCATCGATCTGATCGGCTACCGCCGTCACGGCCACAGCGAAGTCGACGATCCCACCATCACACAGCCGCTGCTCTATAAGAAGATCAAGGAGCATCCGCCTTTGTGGGAGATTTATGCCGACGACACCGGCGCCGCCGACGCCCAGTCTCGCGCCGACGCCATCAAAGCCGAATTCGAAGCCGCGCAAAAACAAGCCGGCAACATCAAGCACAAGCCCACGCTGCGCGAACTCCCCAGCTACTGGGACAAATATTTCGGAGGTCCGCACCGGCCTGAATATGAAGTGGAAACCGGACTCTCGCCAGAAGAACTGTCCGAGCTCACCACTCGCCTGACCACCTATCCCGACGGATTCCACATTCATCCCAAAGTAAAAAAGCTGCTCGAACAGCGCGCCGAAATGGGCGCAGGCCAACGCCCCGTCGACTACGGCATGGCCGAAGCCCTGGCCTTCGCCAGCCTCGTGAAAGCCGGTACCCACGTCCGTTTCAGCGGCCAGGACTCCCGCCGCGGCACTTTCAACCAGCGCCACTCCGTCCTCATCGACACCGAAAACGAAAACGAATTTGTGCCGCTGGAAGACATCGCACCCGGCCAGGCCCGCTGCGAAATTTACAACTCGACACTCTCCGAAGCCGGAGTCCTCGGCTTCGAATACGGCTACAGCCGCGACTATCCCGAATCGCTCGTCCTCTGGGAAGCCCAGTTCGGCGACTTCGTCAACGTCGCCCAGGCCATCATCGACCAGTTCATCAGCGCCGGCGAAGCCAAGTGGAACCTGCTCTCCGGCGTTGTTATGCTCCTGCCTCACGGCTACGAGGGCCAGGGACCGGAACATTCCAGCGCGAGAATCGAGCGCTTCATCCAACTCGCCGCCAAACACAACATCCAGATCGCGCAGCCGTCGAACGCAGCGCAGTATTTCCACCTCCTGCGCCGTCAAGCCCTCCGCCACTGGCGCAAACCGCTCGTCGTCTTCACTCCGAAAAGCATGCTGCGCCATCCCGACGCCAGTTCTCCCATCGCGGACTTCACCCACAAGAATTTCCAGAACGTCATTCCCGACACCGAAGTCGGAGAAGCCGACCGCATCCTGATCTGCACCGGAAAAATCGGCCACGAACTCCAAGCCGAGCGCAAGAAAAGAAAAGACACCAGCACGGCGATCGTTTTCTTAGAACAGCTCTATCCATTTCCTGAAAACGAAGTCGTCGCCGAATTCGACCGCCACGGCAAGAACGCCGACATCGTCTGGGTGCAGGAAGAGCCCGCCAACATGGGCCCGTTGTTCAACATGCTCCCAAGACTGAAGCGAATCGCGGGCGACCGTCCGGTTCTGAGCGTAAAACGCAGCTCCGGCGCCAGCCCCGCCACCGGCAGCAGCAAGGCCCACGAGGTCGAGCAAAAGACTCTCTTGACGCTGGCCTTCACCACGAAGCCTTAGCCGCAAGTCTTGTTGTCGTCACTTCGACACGCGGAAAGATAGATTGCTCTTGAGCACGCCGCTGGGCGTTGCCACTTGGATCTTTCCCGTCGTTGCCCCCGCTGGAACGGTTGCCCTGATCTCCGAAGCCGACACCACAGTGAACGTGGCGGCCGTGCCGTTGAACTTGACGCTGGTTGCCCCGGCTAGTTTTGTTCCGAAGATCATAACCTTGCTCCCCACCTTTCCGGAGGTATGTAACATTCTGACAAAAGGCTGAAATCCCATCGACAGCGTGAAAATCGTGCCGTAGGAGCAGCATCCGTACTCCGTGGTCCCGTAGAAGTTTCCGTCGGTAGCTTGCACCAGCCCTGCTAGGGGAAGTTCTCCGCCGGCGTCGTTGACAAAGCTGTGGAGCGTGGTCAGCTGGCCGCCGGGAGTGAATTCGAAAATCGTGCCGCAGCCGGGGTAAGTGGTACAGTGACTGCCAGCCCCGCCAGAATAAGTAGTTCCGTAGAAGTTCCCGTCTGTAGCCTGAATCAGGCTCCCATAAGGTGCGGACCCGTCTGGGCAGTTCGTTTGCCCGCAAAACGTGTGCGGCGTGGTCAACGCGCCAGAAGGAGTTATTTCGAAGATCGTGCCGGCATAGCCTGACGTAGTCCCGTATAGATTTCCGTCGGCAGCTTGAATCATGGCCGCGACCGGGGTGGACCCCGCAGGGCCGCCAGAACTCTCCCCAAAGAACAACAGCGTGGTGAGCACACCCGCAGGAGTAATCTTATAGATTGTGCCGTCGTATTCACCGGTTGTCGTCCCGTAAAAATTTCCGTTGGTGGCTTGAACCAGTCCCCCATAAGGACCATCAGGTACCTGGGCGCAAGTGACGCAAAAGGTGTACAGCGTGGTCAGCTTGCCTGCAGGAGTGATTTCGAAGATTGTGCCACCGCCGTTGCTCCCGCCGAAGGTGGTTGTGCCGTAAAGGTTTCCGTTGCTGGCCTGAATCAGCGCCGCTGTTGGTGCGGCTCCATGAGGGTAAGCCCCGTCGCTGGTGGTGAAGGTGAAGAGCGTTGTCAGCTTGCCCGCAGGAGTGATTTCGAAGACTGTTCCGTTACCATCGCTGCAACCCTCGGCGCTTCCTCCACACGTGGTGGTGCCGTAGAAATTCCCGTTCGTAGCGAGAACGAGTCCTCCATAGGGGTTTTCGCCGTCGGAGCAGCCTGTCTCGCCGCAGAAACTATATAGCGTCGTCAACACGCCCTCGGGAGTAACCTTGAATACCGTCCCACAGCCATCTTGGCTGGTGCAGTTGCTGGAGGTCCCACCATTGATGGTGGTCCCGTAGAGATTTCCATCGATGCCTTCAACCAAAGACCCGTACCCGGGGTTATTACCGTTGGTTTCGTCGAAGTTCGCCAGGTTCGTGAAGGTCTGCGCCCGCGAGGCAATCGCAGTGGCCAATGCAAAAAGAACGAATACCCTTAGCCGCACCAGGAACCCGTCCATGTTAGGCCTCCCGGTAGTCTGCCACTTTCAATCGGAAAAAACAGAAAACAACTCACGATCTTACTACTCGCAAGCGGTCAGCGCGCAGAAAGTCAATCCCGAAGGATACCTTTAGAGATTGCCGGGCCGCCTCATGTCTCGGTTCTTTGCGAGAAGCTGGAAAAGTCGCCGGATGTTACCCTAGCTTTCCAACGAACTCATGCCCCGCCGCCCTCAACCTCTCCGCATCGCCATCGACACCGGCGGCACTTTCACCGACTGCGTGTGGATCGATCCCGCAACCCGCCGCCTCCGCATGCTCAAAGTTTTTTCGACGCCAGCCGACCCTTCGCAAGCTATCGTCGACGCGCTCCGTAAGATCGTCCCCGGCCAGCAATTCGAGCGCGAACTCATCCTTCTCCACGGCACCACAGTCGGCACCAACACGCTGCTCGAACGCAAAGGCGCCCGCGCCGCGCTGGTCACCACTGCCGGCTTCGAAGATGCCCTCGAAATCGGACGCCAGGCCCGCCCCAAGCTCTACGATTTTTTCTTCGACCGCATCGAGCCGCTAGTCCCCAAGCATCTCCGCTTCGGCGTCCACGAACGCACCGCGGCGGACGCCGAAATCCTCACCTCACCCACGCCGCAGGAATTGCACGCCCTCGCCGAGCAACTCGCCGCCGCAAAGCCAGAATCCATCGCGATCTCGTTCCTCTTCTCCTTCGCCAATCCAAAGAACGAAGAAGCGGTCGCCGCCGCTCTCAAGCACCTCGCCGTCCCGCTCTCCATCTCGCACCAAATCCTCCCTGAATTCCGCGAGTACGAACGCGCTTCGACGGTCGTCATCAACGCCTACCTGCAGCCGGTCATGCAAAGTTATCTGGAAAACCTGGAAGCGAGATCCCTCGCCCTGAGCAAACCTCATGTGGCCGCGGGCGCCTCGCCCGGGCAGGCTGGAGCAACGAGCCGTGAAGGGGAGGGCTTTGGTGCAGCGCAGCGCTTTGGGGTGGCGCAGTGCTTCAGCACTGCGATAGGCGTTCATAACGTGCAAGAGCGGCGCTTTAGCGCCGCGAAAAGTGCCGCCAAGAATGATGGGGCTTTAGCCCCCCGCATCTTCGTCATGCAATCCAGCGGCGGCATCACCGCGCTCTCGACCGCCGCCCGCGAGCCGGTCCGCACCGTACTTTCCGGCCCCGCCGGAGGCGTGGTCGGCGCCCTCACCACCGCCCGCACCAGCGGATTTGAAAACATCATCGCCTTCGACATGGGAGGCACCTCCACCGACGTCTCGCTCGTCGAAGGCGAAATCAAGACCGCCAACGACGCGCAGATTGCGGGCTTGCCCGTCAGCGTCCCCATGCTCGACATTCACACCGTCGGCGCCGGCGGAGGCTCGCTCGCCCGCTTCGACGCCGCCGGAGTTCTCCGCGTCGGCCCCGAATCCGCCGGTGCCGAGCCCGGCCCCATCTGCTACGGCCGTGGCACGCAGCCCACCGTCACCGACGCCAATCTTCTTCTCGGCCGCCTGCAGCCCACGCACTTTCTCGGCGGAGATTTCACGCTCAATCTCGATCGTACCCGCCGCATCACCGCGGAATGGTTGACGAAGCAAGGCTCCAAGCTGACTCTCGAACAATTCGCTGCCGGCGTCATCCGCGTCGTCAACGCCACCATGGAAAAAGCCATCCGCGTCGTCTCCATCGAGCGCGGCCGCGACCCTCGCCACTTCGTCCTCGTCGCGTTCGGAGGCGCCGGAGGACTGCACGCCTGCGCCCTCGCCGAAGCTCTCAGCATTCCGCAAGTCATCGTCCCCGCGCTCCCCGGCGCGCTCTCCGCTCTCGGCATTCTCGCGAGCGACGTCGTCAAAGACTATTCCCGCACGGTTCTATGGCGCGTCGCAAAGAAAGTTCCCGCCGCACAACTGAATCAAGAATTCTCCGCGCTGGAAAAAACCGCTGCTGAAGATTTTCGCCGCGAGTCGTGGCCGCACCGTGCCCACTCCCACCGCAGCGTCGACCTCCGCTACCGCGGCCAGGGATACGAACTCAACCTTCCCCTCACTCGAAATCTTCTGCGCGACTTCCACCAGGAACATCACCGCCGCTACGGATATTCGCACCCCACCCGCGAAGTCGAGCTAGTAACCCTCCGCCTCCGCGCCATCGTGAATTCGCCAACGACTCGTGTGGGGAAGGTGAACCATGGGGGGACGGGCGCCCTCGCCCGTCCAAGCCGGGCAAAGCTCGGCAAGCGTTCCTCGCTCAAAGCCCCAGTCCAATTCGAAGGCAAAAAACTAGAAACGAAAATCTACTCCCGCGACGGCCTCCGCCCCGCCCACAAATATTCCGGCCCCGCCATCATCACCGAATACAGCGCCACCACAGTCATCCCGCCCGGCAAGCATTTCCACCTCGACCGCGCTGCCAACCTGATTGTGAATATCCGGTAAAAAAATCGCCCTTTTTGCGCGCACTCCCCAAAACTCGCTACTCGGTGCTAGGTACTGGGTACTCCCTTCGTTACAATAATCCCGTGAAACCAAGCCTGTTCGTCGTCGAAGACGATCCCGACATTTCCCGCCTCGTCCGCCATCATCTGGAGAACGAAGGGTTCACCGTGCGCGTGTATCCCACCGGCGCCAACGTGCTCGCCGACGCCGAGCGCCAGCGCCCCGCGCTCTTCGTGCTCGACATTATGGTCCCCGGCAAGGACGGTCTGGAGATCTGCCGCACCATTCGCCAGACGCCCGGCCTCGCCTCGGTGCCCGTGATTTTTCTGACCGCGAAGAGCAGCGAAGCCGACCGCGTCCTCGGTCTCGAACTCGGCGCCGACGACTACATCGCCAAGCCCTTCAGCCCGCGCGAACTCGTTGCCCGCGTCAAGGCCGTGCTGCGCCGTTTCGAGCGTCCGTTGCCGCCCAGTCCCATGAAGGTCGGCGAAATCGAAATCGATCCCTCCGCCATGACCCTCACCGTGAGCGGAAACCTGGTTCCCACCACTGCCACGGAGTTCCGCCTGCTCGATTATTTCGCGCGCCATAAGGGACGCGTCTTCAGCCGCGACCATCTCCTCGATTCGGTCTGGCGCGATACCGCCTACGTCACTCCGCGCTCGGTCGACGTTTATGTGCGCCGCATCCGCGAGAAAATCGAGCCCGACCCCGAGAACCCGCGCTACCTGAAAACCGTGCGCGGCGCCGGCTACCGCTTCGAGGTCCCCAAATGAGGACCATAGGGGGTGCCCCACCCTTGTCGCGCCCTTTGCGACAGGGTGGGGATTTCGACTTGCGCTTCAAGTTCCTCCGCGCGTGTTTGTTTCCACTCTCCCCGGCGAGGAGAACGTGAAGAACCGCATTTTCTTCAAGCTCCTGGCCGTCTTCCTGATCGTGATTGCCGCTACCGCCACCATCCTCGACGTCATGCTCAGCGGCGCCTGGGAATCCTCGATGCGCAGCGAGATCGAGCGCAACCTCACCCAGAAAACACTGCTCTTCGCGCACCGCGTCGAAACCGACCGTAACCACACGCTCGCCGAAATCGCGGCTCAGGAAGCTCAGGCCGCCGGTGCCCACGCCACTATCATCAACGCTTCCGGAAAAGTGTTGGCTGACTCCGAATCCAATCCCGCCGGCATGGAGAATCACGCGACTCTGCAGGAGTTCGCTACCGCTCTCACCGGCAAAACGGGCGAGAGTGAGCGCCGCAGCGCCACGCTCGGCGTCCCATTTCTCTATGTTGCAGTTCCCATCTCAGGGGGCGCGGTCCGCCTCGCCTATCCCCTTTCCGACGTCGAAGCCGTTCAAGCGCAGGTGCACCGCCGACTGCTTTGGGGGTCGGTTCTAGCCTTGTTCATCGCTCTGGTCATTGCGGCCGCCGCGTCGGTCTGGACCTCTCGCCGCCTGGAACGCATCGTCGACGTCGCTGCCCGCATCGAGCAGGGCGACCTCCATGCCCGAGTCCAAGATTCTCCGCTGGATGAAATCGGCCGCGTCGCCGCCGCCATCGATAAAACCGCCGACCAGGTCGAACGCAGCTTTGCCGCCGTGCGTTCCAGCCAGCGCCAGCTCGAAACTCTGCTCAACAGCATGCAGGACGCCGTCATCGCCGTCAGTTCCGACGGCCTGGTGCAGTGGGCCAACCAGCCCATGGATCGCCTTGTCCCGCAGCACACCCGGCTCAACGCTCCGGTGGTCGAAACCATCCGCGATCCCGATTTTCTGGCCGCCGTGAAAGCCGCGACCACCACCAAACAGGTCAAGACCACCCGCGCCACATCGATCGTTCCCGGCCGCGCCTACGACGTCACGGCCGCGCCCCTGCCCGATGGCGGCGCCGTCGCCGTGCTCCGCGACCTCACCGAAACCGAACGCGTCGAGAAAACTCGCCGCGATTTTATTGCCAACGTTTCCCACGAACTTCGCACTCCTCTGACCTCGATTCAAGGCTACTCCGAAACTCTCCTCGACCTCAGCGACGAGAATTCAAGCCCCAACCGCGAGTTCCTCGAAATCATCCGCAAGAATGCTGCGCGCATGGCGCGCCTCACGGAAGACCTGCTCACTCTCGCGCGCGTCGAATCCGGTGAGACTCGCTTCGAGACCGAGCACGTCCCGCCCATCGAACTGCTGCACGACGCCGAAGAAAGTTTCCGCGAGATCGCCCGCAGCCAGGAAGTCGACCTGCAAATTGTGGGTCTGGATACGCCGGAAACGAGCGGCAAGAACGGCTCGATCGAGTCCTTGCCCGCGGTGTGCGCCGACCGCGAAGCCATCCACCAGGTTTTTTCCAATCTCATTGACAACGCCATGAAATACGGCCGCTCCGGCGGACGCATCCTGCTGGGCGCGCGTCCCGCCCGCCGTGGCACTGAATTTTATGTGCGAGATTTTGGCGCCGGCATCGCCTCTGAACACCTGCCGCGGCTTTTCGAGCGCTTCTATCGCGTCGACAAAGCTCGCTCCCGCGAATCCGGCGGCACCGGACTCGGCCTCGCCATCGCCAAACACATCGTCCTCGCCCACGGCGGCTCCATCCGCGCCGAAAGCGAACTCGGCCACGGCAGCACCTTCCTCTTCACCCTCCCCACGGCTTAAGGTCTAACGTGCAGGGTGCGCCATCCTTGTCGCGTTGTCGCGTTCTTCGCGACAGGGTGGGGATTTTGATCTTTGTTGGTCGGGTGCCCCATTTCTCGCGCGTTTTCTGCGCGAGAAGTGGGGACTTTGAATTTTGTTCTTTGCTGTCGGCAAAATAGACTGAAGTGGTCGCGGAGTTGTTCATGCGACGAAAAATGACGGAAAATTCACAGCTTATTAACCATGGCTTCCACAGGAAAACCTATGCTTAGCCGTTGGCCATCCAATCCCATGAACGGCGGAATCGCGGCGATGGTTCTCCGAGACCTCTTCGCCGCCGGCGTTCTCGCTCAGCAGGCCAACCGGTGGACATAGTTACGGACATAGTTCCGGAAAAAGTTATGAGCAGCGCGATCAAGACTCCCGACCCCGAACCGGCTCATCGCTATATCGTGCGCCGCACTGTGGAAGCCTGCAACATGGCCAAGGAAGCTGCGGGCGCTGCCGCCGAGGGCATCGCCACCGGCTCCAGCCCGTTGCTCAATTCCCTGCGCCAGCGCGAGCGCGAGCTCGACACACTCGACACCGAAATTGACAACGGCGTTACCACCGCCATCACCGAAGTCGGCCCCGCCGAAGCCCGCGAACTGCTTGCCTGCATGAAGTTCATGATCGGCCTGGAGCGGATTGGCGACCTGCTACTCAGCTTCGCCAACAGCGCTCTTTCGGTCAGCGGACGAATCGATTCCGAGGACACGCGCGACCTCACCCAGATGGCGACCATCCTCGAGAAAATGCTGACCGACTGCGGCGCCGCATTTTCCGCCCGCGAAATCGGCAAGGCCATCGACGTCCTCCGCGCCGACGCCGAAATGGACCGCCTGCGCAACCTCATCTTCCTGCGCCACATCGAGAATCCGGAAAATGTGCACCGCCAGGCCAGCCTGCAGGTCATCTTCATGACCCAGTCGCTGGAGCGCGCCGGCGATCACGCTAAAAACCTCGCCGAAGAAGTCTGCCACTTCGTCAGCGGACACACCGTCCGCCACGTCCTGATCGCCTACGACAAGCCCGTCGAACAAATGTTCATCGACTACCTCCGCCGCCGCGACCACAAGAGCTAAGTCTGATGTGGAGCTTCATCGCAGCTAGCGTTTCCTTCGTGTAACTTCGTGCCCTTCGTGGTGATGGTTTTGCTCGCGGTGATCATGCATGTCTCATGACACTTTCCGGATCACGGGCTGAACGGCCAGGTCCGCAGGAACAGTCGCAACCCGCGGCGCGATCGCTACGCTGCGCTCCCCTTTGCGAATCAGCAGGATCGCTCCCAGGATCGCGACCGACGCGAGAACAACCCGCAGAGTAAGCGGTTCGGAAGCCAGCAGCCATCCTAAGAACACGGCCACGACTGGATTCGCATAGGTATGCGTCGCCACCAGCGCCGGCGGACAGCGCTGCAGCAGCCACGTATAGGCGGTGAAGGCGACGATCGAGCCGAAGACGATCAGATACGCCAACCCCCAAAGCGATTTGTTCGAAATGCTCGCCCAGTGCGTAGCCTGAAACTCGCCCGACAGTCCAGCGGCCGCGAGCAGCATCACCGCGCCGCAGAGAGTCGGAATCGCCGTGCGTCCCAACGCATCGTCCGGCAGCTTCAGCCGCGGAGAGATCACCACTCCCGCCGACCACGACAGCGAACCCACGAGCACGGCCAGTAGTCCGAGCAAGCTCGAGCCTTTCACCGTCAACTCGACACCGGTCAGCATGGCTACGCCCAACACGCCCAACCCCAGGCCCAGCGCGCTGAGCCGGCTGATCTTCTGCTGGCCCATCGACCAGGCCAGCACCAGAATGAACATCGGCTCGGTTGCGATCAGCAGCGCCGCCAGCCCTGATCCCACATATTGTTCCGCCCAGTGCAGCGAGCCATGGCCGATCAGGAAGAACAGCGCGCCGAGCACAAATCCAGAAGCCCAATGCGCGCGCGTCGGTCGAAACCCGCGCAGCCAGGCCCACGCGAGCAGAATTGCTCCCGCGATCGAATGCCGGACGCCCGCCGTCACCAGCGGTGGAATGGTCTCCACGGCGTAGCGGATCGCGAGGTAGGTCGAGCCCCACACCAGATAGATCGCGGCAAAGGCGAGCGCGAGCTTGATTGCCTCGCCGCGGTTGGAGCCGGTTGCGGGTTGGTAAGGGTTGGACACGAGCACGGGCCTGCCTCCTATGTTTACCATTTTTTCGTTGGACGATTTCTTGTTCGGCAAGGTGCGGCTGCGGATCGTCGCCATGATTTGCGACGCCTGGTGGTTGATCATGGCCTAAACCTCTCATCTAACCGCTAAACACTATTTAACAGGTTAGATTGGATGCTAGGGCACATCGTCTAACTTGTCAAGATCAATTTAACGGTTAGAATAGACGGAGAAAGAAGGGCCTTTGACTGAGACCAGGGAAGCCGTGAAAATCGAGCGGCGCTATCCGCCGCGCTTCGATCTGATTGCGGGCAACGTCTGCCTCGACTTCGTCAACACGCTGGATGATCGCCATAGCAAAGACCCTGACATCAAGCCTAAGGAATTGCTGCAGACGTATCTCGATCTCGTCCGGTTTGGCGAAGACACGGGACTGCTCGACTCCATGCAGGCCGACCGGCTCTACCGCCGCAATGACATGGATCCTCGGGGCGCGCAGGAAGTTCTAGAATGGGGCAGAGAGCTGCGCGAGGCGATCCACGATGTGTTTTGGGCGATCATGAACAAGCGGCCGGTGCCGCCGGCTGCGCTCGGCAAAGTAAACGTCGACGCGCAAGGCGCGGCCTCGCACATGAGCCTGGTTCCGGTGACGCGCGGTCCGGGGAAGGGCGGCTTCGAGTGGAAGTATGACGAATTTGGCGCGTTCGACAGAGTGTTGTGGCCGATTGCGCGCGCGGCCGCAGAGCTGTTGGCCTCGGACCAGTTGGCCTACGTTCGAGCGTGCTCCTCGAAGACCTGCGAATGGTTTTTTCTGGATACGAGCAAGAACCGTCACCGGCGCTGGTGCGATATGACGCGCTGCGGAAACCGCGCGAAGTTCCAGCGGTTCTATGCGCGAAAGAGAGAGCTCACGTCTTGAGATTGCCTTTGGGAAAGACCCCACTTCTCGCAAAGAACGCGAGACCCTTCGGCTCCGCTCAAAGCAGGAATGGGGCACCCGGCGTGCTTAGAATGACAGACGGAAGAAGTTCAAGACGGATTTTGGAGGCCTTGCGTGATTGCTCGTCTATTTGCGGTTTTGTTTCTGCTGAGTTCGGCGCTGGCGCAGAACGTGGTTCACTACACTACTACGACTGCCAATGTGAAATACCTTTTCGCCACGGCGGAGCCGGTTTTGCATTTGAAGTCGGGGGACATTCTCGACACCAACACGCTGGATTGTTTTGGCAATGGGCTGAAGAAGCCGGGTGACACGCTGAGCATGGCGACGGGGGATAATCCCCTGGCCGGGCCGTTTTATGTGGAGGGCGCGGAGCCGGGCGACACGCTGGCGGTGAAGATTCTCGACCTGCAGGTGGATGGAGACACGGGCGTGGGAGCGTTCGCGCCGGGATTTGGCGCGATCAATGAGACCAACTACACGCCCATGCTGCACGCGCCGCTGCCGGAGCGGGTTTGGTTTTATCACATCGATCACGCGGCGAATACGGCGACGTTCAAGGCGCTCGACTCGGATTTTTCGGTGAAGATTCCGATGCATCCGTTCTTTGGATGCATTGGCGTGGCTCCGGCGAACGGCGAGGCGCGCAGTTCGGTGGTTCCGGCCGAGTTTGGCGGGAACATGGATTCGCCCGAGGCCAGCGTGGGCAACACGGTTTACTTTCCGGTGAATGTGAAAGGCGGGCTCTTTTATATCGGCGACGGGCACGCGGCCATGGGCGATGGCGAGATTGCGGGCACAGCGATTGAAGTGCCGCTAAAGGCGCGGGTGCAGCTCAGCGTGATCAAGGGTCGCACGATCAGCTGGCCGCAGTTTGAGAACGATGACGCCATCATGACGGTGGGGGCCTATCGTCCGGTGGACGATGCGGTGCGGATTGCGTTCACGGAACTGGTGCACTGGATTCATAAAGATTATGGTCTGTCTGAACTCGACGCTTATGAGTTGTTGTCGAAGGTGGCGAAGATTCATTTGAACGAGATGGTGGATCCGAATTATGTGGTGGTGGCGTCGGTGGAGAAGAAGTATTTGCCGAAGAGGAAGTGAAGCGGTGGTCGATCAAAATTTCTGAGGGGACTGTCAAAATCCCCACTTCTCGCGCCAAGAGCGCGCGAGAAATGGGGCACCCGTTCGAGCTCGAATTCTAGCGGGCTGAGGTTACCGACGGAGTCGGTGTTTCTGGGGCAAGTGGAAGATGGACTTCCAGGGTGCCCACGCGATTGGTGAGTTTGTCGCGGACGCCGATGCGGATCCAGGCGGCGTTCACCGGGATGTCGAGTTGCTGGCGCACGCGGAAGACTCCAGGCTTGGTGGGTTCCTCGGTCGAAGAAGCTTCTCTGGCGGCGTTATTGACGACGCCGTTGAGCATGCGGCTCTCGGCATCGTAAGCGGCGGCGGCGAATTCGTACGCGGGAGGCTTGCCAGTCTGCGCCTGCGACTTTGCGGTCACGCGGTAGTCAATAACATATTTTTGAAGATCAACCGGAGCGAGCGGCTTGTCTTTGCGGTGCGTGCTGGCGTAGGCCGGCTGGTCGGCGAGTTGGGACATCTGCTCGGCGGTGGCCTTGGCGGGGCTGCCATCGGCGTGGATATGCGCGGAAAAGAGAAGGTCGTGGACCATGGGCGCTCCGTGTTTCATGTTGGGTTGGAGCGTGTCATATTCCGCGGGCGCCGGTGATGCGGCTGAATCATCGGCAAGTTTTGCGGGTTGTTCCGGGGGCTTGAGCGCGGCGGTGAAATAGAAGCGGCGATAAGAGAGTTTATATCCCCGCTCGGCGAGTCTCACTTGAATGCTGCGCCGGCCTCCGTCATCTTTCGCGTTGCTGGGGGAGTAAGTGAGCGAATAATAGTTGCCGCCAATTTCGGTGGCGTCATTGAGCGCGGCAGTGACATCGTTGGTGCTGTAGAACGCGTGGCCGCCGCTCGCGTCGGATAGCGCCTTCTGAATGTCATAGTCGGTGTACATGGAATCGCCGGAGCCCTGCGCCTCCATGGACGCGAGCAATCCGGTGGGATCGTGAAGGGAGCCGCTGAGCGTGTTGAGAAAAGGATCGCCGGGGGCTTGCGATGCAGTACTTTGATTGGCGGGTTCCCCTGGAGCAGATTGATTGGCGTTTCCGCCGTGCGGACGTGCTCCAGTCAGCATGCCTGGCGGATTGACCGGCACGCCGCTAACGTTGATGGGGTAAACCGCGACTTGGGCGCGCGTCAATACGTTGATCTCGGCGATGATCTGGTCTTCGTATTCGCGGGGATCTTCCTTGCGCGGAACCAGGGCGAGCGGAAAAGTTCCGGCTAGCCAGATCAGGTTCTTGTGGCCGGGAACGCCCTCGAGAAATTCCGTGACCTGCGTCAACACGTTCATCATGGAGGCGGGATCGTTGTAGCCCAGATTTTTCCCCATCATGAATACCTTGGGAACGTGAGGCTTAGGATTTTGCGGGTCGAGAGTGGCGTATAAAAGGTCTTTGTCGGCGGTGAAGCCTTGCACCAGGTAGAGGCCGTCGGAGCGGACGAAAATTGCGAAGCGGGTGCCCTCGGGGATGCTCTTGATGAACTTCATGACCTGACGGCGGGCGTCGAGCTGGTCGCCCATGTCGATGTTGACCATGTCGTAGAGGATGACGTAAAGCGGGCCGCGTTCGGGGATGGGCGGAATGTTTACGAAGTGATTCGCGGGCTGGTGCGGGGCGTTGGGCGGAAGAGCAATCGACGGCGTGTCGAGATTGTAGGTATCGAAGGTGAGAATGTTTTGTGGGCGGCCGTCTTCGGCGACAACGAAGTCGCTGGCCTTGAGTCCATGCACGGGCTGGTTGTTGGAATCGCGTACGACCACGTCGACGATGACGCGGCGGACGGTGCTGCGGAAGACAGGAGTGCCGGAGGCGGGTTCAGTCTGGGTCTGGGCGGGGGCGTTCTGCGCAAGCATTGCCGCGGAGAACAGGAGAATCACTGCGAGAGATAGGGTGGAAAACCGCATAAAGCACCTCTTACCATTGGGCGGGGGCCGAGATGCCATTTTTTCTTTGGACACCTTCGCCCAAGGAAACGATACTCCACAACCGCGTCAAGGTGGGTAGTAATCGGGTAACGACGAGTAAAGAATTGTTCCTTGAAGCTCCTCGATAGTCTAGACTGACCGAAAAATCCCCACTTCTCGCGCAGAGAGCGCGCGAGAAATGGGGCATCTGCGTCGTTTCTGACACCCGCTTCGTTTTCTCTTAATACCTGTTTTTCTAGCCTTTCACGATCTTTTTGGTTGCTGGGTCCCAGACGGCGACGCATTTATTGAAGTAGGAGAAGTTGGCCAGGTGACAGCCGATGGCGGCGTGGTTGCCGAATACTTCGTTTTCGGCGACAGGCTTGCGGCTGCGCACGGCGTTGTAGAAGTTGGCCTGGTGATCGACGGTGTCGCTGTAACCGGGGGGCGTGGCGTAGGACTCGCCTTCCTGGTCAACGGCCGACATGAGGGCAGCGGTTTCAGGATGGTCGGCATGCCACTGGTTCAGATATTCGTCCCTTAGCTTCTTCGGCCAACCGCCGATCGAATAGCCCTCGGGCTCGGGGCGCGTGTCCTCGGGGCGGTAGCTGAGGGTTGAATCTTTAATGATCATGGTGCCCTTGGTGCCGTAGAAGCCGATGAATTCTCCGCCAGCGTTGTTGAGGTTGCAGCGCAGGGTCACCCGGCAGTTGGGATAGTCGTAGAGCGTTTCGATGAGGTCGGGGAACTCGCGGCCGTCCTTGAAGTGGAAAAGACCTCCGGAGGACTGGGCGCGCAGAGCGGGTTCTTTGATGCCGGCAATGAACTGAATGCCGGAGAGCAGGTGAACGAAGAGATCGCCGCCGAGGCCCTCGCCGTAGTCGGTGAAACAGCGCCAGCGGAAGAAACGCTTGGTATCGAAGGGGACCGTAGGAGCGCCGACGAGGAATGCTTTCCAGTCGATGGTTTGTTCGCTGGCGTCGGGCGGAATGGGATAGACCCAGGCGCCGCTGGGCGAATTGCGGTCCCAGTAGGCGTTGATGGAGAAGACTTCGCCGAGTTTGCCGGAATCGTAAATCTCTTTAGCTTTGGCGTAGAGCACGGAACTGACGCGCTGGCTGCCGATGGCGACCATGCGGCCGTTTTTGTGGGCGGCCTCGACCATGGCGAATCCGTCTTCGACCAGGTGCGACATGGGCTTTTCACAGTAGACGTCTTTGCCGGCGGCGCAGGCGTCTTCGAAAATATGGCGATGCTGGTGGTCCATGGTGGCGATGAGGACGGAGTCGACGTCTTTGCGGTCGAGAATAGAGCGATAGTCGCGAGTGGCGGGGACGCTGGGATTTTTGACGGCTTCCTGCGCGGCAGTGTGGCGGCTGTCATACAGGTCGCACACCGCGACGCACTTGATGCCGGGAACGCTGAGGGAAGCTTCGAGATGTTCGCATCCGCGGATGCCGGTGCCGATGGAAGCGAAACGAATCGTGTCACTGGGAGCGACGGGACGCGTCGCGGCGGTGAGCAGGTGAGGCTGCAGGACGTTTTTCGCGACGGTGGTGGCGGCCAGAGCGCCGGTGCCAAGGTGAATGAATTGACGACGGGACAGGGGATATTTGGGCATGAGGTTCTCCGTCTTTTGAATTTCGTGCGTCCGCGACTGCGCGGAGTGCTTACGGGGAGGAATTATTGCACAGGAGGGGGAGGGTTAGTAAAACGATTTTCTAGCTAAGTTGGGGATGTAGCGGTTCGAGCAAGCCATCACCGAAGCTGCTCGTGCCCAAAGCAGGCAGGCACGCCATCTGTGCATTTCGAGTCCTGAGGCCTGTCAACAGCAGTCATCGACCTGCAATGAGAAAGCGGGCTCCGGAGGGGTACAGAATCAATCGACGTGCTCGCCCTCCTCGAATTGCCCGTCCGCAGACGGGAGGACATCCCGCTCGGCGGCAACCCAGACATATAGAGTTGGCAGCAGGAAGATGCTCATCACGAGGGCGGCCATAAGCCCCCCGACGATGACGATGGCAAAGGGACGTTGCGAGTCGGAGCCGATGGCATGCGAGGTGGCTGCGGGCAGAAGACCCAGAGTCGCGACCAGCATGGTCATCATGATGGGGCGCAGGCGCAGCACTGCTCCTTCCACGGCTGCGTCTTCGATGGCGTAGCGCCGCACGCGCAACTGGTTGATGTATTCCAGCATGATGACGCCGGTTTGCACCGATACGCCGAACAGCGCCAGGAATCCGACGCCGGACGAAACGCTGAAATTCGTGCCGGTGAGAAGAAGGGCAAGCAGGCCGCCGATGGGCGCGATGGCAACGTTGGCCATGATCAACAACGCCCACTTGAGCGACTTGAACATCGTATAAAGAATGATGAAGATCAGCAGGATCGTGATGGGCAGAACGAGCAGCAAGCGCTCGTCCGCTCTTTTCTGACTTTCGTATTCTCCTTCCCAGTCGATGTGATATCCCGGAGGCAGTTTGACCTGCTCGTTGACCTTCTTCATCGCCTCTTCCACGGCGCCCCCCAGGTCACGTCCGCGAACACTGTATTTGATGGCAATGTAACGTTGATTGCCTTCGCGATAGATTTCGGAACCGCCATCCTTCTCTTCGATCTTCGAGAGCTGTGCCAGCGATACCCGTTCTCCGGAAGGCGACAGCAGACGAATGCTCTCAATCGCTTCCTTGGTGTCTCGGTATTTCGGCAGGTAGCGCAAGACCAGGTCGTATCGCGCCTCGTCCTTCAGCACTTGAGTAAGCGCGTTGCCGCCCACGGCGGTCTGAATTGCATCTTGCACGTCCGCGGCATTGATCTGGTAACGGGCCGCCGCGTCACGATTCACCGTCACGTTCAGGTTGGGCTGGCCCAGCACGTGAAAGACTCCGAGGTCCTCGACTCCCTGAACACTTCCCATGATCCTGGCAACCTGGTCGCTTTTTTCTTCCAGAGTCTTCAAATCATCGCCGTAGACCTTGGTGGCCAGTTCGCCCTTCACTCCGCTGACCGCCTCCTCCATGTTGTCTTCGATGGGCTGAGAAAAACCCCAGACCACGCCGGGAATCTTGTCGAGCTCGCGCTGCATGGCAGCGACCAACTCGTCTTTGTTCTCATGAAAGATCGGCCGCCATTCCTCCTTCGGCTTTAGATCGACAAAATACTCGGTATTGAAAAAGCCGGTCGTATCCGTGCCGTCATCCGGCCGCCCGGTTTGACTCGTGCACTGCGGAACCTCGGGGAACGAGCACAGTATGATCCGTGCCTGATTGGACACGCGGATTCCCTCGTCCGGTCCCGTGCTCGGGGCAAGCGTGCCGCGCACCCAGAGCGCACCTTCATCCAGATGGGGCAAGAATTCGGAACCGATGGCCCCGCTTACAGCGAGGTACAGAGCGAGGAAGAGCCCGAGCATGACCGTACCCACGGTGAGCGCGCGATGGTGAATCGCCCACCGAACGGCGATCCGGTAGTACTTGATGGAAACGTCCATCGCTGGATTACGCCATTCGTGCGCTCCCCTGGCGAAAGCGAAACTTGCCAGCACTGGGGCAATCACAATCGCGAACAGCAACGCCCCGAGCAGCGCGAAGGCCACGGTCCAGGCCATGGGATGAAAAAGCCGGCCCTCGACGCGCTGCAGCGTGAAGATAGGCAAGTAAGCGGTAATGATGATGGCGATCGCGTAAAACACCGGACGCTGCACTTCGTGCGACGCATCGCTGATTCGCTCATTGGGCGTTTTCCCATTCTTTTGGCCCAGGTGGCGCACGATGTTTTCGATCATCACCACCGAGCCATCGACCACCATGCCAAAATCCAGCGCTCCGAGAGACAGCAGGTTCGCCGGAATGTGTCTCAGGTCCAGGCAAATGGACGCAAACAACAGCGAAAACGGAATCGTGGCCGCCACGATGAGCGCGCCCCGGACATTGCCGAGGAATATAAGGAGGATGATCGATACCAGAATCATCCCTTCTGCTAGGTTGTGCAGCACGGTGTGACTGGTGAAGTGCACCAGGTCGCTGCGATCGATGAAAGGAACAACCTTCACGCCCGGAGGCAAAATGTGATGGTTCAGCTCCTCCACCTTTTTGTGGATGCCTTGCAGGGCCGTGTCCGCCGCTGCGTTCTTTCGTAACAGAACGATGCCCGACACCACATCGTCGTTATCGATGATCCGTCCGTCTTCCCGGTGAATGGCCTTGGCAAACTGCCCCAGCCGAATCTTTGGCCCCTGCGAAACCTCGGCAATGTCCCTCACCCGAAGTGGCGTGCCATTCTTGGTGAGAATGACCGTCTGTTCGATGTCCTGCACATGATCGACCAGCCCAACTGAGCGCACGTTGATCTGCTGCAAACCCTCCTGGATGAAGCTTCCGCCCGCATTCACGTTGTTATTGGTGAGTTGCTGCTCGACCTGCGCCAGGCTCAAGCCGTAGGAGACAAGTTTGTTGGGGTCCACGCGAACCTGATATTCGCGGGTGGGCCCACCGAAGCTGGAGACGTCGACGACGTCTGGCACCGCTTTGAAATTCTTCTCGATAACCCAGTCTTCGATGGACTTCAGCTCCATCGGGTCGTACGCCGGGTTCGTGCTGCGCAGCGTAAAGAAATAAATCTGGCCGACTGGACTCCAGTCCGTTCCCATTTGCGGTACCACGCCCGGCGGCAGGGTAACCTGACTCAGCCGCTCCAGTACCCGCTCCCGATTCCAGTCGTTGTCCGATTCGTCGTCGAAAATCAGTTTCAGGTCAGAGAGTCCGAACAGCGAAAACGAGCGCAGATGCACGACATGCGGGATGCCGTTCATCACGACTTCCAGTGGAATGGTGACCTGTTGTTCGATTTGTTCCGCCGAAATCCCCGGCCATTGCGTAATAACTTCGACGTAGTTGTCCGCTACGTCGGGATACGCTTCAATGGGAAGATCGCGGAATGCAACGATGCCCCCGGCGAATAGAATCACGGCGAAAGCCAGCACGAGCAGGCGGTTGTTCAGAGCAAAATCAACAATTCGACGAATCACCTATTGCTCCGCCGGGATCCACCGGAAACTCCGAAAACGTAGTTGAAAACGTCTGCCGACTCTCCCTGCCTTTGCGACGACACGCATCCCCAGCCCCTTACCCGCAGGGTCTGCACCTTGTGTATCTGGAAAGCCCGGCCTTCGGGAGACACTCGAATGGCTTAGTTGGCAGTATTTCGATCTCCAGGCGGAGGCATTTCCCAATCGGTTGATCGGAGGAGAATTGAACAAAGACCATTCGAGCAAAAAACGCCCAATCCTTCGATTACGGATGGGCAACCGAGCGGGCAATCGTTTGATTGGGTTCTGGAACCGCAAAAATGGTGGGATAATCGCTAGCTCAATTGAAAGCCATGTGGAACTTGGAATCGATCTGGGAGGCACGGAACCGGACGGCGGTCCTGTTGACCAGTGCCGCCATCGTCCTGGTGATTGCAGCTGTCGACTGGTGGACGAAGCCTTATGTTTCCCTGGGCTTCCTCTATTTATTTCCGATCATGCTGGCAGCTGGGTTTTTGCCACGATGGGCAATCACGCTCATGGGGATTGCATGCGCGTTGCTGAGCGAGCGCTTCAGCAACCTGGACCCGGCGGATGCTCCCATCCGTACGAGCTTTGAAGCGTTGGCCCTGGTCGGCTCCGGGCTCTTCATATCCGAAGTCCTACGCAACCGCCGGTTGAGACTGGCGTCCCAAGAGCGATTGCGAGTTTTGGTCGAGACCAGTCCAGCGGCGATCGTCACAGTCGATGAGCATGGCTTCATCGAACTGGCCAACCAAGCAGCTACGGAGCTTATGGCGCCGCGGGACGGACAACTGATCGGACAGCCGATCGCTGCATTCCTACCCGAGTTACATCACGCATTGCGCTGGGAAGAAGGACCGCAGTTCAGGACATCGATGCAATGCCGGGGGCATCGCGGCAACGGAGAATCGTTCCTGGCGGACGTGTGGTTCTCCAGTTATAAGGACGGACCGATGCCGAAGCTGGCCGCCATCATCGCCGATGTCACCGAAGAGCGGGCCGGGGCCGCAGAGTCCAATTCGGCAGTTGGGTCAGAGGGTCAAGAGAGGACCGCTCTGAACAGTCGTGAATCGGAGGTGCTCCGGCTCGTTGTTCAGGGTTTGGCCAACAAGGAAATAGCATCCCGTTTGAATGTCTCGGAGAGTGCAGTCAAGAACACCCTCCAGCAACTGTTTGCAAAAACTGAAGTGCGTACTCGTAGTCAATTGGTTCGGGTAGCGTTGGAATGCTACAGAGATATTCTGTGATGACTGGCGCAACATCGCCATAGGACCTATCGACAGGAAGTCAGCAAGTGGCTTGGGGGAAAAACAGGTGGGAAAAAATTGAAAGGGCCGTGACATTGGTTATGCTCTAGCCGCCAGCTCTTGCGAGGGAGCTGACAACGTGGAAGCATGTACCGTCACGACCCCTTGATGCGATCACTGCTTTCGCAGTCCCAAACCCCAACTGCCCCTCGCAGAGCCGTCGGTTTTTTCAGGTCCGGTCGCCTAGCAGGTCACCCCGCCGGGCTGATCACTCAGTCTACTTTGGACTGGCTCATTTTATTGTGCCTGCCCTTTCGACCGTCGACGCAAGCAACACTAACAGAGAATTAGAAAACGTCAACGCAAACTATTGGTGCAATAGCTTCGGGCAAACCTGTGCATAACGAAAAATGCAAACGGTTGCAAAACTGGAAGTTATCCACAGGGGAATTTAATTGGGCCGGGTTTTGCACATAAGATTGCACAACGCTGGGGCATAGCCCAAAGTAATGAAAGGGAACCAAATAATCGTCTTGACGGTGGATCGGGATGGGCGCATCGTGAAAAGAGGAAGAATCGCACTCTGCCAGAGACGAGATTGGGCATTTGAGGGAAATGGAAAGTCCCCACTTCTCGCGCAAAGAGCACGCGAGACATGGGGCACCCAGCGGAATGGTGACGTCAGAACTGGTGGCTTATGTGGACGGCGGTTGCCTGGGGAATCCGGGGCCGTCGGGCATTGGGGTGGTGATTAGCGGCTGCGCCAGCGGCCCGGTACGCATCGCCAAGTGGATTGGCCACCAGGACAACAACGTCGCGGAATACGCCGCTTTGATGGAAGCGCTGCAGTATGCGGTATCGCGCAAGGCACAAAAACTCCACGTGTATTCTGATTCGGAAGTGGTGGTGCGGCAGATGACGGGGGAGTACGAGTGCCGGAGCGCGCGGCTGTATTCGTTGCACTGGACCTGCCGGAAGCTGGCGCGGTCGCTGACGTTTTCTATCTCGCATGTGCGGCGGGAAGAGAATGCGGAAGCGAACGGGCTGGCGCAGGCGGCGCTGCGGAGGCGGCCTGTCGCCAACATTCCTGAGCGTTTCACGGTCGCGGCATCCGAAGCGGAAGTTGCCGGCGGCGTGTCTATCGAGTCTGTTCCCTCTCCGCTTTAGCATCCTTGTTTGCTAGTAGTTACCAACGATAGCTGCAAACGGTCCCACTCGCGGTGTCCAATTCAGGTATGAGAATGTTCGGATTCTTGAAACGGGCGGTGTTGGTCATCGCCCTAAGCACAGCTGCGCTCCTGGCGGGCGTGTCGGTGTATTTCCGGATTGAACAGTACCGGTTTCGGAGGCAGGCGGAACGGCTGCTAGCGGATGTGCGTGAGTTGGAATTGAAGAAGACGAGCGCGAATGAGGTGCGTCTCGTCGTCAAGAAGTGGGGCTTTGAGGAATGGCGGGCATATAAGCCCTGCACAGAGGACGACTGCATGTATCGTTTCCAACTCATGCCGAAGCCTGCCCGCGAGCATAATCTCCCGGATCCTTTCACCGGAGGAGTTGCGGCGCGCGTTTACGACTGGCTCGGGTTGCGTCCGACAGAAGTTGAAGCGTGGCTGCAAATGCGAGGAAAGGTGCTCCGATTTGCTTCATTCACTGTCTACACACTGGGCCGAGGGTGCGGAGGGAACGACTGCACGCTCAAGGCTTACGCGGGCACCAAATGGGGGGGCTCCTTCGGCGGGCACGACCGGCCTGAGGTCAAGTTGAGACACTTCCTGTCGCATCCCAGTTATCTCGTCGGCACGTATCCCTCGGCCTTGGGTTCGTATGGCTTCTCTGGAGTGGCCGTTTGGGCCGAGTTTTCGCCAGATGCGAACGCCGCAGACGTATCGCGGCTGATGCAGTTCGATCTGAGTTGCCTGACAAGGCTCCGTCCTTGCAGAGATCGGGATCTGGTACCGACCATCTGGGCACAGACGGTTGAGGACAACCGTGAGTCACCGAAGAGCCTGACATGTGCGCCGGAATCAAGCTGGCGCGTGGCGCAGCTCGCGGATATGATTGCGGTCGTTCGCCCCAAAACAATCGAACTAAGCCCTCCGCGCTACGAGGGCTGGCCGCCGCACCTGTCCTGCGTTGAAATCGTCAGCGTGATAAAGAAAATAAAGTTCCAGCGACAGTCAGATTTGAACGTTGATGTCGACAGTCCGGAAACGACCACCACTGCCGATATACGATCTCCGATTCGAGCAGGGCAGCAGTATATATTTCTTATGCAGGATCAGGATCATAGCAGCGGCTGGACTGCGCTTTATCCCTGCGGCGTCCTGACCCTGAACGATGCCAATCTGGCGATGGTGCGCGAGGTGGCAGCGAACTCCCAGCCGGATCTCCAGTGAGGCCATTTCAAGAAACAACCGCACTTTTGGCCGTGTACTTCTGCGTGGGGAAATTCTTGACACCTCGCGCGCTCCGAGCGAGACTCCAAGTACTGCATCCTTAATATTCAGATGAGCTGTGGCGGGCAGGGTGGCCCGATCCCGCGCGACTTTTGGGGATTACTGGGCGCGCGAAGCGCGGGGATGCATCCGGAGACGGCAATGCAGGAGAACAACCCAGCCCGGGTTCGAGAGGCCAGTGTTTCGGCGGCCTTGGCTGCGGCGCGCGCGGAAGCCAGCGCTACGCTGGCGGCGGGAAATCTGGCGTCGGGCGATCGGGCTGGGGGCGTGCGCTTTCCGGGAGAGGATGGAGGGCGGTCGCTGGCGGAGATGGCGCAACGCGACCTGGATGCGGCGCTGCAGTTGCTGGCGGACCGCGCACAATATATTACGGGCGCGAGCGGAGCGGCCATCGCGCTGCGGCGTAACGGCAAGAATGACATGCTGTGCCGAGCCAGCGCGGGGTCCAATGCGCCGGAGTTGGGCGCGCTGCTTTCGACCGAGTTCGGACTTTCGGGCGAAAGTGTGCGCACGCGGCAGGCGCTGCGCTGCGACGATGCCGAGCGCGACGCGCGGGTGAACCGCGAGGTGTGCCGCCAGTTGGGAATCGCCTCGGTAGTGGTGATGCCGGTGGTGAATGACGACGAAGTGCTGGGCGTCTTCGAACTTTTTTCGGGCCAGGCGAATGCCTTCGGGGCGCGCGATGTTTCGGCAATCCAGCGGCTGAGCGAAATGGTCGAGACTGCGGTGCGCCTGGCCCAGGCCGCGGAAAATCTTCCGGAGCGGTTGATGCGCGAGATTTCCGGGCCGAGCCCTAACAACGCTGGCGCCGAAGAGGGTGGAGCCGGGGAAGTTTATGTTGAGGTCCCGGAGGATCAGATTCTGGACGGGCAGGTGGTCGGCGACCTGGTTTTGCCAAACCTGGTTTTGCCAAACCTGGTTTTGCAGCCCGAGGTCGCGGAAGAGGAAGAGCCGGTTCTGCAACTTACGGGTGAGGCGGCTTCTGAAGAACCTGCCGTAAAAGCGCCAGCTCTGACGGAGGAGAAGAGCCTGATCGCAGCGCCGAAAGCGCGAGATGCCGAAGTCTCCACGATCTCGCATAAGAGGCAAGAAGAAGCAGCAGCGGTTATCGAAAATTCGGCAGCGGCTCCAGAAGTAGCTGCTCCGAAGACCGAGCCGGCGCCTGCTGGGGAAACGGCGCCGCAGAAGAGGCCGTTGTTCTGGTCGGCGGCGCTGAATCCTGCGGCCGATGCGGGCAAGGTGGCCGAGCCGGACCAGAGCCATGTTCCACCAATATTACGGAGTCTGCACAAGTGCGAGGCTTGCGGTTTTCCGGTCTCGGCGGGGCGCGTGCTTTGCGTGGAGTGTGAAGAGAAGAAGTGGCGGGGACAGTTGAGGCTGGCAACGCCTCGGCGAGGAGCAACACCGGGTGCCGCGGCTCCTAAACCGGAAGTGCGGGCTTTTGCGGTTGGGGTGCAATCAGCTGCGGCGAGTGCGCCAGCGCCAGCGCGCGAAAACGCGTCGCTTGCGGTCGCGACTTCCGTCCGGGATGCAGCCCCGTTGCCGGCGGTGAAGAGTATGGGTGCGCCCCCAGAATTCGTTTTGAGTGCGGGTCTGGAGCCGTCGCAGTCATGGCTCGCGGCCAACAAGTATGTTGTCGGGGTGCTTCTGCTGGTGGTCGCGGCGGCCGCAGCCGCATTCTTCCTGTTGCGCTAATCCGCTGCCGCGTTAATCCTGCTGCATTAATCCTAGCTGGCCAGTTAGATTTCCCCCCTCGCGGCTTGAACTGCCGCATAGCCCGCGATAAGGGCATCCAGCTTTTCGAGAAGGGCGCGGTTGCCGGTTCGCGGGTAGACGGCCAGCGCTTCGCGATAGTGCGGCAGGTTGTAGAGAAAAGCTTCGACCCGCTCTTTATTCAACTGCTCCCAATAAGCGCCGTAGCCGGACTTTTCCAGCCAATACGCGTTGAAAATCTGCTCGAACTGGTGGCTCACGGGCACGGCCAGATAGGGCTTGCCCAGATGCAAGGCCTCGGTGACCAGGGAGAATCCGGAATTGGCGACGATGGCGCGGGCGCTGGTGAGGTCGGCGAAAAAGCCGTCGAGCGAAGGTTTCTTATAAAGGATGTTGCCGGTCTCGTTGCGTCCGTCGCGGCCGAAACCGTAGGCAATGAAGGAACAGCGAACCGAGCCGAGCAGCCTGGCCAGTTCTGGCGCGGGCGACGTCACGTAGACCAGGACGTGTTCGCCTGTCGTCGACTTAGCGTCGAGAATTTCCTGGCGCAGGAGCGGAGGAAACAGGAACGTGTTGCGTTTGCGGACAGGCGCTGTGAAAAAAGAAATGACCAGGTAGGCATTAGCGCGCGGAGTCATCAGGCGGGTCACGAGCTTGGCGGCAGCGGCGTCGCGCCGGTACTGCTTCGGATAAGTCACCACGGCGTTGGTGAGGCAGTGCTGGTTGTCGATGGAAATGACCGGGAGGCGCTTCTTGTGTCCCAGGTGACAGGTGAGTGGCTCGAAGTCGGTGATGACCAGGTCGATCTTCCATTCGTCGACGAGGTGCTTCAGGCGGGAGAGACTGCGAGCGGCTTGCGGGACGGTGATCAGATTCTTCGCGATGGTGCGGTTGTAGCGGACGCGATTATTGAGGTAGGCGAAGCGGAAGCCGTAAATCTCGGTGACATCGAAATCCGTTTGCAGATTCTGTAGGCCGCGGTCGAAGGAGGCAACATGGACGTTGTGTCCTTGGGCGACGAGATGCGAGAGTACTTCGCGGGCGCGAGTGGAGTGGCCTGCGCCTTCGCCATTGACTCCGTAGAGGATGTTGGCCATGGATGCTCTTACTTGAATGATCTTTGTTTGAAGATCGAAGGGCGAGTATACCTCGCAGTGTTGCAGGGACTCGCAACTTTTGCACACGCGGGGTTCGGATTCGGTTACAGTATCGGGTTGAATTGTCAGGCGGCAATCGCCGCAAGGTGCGGACAGCCGGAGTCGGACGGCATCTGTGTGTAGCGGTGAAGGAGGGACAGTGAAGAATCAGCTTCGGTCTCATGGTTTCATGGAGAGCGCGATTACGCGGCGCAAATTCCTGGGCCAGACGGCGGCGGCGGTCGGTTTTTCGATTGTGCCGCGGCGAGTGTTGGGCGGGCCGGGGTATGTTGCGCCCAGCGACAAGGTCAACATCGCATTCATCGGCGTGGGGGCGCAGGGGTTGCGCGTGATGCTGCACTTCTTGCATGAACCTGACGTGCAGGGCGTGGCCGTGTGCGACGTCAACAAATCCGCGGCGAACTATCCGCAGTGGGATACGCATGAGTTCTGCAAGTCGGTGCGCAGATTGCTGGGCGTCGATAGCGGATGGGATTGGCTGAGCCCCGACCAGCCGATTCAGCTGTCGCATACGCTCGCGGTTACCAGCGGAGTCGCTGGCCGCGAACCTTGCCAGAAAATTGTGGAGGGATATTACGGGACGCAGAATCGCTCGGGCCAATATCACGGTTGTGCGGCCTACAACGACTTCCGAGAGCTCCTGGAGAAGCAGAAGGACCTCGACGCCGTAGTGGTGTGTACCACCGACAACCTGCATGCGGCGGTATCGGCTGCGGCTATGAAGAAAGGCAAACATGTTTTTTGCCAGAAGCCGCTGACGCATACGATTTATGAAGCGCGGCGCATTGCCGAGATCGCGCGCGAAACTGGCGTGGCCACGCAGATTGCGGTGGGCAACCAGGCGTCGGAATCCACGCGCCAGCTTTGCGAATGGATTTGGGATGGCGCCATTGGCCCGGTGCGCGAGGTCGAGAACTGGTCGAGCCGTCCTTTCTGGCCGCAGGGGATTGAACGGCCGAAGGAAACTGAACCGGTGCCCGAAGGATTGGATTGGGACCTTTGGCTGGGCCCGGCGCCGCAACGGCCGTTCAATCATGCGTATCTGCCGTTTGTATGGCGCGGCTGGGCGGACTTCGGTTGTGGTGCGCTGGGCGACATGGGTTCTTACAGCTTCGACACAATTTTTCGTGTGCTGAAGCTGGAGGCACCGGTGAGCGTGGAGGCGAGTTCCAGCGACCGTTACGACGAGACCTACCCACTGGCCTCGATCATCCGGTACAACTTCGCGGCGCGTGGGGATATGCCGCCGGTGAAATTCACGTGGTATGACGGCGGGCTGAGGCCGGAGCGTCCGGCAGAACTAGAAGAGAATCGTCCGATGAAGGCGCCGGAGGAGGAAGAGGAGAATGAAGGGATGCTCTTCATCGGAGACCGCGGCAAAATTCTGTGCACGTTTAACGGGGGTAGTCCAAGACTGATTCCGCAATCGAAAATGGACGCCTATAAACAGCCGCCAAAAACGCTGCCGCGATCCCCGGGCAACGAACGTGAATGGCTTGACGCCTGCAAGGGTGGCAAGGTGAAACCCGGAGGGAATTTTGAGTTCGAGGGCATGGTGACGGAAACTTTGCTGCTGGGGAACGTGGCGGCCCGACTGGGGCAAAAAGTCAGCTGGGATCGTTCGAAAATGACCGTGAATTCCGAGGTCGCGCAGAAGTGGGTGCGGCCGGAGCGGCGCAGCGGGTGGGAGTTGTAGAGACCACGGGGGCTAAAGCCCTTGTCCCGAGCGGGTTCTGACGCGGCCCTGAAGGGCCGCTCTTCCACGGTGGCATCGAGGACAGAAGGAGGAAAGTATGTCTGAGACTTCGAGAAGAGAATTTCTGAAGGCTGCGGCAACGTGCACGGCGGTTGCCGGATTTCTTTCCGCTGGCGGGCTCGAACTTCGCGGCGATCCGCTGGGCCTGCCCATTGGATGTCAGACGTGGCCGGTACGGAAAATGATTGCCGAGGATTTTCCTGGGACGGTCAAGCAACTGGCGGCCGCTGGGTTTCAGGCGATTGAGTTGTGCTCGCCGGTCGGCTACGCCGATGAGGGATTCGCCGGGCTGGGTAAATACAAGGGCGCGGAGCTGCGAACAATTCTGGGCGATGCCGGCGTGAGTTGTGTAAGCTCTCATTTCGGCATCGACGAACTCAGAAAAGATCAGGCGCGCGCCATCGCCTGGGCGAAAGATGTTGGGCTCACACAGATGCTGGTGCCCAGCCTCGATGGACCGAAGACGCCGACGATGGATGATGTGAAGAGGGCGGCCGACGAATACAACCAGATGGGCGAACAAGCGGCCAAGGCGGGCATCCAGCAGGGACTGCACAATGAGGACTTCGAGTTGTCGATGGTGGAGGGCAAGCGAACCTACGACGTGTTGTTCGAGTTGCTCGATCCGAAACTGGTGAAGTTCCAGTTCCAGGTTTCGACCATCAGCCGCGGCTACGATGCGGCGGAGTATTTCACAAAGTACCCTGGGCGCTTCATTTCGATGCACGTGCAAGGGTGGTCGGTCGAAACCAAGAAAGTGGCGCCGGTGGGCCAGGATTCTTTGAACTGGAAGAGAATCTTTACGGCGGCGAAGACGGGCGGCATCAAGAATTATTTCGTGGAAATGAATCTGGACATGATGAAGGCCAGCGTTCCATTCCTCCACAGTCTTCAGGTCTGATCGGTGGGTCTGATCAATAAGTCTGATCAGTCTCGGGCTCGCCGACGGAAGGGCGCAGCGATCTGCGCCAGTGGTAGAAGAACGGAATGCCGGCCGCGATCACTACCAGGCCGAGCGTAGAGCGCACTGGGCGGTCGATCCACAGGTTGATGGTCAACGCCATCGCCGCGAAGAGAAAAATCAGCGGCGTCCAGGGATAACCCCACGCGCGATAGGGCCGGGGAAGGTCCGGCTCGGTTCGACGCAAGCGAAGCAGGGCGATGGCAGTGAGCGCGAAGAAAATCCAGACCGCAAAGACGAAGAGCGAATAGAGTTCTTCGAATGTCCCCGTCAATGCCAGCACGGCGGCGACGACACCCAAAAAAATCAGCGCTCCGCTGGGCGTGTGAAATGAGGGTTGAATGCGTTTGGCGAACTGGAAGAAGAGGCCGTCGCGCGCCATCGCGTAAGGAATGCGGGCGCCCGTCATCACCACCACATGGAGCGCTCCTAAGGCCGAGATGGCCATCGCTACGGTGAGCCAGGCTGCCCCGCGCGAGCCCGCGAACGACTGCACGACATCGGACGCGACGTGCGGGGAAGCGGCGATCTGGGTGAAGAGCAAGGAGTGAAAGTAAACCACATTGGCCAGCAGGTAGAGGCTGCCCACGGTGAGGAGTCCGAGGATAATCGCGATCGGAATGTTTTTCTGGGGATGCAGAATTTCTTCACCTAGGTCGCCAAGGTCGTTGAACCCGTTATAGGCCCACATGGCTGGAACCAGGGCGGTGAGCACTGCACCGAGGGTTGCCCAAGTCACGGTGCCCCAGGTCATGGTGCCCGCGGGCGTGGCCAGCGGGGCGGCTTGCGCCAGATGTCGGCCTCCGAAGAGAACGCCGGCGATCACGATCAGCAGGATCGTTCCCATCTTCAGGCAAGTCAGCAGGATCTGGATTGCGCCGCCCATGCGCACGCTCAGGTAATTGATCGCAGTCACGGCGATCACTACGAGTGCGGCGAGAGGCTGATCCGCGGTAACGGTGAAGTCGTGACTTCCAAGATGTCCACTGAACAGCGGCCTGGCCACGATGGGAAAAAGGAATCCCGCGAATCGCAACAATCCCGCGGCCAGCGTGGCCATGCCTACTGGCCGCTCGAGACACGAACTCATCCAGCCGAAGAGATATCCCCAGAGCGGACCGAGACCGCGACTGAGGTAGACGTAAGGGCCGCCGGCTTTGGGGAAGGCGGCGCCGAGTTCGGCATAGCAGAATGCGCCGCAGAGCACGATGAAGCCGCCCGCGATCCAGGCGACGAAAACCAACGTGGCGGAGCCGACGGCGCGGGCCATGTCGCTGGTGACAAGGAAGACGCCCGTGCCGATGGTGTCGCCAATCACGATCGCAGTGGCAGACCACAGGCCTAGGCCGCGAACCAGTCCTCCCGGTCGTTGATGGGAACGCTGACCTGAACGCTCAGCTGATTGCTCATTATGTTCTGTCAGGTAAGACCTCGTCGCGCGCCAAGGTTCAGAGAGACTACTCTGCGCGACGTGGGGCGTCAACCGGCGGCGAAGCTTGGTAGTGGTGCAGTTTGAGAAGAGGGTTCGTAATCAGGGCATGCCTTCAGGCATGCCACACGTTACGCAGCTCATACCAGGCTTTAGCCAATGTCGAGCCAAGCCTCAGCGGCTGAAGCCATTACATCTCACGGCCTTCGGCGGCATCGCTAAAGCGCTGCCCTGATACGGATCAGCCTTCCAGCCCTTCCCGCAAATTTGCACCACGACCCGAAGATCCTGCGCTTCGCCTGAAAAACGGCTCCGCTCGGAATGACGCCAGGAGTGGTTCGTGCGGCGCGTGCGATTGAGTGCCGTTGCGCGGTATCATCGAGGGCGTTATGACAACTCAGAAATCCAGTCATCAGCGAAGCCTGTTGAGCGAATTGAGCTGGGACCGGCGCTATGGGATCGCGGGCGTTGAAAACGTATTGACGCCGGCACTGGTGCTGTATCCGGAGATCATTGCTGCGAACATCGAGCGGACACTGGAGTTGCTGGCGGGCAACGCCGAGCGCTGGCGGGCGCACATTAAGACTGCTAAACTCGGCTACACCTTGCGTCTGCTGGTGGAGCAGGGTGTCCGCAACTTCAAGTGCGCGACCACGTTGGAACTGCTGGTGGCCTGCCAGAGCGGGGCGACGGATGTGCTTTACGCCTATCCGGCGATGGGCGCGAATGCCAGCCGGGCGCGGGAAATTGCGGAGGAGTTTCCGGACGTTCGCATTTCGGTACTGGCCGAGAGCGACGAGCAGGTGCGCCAATGGCGCGGCAGCCGGGTCGGAATTTTTCTCGACATTAATCCGGGCATGAATCGCACCGGAATCGAGCAGAGCCGGCGTGAGCAAGTAATTTCGCTGGCGCGGGCGATTGCCGATGCAGGCCTTACGTTTCGCGGGCTGCATTATTACGACGGGCAATATGGCGGAGTGGGGGAGGACGAGCGAACGCGGGAGACACATCGCGGCTACGCTTGCTTGCTCGAGATTGTGAACGAGATTGAACGCTCCGGCATAAATGTGCCCGAAGTGATTACCTCGGGGACGCCAACGTTTCCGTGTTCGCTCAGCTATGGGGAATTTCGCGGCAGGGATTTCGTGCATCGCGTTTCACCCGGAACCGTGATTTATTGCGACGCCACCAGCCTGCAGCAGCTTCCGGTTGAGTATGGATACCGTGCGGCGGCGTTGGTAGTGACACGGGTGGTGAGCCGTCCGCATGCGGGGATGGTCACTTGCGATGCGGGTCACAAGGCGGTTTCCGCCGACGCCGGGGTTCCGACCTGCGTGGTGGTGGGACATCCGGAACTTACACCGCTCTCGCCCAGCGAAGAGCATTTGCCCATGGCGGTGGCGGAAGGAGCGGCCGGCCCGCAGATCGGGGACGTGCTGTATCTGGTTCCGCGACACGTTTGCCCTACGGTCAACAACTTCGATTCTGCGCTGCTGGTGCGCGACGGCGAAGTCGAGGCGGTAGAGAAAGTATCGGCGCGCGGGCGGGAAGCGCCGCTGCTGGGTTCGGCAGACCGGGCAGTTTCGGTTCGGGGATAAAAAACTGATCTCGGATGTCTAGCGCGGGATCGGAATCCGTATGTTGGGTAGTGAGAGTTCAAAATCCCCGCCCCCTTCGACTGCGCTCAGGGCAGGCTCTGTCCCGCCAAATACCGGCGGGACAAGGACGGGGCACCCGGTGTTCGCGCGTTCACTTCCTCCGTGCGGTCTTTTTTTTCTTCGCGGCCTCGCGCGATTTCGTCTTCTTTGCGGCGCTGTAAGCGATGCAATCTATTTCGATCAGCATGCCGGGCGAGTGGCCGAGGTCGCTGCCCACCGTGGTGCGAACGGGATAGGGCTTCGAAAACCGCCGGGCATACACGGCGTTGTAGCGGGCGAAGAGACTGGTGTCGCTGAGGTGGACCGTGGCTTTGACCACGTCGCTTAGAGAGGCGCCATCGGCTTCGAGAATTGCGGAGATGTTGTCGAGGGTGAGCTCGGTTTGCTGCTCGATGGTGTCGCCGGATAATTTGCTGGTAACAGGATCGATGGGGCCAGTGCCGGTGACGAAGATGAAATCTCCGGCCCGCCAGCCTTGAGAGTACGCGCCCTGCGGGGGTGCGCCGCGCCTGGATTGAATTTCGTATTTTGCCATGTTGTTGTCTTTCGACAGAGAGATTTCGTTTCGGCGGAGCATAGGCTAACATAACCGGCTTATGGAAATTTCATCCGGCGCAAATTCTGGCGTGCCCCGTCTGCGGCGCACGCTCACGCTTTGGGATTTGATTTTTTACGGCATCGTTCTCATCCAGCCGATTGCGCCGGTGCCGCTGTATGGAGTGGCTCAGAAACTTTCGGATGGTCACTTCGTCACCATTATTCTGATTGCGCTGTTCGCCATGCTGATTACAGCGGTCAGCTATGGACGCATGGGGGCGCTGTATCCGACCGCCGGGTCCGCCTATACGTATGTGGGCCGGGGACTGAACCCGCATCTGGGATTTCTGGCGGGCTGGGCGATGATCCTCGACTACCTGCTACAGCCGCTCATCAACACGGTGTGGATCTCGACTGCGCTGCACGAACGTTACTTGCCGCAGGTTCCTTTCATCGCGTGGGCCGCGCTGATTGCCGGGATCATGACCGTGCTGAATCTGGCGGGGGTGAAGTCTTCGGCGCGAGCCAACAAGGTGCTGCTGGCGGCCATGTCGGTGGTGGTGGCTTTTTTCGTGTGGCTGGCGATTCGCTACTTGTGGCACGGCCAGGGCTGGGCCGGGCTGCTTTCGACCGAGCCGCTCTATAACCCGAAGACATTTAATTCGCATAAGATTCTGATGGCGACTTCGTTCGCGGCGCTTACTTACATTGGGTTCGACGGCGTGACCACGCTGGCGGAAGACGTGGAAAATCCGAAACGCAATGTTTTGCTGGCGGTGGTGCTGACTTGCATTTTTGCCGGAGTGTGCAGCGGATTTGAATCGTATCTGGGGGCGAGGGTGTGGCCGGACTGGCGGTCGTTCCCGAACCTTGAGACTGCGTTTATGGATATCTGCAGCCGGGTGGGCGGCGTGCTGCTGTTCAACGCCATGGGCATGACGTTAATCGTGGCGGCCTTTGGCAGCGGATTAACCGGCACGCTAGGCGCGGCGCGCTTGCTGTTTGGCATGGGCCGCGACGGCGTTCTGCCGCGGAAATTTTTCGGCTATCTCAAACCCGGAAGCAGCACTCCGACCTATAACATTCTGCTGATCGGCGGGCTCGCGTTCGTTGGGGCGGTGGCTCTCTACCACATCGGCAACGCCTATGAACATGCTGCGGAGTTGCTGAACTTTGGAGCGTTTCTCGCGTTCATGGGAGTGAACTTCGCCTGCTTCTGGCAGTTCACGGTGATTGCGAAGAGGACTGGCGCCTCGCCGAAGCTGCTGAAGGATGCGATCCTGCCGCTGATCGGTTTCGCGTTCTGCAGCGTGATCTGGTTCAATCTGAATATCATCGCCAAGACGGTCGGCGGCATTTGGTTCGCGGTGGGGATCATTTATGTGGGCTTCAAGACGAACTGGTTCCGGTCGGCCCCGGTGATGATCGATTTCCGCGATTCTTAATCTGAGAATCGCAATCAGAGAATCGTAATCCGCAATTCGTGGAAGCGTTTTTCTCCCACGAAGTTCAGTTTGTTTTCATCGCGGGCCGCGCCGGACTGCCGTCGGCTTTCACGTAGTGCGCGAACCAGCTGATATGGCGCTCGAGCCGGTCTTTAATATGTGACGGCGCCTTGAGACCGTGATACTCGCCGGGATATACGACGAGTTCGGTTTCGCGGCCCAGACTCTTCAAAGCCTGATACATTTGCTCGCCGCCGAGGATGGGCACGTTCCAGTCGATGTCGCCGCCCATGAACAGCGTGGGCGTGGTGATGTTGGCGACGCGGTAGTAGGGCGAGACTTTTTCCCAGACGGCGCGATTCTCCCAAGGGTGGCCGAGTTCGACATCGTAGTCGAGGATGTACTGATCGTGGCCGTAGAGCGCGGCCAGGAACGCCGAGCCGGCGCCGGAGATCGCGGCCTTGAAGCGCGTGGTCTGCGTGATGATGAAGTCGGTCGAAATGCCGCCATAGGACCAGCCACCCACACCCAGCTTGTCGGGATCGGCCACGCCCTGCGCGATGGCGTAGTCGACCATGGCCATGTCGTCCTGATAATCCTTGTTGCCCCAGTCGGCGAAAATGGCTTTGCAGAAATCCTGTCCGTAGCCAGATGAGCCGCGCGGATTGGGCTCGAGGACGACATAGCCATTGGCCGCGAAGAGTTGTGAGAAGTGGTTGAAGTCGCCGTAGTATGAGCCCACCGGGCCGCCGTGCGGGTGCAGCAGCGTGGGATATTTTTTGCCTGCCACATAATCCAACGGCTTGAAGAGATAGCCCGCGACCGTGGTGCCGTCTTTGCTGCGGAACTTGACGTACTCAGGAGTGACGACCCTTATCTTTGCCATGAATGCGTCGTTGACGTGGGTGATGCGCGTCAGCGGAGCGCCGGACGCGGGCATGGTGAAGATTTCGCCAGGGCGGTCCATGCTGGCGATCTGCGCTGCCAGGTCGCCCGACTTGGCGATGGTGTAACCGGATACGACAACGTGGCCGGAGATGGCTCGCGCAAGGTCGCCGCCGGCGGCCGGAACGCGGAACAAATTCTGCGTGCCGTCGTCGTCGGCGATGAAATAGATGAACTGGCCGTCGGACGAGAAATGCGGAACGCGCGACATGCGGTCGAAGGTGCGCGTGAGCACTTTGGCCTCGCCTCCCGTGGCGGGAGACACGGCGATGTGGTGCGTGGCATAGACCAGCAGCTTCGGTTCAAGTTGTGTGACGTAGGTGATCCACTTGCCGTCGGGCGACCATGCGGGCGCGGCGTCGGCGCCGGGGTTCGTGGTGACTTGCGTCAGGTGCGCGCCTTTGTCGGTGTTATCGGCGGCGACTACCCAAATATTGGTGTCGTAGGTGCGGTCGGGATCGGGAGTGGAGCGGTTGCTGCGGAACGCAAGCAGTTTGCCGTCAGGAGAAAAGGCCGGTTCGCTATCGTCGAAGTCGCCGGAAGTAATCTGCACGACAGCTTTGGTGATCACGTCGAACACATATAGATGCGTGCGGCGGCGATCGAGGTAGCCCACCGTGTCGGTCTTGAAGCGATAGCGGTCGACGACGAAGGGAGGCGGCGTCTTCGGCTTTTTCGGCTTCGCGTCTTTATTCTTGTCTTTATCTTTGTCGTCGGCGCTCGCGGGCTTGTCTTTCGCTTTCGCCTCTTCCAGTTCTTCGGGAGTGGGGTCGCGGAGCACGAGGACGAGCTGCTTGCTGTCGGGGGACCAGGCAAAATCATCCACGTCTTGAATTGCGTCGGTCAACTTCTCGGCCTCGCCGCCCATGCGGTTGAGCAGCCAGACCTGCGTCTTGCCTTCGTTGCGCTTGGAGAGAAACGCGAGATATTTTCCGTCGGGACTCCAGCGTGGGTGTGAAGAAGAAACATCTTCGGCGGTCATGACGATGGCGTCGCCTCCGGCGGCGGGCGCCATCCAGACGCGAGTCTCGTTCTTATCTTCTTTCAGCTTTGCGGTCGCGACCGTGTAGGCCACCCACTTGCCATCGTCGGTGATTTGCGGGTCGCGCACGTCGTGGATTTCGAAGACATCATCCACTGTGATGGCGCGCGGCGTGGGTGGTGCGGAGGGCGCAGCTTGAGCGGCGGCGGCTGGTGCGAAGGTATAAGAGGCGCAGACCAGAGCGCAGAACGGCAATGCGAGTGAGCGGAGTTTCATATCGTTTTTTCCTGTACACGATCTTGATACGGTGCCGAGCGGGTCACGCTCTCACATCTAAAGAGGCTCTGATTAAGTACCCGAAGAAAGCATAAACCACAAGGGGACACAGTGGTCACAGAGGACCGCTGAGCGCTTCATCCGAGATTCCCTAGAATCATCGCTTCCGAGTTCATCCTCTATACCACATTCGCTATCGTCCCGCTTCCTGCTCGGTAGCTTGTTGTTGCGGTTGCGCCTGAGTCGCGGTCTTGTCTTTTTCCGTGGGACCGGATTCGTGCGCGAGGTGCTGATAGTTGAGGATGGCGTTGAAGACCAGCCCGTAGGTGCCGACGGTCTCGCCGCGATAAACCGGGTTGTTGCCGAAGAGCAGCACGTTTCCCTGGCCAAGGTGCGCGTCCACAACCACGGCGTGCTCGGCGATTGAGCCGGCTTTGTCGAGCAGGCCGTCGAGCAAAAGGCTCTTGCCGTCCGAGAAGCGCAAGATGACATCCGGCCGGCTCTGCACGGGAATTACCAGCGGGTTGTTGCGCGTGAGTTCTTCATCGAGCGGTCTCGGTTCCCATGGCTGCTGTTTGACGAGCGGCTCGGGTTCAGTGATTTTTCTGCCCTGGGGCTCGTCGCTGTCGTCGATGGTGCCGCGGCCGGTCGCGCGCTTCGCGTAGGGGTCCAGCGGATCGGTCAAAGGGTCCATCAAAACGCGGCCGCCGGTGCGGCCGAGGATACTGCTGACGTTGAAGGCCATCCCTCCGGCGCTGATGACGGGAACACCGGGGCCGTAGCCGTATGCGACCGGGCTGTCGTGGTTGACGAAAACCGTGTTGAGCACCGTGCCGACGACGCGGGCGTCACCCTGTGGAGCGACACTGACGCCGGGGGCAAGACCGGTGTCGATGGCGAACTGCGCAGTATCTTCGCAAGTGATGAGGAGGCCGCCCTGTTCGACAAACGTTTTCAGATGGGCGAGCCCGTCGTATCCCAAGCCGGGGCGAATGTCGGACGTGCTGTCGATGGCGCCGAGGTTGGGAGTGAGCTCGGATTTCTGCCACGGCATGGGATTGTTCCACAAGGGAATGCCGTTGAGAATTTCGAGCGAAGAGGCGCGGCCGACGGGAGCGAAGATGATGACGTCGTACTTTGCGCGAAGGTCGTGCAGGTTGGCGACGGTCTGCGTGTTGATGTAATCGTAGGGTACGCCGGCGGCGTCGAAGGCGTAGCGCCACCAGCCTTCGGTCTGAGTGCCGAGCCAGGTGTGCATGAATGCGACGCGCGGAGCCGCGACCGCGTGGACCGGCACGGAAGGCGATGCGGCGAGACGCGAGGCGTCGAGAGATAAATCGTGCAGAATTTTGGCAGTGTCATCCGCGGCGTTGATTAGCAACGAGCCGGCGGCGAAATGCTTGCCGTCGGCATCGAACGGCTTATCCGCGACTTGGATGGTTGCATTTTTCAGTTTGTAGGCCAGAGATAGGAGCGAAGCTTGGCCGGTGTTGGCCACGGCGAGCACCGAGCCGTTGCCGGAGACCTTGCCGGCTAGCGTTGCTGGATCGTCGAGTGGAGTCATCTTCGACTTGAGGATCGCAGGATCGAGGACGCGGACAACTTTCAGATTGAAGAGGTGAGTGAAGGACCATCCGGTGTCGTCGTAGGGATGTTTCTGCGGATCGCCGGCGGCCCAGAACTGGCGGTCGAGCAAGGCGTCGGCGACGCGGGAGTAGGGCTGATCCATGCGAATGACGATGCTGCCGGCGGGGAAAGTTTCCTGCTTCGGCTTGTCTCCGCGCTTCTCGGCCGGAACTGCGGAAGTGGCCGCGTCGGAGAGTTGTTCGATCTCGACGTGTTGGCGCTTTAATACTTTCAATAATTCGACCTGGCGATTCGCGTCAGCCGGGTCGGCGGGAATCACATAAGCGGCTGGGCCTTCGAGCGATGGCTTCTGGACGGAGCGCTTGCTCTTGGCGTAGTAGTTCTCGAGGAAATGGTGGGTGTTGTGCGAGAAATACGAGAGCGTCGAGAGCAGAGCGCTTTGTTCGTAATTGTTGTTATCGCGCTGCGACCAGTTCACCACCGGGAGCGGAGGATTCTGGCGATACCAGGTGCGCGAATAATCCTCAGGCGGAAGGATGCGCTTCTCGGTGTCGGCGCCGCCATTGCCGAAAGTTTCATAGAGGCGGCTGATGCCGTTGTGCATGCCGGCCAGAAACATCAGGTAGCCGGGGCTCCAGGTATCGAAGTCGCCGTGGGTGAAGACTCCGGGCATGCCAAAGCTCTGCATCTGGGCGACGTTGTTCCAACCCAGTTCGGCCCACTCGTCAGCGAGAGTGGGGTCGACCCAGGCGTTGTAAGGACCGTCGCCGACCGTGTTGTCGTAGAGAAACGGAACCGATTCGTGCAGGTCGTGCAACACCTGCGCATGCCAACTCAGATACGCGTCGAGAACGTTGCGCGTGAGAGCGAGAGTCATGGCCATGGCGTCGCGGTTGTTGTCGTGGGCGACGTAGTGGCCCCAATAAAGAAGACGCGGATAGACCTCACCCGGATGGGCCTTGTGCCATTTGTAGATGTCGACCATGCGGTCGCGGCCATCGACTTCAACCACAGGCGTGATGAGCACGATCATGTGCGAGCGGATGTACTTGATATAAGGAGCGTCGTCGACGGCCAGCCGGTAGGCAAGTTCCATCAAGGCCGTAGGAGCGCCGGTCTCGGGCGAATGAATCGTGCCAGTGATGTAGTAGATGGGCCAGGATTGGTCGATGAGTTGGCGAGCCTTGGCGTCGGCGTCATTTGGGCCGATTTTGCGGGGGTCGGCGAGCTGGGCCAGGCGGGCATCATTTTCTTTCGCGGCGGTGAGAAGATTCTGGTCGGCGATGGCGGCAACGATCATCTCGCGGCCTTCCTCGGAATGGCCGATCGTGAAGACCTTCACGCGCGGACTGCTGGCCTCCAGCATCCGGAAATACTTGTACACATCTTCGGCATAGGGCAGCATGTCGGGCGCACCGGAGACGTCGCCGAGCACCTTGGCGGGCGTGGGCACGGTTTTCGAGGCCGGAAGGTAATCGACCAGCGGTGAGATGAAAGAAGGGTCGGTCGTGTATTTGTGAATCTGATCGGTGTAGTGCTGATCGATGGGCTGGCCGGGATCGCGGGCGAAGTTGGAGTTCAATTCCTGCGCGGACAGAGGCGCGGCGGCAAGAAGCACGGTAGAAAAGACGATGATCGAGATTCGTTTGGAAAGAGTCATTCTGCCTCGTTCTTTGGATTCACTGTCCGCGGCCGTGATCCGGGTAGGAGATGGACTGGCCGATCAAATTGACCTCCCGCGGGCGGAGCTCTTGTCCACTGCGGCTTCGTTTCTTAACAAAAACAGGTGCCGATTGTACACCAGAGGGCTGGTTCCTTTGCGGAATGTCGAAGCAGTGGGTAGCGGTGAAATTTGAAGGAACGATCCGTATCAGGGCAGCGCTTTAGCGATGCCGCCAAAGGCGCGAGATGTAAACGCCTTTTGCCCCCCGGGCTTGGCTCAACAGCGGCTAAAGCCTGGTGTGAACTGCGGTACGGTGCGGCATGCCTGAAAGGCATGCTCTGATACGAACCTTCCTCTCAAACTGCACCACCACCAAGCAGATCAATAAGCTTTTATGTGAATGTGGTCGGCCCCGTCCGGGAAAACGTATTTTACTTTTCCTGCGGCCGCCGCCTGAATTCCCGGTCTCACCGCGTCAAACATCGCGCCCCACCCCCAGCTCCCGTCAGGGTTGAAGGCGGCCGCGACTCGGGATTCGGGGACGGGAAAGAAGATATCCATCGAGGTATTGAATCCGGTTGCGCCACCTACGGGGCGGACGAAGCCGACATCGTAGGTGGCTCCGGTCGGGAAATCCGACAGCAGGCGAGTCACACCCTCAATGATATCGTTGCGGGGTTCGCGGTATTCGAAGCGTTGTCCGAAATAGGTGTCAACGTCAACGGCGCGGCAAATCAGCTTGTCGCCGACGATTGTCCCGTGAGGGTTTTTCGTACCAGTCGGGTCAATGGTGCGCAGGATTTTGAAGCCGTGCCGAGCCAGCCGGATTAAGAGTTGCTCCAGTTCGGGAGTAAAGGTCGCGATGTGGCCGTTGATCTTATCGTGGTTGAGGGCCTGCTCGAACAGTCTTCGTCGTTCCGGGTAGACAAAATCAATCCGCCCCTGGTTGACCAGGGCTCGCAGGATGTCGTCAGTGTCGTCCAGAAAACGCTGGGCATCGTCCACCTGGTCCTGAGGGAGATCAGGAGGGGTCGAGGCGGGCAGTTCATCGTTCTCTACTAGTTCCATGGCCCAGCGAATGCGTGCGGCGCCCGCGGTCCAGCCCCGCTTCAGCAGAATCTTGTCCGCCTGGGCGGCCAGGTTCTTGCGGTTTGCCGGGCTCAGGTCCTGCAATGCCGGCAACATCTCAAACATCGCAAGACTGCACATCCAGTCGGTCGCGCGCGTCCAGTCGTCGATGTTATCGGTCGAGGCAGCGGTCGCAACGGCGGCTTCCATTTGAATCCGATTGCTGCTTTTCCCCATGGTTGAATCCTCCGCCCCGCGATACCGTAGGAATCTATCACAGGTTCGGTTCGAGCACTACGCGGAGGTTCCTGGGAAATTCGCGAGGGCGTCAATTGCAGAGAAAACTGGACCTGTCTGAAATAGTTGGATGTTTTACTGGCGGCGGTCCGCATTGGGCAGCGGCTCGCCACCTGCCATCTTGGGGATGCCAAAATGTCCGCCAAGGTGGACGAGGTCGAGCGGACTGATGGCGCCGGAGACTACGATCAAGTTGACCTGGTTCGGCTTGGCGGCGAGAACGGCGACGTCGCTGATCGCTTTATCCTCCAGGCGGATCCAGAGTTCGGTCACACCGGGGCCTCCGTTTTTGTCGTGGTTGTTCAGCAACTGGGTCCAGCCGGCATCCTTGTACCCCTGTTTCACGGCGGTCAGAGCGTCGGGATCATAGGCCCACGCTCCGGGAAAACGGTAGCTGTGGACCGAGACGCCATTCACGCCGGCGATCACGCGCCGGAGGTCCTGGTTGTTGGGGTCGAGCTTGGAGGCCAGCACCAACATGGAGTGGTCCAGCGTGAACTCGGTTTTCGAGGACGCGCTCGCGCGCAGGGCCTCGACGGCCTCGGGAACCCACTCGCGGGGTTGCTGCGCTTGGGCCAAGCTGGCGGCGGAAATAGAGATCAAGACCAGAGCGGCAATGCGGGAGAGCCTCATAGAGCGCCTCAATAGTTTCGATGGGATGAATCGCAGTCCTGGTTGTAGTACGGGAGGGCAGAATTCGGCAATGCACCGCAGATCAATCACAGATCATCCAGTAAGCGCATGAATCCGCACGCGTTACGAATGGAGGTCAAACCTCCGAGCGGCGCGCGGTTCGGTCCGTCTGACGGGTTTCTAATTCGCGCTGGAGTCTTGGCCCGAGTTACTGGAGGAACTCGGCGAGTATTCCGACGGAATGCAGGTATGGGTTTGACGAATTCTTTAGCGGGGCGATCGCCGCCGCAGGCGCTGGACCGTTCACGTTCTTCTTGGAGTAGCGTAAGAAGTCCGAAACACCGATGTACCACTCGGCGGGGTTGTCCCACTGCAAGGAGCTTTCAGCGAAGGTTTTAACCCATGCTGAGATCACCCGATCGTACAACGTACCCGGCGGAATGTCGGCCAAGACCCGGTAGATCAGAATTTCGCGTTCGTGGTAGTAAGTACTGGCGTCCGGTTCGTCCGATGCATCCCAGTTGTCCATCTCATCCAGCAGGTGGCGCACCCGATCCTGCCATTCCGGGGTTTTGCGATCGGCGTCGGTGTAGGGTCGCCAGTTGTCGTCGAAATTGACGTGCTTGGCGTCCAGTAGCAATTGTTTGCCCTTCAGGCTCTGCCAGTACTCGCCGGCGTCAGGGCTCGGCTCGACCGGGGGAAGGGAGTCGGGAAGGTTGAGAGTTTCAAGCTGCTGTTCGGGAGTACCCGGCAAGTGAGTGAAAGATCGATACAGGATTCCGAGCTCTCTTAGGTCTTTGGGTTCGTTTCCATCGCAGTGAGAGCCGTTCAGACTGCGATCGAGATAGTCATAAAAGGAACGCAGGAAGGCAGCGGGCGAAATCTGCTTCGCCCGCGCTAACCGCACCAGCTGGTCTTTGGCCTTGACGGCAGGATATTTTTCTCGATAGCAGAAGCTGTTATCGTCGACCGGAAAATTTCCGACCGCTGCGGCTAAAGCGTTAAGGAGGGGCGAGAGTTCTGCCGGCGGGAGATTGGCACCCTCGAAGACTTTCGCCAGGGGAACCAGCTGCACCGGAGAAGTCGTCGCGCTGGTGACCTCTTCCAGTTCTTGAAATGGCGCCTGAGCCTCCGCGTCACTGCGCGGTTTTCGCGCCTTCCACAGTGCGAATATCTTTCCCAACGCCTCATAGTAAATCTCAACGTCAGGTGCAAAGCCGCTTGAGCAGGTTGCGACGGGCGGGCGCGGGGGAGCAATCTGCTGGAACAGTTGGATCGCTTTATTGCCATCGACTGGCACCATTCCAAGTACGGTACGAGATCGGAGCGAGAGGCTGTCCATGGCGAGCGCATAGGCCTTCTCCGTAAACGCGAACCGGCTATCTGTGGAGTATCCCGCACCGCGGAGGGCGTCCGTGCCGCTGCCGATCACGATGTTCATCCTGCCCATGCCGGTCCCAATCTTGAATGCGGTCGGAGGTTCAACGGCCTCGGCCTGATCGAAGGCGCGTTGAAGCAAATCCTTGGCTAGAGCGGGGCACTGATCCGCCACTTTGGCTGCGATGCGAATCATCGCATCGGCGGCGAGAGGAGGCTGCAGGGTGTTGCTGGCATCGAGGACTTCGTGGAGTTGCTGCGGAGAGACGCCAGGCAGAACACAGGGTTTGGGCGCAGAAGTTGTGTGCATCTGCGACTTGCTTGGCGCGGTAGCCGGACTGCCAGGCGCGGGCGACGCAACCCCCTGAGCACCGATTCCTGTCGCGCCCGCGAGCATCACGAGGGCTGCCAGAACCATCGCGCCGCAGGTCTTCAGCAGCATCTCCAAGTCCTCTCCAAAACGAGAGTTTAGCCCATTTTTGCGTTTCACGAGCACGGCGCTATGCTTGTTCGTGGATTGTGGATCTACCATCGCGGGTGCACTCGGTGACCTGTTCAGGGGCTTTGTGAGCGCTATCGCTGCTCACAACAGTCATCTTCCCGCGTCGAAGATCTAGTTGTAGGATATGGGCCCTGCGGCTGAGGCAGTTTGTCGGGGCACGTTCGTGGGGTACTCTCGTCGGATACCTTCGTCGGGCGCTTATGGAGGGAATCCCAAACACGATCGATGTCGGGTTGGCCCATGACGTTCGAGCGTTGTGTGGGCTCGACTTCGACACGAGTCCGGTTCCGATGTGGATCCATGACCGTAGGACGCTCGCTTTTGTGGCAGTGAACTCCGCCACGGTGGCCTACTACGGGTTCACGCGGAGAGAGTTTCTGCAGATGACCATTCTTGACATCCGACCGCCCGAGGACGTTCCCCGGATTGTCAAAGACGTGCTGTATCCTCACTTCCATGACCCAGATGGCGATCTGCGGAGACATCGCACCAAAAAGGGCAAGCTTATCCACGTAGGGATCAAAGCCTACAAGCTTAGGTTCAATGAGCGTGACGTGGAAGTGGTGGTGGTTGACGTGGCTCCTCACAGCAGGGATGGGAGTTCAGCGGGCAACTCGTCCTAGCCGACACCGCAGAAGGTTTCGAGTTAGACCTTGTCCAATCCCGGACAACGGATGCTGGGAACGAACACTCCTCCTGGCTCGGCATGACTTCCCCTGATCGTAACCAGTTTCATCTCAGGCAGATGCTCTCGTGGAAGTTTGGCGGAGCAAATGCTTCCGCGAGTTTCTAAGATGAGGTGCGCGTGGCCATGGTCATTCAGAATCTGCGTCTGGCGTTACGGCAACTGTATAAGAACCCCGGGTTCGGCCTGGCGGTCACGCTTACGCTGGCGTTGGGCGTGGGCGTGAACACGGCCGTTTTCAGCTTGCTCAATGGCTTTCTGTTGCGCCCGCTGCCCTACCCGGAGCCCGACCGGCTGGCGGTGCTGGTGCTGCATCAGGAAGGCGTTTCACCAAGGTCAGGGCAGTTCGTGCAGAACGACAATACCACTCAGGACGGGGAAACCTGGGAAATGTTGCGGGACGCTGTGCCTGCGGCGCGAGCCGCCTCATTCGGAGGAACGAGCGGAGTTAATCTGCAGGCGGGCTCGGGACCGAGCGCAAAAATTCGCTACGTCCAGAACATGCGGGTTTCGGCGCATTACTTCGATGTTCTCGGCATCCCGCCGTTTCTGGGTCGCGGCTTTAGCGAGGAAGAAGACCGGCCGAAGGGACCGAATGCCGTGATTTTGAGTTACGGTCTCTGGCAGTCTGTCTTCGCAGCTGATCCGGAGGTGCTGGGGAAACAGGTCATCCTCAAAGGCGAGCCGCATACCGTGGTCGGAGTTCTGCCGGAGCGAGCGCAACCGACTGGCGTAGCCGATTTGTGGACGCCGCTGCAACCGCACCAGAGCGGGGAATGCGGAGGAACCAATTGCGAAATCATCCTGCGCCTGGCGCCGGGAGCGACGTGGCAGCAGGTCTCGGCGCAACTGGCACACGTGCGCAAGCCGTCGTTTGACGCGGTCGCCACATCCAAGGACCGCGAATGGTTTTATGCGATGCCGCTGGCGCAGGCTCTGAATTTGGACAGCGGCATGCGCACCCCGGTCATCGGACTGATGCTGGCGGTCAGCCTCATTCTGCTTATCGCATGCGCGAACCTGGCGGGGCTGACGCTGGTTCGGATCACACGGCGGGCGCCGGAGATCGCCACGCGGCTCGCCCTCGGAGCCAGCCGGTGGACTGTCCTGCGGCAACTCTGGATGGAAACTTTTGTGCTGGCGCTGGTGGGTTCGGCGGTAGGACTGGCTCTGGCTCGCGGCATTCTGGCATCGTTGCCCGGATTCTTGCCGGACTCCATGATTCCGCTCGGCGGCGTGACCATGGATTTCCGCGTGCTGGCCTTCACGTTTGGCAGCTCTCTGTTCACCAGCTTGCTGTTTGGAGCTTTGCCGGCGTTGCAGGTGCGGAGCGTTGATCTGCGATCGTCGATGGCCGCCAGTAGTCATTCGGTGGCCCGAGGTTCGAGCCGGCTGCGGCAGTTGCTGATCGGCGGCGAAGTGGCGCTGACGGTAGTGCTGGTGGCGGCGGCAGGTTTGCTGGTGCGCAGCCTCGTCTACCTGGAGACGTTGCCGCCCGGCTTCGATGCCAGCAACGTGATGACTGCGAAGCTCTCGCTGGACGACGCGCGCTATCGCGATGCCGACGCATTTCACAGCTTGATCGAACACAGCGTAGCCGCCATGCAACAGATCCCTGGCGTGGAAGACGCAGCTGTCGGGTTGAGCGTGCCCTACGAACGCGGCCTCAATGACGGGGTTAAGGTGTTGGACGGCAAGCTGGCGGGCAAGGAGTGGGGCGCGAGCACCGCTTATATCAGCCCGGGATATTTTCTGGTGCTGAGAATACCGATTCTCGCCGGCCGTGCGATCGCCGATAGCGACACGCCCACTTCGCTGTCAGTGACCGTGGTGAATGCCGACTTTGCCCGCCAGTTCTTCGATGATCCGAATCCGCTCGGGCGCCACATTCAGATCGAGAAGCACATTTACACGATCGTGGGCGTGGCCGCGAACGTAGCCAAGCGGCCGGGCATAAATGGCGACGCGCCGATGGCGACCGAACCGGTCTTCTATCTTCCCGCCACGCAAATCGACCAGGGATTGGTCAACGTGGCGCACATCTGGTTTCAACCCAGTTGGATCGTACGCACGTCCGGACCGGTCGAGGGGCTTACATCGGCAATGCAAAAGGCGCTCACCCAGGTGGACCCTGGTTTGCCGTTTTCCGGGTTCCACTCGATGGCAGACATCCTCGCTGAAAATCTGGCGTATCAGCGAGTTGAGGTTGCGCTGGTGGCGGTGCTGGGGGGACTGGCGCTGTTGCTTTCCGCAGTCGGAATCTACGGGCTGGTTTCAAATCTGATCGTGCAGCGGACGCGCGAAATTGGCATTCGCATGGCCCTTGGGTCTTCGATTCGCCAGGCCGTGTTGGACGTCGGATTGGCTGGCGTGGTGGCCGCGGGGTTTGGGCTGGTCTCGGGCCTCGCGCTGTCTTTCTTTGCACTGCGGGTTTTGCGCAGCGAACTGTATGGAGTCCGCGACTACGATCCGCTGACGCTGACGGTGGTTCCAGCTTTCGTGGCAGTCATTGCCGCGGTGGCAAGTTTCCTGCCTACGTTGCGGATTACCCGCATTGATCCGGCGGTCACACTAAGGATGGAATAGACCCGCATCACCCTGATGATTCGGTTCGTCCTAATGCACCCGGAAAAGTGTAGCGCAACTTGAATCCCGCCTGAACCCCGTCCCAAGCCTCTCCTCTGGTCGTCATTCGAAACGTCATCGAAACGCACGTTACGCCGGTAAAAGCGAACGCGTAAGTGCTTGGAAACGCCCACGAATTGACGGCTGGGAAACCGAGCTCGTGGGACATTCTGTCCCACGTCCTTTGGTGTGGGACAGAATGTCCCACCAGCCCCGCAGGAAGCATCGCGGATCTCCAATCAAAACAATTACTTACGAAGTTTGGATTGGTTACGCCCGTGCAACAGGAGGAGTGGGTACGAAGCTCGATCTTTCCCCCACACGCAAGAAAGGGTGAGATTTTATGGAGTACACAAACAAGTCGCCGAAACCTGCGGGACGCGGTGAACGACACAGCGCGGGCTGGGGCAAACGCCTGAGCCTGGTGCTGATCCTGACCACGGGCATGGCGTTCGGACAGGTCGCGACGCTGGCGGGCGGTGGATGGAATGGCCGCTTCACGTCGCGGATTTCTCCCGAACTTTCGGGACTGCTGGCGAAAGCCCATCAGGGATCGGCCCAGGGCCAGACCGTAAGGGTGATCGTGCAATACAAGCAGGTGCCAACCGCGGCGCACTACGCGACCATGAAGAGCCGGGGCGGCCACTTGCACGCGAAACTGCACCTGATTAAAGGTGCGGCGTTCACGATTCCGGTCAGCGCCCTGCCTGCGTTGGAAGCCGATCCGGAAATCGCATCGGTGAACATCGATCATGCCATGAACGTGGCGGATGATCTGACCAATGATGCCACGGGCGTGCCCTCAGCCTGGAGCGCGGGATACACCGGCGCGGGCGTGACCGTCGCCGTGATTGACAGCGGCATCAACGACAGTCACCCTGATTTGCAGGGTCCGAATGGAGCCTCGCGCGTGGTCTATCACCAGGACTTCACAGGGACACCCACCAGCAACTCCAGCGGCGCACAGTATGACCTCTACGGTCACGGTACGCATGTGGCCGGAATCATCGCCGGCAACGGCTCTCTTTCTGGTGGGAATTATGAGGGCGTAGCTCCCGGCGCCACTCTAGTCGATCTTCGCGCTCTGGATCAAAACGGAGCGGGCACCGACAGCACCGTGATCGCCGCCATTCAACAGGCGATTGCGCTGCAGAGCACCTACAACATCCGGATCATCAACCTGTCGCTGGGCCGCGGAATCGGCGTGAGTTACACGCAGGATCCTCTGTGCCAGGCGGTGGAAGCGGCATGGCAGAGCGGCATCGTGGTGGTGGTGGCCGCCGGCAACTATGGCCGCTTGAGCATCAATGGCAGCAACGGCTTCGGCACCGTCACCGCGCCGGGCAACGATCCTTTCGTGCTGACCGTGGGCGCGACCAAGAGCAACGGATCAACGTCCGCCTCGGCTGAAACCTTAGCCAGCTATAGTTCGAAGGGGCCCACGACCTACGATCACATTGCGAAGCCCGATATGGTGGCGCCGGGGAATGACATTGTTTCTCTGGCGGCTCCAGGAGCCACGCTGGAAGCTGCCTATCCGACCGAACTGGTTACGGGCAGCGACGGCAATAACGACTACTTCACCCTGAGCGGCACCAGCATGGCGACCCCCGCGGTCGTCGGCGCCGCAGCGTTGTTGCTGCAAGAGCAAAACACGCTCACTCCGGATCAAGTGAAAGCCCGGCTGATGGTGTCGGCAACCAAGCTGACCACAACCTTTGGACTCGTTTCCACATCGGCGTTTGTGCCTCACCTGGCGCAGACCTTCACCTCGACCTACGATCTTTTCTCGGTCGGGTCGGGGCTACTGAACGTACAGTCCGCCTACACCAGCACCGCGCTGGCGCCGGCAACGGTGGGATCGGCGCTTTCGCCGACCGCAGTTTATAACCCGCAAACCAACGTGGTTTCGCTGGTGTATGGGAACGCCACGGTGGCGCCGATCTCGGTGGTTTGGGGATCGTCAGTGGTTTGGAGCACCTCGGTGGTGTGGGGAGCTTCGGTTGTAAACGGTATTTCCGTGGTCTGGGGCAGTTCGCTACCTTGGAACACTGTTACCCTGGACGCTTTCAGCGTGGTTTGGGGATCGAAGACAGGTACGGCCTCGGCCACCAGCGTGGTCTGGGGCGCATCCGTGGGCAACGCGGACGCCGCGTTCACTGATGCGGGTGATGACGAGCAGTAGTGAGCCGTGTGACCCTTCAAGAGAAAGGAGACGAGATCATGAACAACACACGGCGAATCAAGACTTTCATCGGCGCAATGATGCTGGCCGCGGTCATCACCGCAGGATTCGCAACCTTCCTGAGCCATACGCTGCACGCGTACTTTGCTCTGGCGGTGATGGTGCTGGCGGCGGCGACCTCGCGGATGAAAGTGAAGCTGCCGGGAATCAACGGCAACATGTCGGTGAACCTGCCATTCCTGCTGACGGCAGTCATTAATCTGAGCGCTGCCGAAGCCGTGGCGATTACCTGCGTTTCCACCGTAGTGCAATGCTGGCCGCGGAAGGACGCGAAATTCAACCCGCAGCAAATGACGTTCAACGTGAGCATGATGGCGTTCGCCAGCTGCCTGGCGAGTCTGATGTTCCATGGCATGCTTCGCGGTGAATGGGCCGGGATGCAGTGGAGTTCCAGCACGCTGGGGTTGGCGCTGGCAACCGTCACTCTGTTCCTGGGACAGACCGCTCCGGTGGCTGCCATCGTGGCGGTGAGTGAGGGCAAGGCGGCAGGCCAAATCTGGTGGAGCCTGGCGCATCTCTCATTCCCGTACTACGTGATCAGCGCGGGAGTCACGACCATGGTGCAGGCGGTCAGTTCTCACCTGGGCTGGGGACTGGCGCTTGCGGTCTTCCCGGTCATGTACGGAATCCATCGTTCCTACAAAGTTTACTTTGGAGGGATGGCGGAAACTCCGCGCCCCGAACTTCAGGCCAGAGCGGCGGGCGCGGGCGCGTAAGAATGTAAGAATGATGCGGGGGATGTGGTCTCGATCAAACGGCAAGAGACCCATCCCTACGCAGTGCGGATAGAACCAGCCGCAGCGATTGGACAGCCTGGATATGGAGCCCGAATCTGAATGGAGCCCCGGACGCCTCGTCCGGGGCGGCGCCGTGCAGGCTCCTGCAAGATTCCAGATATTGTGCCGCTGCCTGGGCGGATGGGGGCGTCCGCCCCTCCACGGGCTACTTCTGCAGCATTGCCCGGATTCTCGGCAGCCCGAGATGTCACTACGCGTGACAAAATCCAGGAGGATTCATTTCCTTCCCAAAAACCTGATCCGATATTTCCAGACATACAATCTGCATACGCGGCGAATTCCGCGGCCCAGTCCGACAGGCTGTTTCTTCGTCGTTGCTCCCATGAAACCCCGCCCAACACAAGCTCCCACGACCGGCATGGCCCGAAGGCCTGGATCAAACAAATATTTCAGTTGACACCACTCCGGACGGTTTTATAATTATTCTCGTTCGATAACCACGCTCCTCCCCCATGCGCTTGACCCATGAACAGTTCCGCGAGCTGGCCGCGAAGCACGGCTTGGCGGTTACCCACCAGCGCCAGGTGGTCTATGAGGCGGTGGTCGCTTCCCACGGGCACTATTCTCCAGAAGATATTTATGCCGCCGTCCGGCGCCGCATTCCATCCATTTCTCTGGCCACGGTTTACAACAATCTACGGCTGTTCATCGAGTGTGGAATGCTGCGCGAGGTCACTCCGCACGCGACCACGTTGCGCGTGGACGGCAATCTCAAACCTCATCACCACCTGGTTTGCTCGCGCTGCAAATCGGTCGAGGACATCGAAGGAGAGTTCATCGATTTCAAAAAGCTGTCGCGGCACGTGCCGGACGGCTTTGATCTGACACAGCCGCTGGTCGAGGTCTTTGGCCTCTGCCGGCCCTGCCGTGCCAAACAATAGTTTTTTCACGCAGCACGCAATCAAAACTCGAAGGACGAAAACATTATGGAAAATACACTCGCGACTTCATCGGGGAGTGTTGTCCCCGAAGCTAAAGAGAAAAACACCGCAAGCGAATCGAAGTGTCCAGTAGCGCATGGCGTGCGCAAATCGTACGCCAATGTCGATTGGTGGCCGAATCAGGTGAACCTGAAGGTCCTGCACCAGCATTCTCCGCTGTCCGATCCGATGGGCGAGGAGTTCAATTACGCAAAAGAGTTCAAGTGCCTCGACCTGAATGCTGTGATCAAGGACCTGCATGCCTTGATGACGGACTCGCAGCCGTGGTGGCCGGCCGACTTCGGGCACTATGGGCCACTGTTCATTCGAATGGCGTGGCACAGCGCAGGCACGTACCGCATCGGCGACGGCCGCGGCGGCGCCGGATCTGGTCAGCAGCGCTTCGCTCCGCTCAATAGCTGGCCCGACAACGTGAACCTGGACAAGGCGCGCCGCCTGCTCTGGCCGGTCAAGCAGAAGTATGGCAAGAAAATTTCGTGGGCCGACCTGATGATTCTCGCCGGCAACGTTGCCCTCGATTCCATGGGCTTCAAGACGTTCGGTTTTGGTGGCGGGCGCCCGGACACATGGGAGCCCGAAGAGGACATCTACTGGGGCTCTGAGGGCAAGTGGCTGGCGGACGAGCGCTACAGCGGCGATCGTGACCTCGATAATCCTCTCGGTGCGGTGCAAATGGGCTTGATCTACGTGAATCCGGAAGGTCCCAATGGAAAACCCGATCCCATTGCTGCGGCGCGAGATATCCGGGAAACGTTCGCCCGCATGGCAATGAATGACGAGGAGACGGTTGCGCTCATCGCCGGCGGTCACACCTTTGGCAAGACGCACGGCGCTGCCGATCCGATTAAATATGTCGGCCCCGAGCCTGAAGCCGCTCCCATCGAAGAGCAGGGCCTGGGCTGGAAGAACAAATTTGGTACGGGCAGTGGGGATGACACGATCGGCAGCGGCCTGGAAGTGATTTGGACCACGACGCCGACGAAGTGGAGCAACAACTTCTTCACCAACCTGTTCAGCTACGAATGGGAACTGACGAAAAGTCCGGCCGGCGCGCATCAGTGGACGCCGAAGAATGGAACTGGCGCCGGCACGGTGCCCGATCCGCAAGATCCGTCCAAGCATCACGCGCCATCGATGCTGACCACGGACCTCGCCCTGCGGCTCGACCCTGCGTACGAAAAGATTTCACGGCGCTTCTACGAGCATCCAAATGAGTTCGCCGACGCGTTTGCGCGGGCGTGGTTCAAGCTCACCCACCGTGACATGGGACCGGTCGCGCGCTACCTGGGCCCGCTGGTTCCGAAGGAGGAGCTGATTTGGCAAGACCCGGTTCCCGCCGTGGATCACAAACTGATCGGGGAGAAGGAAATTGCTGCTCTAAAGGCGAAAATCCTCGCATCCGGACTGTCGATCTCCCAACTGGTGACGACAGCCTGGGCGTCGGCGGCGTCGTTCCGTGGCTCCGACAAGCGCGGTGGGGCGAACGGGGCGCGCATTCGTCTCGCGCCGCAAAAGGACTGGGAGGTGAACCAGCCGGCCGCCCTGGCGAAGGTTCTCAAGAAGCTGGAGGCGATCCAAAAGGAGTTCAACGGCTCGCAGTCCAAGGCGAAGTCCAACGGGAACAAAGCTGGGAACAAAGCGAAGCAGGTCTCGCTCGCCGACCTGATCGTGCTGGGCGGCTGCGCAGCTGTCGAGGAAGCTGCGAAACGGGCCGGGCACAAAGTGAAGATTCCCTTCTCGCCGGGGCGCACGGACGCTTCGCAGAAGCAGACCGACGTGCACTCCTTCGCCGTAATGGAGCCGGTCGCTGACGGTTTCCGCAATTATCTCCGCAGCGGGCAGATCCTGTCGGCTGAGGAGTTTCTGGTAGATCGGGCGCAGTTGCTGACCCTGACTGCCCCTGAGATGACGGTTCTGGTTGGTGGCCTGCGCGCCTTGAATGCGAACTTTGGGCAGACCAAACACGGTGTCTTCACCAACCGGCCGGAGACACTGACGAATGATTTCTTCGTCAACCTGCTCGACATGAATACGAAGTGGGAGCCCTCTTCTGGCGAAGGCGTATACGAGGGGCGCGATCGGGCTACAGGCAAAATCAAGTGGACGGGCACGCGCGTCGATCTGGTCTTCGGTTCGAACTCCCAGCTCAGAGCACTCGCAGAAGTTTATGGATCCGACGACTCGAAGGAGACGTTTGTGAAAGACTTCGCGGCGGCGTGGAACAAGGTAATGAATCTGGATCGCTATGATCTTGCCTGATCTCGGTGAGAAAGAAAGCCGGGTGCCCCATCCTTCCGCGTTCTTTGCGGAAGGGTGGGAGGCAAACTGTCATCAGTGCCCCATCCGTCCTCCTTCATCTGGCGCATGCATACGGAAAGTGAGGCTTCCGTTTATACTCATCGCGATTCGGCTTTGACAGTCGCGGCTCCCACCCTTGCCGCAAAGAACGCAGCAAGGATGGCGCACCCTCGAATCGTTCTCTCGTTGAGAGCTCGAACGGAAGCGCATGCGGTCCGGTGATCGTCCCGGTCTTCAAAACCGGCGGGCGGCGGGTATTCCCGTCACCGGTGGGTTCGACCCCCACTCGCTTCCGCCATTTGTTTTCATTGACTTACATCGCTAATGTGCTGGAATCTGTGTTAGAAGCTCGAATTTGAATGCGGGTTCCGTCTCCCCCCAAGGAGGCACAGTGAACGAGCCAGCACAGGAGATTCGGGTCAGGGTCTTCGTCCGGCACAAGGCGACATGCGACTATAGCGGCGAGGAAGGGTACGCCAGGTGCCGCTGCGCCAAGTGGCTGCGGTACTCCCGCCACGGGAAACAATTCCGACAACCAGCTAACACTCGGTCATTTGGTACGGCTGAAGAGAAAGCGCGGGAACAATACCGCATCTTGGCACCCGGGGTAGGTAGAGTGACTGCCAATCAGTCGGAATCCGTAGCTTTCCTGAGGCCTGCAGCGATTCAGTGTGCTGGTCGTGGGCCAGATGTCGACTGGCATCCTGTCCCAAAATCCCCATTTCCGCGTATTCTAATGGGTACTCGAAACATTTTACTTCACACCACGCAAAACTGTAGGCAGGCGTTGTACCGAAATCTACAGTTTCAGGTACACAGCGTGGGGGGCTTAGGCGATGCGAAGTGCGATCGAGTATATTGCGCGACTACGCTCCTGGATATCCTCGAAGAGCTGGCCCGCCTCAAGCCAGCGGCTAACAAATAGCACTGCAAGGTCTCGAACCAGGAACGCTGGAAAGGGGTCAGGCGCAACGGGAAACAGTCGGCGCAATCTTCCCGAGAGCCGATTCGGGATAACTTCCGGTTAGCCGACGATCCAGGAGTTACCGCTTGGTGGCTTAATTGGGATGCTGGATGTGGACCACTTCTAGCCTGCTGTACAGTCGCGTACCTTGCCGCTCCCGGTTTCTTGAGGGCGGGGAGGGCGCCTAACGCGCCCCCCCAGCCTCTCATTCAGAAACTTTCCGATGGCGCTTAGAGACTCGGTGGCGGCTTTCAATGTCCCGACACCGTTGACGAACCCATGCGCCAACCCCAGCCATACGTCCAGGGTGGCATCGACGCCCGCTGCGACGGCGCGCTCCGCATAGCGGCGCGAGTCGTCCAGCAGCACTTCGTCGTCTCCGACATGAACGCGGATTGCGGGCAGTCCCGTCAGATTCCCATAAAGGGGTGAGGCTTGGGGATTCTTCGGATCGGTCTCGCCCAGGTAGGAGCGCACGAGTGTGGCGGCCTGAGACTTTATGAAGTATGGATCAACTTCCGCGCGCGTTTCGAAACTCTCAGCCGTAAGGGCCAGATCGTCAGAGGAGAGAACACGGCCGCACCCACCGGAGCGATCCCACCCGAGGCGGTTTGCGCGGTGGCGATGGACAAGAGCACCAGCGCCAAATTGCCTCCGGCCGAGTCGCCGGTAAGCGCGATCTTCTTTATTCCTGTTTCTACGATCCCGCGGTAGCATGCCTCCGCGTCCCTGATAGCGGCCGGGAACGGGTGCTCAGGAGCGAGCCGATAATCGGGTATGAACGCATCCGCGCCAGCGCCTAGCGCGATATGGCCGACGAGGTTGCGGAACGCCTGGGCCGTTCCCCAGTTGAACCAGCCGCCATGCAGGTGAAGGATCGCGGCCCCCTTCCGAGCCCGCGCCGGTCTGGCCCACCAGCCGGGGTCATCCGCACTAAGATGCGTCTTCTAATTAAGGAGTTCAACGGGTTATTCGGCAAAGTCATGGCCGACCTGATTGCCGAGGGACAGAGTGACCCGTCTCTCCTGAAGGAACTGTATGAAGGGCACATAAAGCTGAGACGGGAATCAACCGTGTCCGACATTGAGCGTGGCAAGGCGAATGGAGAGTTCGCCGTCGACGTTGATCCTGAGTTGCTGATCGATTCGATGTTCGGGCCACTTTACTACCGGATGCTCCTGCGACTGGGGCCGTTGACCGAACAGTTTGGCAACGATTTGATCAGCCAGGCGCTTCGCGGAGCGCGGCCTGATTCAACCAAATAGAAGTGCGTGCTTGTAGGCAGTTGAACAGCCGATTCACCTATAACGCACGTCTTCTTCTCACGCAGTACCGCCCGGACGCTAGCGTCTTGGCTCTTTCAGCGCTGGCTGAACCGGACCACAGGCGCGTCTTCGGGAACGACCTCCGGCAGGGTTCGATCGTTCGGAGGACAAAAGCGAGAGCCGCTCCGGGGCTGTGCTGCGCTACGACGGGCGGCTGGATGATGACTGACGTGCTGGAAATTTCACACCTGTGATTTCACACCTGTCGTCTCTCATAGCCCCTAACTTCCCAATTGCCGACAAACCACCTAGTGACGAGCTGATCACTTCCCAGAACGGCAGTTGGCAGACCGCGAGCGAAGAAGGCTCCCGGATTACTTCCGTGTTGCGCCTACCGGCCACAGCCCCGGGTTTATCGTGATCCCAATGATCGCGCCGTGCGGGTCGCGATCGATGTGCAACCGGTCCTCTCGCGGCCCAGCAATTTCGAATTCGTCCCTCGCCACCGCGGTCAGCAGAGCGGGGCGTCCCACGGACAAGTAGTTGCTGGATTTGGTGTGCCCGGTCAGTTCGATTTCGAGAGCAGTTCCCTCGCGCCGCACTACCGCGATGGCGTCTGGGGAAAAGGCATAGCTCGCGACTATGCTGTCCAGTTCCTTCGGAGAGAGGACAATGTTCATGCGCGGGGTCTTCGGCGGCAACTGCGGGAGGCTGGCGAGAAGAGCATCCCAGGCGGTCTCCGAGGCCAATATCCCGAGATGATCCATGTCTTCATCGCTGATGGTCGCACCCACGGCCTTTCCGGTCGTAACCGTGAACAAAGTGTCTCCGTCGTCGCCCTCGGCCATCGGCTGGTCGCCGCGCGCCATGGAATTGTGTACCTGCACGCCGAGGCGTTGCAGTGCCCAGATTGGCAGCGACTTGTTGGTGAGGACGACCGTGAGCGTTGTGTTGCGAGTGAGCCCTTGCGGTTTTATTTGCTTGCGCCCTAAGTCGGCCCGCGCTTGTTTCGGCTTGTCGACATTTGCCACGTAAGCTGCGATTGCGTCCGCGATCGATCCGCAGTGGCCGTCCACCGGGTGTAAACAACGCATTACCTGACCCTTGCGATCAACGACCAGTCCGCCGTTGTTGACGGTGACGACCAGCACCTTGGTATCGCCCGACTGGCGAAACGCGGCGCCTTGACCGGAATGCAGTGAGATGTCCCATCCGAGACTTTGCATCGCGAAACGTCCGGCGCCACGTGCGCCTAGCGGAAACCAGCCGGCCCGCGCACTCGCTAGTGCCGCTCGTCCCAGTTCCTCGTCAGGCGTAATGGTATTGAAGCGCCGATCGCCGAGATCGAAAATGATCGCCCCCGCAACCGTAGCCACATCGTCAAAATTGCCCGCGTCGGTGATCATGTCTTTGAGCGCATTGGCGACTCCCGTGGCGGCAGATAGGCCGTAGGACGAGCCTCCCGAGAGCACGATCGCATTGACCCCCGCGCTCGGGTCGTCGTAAGCCAGCCGCAAAGCGTCGGTGTTGAGAGTCCCGGGCGCACCTCCCCGCACATCCACTGCTGCTACCACAGGAGTGGGGAAGTACAGCACCGTAGTTCCGGTCGGCCCTTCCTCGTATTCGGCGACGCCGACCTTGACGCCGGGAAAATCAAACGTCAATGCCGGGCCATCATAAGAAACATGCGGCTTTGGCTTCGCGGAGCCCTGCG
>JBKQID010000067.1:0-52296 GCA_052148475.1 Candidatus Sulfotelmatobacter sp. | reverse complement strand
AAACCGGATGGTACGTGCTGTCGTAAAGAAAAACGCTGAAACCTTGAGTATCGAGGTAATTCTTGTCGGTCACCTTCATGGCAAAATCGGCGCCAGACAAGCCTTGGGCCGAGATCAGGGTCAAGAGAACACAAGCTATGATTCGCGTGAACATAAATTGGGATGAATGCTGCTCCTTTGCCGCAACATGATATGACATGCACACCGGCTTGGCGCCATGTGTTCTCCAGTCGCGGGGATTTCTGAGCGAGGTAAGGTGCGGAAAATACCCCAGTACTTACACATATACTTACACAGTTTTACAGGAGTTCTTAGCTAAGTTGTTCATTATAATGGCAGAACTGGCAGACACAGCGGACTTAAAATCCGCCGGGCTTCGGCCCTTGGGGTTCGATTCCCCCTCCCGGCACCATGATGCCCCTTCCACAATCTAAGTGGTCCACTGCATCGAGCATCCGGCTTGATCGCGGGATGAGAACTTTTCACTGACGCCACAGTCTGTTCTACAGACCTGGGGGCGGCATCCCGGACTTCCCAATCTGGTTGCCGAGGGCTGCGATCAGTAAGACCACGCCATTCTTGAATTCAACGTGAACGTGGGAGGCTTCATCGAATGTTTGTGTCGCCCCGAGTAGTGCGCTGATGTGCTTGATGTCCGCATTGTGCCCTTTGCCTTCGATGTCCAACGCATAACCTTTTCCGTGATTGCTCGTGCCCGGCTTGGCGACTTTGGCGACCGCCAAGTCCCAGCGCTGCACGGGCGGCGCGAGAGTCTTGATGTTTGCATCGGTAATAATCTTCGAGAAAGTCTTCTTGGCGGCCGCCAGCATCTCCCAGCGTTGGGTGATCTGGTGGTGGGAGGAAGCGTCGTGGGGCAGGCCCTCCGTCTGACTGTTCATGTACCCGTGCTTCGGCACGGGAGCGTTCGTCTGCAGTTGCTGTTTCAGTGCCTGCAACTGGCTGGGGAAAGGAGCCGCCAGGTTGAGGGCGAGCGCCTTGTCCAGGAGGTGATCGATCAGGTCCCAGTGATAATTGACCTTCCAAAATTGGGCCTCCTCATCCTGAAAGCCGGTAATGCAGCGGCAGGTGCTGGGGTAATACGGCATGATCGTTTCGATAAGCTGGCGCGTTGCCGGCGTCACGTTCACCCCCGGCGAAACAAATGTGGCCCAGGTGTGTACATCGTACTCATAGAGCCCTTTTGACGGCATCTCTTCGCTCCTTTTGCTGCGTCAAACCCGACCTGGCGATCACCACAAATTCCAGGCGTCTGCTGGTGGCTGTACATCGATAAACGCGCAAAAACGCAAGCAAAAGGCTCACCCCCGGCCAGAATTATTTGCCCTTCGCCACAGGGCGGAGTTCGCCTTACGGAAGACCGACAAGAGATGTTGCGGAGTGCTCAGGACCTGCCCCCAATTCGTCACCGAAATCAGACTTTGGGGTTGTTCCGGCTGGGGCGTTCGAGGGATTTTGGAGGAGCTAGTCGAAAATCCGGCGGGCTGCAAGACTCAGGATCGCGTTACCCAACCAAGTTCCTTTCACTGCTGGAAACAGTTCAACCGACAGCGCCGGCCAGCGAACGATTCACCGGCCGTAAGATGAAACAGCTTGATGGGGAGGGCTCCGGCAAGAAAATGGCTGGCGGGGTTCCTAAATGCCCCGCCAACCCAAAAGGTTGCGAACTCAAAGGTTCGTCTTCAGTGATGACCGCGGTGATGACCGACCGAATGGGTCGGCGGTCGCGTTCGGGGTTAGCCCTACAGCTTCGGCGGTGGCAGTGTGGTCTGGCAGACGTTTGTGGGCGTGCCCGGAGGACACAACCAAATCGGACCTCCATCCGCGACGGGAATCGTCTGAACGCTTGCTGCCACGAAAGTGCCTACCATTCCTACCATCAGAATCGCGATCCTGATTGCCAGCTTCGCATTCATCTTTATCTGCATTGTGGTGCTCCTTAGGGGACCTGGGATTTGTTTCTCTTGCTCGGGCCGTCCGTCGCAAGTGCCTTTCCTAATGCAAGCTGCGTACCAAACCTGACAACGGGTGGGGGAGGGATCGTCAGGACGAATCTGACCGAAACAAAGGGGAAACACCGCGTGCCACCCGGGTCAGACCTGATCTCTGCCCGTCCGGAGTTCAACAACTCAAACAAAAGTGCGAGTGGGTAACATTTATGTTAGGTGCCTGGGCTCTTTCAGGTGGGACGGCGCCGGGGGCACGACGCAGCCGGAAGCGTCCGAGTATACTCATTGCGTCATGGGCCATTCGGGCGAAGTGGGTGTGTCTCCTGTGAGCGGGGCTCGGCTGGAAGTGGTAAGCGGACCCCTCAAGGGGAAGCTGTTCGCCCTAACCGGGGATGAGGTCTCGATCGGCCGCGATCCGTCCAACCAGATCGCGCTGCTCGACTCCCTGGTTTCACGGCGCCACTGCGTGATCCGTAAGGAGGCGAACGGGTTCCGGTTGCAGGATCTGGAGAGCCGTAACAATACCTTTGTCAGCGGCGTGCCGGTCATGGATCGCGTGCTGGTGCACGGGGACCAGATTCGGGTGGGCAACTCGATGCTGATCTTCCAGGGCCCCGGCAGCGACTCCGTTCCCGTTAACGCCTCGCTACAACTCGACGCAACTCCGGCGCCCGGCGCGGCGACCGTAATCCTGCGAAAAGAAGATGTCCGCTACCTGCAGCCTTCGCGCCCTGACGGCCTGCCGCCCACCGCCAAAACGGTTCGCGACCTCAATGTGCTGCTCGAGTTCAGCCAGACCTTGAACTCGGTGCGCGGCCTGGCGGCGCTGCAGGAAAAAGTTCTGGAGGCGGTTCTCGCCGTTGTCCCTGCCGATCAAGCTGCGGTGTTATTGACAGAAGATGGAGCCGCCCGATCATCCGCAAATTTCTCTTCGATTGTGGGCCGGCACCGCCGGCTAGGGCGTAATCAACCCATTCACGCCAGCCAGACCATCCTGAACCGCGTGCTGGAGGAGAATCTGGCGATACTTTCCAACGATGTCGAGAGCGATGCCGCTTACCGCGAGGCTGATAGCTTGCTCGAACGCCGGGTCCACTCCGTGCTGGCCGTGCCTCTCGAAGCGCAGGGCAAGATGTTAGGGGTGATGTACCTGGAAGCCAGTTCTCCGGACGCGCGCTTCGACTCCGACCTTCTGCAATTCGTCAGTACGCTCGGAAATATCACGGCGCTCGCGATTGAGAACGTCCGGCACGTGGAGAAGCTGGGAGGGGAGAATCGCCGCCTCTATGAGGAACTGAACATCCACCACAGCATGATCGGGGAAAGCAAGGCCATGCACGAGGTGTATGACTTCGTTTCGCGGGTCGCAGGGCGGGATTCGACGGTGCTGATCTCAGGCGAGAGCGGCACCGGAAAAGAACTGGTGGCGCGAGCCGTTCACACCAACAGCGGCCGCACCGACAAGCCGTTTGTCGCCATCAACTGCGCGGCCATCACCGAAACCCTGCTGGAGAGCGAGTTGTTCGGGCACGAGCGGGGAGCGTTCACCGGCGCAGTCTCGCAGAAAAAAGGAAAGCTGGAGGTCGCCGAAGGCGGCACGGTTTTTCTAGATGAAATCGGGGAACTGGCCGTGCCCATGCAGGCCAAGCTGCTGCGGGTTCTGCAGGAGCGGGAATTCGAACGAGTCGGCGGAACGCGATCCATCAAACTCGATGTCCGGCTGATCGCCGCCACCAATCGTGATCTGAAGGAGGCGTCGCGGACGGGAGACTTTCGCCCGGATCTTTACTATCGGCTGAATGTTGTATCGCTGCACATGCCGGCGCTGCGCGAGCGGCGCGAGGATATTCCACTGCTGGCGGCATTTTTCGCGGCGCAGTACGGCGAGAGAGTGAAGCGGCGCGTGGCCGGCATCTCTCCCGAGGCGCGCGCCTGCCTGCAGCGCTACGACTGGCCGGGCAACGTGCGCGAACTGGAAAACGCCATCGAGCGCGCCGTGGTGCTGGGCTCGACCGAATTGATCATGGTGGAGGATCTGCCGGATTCGATTCTGGAAGAGACGGCTGCTTCCGGCGAGCCGGTGAGCGCGCTGCATGACGGCATTCGCGACGCGAAGAAAGTGCTGATCGAGCGGGCCATCGAGCAAGCCAATGGGAATTACACCGACGCCGCAAAACTCCTCGGAGTGCACCCCAACCACTTATTCCGCTTGATTCGCACGCTGAATCTGAAGCCGAAGCGCGAGCGTTAAAGGGAGTTCGTTTCCGGACGGTACAGCTAGCCTGAGTCAGTGAGCCAAATGGGAGTGTTTCGACAGTTACGTTATCCGGTGGGTCCGTATACCATTTCGATCACAGCACGCAGCCGGTGCTGACCCGAGTCCGGGATGGCTGCAAAGCGGAACGGCTGTTCCGTCCAGGAAACAGGGCGCAGCATCTCTGCCGTCCCGGTCACTGGCCCCTTGGGCGTAACAAATATCACCCTGACCATTGAACCTGGCGGAAGGATCGAGGCGGGTACAACCAGGCCGCCGGTCACGGAAACGCACTGCAACTTCCCGGGAATCCGGTGGCCGTCCTGGCAGCGAAGGACAATGGGGATAGAATCCGCCAGCTGCAGCCGCTGAGAGCGCCTTCCTACCTTGGCTTGGACGATCTGAGTCATTCGCACCAGTATGCTCTGGGTTCCCGAGAGTTAGGAGATCACGGAGGGGCTGGTACTCTTTCCACTCACGCCTCGGCGCCAGGCCGATTTCCCAGTTGAGGCGACGGCGGACTGCCCCACCCTTCGCGTTGCCTGACCCGATTGGGAGTCAGTGAGCGCGATGGCGATTCATCAACAGGTGCGGTGGAACCGGGGTTACACTTACCGGTGAGTGTCTTCAAAGAAATGTGGCGAAAAGACCTTCCTACGCTCGCTTTTCTTCTGGTATCCGCTGCAGTCTCAGCTCAGCAAGCGTCTGAAGCCGTCGGCCCCACTTTGAAGACTACGGCGCGACTGGCCGTTGTCGATGTCGTGGTGACGGACTACAACGATCAGCCGGTTCCTGGACTCCATAAGGAAGACTTCGAGGTTTTTGAAGACGGCAAGCCACAAGCGATCTCGATCTTTGAGGAACATACGGGCAACCCTCCCGCGGCGGTAAAGCCACCAGCACTGCCGCCGAATACCTTCGATAACTCCCCCCGTGCAGACGCGCCCGATTCGCTGAACGTGGTTCTGCTGGACGCGCTGAACACGCCCATAGGGGACCAGTCGTATGTACACCAGCAGGTTCTCAAGTACCTGGCTGGTATGCATGCGAGTGCACCCATGGCGATTTTCATCCTATCGACGCGGTTGCGCCTGGTGCACGGGTTTACGAGCGATCTGTCGGCGCTGTTGGCCGTTCTCAATGACAAGAAATCGGGCAGCAGTCCGCAGGCATCCCCGTTGCTGCTTTCTGGTGGCGAGATTCAGGCGGACGAGCAGGCCACTGCTCAAATGCAATCGCTGGCCGCTCTCGATCCGAACATACAGGCTGCGATGGATGCGCTGCGGCAGTTTCAGGCTGAGGAGAAGGCGAGCAAGACATTGAACCGAGTAAAGACCACGTTATTGGAAATGCAGAAACTTGCGCAATATCTCGCAGGTTTTCCAGGGCGCAAGAATGTGATTTGGTTTTCGGGAGCATTTCCAGTGGCCCTTTTCCAAGACTTCACTTCCATGGGGGAGGGCGGGGAGTACGAAGAGTTGCGCAAGACAGGGGACGCGTTTACCGCGGCGCGAGTGGCTGTTTATCCGGTAGAGGCTAGAGGCTTGGCTACGGATTCATTTTACGATGCCAGCACTCCGCCCCTGAAGGTGACGGGGGCGCACAGTGCTACTCAAGCTCAAGTGACGCAGTTGCAAAACGCAAGCATCCAGCGCAATGCTAACCAAGCGACCATGGGAGAGTTAGCCCACGAGACCGGCGGGAAGGCTTTTTATAACGCCAATGGGCTGGACGAAGCCTTGGCGCAAGCGATCCGCGATGGCTCTCGCTTCTACACGCTGGACTATATTCCAACCAATAAGGAGATGAACGGGAAATACCGGCACATCCACGTGAAGCTGACGAACGGCCACTACAAACTTGCTTACCGCCTCGGCTACAACCCAGAGGATGAACGTACCGCAGGCGCCGTCGCGCAGAAACTTGCCACGGGCGATCCCTTGCTGCCCCTGATGGCTTGGGGCCTTCCGGACTTCGCCCAGATTCAATATCGGATGAGCGTGAAGCCCTCGACACCTCAGCCGGAGCTGACGGCCCCGCGCGCCGGGGACAATTTGAAAGTGCAGGGTGCCTTCACGCGCATGGACGTGGACTTGGCGGTCCCTGAGAAAATGCTTCAACTGGAAGCGGCGCCGGATGGACGCCGCAATGGAAAACTTGAGATCACGCTCATTGCCTACGATCGCTATGGCAATCCGCTGGACTGGCTCGTGCGAAAAATGGAACTCTCTTTCAGCCCGGAGCAGTACAACGCGTATTGGGACAATGGACTCAATCCCCGCCTGGAGTTTGACGTGCCTCGGGGGTCTTCGTATCTGCGGTCCGGCGTTTGCGATCTGGAATCGGGCAAAGCGGGCACGATAGAGGTTCTGCTGAATGTGCCCCCGGCCTCGCCACAAGACGCGAGATCGAACTGAGCGAAGCGACATCGATTCCCGGGTGTGATTGTTGCTAACAGGTATTTCGCTCAAAATCCCTGCCAGGGGATTTTGAGTTTAGTGCGTCGCAGGGTTCGTTGGAATTACCAATTCAGTATCGATTCGGCAAAGGTAATAAGCTACGAAGTCGAAGTCTCTATGGAATGCCGGAGCGGAAACTTTCTGACTGTAACGCGAATATATCAATATGGAGGGAATTCTTTCTGCCAGAGACAGCATGGCATTATGGGAAGCTGAGCTAGAGAGCGGATCATTAAGAACCGAGACGCCTTGGAGATGAGCCGTAAAAGCCGCTTCGGTATCCAGCAGTTTGTTGCTTGGCGCATAGAAGCGAGGGTCGCCCATGCCAAGCCAATCTAGTACAACAATCGCTTGCACCGCCGGCGGGTCATTTTTCCGGAGATTGACGAAAAACTCCTTTTCTCCAGCGCTTCCGGAGAGTGCCGCAAAAACGAAGGTATGCTGCCTGGGCTGGGCTCGCAAGGCGTTGTAAAGGATTGGCAGCGCCACCGCCTCGCTCCAGCCGTTACTTTCCGCACGATGGTCGTAGCGGGCAACCACAAGTATCTGTTCGGCATTCTTGCCGGGCAGGACGCACATCAGGTTCTTGCCCACGCGATTGGGAATCGTTTGCTCCACCATCAGGTTGGAACGGCAATGCAAGTCCGAGAAATATTGGTGGAGGTGCTGGTAGCGTGAATCGACGCTGTCAGGACTTGGGAGCAGCATGGCATTTACTTGCGCTGGCTGCAATTCCCAAAAAGCCGGTGGGGGCGGTTCCTGCGGACTTTCCGAGAGCGATTGCTGGGGAGGTCCGTCTCGCGGATTCTGGCCTGGTCTTGTTGGCCCAGCGGTAGAAAAGAACCCGGCCGAGGCAAGGAATACCGCCAGTCCTAACGCGAACCCCTTTGGCGTGATGCGCATGGAAGCCTTCGCCTGAATGCTGCACAATCTTAATCTGTTTCAGTAAAACGGGCGATTGGAACCATTGCAAAAATGGTAACTGTCGAAACCAGGCGTTAGGCTCATTATCCCATGCACCGGGAACGGTTGCCCGCAACGCAGCTTTCACTTCAGACCGCGCACCAAGAACAGATTAGCCAGGTCGCGCTGGAAGGTGATGGCGTAGGACTTTCCGTCGGCGGACAAAGCCAGTGGTCCAAATAACTGCGCTCCCGGTTCAGGGGTCTTCACCACGAGCCAGGGATCTTTGCGGCCAGTGGTTACGTCTAGACGGCTGATCTTGATGCTGGCCGGCTCGCGCTGTTGCAGGAACAGGTATCGCCCGTCAGCGCTCCAGCGCACCACGCTTTCGCCCTGCAGGTCTGTGATGGTTTTCGAATCCCCGCCGCCCACCGGCGACAGCAATAGCTTGTGCAGGTCCACGGTGACGAACCACTTGCCGTCGGGCGAAACCCGCAGTCCGTGCGAGCCTTCGGGCGTGAGAGGCGTCGACTTGTCGGTTTCCGGATCGTACATCCAGGTGCGGGTGGCGTGACCGGTTTCATTTCCGGTGAACAGAATGCGTTTATTGTCGGGGAACCACTCCACGCCGTCGAAGTGCATGCCTTCGATTTTTGCGAAACGCGATTCTCCCGGACCTGTCGGAAGCAACATCAGAGTCGAGCGATCCGCCTCGTGGTGGATGCAGGCCACCCATTTTCCGTCCGGCGAAAGCGAAGGCCGGTTCCCATAGCCAAGCTGGATGGCGGGAGAACCGTCGGCCTTTCTCAGGTAGATGGCGGAGTTGCGTCCCTGGCCGCTCGAGAGCTCGACGAACACCAGAGACTGAGCGTCGTTCGAAAGATCGTAGAGCAGGGAAGAGTCCAGCCAAGCTAAGTCACGTTGCGCGGGGCCGTTGGGCGGAAGATAAAGAATGCCGAGCCGGGAATTGACCGTGCTTAGCAGGACGCGGCCATCGCGCGCGACGTCCTGCATCACAATCATTCCCCCAGTTTGAGAAACCAGCCGTTGGGAGCCTGAGAGAGTAACCGCGTAGAGCGCGGGATCACTGCCGGGTTGGCCGCCCGAGAACCAGACTTCGTTATTGTCCCGCGACCAGTTCAAAGCGCCGGTGGTGCGCCATCCGCGGGAGAGAATCTGCCGGGGATGGTTGGGGCCGACCACGCACAAGGCATAATCGCCAACTTCGACATCGAAATCAAAGAACGCGACCAGCTTGCCGTCCGCCGACACTCGTGGCATCAACGGAGGCCGCTTCTCCGTCTCGTACAACACGGTGCCGATGGGATATTCCAGCCGGAACTTTCCGTTGATCGCGCGGACTACGGCGAGCGATTCTCCATCCGGGCCCCAGTCCGCGCCGCTCACGCCTTCGAGCACTTCGCGCGGAGCGCCAGCACCAAAGGGTGCGCGGGCGAGGGTGCCGACGTCCTCCCCGCCCAACAGGATTGCCATCTCGCCGCGCGGAGAAATTGCCAGCACGCGCGCACTGGGAAGCGCCAGCGGCTGCGCTTCGCGATTACCGGGCTGCGCGGAAAATAACGTGGAGGGCGCGCCGTCCCATTCGGCGCTGTAGACAACGGTGTCGCCCGGAGCAAACTTGGCGGACGTAACGTCACCGCGCCGAAACGTCAGGCGCTTGTACGACGGCGGTTCTGGAGGAGGACTGTAGCTATGCTCGTACCACATGCGCAGACCGAGCCCCAGCAAAATTCCCGCCAGCAATCCAACCCCTGCCCAGACCCTGGTGCGTGACCCGTTGCGCGGTGTCAGGTTCTGCGGTGACGTGTTCCGTGACCCCACGGACGGACTCGCCAGAGCGAAGTGGCTGGAATCCATTTCGTCGCGCAACTCTTCCAGCGCCACTTTCACGTCGGCCATGCTCTGCCAGCGACGCGCGGGATCTTTTTTCAGACAGCGGCTGATGATTCGATCGAGTTCCGGAGGAAGATCCGCCACGGCCTGCGAGGCAGGCTGAGGATCCTTGTAGAGTACCGCCGAAAGCGACGACAGTTTCGAGCCACCGGAGAAGGCGCGCTGGCCCGTCACCATTTCGTAGAGGACCGATCCAAACGAAAAAACATCCGACCGGGTGTCAACCTTTTTGCCATCGGCCTGTTCTGGAGACATGTAGGCAACGGTCCCCATGATCGTGCCTTCTTCCGTGAGGGGTGATCCTTCGCCATGCATGGTTTCGGCGTAGGCGTCGGCGCCCGCGGGCTCGCTGAGCTTGGCTAAACCGAAATCAAGAATCTTGACCACGCTCTGCGGAGTCACGATCACGTTTGACGGCTTCAGGTCGCGATGAACAATTCCCGCCGCGTGAGCGGCGGCCAGCGCGTCCGCCATCTGGACCGCATATTTCAAGACATCGCGAATCCGCAGCCCTTTTTTCCCGATCAGGTGATCGAGCGTCTCGCCCGCCACGTACTCCATGGCGATGTAGGGGACCGGTTGGCCATCGACCACCTGGGTATCGATGTCGTAGATGGTGACAATATTCGGATGGTTCAGGGATGAAGCGGCCTTGGCTTCCTGCGCGAAGCGCCGTTCATGTTCGGAGTTGAGAGCCCCGGTGGACAGAATCTTGATGGCCGCGGTTCGGCCCAGCCGGGAATCCACCGCTTTGTAGACCACACCCATGCCACCGGCTCCGAGCTTGGCTTCGATGCGGTACGAGCGGAGTGATTTGCCGATCATTTGCGTAGCCCTGAAGCGTGGTTCCGACTCGCGGCATGAGATCTGCAGTGTCGCCGCCGCGACCAAGTGAACAGCTTCCAAATGAAGGCCGTCACAAGAGTGCGGAGTAAGAGCAGAATGCAGGAATCCGCTGGACGACTTCATCGTCTCTCGAGAACGCAGGCGCTGACGATCCGCCGGCGCGCCGAAGACTTAAGTGATTGCAATTCTAACCCAGAAAGCCGAAGCCTTAAACGTTTCATTCTCCCGCCCGCAATCCTGCCTGCCCGCGCTACGAATGAGACTCCAGTGAGTTCCTTGACAATAGGGAGCGAGTCGCCTAGCATCGCTGGCTTGACCGAAAACGTTGGCCGCGAGGCACGGGTTTGGGTCGGGCAGCGAAGCGCAACTCACAGCGGTAAAACCTCCCTAGTATCAGGTGAAGCGGCATGAAGTTGCTGTCCAGAGTAGTGTGGGCGGAAGGCATGTATCTGGCGCCGCAGCATTTTCAGGCGCAGAACCGTTATTTTGAGGAAGCCGTCCACTTTGCCACGGCCAGTTTGTGGAGGGATGCGTACGGGCTGGCCGGCTGCCAACTCGACGCAGATGCGCTACGCAACGGCACGGTGAGCCTGCTGCACGCGCGCGGTATGTTTCAGGATGGCCTGCCGTTTGACATCCCTGAATGCGACCCTCGGCCCGACCCGCGCAACATTGTCGAACAGTTCCTGCCTGCGACCGACAGCCTGACGGTGGCCCTGGCGGTGCCGCGCTGGCTGCAGGGCCAGCAGAACTGTGATCTGGAGCCGGTTGCGTCGGGGAGTGCCCGCTACACCAGCACCATCGAAATGGTGCACGACGAGAACACCGGCCTCGATGCCAAACCGGTAAAGCTGGGGCGTAAGAACATCCGGCTGGTCGTGCTGCCAGTCGAGGATGAGAATCTGCTGACCATCCCCATTGCCCGCGTCATGCGCGATCAGTCCGGCCACTTCGTTTACGATCCGGCGCATATTCCGCCTTGCTTGAGCCTGAGTTGCAGTGAACGGCTGACCACGATGCTGCAGCGCCTGGTTGGAATTCTGGAAGAGAAGAGTGCGGTGGTCACCGAAGAACAGAATCAGAGCGGAAAATTTCAGACCGGAATGTCGGCCCGGCAAGTCGCGCAGTTCTGGTTCCTGCATGCCATCAACTCCAGCCTGACGCCGTTGCGTCACATTCTGCTGGCCAAGCACCGGCATCCCGAAGAACTGTTCCGCGAAATGTCGCGGCTCGCCGGGGCTCTGTGCACGTTCAGTCTCGACAGCAGCCCGCGTTCGCTGCCGGCGTATAACCACTATGACTCCGAGGCAGGCTTCGCTTCGTTGGAAGAGCACATTATTAAGCATCTCGAGATTATTGTTCCGTCGCAAGCGGTAGTGATTCCGCTGAAAGCGGCGGCGCGCTATTTTTACGAAGGCGAGATCCGCGACCAGCGCTGCCTGGGACGCTCGCGCTGGATCCTCGGGCTGCGGTCGCCGGTGGGAGAAGCGGATGTAATCTCGAAAACCTTGCAACTGGTGAAAGTGTGTTCCTCGCAATTTGTTTCGGAGCTGGTGAAACGGGCGCTGCCCGGTTTGACTCTGACCCACATGCAGGTTCCTCCGGCGGCGATCTCGGCGAAGGTCGACAGCCAGTATTTTGTGGTGACGCGGAGCGGGCCGTGTTGGGAGCACATCATGCGGACGCGCAACGTGGGCGTGTACGTTCCGGGGGAACTGCCATCGCCTGAGATCGAACTGATCGTTTTGCTCGAGAGTTGATATGGGATCATCCGGTCAAGTTACTCCGTTGGGAAGCTATCGCGGATCGAGTCCGGCCATGGACCGCCGCGGCTGGAACCTGGCTCTGGGATTTCAGGAAGTGTTCACAGCCGTGGTGCGGGTGCGCTACAACCGCCAGGCGGTGCAGGACGCGGAAACCTTTCGCGCACAGATGCGGCAGGCCTTGCGCGTCGCCGAACAGGATGCGCGCAGTCACGGCTGCAGCCCTGAGGATGTGAATCAAGTTATTTTTGGCGTGGTCGCCTTCCTCGACGAATCCGTGCTGAGTTCTGGAAATCCGGTGTTCGCCAACTGGCCGCGCCTGCCGCTGCAGGCGGAACTGTTTGGTCATCAACTGGCCGGCGAAATGTTTTTCCAGGAATTGCAGAAAGCCTTGAACCGCCCCGATTCTCAGGAGACGGCCGATTTGCTCGAGGTGTACTACCTGTGCCTGCTGCTGGGGTTCAAGGGACGCTACGCGGCGGGGGGAGACCTGCGGTCGATCATGTCGGCAATTCAGGAAAAGATCCGGCGAGTGCGCGGGCCGGCGGGACCATTATCTCCGCGCGGGGCGATCCCCGCGGATGCAGTACGCCGGGCGCAATCGGACCGCGTCAGCGTCTGGCTGGGAAGAACGACGCTCATCGCCGTTGCTCTGGCCGTGGTCCTGTTTGTCGTTTTCAAAATGTTCCTGATGTCGGGTGTGTCGTCACTCTCTGCCTTGGTGGCCGGACTGCTGAAATAGGGGGTTGGGATGTTGTACTTGGTGACCATCCTAGTACTGATCGTTTATCTGGTGCTGGTTTGGCTTCTGGGCATGTTTCTGCCGTTGCACGGCTCGGAGGTGTGGATCCTTCGCGGCGTGCTTGCGTTGCTGGGGCTCATCGCCGGCGCAGCGGTGCTGTGGTATCTGCAAAAGGTAAAGAAGGCGAAAGAGGCTTCCGGCGAAGGAGCGTCGCAAGCGGGCGCGACCGACGATCTGGATACCTTGGTGCGGGAGGCGATCCGGCGGTTGAAGCACTCGACGCTGGGCCGCGGCACCAACTTGGGCAGCCTGCCGCTGGTTTTTGTAATGGGGGATCCGGGTTCGACCAAGACGACGGTCCTCATTCATTCTGCTCTCGATCCTGAACTGCTGGCGGGGCAGGTCTACCGCGACAGCGACGTGCTGCCCACCTCTGCCGCGAACATCTGGTACACGCGAGAAGCAATCTTTGTGGATCCTGCCGGCTCGATGATGGGCGAGGCGGATCGTTGGAGACGCCTGGTCAGGCTGCTGCAGCCGGGGCGATTCTCTGCTGCGATCGGGAAACGTGCGCAAGCCCCACGGGCTGCAGTGGTGTGCTTTGATTGCGAAACTTTTCTGCAGCCGGGCGCGAGCGAGGCCACTGTCTCCGCCGCCCGAAGACTGTCGGTGCGGTTGCAGGAGGTCTCCCAGCTGTTGGGGATCAGCTTTCCGGTCTACGTTTTGTTCACCAAGATGGATCGCATCTCGTTCTTCGCCGAGTTCGTGCGCGGGATGAGTAAGGATGAAGTCTCCGAAGTGTTGGGCGTGACGCTGCCGCTGCGCTCGCTGAGTGCAGGAGTGTACGCGGACGAAGAAACGCGGCGTCTCACCAAGGCGTTCGACGAAATTTTCTACTCGCTGGCGGAACGACGCATCCTGCTGCTTCCCCGCGAGCATGAAGGCGAGAAGTTGCCCGGCATTTACGAGTTTCCCAGGGAGTTGCGGAAGCTGCGCACCCTGCTGGTGCAGTTTCTGGTGGACATGGCGCGCCCCAGCCATCTGGGCACCAATCCTTTTCTGCGTGGTTTTTATTTCACCGGAGTACGGCCCGTGATCATGGAGGACGTAGTGGTTGCACCGGTCGCTCCGCAGGAAGCGGCAGATGCGGGATACGGCTCGGGCGCCACACAAATCTTTAGCCGCGTGGGATCGCAGGCGCCACCGCCGCCGGGGGCGCGCAGCGGGGGCTCGCGCCGAGTACCGCAGTGGGTTTGCCTGACCAGCCTGTTCAACGATGTGCTGGTGAAGGACCGTGTGGCGCTGGCCACCAGCGGATCCAGTTCCCGGGTGAATCTGCTGCGGCGTATCGCATTGGGAGCGGCTCTGTTGATTGCGCTGATCTGTTTGACCGGTTTCGTGGTTTCGTTTTTCCGCAATCGTGCGCTGGAGACGCGTGTGCGGGAAGCTGTCGCCGACTTGAGCACGCTGCAAACCGGAACCAACCAGCCGGCTGGGATTGGTGACCTGACCAAGCTGGATAATCTGCGCAGCGAACTCGTCGATCTGTCCGATTACGCGGAGCATGGAGCGCCTCTCAGCCTGCGCTGGGGTTTGTACGAAGGCGATCAAATCTTGCCGGATGCCAGACGAGTGTATTTCGAGCGCTTCCGGCGCCTCTTGTTTGCCGAAACCCAGAAGCGGATCACGGATAATCTGGATGCTTTGGCCGGGAAGTCCGCGGCCAACGCGCCCAACGACAGCTATCAGAAAAGTTATGACGAGCTGAGGGAATACCTGATCACAACCGAGCCCGCGGACCACGACAAGAGCACCAAAGAATTCCTGACTCCGGTTCTGATGACTCACTGGGTCGCCGACCGCGACATCGACAAAGATCGTAAGGATCTGGCGACCTTGCAGTTCGATTTTTTTGCCACGGAACTGGTCAAGGAGAATCCATTCCCGACCGGCAATTCCAAGCCCCTGATTGAACAGGCACGCTCCTATCTAAAACAGTTCTCCGGAATCGATCGCAACTACGAGCAGCTCCTGTCGAAGGCGGCACAGAAACCCGTGAGCTTTAGCGATCAATTCCCCGATTCCGCCGGAGTAATTGTGAGCAGCTACAAAGTGAAAGGAGCGTTTACACGCAGCGGCTTCCTGGCCGTACAGGACGCTCTGAAAACCCCCGGCAACTTGGAAGGGGAAGAATGGGTTTTGGGCAAGAATGACGTCAAAGACATGGACCCGGGCGTTTTGCGGCAGAAGCTGACCGACCGCTACAACCAGGATTTTGTGAAAGAGTGGAACACCGTGTTGAGAACCGCGTCGGTCGCGGGCTACGAGAGCAACGCCGATGCCGACAAGAAGCTGGAAAAGCTTACGGGGCCGACATCGCCGCTATTGGAGTTGCTGTACTTCATCTCGCACAACACCGATCCAGCGCCCGTCGACGTGAAAAAGCCTTTTGATGCGGTGCAGGCGGTCGAACCTGCGGGCCCTCCGGATAAGCTCCCTGAGAAGTACATTCTTCCTACGAACAAGGACTATGTCGACGCTTTAGTTAAGCTACAGTCGGACATTCATGCGCTTGCGCAGAATCCGGGCGCGCCAGATCCGGCGCAGCTTACGCAAGCAGGGAATTCAGCAGATGCCGCGTCCCAGGCCGCTAAAAAGACAGTCGATTCGGGGCCGGTCGATCAACAGTTCAAGAACCAGGAAGAAGTAGGGCGATTGCTGCAAGAGCCGATCAAAAGCGTGGAAGCGTTATTGAAACGGGGGCCAGCCGATATCGCCAACGGGTCGGCGAAAGTTTACTGCTTGGCGTTCAAAGACGCAGTGAGTAAATATCCATTTGATCCCAAGTCGTTGCAAGACCTGTCCATGGATCAGTTGTACGCGATTCTCGGGCCCACAAGCGATGCGCTGAAAAAACTGAAAGACAGTGTAAGGCCGTTTACGCTGATGGTGGGAAACAAGTATGTCGAGGCTCCGCAGGCCACGGTGAAGCCGTCCCAGAATTTTCTGAACTTCCTGACTCACGTGACGCAGTTGAGCGACACGCTATACCCGACCGGATCGCTGCCTCCGAAGTTCTCCTATACTCTGAAACTGCTGCCCAGCAACCTTGAGGGAGTTTCGCTGAAGATTGGAGGCGAAACGCTCTCGGGAGAAGGTCAGCAGCACACGTTTGTCTGGACTGGCGCAAGCGAGGATGTTTTGGTCACTTCCAAGAGTGGTGACGTCCAGGATTCAGTTCCGGCCGGCCCCTGGGCCGCATTCAAATATGTTGCCAAGGCTCGTCAACTGGGAGGCGGCAAGTTGGAATGGGTGATCGAAAACAACGGGCAACCCATCATGCTTGGCAACGGAAAACAGAAGTCCTATGACTATCAGTTGCAGGTTTCCGGCGGTGCGAATCCATTCTTTGATCTGCAGGGCATGAGGTGCGTGAGTCAGGTGACGGGCAAGTGACCGGCTCCGACGTGGAATAACTTTAAGAAAACCTTGTTAGCCGGGTTCAAGTGTTCGTCAGGTGGAAGTTTTCTGGCTGCCGGGTCCTGACAGGCGTCCCAGCAATCGATCTTTCCATGAGGGATGAACGGCGCGGATCAGCAGGCAGGTGATGTTGTCGTCGCTGTTGCCTGCTTTCGCTGCTGCAATCAGATCGGCGCAGGCCTGTTCGAGCGAGTCCTGGTTGACGGCCTCGGCCATCTTCTGTTCTTTGACGTAGCGTGACATCCCGTCGCTGCACAGCAACAGCACATCGTCGGCATTGAACTCGTGATCGGCCAGGTCAGGCTCCACGCTCTCTTCAGTGCCCAGGGCGCGCACGATCACATTTTGCATCTTCGACTGCTCCGCCTCTTCCAAAGTAATGAGGCCGCGCCTGACCTGCTCCATCACCAGGGAGTGATCGTTGGTCAGTTGCACGATATCCTTGTTCCGAATGAGATAAACGCGGCTGTCGCCGACATTGGCGACGGAAAACAGATTGCCGTCAACCGCGACCGCCACAATCGTGGAGCCCATGCCCGCATGATTGGGATTCATGGCCCCCGATTCGTGGATCGCCTGGTTGGCCAGCTGAATGGCGGTGGCCAGGCTAACGGCGCGCTGCGAGACGCCTTCGAACCGGGCTCCGCCCACGGGCGCGGCGCTCAGGTCCTGGCGGAAGTAGTCGAGCACGGTGTCCACGCCGATCTTGCTGGCCAGTTCTCCGGCCTGCTGTCCGCCCATGCCATCGCAGACGACGAAGATGCCATGGCGCAAGTCATATCCAAAATTGTCCTCGTTATTCTTGCGCACGAGGCCGATGTCGGTGTTGCCGGCGGCTTGGATTAATAAATTCATGGGGGACTGTAAGCGCTAAATCCTACCCTACCCCAAGCCCTGGGGTAAACAATTTAGAAGGATTGCTCGCGGAAGAAAATTTCAGCTAGTTCTCCCAAACATCTTGCCCTTCTTGGTTTTTCGAAGAAGAGCCTGCCACTCATTTTGCAAGTTGATGCTGGCGTATTCGGTGAAGGGCTGAGCGGTGGTGAGCGCAAGGGCTGCCTGTTTTCGATCGCCCGCGTCCATGGCGGCCTGGGCTTGTGCGATTGCCGAGGACAGCTGGCGATCAGCTGCAGACTTGCGTCGTGAAGTGAAGACCGGGACGATTCGCGTCAGCAGCAAGGATTCCGAGTTGTCACCCTGCAGGGTTCCAGCACCGCTGTCGGGACGATCGAGCGCAGCGTAGGCTCGTCCTACCGCGCGCAGCGCTGCCGATTCGCTCTCGCCGGCGGCGCGCAGCTGCTGCAAGGCGGTCTGAACCGGAAGGGCTTCCAGAATGGTCGGCGCCTGCGACTCCAGGAATTTGATCGCCTCCGCATATTGTTCCTCGGTGGTGAGAACCTCGACTGTGTGCAGCGCGGCATCGACGTCGCGTTGCAGCGATTGCAACCGGTGGCGCGCATCCTCCAACAGAAACACCAAGGAAGCGGCCGATGGATCTTCGCTGATGGGTGTGAGCAATTCGACGACGGCTCGGTACGATCCCTGCGCCATCAATTCCTGGGCCTGGCGAAGCAATCCTCGCAACTGGCTGGTCTTGAGGTGCTGATCGGCTTCCTGCCGCGCGAACTCCATCAACTCCGCGACTTCGGGCGAAAAGATGCCCTCCTTCTGGCAGGTCTCCAGAAGGCGCAAGGCCTCGAGATATCTTCCGCTGCTCAGCGCTTCGTGGGCACGCGTGAGATACTCGGCTCGGGATTGTTCCAGACTGCGCGCCGACATATGGCTGACGATCGTGGATTGCAGAGTGAGCAGGCGCTCGTTTCCGGGAGTTTGTTGGAGCTCATCGCGCACCAGTCTCAAAGCTTCCTCAGGCGAAGTCTCCATCAAGCCACGGCATTGTAGCGCCACCTCATCGACGCGGCGGCGGACCTCGGCTTCGCGCAATTTCCGCGCCAGGCTGCCTTTGAACTTCATGAGCATGGGTTCGGTGGGCATGCGTTGCAGAGCCTGATCCACCAATTGCGCGGCGCGGAGTAGTTCCTCGAGCGTGGAGGCAAGCGAAACTTCGTTTTGCAGTTGTTCCAGGATGCGGCGCCGTTGCTCCTGCTCGCGGCCTGACTTGGCTGCCGCCTGCAAGGTGATCAGTTCGGGATTCGATGGATCGACGCGCTCGACTTCAGCAAGCGCCTCCATGGCGGCAGTGAAGTGGCGTGCGCTAATTTCGCGACGGGCATTCTCCAGCAGTTGTCGCGCCTTCGCCTGACGAGTTGCTTCTTCGATCAAACGTGCCAGGGCGACGTGAGCGGCGCGAACCCGCGAGTCGTCGCCATCGACTTCAAGCGCCTTGGCGATGACGGCCTCGGCGCCTTCCAGGTCGCCACGTTCGCGAGCGGAGTCGGCTTGGCGCAAGTATCCCTCGACCAGCTCTCTGCGCCGTTTTTTCTGCCGGACAGTTTCGAGAAGCTCCGACAATTCCGAATTCGCGGGATCGAGACCACAAGCTTCCTGCAGATCGCCGATGGCTTCGTCATAACGCCGGTCGGCGGCTGCTTCCTCGGCCTGCTGGCGCAACTTCCGGACCTGTTCCGCACGCTGCCGCATGGTCAGGTTTTGCTGCACCTGCGCAATCAGCTGGCGCGCCCGGGTATGCTGGCTATCCACTTTCAACAACTGCAACAGAACGTCTCGGGCCGCCGTGTACTGATCTTCCTGAACTAGGCGCTCGGCGCGCTCGATCCACTCACCCACTTGCTCTTTCTTCAACTCGTGAGCCAGCGAAGAAACCTCGGCTGCCATCTCGTCGGCAGTGGAGTAGCGGTCGTTCGGGTTTTTCGCCAAGGTGCGATCCAGAATGCCATCCAAAGCCTGCGGATATTCCTGCAGAAATTGACTCAGGTGAGGATGGTTTCCCGACAGGATCTGCTGCACCATGGCGTAGTCGCCGGTGAACGGGAGTTGGCCAGTCAGCAACTCGAACAGCATGACTCCAACCGAAAAAATGTCGGAGCGGCCATCGAAAGCCTCATTTTTCAGGCGTTCGGGCGCCATGTACTGAATCGTGCCGATCACGTGTCCCGTGCGCGTAAGATGCCCATCGGTTTTTTCCTGGCGGGCGATGCCGAAGTCCAGCAGCTTTACGATGCCGTCAGACTGCACGATGACGTTGGCGGGCTTGACGTCGCGGTGAATCACGTCATTGCGATGGGCGTAGCCCAGCGCGTAGCAAACTTGTTCGATAATCTTCAGCTTGAAAGCCAGCGGAAGAGACTGGCCGGAGTGAATGAGCTTGTCCAGCGGGTCGCCGGACAAGTATTCCATTACGATATAGGGGAAGCCGTCCTGCTCGCCCAGGTCGTACACGATGACGATGTTGGGATGTTTCAGCGCACCGGTCTTGGCGGCCTCACGATAGAAACGCTGCAGCATTTCCTGGTCGCCGGTGAATCCCTCAGTTACGGTCTTGATCGCGACCTCGCGGTTCAATTGGCGGTCGAACGCACGGTAAACCATGCCCATGCCGCCGCGGCCGAGCAGGTCGATCACTTCATACTTGCCGATGCGTTTGATCGGTGGAGTGGTCACGGGGATTCGTCTTTGACTTATGCCGAAGGCTGGGGGAAGCCTTCTCTAATGATCTAAATGATAATGATCTAAATGGCTACGCCGGAATCAATGATGCTGGGTTCGGACACGCATCCAAACCTCGAACCAGTCTACTCCTGCCAATCTGACTGGGCCAATCTGACAAAACGGGCCAGCACAGATTTTCTGCGATCTACGCCGAGCTGCCCGTCCAGACCATGTTGAAGTTATCCCGCAGGAACTTCTTGGCTTCCTCGCGTTCCGGCGTCGGAGTATCGGGAGTTGAGTTCAAGTACAGGATGTAGAATTCGGCGGTGCCGTTGGTATCGCCGTCCATGTAGCGCTTACGCGCCTGCGCCAGAATTTTGCCAGGCAGCGACTTAACTTTCTCCTTTACATCATCAATCAAAGCGATGCGGGCCGCGATCTCGACGTCGCCCATGAACTGCGCTTCGTCGGGGGGAGAACCGCTTTGCTTCACGCCTTTCGTGTCCGTCGGATTCACGTTTTCCAGCATCACGAACTGCTTCTGATTCGATCTCTTGACCGACGGGTTCGACGCGATGGTGTTGCCATTCGGGTCGACGATCCGGAATCCGAGTTCGACCACGGCGCTTAAGTCGATGGTCCGCCGGGTATAGCTATAAGGTTTGACCACGTCGTCGAGCTTGGTTTTTTGAATCGAATCGAGCTTGGCGTGCGCCTCCGACACTTTCTTTTGAGCAGCATTGACCGCGTCGGTCGCGGCTTCGATTTCCTTTTTCTTGCCGTGCGCCTGGGCTCCTTCGAGAACCTTTTGCTGTTTCTGCAAATCGAGGCTCGCGTCCTCGTAATCGCGGTTGGCCTTGTTCCAGTCTTCGTTCGGCACTTCCCGTTCGCTGGCGCGGTATTCGGAATCGAGCGACTCGATCGTTGGTTTGGAAACCGGCCGGTGTTCGACGACGTCGCCGATCAGCGTAAAGTTCGGATCGACGGGCGTGGCATCGGAGGCGCGGATGACTCTGACCGGCAGGTCCGCCGCGGTTTCCAGGCCGGTGGCAATCGCGTCCTGCAGTTGATCGGCGAATCCTGCGCTGTCGCGCCGCGAGGTCTGGTCGCGGAAAACCACCTTGATCGAAAGGGTGGAACGCACATTGTGAATGGAATTGTATTTCGTGCGCTCGTCGCGGACGTCGCCGCGGTTCGACTGGTACTGCTGGGCTTCGTCCAGGTACAACCACGCGAGGCCGACACCTGATCCGAGCGGCTTGTCGAGAAATTGTTTCGCCTGCACCACGTAGTAGTCGCTGAGGGTTTGAGCGAGCACTTCGAGGCGGAGCTTCAGGTCTTGATCGTCGGGCCGCAGCGTGCTGGCTGCCTGCAGATAGTTGTAAGCTTTCTGCACGCCGATCTCGTCGGTTCGCCCCTGAATCGGAACGTGCGCATCTTTCAGTTTCTTGGCCTCGTCGGACGCGCTCTTCACATAGTCCGCTTCGAGCGCCTGCATCTGGCCCTTCACCAAGGCGCGCGGAGCTTCGGGGAGATTTGCCAGAACTTCGTAGGCATCAATGAAGTTCTTGTTCTGCTGGTACGCAACGCTCTGCTGCACCGCTGCATCCGCGGCAGCCTGGTTCGAGGATGACACAAATTCCGCCATCGCCTGTCTGAGCGCGGTCGCGGCTTCGGATGTCGGTTTGAGATCGGCAGCTTTCTTGTATTCCTCGACGGCGTCATGCCACTTCTGCGTCGTAGCGGCGGCCTTGCCGCGATCGAAGTGGAACTTGTATGCATTATCGATGATGGCGGCGATCCGCGGTTCTTCACCGGCGAAGGCGCGAAACTCGGCCACGGCGGTGACGGCCTCATCGTAGCGCTGAGCGGACATCATTGATTCCCCGCTACGCAGCGCGGCGTCGACTCGCTTGCTCTCGTCGGCAACCTTGCCCTGCAAAGTCAGCCCCTGATCAAAATGAGCGTCGACTTCCAACGCGTGGTCGTCCAACTGGCGGGCGTTGGCCAGATGGACGTATCCTGCGGTATGGCCCGCCAGCGCTTGCTTGTAGGCTTGCAGTTCGGCGTTGCCCTTGCCGGCAACCAGCCCCAATTCCGCGCGAACATTTTCGTGAAGTTTCGCAGCTCCTTCGTTGCCGGGGAGGAGATCGTTTACTGAATCGGCCCGCAAAAAGGCTGTTCTCAGTTCAGGATAAGCGGGAGAATTCGTGGAGGCGGAGGCGCGATAAGAAGCTAATCCGTCTTCGCCCTCTTTCAACAGGATGGCGGCCAGAGCCTGCTTGCCGAAATCGGTATGCGCAGCTTTGGGATAGCGACCCAGATAGTCGTGCCACTGGGCCACCGAATGAGCGCGCTCGGCGCGAAGATACTCGCCCAGTTCCGGGTCAGGCGCTGCCACGAATACGATCTTCACACCGGGCTTGAACGGCGGTACCTCCGTCGTTCCGTCGGGCGACGAACTCAGCACCTTCCCCTGCAGGGCAGCCTTGTCCGCCAGTTGCGCGGGTGTCTGAGACTCATCTTTTTCGAATTTCAGGTTGGACGGAACCACGCACTCCGCCGCTGAGCCGCGGGTGAGATTCATGACGCCCTGGGCATCGCGCTCCAGCGACGTCACTGAGGAATTCAGTGGAATCTTGGGCAGCTTGCCGTAAGTGGACTTGTTGATCTGAGCTGCGCCACCGCAGGAACGCACCTCGGCCTTACCATTAATCAGCACATCGCTCAACTGAACCGCGGCCGCGCCGTTGGGTCCGTCAAACAGTTCGATCGCCGTCAGTGGAACATCTTTGGAGTGGACCGCGGAACCTGTGAAAAGAACCAACGCCAGAGCTATGCAAGCCCTTTTTACAGAAAACGGCAGACACAATTCTCCAGCAAACTTCGGACGTCGTGGCATAGACTCCCCGAGATAACGGCAACTGCCATAAATTCGCCTGCGCAGGTGCCCCGTATCATACTCACAGTTTGGGCGAAGTCAAGCGGCGCTCAGGTGGTGGATGCGGGGCACGAGAGTGCCACAAATCTGCCCGGTAATCATTTGCTTGGGGTGCGGATTTGGCGTAACCTACAACCCGAGTTTCGAGCCCGTCGAAACCTGAAGAATGGCGCATTGAAGAATGGCGCAGTACGAGCAGAAAACCGACAGCCGGGAATTCGAAGTAGCCAATCCTGACCAGAACCTGGGTGGGCGGGGCGGCAATTCGCCTGGGGATGCCGCGGACATCGCGATTCGGCTATGGGGTCCGGCACGGCCAGACCGTCGCCTGGCCCTGACGTGGAAAACCGAGAGCGTTCTGGTTTATATGATCGCTGATCTGGTGAGTGCGAGCCGCGGCCGCGTCGCCGAGGAATCGTCGACGATCTTGGCCGCGCATTTCGACAGTTGCCGGCAGGCAGTGGTTGCCGCGAAAAGGATTCAGACTGCAATCCTCGAGTTCCTGACCTGTCGTCCCGGCGAACGGACCGGCGGCGCAATCCTGATCTATCAGCCGAGGACGGCTGACCCGACGGGTCCCAGCGGCGATGCAGTGCAACTCGAGTTGGGACAGGCCAAGCCCGGTCAAATCCTGCTGGCCGAGAATGTTTCCCGGCGCTTGCGCGATCTTCCCGGCATAGAGTTTCTGACCCCGCCCAGCGGCGTGAGCGAAGACGCGCCGACTGGATTGACGGAGTTAGCTTGGGCAACGCCGGAGCGAGTTGCGTTGATGCGAGAATCTGTTGGCGATGGGGCTGAGCCAATGGGCGCCGACGCACCATCAGTGGGCGCAACTCTGATTGTTAATTCTCCAATCGTGGATTCTGCTTTCGCCCGCCGCGGGCTGACCAATGAAGCTGCGCCGTCGACGGTGCGCACACAAGATCACGTCGTCAAAGACCGCCCGGAAACGGGGTCGCGTCGAGTCACTCAGGTTTCCCAGAACGCGGCGGGTCGCGCCCGTATCGACGCAGACTTTCCGGAGAGGGCAGACGTTTCTCTCACGGAAGAACTCGATCGGCGCCCGTTGTTCACGCGCACCCGTGTGATCCTTGGGGTTGTCGGGGTGGTTCTGGTGGCCGCGCTGATCGCCGTGCTTTTCTTTCCGACGCACGTTGCCAAACCTCAGACTCCGCAGACGCCGCAACCGCAGGACGCAACCGCAACGGGCAGCACGGACCAGAAGATACCAGCTGCGGTGGAGCCGCAGGCCAAGACCGGACAAACCGAACCGGAGACTACGAAGCCCGCAGCCAAGCTGCCTGCGACGGTTACGAAGCCGCCCGCGGATAGTCGCGCCAAAAGCAAGAAAGAGACCAAAGAAACCAAAGATACGCCGCAGGAACCAGAGGTCGTGGTTCAGGAAACTGGCAACTGGTCAGTGAGCGACATTCCTCGTCTGCTTAGCATGGCTGCGACCGATATGGGCGAGGGAAAGTATGACAAGGCGCAGCGGGAGTACCGAATAGTTCTGCGGTTGCAGCCCAAGAATCAGCCGGCGCTAGACGGGATCAGTAAGATTAACAAGATTCAGAATGACCCGCAGTAAGTTCCTGGCTCTTGAATCAGGTTCTGTAGCTTCAAGTTCTAAAGGCCAAGGCACGGAAAGCACCGAAAGGAGTTGTCGATGCCGAAACCATTCGACTTCGGTGGAGTCAACCTGACCGCCGGCGAAGACAGCTCCGGCGCCCGTCCATCCGAGGAAACGCCTTTTTGCATCGCGATTCTGGGTGACTTCAGCGGGCGCGCTAACCGCGGAATTTCCGACGCCAAGACCGTCGGCAAACGCCGCGCCTGGCTGGTTGATCGAGACAACTTCGACGAAGTGCTCGCCCGCTCGGGCGCTGAAATTCAGTTGCCGATGGACGAAAGTGGCACACTGCGTGTGCGGTTTTCTGAGATCGACGATTTTCATCCCGACCGCATTTTCCAGCGTCTCGAGATCTTCGGCAAATTGCGGGACCTGCGGGCTCGCCTGCAAGATCCTTCGAGCTTCGAGAAAGCGGCGGAGTTGGGGCTGCGCTCGCGCGATTCAGCATCGCAGCCGGCAAAGCCCGTCCCGACCCCGACGCGCGCGCCAAGTGCGGTGCAGTTAGCTTCCGGCAGCCTGTTGGACGACATGATCGCCCAGACAGAGTCTCGCGGCGTCACCGATGGACCGCGGCGTCCGGCGGACGAAATACACGACTTCGCGCAGCGAGTCGTGGCCCAGCATCTGGTCAGTACCCCCGATCCGCGCCAGCCGGAGATCGTTGCCGTCATCGATCGCGCCATTGGCTCGCTGATGAGAGCGATTCTGCACAATCCGGAGTTTCAGGCGCTGGAAGCGGCGTGGCGGGCGGTGTTCCTGCTGGTTCGGCAACTCGAAACCGGTTCGCAGCTCAAGCTCTACCTGGTCGATATTTCGAAGCCCGAACTGGCGGCGGATCTGAGTTCCGCTACGGACCTGCGGTCTACAGGGGCCTACCGGCTGCTGGTGGGGCAGAGCATTGAAACGCCCGGGGCTGAGCCGTGGTCGATCATCGTGGGAAACTACAGTTTCGGCTCTGCGACCGGCGACGCCGAGGTGCTGTCCCGAATGGCCAGGATCGCGAGCCGCGCCCGGGCCCCATTCCTGGGTGCCGCCAGCCCGCGTCTTCTGGGATGTTCTTCATGGGCGTCCACTCCGCAACTTCGAGATTGGAAAGCCGCGCCGCCCGAACTTGCCCGCGCCTGGGTGGAACTGCGGCGCCTGCCGGAAGCCAACGCTGTTGGGCTGGCGCTTCCGCGCTTTTTGCTACGCTTGCCGTACGGGAAGAAGACGGCGCCGCTCGAGTCGTTCGACTTCGAGGAATTTCCCGAGACCCCAGCGCATGAGGACTACCTTTGGGGCAATCCGGGGTTTGCGGTTGCGCTGCTGCTTGCCCAATCCTTCAGCGAGGCGGGATGGGGGATGCGCCCCGGCACGGCGACGGAAATCGACCGGCTCCCGCTTCATATCTGCGTCAGGGCAGGCGAATCGGAGTCCAAGCCGTGCTCTGAGGTGTTGCTCTCCGAAGATGCGGTCGAGCGGATTCTGGAGGCCGGCCTGATGCCGCTGGTTTCGTTCAAAGACCAGGACAGGGTCCGGCTGGGGAGATTTCAGTCGGTGGCCGATCCTCCCCGAGGGCTGGCGGGGCGGTGGGGCAATTGACTCCGCCGGTCACAACCGCATTTGAGCTTCCACACGCCAGGAATCTGCGTTCTCGGCCCGCCAATCCTCGCGCCTAAGGGTTGTTTGCCGTTCAAGTCTTGCCCCGACCCAAAAATAGTTTCCCCGGCGTGATCCCTTTTCCCGCATTTTTGCGCTTTATCTAATATGCGGGCCGACTAGAAATGGCCTGCGAAAGTCCCGGGAAAGTGTTTTTTTACAAAAATAAGACTGGGTGCTTGACTGTGATTGGACCTTGTGATAAACCGTTGCACCACGACCCGTTCGGTCAGAAGGCGCGAGGTTTGGCCACCTTCGAGATGGGGCCCCTGACCGCTACGTTCCCCGGTCTACTGCAAAAACGGAATAATAAGTCAACGGCACTTCCTCGAAAACCGCGAAGAAGTAGGGAGAAAACATGGCAAAACCGAGCACACAGCACAAATTAGACCGGGTGCGACCGCCCCGGGTTCAGATAACCTATGACGTCGAAACTGGCGGCGCGATTGAAATCAAGGAACTGCCATTTGTGGTTGGCGTCCTTGGAGACTTCACCGGACAACCCGAACAACCGCTACCCAAGCTGAAAGAGCGCCGCTTTGTCGACGTGACGCCCGACAACTTCGATTCCGTCCTGGAAAGCATGAAACCGCATCTCTCGTTTGCGGTGGAAAACAAGCTGAGCGAAGATTCCAGCGCCGGCCAGCTGCGCGTCGACCTGAAGTTCAAGAGCCTGGAAGATTTCGAACCCGAGCAGGTGGCGAGGCAAGTCAAGCCGCTGAAAGAACTTCTGGACCTGCGGACCCGGCTCAACGATCTCAAGGGCACGCTCCAGACTAACGAGAAACTGGACGACGCCTTGCTCGAGGCCGTAAGCAAGACCGACAAACTGGACAAGCTGAAGGCCGAAATCGGCCAGAAGGGGGAACCCAATGCCTGAGACCGAGAAAGCTAGTGGTGGTTCGGCCGTAGTAGAGCAGGTTGCGGAATCGAGTCTGCTCGACCAAATTGTTGAAAAGGGAAGGTTCACCGACCCGACCGCGCGCGAGCGGGGCAAGAATCTAGTCAAGGAATTCGTCGCCCAGGTGCTCGAAGGATCGATGACGCTGGGGCGCGATGCCGACCAGATGATCTCCGCCCGGGTGGCGCAGATCGACCATCTGATTTCGCTGCAGTTAAACGAAGTTTTGCACAATCCGGCGTTTCAGAAGCTGGAAGGAACCTGGCGAGGCCTCAAGTATCTGCTCGACCAGTCTGAAACCGGGACGCAGCTGAAGATTCGCGTCTTGAATGCATCGAAAAAAGATTTACTGCGCGACTTACAGCGCGCTCCCGAGTTTGATCAGAGTGCGATGTTCAAGAAAGTCTACGAAGAAGAGTACGGATTGTTCGGCGGCGAACCCTTCGGCGCGCTGGTCGGCGATTACGAGTTCAGCAAACATCCGGAAGATTTGGAATTGCTGGAGAAGGTTTCTCAGGTCGCGGCAGCCGCGCACGCGCCGTTCCTATCGGCCGCGTCCTCGGAATTGCTCAACATGGATAGCTTCACCAACCTGGACCAGCCCCGCGATATCGGCAAGATCTTTGACAGCACCGAGTACGCGAAGTGGAAGGGATTCCGCGAGAGCGAGGACTCCAAGTATGTGGCCCTCACTTGCCCGCGCATCCTGATGCGTCTGCCTTACGGCAGGGACACGGCCCCGGTGGAGGGCTTCAACTTCGAAGAGGGTGTGGATGGCACCGATCACACCAAGTACCTGTGGGGGAATGCGGCCTTCGCGCTCGCGTCCAAGATGACGCAGGCCTTCGCCACCTACGGGTGGTGCGTGGCGATTCGAGGCGTCGAGGGCGGCGGCCTGGTCGATGGACTTCCTTCCCACACCTTCCGCACCGACGAAGGCGACGTGGCGCTGAAGTGCCCAACCGAAATCGCCATCACCGACCGGCGCGAGAAAGAACTGGCGGATCAGGGACTGGTGTCGCTGGTTCACTGCAAAGGCACCGACAAGGCTGCGTTCTTCAGCATCCAGTCGTGCAACAAGCCCAAGCTCTACGACAGCGACGCGGCCAACGCCAATGCCCGTCTTTCGGCGCAGTTGCCTTACATGATGGCGACCTGCCGCTTCGCGCATTATTTGAAAGCGATGATGCGTGACAAGATCGGCGGATTTATGTCGCGTGAAGATGCGTGGAGGTTCTTGAATCGCTGGATTTCCAAGTACGTAACCCAAGACGACAAGGCAAGTGGGGCCCAAAAAGCTAAGTACCCGTTGCGCGAAGCGAACGTGGAAGTGGAGGAAGTGAAAGGTAAACCGGGCTGCTATCGTGCGGTTGCGTACCTGCGTCCGCACTTCCAGTTGGACGAAATCAGCGTGTCGTTGCGTTTGGTGGCGGAGTTGCCGCCGGCCGCAAAGTAAGACCTTAAGGCTTTAAACAAGGATTCGCAGGAATTCTTGAAATCTGAAAATGAAAAAAGGACGGAGGAACAGAAATGCCAAGTGATTATTATCTGCAGATTGGTTCCAGTGGCTCGGCGGGCGCCGTGACCGGCGAATCAGTGAACCCAAATTTTCTGAAACAAATTGAGCTGGACAGCTTTTCGTTCGGCGCTTCCAACCCGGCGGACGTGGGCGGCGGAGGACTATCGGCTGGCAAGTGTTCCTTGTCGGACTTCAGCTTTACCTGCGCCCTGGATTCTTCCAGCTGGCAGATCGTAAAGGATCTGTATGCAGGTACGCACCTTGACACCTGCACCTTCAGTGGAAATAAGGCTGGAGGCGGTGGCAGCACTTACATGTATATCCAGGTGGTGATGACCAACTGCTACATCACCAGCCAGAGTACTGGTGGAGGGGCGCAGGGTGTGCCCTCGCAGAGTGTCAGTATCGCGTACGCACAGATAGCGTACCAATACTACACTCAGGACACCACCAAAGGTACGACCACGTCTGCAGGTACAGCCACCTATAACATCACAACGGGCGTCGTCAACGTCTAGTTTGTTGTGGTTTTAGGATTGTGCGCAACGGGAGGGCTCTCGGCGAGTGTGAAAGCTCGCCGCGGCACCTCCCGTTGCTACGCTTGTCCTTTTCGGCACTCCGACCGAAGGGATGGCTTTGGTCGATCGGAAAGTGGGGCTTTTCATGAACCCGAGAGAGTTGTATCAAGCTGGACGGCTGGACGATGCCATCAAAGCGTTGAGCGCAGAGTTGCGAGACAATCCGACGGATACGCGCCGCCGCACATTTCTGTTCGAACTCCTGTGTTTTGCCGGGCAGTACGAACGCGCCGACAAGCAATTGGAAGTGCTGGCTCAGGCCGGCCCGGAGAGCGAAATCGGTGTGCTGCTTTATCGCAGTGCCCTGTATGCCGAGCGCCAGCGCCAGGATCTGTTTGAGCGTGGAGAATTCCCGGCTTCTCAGAGCGCGGAAAATGATCAAGCGAGCCGCGGTGGAACCGCGAATGGAAAGGGATTCACTTTCTTTGCCGATGCCGACCCTCGGACCGATACCAAGCTTGAACTTTTTGCTGCTGGCAATTACTTGCTGCTCCCCTTGGAGCACGTTGCTTCGATAGAAATCCCGCCTCCCAAGAGGCTCCGGGATTTAATCTGGACCCCCGCTGCCGTCCGCACCACGCCCGCCTTCAAGGGTACTGAGCTGGGTGAGGTTCTTCTCCCGGTTCTCGCTCCCTTCTCCTGGCGTCACCCTGACGAGGCGGTGCGCCTGGGCCGCATGACCGTCTGGGAGCAGCGCGATGGTTCCGAATATCAAGTTCCGTTTGGCCAGAAAACATGGCTCGTCGACGAGGAGGAGATTCCATTCCTCGAGTTACGGGCGCTCGAATTCAATCCCGCCTCAGTGGCCGCCTGATCAACATGCCCTTGCCCGACGACCTGCTCAATCCAATTGAAGGCCCCAATCCAAGTGGGTCCAATCTCCGCTACGATCCGGTTTACGACAAGATCAAGGAGGCGCGTCGCGAAGAAGCGCAGCCTCCTCCGGGGATGACGGAACTGGATCGCAAGGTCTCGGATAACGTCCAGGTGATTAAGCTAACCACGGACCTCCTCACAAAAAAGACCAAGGATCTTCAGCTCGCTGCCTGGCTTACCGAGGCGTTGCTTAAGCAAAAGGGATTTGGCGGTCTACGAGAAGGACTTGGCGTATGTCTGGGTCTGACTGACAAGTTCTGGGACACACTGTATCCGGAAATAGAGGACGGCGATGCCGAATCCCGTGGAGCTCCTCTCGGTTTTGTTGGCACCAAGCTGGACGTCCCGCTAAAGTTAGCGCCAGTAGTCGAGAAAGTGAAGTACAGCTTTCTTGACCATCAGCAATCCCGTGAAGTCGGCTATGAGGACCAGGCGAAAGCCGATGACGCCAAGAAAAAGCGCGCCACCGCCATCAAAGAAGGGAAAGTCACACCCGAGGCGTTCGACAAAGCTTTCGAAGAGACTCCGAAGAAATTCTATGCGCAGGCGGAGAAGGATCTTGATGCTTGCTTGAGCACGCTCGCGCAACTGAGCAAAACCTGCGACGAGAAGTTCGGAGACGACGGACCTTCCTTTGGCCCACTGAAGACGACGCTCGAAGCGGAACGCCACCTGATCCACAGTTTTCTTCAGAAGAAGCGCGAGAAGGAACCCGATCCCGTGGAAGTGGTCCCGGCCGAGGCTGCGGGAGCCGAGGGGGAAGGTGGCGGGGCGGAAGGTGGGGGAGCAGTTCGCACTGGCGTTCTGGTTTCGTTGGACACCTCGTCGGAGCCTGCTGACCGCATCGATGCCATTCGCAAAGTGGCCGAGGCGGCGGCATTTCTGCGGCGGCGCGAGCCCAACAGTCCGGCTTCCTATCTGATGTTGCGCGGCCTGCGCTGGGGAGAGTTACGCGCGGCCATCGATCTGGCGGACCCTACGCGGCTGGAAGCTCCGCCCAGCGAACTGCGCCGGCATTTGAAGAAGTTGCTGCTGGATAAAAAATACGAAGAATTGCTGGAGGCCGCCGAGAGCACAATGGCGCTGCCTTGCAGCCGCGCCTGGCTGGATCTGCAGCGTTTTGTGGTGGAAGCCTGCGATGCCCTGGGCAGCGGTTACGAAGCGATTGCCCGAGCCATTCGCTCGGAACTGAAGGCGCTGGTCACAGATATTCCGCAACTGCTGGACGCGACCCTGATGGACGAGACTCCGGCCGCCAATGCCGAGACCCGGGCCTGGCTGGTCGCGTTAAGCCATGCCCCGGTCGAGCCAGCTACTTCGGCGGAAACACCGCTGCCGGCAGCGGCCAGCTCCAACGGCCTGGGATCGAGATGGCCGGGGGAGCCGACCGATGCTTATGCCTCGGCGGTGCAAGCCCTGCGCGAAGGCCAGGAGCGGAAGGCGTTCGAAATTCTGCAGCAGGATATTGTGCGCAAGCGCTCCGGCCGCGAGCGCTTCCGGCGCCGCATGCAACTGGTGGAGATTTGCGCTTCCGCCAACAAGGCAAACGTCGCGCAGCCCATTCTGGATGATTTGGCCGCCGCCATCGAGAACCACAAGCTCGACGAGTGGGAAGATCCGGGGATGGTGGCCGGCGCTTTGGCCACGATCATGAAAATGAGCATGAGAATTCAGGCGGACAAGGCGCAACAACAGAAGATGTTCGAGCGCATCTGCCGACTCGATCCGGCGCAAGCGCTGGGGGACGGGAAGTAATTCATGGCCAGGCGAGATGCTACCGGACCGGTCACGCTCTCGGTGCTGGACCGGCTCATCGATCGGGATCCGAAGAACAGTTCAGAGATTCCCTTTACCCGCGCGCAATCCCTGCGCGAGCTGAAGCTGGGCTTGAAGCGCGATCTGGAATGGCTCCTGAATACCAGACGAACCATCGATCCTGCGCCGGACTCGGCTCGGGAGACGGTTCGCTCGGTGTATCAATATGGATTTGAGGACATCTCTTCCAAGTCGGTTTTGTCCGGCCGCGACCAGAGCGAGCTGGTGCGCGACATGGAGTCGGTGATTGCAATTTTCGAACCCCGCCTGAAGCGCGCCAAGGTGCGCATGGAGCAAGTGGAAGCCAACTATCGAAGCTTGAAGTTCGTGATCGAAGGATTGTTGTGCATGGACCCCGCGCCGGAGCCTGTGCGTTTCGATACTGTCCTCGAACTGGGCAAGGGCGAGTACGAAATCAAGGGAGCCGATCGTGCGCAATGAGCTAAGAAATTATTACGAGAGTGAGCTCACGTTCCTGCGCCAGATCGGAGCGGAGTTCGCCGATAAGTATCCGAAAATCGCCTCGCGCCTGGTGCTGGAGCCGGATCGCTGTGAAGATCCCCACGCGGAACGGCTGCTGGAGGGCTTCGCGCTGCTGGCCGCGCGAGTTCACCTGCGCATCGACGACGACTTTCCCCAGATCACCGAGGCGCTGCTCAACATCCTCTATCCGCATTATCTGCGGCCGGTGCCGTCGATGTCGGTAGCCCAGTTTCATACCGACGCGGAACAGGGCAAGCTCACCAGCGCCCTGAAGATTCCGAAAGGAACTGTTCTGTATTCCCGTCCCGTGGAAGGAGTGCCGTGCAAGTTCCGGACTTCCTACGACACGACGTTGTGGCCCTTCAAGATTTCCCAGGCGCAGTGGATGACTCCCGATCGCATTCGCCCGGCGTTACGCGCGTCGGAAGCCGCGGTCCTGCGAGTCGAACTGGAATGTTTCCCGGATGTTTCTTTTGAAAAGCTCGATCTGGAAACGCTGGCCTTCTATCTGAATGGAGAAAGTGCGGTCGTCCACGGGGTGTACGAACTGTTGTGCCGGAACTGCGTCCGCATTCTGCTGCGCGACCCGGCCAACCCGAAAGCTCCGCTACGCGAAATTCCAGTGAAGAATCTGCAGCCCATGGGCTTCGGAGAAACGGAAGACGTCCTACCCTACCCCAGGCGCTCGTTTGTGGGCTACCGGCTGCTGCAGGAGTATTTCGCCTTTCCCGAGAAGTTCTTTTTCATGAGTCTGGGCGGGCTTTCGGAGTTGCAGCGGGCAGGACTCACGTCGAAAGCCGAGATTCTGTTCATGATCTCGCCCTTTGAGCAGGACGGCCGCCAGCAACGCCTGGAAGTCGCAGTGAATGCGAAGACCCTGCGTTTGGGATGCACTCCCATCATCAATCTGTTTGCGCAGACTGCCGAACCGATCCTGGTCGATCAGACCCGGTATCAATATCCAATCGTGCCCGACGCGCGCCGCCGGCAGACCATGGAAATCTATTCCGTGGACGAGGTCGTCAGCACCGACGCCGAGACGCATCAGACGGTAACCTACCAGCCGCTTTATTCGGAGCGGCACGTGGTGGCGGGCACGACTCCGGCGTATTGGTATGTGACCCGCTCGCCCTCCACCCGCAAGGGCGACGACGGCACCGACGTTTTTCTCTCGCTGGTGGATCTCTCGGCGCGTCCCATGCAACTCGACTATGACACGGTGACGGTGCGGAGTACCTGCACCAATCGCGATCTGGTGACGCGCTTGCCCTTCGGCAGTGAAACCGGCGATTTCGAAATGGCTGGGGCGGCGGCCATCAAGCGCATCGTCGCGCTGCATAAGCCGACCAGGACTTTGCGTCCCCCGCTGGATGGAAAGACCTTGTGGTGCCTGATCTCGCACCTGTCGCTGAACTATCTTTCCATCGTGGACGACGGTAAAGAGGCGCTGCAGAAGATTCTTGAGCTGTACGATTTCTCCGAGTCGCCCGATACCAAGAAACAGATTGGCGGAATCACTTCGGTGGATGCGCGCCGGCACTTCACCCGCGTGATCTCGGAACACGGAATCGGTTTCGCGCGCGGCACGCGGGTGGAAATCGAATTCGACGAAGAGCAGTTCAGCGGCGGCGGCGCTTATCTGTTTGCCAGCGTACTGGAACAATTCCTGGGCCTATATGTGTCGATGAACAGTTTCAGTCAGCTGGTAGCGCGCAGCCGCCAGCGAAAGGAGCCGTTGGAAGAGTGGCCACCGAGAGCGGGACAATCCGTTCTGATCTAGCCGCTTCTGAGGTCGGCGAGAAGCTCCGCCGGGAGCCTTACTCGTTTGATTTCTTCCAGGCGGTGCGTCTACTCGAGCGCTTCTTCCCGGAGCGATCGCCGGTCGGCGAGTTTACGCATCCCAACACCGAGGTCGCGCGTTTTGGTGCGCATGCCTCGCTGGCGTTTCCCGCCAGCCAGATCCAGTCCATGCATTGGCCCGGCGAAGATTTGCCCGGCGCGAAGTGGCCCGAGCACGAACCAGTTCATCTGACCGTCAATTTCATGGGCCTGACGGGCCCCGAGGGTGTTCTTCCCAACCCTTACACGACGCTGCTCATCGAGCGCTTGCGATACAACGATGCCGCGCCGCGAGATTTTCTGGATATTTTTAATCACCGGATCATCTCCCTTTTCTATCGGGCGTGGAGGAAGTACCGGTTCGACGTGGCTTGCGAGCAGGGCGAGCGCGATCTTTTTTCGCGGCACCTCCTCAGCCTGCTGGGACTGGGCACGGATGGCTTGCGCGACCGGCAGGCGGTGTCGGACGATACTCTGATCTACTATGCGGGCCTGCTGGCGCAGCGCCCGCGCTCGGCCCAGGCCTTGCAGCAGATTCTGGCCGACTATTTCGATGTGCCTGTCCAGATCGAACAATTTGCGGGAGGCTGGTATCGCCTGGACCACGACACTCAATGCAATTTGTCGGAAGGAAAAAACCAGAGCGGCGAGCTCGGTTTCGGGGCAGTGGTGGGCGATGAGGTCTGGAACCAGCAGTCGAAAGTGCGCATCGTTCTGGGTCCGCTGACCCTGGAGCGCTACGCGGATTTTCTGCCCGATGGTCAATCGTATGAGCCGCTGGGGGCGTGGGTACGATTTTTTTCGAATGACGAATGGGATTTCGAAGTGCAGCTGATTCTCGAACGCGAGCAGGTTCCGGCTTGCACCCTGGGAGTGGAAGGAACATCTGGCCCGCAGTTGGGCTGGGTGTCGTGGGTGAAGTCGGTGCCCTTCAGCCGGGACCCGGACGATACCGTGCTGGCGATTCGAGCAGCGGAAGGGGAAAGCCATGAATCTGAAGTCTCTGATCGGCAAGCTTAACGATTCGACTCGCGGCGCGCTGGAGGCAGCGGCAGGCCTCTGCCTGGCGCGCACGCACTATGACATCGAAGTGGAACACTACCTGACCAAGCTGCTCGACTCCACCGACAACGATGTGGCCGCAATTTACAAGCATTTCGAAATCGATACCTCGAGGCTCTCCGGCGAACTCTCTCGTGCCTTGGACAAGCTGAAAACCGGGAACGCGCGCACTCCAGCACTCAGCCCGTCGCTCATGAGGATGCTGATCGAAGCTTGGACGATTGGCTCGATCGACTACAACGCCGGACAGGTGCGCACCGGCTTCACCATCCTCGCCCTGGTCACGAATGACGAACTCGTGCGCCTTATGCGCGACGTCAGCCGCGAGTTTCAGAAGATTCAAGCGGATTCGTTGCGCAAGGACTTCGCCTCGATTGTCGGCAATTCGAGCGAAGAGGCGCAGGCCGCAGTTGCGGCCGCTGCCGCGGCGCCGGGTGCGCCTGCTGGGGCTCCGCGTCCAGGCGGAAAAACTCCCAATCTCGACCAGTTCACCATCAATCTCACCGAGAAGGCGAAGACCGGCAAGATCGATCCGGTGCTGGGACGCGACTTGGAAATTCGGCAGGTGGTCGACATCCTCATGCGACGCCGCCAGAACAACCCGATTCTCACCGGCGAGGCGGGCGTGGGCAAAACGGCCGTGGTGGAAGGCTTCGCGTTGCGTGTCGCGCAGGGCGACGTGCCGCCGCCGTTGCGCAACGTGATCATCCGAACTCTCGACCTCGCACTACTGCAGGCCGGAGCGGGAATCAAAGGTGAATTTGAGAACCGGCTGAAGGGTCTGATCGAGGAAGTCAAGGCCTCGCCCATCCCCATCATTCTGTTCATCGACGAAGCTCACACTATGATCGGTGCGGGTGGAACGGCGGGACAAGGCGATGCGGCGAACCTTCTGAAGCCGGCATTGGCACGCGGAGAGCTGCGAACCATCGCTGCCACCACCTGGTCGGAATACAAAAAATATTTCGAAAAAGATCCCGCGCTGGCCCGCCGCTTCCAGGTCGTAAAAGTGGAGGAGCCGATTGAAACCCAGTGCCTCACCATGCTGCGCGGCATTGTGCCGTCGCTGGAGAAGCACCACAAAGTTCGTATTCTGGATGAGGGACTGACTGCCGCAGTGCATCTTTCGCATCGCTATTTGGCCGGGCGCCAGTTGCCCGATAAAGCCGTCAGTGTGCTGGATACGGCCTGTGCGCGGCTTGCCCTGGGACAGAGCGCCACTCCGCCTGCCATCGAAGACAGCGTCCGCCAGATCGACGACTTCGCCGTGCAGAAACGCATCCTCGAACGTGAATCGCTGGTGGGAGCCGACCATCGCGAAAGGTTGCAGGAGATTGCCACCAAGAGCGCGGAAATCGAATCGCGGCTGGCCGGTCTGCGCACGCGCTTTGAGAAAGAACGCGACCTGGTGACGACGATCCGCGATTTGCGTTCCCAACTCGAGAGCGCGGGCTCGCAAAACGGCAACGCCGCGACGCGTGCTGAAATACCGGGAGTCGCTACCGACGCAGCCGCACCTGCCGCTTCAGTTCCTGCGGCAGCAGCATCGTCGACCACAGCCACCGCGGTCGAAGAAGCCGCCAAGCCGGTGGACGTAGCCGCAGTGCGGGCCCAACTGGCTCAGGCCGAATCCGAGCTTGCGGCGCTGCAGGGCGAAGAGCCCATGATTCGCGTCGCGGTCGACGCTCAAATTGTGGGCGAAGTGATTTCCGCATGGACGGGAATTCCGGCCGGCAAAATGATGAAGGATGAAATCACCACAGTCCTTTCTCTGCCCACATTCCTCGGCCAGCGGGTGATCGGGCAACTCCACGCACTGGAAATTATCAGCCAGCGCATTTCAACTTCGCGCGCCCGGCTTGACGATCCCAACAAGCCGATTGGCGTTTTCATGTTGGTGGGACCCAGTGGCGTCGGCAAGACCGAAACCGCGCTTGCGCTGTCCGATCTTCTTTACGGCGGTGAACGCAACCTGATTACGATCAACATGTCGGAGTTCCAGGAAGCGCACACCGTATCCACGTTGAAGGGCTCGCCTCCGGGCTACGTCGGTTACGGCGAAGGCGGTGTGTTGACCGAGGCTGTCCGGCGCCGGCCCTATTCCGTTGTCCTGCTCGACGAAGTGGAGAAAGCGCATCCCGATGTGCTGGAGCTTTTTTACCAGGTGTTCGACAAAGGACACATGGAAGACGGTGAAGGCCGCGAGATCGATTTCAAAAACACAATTATCATTCTCACCACCAACGCCGGCACCGACACGATGGCGAAACTGTGCGCGGACCCGGAAACCATGCCCGGCCCCGAAGGCCTGGTCAAGGCGCTCAAGCCGGAGCTCAACAAGATTTTCAAACCGGCATTTTTGGGTCGCATGGTGCTGATTCCTTATCTGCCCATTCGCGATGAGAATCTGCGACAGATCATCCGGCTGAAGCTGGGCAAGATTCAGCGCCGCATGCAGGAGAATCACAAGATCGAAATGTCGTACGATCCTGCCCTGGTGCAAGAAGTAGCGAATCGCTGCACTGAGGTTGAGAGCGGCGCTCGCAACGTGGATAACATCCTCACCAACACGCTGCTTCCAGACATTTCGCGGCAGTTGTTGGGACGGATGGCGGCCAATGAGCCCATGGAGCGAATTCACGTGGGAATTGGCGCCGACGGAGCCTTCGAATATCGGTAGAGCGCCGGGCGGCGCGATAGGCTGATGTATTGCAAGCGGCCGCCCTGGCGCAGTCGCTAAAACCAAGGGAAGAATAAGCTCGTGGCAGACGAAAACTACACTCAAGATAACCGGCTTCTGATTTTGGATACCCCGCTGGGCAAGGACGTGCTCCTGTTGCAGGAGCTGACCGGCGAGGAAGGAGTCTCGCGTCTTTTCAATTACGAACTGAATCTGCTGTCCCACGAGAACGATTCCATTGTTTTCTCCGATATCGTCGGACAAAAAGTTTCCATCACGCTCAGCCGGCCTGACGGCACATCGCGCTACATTAGTGGCTACGTCAGCCGTTTTACGCAGGGCGACACCGACGACCGCAATTTCACCCATTACCACGCGCAAGTTGTGCCCTGGCTCTGGTTTCTGACTCGCCAGGCCGACTGCCGCATTTTCCAGAACTTGGCCGTGCCCGACATCATCAGCCAGGTATTCAATCTCTTCGACTTCAAGGATTTCCGGCTCAGCTTGAAGAACACCTATCCTCAGCTCGAGTATTGCGTGCAGTATCGCGAAACTTCGTTCAACTTCGTCTCGCGCCTCATGGAAGAGTTTGGCATCTTCTACTACTTCGATCATTCCACGCAGGGCAAGCACACTATGGTGCTGGCCGATCAGTCCAGTACGCTGCCGGCGTGTCCCAGCTCTCCGATCAGCTACAGCCTCCAGGTTGGCGGCATCTACGATCCCGAAGTGATGAGCGACTGGCACGTCGGACAGGAAGTGCGCACCGGCAAATACACCGTCACCGACTACAATTTCATCACTCCTTCCACCAGTCTGCTGGCCAATGATCCGACGGTGGTGAATCTCTCCGCCAGTCAGCCTTTGGAGCTTTTTGATTATCCCGGATTGCATACCACCAAAGATCAAGGCGACTCCGTAGCCAAGACGCGCATGCAGGAAGAAGAAGCGGGCCACATGGTGGTGCAAGCGGCGGGCAACTGCCGCGCGGCGATGTCGGGCTACTCCTTCGAATTGAAAAATCACTATCGTGGAGACCAGAACACCAACTACGTAGTGACCGAGGTGAGGCACTACGCTTCCGCGGGTCAGACTTACACCACCGCGGGCACGCAAGGGGCCGAGACCTATTCCAACAACCTCACTTGCATTCCAGCGTCAGTGGCTTACCGGCCCCTGCGGGTGACCCCGAAACCCTTTGTTCAGGGCCCCCAGCCCGCCCTGGTAGTGGGCAAAGCGGGCGAGGAAATCTGGGTGGACAAATACGGGCGGGTCATCGTGCAGTTCTATTGGGACCGGCTCGGCCAGAAAAACGAGAACAGTTCGTGCTGGATTCGCACTTCCCAACCCTGGGCTGGCGGAAACTGGGGAGCGATGTGGATTCCGCGTATTGGGCAGGAAGTGCTGGTCAGCTTTCTGGAAGGCGACCCAGACCGGCCAGTCATTACCGGCCGGGTCTACAACGCGAACCAGATGCCTCCGTATACTCTGCCCGATTACCAGACGCGCAGCACTTTCATGTCACGCAGTTCCAAGGGCGGCGGGGCCGCGAACTATAACGAGTTGCGCTTTGAGGATCTGAAGGGGCAGGAGCAGATCTTCATGAATGCGGAAATGGATATGGATTTGCGCGTGGAAAAAGACTCGCGCGAGTTCATCGGCGCCAATCGGCACCTGATCGTGACTACGAACCAGGTCGAGCAAATTCAGACCGATAAACATTTGCATGTGCAGGGGAAGCATTTTGAGAAGGTTGACTCCGACATGTCGCTGAACGTCGGCGGCAATCAGATGGAGAGCGTGACCGGCAACAAGTCGCTCAACGTTACCGGCGATCAAAAAGAAAGCGTCACCGGCAACGTGTCGCTCAGCGTGACGGGGAACCAGAGCGAGAGCATCACGGGCAACGTTTCACTGTCGGTTACGGGCGGAAAGATGGACTCGATCACGATGGGCTACATGATGAGCGCGTTGAGCATTCATCTCAGTGCAGAGACCGGCATCGTCATTGAGTGTCCGGTGGGAATCACGCTGAGTTCGGGAGCCAACTCGATTGATATCGGCCCCGCCGGTGTGTTTGTGACAGGAACGCCGTTTGTTTACCTAAACAGCGGAAGTTCTCCTGCCAGCACTTCGGACCCCAGTTCAGGATCGCCCGACAGCCCGGATGCTCCAACCGCTCCGAACGATCCGGATACCGCCGACGACGGCAGCAAGGGAACGAAGCTGAACTGAGGCTACGAAGTTTGATGGCAAGGAATTCAGGTCAAGCGTGCCCAGGCGGACCTTTACGGCACCATGACCGTCATCTCTCCCGGCATGACAATGCTGATGACGCCAGCCCACATGCACATCAGCGTCGAGGTATCGTCAAGAGTGGGCATTTCGGCGAGCAACACGGTCGGAGCTCCCGGAACCCACGGGGCGACCGTCATGGGAATGCAGGGCATCGGGGTCAACACGCCCATCGCGGCGGCGGTCGCGGCCGCAACCATCGGGTTGGCGGGCGACATGCACATGGCGAACGGCATGATGTTGACCAGCGGAATGTTGTCCATGATGTTGGCGGCCGGCATCTCCCCGGTGCAGAGGACCATGTTCGTGGGCAGAACCACCAGTGAACTCGGAGCCATCCCCATGGTGCACATCAGCATCGCTCCCATGCACACTTGCATCGGCATATGCGATCCCCCACGCCAATTTGGCTGCCGGGCATTTTAGCAAAGCCGGAAGCGAATGCAACCGTGGAGCAGCTCAAAGAACAAGCTCGACGAGTGGGCGTAACCGTTCCCTAAAGGCTCAAGCTGGGAAGCTTAGGGCCCGCTGCCGGCGCACGCAACGTTCAACGCGCTAACCCTTGTAGGACACCGGGTTAGGAGAACTCGCCACCCATTTAGGCGTACCCCTACGGTTAACCCCGCAAAACCTTAGTAACCTTGCTGCGGGGTGCGGCATCTACACTATTATGAATGCAGAGTTACACAGGGAGGACGAACCCCCGAAGGGAAGTAGTATGGCGAAAAGGCAATTAACGTCGGGCATGTGGCGTATTGATCCGCAGAAGTGGTCGCGGGTGATCGATCGCTCTGGGCAGCCCGTCGCTTCGGTTGAAGCGGATTTGGATCCCACTGCCAGCGCCAGCCTGATCGCAACTGCGCCGGACATGTTCGAATTGCTGCAAGCTTTAGAAACCGACGAGTCCATTCCGGAAAGCGTGCGTGAGGAGATTCAGTTGGTGCTTCGCCGCGCCCGCGGGGATTTTGGTCTGGCGGTTTTTTCCCGCAGCTTCAAACAATTACGGTCGAGAACCCAGGAGTGGCTGAAATTCATGGAACGCCTGTGGAACGCCTGACCGCGACCCGGTAAGAATAACCCCCCACTCGGTTCACCATCGCATCCTGCCCAAGCCTACAGGGCTGTTTCTTCCCACCCACCTCGGCGTCTTCCGATTTGCCCTTTGCTTCCTGGCTCAGGAATTGTTATTGTGGGCAGCCGTGCCGAGGACTGCCTGAAAACTTGTCCAGGCCAACTTCGGCAGGGCGCAGCGCGATTCTATGAAGCAGCTGAAACCAGTTCTGTGGACCAAAGGCACGTTCCTGACCCCGCAACATCTCCAGGTGCAGGATCGCTTCATCGAGGATGCGCTCAATTTCCGGCTGCAGGCGCTCAAGTTTTGTCCGTGGGGATTTCGCGAACTGTCGATCAACGCGGAACTGCTGACCGAGGGGCAGTTTGCGGTGACTCGCGCTACTGGAATTTTCCCCGATGGACTGCTGTTCGAGATTCCCGAGGCCGATCCGCCGCCGCCATCCAAGACTCTGGCGGAGTTTTTCGAGCCCGGGGATAAGAGTCTCGACATTTACCTGGCCATTCCGGACTACCGCCAACGGGGCTTGAATGTCTCCACCGGAAAAGACGGAGGCACGCGCTATCTGGCGGAGGTGACCGCCTTTCGCGACGAGAATACGGGCACGAGCGAGAAGCCGATCCAGGTGGCGCGAAAAAATATGCGGCTGCTGGCGGACTCCGAGAACCGCGAAGGATCTTCCGTGCTGCGCATCGCCAATGTGGAGCGAACGCCGGCCGGCACGTTTCAACTCAATCCCCGGTTCATTCCCCCGCTCATCGAGATCGGCGCCAGCGAATACCTGGTGGGCCTGCTGCGCGGCCTGGTCGAACTGCTCTCCGCTCGTAGCACGCAGCTCTCGGCGGGGCGGCGGCAGAAGAATCAGAGCCTGGCGGATTTCACCGCCTCCGATATCGCCAACTTCTGGTTGCTCTATACGGTGAATTCCAACTTCCCCATTTTTTCTCATCTCTATGAGAGCAAGATGGGCCATCCCGAGGAGTTGTACGCCGCCATGGTTACGCTCGCGGGATCACTTACCACGTTTTCGCAAAAACTGCGGCCCCGCGATCTACCGCTCTACGTGCACGACTCCCTCGGCCCGGTTTTTTCCGAAATCGACGAGAAGATGCGGTCCCTGCTGGAAACCGTGGTGCCCACCAACTTGGTTTCGCTGCCGTTGAAGTTGTCGCAGGATTCGATTTACGCCACCGCCATCGACCACGACAAATATCTGGCGAACACCCGCATGTACCTGGCGGTGAGCGCGGAAACCACGGAAGAGAACATCATTCAGAAAGTACCGCAACTGGTGAAGGTGTGCTCCGCGACCCACATCGAGCATCTCGTGCGCCAGGCTCTGCCCGGAATTGCGCTTCGCCATCTCACCAGTCCGCCGAGCGCGATCCCGGTGAAATTGAAGTATCAATACTTCGCGCTGAACCAGGCGGGACCGGCCTGGGAAGCAGTCACCCGCGCCCGCAACTTTGCCGCGTACGTTCCCGGAGAACTTCCCAATCCCACGCTGGAGTTGCTGATCCTGCTTCCGCAAGCGAATTGAAGAATACCAATTCGAAGCGCAACTGCCGCAGAGCCTTTCCTCAATGCTTCAGCACGAAGTAAAGCACCAGCAGCGCGGCAGCAAAGAAAAGCACCGTAAGAATCAAGATAAGCGGCCAGTAGGAAACCGGCGGCTCTGGAGCAGCTACTTTCGGAGCTTTGGGAGCGGCAGGAAGCTTGGGCGCTGCCGGCGGCGCAGGAGCGGCGAATGCAGGTTTGGGAGGCACCGGCGGCGGAGGCAGGGGCGGTGGCGCCATGGCCGGAACCGGTAGGGCTGGCACGGCGAACCCGGGCGATCCCGCTTTCGCCGGAGTGTCTGCGCTGGCTGCGTCGGCGGTAGCATTGGAAGGCCGCGCAGAAATGATGCGGGTGTAGGAGCTGGGACCGCTGGGGACCTCCTGCAGTGGGGCCGGAGGGGCATCGCTGATCGGGCGCGAGAACGCGCCCGTGGCGCCGTCGGAAGCCATGGCCGGCGGCTGTATTGCGGGCGGCTTAGGCATCGGCGGATTCGACGGTGCCGGGATCGGGAAAATCGGCGGCGCCGGCGCCACGTAGGATGCTGGCTTCGGCGGCGTGAAAGGCTCCTTCGGAGTTGGGGGCAGACCCGACCCAGGCAGACTTGACCCCGGCAGACCCGGCCCCGGCAGACCCGACGCAGGAAAGCTTGGCGTCGGCGGACCGGGCTCGGCCAAGTTCGCCGCGTGCAGGCCCGACGCGGGCTGAGGCGATGCCGAAAGGCCGGGCGCGGGATTTGCGCGCGGTAGTCCGGGCGGCGCAGTCGTGCTCGATATCCGCGGAGAAACTTCCGGAGTGAACCATCCGGTGAATGAGCCGGCTGGCTCGTTTCCCGCGATTCCCGGTGCTGGCGGAGGCTCTTCTTTTTGCGGCTTCACCGATCCAAACACTGAGGTAAAGTCTCCGACAGGTTTCTGCGGGGCCTCCTGCCGTGGGGTCACCGCCGGAGTTTCTGACGGAACGTCTCCCCGGAACGGACCTTGGAAAAAGCTGGTAAACTCACCGAGCTTGGGGCCTTCCTTGGCCGGTGAAGTGGTGACCGGAGAAGGAAAATTCCTGGCTGCGAGATCGGGACGAAACGATTCTGCGGGACTCCCCGCATTCGGATCCGTTTTCGGCGCGGCGGGAATCCGCGAACTCTCCGGAGACCACGGAGGGGCCGAGTGCAGGCCGGACTGACCTCCCGCGGAGCTGATCGACGGTAGAGGCCCGGGTTGTAGAGGTCTCGGCGGTGGGGGCATGGAAGGCGGACCCGGCGCGGCCGACTTCGCCGGCGGGTCGAAATCCCGCAACAACTGCGTGACCGAAACCGGGGTCGCAGAGACGGGGACATGCGGCAGTTCCGCCGTCGGAGCTTTGCTTTCCGGAGTCGGCGGCGGAGGGGGCGCGGACGGCGCCGGCATCTCCTGGGTATCCCGCGCCTGCGCTTTATACTGCTTTACCCAACTACGCAGCGCGGCTTCCTCGGGCAATCTGGTGACAAGGTAGGCATAAAGCGTCCCACTGTACCGGCCCGTCTCCAGCACCAGTCCCACCGGCTCTGGAGCAACCCGGCGAAACGAATCGAGAACCCACTGCACCGTCGGCTGGTTGGGCTTCTGCGGGTCACCGTGCAGAATATGCACCAGCACCCGTTCGCCTCGCACCTTGTCATTGGCGACAAAGGTCTCCACCGCGCCGGTGGTCAGCGACTCCAGTAGTTCGTATTTTTCTCCGAATTTCATGCTTGGTTTGTAATTCCCCCAAAGGAAGCCACTCGCCTCGACGCAGGATTATACCTCGCAGTTGCAAGCGAATCGCAAAGAATGCAGAGAGTTGAACGTCCGACGGACGTTGGCAATTAAGACCGCTCTAAGCTTGATGCGGGGCCACTTCTGCCGGCCAGACGCAGGGGTATATCCGGGGGCACCGGGCGGTCGCATGAACCGGGATTTCTCTTGACTTGCACCCTCGCCGGGATCAGAATTGCCATCATTCCCACGTCGCAGGCGGACCTCTGTCCCAGACGTTTCGGCGGAGATTTGGTGGTGCCTGTGGACAACCTATGAATTCCCCCGGAGTTCAAAGTTCCTGTTGGTGAAGTCAAACTTGAAGAGGATTTTCTCGCCAGGAGTTTGCGATGAATTTTGCGTCAATGAATTTCGCTCCCATGAGTTTCGTGACGAAAAGTGACAAGATCCTTCAGAAATCGTTCCTTCTTGTGTTCTTGCTCGCCGCCTTGGTGGCCAGCGTAGGAGCCGATAAGAAGTCGGCTCCGGCCGCGCCGAAAGCAGCCGCGCCGAAAGCTGCGCCCGCGCGCCCGGCCGCCAGCCGGCCCGCCGCCGGTCGCCCTGCTACCGGTCGACCCGCCACCAACCGGCCCGCGACCACAAATCGCCCGGCTACAGGCACCAGACCTGGAACCGCGGCGGGAACAAGGCCCGGGGTTGGAAGAACGGGCTCGGGGACAATGAACAGGACCGGAAACGCCGGCAGGACCGGCGCCGGTTCGGCGATGGGCAGAAACGGCGGCGCCAATGCGGGGAAAGGTGGTGCTGGTTCCGTATCCAAAGTCAACCGGCCTCTTCCCGGGAAAGTGGTTCCCCTCAAGGGCGGTGGGACGGCCAGGATCTCCAACGGAAAGATCCGTTCCATCAATCAAAATGGCATGCACATCGAACGCGGCCTCAACGGAAATCGCCGCATTGAAAGCACGCACAATGGCGCTCGCGTCGTAACCACCGGCAGGAATTCCGGCTACGTGCAGCGGCCCTACGTGACCCGCGGCGGGCGCACCTATGTGTCGCGCACTGTGGTCATCAATCACGTGGCGTATGCCAGGGTGTACCGCTCGTATTCTTATGGAGGCTACTGCTGCTATTACGGTTATCATCCCGCGTTTTACTACGGCGCCGGGTATTACGGATGGGCCTATAATCCCTGGCCCGCGCCCGTGTATTGGGGATGGGGATGGGGTGGAGCGCCTTGGTATGGATATTATGGCGGATATTTCGCGCCCTATCCGAGCTATCCTTCAGCCGCGTTCTGGCTGACCGACTACCTGATTGCCGCAAATCTCCAGGCCGCCTATGCGGCGCAAGCAGCGGCCAATGCTGCGGCCGCGGGCGGTGCTGCGGCGAGCGCTGGAGCCAGCGGTGGCGACCAGCAAGCTGATAACTCGGGCGGCGGCGATGCGCCCGCAGCCAGCGGTGGTGCGGTAACTCTTACTCCTGAAGTCAAAGCCGCGATTGCCGAAGAAGTGAAAGCGCAACTCGCCGCCGAACAAGCCGCAGCCGCGCAACCGGCCGCCGCGGGCGGAGATTCGGGTGGATCGGCGCCGCCGCAGCAGGCCAGTGGAGAAGTTCCGCCCGCGCTCGATCCCGCTCGACGCACCTTCGTAGTCGATACCGATCTAACAGTGGCGAGCGACGGCCAGGAATGCACTCTGACCGGGGGTGACGTCATCACCAGAATTACCGACACTCCCGACGACGACAGGAAAGTGACGGTAAGTGTTGCCAGCAGCAAGAAATCGGATTGCGCTCCTGGCAAACAAGTGGCCGTCGCAGTCGACGACCTGCAGGAGATGCACAATCATTTCCAGGAACAGCTCGATAATGGCATGAAGGAGATGGCCGCCAAACAGGGAACCGGTGGCCTTCCGAAGGCTCCTGATACCAGCACCACCGCTTCGGATGTTCCGCCTCCGCCTCCGGATGCCAGCGCCGCCAAGGCCCTAGAAGATCAGCAGGCAGCAGCCGATCAAACCGAGGCCCAGGTTTCAAAGGAAGCATTCAGCCAAGGGTCGTGAGCTCGGCCGAGTTGCTGATTTTGCGCTTGGAATGACGGGATCGCCGGTAGAAGCGTAAGTGTACCGGCCCGGTGCAATCTACCGGCGATTCTTGAGCAGCAACTCTTCCGCTTTCTGTGCTTGCTGCGCTTTTTGCAACAAGTCTTTTGCCCCCTTGCTGGGGTCGGTCTCGGCTGCTTTGGAGAAGCACGCGATCGCTTCGTCGTATTTCCCGTCGTCCATATATTTGTTTCCGTCGCTGACCAGCGAGTCGTAGGATTGCGCCGGAACGACTACCGTTCCTGGGGCGGGAGTCACCAGGATTCGATTGATCACCTGCGTGACATCGGGAACAGCGCCAGCCAGGTTCTCTGCCGCCTTGCGATCCTCCGCGGTCAACACATTGCCGTCGAGAATTACTTCATCCTTGTCGGAAACCGACACTCTCAGCGCAGCCTTGCTGAGATCTGGCTCGGTCTTCAACATCTCAGTGACCGCGCTCTGAATGCGTAATCGCCGAAGCGATTGGTATTTCAGATAGCCAACTCCCGCCACCAGTACAGCTGCTAAAAGCAAGGCAACAAGCCCCAAAAAGTGCTTCAGCCCGAATTTCTTGGGTTGCAGAAGTACATGCTGCGCCGCGCTCTTCACCAGCACCGAGTCTGGCCGTGGTGTCCCCGTCTTGATGCCTGCGGGCGCCGGTTGCCTGGCAACCGGCGGAACTAACGGCAAGGTTGGGGAGGGCACTGGAGTCGGCGCTTTCGCGGCGATGGTTCCAGTTCTGACCTTGGTTGCGGGCGTGGTTTTGGTTTCCGTCGGCGTCGCCGAGACCCGCGAAGCGGTAGTCGGAGCCGGAGCCGGAGTTCTCACGCTCGTGATCGGTGCCCGCACCACTCGGTCACTCGGTGTCGGAGGACTTTCCACAACCGCTTCTTCCCAGGGCCCGCTGGGCAGAAGCCCCAGCTGATCCATGGCAGCGATAAATTCTTCCGCGGTCTGAAATCGTTGCTCGCGCGATTTATCGATCGCTTTCAGAATCACCTGTGAGAGCTCCACCGGAAGGTGCAGCTCCGGAACCCGCTCGTGCGGCGGCTTCACGTTCCCTTCCATGTGCTGCAGCATCAGCGTATACAGTGTGTCGCCGTCAAAAGGCGCTTGCCCGGTCACCATTTGATAGAGCACAACGCCCAGCGAATAGATGTCGGTGCGGCCGTCAATCTCGCCCCCCTTCTTCCCCATAAATTGTTCCGGGGACATATAGAGCGGCGTGCCTACCAACATGCCGGTCATCGTCATTCCCGAAGACTTGCCGTCGCCGCCGCTGGCTTCGCGCAGCTTGGCGATTCCGAAATCGAGCACCTTGGCGGTTTCCTGACCCTGCTCGTCGACGGTGAGGAGGATGTTTCCCGGTTTGATATCGCGGTGCACCACACCGAGTTGGTGCGCGACTCCCAGCGCCCGTGCCGCCTGCGTCACAATGCGAAGCGCTCGCGGAACCGCGAATGGCCCTTGTTCCAGCAGAATCTCGCCGATGTTCTTGCCCTCGACCAGCTCCATCACAATGAAGGGCCGGCCGTCCTCGGTGTAGTCGAAGTCGTCCACTCGAACCGCGTTCGGATGGCGGAGCTTGCGGGTCACCACCGCCTCGGTCTGAAAACGCTGTAGAAAGGTGGAGTCTCCGGCAACGCCTTCGTTGACCACCTTGATCGCGCACATCTCGTTAAACGTGAGATGTCGACCGCGATAGACAACCCCCATGCCGCCAATGCCGATCTGATCGAGAATTTCGTACTTGTTGCGGATGATCATCCCCGGCTGCAGTTCGTGCGTGTCTTGCAGCCCAGTCTGGTCCGCCGGACACACGTTGTACTCAGCCGGATATGTCTTGTGACAGGCGGGGCAGAATCTCATGAGATCTCGTTAGGCGGCACAGGAGCTCTGCCAGGCCGCGTAGGCCGATACATCGCCCCATAGCAGGGAATGCTCACGCAGAAACGCTCTACTGTCAAGGTCCTTGAAATTGACTTCGAATGTGCGCGTCCTTAGAATTGGCGGCCAGCAGTGATCCTGCCGCGTGAGGGCGGGAAGTACTCTATGACGCATCGCCTACATTTGATTCTCAGTGTCGCTGCTTGCGCCATCGCGTTAGCCTCCGTTTCGGCTCAGAAGCAAGGTCTTACCGTGACCCGGCACAAAGCCGAGGCTGGAGATGCGATCGCCCAATTCGACTTGGCCCGAGCGTACATCTACGGGGAGGGGGGCGTCGCAGTAGATCCAAAAGAGGGACTTCGGTGGTTACGGAAATCTACAGATCAAGGCTATGTCGGCGCTGAATATGCAATGGGATATATTTATCAAACTGGCAGCGAAGGACTTCCGAAAGATCAGCATGAAGCGGCGAAATGGTTTGTGAAAGCAGCCCGCCAGCAAAATAAGAAATCCCAAGATCAACTGTTGGATATGGTGGCCAAGGGACTGATTTCTGCCCACGAAGCGAACTGGCACGTGCCCGATCATGCCGCGCCCTCCGCGTCTAAGCCGGCAAAAAGCGGCGCCGCGCCTTTTTCCGTTGCTGAAGTCGAAACCGGACTCAAGAGTTGGATCACGACTAGGCGCATGGCGGCTCTAGTGCAGCAATTCGGCGTCGATTTCACGCTGAGCGACGCCACTCGCAAGCGCCTGGCCGGCGCCGGTGCCGACCCTGTTTTGCTGCAAGTGATTTCGACCTCCAAACGTTCGCTCTGACGATGCTGGCCTCGCCCGCTCGTTGTATACTCTGGGGTCTTTCGCTCTGAGGTCGGCGCGAGCCGGAACCCAGACGCGCGTTCGACCGAGCCAACCTTCTTACTAGGAGATTCACCATGCAGAGCCGCATCACTGGCACTACCATGCCCGTTCTGGAATTTGCCCTCCAGCCCAACGAGGCCGTCATCTCCGAAGCCGGAGAACTTTCGTGGATGGGCAGTTCGATCCAGATGACCACGCACACCCAGTTCGGCGGCGGCGGAGGAATCTTCGGCGTGCTCAAGCGTGTGGCCGGTGGCGGCTCACTTTTCATGACGGAATACCGCGCCATCGGCGCCCCCGGCGAGCTTGCCTTCGCCACCAAACTCCCCGGCCACATCGTGCCCGTGGAAGTTTCGCCGGGGCATGAGTTCATGATTCACCGCCACGGCTTTCTCTGCGCCACGCAGATGATTCAGATTAGCGTCGGCTTTCAACAATCGCTTGGTGCAGGAATCTTTGGCGGCGACGGCTTCCTGCTGCAAAAGGTCAGCGGACAGGGCATCGCATGGCTCGAGCTCTCGGGCGAACTCGTCGTGCGCGACCTTCAACCCGGCGAAACTTTGCGGGTTCATCCCGGCCACGTGGGCGCATTTCAGTCGAGCGTTTCGTTCCAGATCACAACCGTCCCCGGCATCAAGAACATGATCTTCGGCGGTGACGGAATTTTCCTGGCCGCACTGACCGGCCCCGGCAGAATCTGGCTGCAGACTCTCCCCATCGCGAAATTAGCGCATGCCCTGGAGAGGTACATGCCCCACGAAGCCAGCCGGAAGACAGTGGAAGGCGGCGTGGTCGGCGGCATCGTCGGCTCCATCCTCGACAATATGAAGTAGCGGAGACTTCCATGAACGTCTTCACTCGCCTTCTCATTTTCGCTGTGATTCTTCTCCCTTCGCTTGCGGTTGGCCAGGAGACGCCGAAATTTTCGGTAACCGAAGGAGACTTCGTCGCGCACGATTTCAAATTTCGATCCGGCGAGCAACTGGCGCAGCTTCGTCTGCATTACAGAACGCTGGGCAAGCCCCTGCGGGATGCCGCCGGCCACGTCACCAACGCAGTCTTGCTGCTGCACGGAACCGGAGGATCAGGACAGCAATTTCTGGCGCCACAATTTGCCGGCGAACTTTTTGGCCCGGGACAGCCGCTCGATCTCGCCCGCTTTTTCATCATCGCGCCCGACGGCATTGGCCACGGCCACTCCTCGAAGCCGAGCGACCTCATGCACGCTCACTTCCCGCAGTACGACTACGACGACATGGTGTCCGCGCAGCATCTTCTTCTCACCGAAGGTCTTGCGGTCGATCACCTGCGCCTTCTCTTCGGCACTTCCATGGGATGCATGCACTCATTCGTGTGGGGCGAAACTTATCCCACGTTCGTGGACGCCCTGATGCCAATGGCGTGTCTTCCGCAGCAGATTGCCGGACGAAACCGGGTATGGCGGAAGATGCTGATGGACGCGATCCGCGACGATCCCGACTGGAAAGACGGCGAATACAAGGAAGAACCGAAGGCGGCGCTTCGTACCGCGCAAGATTTGCTGACCATCGCAGGCAGCGCGCCCGTGCTCATGCAGAAACAGCTTCCCACGCGCGACGCGGCCGACAAGTTCGTCGCCGACTCGGTCGAACCACGCATCGCAAGCCTCGACGCCAATGACCTGCTCTATCAGGTCAACGCTTCGCGCAACTATGATCCTTCACTGCGCCTCGAAGAGATCACCGCACCGGTGATGTGGATCAATTCTGCGGATGACTTCATTAACCCTCCTGAACTCGGGATCGCAGAAAAACAGAGCGCCCGCCTCAAGCATGGCAAGTTTGTGCTGTTGCCGATCGGCGAGAACACTCATGGCCACGGTACCCACACCTGGGCCATCGCGTGGCGCGAGTATCTCACGCAGGTCCTGACCCAGTCCGAGCACTGAGGGTAGACCGGCCCCCGCCGCATCTGGCCCATCGCGAAATCAGCGGACGCCTTGGAGTGATACATGCCGCATGAAGCCAGCCGGAAGACAGTGGAAGGCGGCGTGGTCGGCGGCATTGTCGGCTCCATCCTCGACAATATGAAGTAAGCCGGCCAGGCCGAGACTCACCCGGCCTGGGACCGGCAATCCCTTTCAACCTCCGTCACGAGGGCCGGGAAATTGACGCCTTCAGCTCGGTCTGCAATTGATGAATCCGTGCCCGCCTCTCCAGGTATTGTTCCAATTCGTCTTCGGATAGACCCTGCTGCAGGGCGTCAAACTGCTGCCCGAACAGTTCACATACTTCGTTCGAGAGTTCGTCGATGCTGCGCTGTCTTACCCTTGGTGAGACCTCATTCATTGGCTCCCGATTTCTGAGTCGTCCAAGGGTACGGCGCCAGATTCTAAGCGAAGTGATCTCGAATCAGTATCGTCCCTGGAATGTGTTCGCCGGTTCTGAGCGGCGACTCTCATTTCGACGATAAACAACAAGTCATCTATCTCTTCGAGGATCGCAATTAGTTTTTCTGGATCGTTTTCGTTCCGCGCTCTTTTCTTCAGTTTTGGCCAGCGCTCCGACATGAGCCTTTCTAGCGACTGATTGTTCTTCATCGTGCAAACGTTCTCCTCTTTAGATTTTGCTCCTCGCATTCCCTGTAACCCGGTGGATTTTTACTTTCACAGGCGAGAAGATAATCCATTCGGTTGGGCACGGTCTGTGACATTTGTCACAAGTTTTCCCGCTCGCTCTGTGGATTCCCGGTCCATACGTCTTGCGACCTGGCGTGCTCAATTCCGTCCAATCCGTCTTCGCCCCTCCGGGAGCGGGGTTGGGTCTTAGGCTGCAGGTCATGGGACTCGGCGCTTACTCATTCGCCCGCCGTCTCAAGACCCAAGACCCAAGACCCAAGACCCAAGACCCAAGACCCAAGACCCAAGACCCAAGACCCAAGACCCAAGACCCAAGACCCAAGACCCAAGACCCTTCCAACC
>JBKQID010000066.1:0-123338 GCA_052148475.1 Candidatus Sulfotelmatobacter sp. | reverse complement strand
GGTATTGGTAAACATGGAAGCCTGGACCAAACGCTTTGAGCGCCGCCTCCAAACGCTTCACCGCGTACTCTTGTTCCGAGCGGTCCAGACTTTCGTAGTCCACGCCAGTCTTCGACCGGGCGCCTTCGAGCAGGATGCAATAGAAGATTTCAACCTGATAAAGATGGTCGCGCTTCGCTTCAAAAAACTTCCGCCGCTGGTCGATAGCTGCTTCCACAATCGGGTCGTCATATTTTGCGAACGGTATGTCGGGACGGTTCGATTTGAAGAGGTATTGGTAAACATGGAAGCCTGGACCAAACGCTTTGAGCGCCGCCTCCAAACGCTTCACCGCGTACTCTTGTTCCGAGCGGTCCAGACTTTCGTAGTCCACGCCGGGAACACTGAGAACCATGCCGACATCACCGCTCTTGGTAAGGAAGGCCGTCTCGTTCCAGAAGCCGTAGAGGTTGATGTGGTCGTTCAGCGCCGCACTCTCTTTCCACGGCTTGATGACCTTGTCGAGACGCAGCATCACACCACCTCCACGCGGGGAAGTTGCTGCTTCGCGGCGTCATAGCGCAGCTTGTAGCGTTCGGACTTTGCGAGGATGCGGAGGAAGGCCGGATCGCTGTTCGTCACCCAATGGCCGAAGGCAAAGCCGCCAATGAAGACGGCGATACCGGCGAGGATGGAATTGAAGAGATTGAAAGCCCCCACCGCGCCGACGCAGACGAAGTAAAACAGTGTGCGCTCCACACCCAAATAAGTGAGCGGCTTATGCAGGCTCTTGAAGACTCGATTTGTGCGATGTTTCTGCTGTGCTTTGTCGTGCATAAATCCCTCGTCTAAGGGCTGGTTGACTGTGGTTGGGAAGGGCGCTATACGCCCCAGAGCCAGCTCAGGACATTCACGGCGAGAACAGCAATGCCCGTTCCAGCAGCAACACCAGCGAGCGCCTTTTTTGCGCCGGGTTCCCCGTGCGCGAATCCGTAGCCGCCGATCACGATTGCAACCAGACTTGCAACTTTCGCGATGGTGCCGGTGAAAAGGCTTTGGATGGCGTTAAAGCCGGTGTCGAACGGTGAGCCCTGTGCCAGCGCGGCCACCGGCATCAGAAGAAGAAGGGCGAGAAGAGCGACGGTTGGACGCGTCCACTGGCAACGAGTAACGCGCCGGACTTGGCGGATGAGATGGACTTGGGACCAACGTGGCATATGCACCTCCGGAAGCCGCTCAATCGGCTGCTTTGGCGCAAACCTAACCCGGCTTGATCACGCTGTCCAATGAATGTTCGGCGGACAGCTATTCCTGGGAGGAATAGCTGCGAAGAATTAGAGTGAATTGGTGGGTAGATTTGTCGTCGGGATCAGCATCATGGTGGCTTCCGAACGCCGATCCGACTAGAAATTTGCCACAATTTCTCGCAGAAGCCGGTTTCTAGGATAATGAGCTTATGGAAAACTTGGGACAGTGCCTTTACTGTTCTTCTCCAGCAAACTCTCTGGAGCATGTCCTGCCGGCTGCGTTCGGAGAATTTACGGGCGCACCAAATCTGGAAAATCGCGTCTGTGACGAGTGCAATAACAATCGCTTAGGCGTATTAGATGAGCAGCTTGCCCGATGCGGCCCGGAGGGGTTTTTTCGTTGGTGGTACGGCATTGAAGGTCGTGCACACCACGATAAGGTGAACCCTTTCTATAGGGGAAGCGCCGGGGGACGCCGCCAGGAATTCAGCGCATTTGATCCAGTTTGGGGTGTGGAAGTTAATCTCGAAATTGAGAACGGCCAAGCAAGACAATTGCGAGAACTGATCTTTGTCGAGAGTTTTGGGAAGACGCATCATCTCCCAATCAGAGAGGATGCAACTGCTGAGTGGTTACTCCAGGCATTTAAGGCGTTCGGAGTGATCAAACCTTTTGAGACTCGACTATCTTGTGACCCGGAGGAAAGAGCTTGGCTGGAACCGATTCTCAGGCAGGCGTGGCCTGCGGCTGAATTCGGAGAAGGTACCCCAGGAAGCAAAGTTTTTGCAGGAGCCGTTGGAAAAGTTGAGCTGAATGCCCGATACTTTCGAGCCTTCGCCAAGATTGGCTTCCACTATTTTCTTACGCAATTCAACAGGTACACCGGACACGAACCGTCATTCTCCCGGCTCCGCGAATTCATCTCTGACGATGTTGCGGGCCCCGTTAGCCGAGTCAACGAATTCATAGGAGTGCGACAACACCCTCTTCTTGGGGAAATGCTAAATGCTAATGCTCGGCCGGATGGATGGCGCGCTCATCTCGTGTGTGCCGAAGTCATCCCTGGAGGATGCTTTGCCCACGTGCAAATGTTCTTGACCGAGGATTGGCCGGCCCCCACGTATACGATCCGGTTAGCAGCGGCTGATCCAGCCGTCGTTGGTAATGGAGCCGCTGGACATATTTATCGTTACTATCCGGATGGACTCCGGGGGCGGTTTTCAGGCGAGGCAGAATCTCTGCTGACTACTCGGACGAATTTTGCGGCGCCGCCGCCGGCCCCAGCAGTGACTTCAGCGCGCGAGTGACAGGGGATCTGAAATTTAGGCCAAGTCAGTTTTGTGTTTTCAGGTACGCGAATAGCAAAGGCCTCGATTGTCGATTGTCGTAGATTATGAAAACAGCGGAAAGTATTTTCAGGGTATTGGCTTCGAGCGAAACACTGTCCAGAGTTTTTTCTCGATCCGTCCCGGCGAATCTATGGGATACTGTGGTCGCTATGCGGTGTCCGTGATTCCAGAGCGAAAAGCGTTTTCGTACAATAAACGTACAATGGATCGGGCAATGGGGCCTTTTTGGCCGTTGTGGCAGTTCCTAGAATCAATAAGTTACGTGTTATCAATATAGTGATTAGTTCGACTCCCGCCGCCTCCACCATTATTTCCTCACTTCGTAGTACCTGCCGTTCATCTCGGCGCCCATCACTGCAAAATCGCACTTCGACGTTTCCAGCGGATCGGTTTTGAAGGTGAAATCGATCGCTGGCACGCGGATCGTGGCTTCGAGCTGTGCGCTTGCCTTGAAGCCTTCGAACCGGTACTGCTGCATCGCGTTTTCGTAGGTCACTGGCTCATCGGTGGCCGTGAAAACCACTCTGAAATCCAGGAATGCGGGATTCGATTCCGCATCCATCGCCGGCCAACGAGGCTGGTCAATGATGGGCAAGTTCGCCATCTGGAGCGTGGCCGTTTTGCCATCCGCCGCGAATATAAGGCCGGTGGATGGCACTGGCGTCACCCAGTACAAGCCCTCGGGCGAAATGGGCGAATGGAAATCGTGGATCTGGTTCGCGGGGACCGCCGGTCCCTTGAATACGGTGAGTCAGGTGTGCGCGAAGACGGCTTGATGCGCCTGCCGCGCTGCCCAGTACTCGCCCGCCATGTAGCTATAGTCCGTGCTGGGACTGCCCCAGGCGAGGCGGTTACCCTGGTTATCGGTGCCCATGCCGTGGAAGCCGTTGCAGCGCGCCAGCTTTCCCTTGAAGTGATAGATACTGGAGAGTTCGACGTTCGGCATTGGGATCTGATTGTGATTGCCGTTCTTGTCGAGCCAGGGAATCGGATACGGGCAGGAGCCGCCGTTCGACGGTTCATGGTTCTGCGGGATGGCTGCAGAGCAGGCTTGCGGCGCCGATTGCGCACGCAGCAGCGTGCCGGGCAGCGAAGCCGCTACCGCGGATGCGACGCCAAGTTTCAGCCAGCCCCTGCGATCGAGTTCCAATTTCGATATCAGGTTCGAGACTTGATCCTGCCTTCTTCCCATAGCTTCACTCCTTGCGGGTTGTAATTATCTGCGAACCGCGGGCGATTGTCCCCAGTTCAGTTTTATTCCGCCGCCTGAGCCGCAAAGGCTTCGACTGCCGCGATGTTCTTCAGCAGTTCGGGTGGAAAGCCGTGCCGTTCCTGCAAATAGGCTGGGCTGTTATAGCTGACCCAGACTTTGCCTTGCACATCTTCCCAGACCAGAATCTTGAGGGGCAGGTCAATGGCAACGCGGGGCGCGGCCAGCATGAGCGGCGTACCGCCCTTGGGGTTGCCGAAGATAAGCAGCTTGGTGGGAGGCATTTTCATCCCGACCTTTTGAGCTTCTCCACTATGGTCGACCAGAGCGAACAGGGCGATTCCCTTGCCTTGTAGGATTCCCTTGAGTTTTTCCACTGTCTGCTCGACCGAGTGATTAGTGGGTTTGTCGATGATTCCGTTGTTTTGGCTGAAGGTCATAGATATCTCCTCAGAGTTTGCAAGCGGCGGATGGGCGGAACCTCGGCTTATCCACGCTAATCTCGTAATTTCACCGCGAGATCGTGCATTCACCATTGCCATGTGGAACCAGTGAGTCGCGCACCCTGGTTTCGGCAACGTGCAGCCGTGTAACGATGAGGTCCTCAATCTCAAGACGTTTTAGTTTGGCGCCCTCGACCGAGAGGCGGCAGATTGCCAAGCGCCCAATCGCCAACGCCCCGATCGCGAAAGCGCCCACGGCGACCGCCCCCATCGCGGTAGCTATCATTGCCAGGTCGCCGGAGCCCGAAGACTTGGAAGTCCTGATCTTTTCCATACTCTACCTCTTTAACGCGCTGCGGCGCGGACGGCAGCTGTCCCGTGCAAGGTCGTGAAATCCGGCCTGCCCGTCAGGCGGGAAGGCCGGATCGTTTCAAGCTGCTGCTTGCTTGCGTTGCTCGATGAATGCCAGCAGGTCGGCATTGATCTGGTCTGCGTTGGTTGTGGGCATGCCGTGCGGAAATCCGGGATAGACTTTCAGCGTCGCGCCCTTCACGATCTTCGCCGACCTGAGCCCCGCAGCGGCAATCGGCACGATCTGATCGTCGTCGCCATGCATGACGAGAGTGGGTACGTCGAACTTCTTGAGATCCTCGGTAAAATCCGTCTCCGAAAAAGCTTTGATGCAGTCATAGCCTGCCTTCACCCCGCCCAACATCCCCTGGAGCCACCACTTGTCTCGGACGCCTTCGGAAATCTTGGCGCCCGGCCGATTGTAGCCGTAGAACGGGAGAGTGATGTCCCGGTAAAACTGCGGCCGGTCTTTCGAGTATTGAGCTCGCAGGTCGTCGAACACCTCAATCGGCGAGCCTGCAGGATTGTTGGGCGTCTTCACCATCAACGGTGGCACTGAACTGATGAGCACGGCCATGGCGACGCGTTTCGAGCCATAGCGCCCGATGTAACGCGCCACCTCTCCGCCGCCGGTGGAGTGGCCCACGTGGATTGCGTTTTTCAGGTCAAGCTTTTCGGTGAGGGCTGCAAGATCGTCGGCGTAGGTGTCCATGTCGTTGCCATCCCAGGTTTGGGTGGAACGGCCGTGGCCTCGCCGATCACCCGCGATGACTCGATATCCGCGCTGGCCGAAGAACATCATCTGTGCGTCCCAGTCGTCCGCGGTAAGCGGCCAACCGTGACTGAACACGATGGGCTGGCCCTTTCCCCAGTCTTTGTAGAAAATCTGTGTGCCATCCTTCGTGGTGATCGTGGGCATAATTGTTTCTCCTTGGTTGTAATTTGTGGTTCAAATGTCGATCAGTCGATTTCAGGGATGGGGGGACATTTCCCCTTTCCTCGGCCGTTTCACACGGTCTGTTCTCGCGCACGCTCCTACCGAGCCCGTGATGCGGCTTCCTCAATCAGCGCCGCAACTTCTTTCGGTCTGGAGACATAGACCGAGTGGCTGGCGCCCGCGATTTCGACGGTGTGGCTGTGGGCTCTTTTGGCATACCATCGTTCGAGCTCTGGGTTGATGATTCGGTCGGCCCCAGCTACCAGCATCCAGCTTGGCTTGCTCCTCCAGCCAGGCATTGTGATGACTGCTTTGAAATTTTCTGCTGCGTTCAGCACTTGCGATCGCGCCATGAAAGCAGCCTGTTCGGCCGACAGGTCAGCCGCGAAGTACTCATGGAACTGGGCCGGGTCGAGATAAGTAAAGCCGTCAGTGGTTTTCTTGATGGCATTGGACTTGCTGAGATCACTGGGGAAGCGCTTTCCGTCGTCAGCCTCGCTCTCTCCAGCATCGGGCATGTGGGCGGCGACGTATACCAGACCAGCAACCACAGAATCCGTTCCGGCTTCGGTAATGACCGCTCCCCCATAACTGTGAGCAACGAGAATGCAGGGCCCGTCCTGCTGAGCCAGAGCGCGCTTCGTGGCGGCCACGTCTTCTTTAAAAGACGTTTCCGGTTCCTGCACGATGCTGACGTTATAGCCGTCCTTCACGAGAATCTCGTAAACGCCTTTCCAGCCCGAACCATCGGCCCAGGCACCGTGAACCAGCACGATATTCCGAACGCCTCGTGGCCCGACCTGGGCTGACAGCGTGAAGCAGGTCACCAACGACAACGCGGTGAGAAGCACCTGAGCGATTCGCAGTGTTACTCGAATCACATCTCTCCACAGCAACTGGGCGACGACAATAGTACTCGTGGCCTGCTGGCGGACATGATCGACAATACTGCCGATCGCCTGAGTGGGAGTCTCTACCACTGCTGCAGTGTTTTCCATGATTCTGTTCTCCATTCAGTAACGCCGATAACTTCAGGCGCTGGCGCGCACCGGGCTCGCGCTCACAATTTTTTCGAGGCCGTGAATGTTGACGCGACCGGCAAGGCGAAGCGCTGCCGCAATCGTGATGCGACGCCAGTCGGGAAGCGCTTCTCCAGTCGGCCAATCCATCAGCTCCAGCTCTTGCATCCAGTCTTCGATCGAGCACCGGGCCTGCTCAGCACCGAAACGCTGCGTTACGGCGAGTGCAAATGCGGTCAACTCTCTCTCCGCCTCAGGCAGTAGGCCACCCATGAGTTCGTCGCAGTTCTGTTCTGTTTTTTGCATGAGGATCAACCCACCCCATCGGCTTAGGTGACACGAAGATATTCATATTGCGATTTTCGCGAAACCTCAGAAACCCCAGAAATCCACCTAGATTTTTCTGCAGGTCGAAAACGGTTATTGTGGAGGAATCAGTGAAGGAACGGCCCGCTGCGGCACTCGGGAACTGTGTTAGCTCCCGAGTGCCGCTGTTTTGGATTGTCGAGCCCGGCTCGTGCGTACTCCTGCTAAGCCGCCTTTGCTGCCGCGCCTTTCGCAGCCGTTTCGATGAGAGCAGCTACAGCGTGCGGCTGCGACACGTAGACGGCGTGGCTTCCTTCGACCTCGACAACCGTTGCGCCTGCGCGTTCGGACATAGCCCGCTGAGCGGCAGGTGGAATCATCTTGTCTTCGGTGGTCAGCAAATACCAGCTTGGCTTTGTTTTCCATGCCGGTTCGCTGATCGTACCGCTGAGTGCGTCGAGGCCCCATGGCACTTGGGAATCGGCCATGAATGCGGCCGTCTCTGGCTCCACGTCTGCGGCAAAGGATGCAGGAAACTTCGCCTTGTCGAGGAAGAGATATCCATCCTGCGGCGGCAGAATCGGTGGCACCGGAGCGCCTGGCGGTGCGTTCTTGATCAGCGAAGACACTGACTCACCCTGGTCGAGAGCGAAGGCGGCCACATAGACCAGCCCAGCGACCTTCGGGTCGTTGCCGGCTTCCGTGATGACCGCCCCTCCATACGAGTGGCCGACGAGGATCACCGGACCGTCCTGGTTCGCAATCGTCCGCTTGGTAGCGGCAACGTCATCCGCCAGCGAGATGGTTGGATTCTGAACGATTGCGACGGTATATCCGTCTCTCTTTAGGGTTTTGTAGACTGCTTCCCATCCAGACCCGTCCACGAAACCGCCGTGAACGAGAACAATATTCTTCACTGCCACTCTGTTCTGCTGCATGTGTTTCTCTCCATTTGTGAAGTTCCCGCATTGACAAGGTATTCGTATGCCGGTTTTCGAGAACCCTCAGAAACCACAGAATTCCACCTAGATTTTTCTGCAGGGTCGGACAAACCGGGGGGACAAACCGGGGACAGACGGGACGTTCCCGTTTTCGGGGCGAAAATTGAGCACAGTCCCGTCCGCTCGTCGCGGACGGGACTGTTGTCTCAAAGTTGCCTACTTGTTGGCCGCCGTCAATCTGGACTGATCCGATGCAGCATCGCTGATGAAGGCCGCTACTTCCTTCGGTCGCGACAGCATAGGCACATGGCTAGTCGGAAGGGTCAGAGTTTTCGCGTTCATCTTCTCCGCACTATCCTTCTCCTGCTTGGGCGAAATCATGCGGTCGTTAGACGCGATGACAAACCATGTCGGTTTGTTACGCCATGCGGGTGTTGAGATCGGGCTGGCCAGCGCTGCGCCTTGAGTTGGACCCTGCGTTGCGAACGCGACCATCTGCTCTTCAGTGGTAAGGTCGGACGCGAAGTCTTCCTGAATCCCCTTTTGCGTGAGGACCAGGAACCCGTCCTCGATGGGCCGCAATTCTGCTCCACCGGGAGTAGGGCCGTAGGGCTTTCCCTGACTCGCAGCCGATTCCCCTTGATCTGGAGCGAATGCTGCCACGTAAACCAGGCCCACTACTTTTGGACTGTTGCCAGCTTCAGTGATGATGGCACCACCGTAGGAGTGTCCGACCAAGAGTACCGGGCCATCTTGCGCATCGATGATTCTCCTAGTCGCCGCCACATCGTCGGCAAAGGAGGTCAGCGGGTTTTGGACACAGGCGACATGCAGGCCTTTTGACTGAAGGATCGGGATCAACTTCGACCAGCTTGATCCGTCTGCCCACGCCCCATGCACTAGAACGACATTCTTGACCGGTTGAGTAGTTGTCACTTGCGATGCTCCTTTCAACGGGAAGGCAAATTGGGCGAGAGCCGCGACGAGGATCGCAACGGAATGCAATGCAGAATAGAACTTCATGTTGTTGATTCTCTCCTTATTGGTGAAATTCCTGCATTCGCAGGGTATCCGTATGCCGGTTTTTCGAGAAACCTCAGAAACCACAGGATTCGACCTAGATTTTTGTGCAGGTGTAAACGGTGGTTTAAGAGAATTCAGGGTGATTGGGATCAACCCAGCGTGGACCTTCGGCTTATCGCTGAACGCGGCTATTGCGCTTTCAAGATGGTTTTACTTTTCGAAAGACGATGCGCCCAGGAACGACAACGGTCAGCTCAGTGCCAGAGGTGGGCGAGCTCACAATGGTGAGCTGAGCCCCGATGCGGGCGGCGCGTTCCCGCATTCCGCGCAGTCCGAAATGTCCGGCTTTCCCCTGGTTTGCCACTCTGGGTTCGATGCCTACGCCGTTATCACGCACTCGTATTGTGAGGTCGTGCTCGTAGTGGAGTTCTACTTCCAGTCGAGTGGCGCGCGAGTGCAGATAGGCGTTTCGGATTGCTTCATAGCCAATGCGATAGATCTCATCGCGGACGATGGGGTGCATGTCGCGCGAATCGCCGACGACGGCAAGCACAGTTTCCATGTCGCTGGGGACTTGACCATTTTCCGTGGCCCGCCGAAATGCCTCGGCGAGGTCGTTGCGCTGCGTGGTAGAGGTGCGCAGGGAGTTCAGGGCAGCGCGGCCTTCCTGCATCGCTTGTTCGAGCCACCTCGCTAGTTGCTCCATGGCTCGACGCATGCGGACGGGATCGGTAGAGGGGTCAAGCGCGTCATCGGCGACCAGCTTGCTGCCTTGGATGGTCTGGAGGAAGGTGTCATGAAGATCGCGCGCGATGCGAGTGCGTTCCGCCAGCCGCTCATCGAAGCGGGCGCTGATGGCTTTCGCAATCTGCCGCACGCGCAACCGGTAGAATGCCCACGCGGCAATGATGGCGCCCACGACGCACAGAAATCGGAACAAGTCGGTCTGATACCAGGCCGGCGCAACGGTAAAGTCCAGAGTGGCCCCCGCTTCGTTCCAGACGCCGTCGTTGTTGCACGCCATGACGTGAAATCGATAGCCTCCGGGGCGAAGATCGCTGTAGAAAGCCTGGCGCCGGGTTCCGGGTTCCTGCCAGCCGGCATCCCGGCCTTCCAGTTTGTAGCGGAAGCGCACCTTCTGCGGAACTACGAAGCTGAGCGCGGTGTATTCAATTTCGAGATCGCGCGTCAGGGGAGGAAGACGGAGGTTTTTCCCGGGCGCATAGCTCTTTCGGTCGGCCACAACTTGTTCAATCTGCACCGGGGGCGGTTTCACATTCTCCTGCAAATGATCGGGGTCCAGCACTTGCAGAATCTGGCCATTCACAAACCACAAGCATCCATCGGGAGATCGTGTGGCCTGCGGCTTGAGGGGAGTCAAACCGGCTTGCACACCGTCGAACGCGTCCAACACCTTAAACTTCACCAGACTGTCTGGATGCTCCCACCAACTTTCCAGCTGCGACTTTTCGATGGAGATGAGGCCGCATTGCGTATACAGCCAGAGTGAATCGCGGTCGTCTTTCACCAAAGCAAAGATGCCATCACAAGGAAGACCATTCCGCGTGGTGAGATTTTTTCGCACACCATCTTTCCAGCGGGCGAGTTCGTCCAGGGTTGTGCCCCACACCGAGCCATCCGATTCGACCAAAAGGTCCCGAATCTGACGCCGGTTGCCCACCTCGTTAGAAGCAAAGATTTGCTTCTGGCCGTCCTGGTACTGGACCAGATCGCCATCCACCAGTCCTAGAAAAATCCCCCCGCGCGGATTGGAAGCGAGTATGTAACTGGTGGAGATCTGCTCGGACGTCAACTCCTCCTGGAGTTTGAAATCGCGAATCCGGTCAAGGTGGAGCGGCCCGGCGCGAACCCAAATGTTCTGTTGAGTATCCTCGGTAATCGTGAAGATTATGCCGAGAGGAGTGCCGTCGGCATGGCGGACCGGGCTAAACACACCGCGGTCGTAGACCCAGAGTCCATTATCCACGCCGATCCAGAGCCGGCCAGCATGGTCTTCAAACATGGTCGTCACATTTAGTCCCGGCAGACCGTGTGCCACGCGAATCTCGGATAGCCTGCCAGCGGGCAGAAAGTCCAAAGCCTGAAAGTTGCCGATCCATACCGTGCCGTCGTGTGACGCCAGCACCGAACTGGCGCCGGCGGCGGACAAGCCCTCGCGCATGGAATAGCTGGCCACCTTCAAGTCGCGGAAGTTGTCGATGCCACCCGAGGTCACGATCCATAAAGTGCCCTCGGCATCCTGATAGAAGCGTCCCACTGCGTCGCCCGAAAGGCCATCGGCACTGCCAAAGTGATCGACATCGCCGTTTTTGCCGCGAATGCGAAAGATACCGTGCTTGGCGGTTCCCAGCCACAGAGTTTCATCGCGGTCGACAAACAAAGTCGTAACGTCTGAATTGTCGATAGGAATCTCCACAAAAGCCCGACGGGCCCAGCTTCCGTGTTCAAATCGTTCCAGTTGCAAGGCCTTGGGGGATTGATCGATGACCGCCCAAACCGATCCATCGGCTGCAGTGGCGATGCCTCGTAACGAAGCAAACGTTTCGGGACGCCGGGAGGCCTTCGCAAAATAACTGATGCAGGATCCCGGCTTCCAACGACAGAGCTCAGAATAACCGCCAATCCATAATTCGCCGGAATTGCCTTTGCTGAGCTGGATCGCCAGGGCAAAGGGAATTCCGTCGCTCATGCCGTAACACCGCAATCGTTCATCTTTTTTAATACGGCACAACGGGCCCGTTTTGTCGGTCGGTTGGGTACGGACCAGCCACACCGCACCTTCGTCGTCTTCGACGATGGATTCGATTCGTCCGCTGAGTTCCGGATAGTTGGTCAGTTCTCCGTCCTTCCAGCGGGCAATGCTATATCCCGTGCCGATCCAGAGACTGCCATCGCGAGTTCCGAGGAGGGAGAAGATTCGAGAGTCGAGCAGTCGCCTGCCTGTTGGCGGATTCCAGGTGGTGAAGCGAACGCCGTCGAAGCGTACCAAGCCGATATTCGTTCCTATCCACAGATATCCATCGGTGGTCTGGGTGATGACAACGGGAGAGCCATTGAAGGCTCCATCCCGTGTTCTCCAGGCGGTGTGAGCGTATTGAGAGATGCGGCTATTGGGATCGACGCCCCAGACCGGTCCCAGGGCGGAAAACAACAATAGGAAACAGAGTGGGAGTGCTCGCGGGATGTTCGATTTGACGGCCCGGATAATTAAATCGGCACCCATTTCAAGTGCGCTCACGTCGAATCCTGACCTCAGCGACCCTGATTTCACCCACGATCTCACCGACAAAGATGCATGGATTTCGCATGCCGCAATCGTGCGCTACCCTTCCAACATCGTCAACGCCGAGTGCTCGCTGGGCAAGCCTGATACACCTTACACGGATCGTGGCGATCGCGACACATAACGATCTACAGTCGCCGTCCTGCAGTTTTCTACAGGCTGCCGGCAATCGGGTCAGATCTGGAGCAGGCCGCGCCGGACGGCAATGGTGACCGCATGGGTCCGATCATTGGCTCCCAGCTTGTCAACCAGGTTTTTGATGTGGAAGTTGACGGTGGTCTCGGCAATGGCCAGTCGATCGGCGATTTGCTTGTTACGATAGCCGTCGCGAACCAGGCGCAGGACATCCAGTTCTCTGGCCGTAAGGTCATCATCCCCCATGTGCTCGGCAAGGCGGGCCGCGACTTCGGGTGGAACGTGCCGCCGGCCACCGTGCACCGACCGGATCACTCCCAATAATTCGTTTTTCGGCATGCTCTTAAGGAGGTATCCGGCCGCGCCCGCTCGCATGGCACGCTGAATCTCGCCATCGCTGTCGGAAGTGGTGAGAATGATGATGCGGGCCTGGGGATGCTCGCCGCGAATGGCGATCAGAGCGTCCGTACCGTTGGTGCCGGGCAGGCGGAGATCCATCAGGGTGATGTCCGGCCGATGACGGCGAAATTCCGCCATGGCTTCATCCGCATTGGATGCCTGCGCCACCAGAAGCATGTCTGGCTGCGACGCGATAATCGTGCTCAGTCCTTCGCGGAAGACCGGATGATCCTCAACGCTCAGGATGCGAATCGGCTTCGGGTGGTCCATCCCACGTCCCCATTGCGTCCCACTTCCCCGTTGCCGCCAATTGTAATAGATCGTTCTGTGCTTTGATAAGGCCAAGATCAAACATCGCGGCCGAACTTCTCTGGTACACTGGCGCGCATGAACCCTACCAATCGAAGACAATTTCTTGAACAGTGCGCCGGCGCGACTGCAGCAGCTTGGCTTGTCCCTCAGTTGGCGCGCGCGGCGGGGAATTCCGCGCCCTCGGTGCAGTTTCCTACGACTCCCCGGGATCGGGTGTCGGTAGCGGCGTATCCTTTTCGCGAGTTCCTCGTGGGATGGAAGGGGTGGGACGGCAAGAGTCCCAGCAAGATTCCGCTGGCCCAGCAGATGGAGCTAAAAGATTTTGCGGCGCACGTGGCCGAGAAGTTTAACGTCCACAAGATCGAGCCGTGGAGCCCGATCTTTCCCTCGACCGATCCGAAGTATCTCGAGCAGCTTCGGGCAGCGGTCGAGAAGGCACACTCCGCGGTGGTCGACATCGCGGTGGACGCGGGTCACAGCCAGTATGCGATGGACGCGGCCGAGCGCAAGGAGTCCTTGACCGGGAGCAAACACTGGATTGACGTTGGGGCGGCGCTCGGTTCGCCCAGCATTCGCACCCACATTGACGGCGCGAAGGATTCCAAGCCGGATGTGGGACGAGCGGCGGATACGCTCACGCGCGTGGCCGAGTATGCGGCGATGAAGAATGTTGTGGTTCATCTCGAGAACGATAATCCGGTCAGCGAAGATCCGTTTTTCATCGTGCAGGTGATTGAGAAAGTAAACAGCCCGTGGCTGCGGGCGCTGCCGGATTTTGGCAACTCGCTGGCAGCCCACGACGAAGCATTCCAGGACCGGGCGATGGAGGCTATGTTCTCCCATGCCTACGGGATCTGCCACGTGAAAGATGGCGAGGTGGATGACGATGGCAAGGCGTCGCACGTCGACCTGGCGAAGACCTTTGCGATCCTCAAGAAACACGGGTACAAGGGATATTGTTCGATTGAGTACGACGCGCCGGGCGATCCGTATAAGCCGACGGCGGAGTTGGTGGAAGAAACGGTTAAGTTCCTTTCGTAGCGAGGGCAGCGGATTCCCTTCGACTCCGCTCAGGGCAGGCTCTCGCTTCGCTCGGAATGACAACCTGTTGGGGAGAACTATGGCAGGACAGAGCATTCAGCGGCGTGCAGTGTTGCGCATTCTGGGGACGGCCGCGGCGGCGGCACAGTTTCCGGGCTTCAGCAAGTGGGGATTCGCCTGCGGGCATATCGGCAATGCGGCTTTGCAGATCAAGCCGGCTGTTTATCGTCCGCAATTCTTCACGGCGGCGGAGTATGCCATGGTCGAGCGGCTCACGGAGATCATTATTCCCAGTGACGACACTCCGGGCGCCAAGGAAGCGGGAGTCGCGGAGTTTATCGATTTCATGGTGGCCAGCGATCCCGAACCGCAATATCCCTTTCGCGTCGGCCTCGCGTGGCTGAACGCGCACGCCGAGCAAACGAACGGGAGGCGATTTGTGGAGCTGACGCCGGACGAGCAGACTTCCCTGCTCGAACCGCTGGGGTTCAAAGACAAGGCGCGGCCGGGCGTGGAGTCAGGCGTGCGCTTCTTCAACCTGATGCGCGAGTTCACCGTGACCGGCTTTTACACCAGCGAAATCGGGTTCAAAGAGCTGGATAATCCGGCGTTGAAGTTTTATGCCGAGTCACCGGAATGTCCGCACAAGGGCGATCCGGAACACGCTCATGTTTCGCACCCTCATTCCTGATAATCGAGATCCGACAGAAAATGGCCAAGCAAACCTACGATGTGATCGTGATTGGAACCGGCGCGGGCGGCGGCATGGCGATCAAGACGCTGTGCGAGGCAGGACTGAAAGTGTGCGCGCTGAACGCCGGGCGCAGGCTCGATCCGGAAAAAGATTTCCGCTACCACCGCATGCCGTGGGACATGAAGTTCCGCGGACTCGACGATCCCACGCGGCGCGGCGAATCGTTCGGATACATGGACAACGAGTACACCAGGGCGGCGTGGGACCACGAGATTCCGTTCACGGTGGCGCCAGGCACAAAATGGATGTGGCCGCGCTGTAATGCGGTGGGCGGCAAGACAAATTTCTGGGGACGCAGTTCGGCGCGCTTCGGCGACATCGATTTCAAGGCAGCCTCGCTCGACGGCTATGACGTCGACTGGCCCATCACGCATGAGGAGATCAGCCTGTTTTACACGCGGGTGGAGAAAATGATTGGCGTGGCCAGCACGGTGCAGAACCGGCCGAGTAATCCGGATGGCTCGTATTTGCCGCCATTCAAATTCCGCTGCCTCGATTTTATTTTGCAGGCCGGATGCAACAAGGCGGGCGTGCCGTATTTGCCGGATCGTTGCGCGCAGCTTACCGAGCCGCATGAAGGACATCCGGCGTGCCATTTCTGTGGAGAATGCACGACCGGCTGCGATGTGGGGGCATTTTTTTCGACACCGTATTTTCTGCTGCCGAAGGCAGAGGCGACCAAGAACCTGGAATTGCGCACGAATGCACTGGCAAAAAACGTTCTGGTGGATGAGAACGGGCAGGCGACGGGAGTGGCTTACATCGACCGCAAGACCAAGCAGGAAGTCGAAGTGTACGGGCGCGCGGTGGTGGTGGCCGCGTCGTGCATCGAATCGGCGCGCATCATGCTGAATTCGAAGTCGCGGCACTGGCCCAATGGAATTGCCAATTCCAGCGGGCAGTTGGGGCGTAATCTTTGCGATCATCTTTACGGTGAGTCGGCTCGCGGATATCTGCCGCAATTGCTGGGTCAACCGAGCTTCCCCGACCACGCGGGCGACAGCACGATTGCGTGGATGCCGCGCTGGCAGAACCTGAAGGATCCGCATGAGGAGAACTTCATTCGCGGATATTCGATTTATCCCGACGGCGGATGCGAGGAATTTCCGGGCTTTGCTACGGAAATGGACGGTTTCGGATCGTCGTTCAAGCGTGAGGTCAAGCGGCGGTATCCTTCGCCGGTCAGCTTCGGAATTCAGGCTCCGTCGCTGCGCTCGGATACGAACTTCATGGATCTCGATCCAGAGGTCAAAGATCCATACGGGATTCCCGTAGCCCGCCTGCACTTCGAGTGGGACGAAAACGTGCTGAAAATGTGGGAGCACTCCAAGCAGGTGTGCGCGGAAGTGCTGCGCGCGGCGGGCGGAGTGGTGGAGGAAATAGGGGGTGAGCAGGAGATTCCGGGCTGGAGCCTGCATGAAACCGGCACGTGCCGGATGGGAAATGATCCGAAGAAATCTGTAACGAACCGGTTTGGGCAAACGCACGATGTGCCGAATTTGTACGTATGCGACGCCAGCGTGTTTCTGAATTGCACCGACAAGACCACCACCATGAGCATTCTGGCATTCTCGCTGCGGACCTCCGAACATCTGATCGAGAACTTCCGCCAGGGTGAACACAAGGCCGCGTGAGCGACGCGCGCACGGCCGTGGAACTTTCGCCGCACGGCAGAGCGAGCGCGGGCCAGGTGGCCGAACTGGCTGCGCTCTTCCTGAAACTCGGAGCAATCAGCTTCGGCGGGCCTGCGGCGCACATCGCTCTGATGGAGACTGAAATCGTCCGCAAGCGGCAGTGGCTAACGCGGCAGCAGTTTCTTGACCTGCTGGGCGCGGCCAACCTAATCCCCGGGCCCACTTCCACAGAGATGGCAATCAGCGTGGGATTCGTGCGCGCGGGTTGGCCGGGGCTGTGCACAGCGGGCGCGAGTTTCATTCTGCCGGCAGCCTTGATTACCGGAGCATTTGCCGGGGCCTACGTGCGGTTCGGAGCATTGGCGCAGGCGGCGCGGGTGCTCGGCGGAGTCAAGGCGGCGGTGATCGCGGTGATCGCGATTGCGATCTGGCGGCTGGGAAAAACTGCAGTAAAGAGTATGCCGCTGGCCGCGCTGGGCGGGTTGGCGCTGGCGGCATTCTTTCTGGACGTGAATCCCATCGCCATCCTGTTGGGCGGCGGCCTGCTGGGAATGCTGGCGGTACGGGTCTCGAACTTTCGCTCGGCCGCTGCTCTGATCTTGTCGCCCGCGTTCCCGCAGCGACTTCTTCGTGCAGCGGCAGGGGCGGACACGCTTTGGTCGCGCTCGTTCGTGGCGGTCGTCGTAGCGTCGGCTGCGACCGTGGTCGCGCGGCCGTCCGTCTACAGGATCGGCCTGTTTTTCATCAAGGTGGGCGCCGTCCTTTATGGTGGCGGATATGTGCTGCTGGCTTTCCTGGAGCAGGGGTTGGTGCAGCAACATGGGTGGCTGACGCATCAGCAATTGCTGGATGCGGTGGCGATCGGCCAGTTCACGCCGGGGCCAGTGCTTTCGACCGCGACCTTCATCGGCTACATTCTCGGAGGCGTGCCGGGAGCGGCGGTGGCAACGGTGGCAATTTTTCTGCCGTCATTTTTTTATGTGGCGCTGCTGGCGCCGGTGCTGTTCCGGCTGAGGCAATCGGTGTGGATAGCGACGTTTCTGGATTCAGTGAATGTGTGCGCCGTGGCCTTGATGAGCGGAGTGACGTTCCGGTTGGCGGCGGATGCGCTGCGGGGATGGACGATGTGGGCGATCGCCGTGGCGTCGCTCGCCGTGTTGTTGCGCTGGAAAGTGAGTCCGGCGTGGGTGGTGCTGGCTGGGGGAGTGGCCGGACTGCTGCTGGCTGCTTTGCGCTAAGCGTGCTGCTGTGCGTTTCCGAAGGTCGACTGTTCGTTTTTTGTTCGCCTATCGAAGGATTTTGTGATACATGTATTGGCATGCGAAAGGCCGTCAACCATCTCAAGAAATCGGACCCGATCCTGCGCGCCATCATTGAGCGCGTGGGGCCGTGCCGCATGGAGTTTGGAGCGCCGGAGTTTTCTGCGCTGGCCGAATCCATTGTCTACCAGCAATTGAACGGCACGGCGGCGGCGACAATCTTCAGTCGCTTTGCGGCGCTGGCGGGTGAGCCGCTCACGCCGGGGGGCATTCTCAAACTCAGCGATGAGCAACTGCGAAGTGTGGGGCTGTCGAAGCAGAAATCGGCATATCTGAAAGATCTGTCAGCGAAGGCGGCGGCCGGTGTGCTCGACTTTGCGCGACTGCCGGAGTTGTCGGATGACGAGGTGATCGAACATCTGACGCAAGTGAAAGGCATCGGAGTGTGGACCGCGCACATGTTTCTTATGTTCTCGCTGCGGCGTCCGAACGTGCTGCCCACGGGCGACTATGGCGTGCAGGTGGCGATCAAGAAACACTATAGGAAGCGCAAGCTGCCCAAACCGAAAGATATGGAAAAGATCGCGCGGGCCTGGGAACCCTACCGCAGCGTGGCTTGCTGGTACATGTGGCGGAGTTTGGATATCAAAACCATTTGACCACAGAGGATCACGGAGGAAGAACTACTTCTTTTTTCTCTTGTTCGTGCTTGCCTCTGTGAACCTCTGTGTCCTCTGTGGTTAAATGGTTGGCGATGGCTGATCTCAAGATTCGCGTGCTGGTGGCGAAGCCGGGGCTCGACGGACATGATCGCGGGGCCAAGGTGATTGCCCGCGCGCTGCGCGATGCGGGCATGGAAGTAATCTATACGGGCCTGCGGCAGACGCCGGAGATGATTGTGACCGCGGCGTTGCAGGAGGACGTGCAGGTAATCGGGCTGTCGATTCTTTCCGGAGCGCACAACGCCATCGTGCCCCGCGTGATGGACTTGCTCAAGCAGAACAAGATGGACGATGTGATCGTGGTGCTGGGCGGCATTATCCCGAATCAGGACATCGACGGGATGAAAAAGATCGGGGTGGCCGCGATTTTCCAGCCGGGCACGGCCATGGATGACATCGTTCAGTTCATTCGCACGCACGTGAAGGGGCCGGGCGTGCCGGCGGCCGGCTGATGGCCGAGATCAACGCTTCCCGCGCCCGGGAAATCCTCTCCAACGCCGTCGGACCGGTGCCGTGGTACTGGAAAACTTTTCCCGCCTTCCGCTCTTTGTCTCAGCAACGGTTCGTCTGGTCGCATCATGGCGAACAGGGGCCCATCGCTCACCTGGTTACTCTTGGCCTTGAGCAGGAACCGGACAAGGCGCGCTTAGCGCTCAACACCTACTGCCGGCCGTTTCTGGTGCCGCCGCATTTCGTCGGCATCTGGTGCCCGGAGGGGCGCAATATTCGCATGGCCTGTTTCGATCCTGACCAACTGAAGGCGTTTGATCTGGCAGAGGTCGCGGGCTGGTTCAAGCCGTCTGCCGACCGCATTTATTCGGCAACTGCCCCGATTGCGGATTTCGAAGTGCCGGTGACGTTAGGGCCGGGTATGCACAAGATCGAGACGCCCGCGGAATTCGCAACGGTGGATGAGTTGATTGTTCCTAGCAGCTACAAGGCGATGTTGAACGACGATCCGGCGTTTGCGCTCTTTGTTTTTTATCCGCAGGCGGGATTGGTGGAGGTTTTGCCGCAGAAGTGGTTTACTGCTGCGCAATACCGAGTGGGACAGCAGTGGATTACGCGGGCCGCCCGCGATCCGGAATCGCACCGCATCGTCGGCGAATGCTTTGGCGTGGGAACGTTTCTGCTGGAAGAAGACGGCTGCCGACTGGCGGAGTGGGTAGAGAAGACGGCCTAGCGCGAAAAGCCTCAGTGGAGCAGATAGCCCAGGGTGCCTGGCAACAATCCATCGACCTTGACCACTTTCACTCTGGGCTTCAGATCGCCAACATAGACCAGGCCGATGGCGCCGGGAAGGACCCGGACGGCCTCCAGTACCATGCCGACTGAGGGAGCGACGAAGGGTTCGGAATCGACCTCGCCACGAACTACCTGGGCCGTCCAATATTGCTTGTAGTCACTTTCCGACAGGTTCAGGAACTTCAGTAGAGCATCACGTTCGCGACAACCCGGGCCGCGTATGATGATTTTGACAGGGGCGCCACTCGGCCAAGAGTGTTTCTCTCCGTTCAATAGTTTGCGCAGGTCGCCGCGGCTCAGGTTCGTGATGGGATTGTCAGGATGGACTATCACTGCAAAGTCTCCCTGGGCCGCGGCCAGCGGCATGAAGGCCAGGGTGGCCAATAAAGTGAGCAACAGAATCGAGATTGATCGCCCATTCATGTCGTGTCCCATTTAGAAAGTAAAGGCCACTTGGAGATGCAAGCCGTCCAGATCGGGCAGCCCCTCGCGCTGCGTGTGATCTAACTGCGCCTTGAAAGCGATGTAATCGTTGAAGTCGTAACGGGCGCCGAAAGAGGGGCCGGCCCGCAATCCCACGTCATTGAAGAGCGTGTTCCGCTGGGAGGCGTTGATGTACTGGTAGCGGACGAAGGGACGCACGCGTCCCCAGCGCCGGGAGATCTGTGAATAGAAAGCCGGCATGTTGAAGACAGCCCCCGTCGAAAACTGGGTTTCGCGCATGAGGAAGACCTCATTGAGCGATTCCACCCCGTTGGCAACATAAACGACATAAGAGTTCAGGATGGTTTGACCAAAGCGGTCGGAAAGAGACACGTGAGAGTCGCTGATCTTGTCGTGAAAGAACGAGCCGCCGAGTTGCAGACCAGGGGCCCAGTCCGGGCGGGCAAACCAACCCAGTAGCACGTGGTTGCCGTCGTTCTCGTCGTTCACCAATCCTGAACCATCGATGTCGGGCCGCATGGTATCGCTGGTGCCATATTCGGCGATGTAGTTCAAGCCGAATCTTCCCGAAGGGATGGAACCAGTGAAGGAAACGCCCACGGCCTGGGTGGGAAGCAAGCCGCCGTTGCGGGCATACTCCATAATGAGCGGGCGATCGGCTGTAGTCTGCAGCCAAGCCGCGCTGCGAAAGGCAGAGTTGTAATAGCCGATGTCGGTCTGGTAACGGCCAAAAGAAATTTTCAGGTGCTCATTCATTTCGTACTTGAGCAGCGCCTGGCGCAGGTCGAGTTTGTAGGTCTGCGCGTCGGCTTCTTCAAACGTGATGTCGGCCAGCACGTTGGTCTTTTCGGTCAGCCGGGAGTGGAGAAACAGATCGAAATCTCCGGTATAAAAGTCTCCGGTTGAACCGGGCACGAAACCATAGGTACCGAGTTCCGGCTGACGCTGATTGAGGACCTGGTAGTCGAGTTCTCCAAAGCCACGCCATTTAATGCCATGCAGATCGTGCATCGCGCTGGCCAGTTCTGGAGAAGATTGTGGCGGCGGGGCTTCCGCTGCGACCGGAGACGGCTGAACCCCAGGAATCTCGGCTGCGGGCGCGGCGGGGACGGTAGCCGACCCAGCCGCGCGTTCCTCCTCGAGTTTCTTCACCTGCTCCCGCAGGTCGCTGGTCTCCTGCTGCAGGGCTTTCACTTGTTGCACCAGAAGTTCCAGAGTTTTCTGATCGCTGGGAGCGGTGTCCTGGGCGCAGAGCGAGACAGCCAGCAAAAGGACCGCAACGGCCGTGCTAGAAACCCGTAACATCGTCTTTATCTTTATCCTCGTGGGCGTACTGAGGGCGTGCGTGCCTCGGGCTTTCTCGCGGCCGAAGCAGATGGCGGCGCTCAGTTTGACTTTCGACAAATCCAGCTGCGAGCATCGCGTTACTTAAGGTCCGGGGGAAGACTTCGACCGTTCGTGCTTCCATTTTCCAGTACGGCGCATCGGCGATCGGTAGCGGCGAATCTCGCCCGAGATACATACGGGTTAGGTAGTGGGCCAGTTTGAGCAAGTTTCATTTTGTCATTCCGAATCGGGCTGAAAGCCCGGTGAGGAACCTGCTGTTCGCCGGGCAAACAGCAGGTTCCTCGCGCGATAAAACCGCGCTTCGGAATGACAACTTTTGAACGGACCCACCACTTACGGGTTAAGCTGCATTGCGCGGTTCTGCCCGCGTGGTATACCGTAAACAGTCCGCGTCTTCGTTTCTCGAACCATATTTTTTCGACCCATATTTCTCAACCCATGGCCGACCGCAACGAAACTCCCACCGCTAACTCCTCGGCACAAGAGAACGTGCTGACGACCAAGATCGATCCAACTTCCGCACGCTTTGAAGCCAACATGCGCTTTCTGGCGGACGTGATGTCGCAAGTTCGCAATGAGGAAGTGAAGATCGCCGAAGGTGGCGGCGCGAAGGCGATCGAAAGTCAGCATAATAAGGGGCGGCTGACGGCGCGCGAGCGCATTGCGCTGCTGGCCGATCCGGAGACATTTTTCGAGCTGGGCCTATACGCGGCGCACGGCATGTACGAAGAGTGGGGCGGAGCGCCGGCCGCCGGCGTGATCACGGGGCTGGCGCGGGTTGAGACGCGGATGGTGATGATCATCGCCAACGACGCCACGGTGAAGGCTGGGGCGTTCTTTCCGATGACTTCGAAGAAGGTCATCCGGGCGCAGAACATTGCCATCGAGAACCGCATTCCGACCATCTACCTGGTCGATTCCGCGGGGGTTTTCCTGCCGCTGCAGGAAGATGTGTTTCCCGATACCGACGATTTCGGCCGCGTGTTTCGCAACAACGCGGTGATGTCAGCGATGGGCATTCCGCAAATCGCGGCCATCATGGGCATGTGCGTGGCGGGCGGCGGATATCTGCCGGTGATGTGCGATCACGTGCTGATGACCGATGGCAGTGGATTATTTCTGGCCGGGCCGGCGCTGGTGCAGGCGGCGATCGGACAGAAGGTTTCTGCGGAGGAATTGGGCGGCGCGGCCATGCACTCGGCCATCAGCGGGACCGTCGACTTCCGCGAGCCGAATGACCAGGCTTGCCTGGCGCGCATCCGCTCGATCGTGGAGAAGTGGGGATACCGGCGGCTTTCTCCGTGGGACCGGAAGAAGCCGGTCGAGCCTGCGCTGGCCGCGGAAGAGATTTACGGAATCTACGACTCGTCGCCGGCGCGGCCCTACGACATGAAAGAGGTGCTGGCGCGCGTGCTCGACGGCAGCCGCTTCGACGAGTACAAGGCGGAGTACGGAAAAACCCTCATCTGCGGGTACGGCCGCATTGGCGGCTTTGCTGTGGGCATTGTGGCCAATCAGAAACTGCACGCGCAGCAGACCGATCATGAGGGGCACAAGCGCATTGAGTTCGGAGGCGTGATCTACACGGAGTCTGCCGAGAAGGCCGCACGCTTCATCATGGATTGCAACCAGAATCTGATTCCGCTGATCTTTTTCCAGGATGTGAATGGATTCATGGTGGGACGCGACGCGGAGTGGAGCGGCATCATCAAGGCGGGCGCAAAGATGGTGAACGCAGTTTCGAATTCTGTGGTGCCAAAGATCACGGTGATCGTGGGCGGATCGTTCGGCGCCGGGCATTACGCGATGTGCGGCAAGGCGTATGATCCGCGCTTTGTGTTTGCCTGGCCGACGGCGCGTTATGCGGTGATGAGCGGCGATTCGGCCGCGGGAACGCTGGTTGAAATCAAAGTTAAGCAGCTGGAGCGTGGGGGCAAGAAGCTGAGCGACGAGGAGCGAAAGGAACTGTACGAGTCGGTGAAGCGCACCTACGATGAGCAGACCGATCCGCGCTACGGCGCGGCGAGGCTGTGGATCGACAAGATTATTGATCCGATAGAGACTCGGGATGCGATCACGGAGGCGCTGGAAGCGGCGGCGCTGAATCCGGATGTGGCGGAGTTCAAGGTGGGAGTGCTGCAAACTTAAGTTGCCGCGGATTTTCACGGATGCGCACGGATCAGGCGGGAAACTTGTTAACACCTTTTCGTTTGATCCGTGAGTATCCGTGGCCGAGATTCTTATGTCTGATGCCGTCAAATTGATCGAGTGTCCACGCGATGCCTGGCAAGGGCTGAAGGGGATAATTCCGGCCGAACTGAAGGCGGATTACCTGAAGGCCTTGATCAGCGTTGGGTTCAAGCATATTGACGCGGTGTCGTTCGTGTCGCCGAAGGCGGTGCCGCAGATGGCGGATTCGGAAGAAGTGCTGAAAGAACTTGATCCGCCGAATGATGTGGAAATCATCAGCATCGTGGTCAACGAGAAAGGCGCGGAGCGGGCGGTTGAGACGAGGGCGGTGTCGACACTGGGATTTCCCTATTCGATTTCGGAAACTTTTCTGCGCAAGAATCAGAACCAGTCGGCTGAAGAGGCGCTCGAAGAACTAGGGAAGATTCAGAACAAGGCCGACGACGCTCGGCTCGACGTGGTGGTCTATATCTCGATGGCATTCGGGAATCCCTATGGCGACCTGTGGAATCCTGACGAAGTAATCGAAGCGATTTCGCTGATGGAAGTGGACAATTTGCGGATGATCTCGCTGGCTGACACGGTTGGCATGGCAACCCCGCCGCAGATCAGCGAGGTCGTGGGCGCTGTGATGGCGAAATACGACTACCTTGAAATTGGCGTGCACCTGCACAGCCGTCCCGAGCAGGCGGTCGAGAAGATTCTGGCGGCGTACGATGCGGGCTGCCGGCGGTTTGATTCAGCGTTGGGTGGACTGGGCGGGTGCCCTTTTGCGCAGGACGCTTTGGTTGGTAACATCCCGACAGAGAAAGTGATCGAAGCACTCACCCAGCGGGGTGCCGCGTTGGCGCCATTGAAGCCCTTGGATTTGCTGCTGAAGGCGACGGCGGGGATCGGCGCAAAGTTTTCTAGTTCGCACGCGGCAGATTGAGATTTGCCACGGATTTGCACGGATTACCACGGATAGAGCAAACGGAATTGAGCTAGGATTCTTGATCCGTGTGAATCCGCGAAATCCCTGGCGGGTTTTTCGACATGAAGTACAGGACAGTACAACTCGAGTGCGACGGACGCGTCGCCACGATCACGCTGAACCGTCCCGAGAAGCGCAACGCCATCAGTTTCGACCTGATTGACGACCTGCTACGTGCGCTGGACGACGTTGCGAAGTCGGAGGCGATCGTCCTGATTGTGACCGGGGCGGGCAAGGCGTTCTGTTCGGGGATGGACCTGGACAATTTGAAGTCGCTGCTGGGGCGTTCGGCGGAACAGAACCTGCAGGATTCGCAGACCATGGTTCAGCTGTTTCGCTCGCTCTATGAATTTCCCAAGGTTACGATCGCCGCGGTAAACGGGCCGGCCATCGCCGGCGGAACGGGACTGGCGCTGCTGTGCGATTTCACGCTGGCAGTTCCAGAGGCGAAGTTCGGCTACACAGAAGTGCGCATCGGTTTTGTCCCCGCGATTGTTTCGACATTTCTATTGCGGCAGGTGGGCGAAAAACAGGCTCGCGATCTTCTGCTGACTGGCAGGCTTTTCGAAGCCGAGGAAGCCGCGCGCATGGGGCTGGTAAGCGAAATTGTGCCCGCGGAGAATCTGATGACGCGTGCGCGCGAGTTGGCCGCGCTGCTGATGGAGAACAGCCCGTCGTCGTTGCGGGCAACCAAGCAGTTGCTCACCGATCATGCCCGCGCGGAGCTCGAGATACAGATTGACGCAGCCGTGCGCGAGAATGCCGCGATCCGCACAACCGCAGATTTTCGCGAAGGGATTTCGTCGTTTCTGGAGAAGCGCAAACCGGTGTGGACGGGGAAATGAAGCCAAAGGGCCTCCATGCATTCCACGAAACCCGGCTGCGCGTGCGCTATGCCGAAACTGACCAGATGGGCGTGGTGTACCATTCGAATCACCTGATCTGGTTCGAGGTGGGCCGCGTGGAACTGATGCGGCAGATGGGCTTCTCTTACCGCGATCTCGAGCGCGAGAGCGGGCGATTCATTCCCGTGGCCGAAGTGCAATGCCGGTATCGTGCTCCCGTTTATTATGACGAAGAAGTTGTGGTGCGAACGCGGCTGAAGGCCGTGCGCGAGAAAGTCGTCGTATTCAGTTACGAGCTGGTGCGGGCCGAGAACCGGACGCTGTTGGCCGAGGGAGAGACCACGCACATCGTCACCGATTCAAACATGAAACTTGCGGCGCTGCCGGAGAAGTATTTAACGGCCTTCCGCGCGGCGGTGGGAAAATAATCTCGCGGATTGTTGTCCAGAGCACAAAGTAAAGCTGAACACCTCACGGGGAACCTTTTTTGAACGCACTCCACATCAACGGAAACGATCTCACACTTGAAGCAGTCGGAGAAATCGCGAGCATTGAAGTCCGCCGTGCTGCCCTGCTTTCGCCCGACGCGCGAGCAGTTGTCGATCAGGCGCGCGCGGTGGTCGACGAGATTGTGGCCAGCAACACGGTTGCCTATGCCATCACAACGGGCGTGGGCAAATTGAGCGACGTACGCATCGCTGGCGATCAGATACGGGAACTGCAGGTCAACCTCGTGCGCTCGCATGCGGTCGGCGTCGGCGAACCTCTGTCCGTTGGGGAAACTCGCGCCATGATGCTGTTGCGGGCGAATTCGCTGGCCAAGGGTCACTCCGGAGTACGGGCCGTTGTAATCGACACGCTTTGCGAGATGCTCAATCGCGGCGTCACCCCGGTGGTGCCGTCGCAGGGCAGCGTGGGGGCGAGCGGCGACCTCGCGCCACTGGCGCATCTGGCGCTGGCTCTGATCGGTGAAGGCGAGTGCGTCGATGAAAGAAATGTGCGCCTTCCCAGCGCGGAGTGTCTTAAGCGGACGCAGATCAAGCCGCTGGTACTGGAGGCCAAGGAAACTATTTCGCTGATCAACGGCACACAGGCAATGCTGGCCGTGGGAACGTTGGCGCTGCTGGCGGCCGAAACGCTGGTGGACACCGCCGACGTGCTGGGCGGGCTGTGCTGCGACGCGCTCAAAGGAACCGACGCAGCCTTCGACGAGCGCATCCACAAGGCGCGGCCGCACGCTGGACAAATCAAGACTGCGGCCAACCTGCGGCGCATGCTGGAAGGCAGCCAGATCCGCGAATCGCACCGCACCTGCGGACGCGTGCAGGACGCCTACTCACTGCGCTGCATTCCGCAAGTCCACGGCGCGGTACGCGACACCCTGGCTCACTGCCGCGAAGTATTCGAGACAGAGGCAAATTCCGCAGTCGACAATCCGCTGGTATTTCTCACCGATCCTAAGAACGCCGAGGGCGATGTTATTTCGGGCGGAAATTTTCATGGAGAACCGCTGGCGTTTGCTCTGGATTTTCTCGCCATCGCGCTGAGTGCGCTGGCGGGTATCAGCGAGCGGCGGATTGAAAGGCTGGTGAATCCCGCGTTGAGCGAGGGCTTGCCGCCGTTTCTGGCTCCGGGCGCCGGTCTGAACTCGGGCTTCATGATGCCGCAGGTCACGGCTGCGGCGCTGGTGAGCGAGAACAAGGTGCTGGCCCATCCGGCGTCCGTCGACTCGATTACGACGTCGGGGAACAAGGAAGATTATGTCTCCATGGGCATGACGGCCGCGACCAAGCTGAAGCGGGTTGTGGACAACACGCGAAACGTGCTGGCGATCGAGGCAATGGCCGTGGCACAGGCGCTCGATTTCCTGGCCCCTCTGAAAACTTCGAAGCGTGGGCAGGCGGCGCACGCCGCGATCCGCTCGGTGTGTCCTACGATGGAGAAGGACCGGGTCATGTACGGCGATTTCGCGCGCATCGCGGGGTTGATTGCGGGCGGAACAGTGGCAGCGGTTCTGCGGTAAAATTTGCGATCGGCACTCGCATTAGCGATGATGAAAACTCTCACGGAATATCTGAAGTTTCACACCAAGACGCATCGCGCCTACGTACACATCACGCCCCAGATCGAACAAATCGTCGGCAAGAGTGGAGTGCGCGAGGGGATGGTGCTGGTTTCGGCGATGCACATTACCGCGGGCGTGTACGTCAACGATAATGAGAGCGGCCTGATCGAGGACATCGACCAGTGGCTGGAACATCTGGCGCCGTTTCGCGAGGATTACAGACATCATGAGACGGGTGAGGACAACGGCGACTCTCACCTGAAAGCGCTGTTAATTCATCATGAAGTCATCGTGCCGATTACCGCAGGCAGACTGGATCTGGGCACGTGGCAGCGGATTTTCTATGCGGAGTTCGACGGACAGCGGGACAAGCGGGTGATCGTGAAAGTTATGGGAGAGTGACGATATATGTCGGAAGAACTGAACGAGTTGCAGGAACACGCAGAGCATGCGAAACATGATCCCACGCTGGTGCCGATCACGGTGACCATGGCGGTGCTAGCCGTGCTGGTTGCGGTGGTAACACTGCTCGGCCACCGGGCGCACACCGAAGAGGTCGTGCTTCAGGCCAAGTCCTCCGATCAGTGGGCCTACTACCAGGCCAAGAACATCCGCAGACACACGGACGAGCTTTTCGTAGACCTGACGTCAGTGGAAGCGACCACCGACGCGGCCGCGCTCGCCAAGCTGCGCGAAAAATATTCAGGCGAAGCGACGCGCTATAAGGATGAGCAAAAAGAAATTGAGGACAAGGCTCACGAGATGGAAGCGGAAGTTGCTCATGAGAGAAACCGCGCCGATCGATTTGATCTGAGCGAAGTGTTTTTGGAAGTGGGTTTGGTGATCACATCGATCACGCTTCTTTCCGGGCGAAGGATCTTCTGGTATCTGGGCATGACGCTGGGCGTGGTTGGAATTGTGGTGGCGGCTACTGGATTCGTGGTGCACTGATCGCGCGTCGCCGCAACTCGCTGGGTGGCGCGATTCGGGGCTCTTGCCGAGTTGCCTAGACTTCCCTGCTCTTTGGCCGGGACGAAGTTGTTACCGTCCCATCTTTTTCTCGGGGCTTGACCACCAGGAATGGACCGATCGCCAGCACATCCATACGCGTGCGCTGGAAGCAGTCAATGGCCTCCTCCGGGGTGCAGACGATGGGTTCGTTCTCGTTGAAGCTGGTATTCAGGATGACGGGAATCCCAGTCTTGCGATGGAAGGCCGAGATGAGATCGTAATACATCGGATTCTCCTCGCGCGTCACGCTCTGCAGTCGGCCGGTATCGTCCACGTGGTTCACCGCGCATAGTTCCTTGCGCTTCTCTGGCCGGATTTTGTACACGTGCAGCATGAAGGGCGAGGGATGATCGTGCTCGAAATACGCGTGCTGGTGGTCGGCCATTATCGACGGCGCAAAGGGACGGAACCACTCGCGGTGCTTGATGCGCGCATTGAGAACGTCTTTCATGTTAGGCAGGCCGGGGTGGGCGAGGATCGAGCGATTACCCAGCGCTCGTGGGCCCCACTCCATGCGGCCCTGAAACCAGCCGATTACATTGCCGGCCGCGATCTGTCCAGCAACTTCATCGAGCAATGATCCGCGTTCCATCTTGCGGTATTGCAGACCCGCGTTTTGCAGCGCCGATTGGACGCGCGACTCCGAAAACTCGGGACCCAGATAAGAATGTTTCAGTTCGTGCCGGCGCGACTGTTTTAGCACCGAATGATAGGTGTACAGCGCGGCTCCGATGGCCAGGCCTTCGTCGCCGGCGGCGGGCTGAATGTAAGTACGGCGAAACGGAGTGCAGTCGAACACCTTGCCGTTGGCTACGCTGTTGAGTGCGCATCCGCCGGCCATGGCGAGATCTTCGAGCGGGACCCGGCCATGAAGCTGGTTCAGCAGATGGAAGAAGATCTCTTCAAAGCGCTGCTGCAGGGCGAATGCCAGGTCCATGTCACGCTGGGCAATCTCGGTGTGCGGGCGGCGCGGCTCGCCAAACAACTTTTCCATGCGGTCTGAGAAATGGCGCGCCAGCTTCACGGTTCCGTCGGCTAAGACCTGCATCCCCTGGTTGCTACCGAGCGGCTTGAAATAGCGCAAGTCAAGCTGGAAGCCGCCGTTCTTGGCCTCCACGATCTTGTTGATCTCATCGCGATAAGTATCTTTCCCGTAGGGAGCCAGTCCCATGACTTTGCCTTCATCGCCGTACTGGCTGTAGCCGATGAATTCGCAGATCATGGTGTAGACGCTGCCCAGGGAGTGCGGAAGGAAAACGCGGTCGAGAATTTCAATCTCGTTGCCTTCGCAGCGGGCCATCATCGTTGAAACAAAGTCTCCAGAACCGTCGTAACTGAAACCCGCAGCCTTCTCCCAAGGCGAGCAGTAGTAGGCGCTGGCAATGTGGGCAATGTGGTGTTCGAGATGGTGCTCCTGAAAACGGAGTTGCGTGGAATCGACGTCGAGCGCCTTCGACAGCAGCGAGCGCACATCGCGCATAGCCTCTTTGCGCTGGCGCAGCCGAATGAAATTCAGGATCTTGGCCGGGTTGGCAAGGGCGTATTGAACCTTCTTCGTGAGATTGGCGTCGCTGTCCTGGCCGACGGCCACGTGTTCGACGTCAGAAATCTTCGCGCCGACAGCATCGAGACATGCCTTGACGGCGAGCGCCGGAAATCCGCCAAAGTGTTTATGGCGGTTCAGCCGCTCCTCGGCAATGGCGAACTTCACTTCGCCGTCCAAAACAATCGCCGCGGAGGCATCGGCGTGAAACATGTTGAGGCCCAGAATGAGCATGAACTAACTTCGTCTCCTTTGATTTTGCAGGTGTGATTGGGTCATTCGGTCAGGCTGGCGTTCCGGCCTTTGAGGAACGCTGCACCGCTCACGGCGAGCCTCTTTCCCGTGGCTACCGACTCATCGATGCGGAGGGTTGCAAGGGTAGAGCACACCAGTTCCTCGAACGAGATCGGGAGCGAATTCTGGTTTTTTACGGCTTGCACAAACGCTGCCCACTCGCCGCGATGTCCTTTATCCTGACGCCAGCGCGAATGGAGGATTTCCTTGCGGCCGTCGCGCACCAGTTCGAGACGGCGAAAGTCCTCGAGCACTGCGGCGCTGCCCCCGCCGAACACTTCGATCCGCTCCTTGGAGAACGCCCGGTCGCCATTGGCGAGATAACTGATCGTGCCCTCGGAACCGTTGGCAAAACGAAGCACCACCAGAACGTTGTCTCCACTGTAGCGACCCGAGTTGCCGACGGGCCGTGCCTCGACCTCGAGAATCGGGGAGGCCGCAAGGAACATCAGCAAATCGACAAAGTGGCAAACCTCGCCCAGAATGCGGCCGCCTCCTTGCTCGCGATCGTTGACCCAATGGTCGGGGGGGAGATATCCGGCGTTAATGCGATAGTGGAGCGCCAGCGGCTCGGAAATCGGGGCGAGGAATGATTTCATCCGCGTGGCCATGGGCGCGAAGCGCCGGTTGAATCCGACCATCAGCGTTGGCCGTTCGTGGGGAGGGATTCCGAGATAGGCGGTCGTAATCGAGCACAATTCTTCTTCCGACAGGCAGAGCGGCTTCTCGCAGAACACGTGCTTCCCGGTTGCGAGCGCGGCCAGAACCTGCTTGGCATGCAGATGGTGGCGGGTGGCGATGACTACGGCGTTGATGGCGGGGTCATTTATGAGCTGAGCTTCATCGGTGGTGCAATTCCGAAAACCAAATTTGCGCTCGACATATTGAGCGTGAGAACCGTTGGCCGCGCACACCGAGACCAGGGTGGTATTGCGTGACGCCTTCATCGCGGGAATGAGCGTGCCTGCGGCAAAAACTCCTGCGCCAAGCAAGCCGACTGAGACGCCAGCGGCGGATGCACCTTGAGACCGGGGTGCGGCCTCCGCGCGCGCCGGCACAACCGCGAGCGTGCGCAAATCGTCTGCGGTCGCTGAATATTGAATAACCACACCCAGAAACGGCTCACGCGATTTTCCGGTGATCAAGCCGTAGGCGCTCTGTGCGCCCTCGATCGGGAAACGATGCGTGATCAGCGCACCGACGTCCACTTTCCTGTCGCCGAGTAACTGGACGAACGCTTCCATGTTGCGGGTCTCAGTCCAACGCACGTAGCCGATGGGATAGTCGCGCCCCTTCTGTTCGTAGGCAGCGTCGTAACGGCCCGGACCGTAGGAGCGTGAAACGCGGAAATCGAGTTCCTTCTCGTAGTAGGCTTTGCGCTCGATGTCCATGCCAACGGTACCGACAGCCACGACGATCGCGCGATCGCGAGCAATGGCGCCGGCCAGATTAACCGGATCGCTGCTGGAAGTTTCGGCAGTGATCAGGACAGAGTCGACACCCGCGCCGCGCGATGTCTCGGTGCAGAGATCGCGGAACGCTGCAGCTAAACTGGCCGCGCCATCCGCGCCCATGCGCTGGGCTAGATCGGCGCGCACCGGGTCAAGGTCCATGCCAAGAACACGGCAGCCTGCGGCTTTCAGCAGTTGGACGGTGAGTTGACCGAGCAGGCCCAGGCCAATCACAGCAACCAGGTCTCCGAGTTTGGCCTCGGCGTTGCGTATACCGTGCAGAGCAACCGCTCCCAGCGTGGCGAACGCGGCCTCGTCGAAGGGAACTTCGTCGCCAGCCGGGCGTGGTGGAATGCGCGCCACCAGCAAGCGGGGGACACATGCGATCTCCGCATGAAGGGCGAATCCAGCGCCGGCACAAGCGACGCGGTCACACGGCTGAAGATCGGTGACGCCTTCGCCGACCGCGATGACGGTTCCCGCGCTGCTGTAGCCTGGGCTTTGCGGCTGGTCAAGACGGCTACGCACGGCCTCGATGGCCGAGAAGATTCCGTCGCGCCGCACTTTGCTGATGACCTCCCGCACCAGATCGGGCCGGGCTTGCGCCTTCTGCAGCAGACTCTTGCGGGCGAACTCGGCGGACGCACGCTCGGTGCCCGCGGAAACCACCGAGGCCGCAATGCGAACCAGTACGCAGCCGGGCAGAAGTTGCGGCGGCGGAACTTCCTCCACCGTAATCTCGCCCGTGCGCGCGTGTTGAAGAACCTGCTTCATGCCGTGGCCACTTGTCCGAGTGGAGCCAACTCTGATTCGAATTTCCGCGCCCCGCCGTCGAGAAATGTTTGCATCCACAATTCCAGCGTCAGGAATTGCCAAATCTGCATCGACCAATCCTGGCGGCCGCTGCGGTGCTCGTCAATGTAGCGCTGCACCACGGCTGGCTGGAACAGGCCGCGGTGGCGCAGTTGCGCCGGCGAGAGCAGGTCGTCCACCATTTCCTTGAGATCGTGGGCCAACCAATAGTCTACCGGAGCGGCAAAGCCGGCTTTTGGTTGCTGCAACACTTCGCGCGGCAAAATGTCTCGCATGGCCTTGCGGAAGATGTATTTCGTCGTAGGCCGCAGGAAACCCTTCAGCTTCATGCTGGGGGGGACATTCCACGCCACAAATTCGGCCAGCTCGCGGTCAAGGAACGGAACGCGCACTTCGACCGAGGATGCCATGCTCATCTTGTCGTTGTAAGTGAGGTTGAGACTGGCCATGAAAATCTTGGTGTCGAGATAAAGCATCTGGTGCAGGAAGTCGGCGTCGCCGACGCGGTCGAACGCAGCACGATGCTGGGCGGATGGATCGGATCCTGAAACTTCCTCCATCATCGCGGAAGTGTAAAGTCCTGACTTCTGGTCCGCGTCAAGATAGGTGCAGTTCGTAATGAAGCGGTCGACCGGATTGAGCGAGGCGCTGCGAGCCATTTTCTTTGCCAGGCGCAGTCTTCCCTTCAACGGCGTACCACGCAGACCGGGCAACGCAGCCAGGGCCGCCTCAGCCATGCTGCGCGCGGCTGACGGCAGTCGCTGGTAGGCTTGGGCCCAGTAATGCGCAACGTGCTTGCGGTATCCGGCAAACAGCTCGTCGCCACCCACACCTGAAAGCAGAACGGTCGCCTGCTTGCGCGCTTCACGGCATACCAGATAAGCCGTGATGATAGCGGGATCGGCCGTAGGTTCATCCATGTGCCAAACCAGCCGCGGCAGAAGCCCGGCTACGTCCGGCTCGACGACGATGCGCCTGTTCTCGCAGCCGAGGTAACGAGCCAGGCGGGTAGCAACTTCCGGGTCGTCTAGCGTCGTTTCGCCGACGCGATATTTGCGGGGGAAAGTGATGGTGTAGGTGCGCACGGGTTGGCGCGCCGTCGCGCCACGCTCGGTTGCGCCGCACATCATGGCGACGATGCTGGAGGAATCGAGGCCGGCGCTGAGGAAGGCGCCGATGGGAACGTCGCTGACCATCTGCGCTTCCACGGAACGGCGGAAGCGCCAGCGGACCTCCGCGATGAGATCGGCTTCCGATCGCGCGTAGGTCTGGCTCGCCGGCGGAAACGTCAGATCCCAGTACTGAGTGAGCTTGAGCTCGCCATTGCGCAGCGTCGCGTAGTGAGCTGCGGGAAGCTTCAAGATGCGCCGAAACATCGTCTTGGGGTCGGGCACCCAGAGGAACGTCAGATACTGGTGGAGCGAGGCCGGGTCGAGTTCGGCTTCGATCCCCGGAACTTGCAGAAGCGCCTTGATTTCCGAAGCAAACGCGAAGCGCTGGCCATCGTGAAAATAATAGAACGGTTTGACCCCGAAGTGATCGCGAGCCAAGAAAAGCGTCGGAGTCGTCGAGCGCAGGTCGCAGATGGCGAAGGCGAACATCCCGTTCAAACGCTTCACACAGTCGGGACCTTCCTGTTCGTAGAGGTGGAGCAGCACCTCGGTGTCGGTGTGCGAATTGAAGCGATGGCCTTTGAGCTCCTGTTCACGGCGAAGTTCAGCGAAGTTATAAATCTCGCCATTGTAGGTGATCCAGACGGTGCGATCTTCGTTGCACATCGGCATGTGGCCGACGGGAGAGAGATCGAGAATGGCGAGGCGGCGGCTGCCCAGGCCGATGTAGGAGCCGTCGGGAAATTTGCGGTCCCAGAGGCCAGAATCGTCGGGGCCGCGATGCGCCTGGACGTGCGTCATGCGCGCCAGCGTTTCCCGATCTCCGCAATTCACCACGCCGCTGATGCCGCACATTTCTTGGTTAGTCCCTTGGCGAATTCGATTCGCGCGTCTTGGCCTTCAATTCGTAGATCTTGGCTTTGGTGTGAAACATCTGGACCGCCTGAAACCCGCAGTAGATCAGGCCTGGAACACCGTCAAGAAATCCCCCGCGCAGAAAGTACCGGTAAAAAAAAAGCAGGACCGGCGAGCCGGGCACGGCATAGAGTTTCTTCTTGAGCCAGCGACGACGCTGGGCTTGCGTGCCAAAGAACGCGGGCGGAAGCTCAGAGCTGTTCTGCTCGCTCTGTAGCAAGACACGGGATTCCCAGTTCGAATACTCGTCGTGCTTTCGGATGTAGCGCGACAGCGATTCCACATTGTGGTGAATGAGAGGATGGTTGAGGCGCGAGGTACAGCCATCAACCACCACGTGCTCGTGGACTTCCATGTCTGCCATGGAAGAGTCTTGGTCTCGCAGACGGCATTCGTAGCGGCCTTTTCCGCGGCGGAACAGAGCAAGTTTCCAGAAGCTGGCATCGCCGTGGCGCAGAACGCGGCCGAGGAAATACATGCGAAGGGAAATGCAATAGCCGCTAATGTCTGGATTCGCGATGCAGCCGCGAATCTCTTCCTCCAGTTCGGGCGTCATTGCCTCGTCGGCATCGACCAGCAGAATCCAGTCAAAGGCGAGAGGCAGGGTCTCCATGGCCCACTGACGTTTCTTGGGCCATCCGCCCTGATAGCGGAACTGCACGACCTTGGCTCCGAAGGAGCGTGCGATTTCGGGCGTCGCGTCCGTGCTTTCCGAATCGATGACGTAGACTTCTCCGGCACTGCGCAGCGCTTCCAGACAGCGCGGCAGATTTTTTTCCTCGTTGCGAGCTGCCACAATCACGCTGACCGGCAACTTTCCCGTCGTCGTCACCGGCTGTGGTTTCACGATTTCTTCGATTTTTTGCATGAGTTACAAAATCATGAGTTACAAATGCAGTTCACACCAGCGTTGCAGAACGTAAAGCGACCACGGACGCGACCACGAGACAGTTCCTTCCAGAAAATCCTGCCAGATTCGCCGCACCTGTTCCCCATCCAGCAGGCCGCCGAGCGGACCGTTGCTAATTCGTTTCGCATCCAGTACAGGCTCGATCTCGGCTCGAAGCTCCTGCCGCATCCAATGCTCAAAAGGCAGCGTGAATCCGCGCTTCGGACGATGCACGATTTCGTCGGGCAGCGATCCGGCCAAAGCGCCAACTAGAAGTTTCTTCGGTGTTCCGTTCAGTTTCCATTGGCCGGGAAGAGTCAGTACGGCCTTGGCTAGTTGGTGATCGATCAGGGGAACGCGGACCTCCAGGCCCTGGGACATGCTCATAAAATCGGCGTCGCGCAACAGTGTATTCAGCATATAACAGCGCGACTCGAGATAGGAAACGCGATTGACCGCATCCAGGCCGAACGTGCGCAGGAGGCGATCGCGCTGCGAGGCGGCGGCCGTATCAGCAGCCGAAAGATTTGCGTTACGGAGTAGCAGATCGCGCTGGTCCACCGTAAAGAGCATGCGGCTGAGAAAGTACGGATGCAGGAGCCGTCCATTATCACGGGCGAGAGCGGCCAGTTTGCGATTCTGATCGTTCGCGGGAGCGAGCGCGGAAAACGCCGCGGCAAGCGGACCACGAACTGCACCCGGCACCTGTTTCCAAAACCGGGCAAAGCGTTCCATGCGAGGAACGGTTCGGAAAGTGGAATAGCCGCCGAAGACCTCGTCACCGCCCAGTCCCGATAAGGCGACCTTCACACCCGCGCGTCGGGTTTCACGAGAGACGAAGTAGGTGTTGACGCCGTCCATGGTAGGCAGGTCCATCGCGCGCAGGGAGTCAGGGATGGCCGCCAGCACATCATCCTGCGAAACATTGATCTCGTGATGGTCGGTATGAAACTTTGCGGCAATAGCTCGCGAGTGTTGAACTTCAGAAAAATCGGCTTCGCGAAAAACGATGGAAAACGTGCTGGCAGTCACGCCGCTGCGGTGGAGAATGCTGACCAGCGCGCTCGAGTCGATGCCTCCGGAAAGAAAAACTCCCACCGGCACATCGCTCACCAACTGCAGCCTGACCGCTTCTTCCAGAATCGGCTGCAGGCGCTCGGCAGCAGCTTTCTCGGTCTCGGCAAGGGGTTCCAAAGTTTGTCCCGGCGCTGGGTCGTCCACCAGATCCCAATACGAAGACTGACGCAGGACTCCGCCTTCCCACGTCAGAGTGTGGCCGGGAGGAAGCGCGCGCACTCCTTCCACCAGAGTGAGCGGGTCATAGGCCGAGCCGAACGTCAGGTAGTTGATGAGACCGGCTGGGTCAATCTGTGAGCGCACCAGGCCAGTTCCGAGCAGCGTGCGGACCTCGGAGGCAAAAAGAAAAAACGAAGCTGTCTGAGCATAATAGAGCGGCTTGATGCCCATCGGGTCGCGAGCGAGGAAGAGGCGGTGCCGGGGAGCATCCCAGAGCGCAAAGGCAAACATGCCGCGAAATTTCGCCAGACACTGCTCGCCCCAACGCGCGTAGGCTTTCAGCAGAACCTCAGTGTCGGAGTGGCTGACGAGATTCGTGCCGGCTTGCTCGAGTTCGTGGCGAACGTCGCCGAAGTTGTAGATCTCGCCGTTGTAGACGATCCAGTTGCCGGTTTCAGCGTCGTGCATGGGCTGGTGGGCGAGAGCCGAGAGATCGAGAATCGCCAGACGCCGGTTGCCCAAGCCAATTTCAACCGGTTCGGGGACGGAATCGCGAAGAACGATCGTGCCCGAATCGTCCGGCCCGCGGTGCGCGAGCGACCGCGTGCCGCGTTCGACCACACCGTCCGGGATGCGTGCATTCCGTGCAACAATGCCGAAGATTCCGCACATTCAGAAAGTCACCTTGTCGCCAGCCCCCATACTAATGCTTCAATCAGAGCAGATTGACTCACTGCAGTTTCTCAACTGCGATTCTTACTGCATAACTGCCAACTCCGGTGGCGCACGCCGTATAAGCGGCGGAATAGGTGACCGCCGCATTGCCTCCTGAAAAAAGAGAAATGCTGCCGCTGCCGAAATTCGAGGTTCCACCCAGCGTCAGGCTATTGCCGCCCGAAACGCCCGCTCCCGAGAGGGGCACGCGGATGGATTTGGGGCTGGTCTCGTCCTTCCATCCAATGGTCAGGGCAGCTGCCGCATTTCCGGGGGATGCGCAGGCGGTTGTCGAATCCAGGTAATAGCTGACTCGGTATTGTCCCGCTCCACAGGCGGAGGACGGGCACAAGTTCGTCGACGGGATGGCGGCTTTCTGTCCGGCCAGAGAAACCGCCCACCGCGCCCCACCACCGGTGGAAACCGCCCCGGCGCTGCCAGAGTCCGCGGCGCAGCCGACACACTTTCCGGTGACCGTGAGATTTCCGTTGATGGTCACCGGAACATTGAAAGTTTTGGCCGCGGCCGTCAGCTTCTCCTGTGGATTGCCGTCAGGAAGTTTTCCGATGTATTCGCGAACCTCGTTCTGGGCGCGGCTGTAGAACGTGTCGATGTTGCCTTCGTAGCCCAGATCGAGGTCGTTGGCGTCCGCGGTGGGACGGTGATTGGATGTGGTCCAGGTTTTTCCCCAATTGCTGTCGCCCAACGTAATGAGAGGAGTGAACCCACCCGCATGGCCGTGGTGCCCAAAGTTCAGTCGCCCCTTGTGGCCGTTCTCGGCAGTCTGCGCGCCGTTGGCAGCTTTGAGAATGGTCGCGCCGGGGATGACGCCGGCGGCGTTGGTATGCAGCGCCTCCAGATTGGCGGCCGCTGGTGGAGTTGCTCCGGTTCCTATCAACACGTCGGCTACCCCGGTAACTACTCCGGAAGGCAGAGTGCTGACGACGGCTCCCGTACCTAGAACATCGGACTGGAGCGGCGGCGACGAATCAGAAAGAGACTCTGTCGACCGGTCTTCGTCAGGACTGATCACAAATGCGCCGGGCCAGAAGTCCAGCCGCGGCATATAGATATTCTTCGTGAGATCTTCCCCGGCGATGGTGTAGGAGGACGGCGGGCCTCCGTGATCGGTGAACTGGCAGGTCAGCGTGGCGCATGAACTCTGCTGAACCGTGGTGACCAGGTAGTTGCCCGAGCCCTCGGGATAGGGACGAACCGAATGCTGATCCCAGTCCATTTTGAGGATCTTGTAGCTCGACGCCCCTACAATTCTGGGGAAAATTCCCGTGACGCTTCCAGAACCGCTGGTGAGCGCATATCCAGCGGGCAGCGGGATCCCTTCGCCAAACTTGGAGTGGACCGGAACCACCCAGTAGAGCCAGTCGTGCGAACCCGTCGCCGCACCCCAGTTGGGGAACACACCGCCGCCACCGTTCGCAGCCAGACCGCTGAGCTTCACATGAACGCCCTCGGCCACAAGGGTGGCGCTGCCTACGTTGCCGAGTGGGCTTTCGTCTTTGCAGAGTGAGGCCTCGTAATAAACGTTTTCGGAGATGAAGCCGCCGAACCCTCCGCGCTGGTTACTGACGCGCACGGCGTAGACCGACCAGCCCTGAATCACGCTGTCGGAAATTCTCAGGCCGTTGCCGGAAAGCCATTCCACTCCCTTGCCCGCGCATTGCAGAGAAAGAACAAGGTGCTTGAGCCAGCCCACGGCAGACCAGCGATTGAACGGCCCTGGAGCGGTAATGAATGCACCACAGTACGTCGGATTGCAGGTTACAGCATTGCCGCCCATGGTCGAATCCAATCCGTCGAGCAGAAACGACTGGTCGTCATCGACCTGTACATAGGAACCGAAGCTGCCGCCCTTAGGAGGCCACCGCGTACTCACGTTGAAGATCCGAGTCTGCTGCGCGTTGACTTCAATGAATGGCTTGGTCCCGGCGATCATCATGGGCCGCCCCCGAGGACCTAACAAAGTGATGTTCTCGAAATTGTTGGCGGGGCCGTGTTCCCCGACGAAAAGGCAAGCGTCATCCGGCGTGTAGCAGTTGAGAACCGAGCCCGCGAAATCCACGGTCTGGCCCGAGGCCCGAATTGATATGGGAGCGAATACGTCGTACTCCCCGGGCGGAACCACCACCCGGCCGGACTGAGTCTGGCCTTTGGGATTGGTAGGGGTGAAGCGCGCTGCAATGGAAGCCTCTTGAACTCCAGCCGAGGCGCTGCCGACTACGTAGCCCGACGGATGAGAGTTGACCGTCGTGAAGTCGAGTGTGCCCGGATGGCCGTCTCCTTTGCACGTTCCGCCGGTGACGCGCACCGGCTCTGGAGTGCCAGCGCCTGAAATATAAACGTAGTAATAAGGCTCGGCTGCGATTACACCTGGTGGGCAGGGATCGAGCGTGACCGAATTGTGGCCCGGCGAATCGAGAACTGCGGACGGGCTCTGCCGCCAGTTGAGGTCAGTCGAGGACCGGACCAGGTTGGTCGCCAGCGGGCCTGCATCGGAGGCGGAAGCATAGGGTCCGTGATGAATTGAAATGAAGATGGCCAACCCCAGCGCCAGGACTCCGGCCGACGCGCCCATGGTTCGCAATATGGCCCGTAGGGAAGATCTCCCTGAATCCGCTCGCCATGAACGGAACAGGCTGCCGGGGAAACGTTCAGGGTTCAACATGGTGCCTCCTCATCGTCTTCATCATCTGGGGATGAATCGTCTTAGCGCTGTGGCGTGTTACGGTTACTGTAAGGCGCAAAGTGCGATTTCGCCAAATGACGCGGACGAGCAGCGGACTGTCACGCGCATAGCACCGTTTGAGCGGCAGTTGATGCCAGCACCGATCTGTTGTATCGTGCGATTTGCTTCATTTTGAGACGCGGCGGAACACACGCGGCGGGCACGGCTCTTTCGGTTCCTAGAAAAGAACCGGCCACAACGGTCTTGCATGCCAATTTCTGCCAACGTCGTTCTGGGCCACGGAGTGACGATCTTCCAGCCTGATCTAGTTAACCTCTATGGATGCACAGTGGGCGACGAGACTCGGATCGGCGCCTTCGTCGAGGTTCAGAAAAACGCCATTGTGGGAAACCGGTGCAAGATCTCGTCGCACACTTTTATTTGCGAAGGGGTCACCATCGAGGACGACGTATTCGTCGGCCACGGCGTCATGTTCATCAACGATTTGTACCCGCGGGCAACCGAAGATGGCCGACTGCAGACCGAGGCGGACTGGCAGGTGGTGCCGACGCGGGTGAGGCGCGGCGCGTCGATCGGGAGCGGTGCAGTGATTCTCGCGGGGGTAACCATCGGGGAAGGCGCGCTGATCGGAGCGGGAGCGGTGGTGACTCGTGATGTGCCCGATCACCAGATCGCGAAGGGCGTTCCGGCGCGGCTGGGACGTATCGTCCCACAGAAGCAGCCAGCGAAGTCGGCAAGTTGAACATAATAAGTTAAACATGGAGTTATCTTGATTCGAATTGGCGTGATTGGCTACGGCTACTGGGGTCCGAACCTGGTACGGAATTGCTTTGAGGCCGCGGGCGCGCAAGTTGCCTGCGTCAGCGATTTGCGAGCGGACCGACTGGGGCTGCTGAGCGGCCGGTATCCCACGATCAAGACCACCCAGAATTTTCGCGAGCTGATCGAAGACCCTTCCATCGACGCGGTCGCCATCGCCACGCCAGTCTCCACGCATTACGAACTCGCCCTGCGCGCCCTTCAGGAGGGCAAGCACGTGCTGGTTGAGAAACCCTTGGCTTCGAACACCGACCAGGTGCAACACCTGATGGACCTCGCGCAAAAGCGAAACCTCGTGCTCATGGTCGACCATACGTTCGTTTACACCGGTGCCGTCCGCAAGATTCGGGAACTGGTCGATAGCGGAGGCATGGGCGAGATTTATTACTACGATTCAGTGCGTGTGAACCTGGGACTGTTTCAGCACGATGTGAACGTGCTGTGGGATCTCGCGGTGCACGACCTCTCGATCATGGACTACGTGTTGCCGTACCGACCGTGCGCAGTTTCGGCTACTGGACTCAGCCATGTGCCGGGGGGAACGGAAAACATCGCCTACCTCACGCTGTTCTTTGAAGGCAGCCAGATCGCGCACATCCACGCCAACTGGCTGGCCCCGGTAAAGCTGCGGCGCACGCTGATTGGCGCCAGCCGCAAGATGATTGTCTACGACGATCTGGAGCAGAGCGAAAAGATCAAGGTCTACGACAAGGGCATCACGCTGAACAATCAACAGAACCCGGAGAAGCTGTACCAGATGATGGTGGGCTATCGCACCGGGGACATGCTGGCGCCGCAGATCGACGGGACCGAGGCGCTGCGCCGCGAAATTGATCACTTCCTCGGCTGCGTTCAGCAGCAAGAAGAACCGGTGACGGGCGGCGGCGCGGGACTTCGCGTGGTGGAGATTTTACAGGCTGCATCGCAGTCGATGGCGCAGCACGGCCGTCCAGTGGATTTGCGCCTGACCACACTTGAGGCGACTGCTTAGACCCGGCAAGTGAGAAAATGATCGCAGACTTTCGTGGCAAACATTGGTGGCAAACATTCTGATGGCTAACGTTAAAGTTCCGTATCTCGATTTGAAAGCGCAATACCAAAGCATCAAGCCTGAGATCGATGCTGCGATCGCGCGGGTGCTGGACAGTTGCCAATTCGTCCTCGGCGCCGAGGTGGCGGGGTTCGAACAGGAATTCGCGGCTTATTGCGGTACAGCCGAGTGCATCGCTCTCAATTCCGGTACGAGCGCTTTGCATCTGGCTTTGCTCGCTGCAGGAGCCGGTCCCGGCGATGAAGTCATTACCGTACCGTTCACATTCGTCGCGAGCGTTGCCGCGGTGATCTACACCGGGGCGAGGGTCGTGCTGGTGGATATCGATCCTCGCTCGTTCACGATGGATCCTTCCGCAATTGAGGCCGCAATCACGCCGCGCACCAAGGCGATCCTGCCCGTGCATCTTTACGGTCAGCCGACCGACATGGATCCCATCATGGAAATCGCCCGCCGGCACGGACTGGCCGTGATCGAAGACGCCGCGCAAGCGCACGGAGCCAAATACAAAGGGCGCCCCGTGGGCAGCATCGGCGATATGGCGTGCTTCAGCTTTTATCCCGGCAAGAATCTGGGGGCCTATGGCGAGGGCGGCGCGGTGACCACCAGCAACCCGGAGTACGCGCGGACGGTCCGCATGCTGCGCGATTGGGGGCAAGACCGCAAGTATCATCATGTGTTACGTGGGTTCAATTACCGGATGGAAGGTTTTCAGGGCGCGATCTTGCGGGTGAAACTGCGCCACCTGGATCGGTGGACCGAAGCTCGCCGTACAGTCGTGCAGCAATACAACGCACTCCTGGAGGACTCTGGGGTGGAAACACCCACTGAGATGCCGTGGGCCCGGCACGTCTATCACGTCTACACGCTGCGAACCGACGATCGCGACAGCTTGCAGGCCGCTCTGCAGACGGAGGGAATTCAGGCGGGCATTCATTATCCCGTTCCGGTGCATCTGCAGCCGGCGTATGCTGATCTGGGTTATGGACGAGGTGCATTTCCGCACTCAGAAGCAGCAGCGGAACAAGTTCTTTCGCTGCCCCTGTACCCCGAACTTTCGTCCCAGGCGATCGCGGAAGTTGCCGGGGCAGTGAAGAAAGCTGCCCACAGAACGACCGCGTTATCGCGCTGAAGGGCTGGTCATGGCTACATTCGAAACGATTCCCGACATTCTTGAAGTTACGCTGCGGGATGGGTCCTACCTCATCGACTTCCAGTTCACAGCGGAAGATACGGCGACGATTGCAGCCGCGCTGGAGAGCATCGGTTTTCGCTGGATCGAAGTCGGACACGGCTTGGGCCTCAATGCCTCGCAGTCGGGCAAGGGCATGGCGGCAGCGACCGATGAAGAATACATGGAAGCTGCGGCGCAGGCTCTCCATCGCGCCAAGTGGGGCATGTTTTTTATCCCTGGCATCGGTCGCGAAGAAGATGTTCGCCTGGCGGCGCGGTATGGCATGTCTTTCCTGCGCATCGGCACCAACGTCACCGAGACCGCGCAGGCGGAGCCCTACATCGTCCTGGCTAAAGAATTAGGGCTGATCGTTTCGTATAACGCGATGAAGTCGTATGCGGTTTCTCCAGCGGAGTTTGGCGCGGTCGTTGCCCAGGTTCACAAGTGGGGCGCGGATATTGCCTGTCTTGTCGATTCCGCTGGCAGCATGGATCCAGATTCGGTTGCCGCTTACCTGCGGGCAGCGAAGGCCGAAAGCCCGTCTCCTCTGGGCTATCACGGACACGACAATCTTTCGCTGGCCATGGCCAACACGCTGCGGGCCATCGAAGAGGGCGCGGTGCTGGTCGATTCTTCGTTGCAGGGCATGGGACGCTCCGCTGGCAACACCGTCACCGAAGTACTAGTGGCAATTCTGCAACGGCGCGGGGCGTTGGGCCACATTGATCTCAAGGCCGCCATGGACGTGGGTCAGGGACTGATTCAGCCGCTGCTCGGCAAACGCGGCGTCGACCCGATGGCCGTCACCGGTGGACTGGCAAAATTTCATTCGTCGTTTACCGGGAAGGTGCAGCGATACGCTCGCAAGCACGACATCGACGTACGCGACCTGATCGTGCGGCTTTGTCAGGAAGATCAAGTTTCGGCCCCGGATGAATTACTGGAACGCTTGAGTCACGAGCTGGCAACTCTCAAGATGCCGCGCGTGCTGTCAATCCCCGCGTTCCGCGTAGAAACGGGCAAGGAGAAAACTTCAGCAGAAGCTCTCGACATCCTGCTCCGGGAACTGCGAGCTCGCGCGGTGAAGGCCGGAAAATTCTCGGCGCTGAACGTCGTCACTGGAGAGCAGCCGCTGGAGGATTTCGTGGTTTCGGGCAACATTCACTCGACCCAATCGCATGTGGTCGGGTCGGTGACGCTGACCAGCGACGCGCATCTGGAGACCGTGCTGCAGGCTGTCGACGGCAGGGTCGATGTTGTGCTGCTGGATGTGGACCGTAAGCTATTCGGTCCGACGAAAGCTGCGGAGACCGCGCGGACGCTGCTGAAGAAAACCGCGCTGTTGACCTACCTCGACAGCCGCGTGTGGGTCGAGGCCGTGGAGGATCAGGTCGTCCGGTTGCTGCACGAGGTACTGAACGATTCTGAAATTGTGATCGCCGGCGACCATCCTCGGAGCCGTTTTCTGGCGTTACGGTTTGCCGAACGCGGTGCGCGTGTCACCCTGTTGCAAGACCCTGCGCCGACCGCAAGTGCTGCGCCGCTCGACCCGCTCCGGTCGCTGTCGTTGGATGGGCAGGAATTGAAGCTCTCGTGCCTCGGGCCTCACCACCCCGACGCGCTCGGCAACGTGTCGCGAGCAAACGCCGTGGTGGTCTGGCCAGCCGGTCCGGCCTGGTTCGACCAGGCATTCGCGCAAAATCTGTCACGCGACACTTATGTTCTGGACGCGGGAATTGGAACTCTCTCGCCGGATGGAATCGCCGAGGCGCAGCGCCGGGGTTGCCTGTTGTTGCGCGTCAACATCTGGCCAGCGTTGACTGGCAGCCTCTCCGCAGCTCACGAATCGCTAATGGAAACCACCCAAGCGCTGGGATGGGAAGCTCTGGACGGCGTCCCCGTGGTAGCCGGCGGAGCGATGGGGAAATCCGGCGACGTCATCGTGGACAGCGTGCACCACCCGACCCGCGTGATTGGCGTATGTGACGGCCAGGGCGGCGTCCGCTTCCGCTTCCGCGACGAAGAAGTAGAACGCGTGCGGCGAGTTCAAGCGGAGATCAACCGGCGCCTGGTCGCGCCCCAGATGACAGGCACGAACGCAGGTTAGACTAGAGTCCAAGACGCCTGCTTTTCCATGCTCTCCAAGCGAATCCTCATTCTCGGTGGCGGCCGCTATAACGTTCCCTCCATTCATGCGGCTCGGGAAGCGGGATTCGTGACTTTGGTTGCGGATAAGAATCCCGCAGCGCCGGGGCTGAGGGCCGCCGATCACGCTCTGCCAATCGACCTGAGCGATTGCGAATCTTTAACGCGAGCGGTGACCCGGTACGGAGGAGTGGACGGCGTGGTCAGCATGGCGGAAGTTGGCGTCCGTGCTGCTGCAAACATTTCTGCCCGCCTGGGCTTGCCGTCGATCTCCGAGGAGGCGGCTGCAAATGCGACCAGCAAAGCCGCGATGCGCCGTCACTGGCAAGGGATTGGCAAGTATTCCGTGGATTTCGAAGTGGTCGCCACTCTGGAAGAAGCCCGCCTCGCCGTCGACCGCCTGGGACGATTCCCTCTGATTTTCAAGCCCGACCGAAGCTTCGGCGGATCGCGTGGCGTCACTCGCGTTGAGAGGGCCGAGGAGGTTCCCAACGCATTCCGTGCAGCCCAGGCCGGCGGGCTGACTGATTCACACGTGGTTGTCGAGCAGTGCGTCGAGGGCAGCGAACACAGCGCCGAGGTGCTCATCTGGAAGGGCAAAACTTCCGTTCTCTGCATCGGCCAGAAGATCAAGTCGTTGCTTCCCTATCGCGTGGATGTCAGTGTCCAATACCCTGCCCAACTGACGGCGGCGCAGGAAGCGACCGTGGCCGAAATGTGCAATCGCGCCGTATTCGCCTTGGGATTGACCCAGGGCGCGGCTCATGTTGAATTCGGATTCACCGATCAAGGTCCGGTGCTCTTTGAACTGGGTGCGCGCTGTGGAGGCGGGCACACTCCGCAGATTGCGCATCATGTCAGCGGGGTGAACGAATTTGTGGAAGCCTGCCGCATGGCCTGCGGAATGCCCCCGAGCCAAATTGCTCCTGTCATCCGCCGGGGCGCAGATTACCGCTTCCTTGTTTTTCCGCCTGGCGTCGTGCAAGCCATAGGGATTCTTGACACACTCGAGCCCGACGGCAGCGTCCTGGATTTTGGCGTTACGGTAGAACCCGGCGACGAAATTCGGCCGTTGCGCAGCACCTCGGAGCGCGCCGGGTTTCTGGTTGCAGTGGGCGAAACTCTGCCGGAAGCGGTCGAGCGCGCCGACCGTGGCTGCCGCGAAATTCTGATTCGTTATGCGGATGGCACCACCCGCCATGCCGCAGAGTTGGTGGAATTTCGGGAGTTGGCGCATTCATGACGACCACAAGAGTGCTCGATCCGGAGGATGCGAGTTCAGTCATCCAGCGCTACCAGCGGCGGATTGCCGAACACGGCGCGACTTTTGAGTCTCTGAATTCGGGCAGCGAAGAAAAGCAGGCCATACGGCAATGGGTTCATGCCTCCGCGCTGCGCGGAGAGCGGCCGTCGATCCTCGAAGTGGGATGCGGCCTGGGCGATTTCTATAAGTATCTCAACGGACACCAGCGAGATTGCTCGTACCACGGCTATGACATCGTGCCCGAATACATTGCCGAGTGCCGCCGAGTTTATCCGCAAGCCGGGTTTGAAGTGCGCAATATTTTCCTCGACGGCATTGATGGCGTCTACGACACGGTTGTGATGTCGCAAGTGCTGAACAACCGCTACCAGAAATCGGACAACCTGCAGGTGATGCGGCGCGCTCTGGAGCTGGCGTTTGAGCACACGCGCGTTTCGGTTTCGGTAGATATGCTTTCTACCTACGTCGACTTCCGCAATCCTGATCTTTTTTATTATTCGCCGGAAGAGATCTTCGGGATGGCGAAGGCGATCGCACACCGCGTGTTGATCCGCCATGATTACCGGGCATTTGAATTCTGCATTCAACTCTTCCATCAGGGCACCGAGGGCTATCTGAGGTGAAGGGGCAAGTGAGGAAACATTTACTCTGCCTGACGGCGGACACGGACCCCGACGGCCTGAGCGGCAAACTCACCAACCGGCAAACTCTGAAATGGGAAGGTTTGGAGAGCGTGCAGAGCCTGCCCGACGAAATCGCCGGTTTCCCCAACTTGGCGCGAGTCCCCGTCACTTGGTTTGTCCGGGCGGACGGTCAACTCGAGAGCATCCTCGGGAACGCCGCCTACCTGCTTGAGACCTACGACAACTTCTGGACGAAAGTGCAGAAAGCCGGCGATGAAATCGCCTGGCATCCGCATCTTTATCGTCAGAAAAATCCGGAGGACGCCGCGGTCCTCATCACCGATCCGCTGCAAGCGCAGGACGAGCTTGAGCGTCTTTGGAGCAAGCTGAATACAACTTTTCGTCCGACTGCCTTTCGCAATGGAGAAGGCTGGCACGCTCCGGAGACCTACGCCGCCGTCGAGCGCATCGGATTCCGCTGCGATTCCACGGCGATTCCCGGACGCAGCGGAGGGTCCGGCCATCCCATGAACTGGGCGGGCGCTCCGAACCAACCCTACTTCCCTGCTGCGCGTGACCTTCGCAAGCCCGGTCCAGAGCGCTCTTTGCTCGAACTCCCCATGAACACCTGGTGCTTGCAGGCGCCGCACGACGATGCGCCGCGGGTGCGGTATATGAATCCCGCGGTGCATCCCCATCTCTTTGCAAACGCTCTGCAGAACTGGGAGAATGCTTGTGCTCATCTGCCGCCAGGTTTGTATATCTGGGTCATGATCTTTCATCCGGACGAGGTGCTGGCCACGCTGGCGGGCGACGCGCTGTATTCCCGGTCAACGCGGGCGCTTGGCACGAATCTAATTTCTATCGCGGATAGCCTGCGGCGCCTGGGCCATGATTTTGAGTGGGTGACCGTGTCGAATGCGGCGGAGCGCTGGAGGGGAAATCAGCAACGGCTGAGTGCATGAGTTCATTGCTGCAAAAGGCGGAGACGAACGAGATCTTGCAACCGGTCGAGGCTGACCTGCTGCGCGAAACCGGCGGCACTGCGATTGAATGGTATGGCAGAGCCGCTACTGCGCTCTACCGGGCGTACTCTGTCGCTCGAAAGCTGGCGGGAGCCAAAGCTCACCAAGCCGAAGTGATTCTGCCTTCTATTTCCTGCGCAACCCCGGCGAATGCTGCGCTGCTGGCTGGCGTTACACCGCGATTCGCGGACGTGAATCCCCGCACCGGGATGCCCACGCTGGAGAGCATTCAGGAACTCTGGACACCGCAAACCTGCGCCGTGGTCTTCATTCATCTCTACGGGCAGACCGTCGACTTGCATCCCCTGGCCGCATGGTGCCGCACCAGGAACGTCTTGCTCATCGAAGATCTGGCGCAGGCTCTGGGCGCTCGTCTGCCGGACGGCGCGGCTGCAGGCTCGGTCGGAGATCTATCGGTCTATAGTTTCAACCCGACCAAGATTCTGGAATGCGGCGGCGGAGCGTTGCTGATCCGGTCTGCAAAACTGGCGCCCATCTGCGCCGAGTTGGCCGAGTCTGATCCGTTGCCAACGGAGATCGATGACGCACAAGCTAGAACACTTGCCCTCAGCTACCGCAACCTTCACCACTCGCTGGTGGGATTGTTGCGAACGCGAGCGGTTGAAGAGGTGTCGGGCGCGTTTCTCAAGTTGCAGCCGGCGTTTCGAGGACTCTATTTGCGACGCATGAAACATCCCGCGGCACTGGCTGTCGCGTGGGCACAGTTGCAGCAGGTATTGCAGCATCGTTATCGCAATGCGCAGCAATATGACGAAGTCCTGGCGGAAGGGCCTTGGCAACGATTAAGCCAGTGGCAGGAGAGCGGCGTGTGCTGGCGCTATTCTCTGTTAGTAAATTTTCCGGAGAAGCTGGTTGATTTCAGCGAGACTGTACGGCGCGACGGGTTTCATGTGTCGAATTTGTACTGGCCGGTGAACGATTTCTTCCGGCCCGGCGATCGCTGCCCGAATGCGGACCAATTTGCCCGCCGGATTGTAAACCTGTGGGTGGACCAGACTGTGGATCGGCAATGGGTGCAGAAATGCGCTGATAGTCTGGTCAGAAATGCCAGCCGGTTTGCGTCCTGACTCCGTTACACTAGAAACGAAGTTGCTCGACGAAGTTGCTCGAAAACAATGGGCAGACCTGAACTCAGCATCGTCATTCCGGTTTTCAACGAAGAGGCCGTACTTCCCGCTCTGGTGAAACGGCTGTGCTCGTTCGCGGACCGGCTGATGCCGCTGGGAGTCGAGATCATTCTGGTCGACGACCATTCCGCCGATCGCTCCCCGACACTGATCAAAGAGCTGTGCCATCACGATTCCAGATTCCGCTACGCCCGTCTCGCCAAGAATAGTGGTAGTCATGTGGCGATCCTGGCGGGGATAGCGCAGGCTCGTGGAGAGTGCTCGGTCTTTCTGGCCGCCGATCTGCAGGATCCGCCTGAGCTGATTCTGCAAATGCTCGATTTGTGGCGCGCCGGTAATCATGTTGTGTGGGCGGTGCGTGAAGAGCGCGAAGGTATATCGAGAACAGATTTGTTTCTGGCCAATACCTTCTACCGTTTGCTGAATCTGTTGGGAGAAGTGAATCTACCGCCGCGAGGGTCCGATTTCGCCCTTCTGGATCGGAAGGTGATGGACGCCCTGTTGAAGTCGGCGGGCAGCAATCCCAGCGTCGGCGGCGAGATCGCACGCCTGGGTTTCTCGTCGGCGCAAATCAGTTACACCAAGGAAAAACGGGCCGCTGGCGGCTCCAAGTGGACGTTGAAGCGCAAGTTGAAAGCATTCGCGGACGCATTCGTCTCGTTCTCGTACGCACCTTTGCGAGCCATGTCGTACCTGGGAATGCTGTTCAGCGTGTTGGGATTTGCTTACGCGGTGTTCGTAATTTTCTTGCGCCTGATGACGCGCACACCCGTGCAGGGCTGGGCATCTCTAATCGTGGTGGTGCTCGTTCTTGGTGGGGTTCAAATGATGATGCTGGGGATTCTCGGCGAATATTTGTGGAGAACGCTGGAGGCGGCGCGACAGCGTCCAATTTATTTCCTCGAAGAAACGTCAGAAGTGGACGCCAGCCCTGCCACGCAGCCGCAAGAAGTGGAGCGGCGCTTTGGGACCTAGGTTCCGCGTCCAGTCGGCCGTGGTGGGCATTCTCATCGGGCTCGGATGTGTTGCCATTCTCCTGCGGCAAGTAGACCTCAGACAATCCTGGAACGCGCTGGGGCGGCTGAACGGGCCATACATGCTGGTTCCCGTCGCGATGCTTTTTGTGAATCTGCCATTGCGGGCCTGGCGCTGGCAGTTGATTTTTCCATCCTCACGGCGTCCTGGGCTAGGAGCCTGCCTCACGGTTCTCGGCATCGGAAATATGGCGAACTTTCTGTTGCCCGGGCGGGCGGGAGATTTGGCCCGCTGTGTTCTGTTGGGGCGCGGAGACTCGCTCACCGAAACCAGCCGCACGCTGGCAACTCTCGCGGTCGAGAAAGTTTTGGACGGCTTGGCGTTGGTGGGGATGGTTCTGTTTGCCGTTTGGGCTTTGCATCCGCCGCATTGGGTGCTCGATCTGTTACGGGTTGCGACTTTGATTTTCGGAGGAGCGCTGGCTCTGCTCGTCGCTCTTCGCTATCGGACGCGCGCGCTCATTGATTCCGTACGGCGCGGCTTCCGGCTGGTGCATCTCTCTTCGCTGGAAGAGAAGTTCGACGGCCTGCTCACTTCTTTTGCAGACGGCCTCAGCGCGGTCAGTTCCGCGGGGCAGATGCTGACTTTACTGCTGATAACAGCGGCAATCTGGATCACTGAAGCCGGTTCAATCTGGGGATTGGCTGCGGCTTTGGGCCTCGGTGTTTCGTTGAAGTCGGCGGTGGTGGCGTCGGCTGTTCTGGGTTTGGGCCTGATGATTCCCGCCGCTCCCGGCGGTCTGGGCACGTACGAACTATTCGGGACGGAGGCCTTCAAGTTGGCCGGAATCGCCGCCAGCAGCGCGCTGGCACTGACCGTGGTGATCCATGCCTGGGTGTTTGTGGCCAATATCGTTGTGGGGATTTGCCTGCTCGCGCTCAAGGGCATCACGCTGGCGCAACTCAGGAATCGTATTGAGATCGAAGCCGAGCCCGGCGCTGGATCCAGGATTCAGCCATCGAGCTGATTCGCTCAACTTGATAGAATCATCTTTCCAATTCTTTCCCATCTTTTGCTCGTCGTGGGGGTAAGTTGAATGCAAAACCAGCGTGTTCTGATTACAGGCGGCGCGGGACTGATCGGTTCTCATATCGCCGATCTGCTGGTGGAGCGCAACGTCCGCGAAATCGTGGTGCTCGATAATTTTGTCCGCGGACGCAGGGAAAATCTCTCGCGCGCCTTGGCCGGCGGGCATATCACTATTGTCGAAGGCGACATCCGCGACCGCAAGCTTCTGGCCGAGGTGATGCAGGGCATCAACCTGGTATTCCACCAGGCCGCGATTCGCATCACGCAATGCGCCGAAGAGCCGCGACTGGCGGTCGAAGTTTTAGTGGACGGAACTTTCAACGTGGCCGAGCAGGCAGTGAAATCGAAGGTCTCGAAAGTCGTAGCGGCATCGTCGGCTTCGGTCTACGGAATGGCGGAAGATTTTCCCACCACCGAACGACATCACCCCTATCACAACCGCACCTTCTACGGAGCCGCCAAAACTTTCAATGAGGGCATCCTGCGCAGCTTTCATGAGATGTACGGCCTGAACTACGTGATCCTGCGTTACTTCAATGTCTACGGGCCGCGCATGGATATCTTCGGCGTGTATACGGAAGTTCTCATCCGCTGGATGGAGCGCATCGCGGCCGGCAAAGGTCCACTCATTTTTGGCGACGGCCGGCAGACTATGGATTTCGTTTTTGCCGAAGATATCGCACGGGCCAACCTGGCGGCGGCCGAGGCTGACGTCTCTGACGAAGTCTTCAACGTCGCCAGCGGAACCGAGACCAGCCTGAACGATCTCGCACAGATTCTGTTGCGCGTAATGGGATCGAATGCCCCGCTGGAATATGGGCCGGAACGAAAAGTGAACGCGGTCCCGCGCCGGCTCGCGGATGTCTCGAAGGCCCGGCAGTTGTTGGGCTTCCAAACCACCGTCTCAATCGAGGAGGGTCTGCGGCGACTGGTGGCATGGTGGCAGGCGGAACGCCTCGCCAACGAGGCGGCGCATGTTTGATCCGCGGTCTGCGTGTGCCCTGCCCCGAATATTGAACCGCGGATGGAAGATCGGGGACACAATCGCGCATGCCTAAGAACTTTGTCCCAGTGGCGCGGCCGCATCTCGGCCAGGAAGAAGTTTCGGCGGCGGAACGCGCAATCTTGTCAGGCTGGGTGACGCAGGGCCCGGAGGTTGTCGCTTTTGAGCGCGAGTTTGCCGCCTTCGTGGGCGCGCCGCACGCCTGTGCTGTGTCGAGCGGCACGACCGCGCTTCACCTTGCGCTGCTCGCCGTGGGCGTGCGCCCGGGGGATGAAGTCATCACCGTCAGCCATTCCTACATCGCCACCGCCAACAGCATTCGCTACTGCGGGGCTCGGCCGGTTTTCGTGGATATTGATCCGGAAACTTTCAATATCGATCCGCGGCAAATCGAGACGGCGATCAATGAGCGTACGCGTGCCATTCTTTGCGTCCACCAGATGGGAATGCCGTGCGACCTGAGGGCGATTCTCGAGATTGCACGCCAGCACGAAATCCCCGTCGTGGAAGATGCAGCTTGCGCCGTCGGGAGCGAGATTCAGTGGCAAGGGCAATGGGAAAAGATCGGCCGTCCGCGTGCGGACCTGGCGTGTTTTTCATTTCATCCGCGCAAACTTCTGACCACCGGCGACGGCGGCATGTTGACCACGGCCGACGCCGCAATCGATTGCAAGTTTCGGCTCTGGCGTCAGCACGGCATGAGCCTGCCCGACACGGTGAGACACTCGTCGCCCGAAGTGGTGTTTGAATCGTATCCAGAACTGGGCTTCAATTACCGATTGACTGATATTCAGGCAGCCATTGGGCGCGAGCAACTCAAGCGGATTCCCGAAGCTATTGCCCGCCGGCGGCAACTGGCCGCAGGTTACCGCCAACTGCTCGGGGACGTGCCGGGACTGATTCTTCCCACTGAACCCGACTGGGCGCGCACGAACTGGCAAAGCTATTGCGTGCGCCTCCCTGCCAACACAGACCAGCGACGCGTGATGCAGACGATGCTCGATGAAGGCATCGCAACCCGCAGAGGAATCATGTGCGCGCATCTGGAGCCTGCTTATCGCGACCCTACGACGTGGCGCTGCGCGCGAATTGGATGTAGACCCGACGGCAGCTGCCCCAACCTGGCCGAAAGCGAGCGAGCACAAAAAGAAGGAGTGATCCTGCCACTATTTTCCCAGATGACAGAAGGACAACAGGGCCAGGTCGCGTCTGCCCTTCGTGGCGCACTCAGGAATCAAGGTTGAATGGAAACCACACCGCAACCCCAGCCTGACAGATCTCTCATCACGCGAAATCTAAAGGTCATTCTGTGGACCTTGATTTTCGTAGCCGCTGCCGAGTTTGTCATGCGCGGGCCAGTGAGATTCCTGCGCGAACCCACCAACTGGAATGATCTCTCGCAAAACTACACGGCTTCAAAGCTGTGGCTGCAAGGGAAAAGTCCGTCTGATCCCCGAAATTTTTCTGTCCTCTGGAAGCGGGAGGCCGGCAGCCGCTTGGACCTTACGGACATACGGACTCATCTCGCCCCGCCCCTGGGCGGACTGGTAGTGTTGGCGCCGCTTGCGGCCTTTCCCTGGAAGATCGCAAAAATGATTTGGCTGGTGGTCTTGTTGAGTTCGTTCGCGATGACGGTTTGGGCGCTGGCGCTGGCCGGCGGCTTTCGGTGGCGTGAGGATAACCTTCGCACTCTGGGTTTCATCGCGGCTTGTCTCGCGCTGGCCCCTTTTCAAACCGGACTCGCCAGTGGAAACACCAGCATTCTCGTAATCGGTCTCTGCGCCTCGGCGATCTGGGCCGCGCATCGTCACAATGATGTCGCAGCCGGAGTCTTGTTCGGAGTGGCATGCAGCGTGAAGCCGCAAATCGGGGCATTTCTGGTTTTGTACTATCTGATCCAGCGCCGCTGGAAGCTCTTCGCGACGGCGGTCGCCAGCACGGCCGGGCTGATACTTGTCGCTGTGTCGTACCTGTGGCTGCGAGGTGCTTCCTGGATACAGGACTACCTTCACAACGCCAGGGGATTCGTCACGACCAACAATATTGACGACTTCTCAGCGGCCAACCCGATTCGCTTCACCCTGATCAACCTGCAAGTGCCGTTTTTTTCCATCACCGGGCAGTCGAAATCCGCAAACCTGCTGGCGCTTGCGGTCGGCGGGATCTTGGTTTGTGCTTGGATTTACTTGGTCGCCCGAGGCCGCGAGCGCGCGCCCGAGTTGCTCTGCCTCGGAGCGATCTCCATCATCGGCCTACTACCCGTCTATCATCGATTCTATGATGCGGGGCTCCTGGTTGTGCCGCTGTGCTGGTGTATGGCCCAGACTGGCGACCGGTCGAAACGCGACCGATCGAAGCAGGTTGCCACGGTCGCCTGGCTCCTGATGATTCCCTTCCTCGCCCCAGTGACTGCATTCTTGGAGCAGCTAGCTGCGCATGGCCGAATCCCTGATGCCGTCACGAGTACCTGGTGGTGGGATCGCGTGGTGATGTCCCACGAGACCTGGGCGCTGCTCTTGCTATGCCTGGTCTTGCTCTATGGCATAAAGCTCAGCCAATCCGGTCCGTCCCAGGAAGAAATTGAAGCCACAGTCAGACGCGTCTAGAGCATCACGACCGCCCCTTGCACGATTCATGGGTTCGAGCCAGGATTTTATATTGCCGGACAATCCAACGCTGGACTCGAGTTCGCCTCCTGCGCGACATTTCCAATAATGAAAAGCATCGTAGCCCAACGGAATTGCCGCATCCGATGCCGGTTTCAAGCTAAATGACGGACTGCGGATACCTGGAATTCAGCATTGTGCCGCACAACTCGAGGACTTGCTCCACGTGCGCTTTCCAGGAAAACTGACGCGCACGGATGACTCCCGTCGCAGCCATGCGTTTCGATGTCTCCGGTGACTGGGCGACCTGCGTTACACTTTCCGCCAACGCGTCGGGGGAGAATCGCTCAAAATATAGCGCCGCCTCACCTCCGATTTCTCGATGCACTGGAAGGTCGGAGGCGACGACCGGAAGTCCGCTAGCCATCGCTTCCACCACGGGGTGGGCGAAAGTTTCAATGTAAGCCGGAGTCACGTAAACATCGGCTCTTGCATACAACTGATGAAGCTGCCGGTAAGGGACAGCCCCCAATTCGAGAACCATGTCAGAGACGCCGAGCTTTTTCACGAGTTCAGCGGCCGCTTCAGGGCGATATGCGCCCGGATTCTTCCCCGCTGTCAGGTTGCAGGTCAACAGTAGTTTGATCGCCCTGCCGGCCATGCGATCACGCAGCAGTGGCAACGCCCGAATCAGCGTCTCGAAGTTCCGGTAATAATTGTAATGACTGACGAAGAGCAGTTTGAGAGCCCCTTGGGCGGCTTCCAGCTTTTGCTCGACCTCTGCCGAAAGTGGACTGGAGTCGCGGGTAAAGCTCTCCAGGTCGAATCCATGATGAATGGCCAGAACGCGCGCTCCGGTCCAGCGGCGCAGTTCGGCGGCAAACGCCTCGCTCGGCGCAACCGTGACGTCGGCCCAACCGATCGACCTCTTGGCCAGCGCGGCCCTCAGGTGAGTGTCCAGCCACGCACGGTACTCATGACGAGAACGCAGGTCACGATAGTAGTCTGGGGAAGTGTAAATCGAATTGCGCGAGAGCAGGACTTGCGGTACCGGCGATTTTCGCAGGGCGAAGTTTCCGGTAGAAAGCAGAACATCGGCGTGGCAACGCAGGATCAAGTCTGAGAGAGCCGATTGCTCGAACCAGAAGCGGCGAGCCGTCGAACTTCTCAATTCCAGAAAGTCAACCTTGGCGAGACCATCAAATTCTTCTTTGAGGCCGGGCGGCAGCGCCACCGTGACCCGCCCATCCGGCCGGGCCGCCAGTTGCGGAAGCACATTGCGAATGTAGGTAAGTCCTCCACCCGCGCTAGCGGCGAGGGAGTTGATGAACAAATGCATTCGTGGCTCGGCGCGATTACCCAGGCTGCGATTAACCCAGGCTTGGGCGCATTGCCCAAGCCCCCGCTCGTTGCTTCTTCAGAGACTTGGAACGGGTATTCTACAATGTTTTTCGTCGCGTAGATTTCAACGTCAAGCGGGAAGGGCCAGCTGGCGTGTCAGACCGGCAGATCAGCCGCAACGGCCTCGCTTTCAATCACCATCCGCTTTCTGTTACTTTGAATGGCGCGATCATCACGGCGCAAAATGAGGACGGCGTTCTTTGACACGGCAGACCCAAGCTGAATTGACCATTATTCCCGAGCTAGATGGTGTCCGTGGCGTCGCAATCCTCCTCGTCCTCGGATTCCACTTCGGTCGCATCTTGCCTCAATCCGGAAGGGCACTCCTGGGGCTGGGCTGGGCAGGAGTAGACCTTTTCTTCGTTCTTTCAGGCTACTTGATAACGCGGATTCTGTGGACGACCAGAGAGAACCGCAGCTACTTCTCAAGTTTTTATGGTCGAAGAATTCTCCGAATCTTCCCCGTAGCGTTCGCATATCTCGCGGCCTACTTCTGGATTGCCCTCCCTCTAGCGCATCACTTCGGCTATGACCTGGATCGAAATGGATCGGACCAGTTGTGGTATTGGGCGTATCTTGCCAACTGGCATTATGGGCTCCATGGCAGCTTGACCCACCTCTGGTCCTTATCAATAGAAGAGCAGTTCTACTTGATATGGCCGACCGTGGTCTTCGCAACTTCCCTCCGGAACCTGCAGCGCCTGTGCATCGTGCTGGTGGTGCTGCCCTTGGGCTTGCGTTTCCTTCTGATGGGGGTGTACCACTACTCGGTCCTGACCCAGGGAATGACAGTGTGTAGAACAGAGGCGCTAGCGTTGGGCGCCTTGATTGCCCTCTCTAAAGGCATTCGCGTATTGCCCTGGTTAGCTGTTCCTTCCGCAGTTGGAGTTCTGGCCATCGACGCCGCGTTTGGGGCGCAGGGACGGATCATGGGGATCTACGGCCTGACGTTGATAGCGCTGGCTTGCGCTGGGTTTGTGCAGAGAGTGGTGAAGGGCGCAGGAAATGCTTCGATCTGGTCGCGCCTGCTTCGGTCTGCCTGGCTTAGACGATTCGGCAAGTACAGCTACGCGATCTACGTTCTCCACATTCCTATCCTATCCTTGGCCTTCCATGTTTATTCAAAAGCCCCAAGCCCCTTACGGGGATTTGCCCTTTTCTTTGCAGGCATTGCCTTGTCGTACCTGGCGGGATGGGCTTCGTGGCACTTCTTTGAAAGCAGGATTCTAAGGTTGAAGCGATATTTTGCGTACGATCGTACCGGAATCCAAACCAAGGAAGCTGTGGCCACGGTCTGATCGGCCCACGCCTTACGGGTTGCGGACCGCCGACGATCCGAACGATTCTACATGCATGGCGACATCGTGTAAGGCGACATGCGACGCGAATCGTGAGCAAAGACTGCAGCCCACCCGCAAAATCACAGCCAGTCAGCGCTAGGCCGTGCGTATCAACCGCCTGCTTATCTCGCCCACATTTGGACGCCAGCGCAACGCAAGACCGGGAGCGCGCAGAGACGGGGCTACATCCACGAAAATAAATGCCAGGCTCCAGTAAAAAACACACAGGTAATAGCCTGGGGCAAACAACCAGTCTTCCAAGCCGGCATGCAACATTCCGGCTAGCAGCACCATGGCCAACGGCACGGCAGGATGGTAAGCGTTCCCAGTCCTTCGCATCCAGACTATGGTTTCAACAATCTTCCGCAAGAGAACCAGCAGCAACAAAAGGAACGGCAACACCCCAATTATGCCAACCCAACTGAGGATCGCGAGATAACTGCTGCCGTGCTCCGACGATGTGGCGACCAGGGTCGAAAACTTTCCCACATTCTCGGTCGCGTCCTGGCCGTTGTCAGAAGTTCCGAAGCCGGCACCGAACCAGAAGTGTTCATGAATCGAGTCGACGGCGGCCTGCCAGGGAGAATCCCGAGATGCAAGCAGACCCGCGCTGGGATCCTTGCCTTTAAATATTACGGAGGAGGTCAACGCGTCGGCCGTCTCTGCAAACTCCTCCGGTTGGAAGATAGCGGCTGCGGCGACGATGATGGCGATCACTACAATGCCGTTGGTGAGCATCCTGTATTTGCGCAAGACCACGCAAAGCAATCCGCAAGCGATGAAAGCCGCAGCCATGCTGGCTCGCGCGTGACTGGCGAAAGTCAGGTACGAAGCCACGGCAAACAGTGCTGTCCGCCTGCGGCGAACGAAGGGTTCCTCGCTCACCAACGTCCCCCACAGCAGAATCGGGGCTCCCGCCACTCCCATCACGGCGCCCAGCGAGTTGGGGTTACCCATGACTTCGATACCAACGGCGTAGGCCGCCCCTACCGCCCCCACAAAAATCTCACAGCCTGTCAGCAGTCCCGCGAAAAAGCGGTTCTCCCGTCCCGCTGCCGCGAGTCTGGCTCCGGTGCCAGCGTAAACGAATAACGACAACAGACTGAGTACCTTCAGGAAAGACAGACTCGAATAGCGGGAAACCGCAGCTGATACCAGAGCTGCCAGGACGGCAAACAATGCCAGCACATGGAACCAGCCAATGCGATACCCGCGATCCCGGAGCATGATGATCGAGCCCACCAACGCTCCCACGAAAAGAAACACCCATCTTAGCTGGGTCCAAAATGCTCCCACCGGCAGTTCCGTTCCCGCGCAGAGAAAGGCCACAAGGATGATGGGGAAAAAGACGCGCCGGAACATCCAGATGGCTACCGCCAAGAGTTCTAGAAGAAGAAGCCCTCCCAGGGTGGTCTCGCCGGTGAAATACCAGGGCCGGAAATACGCGACCAATGCCAGCGCCGGCGCGCCCAGTACCACTGCGGCTATGACGATGCCTTTGGAAGCGCGCTCAGCCAAGGCTTCCTCCCGTTGCTTCTGCCAGCTGGGCAAGAGGTGAGCTTTGGACTGACACTGGAGCCGACAACCAGCCCTCCTCCAGTTTCTCCGACATATACAAAACCGTTAAGTGGTTCAACTCCAGTTCTGAGATTCGGGCCAACAGGAGCCGGTTATACATCGTATTCACGCTGAGCAGTATCGTGGATGCGCCGAACGCTTTTGCCTGATCTGGCGATGAGACCGGAAAGGGCCAATGGTGATTCGCTCGACGATCAGCATTGTCGTCCAGCCCGCACACAATCTTAACCGTGTGCAGGTTCGAGTAGGTGTACAGCAAAGTGAACACTTCTCCAGTTCCAAACACGGCAATTCGTTCGTCATCTTTGAGTCTTACCAGACAATCGTCCAGACCGGAGAAGATGCGCTTGTAGGTCTTTATCGCTGCAGCGCACTTCGAGGCGCTTGCGCTGGGGAGAGGCGTCGGATCAGAAACGTGCCTACTCTTGCGCAGGTGATGAAGGCTGAAATTTTGTATCGAAGGGTGGCCCGCCAAAAGACCGATCTCCGCAAAGCCCACTTTTTCAGCAAGAAACCGCACGTGATCGGTCGTGAAGTGGTGCAAATGATCGACGAAGAAGATATCGTAGCTGGGCACGTCCTGCATCGGTTGCCCAACGATCGCTTCCCCTTCATCTGAAAGCAGCTCACGCACTTGGGCTAGAAATCCCTGAGGGTTAGGGACATGCTCCAGAACCCCGAAGGCAATGATTATGTCGTACTCTTCTCCGGCGAGGATCTCCAGTCCACCTTGTCGAACGTTGAGACTCTTAGCGTTGGCGAGCGCTACGGCGTCGGCGCTCAAATCGATCCCGTAGAAATGGGCGGAAGGAAAAGTCCCTCGCAGTTGGCTGAGCAAACTTCCCTGGCCGCAGCCTACTTCGAGCACTCGTATTCCAGCACGCCACTTGGTCTCAGGTTTCAAGGCCAGGATCCAGTCGCGGAGCAGACGGCTGCGTGCCATCGCTCCGCTTGCCGAATAGAAGAAATGTTCCTCCCCCGACTGAGCCACATTCAGCGTGTAGTTGGCGGAGTAATGTTGCTCCAGTTCGGAGGCTGAAAAGGGGAGTCCGTCGCGGACCAAGCCGCAGGCAGAGCACTGGACTTTCTTGAGATTACGGCGCACGATTCGCGAATCGCTGGTCATGCCTCGGCCAGTCGAACACTCCAGCAAAGTGGTGGCATCACGGGCCCCACAGAGACAACAGACGAGCGGGTCGTAAGAACCGATCATGCCTGGTAACCGCAATTCCGCTTCGGAGGCGTCTTTCTCAGTCACGCAGGCCTCCCGCCGCTTGCACCATTCGGGCAACGCCCGCGGACCATTCCCTCGGCGAGTAGTGAGCAATGTGTTGCATGCTGTTTGCGCCCATCCTGGCCCGGAGGTCAGGCTGATCGGCCAGTCTTCGCATCGCCGAGGTCAACCCAGCCACATCCCTCGGCGCGACCAACAATCCGTTCCAGTTCTCCTTCACCAGGTCGGCGGCGCATCCGGCTATCTGGCTCACGATCACGGGCAAGCCGCACGCCATGGCTTCATTCACGACCAATCCCCAAGGATCAGTATACGTAGGCAGAATCGCCATTTCCGCGAGGGCGTAATAGCTTGCCAACTGCTCCCGCTGTGCAAAGCCAGCGAAGCGTATCATTCCCGGCGCGACGGAAGCCGCCTGCAACTCCAGTTGCTCTCGTACCGCGCCCTCCCCTACGAACACCAGGCCGACTTGCCGGCGCATCGATTCATCCAGTTTGACATAAGCAGAGAGCAATTCAAACACACCTTTCTCCCGCACCAGCCGCCCCACAAAGAGGAAATAGCGCTCGGGCAAAACCAACTCCCGCCGCCATCTGGCGGCGTCCTGGCGAGTTGCAGCGGCCGCCCACGCGAAAAAGTCATTGTCGACCGCATTGGGCGCGACAAAGACTGCGTCCTCGTCGACCTTGTGGACGCGTAAGTATTCCATCGCCGACCGCCCGGGTACAACGAATCCGCTGCACTTTCTCAAAAACCTGGTTTTCAGGAACTCCACCAGCGCGAGGCCGCGGCGCAGGTCCTGCTCGTTGCTCTCGGACCAGAGAAAAAACGGAATGTGGTGAGCCCGTGCCCAGAGCAGGGATTGCCAGGAAGCGACGTAGTTGTAGCCGCCACACAGAATCACATCGGGGGCTGCGTCCGCCAAGGCACGGCCCACGCCATGGTTCAGCAACGCGTTGTACCGCCCGACCCGCCTTCGCCACGAAGGCAGTACCCGGTACGAGAACTCGATCTCTTCCTTAGGAATTTGCCACTGGCGCAGGTGCGGGTCGGTCTCCGCCAGAAAGATCACCTGCAGGTCGACTTCCGCATGCTGCGCCAGGGCATTGAAAAGTGGAATACGATACGGCGAGATGATCTCGGTGAGAATGACCAGCCGGTGCCTCATGCCGCCGACTCCCGGTAGATTCTTGCCAGCGTTTCCGCTTGTTGCACCAACGTAAGTCTCTCCAGAATCGTGTCGCGCGCGGCGGCGCCGAGATTTCGACGGCGCGGTTCGTCGCGCAGAAGCATGGCCAACGCGAGAGTCAATTCCCGCTCATTGTCAGGTCCCACCAGAAAACCGTTCGAGCCGTGCTGAATAATCTCGGCAATTCCCTGCCCGCGGCAGCCAATCACCGGCTTGCCCACAGACATGGCTTCCAGGTAAACGCAACCCAGGCCCTCATACCGACTGGGCAAAGCAAACACAGTGCAGCGGCGCATGGCCGCCGCCACCTGCCGCCGGGACTGGCGTCCAAGGAAGCGCACCCGCTCGGTAATTTCAAGTTGCTGGGCCAGAGCCTGAAGACGGGACTGCTCCGGACCGTGTCCGATAATTTCCAAAGTCAGAGCAGGAAACTCGGGAGCGAGTGCCGCGACGGCGCGGACCAGCAATTCGTGCCCCTTGATCGGAATTAGGTTGCCCACGCAGAGCACCACCGGGCCGCCGGAAGAAGGCTCACTGCTGCCCGGGGAGAATAACTCGGCATCCACGCCGTTGTACACGACGGATGTGCGGACTGATGTCCGGCAGCCGGGCCCTATGCCAGCCAACACCTGCTCGCGCACGCGCTCGCTGATGCAGATCACGCGGCGCGAAGATCGATATACCCGCTGCGAAATACGGCGGCACCATTCCCCAGCCAGGCCGCTTACTTGCTCCGTCGAGAAAGCGTCGAGACCGTGCACCGAGACCACATACGGCAATCCCAATTCCTTGCTCAATAGCATGGCGGCGTGCCCGCACGGCAAAGGCCCGTGAGCGTGGATAAGATCGACGCGGTGCGAACCTTGCAGCTCGCGCACCTGCCCCACAATCCTGGCAAAGACGAAAGCTCCGGCGGTCGGAAGTCCAAAACCTCCGGGCAAAGAAAGATAGTGGAGCCATTGCGCTGGCACGCGGGATTCCTTCGCGCGCAGCCTTCCTCGATACAGAGGCCGCATCGCGAATACGGTGTTCACTACTCCCGCCTGGGCCAGCGCGTCCAGCGGTTCCGCGACAAAGCAACCGGCGCCATCGTCGCCCTCGCTCGGGTAGAAGGGGGTAAGCGTAAGCACGTAAAGCGGCTCTGCAGTCCGCGGGTTCGCCTGCTCCCGGGCCTGCCCAACGACAGGCGGCAGTTTTGGATTTTGAGTCACGCCGGCTGAGCCTCCTGGCAGCGGCGGCTCAGCACCAGCCAACGGAACAGGAGGTCGCTGCGATCGGCGCCGGCCTGATGCTCGTGAAACAGTTGCCAGGCCGGCGCGAGATCGACGACGTCTCGTAACACCGGCGGAAAGTCCAGCAGCGCTTGTTCCATCTGTGGTCGAAGGCTGGTCCGCAACCAGGTGGCCAGCGGCGGAGTAAATCCTCTTTTTTCGCGCCAGCGGATTCGATCCGGCACCCACTCCGGCAAGGCCCGGCGCAGCAGCGCCTTGCCCAGCCCGCGTTCGAAGTGGTACTCCTCGGGCAAATTGCGAACGAAGTCCATCAGATCACGATCCAGAAACGGAGTGCGGCATTCGAGAGCGGACTTCATGCTGGCGCGATCCACTTTCACCAGGATCTGCTCGGGAAGATATCCCGCAGTCACAGCTTCGATAACTGACTTCGGGTATGGAAGGCGGGCATGATGCAGCGCTCTGGCTCGCAACTCTTCCAACCCTTGCGCGGCTGCCGAGGAACCCGGAGCATGAAAACTCTTAAGAAGCTCATCTCGCTGCGCTTCCGGATAGAGCAACTCCCAGTCCGATCGCGCCAGAAACGACAACAGTCCGATGCCGCGCCAGGAATTCTTCCAGTGCGGCAACACAGCTCCGGCCGCGGCATTCATGCCCGGAAATCGTCTCAGGCCGTGCAGCGAATAATAACGAAAGAACTCCTTATAGCCCGCAAAACACTCGTCCCCGCCATCCCCCGACAGCATAACTTTGCAGTGCTCCCGCGCCTCGCGGCAGACGGCAAACGTGGGAAACATGGAAGCGTCGGCGAACGGCTCATCGTAGTGATCGATCAACGCATCGAACGAACTCAACACCTGCTCGGATGTGAAATGAACCTCATGATGATCGGAACCAATGCGTTCAGCAACCATGCGGGCATAGGGCGCTTCATCGAGTTCCTCATCATCGAATGACCCGCAGAACGTGCTGAATTTTGTGCCGGGCATCAATTCGCGCATGGCGGCCACTACAAACGTGGAATCTATCCCGCCCGAAAGGAACGCCGCCAGCGGCACATCACTGCGCAGCCGCAGCCGCACCGAGTCGCGCAGCCGGTGGCGAATCTCTTCCACCGCCTCGTCTTTGCTCGGAGGCTTGCCCGACACAGCCAGCGGCAACTCTGGCTCCCAGTAGCGCCAGCGCCGCAGGCCCGACTCAGCATCGATCATCAGCGCTTCGCCAGCCATTAGCTTACGGACGCCTTGCAGGTGAGTCCGGGGAGCGGGAACATAACGCACGGCCAGAAACTGCGCCACGGCCGCGACATCGAGGCGGCGGTCGAGTTGCGGCAGCGACATCAGCGCCTTCATCTCCGACGCAAAGGCGATGCCGCATTTTCCGACCGGCGCCCAGTAAAGCGGCTTCTCGCCAAAGCGGTCGCGGGCCGCCAGCAGCCGCCTGTTCTTTTCGTCCAGCAGAACAAACGCGAACATCCCGACCAGGTCGTCGAGCAATGCCGGGCCCTTGTCTTCATACAAGTGCACCAGAACTTCGCAATCGCTGTGGGTGCGGAAGCGGTGTCCCTTTTCGATGAGCTGGGCGCGCAGCTCGAGGTAGTTGTAGATCTCTCCGTTGCAGATAACCCAGACCGTTTCGTCTTCGTTGCGCAGCGGCTGCTTTCCGCCTTCAATGTCGATGATCGACAGCCGCGTGTGGCCCAGCAGACAGTGCCCTTGCAGCCGCTCCTCGCAGCCCTGATCGTCCGGTCCGCGATGACGCAGCAATTCCTGCGCCCGCTGGGACCATGCCCGCATGCCGTCGTCGAGACGCGACGCAGGATCGAAGACTCCGTAGATTCCACACATCTCAGTGTCTGCGCCTCAATGCCTGCGCCGCTTGACTACGGCCTCTTCAAATGCTTGCTGCCATTTTTGGGCGATAACATCCCAATCGAATTTCTGCGCGTGAGCTACCGCCGCCCCACCCATGGCGCTCCTCAATTGCGGCTCTCGAATCAACAAGTCTAACTTCTCCGCAAGCTCATCGTCGTTCCTTACAAGAAAACCGGTCGTGCCGTTCACTACGTAGTCGGGGCGATAAACCTCCATCGCCACGGCGGGAAGCCCGCTGGCGGCCGCCTGCCCCAGCACTTGCGGATGCCCTTCAATCATGCTGGGGAAAAGAAATATGTCGGCGCGCCGCATTTCGTTTCCGAGTTGCGTCAACGACAGATGCCCCAGGAAATCCACATTCGCGCATTTGAGTTCCGCTGCAAGATTTTTGCAGATGCGCTCTTCCTCTCCGATTCCGGCGATGCGAAACCGCACCCCGGGCCGGCCCGCAGCTTGCCGGACGACCAGAGGCACACGTTTGTAGGGACGCATCGATCCGGCGTACAACACAGTCACTGGCTCCAGCGGCGAACGCCCCGATTCACGAGGAAAGAAATAACGGCGGTCGATCCCGTTGTGAATCGTCCCCGCATCGACGCCAAGTTTTTCCCTGACCAGTTGCGCGAGGTAGTCGTTATTGGCAAAAACAGCATCCGCCTGGCGAATATTTCTGATCCGCGCGGGCGGATATGCCTGGGAAAACAAGCCGCCGGATACCACAGGTGTGACCACCGCGGCCTTCCATCGAAAGTAGCGGCGCATGCCCAGAAATGCTGCATCCAGCGGGCCTTCGCGCGGAAAGAAATACACGTCAGGCACTCTTTTCACAATCTGCCAGGCTGTGCGCAGCGTATTCCCGTGCTGCTGCCAGCGCAGCAGCGTCGTATTCGGCCGCGAGGCAATACGCGGATCAACGGCGCCCTCATGCAACATGGTTACCGCCGCCCGCTCCGGATCAAGACGCGCCACGATCTCTTTCACGGAAAGGTTTTGCGCGTTGGTATCGGCTTCGTCGGCGAACGACGGCGTAAAAATCGTAATCATTCCGGATACAAGATGGTCGCTCGCAAGCTAGGAAGCCACTGGCGAAGCCTGGTCTGCTGGTTTTTTCCATTCTAGCCGAAGTTCACGGAGACGCGCCTGCACGCGCGTCCGCGAGTCCCGTGGCTCGTTGGATCGGCGCAAATGCTCACGCGCGATTTCGAGCAGACGCCGCCTTACGGGCTTCTGCGCCGCAGGCGCAAGCGGCGCCCGTTCGCCCGGATCGGCGTCGAGATCATAGAGAGTCTCCACCATGAGATTCTCCGCCCCCGGGTCGAAATGAAGCACCAGCTTGAAACGGGACTCCCTGACCGACAACACGCGCGGCCCCATGCGATTCTCTGAGCGAAAGGGATTCGTGCAGCCCGCCACGCACTCCGAGATCGCGACGCCGTCGAAACTCGCACCCTGCCGCAACTGTTCCCAATGGCTGCGACCCTCGAAGCTTGTGGGCACGGGCAAGTGCGCCGCATGCAATAGCGTTGGCGCAAGGTGGACCATGCTGAACGGAGATTTCGCCACGTCTTTTTTCGCGCTACCGGGCACGCGCAACAGCAGCGGCACATGAATCAATTCCTCCATCAGCCGCGAGGGCGGATGATAGCGGCCACCGTGATCGAGAAACTCTTCTCCATGGTCGGCGGTGAAGGCGAAGATGCAGTCGTCCCAGCGGCTTGCCGCACGCAGCGTCTCCGTCAGGCGCGCCATCTGCGCGTCGACCCAACGGATGCCCGCATCGTACAGCGCGACCACTTCATTACGATGGCGCGCGAAGCGCCGCGGCCCGAGATCAGACCGGTTCCAGTAGGAATTCAAATAGCGCGCTTGATAAGGCGTAACTGGGTCTTGCTCCATAAGCCTTAATGCAGCGTCCTTCGGATAGTACGGCGAGTGCGGGTCCATCAGGTGCAGCCAAAGAAAGAACGGCGCATCGACAGACGCGAGCCAGGTACAGGCATGGTCCACAATCACGTCGGCTGCGGGAAACCGGCGGAGGGCATCGAGCGAATCCGCGACCGGCGTCACTCGCTGGCAGTACTCGAAGTAAAGCTCGTCGTAAACAATTCCCAGAGGCCCCAACGCCGGGCGATTTTTCTGCAGTCTCCGGTTCAAGCGGCTCGCCCAACCGTTGCCGGCTGCCGCATTCGCCTTTTCCTCCGGAGGCGCCGCTGGTTCGTTTTCCAGAAAATCGCGGAACGTGTCGAACCCGTGTTCGTAACCGAAACGCGCTGAAATGTAGGGATTGGCCGCGCCAAACGAAGCCGTCGAATAACCAGCCTGCTTCAGAACGGACGCAAGCGTGGGCTCATCCGGGCCAAGGCCCAGCACGTCGCGCCCCAGCGCCAGCGGATAACGCGAGGCCAGAATCCCAGGAAACGAATAGTAAGTCGGCGCTCCGGCGACGATCGCCGTGGGAACCACAAAGCTCTCGCCGGCGAGGGAGTCCAGAAACGGCGTGGTGGGGCGCTCGTATCCCATGAAGCCAACATGATCGGCCCGCAGGCAATCCACCGTCACCAGCACGATTGATTTCTGTTTCATCTAAGCTTGGTCCCCGTGCGCTTGATCCCGCCCGGCTTGATCCGACCCGGCATGCTCCCGCCGAGCCAGCTGCGCCTTCCTGAAATTCTTGCGGATCACGTTCACCTTTGCGCTGCCCTCGACCGTCTTGTACGAACCTTGGTTCACCAACTCGCGCAGATCCTCATCGTGAAGATACAGCAGATCGGCGTGCTTCGATTCCAGAGCGGTAAGGAAATCGTCCAGCAGCGGCAGCGTACGGCTGCGAAAATCCTTCACCGTCGAGTGGAAATTGATGGAATGCACGGAGACAATCGCCGGAATGCCTCGCGCAAAACAGCTCTCCGCCTGTTGCAGACAGGACTCGACCGAGAATGCCGGATCGATCGCCGGCTCAAACTCCACCGTGCGGCACCCATGCAGAACCTCATAGCGATCGAAATGGGGCGGAATAAGCCCACCCGGACCATTCTGCGCCACGCGAACTCCATGTCGAGCCCACGCGCGGTGAGTATCGTCATTGGCGCGGTAGCCGGGAGCGCAGGCCGATCGCGGCAGCGTGGTGAACAGTTTGGCGAACGCTCCCACCGAGTGGCCTATCAACTCGGTCTGTTTTTCCGCGGACAGAAATCGTTCGTCTTCCGGCTGCTCCGGGTCCCAGTATTCATACCCGATCCACGGCATGCGCCAGTGAATGTACGGTGTCCCGGCTCGCCAGAGCGTGCGCAGGAGAATGGCTCGTTCGCCTTCCGCACTTAGATTGCGCTCAACCGCCGAACGGCAGAAGTGCGTGGTTCCGTGCAGGGCCGGGTAGAACACTCCTTCGGCAATTCCCTCGCGATAGGCTTCAAGCAGCCCTGCGCGGGTCCATCCCAAGGGAAGGCCCTCGGCCAAGGGCTGCAGGTGAATCTGCCGAAAACCGCCGTCGCTCATTTTGGCGAAGTCCAGATTGGCCAGAACGAAATTCATCTCCACGCAAGGAGGACGCCGGCTGGAGTCCCGATGCCGCTTCAATACTGCAGCAAGACTAGTCAGATCTTCAGCAGTCTCCAGCGTATAGAAATCGGAGGGGCGCTCGCCGAGTTCGAGGCCCGCCGATCGCAGTTGCGCCAATCCTGGCTGATCGCGCACGCCGGCGCGGCCCCAGTCATCGCTTTGCAGCAACACCAGCGGCCGATCGAAATGAAACCCGGCGACGGGAAGCAGGTCGCGGCCACGCTGCCAGAGTTTTCCCGCGAATGTCACTTGACGGTTACCTTCAACCTCGGGAAAGGAAGTCTCTCCCAACCTCAAAGTCGAACTCATTTTTGCGCGAGGGCGCAGTAGTTGCCTGCAATTTGGTCATTGGTCGAGATGCTTGGCCGATCAAGAAGCACGCCGGCGACGTTCAGAACGGGCACGAGCGTATGGTGCACAACCTGCCGCACGAAACCGTATTTCGCAAAAATGCTCAACGAGGAAGCGGTAACGCGCAGAAATCCGCCAATACTCGCAACCTCGGGCACGATTTCAGTCTTGGCGAACGACGCCAACACAAACTTCAGCCCGGCCGGCAAATATCGCCAGTGCTCCTCATCGACCACTCTCGGATACACCGAGGCGACACTCATCATGAAGTGTCCTCCCGGCTTCAGCACACGGCGGACCTCCTCGGCCGCCACGCGCGGCTCCGGGAGATACTCGAAGACCCCGGTAGCGATCACGAGGTCAAACGTGTCGGACTCGAAGGGAAGCTGCTGCCCTTTGCCGACGACATCCACCAACACCGTGCTAAGCACGTCAAGAGCCACATAGCGGCTGATGCGATTCTCGAGCAGGGGCCGGTAAGGCTGATAACGGCCGCCGATGTCGAGCACCGCCAATTGATTGCCTGGGATTCGATTGATCCAATGGGTCAGGATCTGCCGCCGCCTGCGCTGCACCAGGTAGCTGGGATTGGTGAGCGACGGATACAGCCGCGCGTTGGCGATTTTCAGGAGTTCTTCGCGTGAATGAGTATCTTGCATCCGGTATTTGGATCGTGGGTCAGCACGCTTACGTCTGGATCAGGTTCTGCGCCGGTTCTCAGAGATAACCAAGCTCCCGGAGGCGTTCTTCCACCAGGCGCTGTTCGTTTTGATCGAGGACAGCAGCTTCGTCCCGCAGAGCTTCGCCCATGACAAATGTTAGGAACGATTCCAGATTACCAAACCTTCGCTCGATGGCGGCGCACAGAGGCTCAGGCAAAGATAGTTGGCGCGCGGAAGCGTTCATGCCATGCCTCCCCGAGACCCGTGAAACAGCCCGCGAACACGGGCCCAGATTGCGGCAGCGATCAACCGGTCGTCGGCGTCAAGACCGGACAGCAGAACTGTCCCGGTGAACACCGCGTAGACGGCCACGGTAGCGACGATGACCACCACGATATCCGGACGGAGCGGTCGCAGGGCAATCCGCAATCCGATGGCGGTCGCGAGTGCCGCCACGGCCGGCATCAACAGGCGCCAGTAACCGCGGTTGTAGGGAAATAATCCGAGCACCTTCTTGACCTCCCACAGACACCAGGCATTCGTTCCTGCATTGCCCAATGCCGCGGCCACAGCCGCTCCGGCAATGCCCCACCTGGGCACGAGCACGAGGCAACAACTCACGGTGACCACGGCTGCCACCAACTGGATTCTGACCAGTCTCTTCTCGTTGCCCGACATGAGCAGGAGATATCCGACGGAGCCGACAGCACAGTTTACCAGTTGCCCGGCGGTTCCGATGTCGAGGATTACCCAGCCAGCCTCGAAATCGTGGCCAAAAACCCGCATCAATACCCGCGAGAAAACCACCACTACAGCCGCCAGCGGGAGAGTTAAGCCAAAGATCCATTTCGTCAGAATCTGAAACAGGCGATTCAGCATCGGCGACTCGCCGCGGGCGTGGAGATCGGCAATGGTGGGCGAGAAAATCTGATTCACTGACTGCAGCGCGATGGGCAGAAAGGCAACGATGGTCGCCGCAACCGCGTAAATGCCCACCGAGCGAGCATTGAGGTAGAAACCCAGAACGACTTTATCCGTTTGCGAATACAGGAAGCCCACAATGTCCATGGCAAAGGCTGCCGACGCGAAGGAAAACATTTCGCGTGGCGGAGACGGAATCGACCGGAAAGAAAAACGAGCAGCGCCGGGAGTGAGCCGGCGCGCTACCCATACCAGCACGATCAGAACTACGACTGCGCTCGCCACTTGCGCGAAAATGTATCCCCAAAGACCGGTTCCTAGTTCCACCAGCACAACGGTGAAAAGCATGGTCAGCAGGCTGGCGCCGATGTTTGTGATCAGCGTCCGCTTGGCGACTTCCTTGTATCCGGTCAGCAGTTGCGCGAAGAAAGTGGTCAGCGCGCCTAGAAACATGATGAGAGCAAACAGGTAGAGATAATTCGCCAGTGCCGGAGTGTGATAAAGCTTCGTCGCAATCCAGTGACGTGCGGCGATTACGGCGATCGCGAACAAGCCATTCACGCCGATCAGGCTCAGGACGCTCCAACCTAGAAATGAGCGCAGGTCTTCGAGCCGGCCGGTGCTGCAATAGACTGGCGGAAAACGCGATGCGGCCCAAGTCAGACCTAGGCCCCCGAAAATTCCCACCAGGCCCACCACGGTCATACCGAGAGCGTAGATGCCCAGCGCCTCTGCTCCCAGCACTCGAGCCAAATACACCTTGAAGACGTAGCCGAAGGCAGTCGTGAAAATGGTTCCGGCGAAAAATACTCCCGACTGGCGCGAGATGTGCCCTACCTGGGAGCGGAATTGCTGGGTCCGAGCGGCCACATTTTCCGCCGGCGTTTGATCGACCGGTTGGTTCAGGAGTGGATCGTTCATGCGACCGGTCTCACGTCATCCGCATCGCGGGATTTGGTCAACCAACGTTGCAACATTGCAGGGTCGGCGGTCACCGAGAGATTTAATTTCATCGGCGGCCGTTTCTGAAATTCCGCCAGCCGGCCCGGAATCTCCAAAAGCTGCTGTGCGTCCTGCAGCACCTCTCCAACCCCAAACCGGGCACACTGCTGCGCGTACTCGTACGGCGCACCACCGGACAGCCAAACTGCCGCCCCCACCTTTCTTCGGAAAACGCAGAAGACTTTCCCAAGTCGACAATGAGATCCCACTGCCGCCCTGACCAGGGTCCCCGTTCCGGCGAATCTTCGGGCTGCACCAGGAGAACTCGCATGATGGCGAGTCGGCCGCGTCGTCAAACGCGGGCCGACACCTCCGCAACGGGCGACTCATCGAGCTTTGGCGTCTCGCCTTTGATCCTCTGCCAACCCAGAACCCGCTGCCGAACCAGCGAGTAGCGCCTTTGAAACCCGGCTTTCTTTAAACCTTGCATTGACGCAACATTGCTGGCCGCGCTGAAAATCCAGGGGATTTTTCCCCTGTCCCGCATACGCTTCGCGATCAGGCTCACTGTCTGCCCATAATATCCGTGGCCGCGCACCGAGACCGGAGTCCAGCAGTCAAAAATCATCACGCAGCCAACCGATGGCCCGTTAACCTTGGCGTTCAGTTCCGCGAGGAAAAATCTATCGAACGCAGTGATCCACGCAAAATGCAACAGGGCGCCCTTCGCGTCCACTAAGCCAAAACATTCCGCGTTCCCATCTCGCAGGCGCGAGGCGGAGCGCAATAAGTATGCGAGCGTTGACGGATCGTCGACGTACTGCGACGCTGCCGAAGCCAGGTGGTTCAGATCGAGGGGCTCCAGGGCTGCGCTCGAATCAGGAGGACCCGGGCCGCGCCATTCAAAAAAACAGACTTCGTCCTCCGACCAGAGAAATGCGCTGGCTCGCTTAGCCGCCCGGCGGAGCGTGGCACCGATACCGTCGCGGCTCATGCTCTCTTTCAGGTGCCGCCAGCGCGCCGTGATTGCCCGCGCGCCCGCCTCCACCCGAGGAGAAGTCTTGATGATTTCAGCCGCGTAGTAACGCAGGATCTCGCGGGCATGTAGCAGCGGGGACGATCTCAACGTCACGCACAGCGTTTCCCGGCTCTGATTGGCGAATCGATCCTTATACTCTTCCGCTCCCAGCCCAAGATCAATGGTTCTCAGAGCAGGATTATCCGCCGCTTCTTCGATCAGCTTCGCCAGCAGACAAAAGCCTGGAGAATACTTTTCCAGGACAGTGTCGAAAGTGGGCTGGTACCAGAACCAGGTGTCCTGAAACTCGAATCCATAGTTCCAGGCAAAAGAGCTCTCGCCTGACATCATGCGCGTGAGCGCCAGCCAACCGGATGCGGAAATTAACTTTGCCAACTCCTCCAAAAACACCTGGCGCTCCGGGCGCGCCAGGTTACTGACTCGCCCCGTTGCGAGAAACCGTGCCACGTGAGCTTGGATGAACTGGGGCAAGATAGGCTCGACCGCTTCCCAGGAGCGTGCGTGATCGAGACACACCGGCGCTTCGCGCCCCATCGCATTCAGAAATCGGCGCAGCATCTTCTTCCGCGGCAATACCGGCTTCTGTTCCCCCGGACGGCGCTCGAGTTGGGCCAGGGAAACCTGGGCGCAAAGGTAGGCCGTGCGCGCGAAACAAAGGTAGCCGTTCCGCGCTGATGCCTTCTGGATGGCGGCGACCGTATTCGAGTCGGCCGGCAGGTTCGTGAGCGTAATTTCACCGAGGTCTCGCTGCTTCAACTCGGCCAGCACGGCCGCGACGAAGGCAGGCTTGTCTTCCGGCAAGCTGAGAAAATCGCAATAGTCTCCGGTGTTGGCGCAAAGAAACGACACCTGACACCCTTCCACGCCGGCGGCCAGCGTAGCGACTCCGCACAGGGATTCCTCCCCGTCGTAGGCCAGAAAAAGCAACGGCTGCAGTGTAGCGTGATAGGCGCGTTGCACCGCCAGCGACCACTCGTAGGTATAGAAGACCTGCGGGTGCTCCGCGCGCTGCACCAATGCATTCCATTGCTGGCGCAAGTTGGCATCCTCGGGAATTTCTTGCAGCAGGACGAGTCGCAAGTTTAGATTCACTTCTCGCAAGGTTTGGCGAATACGTAATAGTACCAATCTGTCGCGTAAGGATGGCTCGGCTGAGGATAATCATCGCCAAGGATGCGCTCCGGCCGGAAACACAGGGCCTCCAGTTCGTTGATCACACGACTTGGGATCGAATAGTGCGTCAGCAGGCCGCCATGGGCGGAATCGACCAGATTTCCCTCGCCGCGCCAGAACGCGCCGGAAGAAATTCTCTTTAGGACGCGCAGCAAAGTAACGCAGGCCCCGTGTGCGAAGGCCAATGCTGACCGTGCCGCGGTGAGAAGGGTCAACCATAGCCAGTACAGAATCTTCAAATCCCCCGAGAGTCGCCGTGCAGTCTGCCGCAGCCGCATTCGGTTCCACCGCGGCCGCACCAGCACTGCGCGGGCGTTATGCGAAGAGAAAATAAAGATTCCATTCGCCTTGAGAACACGGTGAACCTGCGCGAAACAGCTTTGCCGCGATTGCTCCGGTAGCACATAGTCAATGCCGTTGAACGCGAAAACGACAGCGTCGAACGACGCGTCGGGAAAGAGCGACAGGTTCGCGGCATCCGCGACTTGAAATTCCAGGCCCGGGAACTTCGCCTCGCAAGCCTTGACCATCGCCGGAGCGTAATCGACGCCAACGTAGCGCGACGCCCGCTTCGCCAGATACGACGTAGTGCGTCCGCCTCCAACACCAAGATCGAGAATCGCGCCGCCCGCCGGAATATAGATCTCAAACAGTACTCGCTCGCAAGGTGTCAAATAGTCCAGCGTCGCGTAGTGCGCAGCCACTTCCGGAGCATTGTAGGTCTGAAGATTCGTAGCTGCGCTACGGCCCGTCATTTCGATGCCTGCCCCCGGCGTTGTCGCAGCGCTTTGTGAACGGCGTCCCAGGACCCGCTGCAGCCGCTCGTGGAAGCCGCAGACGTGGGTTTCGAACTCGGCCAAACTCATCCCCGCGGTAACATGCAGGCGTGGCAACGCGTAGGGCGGCAGAGCCGTGCCCAGTCCACCGCCAAAGTTCAGGAAGGCGGCTTGGAATCCAGCCTGCTCGGCCATCGCCAGCACCTGCGGCGTCACCGACTGCGGGTCACCGAAAGGATACGCAAACGCCCATACTGGTTTCTCGAGAACCGATTCCAGTCTCGCCCGGCTCTCACAGATTTCGGCGCGAGCCAACTGGGGCGGCAACTGCGACAACATGGGATGACTTAGCGTGTGAGCGCCTATCGTCATTCCCGCCGAGGCCAGTTCCTGAAGTTCGCCGCGTGTCAGCAATCCAAACCGGCGGCACCACGCTGATCCCTCTCTGAGCCCACGATCTTGATTTCCCTTAAGCTGAATCCGTGCGACGTGAAGAACTAACTCACGTTTTTCCGAGTCAACTTGCGACAACCGCTTGACCGAATTCCACCAGATCGAGCGCCGCTGCTCAAGCGACCCCAACTGACCCTGAATCAGAATTCCTTCAGACGAAATCTCGAAGTGCCCGGCCGGGGCGCGCAGAAACAGCAGAAACAGTTCTTCATACCACAGCATGGTCCGCGATTCTTCGGTGGAAGCGCCGGTCACAAAGAACAGGCAGCTCACCTTCTCTTGCCGCAGAACCGGTAGCATATCAGTCAGACAGTTCAGCAGCCCGTCGTCACAGGTCAGCAGGACCGCCCGCGGCGGCAGTTCGCGCTGCCCCTCCAGCCACGCCAGCGCATCCTCCGGAGAAATCACGTGGTAATGCGCCTTCAGCAGACGCAGTTGGCGGCCCAGCACCTCGGGGCTGATGAGGTTTCCGTCCAGCGCCGAATCGACGGGTTCATATCCTTCGGGAAGCACGCCGTGATAGGTAACCACCGCTAGTCCCGGAGCAGAAGTGCCGTGAAAAACTCCGGCCAGCCACAAAGCCGGATAGAACACCTTCTTCAGGAAGGGACTGACAATCCTCATTGTGGTTTGACCGGTTCGATCAGTTCGACCAGTTCCCAGCTCAGCGGAGTTCCGCGCTCAATGTCGCGGGCGGCGCGCCGTCCCAACACTTCCGCGAGATGCCGGGTATGCAGCCCCTGCCCCGGACGAATCGACCGGACATTTTCGGCCGTGAACCGATCACCCCGTTTCACATCCTGCACCACGAACAGCGAGCGCCGGAACACCCGGCTGCTCGCCTCTTTCGCGCTGCATCCGAAATAGACTCTGCCCAACGCCTTCTCGGTCACGCGGACCGCATCCACCATGGCTTTGAATTCATGCGGCTCCAGCGAGAACGCGCTGTCCGGCCCTGGCTCCGATCGCGACAGCGTGAGATGCTTCTCAATGATGCACGCGCCCAGCGCAACCGCCGCCACCGGAACGGCAATCCCCATGCCGTGATCAAAAATCGTATGATCCGAGAGCCCCGCGGGCACGCCGAAGCGCCGCGCCAGCTCCGGAATGGTGCGCAGATTCATCTCCTCCGCCGGCGCCGGATAAGCGCTCGTACATTTCAGCAACGCGATCTGCGTCGCGCCTGCCTGCCGCGCCGCCTGCACCGCCTCCTCAATCTCCTCCACCGTAGCCATCCCGGTGGACATGATGAGCGGCTTTCCGGTTCGCGCCATCTTCTGAATCAGCGGAATATCCACTAATTCACACGACGCCAGCTTGTGCGCCGGTACCCGCATTTTTTCCAGGAAATCGACCGCGCTCGCATCGAATGCGCTGGAAAAGAGATCCATGCCGAGATCATCGGCAACCACCTTCAATCTCGGCTGCCATTCCCACGGAGTGTACGCTTCTCCGTAGAGCTCATAGAGCGTGCGCCCGTCCCACAGCGTCCCCCCTCCGATTCGGAAGCCCTCTCGATCGCTGCGAATGGTGATGGTGTCAGGCGTATAGGTCTGCAACTTCACGGCATCCACGCCCGCCTGCTTGGCGGCTTGAAGAATGCGGACAGCTTTATCAAAATCCTGATTGTGATTGGCCGAAAGCTCCGCGATCACATAGACCGGTTGGCCGATGCCGATGGTTCGTCGTCCGATCTGGATTTGGGATGACATCTTGAATTCAATTGCGACCACAACTGAAGTGCACGGCAGGATGTTCGCGAACCCGTTCCAGTCCCTCTCGAACAAAACCCGCTTTCTCGAAGGCCCCAACCGAGGCCACGTTTTGCGGCTTTACGAAAGCATGTATGCGTTCGGACTGCGTGCTTGCGAACAGCTCGCGGACTCCCGCTCGAATCACCGGGACCGCCAGCCCACATCCCCGCTTCTCTTTTGCCAGGCTGATGTTCAAGTCTGCCTCGCCGTTCTGCCTGAAATCAAACCGGATTTGGCCAAACGGAACCGCCTTTTCATCCTCGGCAATTAATAGAAGGCTCTTATCCGGAGCAAGCTTCTCCGCGAACCAGGCGACGTGAGTTTCCCGAGGAATCGGAGCGGTCGAGAACGATGCGGCCCGCACCTCGGGATCGTTCGCCCATTTCCACAAGAGATCGCTATCTTCAATTCGCGCGCGCCGCAGCCGAAAACCTTCCGTGCCACGCAGAACCGAGACTACCCGTCCGGCGCCGTGGCCGTCCACCAGCTGCCTGCAACCATGGGACAGAGATTGCCTGAGCTCGTACGACTGCAATACCCGTGTGAGTTGAGCAGCAATCGTCTCGGGGCCAACACTCTGGTCCCCCACGTGGACAGCGCAGCCCCTTCGATCCAGTTCGCTGGCGAGCGCCGTCTGGTTTGCGGCCACATCAAACAACAAAGCGGGAAGTCCGAGCAGACAAAGTTCCCAGCAGGTCGTCCCCGCGGCCGAAACCGCAACGTCCGCAGCGGCCATTAACTCTGCCACGTTCGAGACGTCGTTCCGCACGGTGATCTTCCGCCCACTCTGTACCGCTAAGTCCTGAAGCATTGCGAAATGCGGATTGCTGCCGCCAACCACGACTGTCGTTTCCAGATCCGCGAACTGGCCAAACGCCAGAGCCTCAAGCACGCGCTCCGTGAGTTTCTCAGGATCGCTGCCTCCCATCATCACCAGGAGCCGACGACCGACCGGCGGGACTTCCCTGCTCCATTCACGCCAGGCCGCGAATTCGCGCCGCAGCAGGCAATACCGAGGACCCAGCAGAAGCCGAGTCTGCGGCTCTCGGTTCTGATAGAGCGCGTCGCTAGCGCTCACATTCTGATTCAAAACCACATCTGCAGGATAATGCCGCGCGTGCCCGTAATCATCCAGAAAGAGCAGCTTGAATCCTGCCGCCTTCAACGCCCTCTGATAGTCGGCGTTGAACTGGTAGCCATCCACCGCGAGCCATTCCGCTTGCTGTTCGCGGGCCGGATCAATCGTCTGCCTCGCATCTTCCGCCGTTCCTGCCCGGCCTGAAATCGAAAAAACTGGGTACGACTCCGCCGCCAGCCTCGTCTGGATCGCGGGAGTGGACTGCGCCATCGCGAACACCGGCTGGCCGCCCGCATCCTGCCATGCCTGCGCCAGCGCCAGGCAGCGCATTACGTGACCAGTTCCAATCGCGACACTGGCATCCGCCCGGATTAGAAGTGTAGCCATGTTTATCGAAATTCGCTCATCGAGAACTCGTTCATCGAGAAGGCTTCGCAGTCCTTCAGCTTCGTGTCGCAGCAGCCGTGCGTGGTTCGCGGCCGATCCCCAGCAGGGCCTGCAAGCGTCCCGCTTCAATTGGACTCCAGCAATTCGCTTGCGTTGCGCCATCTGTCTTGTAATTCTGAAGGGTCACTGGGATCTGTTTAATCTCGTCCGGATGGTTGAGACGAATTCCCACGCCAAAACGGATGAACTGATCGACATAACCGTAAGGCCACGATTCCAGCCACGCGCAGAGGAAACAAGGAATTCCGCGGAGCGCACATTCCACAACAACGGTCGACATAATGGTGACGCCGAACCATGCTTTGTCCAACATTTCAGCTTGCAGCGGGCCGCCTGCCACGCGGGCGACCCGTCGCTGCTCGGGGCGCAACGTCCGTTCGACGATCCGGCTACGCTCCGACAAGCTTTCCGACGGGTGTAACTTGATGATTAATTCTCGGCCCTCGGAAAGCGCCAAATCAGCCAGCGACGGCAGAATATCCTGGTAGAAACCCTTCGCCCTTCCCCCTGCCACTTCATAGGCTTCGGAAAAGAAAATGATGAAGGGCTTTTTGCCCGTGCCGGATGTCTGCTTCAGATCCGCGGGAAGGACCGGCGCTCCCACCTCAACCGTCTCCTGCGGAATCCCACAAAGCCTCACCAGGTAATCCTCCTCCATCTTGCCCTTGGCCAGCAAAATGTCCGCATGGTTGCGCTTGAACATATAGCGTCCGTCCAAGGCGCCGTGATGACACGAAATCGTGGGCAGTCCCTTCTGCACGGCAAGAAGCAAGGGAATGTTAGTGTAAGGATTGCTGTCATCGGCGCAGATCACTGCCTGCACCGGCTCGGAGTGCAAAACGTTGGCCCAGGCATCGCGGATCTCCAGGCCCCGCGCGAACCGGCCGGGAAAATCGTCGAGACACCCCAACTCAGCCAGAGTCCTCACTTCTGGGACCGCCATTAGCTCGCTTCGGAGCGACTCCCATCGCTTCCTGAGATCCGCACACTCGATTTCCCTGGAAGGAATCCGCACCGAAGCATATCGGCGCAGCAACGTCGTCGAGACATTCGGAGGAGGATTCTCAATCCATCCGCTGCGCCGCGTGGCAACCAGCAGGAAGCTGGCTGCCGACAGGCTCTCGGCGTAGGCAATGGCGGTGCGAGAGACGTTGATATAGGCACTGGGTAGCAAAACCACGGGAGCGGACAAGGGCTTTCGCCGACTGCTCACCGATCCACGAAACTGGTAGCCCGGGTCCGTTTTGTCCCAGAAGATTTCAAGCAATTGCCGCACCGGGAACTTCTTGAGCACCCGAAGATAATGTCGCGCTCCGCGCCCTTGACGATGGTCTTGCGGGAAGAATCTGTGGAGGCGAACTCCCAGCGCCTGCCGCAGAACTTCTGCATGGAACCCTGGCCGCGAAACGTATACCTCATCGAACTCGGCCACCGTTTCGGCCAACTCCCGTAGTAGGAAGGCGAGCTCCAGTTGCTGGTGCACCAGGATTGAAGTCAACTCCCACCAATCGAGCCCAAACCTGTCAATCAACCGCCCGATTCCCAAAGCCAAGAGCTCCCGGACCTTGCGCATCTCCTTGAAATTGTCTCTAAAGGAATTGAGGGACGTGACCGGACAGCCAAAACTCGCGGACGCTCGCGCATAAGACTTCGCCCCCGCCGTTCCGAGGTCGATGACCCGATCCCACCGCTGGAAAGCCCACGGTCCATCCTGCAACTCGTCTTCCGGATGTATGACCAGAACTCTCATAATGCTAATGGAAGTACGGAAGATCGAATGCAGCGCAAGCGCGCCAGCACCGCTCAAGACGGTGCTGCGGTCGAAAGAACTCAGGCCTCGTGATTCAGAATCGCTTCGCAGATCCTGAGATCGAATTCGGTGGCGACGTGTACCGATCGCAACTCGGGAGTTTCAAGAACTCCCATCCGCTCTCCAAAAAAGTTCCCCACGCTGCTGAGCGCACTCAACCTTGCAATCTTGATCGAACCGTTGGGCCGGCAAACTACCGGCAACAGCGGCCGTTCCTTCATGTATTGGGTTCCAAAGAACATCTTCCAATAAGTTTCCCCGGCGGGCACCACTGCCCAGTGAAAGTAGTGCGGGTCCACCGGCGTGACACTGACTACGAAGTCGAAGTTCCCCTGGTTATAGAGATTCACTGCCCCGCGGATGTCCGCGGCAGAACGCAGCGGAGAACTTGGCTGCAAGCACAGCAGAGATTCAAAAGCGCGTCCAGCCTCGGAAATCTCTGACGCCATGAATTGACAGGGTACATGCGAAGCGACCAGGTCTCCACACAGATCCTCCGGCATGAGTCTCGGCACCAGAGCTCCGTAGCGGACTGCGACCTCCGCAATCTGAGCGTCCTCCGTGCAGACGTACACCTCGCTGAAAAGGCCGCTGTCCCGGGCTGCCTCGATTGAATAGGCGATCAGCGGTTTTCCCGCCAGATCACGCACGTTTTTTCGGGGCAGGCGCTTGCTCCCTCCACGCGCGGGAATCGCGCACATCATTGGGCCGGGCAAGATCGCCCCCGCTGAAAGTAACTTGTATTCATCGGTTCCAGTGGAGACCGTCCATCTCTTTCGGTCAAACCGCGGACAAGCAGGTCTGCCAGATTGAGATCTTCGTCGTCGTCAATGTCCACGCCCCGATTGGAATCGATCTCTTTCAGATGGAACGGTGATCCGTAAAACGTGTTCTGCGCCAGCAGTTCTTCCCGGCGAGCCCACCACACAGCACCGGTCGGACAAACCGCCCGGGACAAATCCTGACTCCTCGTGAGAAACCGGCTTCCCCAAAGCCACTGGCCCCGCCCTTCTTTATCAGCAGCCATCGCCCACTCAGGATAGACACACCGATAGTTCACCACGGAAATCTGGAACGATCGATTGCCCGCACGAAAATCGTTCCAGTGTTCGACCACATCCGCGCTGGTCACCAGCGGACAATTCGGGAGAACCTGGCAGATGAACTCCGGCTGAATCCCTCGCTCCGCAACCGTTCGCAGCACATGCGTCACAGCATCAATCGACTTCGCCGTATCGGTGGCTAATTCCGGCGGACGCTCAATAAACGCCGCACCGTACCACTCCGCGATGCCTCCAATTTCACGATCATCGGACGAAACGAAAACCTTCTGGAAGAGTCCGCTGTTGACCGCAGCTGCAACCCCGTAGGCCATCATCGGGTGGCCAAAAAAGGAGCGCAGATTCTTTCCGGGAATTCGCTTGGATCCGCCGCGGGCGGGAATAATTGCGATTGGCCGAGCTTGGTCAACCAAGGTTCATCCACCGCCTTTCCTCGGCTGATGTGCGGGCAGCCAGCGCAATTCGCAGAGTGAGCATGGCGTCCTGCAAGGTAACTCGCGGGCTGTCTCCACTCTCCACACAGTCCATGAAATGCCGCAACTCGGCAAGATACATATCGTTCACCTCGCAGTCGAAACGGACCGTCTTCGCCTCCTCTCCGCAGCGTTGAATCTGCACTGCATTGCCGGTGAAGTCCCATTGCAGCTTGCCCTGTTCCCCGGCCAGCACGCAGCCCCGCGCGTAAAACCGCTCCATGAAGTCCACGTGGACATCGAGCTGTGAACCGTTGGGGAACCGCAACAGAATCGTCGCGCAGTCCTCGACGTCGATTTCCAGGTTGCTCACTTTGCCCGCCATGCAAGCCAGCTCAACTGGCGCGCCAAACAGCCAGGTGACATAGTCCAACTCGTGAGAGCCATCCAAAATGATCCCCCCTCCGAGTTCCCGACGGGAGGTGTAGCTGTCCCGATAATCCTGCCAAGGCCGCCAGTCGGGCAGGTAACTTCCGGCCTCGACCCGGCCCCACAGAATCTTTCCGACGGCGTCGGCTTCCACCAGTTCCTTCAGTTTCTGGATCGGTGGATGGAACCGGAGGTTATATCCGACCTGGACAGCCAAACCCCGTTTCTGCTTTTCCTCAAGCAGTTCCTCCAGACTGTCCAGGGAATCCGAAAGCGGCTTTTCCACGAAGACGTGCGCGCCGGCACGAATTGCCTGCAGCGCCTGACTTGCGTGCCGACGCGGCGGGCTGCAAATAAGCACAATATCCGGTCCCGCCAGCAGTCCCGCGTCGATGTTCGCGAAAGATTCCGCCTGAAAATGCTCCCAAACGTACGCCAGCCGGTCAGGGTTAGGGTCACATGCGGATAACTTTGGCAATCCCAATTGCTTCAGGTTCGAAAGATGGCGGCGTCCGATCGAACCTGCACCCACGACCAGTGCGGACTGCGGCCTCCGACTATCCATTCTGCGGGCTCGCGAAATGGAACAACACTTTCCCGACCGCCGCCACAACATCCGCGACGTCCCGATCGCTCATGCCATGAAACATGGGCAGGCTGATCAGCCGGGCATAACCGTCTTCGGCCACGGGAAATTCCCCGCCCTTATATCCAAAACGCTCGCGGTAGTAAGGGTGCAAGTGCACCGGAATGTAATGCACATTCACGCCAATGTTTTCCGCCCGCAGGGCACGGAAGATCTGCGCCCGATCCCCCGCAAGCTTCTCCAGGTCCAGACGGATGGGATACAAGTGCCACGCCGGATTCACGTCGGGCCGCACCGCGGGAGCAATCACGCCGGGAACATCCCGGAACGCCGCCGTATAGCGCGCTGCGATTTCCCGCCGCCGCGCCAGATTCGCGTCGAGCCTTTTCAACTGCTGAATCCCCAGCGCGCAAACAATATCGGGCAGGCGATAGTTGAATCCGAGCAGAACCATCTCATAGTGCCACTGCCCCGCGCTCTGCCGCTGGCGCGCGTCGCTCGAGATTCCATGATTGCGGAAACGCCGCAACGTCTCGGCCAACTGCGAATTGTTGGTCGCGACCATGCCGCCTTCGCCGGTCGTGATGTGCTTCACTGGATGGAAGCTGAACACGGTCATGTCGGCAATGCTTCCCACGCGCTGCCCGCTGTACTCGGCGCCGAGGGCGTGACACGCGTCTTCAATCACGATCAGTCCATGCCGACGCGCGATCTCGAGGATGGGCGCCAGTTCCGCCGGATGCCCCGCGTAGTCCACCGGAAGAATGGCCTTCGTCTTCGGTGAGATTTTCTCCTCGATTTGCTCAGGATCAAGATTGAGAGTGTCCCGGCGGACGTCCGCAAATACCGGGGTGGCACCCTGATACAGAACGCAGTTCGCCGTGGCGGCGAAAGTCATGGGCGTGGTAATCGCCTCGTCGCCGGACTTGAGTCCAGCGGCGAACGCTGCCCCATGCAACGCTGCCGTGCCGGAACTGAAGCTGACGGCGTGAGCCGCTCCCACGCGGGCCGCGAAGGCCTCCTCAAATTTGGCCACTTTGGGCCCGGTCGTCAGCCAATCCGAACGCAGCACCTCAACCACGGCCTGAATATCGGCCTCGTCCACCGACTGTCGCCCATATGGAAGGAAAGTAGCGCGCACGGGCGATCCTCCGTGGATGGCAAGGGCCGGCGGGCTGACCGTGGTTGCACTCATCTGGTTGCACTCATGCGGATGCTCTCACAATGATGCTCTCAGGCTGGAACCCGCGCCGGGACTGGCTGTTCTTCCGACGCGGCCGGAGAAATCAATTGCTGCAATTCGCGGTTCGTGAGCCAATGTTCATTAGTGTCGCTGGCATAGCGGAATCCTTCCGGCAACGGCCGCCCCTGCACCCAGTTCTCACGCCGCCACCACGGATGCGACGGCTGAATAATGTAACGGTCGTCGACTTCCAGCGTATTCCGCGCCTCATCTTCCGAGACCAGGACTTCGTGCAGCTTTTCTCCGGGACGAATCCCGATGGTCTCAATCTCGCATCCAGGCGCAATCGTTTCCGCCAGGTCGACGAGGCGCATGCTGGGAATCTTGGGGACGAAGATTTCTCCGCCATGCATCTGCTCGATACTGCTCACCACAAACCGCACTCCCTGCTCCAGGGTGAGCCAGAAGCGGGTCATGCGCGCGTCGGTCAGCGTAATGCGCCCGCGACGCTTCTGTTCCTGAAAAACCGGGATCACGCTGCCCCGGCTTCCCACCACATTTCCGTAGCGCGCACAACTAAAGCGTGACTCCTGGGCGCCGGCATACGCGTTGGCCTGAACAAACATCTTCTCGGCGCAGAGCTTGGTGGCGCCGTACAGGTTGATCGGGTTCACCGCCTTATCGGTACTCAGCGCAAGAACACGCCACACACCCCGATTGATGGCGGCATCGATCACGTTGCGCCCGCCTATGATGTTGGTCTGAATGGCCTCGAACGGGTTGTATTCACAGGCTGGCACCTGCTTCAACGCGGCCGCGTGAACCACGATCGTAACCCCGGCGAAAGCCCGCTCCAGACGGCCCGCGTCTCGAACATCGCCCAGAAAATAGCGCAGGCTGGGATGGTCCAGTCCCGCGGAGCGCATGTCGTGCTGCTTGAGTTCGTCGCGGCTGAAGATTACCAGGCGCTTCGGCCGGTACTCCTTCAGCATGATTTCGATGAATTTCTTCCCGAAAGACCCGGTTCCGCCCGTCACCAGCACTGCCTGTTCCGACCAATTCATCCCATCCGCCTCGTTCCCAATAAAATCAGACACCCTGCGGCGAAATCACTCGAACACCTCTTGTCATTTCCACAAACACGGCCATCCGGAAACATTTCTGTGGGGATAGCCCCGGGCTGGGGTCTCACGTTGCCGCTAGTATAGCGGACTTTCGCGGAAATCGGCGCGCCATCCTTCCGTCCTCCAGCCGCGTCGCGAAAAATTGGCCGCGGTTTTTTGCCGATCAATGCTAGCGATCAGTGCTAGAATGTCCAACGAACTCTCCGTTACTCAGTGCGAAACAATTCCCTGCGCGACGAACCAGCCTCTTCGACCCGGGACCTAGCTGTAGTGTGCAGGATAGCCCTGTTCGGGCTCTTGGAGCAGTCAGAAAATCGTTGAGGAGCAGGCATGGATTCAGGACCCCTGGTGCAGGCGAGTAACCCCATCATTCGCGAATTACAGCCGACCCAAAGCTTCGACCTGGGACGGCCATCGGGGCTGCGCCCTTATCCAGATCTCCCCCAGCACGAATCCGCTATCGGCGACTCGATTCGGGTTTTGCAGAAACGCAAATGGGTCGTCATCGTGTGTCTGGTAACAATCTTCTCTGTGGTGGCCGTCGCCAGCCTGAAGATGACTCCCATCTATGAAGCTGGCGGCACCATTGAGATCAATAAGCCCGATGCCAGCCTGAACTTTCAAAACTCTGCCTCGTTCAGTCTGGACTACTTTGACCCCACTGAACTGGAGACCGACATCAAGATTCTGCAGAGCGATCTTCTGGCTCTGCAAGTCATTCAGGAACTGCACTTGGACCGGGGCGCGGAGTTCGCCGCTCAGGCGCCGCCTGCGCCCAGCAACGATCTCGCTCCCGACCCGCTGCAAACCGATCCCTCTCATGCCGCAGCCATGGTGGGCAGCTTCAAGGGGAGTCTGCGAGTCGCACTGGTTCCGAACACCCGCATCATCGAGGTCCACTACCGCAGCCCCGATCCGCAGAAGGCTGCCAATGTCGTCAACACCCTGATGCAGACTTATGTCGAGAACAACTTCAAGGCCCGTTTCGATTCCACCATGCAGGCCTCGGACTGGCTGCAGCGCCAACTGGTTGATCTGCAGATGAAGGTGGAAGCTTCCCAGGAAAAACTGGTGCGCTATCAGAAAGAACACGAAATCCTGGGCATCGACGAAAAACAGAACATCACGATGGCGAAGTTGGACGAACTCAACAAGGAACTCACTTCCGCGGAAAGTGAGCGCATGGACAAGGAGGCCCTCTACCGTCTGGTGGAGTCGGGAGACCCTGATGCGGTGGCTTCCAGCGCCGGCGGCATGGAAGACTCATCTTCTTCCGGCACACAGTCTGCCTCGCAACTGCTGGAGACTCTGCGGGGCAAGCAGGCCGACCTCAAGATTCAGGCTGCGGATTTGAGCACGCAGTTTGGCCCGGCTTATCCCAAGCTGACGCAGCTGAACAACCAACTGAAAGAGATCGATTCGCAGATTCAAGCGGAGATGAAGAAGGTCGCGAGCAAGGTTCGCGGTCAATACACGGCGGCGCTGCAGCGCGAAAGCATGTTGCGCGACGCGCTCGAAAAACAGAAGCAGGAAGCCAATAAGCTGAACGAAAGCGCCATCGAATACAACATCATCAAGCGCGACTCGGAGACTTACCGCACGCTCTACGAGGGTCTGCTGCAGAAGCTGAAGGAAGCCGGCGTTTCGGCGGGATTAAAGTCCAACAATTTCCGCATCGTGGACCGGGCTGCCCAGCCGGCCGCGCCCATCGAGCCCAACGTCCCACGAAACCTGCTGTTTGCCCTGGTCCTCGGGCTGGCATCGGGAGTTGGACTGGCCTTTCTGCTCGAAGGTGTGGACAACACCGTGCGCACCACCGAACAGGCCCAAATGATTTCTGGCCTGGCGTCGCTGGGCATGATTCCACTGGGTTCCAAGTCGGCGCGCGAAGGGCCCAATCCCAAGCGCCTGGTTATCGCCACCTCCAAGGAAGCGGTGGAACTGGTCACACAGGTCAGGCCCCAGTCGCAAATGGCGGAATCGTACCGCGCCCTGCGCACTTCCCTGCTGCTCTCCAACCTGGGAGCGCCGCCCAAGGTCATTATGGTAACCAGTGCCTTGCCGCAGGAAGGCAAGACCACGACCAGCATCAATTGTGCCGTCGTGCTGGCGCAGAAAGGCGTGCGGGTTCTGCTGATTGACGCCGACTTGCGCCGTCCCAGTATTCACAAGACTTTGGGTATGGGGCCGCATAGTGGATTGAGCAATGTGCTCACTGGCAGCACCACTCTGGAGAAGGCGATCACCCGCACGTCGATCCTTCCCAATCTGTTCGTGCTGGCAGCCGGAACGCCGCCGCCCAACCCGGCCGAACTTCTGGCGTCATCCAACATGAAAGACGTGCTCACTCAATTGCGCGAGGAATATGACCACATTGTAATCGACACGCCTCCGTCGCTGTCGGTGACCGACGCGGTCGTGCTATCTCCGCGCGCCGATGCCGTGGTGCTCGTGATCCGGTCCGGCCAGACCACGAAGAATGCGCTCCGCCGATCGCGCGATATTCTGATGCAGGTCAATGCTAAGGTCGTCGGAGTCCTGCTCAATGCGGTCGACCTGAGTTCTCCCGACTACTATTACTATTACGAGTACCAGGGCAAGTACGCGCGCTACTACCGCGAGCACGACTCGTCCGGGCACGAGGATGAGGAGAGTGACGACGGGGACGAGATCTCGCCGTCGTCGAGCAGTGCGTAACAGGTTTTCCAGCCCTACAACATGAAGATTCCTTTGCACAGTCCGGCTCGCAAGCGGCTGGTCGCGGCTATTGCCGTCGCGTTGGCCATGGTTTATGTGGGCTTGGCCGCGAGCCGGTTCGCGGCCTCCTGGTTGGGAAGCCGCATCGAGCTGACCAGTCTCAAGCGGGCATCCTGGCTCGATCCCGGGAACGCCGATTATCGCAATCACCTAGGCCGATTCTACGATCTGGTCAACCGTGATCCCGCCTCAGCTGTAGGGCCCTACAAGGAAGCCGTCGTCCTCAATCCTCATTCCGCCCGTTTCTGGTTCGACCTGGCCAGCGCCTATCAGGTTCTGGGCGACACGGCCAACCAGAGTGCTGCGCTGGAACGCGCCATCCATGCCGATTCCATGACGCCCGACGTGGCCTGGGAAGCAGCCAATCTCTATCTGGTCGAGGGCGAAAATGAAAAAGCAATGCGCGAGTTTCGCGTTGTGCTCGCCAATGACCCCTCCCTCGCCGAGGCGGCCATCCAGTTCTGCTGGCGCATCGAGCCGGATGTCGATGTGCTCCTGCGCAACGTTGTCCCTCCCCGTAACGACGCGTACACGGCATTCCTAAACTTACTCGAGGCCAGGGAGGAGACGGCCGGTACCGCCAAGGTCTGGAGCGCATTGATGCAGACCCATCAGCCTTTCGAGCGCGTCCATGCCGATCAATACATCCGCTATCTCATCCAGCACAAAGACGTCGATCAGGCCGTGCTGGTCTGGCAACAGACCGCCGCTCGTTTCGGGCTGACCTCGTACTTGCCATCCCCGGGCAACCTGATCGTCAATCCCAGCTTCAGTCTGAATGTGCTCAACGCGGGCTTTGACTGGCAGCACGTCATCCAAGGTGGCGTCAAGCTGGAACTCGATCCCACCGACTCTCATGCCGGTCGGCAGTCCCTGAGCATTGCTTTTGACGGGCCGGGAATCACCGACGCAGGCATCTATCAGTTCGTCGCAGTGCAGCCCAACACCGCCTACCAGTTCTCTGCGTACTACAAGAACGTGGAAATGGAGGGAGCGGGAGGGCCGCATTTCACCATTCAAGACATGTACACGCAGGCGGTTTACTACGAAAGCGATGAGTTGATCGACGCGGGTTTCTGGAAATCGGCGCAGGGCGACTTCACCACCGGACCGGATTGCAAGCTCGTCGTACTGCACATCCGCCGGCTTCCGGCAGGCAGTCCGATCCGTGGTAAGCTCTGGATCGACGATTTTCATCTCATCCGAAAACCGTCGTAGGTGACGGACCAGCCGGAGAAAAACGGCAACTTTGATGCGTGTTCACAGAAAAAAACCGAAGGAATTCAACCGCCAGGCGCAGTCGGCGCAGCTTGAAACCATCCTGCTTTACGGAACCTTCGGATTACTGATGTTTGGTCCGGTCGCCTTCGGCGCGGTCGAGCCCTGGTCGACTTTCATCCTCGAAGCCGGCGCCACGCTGCTCAGCGGTCTGTGGTTGAGCAAACAATTCCTCGACGGCGAATTGACCATCGAGTGGAATCCGCTGTTCCTGCCAATGGCCGGATTCGGCTTTCTCATCTTCGTGCAGATCGTTTTCCGCGCCAGCGCCTACCTCCACGACACCATCTCCGGAGCCATGTTGTATTGCGCTTATGCCATGCTCTGTTTTCTGGCAGCACAGAGCTTGCTGCGCAGTTCACAGGCGCGCAAGATCGCCGTCCTACTCGCCCTTTACGGATTCGCCATCGCGGCACTTGCCCTGCTGCAGGGCATCGCTCCCAACGGCAAGTTGTACTGGGTTCGCCAACCCACTATGGGCGGCGCGATCTACGGGCCCTACGTGAACCACAACCATTACGCGGGGCTCATGGAAATGCTCGTGCCCATTCCTCTGGTCCTTTCGCTTACGCGACTGGTCGGCGACCGGGAGCGCATCCTTGCCGGCGTCGCCGCAGCCATCATGGTGGGGACGATTTTTCTTTCCGGCTCGCGCGGGGGCATGCTGGCTATTTTCGTCGAAATGGCGGTTTTCGCCGGAGTGCTGCTGCGCCAGCAAAAAACCTTCCGGATCGCCGTCAGTGTAGTAGCGTTCGCCGTAGTGCTGGTCAGCGTGTTGACCTGGCTGGGCGGCAAGGAATTGACTTCCCGTGTTTCCAGCATCTCCACGGAAGCCCGCACTGAACTTTCCGGCGGGATGCGCCTTTCCATTGACCGCGATGCTCTTCACATGTTCCGGAGCAAGCCAGTGCTGGGCTGGGGCCTGGGAACCTTCCCCGTGATTTACCCGCAGTACCGCAGCTTCTACACCAATTTTTTTGTGAACGAAGCTCACAACGACTATCTGCAGTTGCTCTGCGAGATGGGACTGCTGGGCTTCGGAACCATGGTGTGGTTCCTGATTGTGCTCTACCGCACCGCCTCGCGCCAGATCGGAAACTGGATGTCGGACGTGAGCAGCGCGGTCACTCTGGCTTGCACCCTGGGTTTCACCGGAATCCTGGTCCACAGCCTGCTCGACTTCAATTTGCAGATTCCCGCTAACGCCGCGCTTTTCTACGTGCTCTGCACGCTCGCGGCCGCCCCGCCGCTGCTGCAGCGCTCTCGCAAACGCAGACCCGCATCCACCGAGCCAGAAGAGGTTATGCCCGCTTCGGAAGTGGTCTAACTCCGCCCCTTACCCAGCAAGAGAATTGTCGGCTTGGGGAGAATAACGCTTAGGAACGTGCGCTCGCGAAACAGCGGCCTCGGGATACTTGCAGGCCGCTGCCTATATCGTACTGCTGTGGATGGATGAAGCGATCGAGACTCGTTTGTACCTTCCTTAGGGCACTGTCGGGCTGGCGGGGTTGCTGTTTTGCAACAGCACCCAAGTCGTAACACCCGCAACGGCCCCCGCGCCGATACCGATCGCGTAAGGAGAACTCAGAATTCCCCCACCCGCGGCCGGAATCGCCCCAGCAGCCCGCTTCCTGTCTTTCTTCTTCTTGCCGTCTTTCGTCTTGTCGTTGTCTGCGGTGTCAGGCGTGGTCTCAGTGCGGGTCGTATCCTGGCCTTGGGCCAAGGTAACTACATTCTTGCCGTCGTCGATGGTCAATGCACCCTTGCGGGCAAAGATCCGGACCGTCCCGTCGACGTCGGTGACGTTAAACTCCGTCCACGCATTCGAGGTGGGTGTTACTTTCACATCCCCGGCGGTAGCTGCAATTTCCTTGGACGTCGATACGGTTACGCCGCCGTGTTCGATGTCCACCGACCCGCCTTCGAACTGCACCAGAGAGTCGGATAGAACGGTAATGCTGGAGCCGGATTGGTTGATATTGGCCACGGAATCAGAACGGGTTTGAAGAAGGTCGCCGGAGAAAATGGCAGAGGAGGTGCGAGGCACGTGCACGCCGTTCACCCAGGCCGCGCCGTTTGTATAGAGCATGGCCGCATTGGAATCGGCGGCAAACAACGAACCGGGGAACAGAATCATTAGCACGCAACTAACCATACCGCGAAACGCGGACTTGCCCATTCCCACACTCCGTTAATAACTGTTTTGGTGACCTTGCTCCGAATCGTACCCTCCTCGTTGTTGCCAGTCAATGCCTTTTGTGCTTGGAAAACGGTTTTCCGGTGGAAAACTCATCGACTCTTTAGCGGCGCTTCCCGCTCTGGGCAAGCGATTCTGCTCATTGCCATCGCTCCAGAACCGTCCACCACACCAGCTTCAGCCACTCGTCCAAGCAAGTCTTGGCCCATTGCCGGTGAGCCCACCAGCGTGTCCCAAATTGCGTTTCGTCGCGAGCCACGGCTACTGAAAAGGATTTCCCCCGAACCTCGTGACGGAAGATGCTGAGCGCACGGCGGGTGTGGAATTCCGACGTAACAATCAAGATCCGGTTTCCGCTCTCGCCGGCCAGGCATTTTTCCGCGTCGTGCGACTCATCCCGCGTCGACAGTCCCTGAATGGGACAGATCCGGATCGATGAGGTTTGCGGAAGACCCTGCACATACTTCTCGGCTAGCTGCAGCTCGGTGGATCCATAGATCGTGGCATCCGCGGGAACGTCGATCACTACTCGGCGGCCATAGCCCTGCTCCAACAATTGCAGTGCGCGCGCCGGACGACGGTCCGTCTCCCCCGCCAGCACCAGAATCACATCCGAGGGCTGCGGAGCGTCCACCACCAGCACCCGGCCTGCGTTCGCTGCGAAGGCGAGCAGCAGCGCAGCCAACAAAACGCCAGCAATCCAAAGTCGAATTCTTTTTTTTTGGCTCAAGTCTTTGGTCACGGGATCAACGGATCAACGATCAAGAGATCGACTCTCTCTCAAGCTTTTTGAACTCCAGAATTGGCGCTCAGTAGTGCCTTCCGACTCTCGCTGCAAAATCTGCGCCACTTCATCGTGCTAGAATCAAAATGCTTTCATGCTCCACATCTGAGCTTCATCCCGGACAACATTTCATGACGACTTCCTCTGCCACCGATGCGTCTTTTGATCAACTCCAGACCCGAATCCAGCAGCGCCAGGCTCGTATCGGCATCATCGGCCTGGGCTACGTTGGACTTCCCCTGGCTTTGCTTTACAGCGAACAGAAGTTCCGGGTGACCGGCTTCGACATCGACCCGCGCAAGATCGATACTCTGGCCAAGGGCGGTTCCTACATCTACCGCATCGCTGCGGAGGAAATCCAGTCCGCCAAGGCGCACGGTTTTTCCGCGACCGCTGACTATTCGCAGCTCACCGAGATGGACGCCATTATCATCTGCGTCCCCACGCCCCTGAATGAATACCACGAGCCCGACCTCAGCTATATCACTGACACGACCCACTCCATCGCTCCGCACTTGCGCGCCGGACAGTTGGTGGTACTTGAGAGTACGACATATCCCGGCACCACCGAAGAAGTGATGATCCCCATCCTTGAAAAGGAAAACCTCGCCGGCCTCAAAGCCGCGCGCAACCTGCCTTCCACGGGAAAAGAATTCTTCGTGGCGTTCTCCCCCGAACGCGAAGATCCGGGCAACACCACGGTAGCGCGCCGCGACATTCCGAAGGTCGTTGGCGGATTAAATCCGCAGGCATCTGAACTCGCCGGGGCCATGTATGGTGCCATTTTCGCGCGTACCGTTCCGGTCTCGTCCCCTGCAGCCGCGGAGATGACGAAACTGCTGGAAAACATTTACCGCTGCGTCAACATCGCTCTGGTCAACGAACTCAAGCTCCTGTCCCTGCGCATGGGCATTGACATCTGGGAAGTCATTGAAGCCGCTTCCACCAAGCCTTTCGGCTTCCATCCCTTTTATCCCGGACCGGGTCTGGGTGGGCATTGCATTCCGATTGATCCCTTTTATCTCTCGTGGAAAGCCAAAGAGTTTGATTTCCGCACCCGCTTCATCGAACTTGCCGGGGAGATCAACAACAACATGCCTTACCACGTTCTCTCCTCCGTGGCGGGCGCGCTCAACGGCCACAAGAAATCGGTGAACGGCGCGCGCGTTCTGATCCTGGGCGTGGCATACAAGAAGGACATCGACGATTTACGCGAGTCGCCGGCGCTCACCATTATCGAACTTCTGCAAAAAGATGGAGCCCAGGTCAGCTATAACGATCCCTACTTCCCGCTCATTGGCAAGGGCCGGAAATATGATCTGCAAATGAAGCGCGCGGAGTTGAAGGATCTGGGACAATATGACTGCGTCGTCATCGTGACCGACCACTCTGACTACGACTACCGGCAGATCGTGGAACAAGCCAAACTGGTGGTCGACACCCGCAACGCTACTCGGGGGATTAACAGCGATAAAATCGTACGCTGCTAAGGGCTGCCAGCAGGGCTTCCGCGCCGCTATCGCCGGTGGGAAATCCGTCCACATATGGTGTAGTTTCGTGCATCCCCCCTCCCCGGCGTCCCATCGAGTTGCGGTCAATATCCCGTAACCGGCTGATGTTACGGGTTTTGTCCATTTTCCTTGGCCGTTGCGAAATGGCCTGTATCGTGCATAAGTCAAGGCGGGATAGTACACTTGGTTATACCCAGCCTTCCCATGTTCCCGAGCGAGGCGGGGCAACTTTTATACAGCGTCCGGGGTTTGAACATCGCATCTTGAAGTGTTGAACATCAAAGTTGAACAACGAATCGTTGCACTACCAGAATTGATTATGCCGTTGCCTTCCAACGAATCAAACCTGTTCACTCCGCTCCCGGCTTGGAAAACGCCTTGGTCTGAGCTGGTCTGGAGCTATGGTGTGCAGGCGGTTGTCATCGGCATTCTGGTCTGGATTCCGGTCCTCCATCCCGAAATCATGGAGGGCCCGAAGAAGGATTACCACGCGATCGAGTTGGTTCCGACTCCGGTTCCGGTCAATCACACGCCCCAGCGGCAACTGCCAAAGCCGGTTCTAGTGGCCGAGCTCGATCCTCCGCCGGCAGCCTTGCGCCTGCCCGCGCCGGAACGTCTTCCCAAGCCGAAAGTGCAGATGGAAGATACGCCCGCGCCCGAAGTAAAGATTGCCGAAAAAAAGCTTGATCTGCCGCCTTCGACGGCGCCAGTCGTTCCCAGGAAAATCGTAGCCACCGGCACCTTCTCAACCGGCAGTTCGGCGCCCCAAACCATCGACCGCGCCCCGGAGAAGGTGCAGACGGGCGGCTTCGGCGATCCCAACGGCGTACCCGCGAAAACGACTCAAACCAGGGCCGTCAACATTGCGCAGGCGGGCGGATTCGACATGCCCACCGGACCCGGCAATGGCAATGGAACCGGCGGAGCCAACGGGGCCCGGGGCGTAGTGGCCAGCACCGGATTCGGCGGCGGCGTTGCCACCAGCGACCCGCATGCTGCTCGTGGCGTTGTACGCTCGGCGGGATTCGGCGATGACGTTCCCGCTCCTCCCACCGTTCAATCGCGACCTGCGGCCCCGGCGGCGGCGAAAATAGTTCTTCCGGACATCCTTGCCAAGCCGAAGCCCGTCTACAGTGAAGAGGCCAAAGCTCAGCATATCGAGGGTGAGGTGCTGCTCGAGGTCGTTTTTGAAGCAAGCGGTAAATTGCGGGTGTTGAGAGTGGTTCGCGGACTCGGGCACGGTCTGGATGAAGCAGCGGTACAAGCCGCCGAGCACGTGCAATTCAAGCCAGCCCTGAAAGATGGCCAGCCGTCGGACTATACCGCCGTTCTACACGTTGTTTTTCAATTAGCGTAATCGACTCCCAGAAGGTTCTTATGCAGATTGTTCGTTCGGGCTCGGTATTGGTTCTCATGGTGCTGGTCTGCGCTTTCGCCGCCACCGCTCAAGATTCTTCCTCTGCGGCGCAACCGGCGAGGAGTCCCAAAGCCGCGCCCTCCAGCGCGCCCGCTCCAACCACGCCCGTTCAGAGCACGGCCGTTCCGAGCACTGACCCGCTCCCACCGGCCGCGGCCACGCTGAACGAAGTGCTCGATCGCGTCGTACAGCGCGAACACCTGTTCATGGCACAGATGCGTCATATGCATCCCATGATCGAAACCTACTTGCAGGACCTGAAGGACGACAAAGACGGGAACACGACTCCCGTGAAAGACCAGTACTTCCTCGGACGGCTCGATATGGCCGACGGTCCTGAGGACGTTTCTTTCGTAGGCCAACCGGGGTTCGGTCATCGCATGGTCGCCAAGCTGACCGGCGTCTACTCTCTGCACTTCCTCCCTATGGGCTTTGCCCAGATGGTGGTGCTCGACTCCGATTTTCAGAAGAAGTATTACAACTTCACTTTTGTGCGGAGGGAATTTCTGGGCGAAGTTCGCTGCCTCGTCATCGACGTGCAGCCTAAGGAAGGAGACAAGGTCTCGCGCTTCATGGGCAGAATCTGGGTCGAGGACCAGGATTACAACATCGTCCGCTTTAACGGGAGCTACTACCCGCAGCCCAGGATCAATTTCTTTTTTCACTTCGACAGTTGGCGCCTGAACATGCGCCCCGGAACGTGGCTGCCGGCCTATGTCTACACCGAAGAATCGAACCTCAAAACCGGACTGACCAAGACTCTGCACTTCAAAGCGCAGACCAGGCTCTGGGGGTATGACTTGAAGAGCCTGGGCAAGAACGAGGAGTTCACCCAGATTCTGATCGATTCTCCTCAGTCAGTGAACGACCAGAGCCCGACCGCCGCCGATGCCACGCCCGTCGTCGCCGAGCGCATGTGGGAACAACAGGCCGAGGAGAACGCCGTCGACCGCCTGCAGAAGATTGGCTTGCTGGCGCCTCCCGGCGAAGTCGATAAGATCCTGTCTACCGTGGTCAACAATCTGCTGGTTACCAACAACATTGACCTGCAGGGAGACATCCATTGCCGCATTTTATTGACTCAGCCTCTGGAATCGTTCACCATCGGCCACACCATCGTCATAAGCCGAGGCCTGCTCGACGTTCTGCCTGACGAAGCCTCTCTGGCCATGGTGCTGGCCCACGAACTCAGCCACATTGTGCTGGGACATCGGCTCGACACCAAACTCGCTTTCAACGACAAGATGTTCTTTCCCGACGAAGAGTCTTTCCAGCGCATGGACTTCAAGCGCAATCCTGCGGAAGAGGCCGCCGCCGATACCAAGGCTCTGGAACTCCTGAAGAACTCCCCATATAAAGACAAGTTGGGCAATGCCGGATTGTTCCTGAAGGCCTTGCAGGAGAAGGCTCCCGAGCTACAACATCTGATTCGCCCTCACCTGGGAAACAGCTTTGCCGACCGCAAGAACGTCCGCATGGCAAGCCTGTTGGCCTCGGCCCCGGCCCTCGACGAAAAGCGCCTCGACCAGATTGCGGCACTGCCCCTGGGCGGCCGCATCAAAGTCGATCCTTGGACCGATCAGGTGGAACTCTCCAAGGCCAAGCCGGTGGCGCTGACTTCCGCGCGCGAGAAGATGGAGTTTGAAATCACTCCCTTCTTCCCCTACCTCACGCGCTTGTCCAGCAATGGCACGGAAAAGGTCGCGCTCACGACCGGGTCGCCGTCGCAGACTCAGCAAAAATAATTGTCGGGGAACAATTGCTCAGGAAACCAAGCTCGAAAAACCTGGCTAGAAAAACCTGGCTAGAAAAACCTGGCTAGAAAAAACCTGGGAAGAGCGGAACAACTCATGTACGCGGAGAGATAGAAGGCCTGCACTTCGCAGCCTTCGCCTTGCCTCGGAAAAGCTGCACTCGCCGCCTACTGAATGGCGCTGCCGACTTGTGAAAACACGTTGTTCGCGTTCGAACCGATGAGCCGGATCGTGCCCACGACGATCACCAGAATCACAGCCAACATCACTGCGTATTCCGCAATGTCCTGTCCACGCTCATCGTTCCAGAGTTGCAGTAACCGTTTCGCCACGGGGCTCCTCTTTCCTCACTTCTTATGGTGACTCTGTCCCCAACTCCAACCGGGGTGCCGCTGCTCACACGTACCCTACCCACAGTTTTCCAAGGCTGACCTGTAACAGAATTGTAGTATTCAAGCCCAACCGCGCCAATGGCACGGAAGTGCCACCGCAGCGCCGCACTCGAATATAAGGCGAAGGCGCCCAGTTCAGGCAATGCTCTTCAGGGGCAGTGCCTGATTCACCGCAAACAGCGCCAGTTCCAGACGAGTCGAGACGCCCAGCTTGTCAAAGATATTGCTGAGATGGTGCTTCACCGTATCTTCGCTGATCTTGAAGTATTCGGCTATTTCCTTGTTAGAGTACCCCGCCACCACGGCCGAAACGATCTCCAGTTCGCGCGGCGTCAGGCCGAATTTCCTCTGCCGCGCTTCATCGTGCGAAGACTGCATCAGCGTGCGCAGGTACTGCACCAGGTTGGAGACGCTCTCGCGTCCGACCCAGTACTCGCCGGCCATCACCGTGTGGATCGCTTTCAAAAGCAGCTGCGTGGCGGAATCCTTGAGCACCACTCCGCGGGCGCCCAGTTGCAGCGCCTCCACGATCTGGCTCTTTTCCGCCGCTGCGGTCAGAAGAATGACGCGCACCGGAGTTGCATTCGCTGGCACACTCAAATCCCGCAGAGCTTCCAGTCCCGGATGTTTGGGCATGGCCAGATCGAGCAGCAGAATGTCAGGCTTCAATTGCCGTGCCAGCTTCACCGCTTCGGCGCCGTCCGAGGCTTCTCCCAGAACTTTCAGGTCGGCCTCGGCCTCCAGCAACCGCCGCAAACCGTCGCGGAAGATAGGATGGTCATCGGCAATGACAAGACGAACCTGCGCTTTTCTAAAATTCATGAGGCACTTCCCCGCTCCGAGGCACGCTGATTTCCAGACGCGTTCCCTGTCCGGGATTTGATTCTACAGTGAGTCCCCCGGCAATCAAACGCACCCGTTCCTTTATGATCATAGGCCCTTTTCCTGCTTCCTCCATCTGATCCTGGTTATAACGGCCCGCAAAGGGAAATCCCTTGCCATCGTCCTCCAGCGTCAGGCTCCATTTCTCCGGACTCGAGGCCAGGCGCACCAGCGCGTGGCGCGCCCCGCTATGCTTTCTGACGTTGACCAGTCCTTCCTGCACAATGCGCAGGATCTCGCGACAAACGCGTTGCGGCATGTCCAGTTCCTCAAGGTCGGTGACAAATCGCGCCTGGATCCCGGTCTCCCGTTGGAAGCGTTCCACCGTGTCGGTGAGAACCCCGAGCAGCCGCAGCGCGTCCACATCGATCGCTTTCATCTGCTGCATCAGTTCCCGCAGTTTGAGCACTTCCTCGCGCAGCAGACCCTGGATGCGGCCTAATTCCGAGCCAATCGGTTTGCCGGCGTCGGATTGCCGGCGCAACACGTCCACCTGCATTTCCACCGCAATCAGCGACTGCACCGCGCCGTCATGCAGTTCCCGCGCAAAGCGCGCCCGCTCGGCCGCTCCTGCCCGGCGCCGCAGCCGATGCAGCAGATAGACGTTGTAGACAGCCGGGCCGACCTGGCGGACCAGATCCAGCAGAAAGCGCAACTCCTCTTGTTTCTCGCCATGCCACTCCGGGTTGAATAAAAATACTCGGCCTCTCCACTCACTCCCAAAGAGGAATGAAACCGTGACCATCGAGTCAAAGGTTTGGACTTCCCGCAGCTGAGAAATGGACGCGAGGTTCAGCACGGGAACCGCGTGACCCGTGTTATCCAATGCCAAAGTAGTCCATCGATCCCCATTGGCCGACGCGTAACAGACGTCCCCGGGGAAATCATCCAGATAGATTTTCGCGTCGCGCAAGCCCGATTCCAGCCAATGGAACTCGGACGGCGCGCGTCCTTTCGCCTGATTCAACTCTCCCACAAAAACCCGATGGCTATGAGACTCTTGCGATGCTACCAGCACCCGCGACGCCCCATACATCGACATGGCTTCGTGGAAAATCTGTTCAATCGTCCCGGTGAGGCCCTCTTCCACTCGCACCCGCGACAGCGTCCCGGTGATTACCGCCTTCTCCGCCCGCAGATGCTTCTGCTGCTCGGCCAGGTATCCCAGCAACAAGCCCATCACCAGCAGATAGACCGACAGCATGAACAGCCGTTGAGGCTCGAACTCGGGCACATTGACCCGCAGTCCGTTCAGCGCCGCCCAGGGCAGCGTGCCGCCCGCTCCCAAGTGCAGGTGCAACAGCACAAAGCTTTCCACCCACAGCAGCGCCACTTCCGCCGCCGCCGTGCCCAGCGTCTCCCACAGGCCCCAGCGGTAGGCGGCCGCCGCCAGCACAAAAACAAAAAAGAGAAAGAAGGGAGTGCGCGGCCCTTCCGAGAAAATTGAAATCAGAGCCGGCCACACGATATCCGCGGCATGTACCAACAGACGAAACGCAGCTGTAGACTGCTGCCGCCGCCGCAGCAGCATCCAAATCAGACTGCCATTCGCCATGTAAAACACGAACAGCCCGTAGGCCGCCCGGGAGTGGCCCAGTTCCGTCGGGTCCATGCGGATAGCGACCAACGCCGATACGGCGAGAATGACCCGGGCGGTCGCCAGCCACCGCTCAATCCGGCGCGTTTCCCCGGGATCAGGGGGGATTCTCAGTCTCCAGGAATGTTGGTAGCGCTCTAGCAGAGGATTCAATCTCGTCCATCTCCACGGACGTGGCGGCTGTGCTGCATATTATTGAATAAGAAAAGCTTACCGGCAAGTGAGGGTTTGGAGTACACCTCGTCCAGGCACCAGTTCCGCTTTGGTCGTCAAACACGGGTTACTACAGTAACCACCGTCGCTCCACGATCGCGCTTAAAATGCGTTCAGAGGACTGTCTTGAGCAAGCGTAACAAAGTGTGGCTGGGGGCGGTCGCCGGAATCTTGGCGACCTTGGTTTTCGCCGCTCTCGTTCTACCCAAGTCTTTTGGCTTGGCCGCCCTGTGCGACGTCGTCGACTCTCTTCTGCTGGCTTCGGGCGCGGCCGCCTTTATCCCTTTGGCGTTGCGCTCTCGGGGCCGCATGCGGATGTTCTGGTCGCTCATCCCGCTGGGCCTCACTTTCTGGCTGGGCTATCAACTCTTTTGGACGTACTACGAAGTCGTGCTCCGCCGCGAAGTGCCCGATCTTTGTATCGGCGATGTCGTCCTCTTCCTGCACGTGGTCCCGCTGATGGCCGCTTTGGCCCTCCGTCCACACGCCCCGCGCGACGAATATGTGGCGCGACTTGGGCGACTCGATTTCGCGCTCCTGCTGGTGTGGTGGTTCTATATTTACGTCCTGATCGTCATGCCTTGGCAGTATGTCGTGACCGACGTGGCGATCTATGATCGCAACCTGAACGCCGTTTATATCGCCGAGAACATAGCGTTCCTGGTTGGCCTTCTCGCCTGCTGGGTGGGCAGCAAGGGTCCCTGGAGGAGTCTCTACGTTGGACTGTTCGGCATGAGCCTCTGTTACACCCTTGGTTCCGCGCTCGCGAACTGGGCAATCGCGCGGAACGCATACTACACCGGCGGCTTATACGACATTCCACTCGCCATTTCGATGGCGTGGCTCACTTGGATTGGCCTGACCACCAAGGCCGAAGAACCGCGCCCCGATGCCCGTGAAACCTCCACCGTGTACGGCGTGTGGATCGCGCGCTGCAGCATGATTGCAGTGTTTTCTCTGCCCCTGTTCGCCGCCTGGGCCATGTCAGAGAACGCGGTCTCTTCGCGCATTCGCGTGTTTCGGCTGGCGTTGACTCTGGCCGCCGCGTTCTTGATGGGACTGATGGTTTTCGCGCGCCAGTATCTGCTGGATCGTGAACTCATCCACTTGCTCAACCAGTCGCGGGAATCTTTTGACAATCTGCAACGCCTGCAGGCGCAGATTCTTCAGTCGGAAAAACTGGCGTCGATTGGTCAGTTGGTGGGTGGCGCAGCCCACGAACTCAACAACCCCATCACCGCCATGCTGGGCTATTCCGACATGCTGCTCAGCACAAAACTCACGGCCGAGCAGCAACCCCTGGCCGCAAAGATCGGACAGTACGTCCGCCGCACGAAATCTCTGGTCGCCAGTCTTATCAGCTTCGCCCGGCAGGCGCCCGCGCCCAAGAGTCCCGTCGATCTCAACACGCTGGCCCGCACCGCCGTGAAGCTGACCCAACCCCAGTGGAAGGCTCTCGGCATCGAGATTCGAACCGAGTTCGATTCCGCGTTGCCGAAAGTCTTGGGCGACTCTAACCAACTGCTGCAGGTCTGCCTGCAACTCGTGGCCAATTGCCTGCACGTGCTAAACGAGTGCGGCGGCCGCGCCCTGACCGTCAGCACTGAATCGCGGGCAGGCATGTCGGTGGTTCAAATCGCGACTGAATCTACACCCGTCGCGCCATCGGCCGACAGCCCAGCAGCTCCGGTCGATCTCGAAGACGGTATGGGACTGAGCGCATGTCAAGGCATCCTGCAGGAGCACCACGGCCAAATCTCACAGGAGCGGCGCGACGATGGCGCCATGATCTTGCGGGTGGAACTTCCGGTCACCGAGTCAGCTCCCGTCAAACCGAAAGAGTCGGCAGTGCCGGTGCTCTGGCAATCTCAACCGTACGCTTGAGTTGCCCGCAGGCAGCGTAAATATCCCGCCCCCGCGGCCGCCGCACGAAGGCCGGAATCCCAGCCTCCCGCAGAACGGTCTGAAACTTCGCGACCCGCTCCGCGCCCGGAGTCGTAAACTCAATTCCCGGCCCCGGGTTCAGCGCAATCAAGTTCACTTTACAAGGCATCCCTTTCAGCAAGTCCACCACTTCCCTGGCGTTTTCCGGCGCATCGTTCACACCTCCGAGCAACACATACTCGAATGTGATCCACTCCCGGGTCCGCAGCGGGTAAGCCCTCGCTGCCGCCATCAGCATTTCCAGATTCCATTTCTTGTTCAGCGGCATCAGCCGGGTGCGCAGCGCGTCGTTGGAAGCATTCAAGGAAATCGCCAGCTTGGGCCGGATCTTTTCTGCGCCGAAGTCATAAATGCGCGGCACGATTCCGGCCGTCGATACCGTCATCCGCCGCTCCGCGATGCCAACCTCCTCCACCAGCAGCCGCGCCGCCTTCACAAAATTCTCGTAGTTCAAGAACGGCTCGCCCATGCCCATGAAAACCAGGTTGATGCGATCCTCGAGCGGCGAAACGTCTTGGTCCTTCAGCACCGCGCAAACCTGCCCCACAATCTCGCCCGCAGTCAGATTGCGCTTCACCCCCAGCAGTGCGGTCAGGCAGAACTGGCAATCCACGGCACACCCCACCTGGCTCGAAATACAAATCGTCGACCGCCCCTGATTCTGTCCCTGACTCGGCTTGTTCAGTTGCTGACCTCGGGTGCGACCCAGTGGCTGATCTGATGTGTTGCTTTGTTCTTCTGGCGCGCGGTGTTGTTCTTCTGGCGCCCGACTTTGTTGATCTGGCGTGCGGCTTTGTGGATCTTGCTCCTGCTTTTGGGTGGCGCAGCGCTTCAGTGCTGCGATTGACTCCCTATTTTCATTTTCTAACCGGGCTTCAGCCCCCGAGCTGCTCAGGTCGGCGAACCGCTCCGCCTGTTCCCCAGCCTCGCTTCCATCGCCCGCTTCTCCGCCATCGCCCTCCGGCATCCACACGGTCTCCACGCTCTGCCCATCGGCAAATGAAATCAGATACCGCACGGTACCATCCAGCGACACGAATCGCTGCTCAATCTTAGGCAGACCGATCGAAACGCCCTTTTCCGCCAGCTTCGCCCGAAGCGGTTGCGACAGAGTGGAGATCTCTGCCACTGATTCCACTCGCTGCCGGTACACCGCTTCCGCGATCTGTCTGGCTCGATAGGGGCGTTCGCCCAGGCTTCGTACCAGCGACACGAGTTCGTCGCGATCCAACCCGAGCATGGCGGTCTGAAGCGAATCTGTCATAACCCACTGATTCTAAATAACTAAACTATTTTCGCACAGCGACTTACCCTATGTCAGAATAGTAAAGATCTCTCTGCCGAGTCGCCAGCGGCGAACCGGCGTCTAATAGAGGTTATCACCACCGAAAATCTCAAATGGCCAAAGAAGTTCGCAATATCCGTCGTCAAAAACTGCCCAACGGGCTGACCGTCATCACCGAGCAGATGCAGCACATCCGCTCCGCCTCCATCGGCATCTGGCTGCAGACCGGTTCCCGCGACGAAGACCCTGAATGGAACGGCATCTCCCACTTCATCGAGCACATGGTTTTCAAAGGAACCAAGCATCGCACCGCAGAAGAAATCGCGCGCCAGGTCGACTCCATCGGCGGCAACATGGACGCCTTCACCGCCAAGGAATGCATCTGCTTCAGCGTCAAGGTGCTCGACGAACACGTCCCCACCGCGCTCGACATTCTCAGCGACCTGGTTCTGCATCCCAATTTTGATCCCGCCGACATCACCCGCGAACGCGGCGTGATCATGGAAGAAATTAAAATGGACGAAGATAATCCCGACTATCTCGTCCACGAAATCTTCACTCAGAATTTCTGGAAAGATCATCCGCTGGGCAAGCCGATCCTGGGCACCAAGGAAACGGTGAAGCGCTTCGAGCGGCCGTCGGTCGTTGAGGCCTACGCGCACCGCTTTGCCCCAGGAAACATCATCGTCTCCGCAGCCGGCAACCTCGATCACGACAAGTTCGTCGAACTGGTCACCAAAGCCTTCGAGCACATGAAACCGACGAAAAACGGATTTCACTCGTCGGCTCCGAAGATTGTCTCCCGCATTATTCTGCGCAACAAGAAAGCTCTCGAGCAGGTGCAGTTGTGCCTCGGAGTGCCCGCGCATCCCATCGCGCACGAGAAGCGCCATGCCGGCTACATTCTCAACACTCTGCTCGGCGGAGGCATGAGTTCCCGCCTCTTCCAGAACATTCGCGAGCGCCAGGGCCTGGCCTACTCCATCTACAGCGATCTCAATCCCTACCGCGATACCGGATGCCTCGCCGTTTACGCCGGCACCTCTCTGGCGTCCGCTTCGAAGGTGGTGCAGTCGGTGGTCAGCGAATTTCGCAAGCTCAAGGTCGAGCCCGTGCCGGAAGAAGAACTCAGCCGATCCAAAGCCCAGCTCAAAGGCAGCTTGATGCTCTCGCTCGAGTCGAGCGCCGCGCGCATGTCAAACCTGGCGCGCCAGGAAATGTATTTCGACCGCTTCTACGATCTCGACGAACTCATCGAGAAAATCGAGGCCGTCACCGCTGATGACCTCACGCAACTGGCCAACGAATTCTTCAAAACCGAATCCGTTGCCGTAACCGTCCTGGGAAATCTGCCCGGCCTGAAGCTGACCCGCGACCAGCTGGCCTGCTGATGGTTCTAGTGTGGCGAGGTTTTACTCTGTCTAACCCTGTGTCCTCTGTGGTTCAAGTATTTGACCTTGCCGCTGTAACTTCCCCATACTTTGCTCATCCCATCTCTGCCCGCAGGTAAGAACCTGCCGACAATTCGAAACTCATCCGAGGAGATCCCTATGAAAAAGATTTTCAGCACTCTGCTGCTCGCCTGTGCCCTGACCGCATCGATGGCCGCCTTCGCTCAGGACCAGATGCAGCAGGACCCCATGAAGAAAGACGACGCCAAACCGGACACCATGAAAAACGATCAGATGAAGAATGATTCGATGAAGTCGGATAAACCGGCGACCACGTCCAAGACTGCCAAGCCAAAAACCAAGAAAGCCGCCAGGCAGGATGCGATGAAGAAAGACGACATGAAGAAAGACGACATGAAGAAAGACGACATGAAGAAAGACGACACCATGAAGAACGACCAGATGAAACAGAACTAGGTGATCGTTTCGAGGTCAGGGCGCGGGCTCTTGAGCCCGCGCCATTTCTTTCCAGGTCCGCATGAAATCCCGCTGCTTCGAATTCCTATTGCCGCCCACTGCTGAGCACGATTTCCTCGTCCGCATCGGCGTCTACGTCCGCCTCCGGCTCCAACGCAATGTGCCCCGCGGCCGTAGTGTGCAAGTATTCCCGCATACACCGCAAGCACGGCACATACCCCTGCTCCATCGCTTCTTTGGCCGTCAGCGTTCGCTCCGTCGCCTTGTTATGAATCACCCCGCACCCGGCGACGTGAAAAACCTTGGCGTCCGCCGTGACCACCACCAGCATATCCGGAGGAATGCCTTCTCCTGGCTGCGCATGTTCGGACTTCAGTTCCGGCCCCGCCGTTAACGAATTCGCCACGCGCAATGCCCCGGCAAACAACGCCAAAGCCGCCACCGGAACCAGCCACGCTGACCACGACGACCACCGCGTGCCGCCGCTTTCCCGAGCGTTCCGCGCCAGCCGCTTTTCCAACCGACGCCCAAATCCCGCAGGCACCTCGATCATGCGCTCGTCAGAATACAACGCAATCACATTGCGCGTTCCTTCCAGCACCGACGAGCAACGCTTGCACGTACGGAAATGCTCGTCCATGGCCGAGCGCAGCCCCGGCTCCACTTCGCCTTCAATGTAATTCGAAATCTCCTGCCACACCTGTTCGCAATTCACCGCTTCCCTGTTCACCATGGCTTGTTCCCCTTCTCGAACGGGAGCCGGCTGAACCAGCCCTGCTCCCATCCAGCAGCCAGCAGATCGCGCAACATCAGCCGCGCCCGCAACAGCCGCGTCTTCACCGAAGCCACCGAGATGCCCAGCGCTTCGGCCGTCTCCTGAATATTTAACTGCTCCATATCGCGCAGCACGAACACTTCGCGATACTTGCGATCGAGCGTCGCCAGAGCCTTGGCCAGTTTCTGCCGCACTTCTTTGCGTTCCAACGATTCGGAAGGAATCTCGCGCCAGTCGGCGAAGTCTCGCGGCGCATAGTCGCTGTCTTCGTCTCGCCGGTCGTCAATGCCTTCCATCGCCACCGTTCGCTCTCTTCGCCGCCGCATCAGCGCCTCATTCACCGTGATCTGAATCAGCCAGGTGCTGAAGCGGGCCTCGGCGCGAAACTGCCGGATGTTGGCAAAGGCCTTCAGCATCGCCTCCTGGGCCGCATCCTCGGCGTCCGACTCGTTGCGCAGAATCGCCAGCGCCGCCGCGTACACCCGCCGTTCGTAGGGCCGCACCAGCTCATAAAACAATTCGTTCTGCCCGTGCTGCACCCGCGCAATCAGGTCCTGTTCGCGCGTCAGAGGCGCCTGTTCCGGATTGTTGACGACGGCGTTCAAGGCCATTCCTGGTAAACCGTTTGGTGGGAAGGGCGCGGCCTAAAGCCGTGCCGCCCAGAATCATAATTATTCGGGCTTTAGCCCCTGAGGGAAGCCCCACGCCAGCCGTCTCGAATCAGTAGTCCGGATCTTTCTTCCAACCCGTCAGCATGGAAACGAAGTTGTTCCAGCCGTGCAGAATCACCATCACCAGATGCCCGAACACAAATCCTAAAACTGCCCACATCGTCAGAAAATGCCAGAGCCGTGCCCAATGGAACCCGCCCATCAGCCACGCCAGCCAGGAAAACTGCACCGGCTTCCACACCGCCAGGCCGGTCACGACCGAGAGCACGCCCAGTCCAATCACGGTCGTGTACGCCTGTTTCTGCAGCGGGTTGTACGCCTCGCGAGCCTCTGGTTTCGGCCCGAAAAAGAAATAGTGCTTCACCATCGGCCATACTCCTGGGATATCGCGATGCGTAAACAAAACCTGCCGGTAGTGACCACTGAAGAGCTGGTAGCCCAGATAGATCAGCCCGGTCGCGATGTAAATCCACATGAACGTAAGGTGCCATTGCAGCGCTCCTCCCAGCCATCCGCCAATGGCAAACGATTTCGGCCAGTTCAACAAGTCTTTCTGCGGAATCTTCGCCCCAAAACTCGGAAACGCCCGAAAAATCTGCAGTCCGCTGCCCACCATCACAAACAGCGAAATCGCATTCGCCCAGTGACACAAACGCACCGGCAGCGGATGCTCATACACGGCGCGAGCCACGGTCTCGGATTCTTCGCCTTTCGTGCGAACGATATCGATTGCTGCACCGCTCATGCCTCGTCTCCGTCCGAATTGCTGATTGTTGATTGCTGATTGAAAGTCCAAAGCGTGACGGGTTTTCAATCAACAATCAGCAAACAAAAATCAACAATCGCTTTTTCACAGCCCATAAAACTCCGAATACCCCTGATCCTCCCAGTACCCAACCTTCTCCAGAACGTTGGTGACCTTCATATCAGTGAGATACTTGGCCTGCTTGTATCCCACTTTCGTTGGGATATTCAGGCGCAGGGGCGCGCCGTGCTTGCGCGTGAGCGGCTGGTCGTACATTTCGTAACAAAGAAGGGTCTGCGGATGCAGCGCCGTCGCCATGTCGAGCGATTCGTAATAGTCGTCAGCGCAGGTCACCGTGATGAATCGCGCCGACGTGTCGGCACCAATCATGTTCAAAAAATCCGAAAACCTCGCGCCCCCGAATCGCCCAATTACGTCCCACCCCTCGACGCAAATGTGACGCGTATTCTGCCGCGTCCTGGGCAAGGCCTGAATCTGCTCGAGCTTATAGTCGCCCGGCTTCTGCACCGCGCCGCTCACCGTCAAAGTCCAGTTCTCAAAGATCACTCCCGGATCCTCGACGTCATATCCGTTGATGGGAAACTTTTCGAACGGCGTCAGCTCAGCGTCCCCAAAGGTTGGAACCAGACGACTGCGCCGGAACAGCCGTGCCGAGGCCCAATCGCTGAATCCTAGCCCCTTCTTGAGCAACGACTCCTGAAAGCGTGGAATGGCAAAGGCCCCCAACGCGAGCACCGGCGCAAGCTTCAGCAACTCCCGGCGAGAGACCTGCGCAAACTTGCGCTCATTCATTGCGGGCGAGACAGGCTTCTGCGGGAGAGGCTGCGGGGCGGGCTTTCCCTGGACGGGATTTCCCTGGACGATCTCTGCCCGAACCACCTTCGCCTGGACGACAACCTCCGCATCCGCGGCTTTCGACTCTGAGATCTCGGGAGCGACCACGTTCGGCTCGACCGCTTTTGGGTCGTCCGGTCTCGGCTTGCTCCCGTCCGGCTGATCGTTCTCTGGCTGCATAGTCTTCCCACCCCTCACAGGCCCTTACATGGGATTCAAAGAGTCCCACAAAGTTACGTCCAGGATGAGAAGTGGGTCAACCGCATTCTGGAGCCTGCCCCTCTGAGTGCTTTGGGCCCCAGCTTTTGCTGGCCTATCGCTGGTTTTCGAGGCATACTATGCGAGATCTAGGAGTGCGCGGATATTAGCGCTAACGTCCCGGCATGTCCGATCTCAAGACATTAGTGGCAAAGGCTGATCGTCCGGTCGTTCCCGGGGGGCGATCCGACGGCTCCCAGGAGCCGAAGCAGCGCCGCATGATGGTGTTTGCGCTGATCTTGCTGCTGGTCGCTTTGGGAGTAGTGCTCTACCACGATCGTAATTTCTGGTTCCCTGACAGCCAGGAAGCCGACGACCAGCCACTACCGCGGGACGCTGCGCCCGCCGTCGCTCCGGTTCAATCGCAGGCGGCGGTAGCCAGGCCGGAATCGCCGGCCCAGAAGAAATCGCGCGGCCGGAAATCGCAACCGAAGTCCACGACCGCGGCGAATGCCCGGGTGCCCGATCCCTCCGCTGCGACGGAAGCCACTGCGCCGGCCGCCACTCCGCCCGGAATGGTCACAACAACCAGAACCGTTTTGCCACCGCTCGAAATCGAAGTTGTCGCTGGAGATGTTCATCGCTCCGTTCACCCCGGCACCAACTCGGTGCGCGTCGATCTTCAGCCCGACTCAGCGGCTCCCACGCCGGGTGCCACCATCTCGGGCGGCAGCAGCGACACTACCGCCAGCGTGGTCCGCACCGCCGCCGAACGCGTGCAAGTTTCCGGGGATACCGCGGAAATCGTCAGCCGTCCCGTCCAGCCCGGCTATCCTCTGCTGGCCCGCCAAATGAAGGTGCAGGGCTCGGTGATCCTGCAGGCGCTGATTGGCCGCGATGGCTTGATCCAGGATCTCCGCGTGCTCAGCGGCCCGCCCATCCTGGCCAGCGCCGCACAGGAAGCGGTCAAGCAATGGCACTTCAAGCCGCACTACCTGGGCTCGGACGCCGTCGAAACCCAGGCCCGCATTACCGTCAACTTTACGATCTCCACCAACTGAATCCTTCGCTCTGAAGTCTCCGTGGATTTTGCCGATAAGCCCAATAGTCAGGGATATTCCCTCGACCACGCATGTCTCCATTTCTTAGCGATTCCGAAATCTGCCGCGGTATTCTCGAAAGCCTGCCGGCCGGATTGTGCGTCGTCGACCTGGGAAAAAAAATTGTTTTGTGGAGCGATGGGGCAGAGCGCATTACCGGACGCCTGCGTCACGAAGTCATTGGCCACTCCTGCATCTCGGAAACCCTGCTGCACTGCGATCAGCCGGGCTGTGAATTCTGCCGCGAAGATTGTCCCGTCGCCCGCGCCATGAAGACGTCGCAGTCCGCCGAGGCCAATGGCTTTCTGCACCACAAAGCAGGCCATGAAATTCCCGTGCGCGTCCGCGCTGTTCCCGTACACAACCAGCACGGATCGATCGTCGGCGCAGTCGAGACCTTTGAGGAACTGCAGCCCACCGCGGATTCAAAGGAACGGGGCGAGAACACAGCGCTTGCCGGCTGCATCGACGAGGTCACGAGCGTGGCCAGCCAGTCTCGGATGCAATCCCACTTGCGCGAGACCCTGGCGACCTTCGTTGGGTTTCAGGTGCCCTTCGGCGTGCTCGGTATACGGCTCGAAGGATTGCAGCATTTTCGCGCCAGTCTGGGGCCGGAAGCAGCGTCCTCTTTATTGCGCGTGGTGGCGCGCTCGCTGGAAGGCACTCTGTGGAAAACAGACTTTATCGGACGCTGGTCCGACGATCAGTTCCTTGCAATACTGAGCGGCTGCTTGGAGGAAACGCTGCCTGCGGTCCGCGAACGCGTCCGCCGCCTGTTGTCCGGCGACGCCATCGAGTGGTGGGGAGAGCGGCATTCGCTGCCGGTTTCCATCGGCCACGCCACCGCCCAGGCCGGCGACACTGTCGAGTCGCTCATGGAGCGAGTGCAGAAATCACTGGAGGCGGCTTCGGCCTGGCGAACCCGGTCTGCCTCCGCTGCGATTGAAATGTCAGGGAGCTAGCCATGTTTGCGATTATCGGCATCGTCATCGTCTTCGGTTGCGTGGTAGCCGGCTATTTGATGGAACACGGCAACCTGCGCGTCTTGATTCAACCCGCGGAGCTGGTCACGATTGGCGGCGCGGCCGTGGGCACGCTTCTGGTCGCGAATCCGCTTCATACCCTCAAGAAAATTGCCGCGGGAATCGGCGGAGTCTTCGGCGGTTCCAAGTTCGGTAAGCAGACCTACATCGACACTTTGAAAATGATGTACGACCTGCTGAACAAAGCCCGCAAAGATGGCTTGATGGCCCTGGAATCCGACGTGGAAGAGCCCGAGAAGAGCGCCGTGTTTTCGAAGAACCCGGCTTTCCTCAAGAACCATCATGTGTGCGATTTCGTTTGCGACTCTCTGCGCATGGCGATCACCGGGATTGACGCCTTTGATCTCGACCAGATGCTCGACCTCGATCTCGAAGTTCAGCATCAGGATTCCGCCCAACCCACCGCTGCCCTCAGCACCATGGCCGATTCACTGCCCGGCCTGGGCATCGTGGCCGCGGTGCTCGGCGTCGTCATCACCATGGGATCACTCGGCGGCCCGCCGGAAGAAATCGGGCACAAGGTCGCTGCCGCCCTGGTCGGAACTTTTCTCGGCATCCTGCTGTGTTACGGGCTGGTCGGGCCCATCGCCACCAACATGACCAAGGCCGCCGAGGAAGAGCACGCGTTCCTCTACGTGTTGCGGGTTTTGATGGTCTCTTTCCTCAAGGGCACTGCCCCTATTATGGCCGTGGAGGTGGCGCGACGCGCGGTCCCCGGCCACGTCCGGCCCTCCTTCAAGGAATTGGAACAGGCTTGCCGGAGCAAAGGAAGCGAGGCAGCGCCCGCGGCGGAGGCAGCCGCCGCTGCCGCCTCCTCCTAGTTTCCGCCGGACAAAACGCCATGGACAAAACTCGCCCCATCATCATTCTCAAGAAAAAAGGCGGCCACGGCGGCCATCACGGCGGCGCGTGGAAAGTCGCCTATGCCGACTTCGTGACTGCCATGATGGCGCTGTTCATCGTCCTCTGGCTGCTCAACGCCAGCAAAGAGATTCAGGTCGCGGTCGGCGGATATTTCAAGGATCCCACTGGAACCTCGAAAAAAGTTGGCTCCAACATGGTGGGCGCGGGAGAAAACTTCGTCCTTACTCGTGACAACATGCCCAAGCTGAAAGATCAATTGCAGATGGCCATGAAGCGAATGACCGACTTCGAAAAATTGAAGAGCCACATCGAGATCACCGTGACTTCCGAAGGCCTGCGCATCGAACTCTCCGAATCAGCCGCCGGCACGTTCTTCAACAGCGGCAGCGCCAAGCTGAATGGCGACGGCAGCGAGTTACTCATCACGCTGGCCCAGGAATTGGGCAAACTCCCCAACAAGCTCTCAATTGAGGGTCACACCGATTCCCAGCCTTACACTTCTCCCACTTACGGCAACTGGGAACTCTCCTCCGATCGTGCCAATGCGGCCCGCCGCGTCATGCAGGCCCATGGAATCAGGGCGGACCAGGTCACCCAAGTCCGCGGATTCGCCGACCAGCGTCTGCGCAAGCTCGATGCGCCGCTCGACCCTGCCAACCGCCGCATTTCGCTCATCGTGCAATACATCGTGAAGAATGATGACGACGATGCCAAGCCCGCTGCCGGCGAACAGAAAACTCCGGCGACCAAACCGTAGAGACGCAGCTTGCTACGTGTCGCTCCCGGCACGATTCAGAAGGCCGCGGCGCACTTCTGCGCCGTCTTTAGCGCACCCCCTTTTTCCTTTGACAGTCGTCCGTTCTTCCCTATACTGACGGGACGTTTCCTGAGCAAAAAGAGATTCTCTGCCAGGGCGCGGCGGAATCTCGCGACCCTCGATCCAACATCCAGGAGGTACGGAGTGAATCGGAAATTGTGTGCATTGCTGCTGTCATTGCTGATGTCCATCGCAGCGTTTGCTTCGGCCGGAGTCGTCCAAGCGCAAACGCTGCTGACGCGCCATGTTCGCGAAGCAACACGCAACGGGCAAGCCCGGCTGCTCGGGCGCCTTCCTGCCTCTCAAGTCCTGCAACTGGATGTGGTTCTGCCGTTGCGCGATCCGGCCGGACTCGACTCCTTCCTGGCCGACTTGTACAGCTCGACCGTCCCCAACTATCGGCACTTTCTGACTCCGGCCGAGTTCACTGAGAGATTCGGACCCACGCAGGCCGATTATGACGCAGTCGTGCGCTACGTTCAGGAACACGGCCTGGCCGTGGTTGGCGGCTCACGCGATGGCATGGAAGTTCAGGTCAAAGGACCAGTGTCGGCCATTGAGTCCGCTTTCCATGTGAACCTGCTGACCTACCAGCACCCGACGGAGAACCGCGTCTTTTATGGTCCAGATCGTGAGCCCAGGGTCGACCTGTCGTTCCAGCTGTGGCACGTCTCGGGCCTGGACAACTTCTCCATTCCACGTCCCATGTACGTCAAGAAGAGCGACTACGTCAAGGCGCACGGCATCGCTCCAGAAGCTGTTGTGACCTACGCGACCACCGGCTCCGGACCCTCGGCCTCGTTCCTGGGCAGCGATATGCGCGCGGCCTACTACGGTGGAACGGCCCTTACGGGCGCCGGCCAGAATCTGGGATTGTTCGAGTATGTGGGCACCGATCTCGCCGACCTGACCACCTACTTCAAGAACGCGAAGCAAACCAACAAAGTGCCCATCCATCTGCTCTCCACCGATGGCACCAGCACCGGCTGCATCTATGCGCTCGGCTGCGATGACACCGAGCAGACACTGGACATGACCCAGGCCCTCGGCATGGCTCCCGGCCTGGCCAGCCTGGTGATGTACATCGGCTCGCTCGATACCGCCATCATCAGCGCCGTGACTACCCACAAGCCTCTGCCTACCACGATTGGCTGCTCGTGGGGATGGACGCCGGCGGATCCCACCACGCTCGACATTTACTTCGAGAAAATGGCCGCTCAGGGCCAGAACTTCTTCGTGGCTTCTGGGGACGATTCCACCTGGACGAAGAATGGCAACGCTGAGGCCTGGCCAGCCGACGATGCCAATATCGTCTCCGTCGGCGGCACCGACCTCACCACCGCCAAGGCCGCCGGTGCCTGGAAATCAGAGACGGCTTGGGTCGACAGCGGCGGCGGCATCTCGCCCGACAAGGTCGCCATTCCCGCGTGGCAGCAGCTCGCGGGCGTGATCAACTCCAGCAACAAGGGCTCGACCGCGTATCGCAACGGCCCCGATGTCGCAGCCAACGCCAACTTCACCTTCTACGTTTGCGCCGACCAGACCACCTGCACGGCCAACGAATATGGGGGAACCAGCTTCGCCGCTCCCATGTGGGCGGGCTACCTGGCCCTGGTCAACCAGCAACTGGTGGCCGACGGATACAAGACCATCGGCTTCATCAACCCCTATCTTTATGCGTTTGGCGTGAGTTCGAGCCACGGCACCGACTTCCATGACATCACCAGCGGCAAGTCGGGCAAATACTCGGCCGTGAAAGGCTACGATCTGGTGACCGGATGGGGCAGCCCCAAAGGCACGGGCTTGATCAACGCCCTGGTGGGCGAGAAGTAAGCACGGGCGTTTTTCGCGAACCACAAGCTCAACCAACCAAGGGCCTGGACTCTTCAGTTTCGGGCCTGTTTTGCCCTTTCACCGCCGCCTGCTGCGCCATTTACTTAGGCTCGGGAACACAATACAATCCATAGCCAGGTTTTTCAGAATCTGGTTGCTAGGAACTCTCTCCGGTCACCCCTCCCCACACCGGAAACACTGGGGTTGAACTTGCAAGGCCAACCCACAAAAATCGGCAAGTACGAGGTCGTCGACCTGATCGGCCGAGGCGGGATGGGTGTGGTGTACAAGGCCCGCGACCCCCAGCTCGACCGCCTGGTTGCGATCAAGATGATTATCGGGGCGAATCCCGCCCTGCTCAAGCGATTCGACGTCGAAGCGCGATCGACGGGCGGCCTGCAGCACCAGAACATTGTCACGATTTACGATTTTGGCAGCCAGGATGGAAACCCCTACCTGGTCATGGAATACCTGGAGGGATCGAGCCTGGAGTCGGTCATCTCCTCGGGGCGCTCACTCACCCTGGCCAACAAGCTGCGCATCTGCATCAATGTTTGCAACGGCCTCAGCTACGCGCACGAGCGCGGCATCATCCATCGCGACATCAAGCCCGCCAATGTGATGTTGCTGAATGACGACGGCGTGAAGATCGTCGATTTTGGAATTGCCCGAATCGGCGATACCGGAATCAGCCGCACCGAAGTCGTTGGCAGCCTGCACTACATGTCGCCCGAGCAGTTCCAGAATACGCCGCTCGATATCAGGACCGACATTTTCTCTACCGGAGTCGTTCTCTACCGGCTCCTCACCGGCACTCTTCCCTTCCAGGCTGCGGGAGAAGCGGCGGTGATGTATCGCATCATTCATGACAACCCTTTGCCCATCGGCTCGTACATACAGGGCTACCCGGCCGAACTGGATTCCATTGTGGCCAGGGCTCTGGCGAAGAACCGGGAAAATCGCTATGCCAGTTGTCGCGACCTCGCTTTTGACCTGCAGCTTTTGGGCGAGCAGCAGAAGCATACGGACGTGCGCGAATGGCTGCAGCGCGCGGAAGCGGCCATCCAGAAGACGGAATGGAACAAGGCCGAGGAATGCCTCAAACAGCTTCTCAGGATCGAAGAGCATAACAGCCGCGCCTCTCAAATGCTGGGCGAAGTCCAGGAATGCATTCGCCAGCAGCGGCGCATCGAACAGTCGCGCCACTTGCGCACTCAGGCCGACGAGGCTTTCCTCGATCGTCGCTACGATGACGCGCTCAGCATTCTTGATCAGGCCATTGATGTCGATGGAACCAACCAGGATCTTTTGCGCCTTCGAGCGTCCGTGCAGGAAGCGAAGACCAAGGCCGCCCGCTTGCATCAGGCGGTTCGTCGGGCCGAAGGAGCACAGCAGGCCGGAGACCTCGACGAGGCCAAACGCGCGGTCAGTCAAGCCCTTGAACTGGACCCCGATGAGACCTCCGCCAAAGCGCTGCGCTTCGTCATTTTCAAGCAGGTCGAAGAACGGGATCGTCAACTGGCGCTGCGCAAGCTGCTCGACGATGCCCGCGACCAACTCGCCGCCCGCGATCTAAGCCGCGCGATCGAAACTCTGCAGGTGGCTGAGGCCATTGACCCCGCCTCCGTCGAACTCCGCTCGCTTCAAAAAGTTGCCAACACGGCACGCGAGCAGCAACTGCGCAAGGCGGAGTTGGAAAAGCTGAGCCGGCAAATCGAGGACGCGCTGGCCCGCGAAGATTATGAGCAAGCCTCGGCCGTCGCCACCGCAGGATTGCAGCGCCATCCCAAGGAACCTGGACTCCTGAAGTTGAAGGCTCTCGCCGAGGCGGAGCAAAGACGAATCAAGCTGATCGCCTACGCGCGCGACCGGTTAGTCGCCGCCAACGCGCTGCTGGAGGCAGGCAAGCCCCTCGAAGCTCTCTCGCTTCTGGAAAGAGCGCTGCAAGACGTCCCGGGAGAATCACAACTGGAGTCGCTGCGGTCCGTCATCCAGAATCGGCTGACCCAGGAAGACGCGGAAATCCATAAGCGAACTCTGCTGGAACGGGCAAAAGAGGCCCTGGCAAGAAGAGAGTTTCGCGAAGCGATTTGCCTGTTGGAAGCGGCGCAAACGGAATTTCCAGGCAGGACGGAAATCGAAGACTTGTTGCGTGCCACTCGCAAAGAGCAGTCTAGAGAGAAGCTGGTCGGAGAGGTGCTGCAGTTCTCCCAGCAACTGCTCTCGCAAAAGGGACCGCAAGCGGCCGCCGAATATCTTGAAGAGCAGATCCAATTCGTCGCCGATGACCGCGTCCGTACTGCGCTTGCCGATGCGCGCCGCCATTCCGAGCACCTGCGCAAGCGCATCCAAAATGCTCTCGAGGAAGGCCAGCGCATCTTGCGTGACCATGGCGCGCAGGAGACCCAGAAGTATCTTGAGGCACAATCCCCGCAGTTTCTGGAATCGGCGGAGTTCAAGACTTTGTCGGAACTGCTGCGCAAGCGCGAGGCCTGTGAGAACCTCGATCGCGAAATAGCCAGGCAGAGTGATATCGATGCCCAAGTCCGAATCGCGGAGGACGCTGCCCGAAAAAGCCCGGAGAACGAAGAGATCGAAGCCAGACTGAGGGCGACGCGCCAGCGCAAGCAAGCGATCCAGGGTATCGTCGACCGCGCCGGCGCTTTGGAAACGGCGAGACAATACGGCGCAGCGGTGCACCAGATGGGTCTGCTCCGGCAATTGCACCCGCGATACCCGAATCTCGAGCGCGAGATTCAGCGATTGCAGCGTCTGGAAGAGCAGCAAAAAAGTTTAGCTGCAAAACCTGCCGCGGCAGCCCGGCCGGCGCAGCCCAGCGATTTGTCAGCAACAAATCTGCCAGGAACCGATGTTCAGGCAACAGCTGTGCGAGCAACAGGCTTGCAAACAACAAAAAAGATGATCGGGTCGCCCGGTGCCGCGCCGAGCGACGCGGTTCCGGTGCAGGACCCAGCACCCGCCCCGGTGGACGCGACGCTCACGCCGTCACGGGCCGACGGAATTTCCCGCGCAAAATGGTTAATCATTGGCACGGCGGCGCTCGTCGTTGTGGGCGCCGGCATTCTGTGGATGCTGTCCACTCCTGGCGCGGTCGCCGTGCATATTCAGACAGTTCCCTCCGGCGGCGCCATACGAGTCGATGGCAAAACGTGCCCGTCGCCTTGCGCTCCGCAGTTGTCAGTTGGTCCGCACACCGTCGACGCTGAGCTCACTGGATACGCAAGGTCCACCGAAAAAATTAGTGTGGCCCGCGGCGGCCAAACTGATTTCACCCTTCCGCTGACGGCCGAGTCAACTCCGGCGACGACGGTGGGCTCGCTCGCGGTTCAGACCAACGTGGAGGGCGCCGACATTCTAGTGGACGGCGTACTAGCCGGCGTAACTGGAAGCGATCATCGTCTGGTTGTGTCAGGGCTGGCGCCGGGCAAGCATACGGTTACGGCCCGAAAGTCCGGCTATCAAAACACCAACCCACAACCGGCGGAGGTTGCTCAAGGCCGGCAGTTAGACCTGCCCCTCACTCTCGTCGAGGTTATGGGTTCCAATAACATTCCGAGCGACCAGTAATGGCAAAGGTATCGAGCGTCGGAAGCTTTGCCAAAGAAGCTCGTCTACTTTGCAGGAAGCAGGTCGCTGCCCGCAAAAACGTAGGTCGTTAGCTTGTCGAGTTTGAGGTTGGCCCGCTTGCACACAATCGCGATCGCACCGTCGTTACCGCTCGCCGTCTCCACGTCTTTCATCCGCACAGGGTGGTTGGCGGTGGTGGAGACCGGCGTGTTCGGAGCGGAGTCGCTTTTCCCGGAGTCGCTGCCCGGAAAAGGCTTGTAAACCTTCGAGTTCGAATCAGGATATTGGCCCATACCGTCCCAGGTCCTGTTCGCCGGCTGCTGCGGCCCGTACTGGAGATCTTGACCCGTCACATCTCTCTGGGGGTAATACCATGCCGTCAGATAAACCTTGACGGAAGCCGATCCGTTCTTCCACTTCACCGAATCCATTCGCAGGCCCAGCCGGGACGGGTTGGTGGCGGTCTTCCCGACAGACTCGATCACTTCCCCCGAGAAAACGGCATCTCTCGGAATGACCGCGCCGTTCACTAGAGTAGAGGCTTCCAGTCTCGCCTCAATCTGGGTTCCGGCCGGGGTTTTGCCAGCAGCCACGCTCTGCTGCAGGATCACCGGAAATTCCTGAACGCCGGAGGGAGTAGCAGCCGCCGGCTTCTGCTGGCCAAGCAAGGCAGCAGCGCAGAAAACACTGATCGCAAGTTTTGCCACTAACGTCGGTCGTGGGAACATCGACGTAAACCCCCTTTGCCGCGGGAACCAGCTAGGGCACCCCAGGAGCTTGCACGTTAGCCGCAGGCCAGCTCATCTCCAAATAATGGCCGCAGTACATCCCCAAATATACCCTATCGGTCACCCGTGACCATTTTTCAAGAGCAAGAAACGCAGAAATCCCTCTACGATATCGATTTTGTGCTTGACAACGGTCATCGCAGAGCTGTAAGACCGTAATCGTTTACGATTACTGCTTGACAACGGTCATTGCAGGGATGTAATACCGTAAACGTTTACGGTTCAGTAGGCATCGCTCTTTCCAAAGGTATCCGCGACCTCTCTAAAATCGCGGCCCAAATTCGGAGGCTCCAATGAAATTCCTCTCGCCCACGTTTGCCGGGAGTTTTGGCCCAGCTGTGAGACGCAGCAGCTCTCGCCTAGCGGTTCTCCTCGCAGCCTTCTTCGTACTCTTCGCCGCACAAGCCTTCGCTCAGGAAGCGACCATCGTCGGCACCGTGACTGATCCCAGTGGCGCGGCAGTTCCCAACGCCACCATCACCATCACCGACACCGATACCGGAGTGGCGCGTAGCCTGCCGACCAATGGCGATGGCCAGTACGTGGCGCCTGATCTCGTCATCGGGCATTACAACGTGAAAGTGAGCGCTACCGGTTTTAAAGCCGCCGAGCAGAAAGGCATTACGCTCGATGTCGGTGACCGGACCCGTGTCGACTTCAAGCTGCAAGTCGGCAGCACGCAGGAGACGGTCACGGTCGAAGCCAATGCCATCGCCGTGCAAACTGACACCGGCGAAGTCAGCAGTGTCATTAACGGAGAACAGGTGACTCAGCTGGCCACCAACGGCCGCAGCCTGTACTCGCTGTTCGCCCTGACTCCGGGGGCTGTGAGCCTCCAAAGCTCCCGTATCGGGTTTACTCCCGTGAGCGGCGATAGTACGGTGAGCATTAACGGCGAGCGCGCCGGCCACAACCTGCAACTCATCGACGGCGGCGAAAACCTCGATCGCGGCGGCAGCAGTGGCAGTGTTATGCCTTCCATCGACTCTGTCGCTGAGTTCCGCAATATGACTTCGAACTACAGCGCCGAATTCGGCTTGGCTTCCGCCTCCCAGATCAGCACGGTCATCAAGTCGGGCACCAGAGACTTTCACGCTGAGGCATGGGAGTTCTTCCGCAACGATGCCCTGAATGCCCGCAACTACTTCAATCGCGCTCCGGCTAAAGTGTCCGAATTCCGCTACGACATTTACGGCTTCAACGTCGGCGGCAAGATTCCGGGCATGAACAATCATCCAACCTTCTTCTTCTTTAACCAGGAATGGCGCAAGGAGATTGATGGCGGCCTGCTGAACATCCAGGTTCCTTTGGCGACTGCCTATCCCGACGCCGGCGGCGCGGGCACCGGCGCGGTGCTTCCGGCCACGTATAACGGCAAAACCGTGAATATGGTGGTGCCGACCGGCATTGCGGGTTTCGCTTCCGGATGCGACCCCGCCACTCAGGCTACTTGGATTGCAGCCGAAGGCGGCCCAATTCCCGGCAACACAATTCCCGACTGTCTGATTAGCCTCAACGCAACGGCTCTTCTGACCGCCGGTGGCCCGTTCGGCGGAATCTTCCCCAAGCCCACCAATCCCGCCACTGGGGCCTTCCAGGGCGGCAACAATGCCCCCACCGATCTGCGGGAGTGGATCACTCGCGTTGATCACACGTTCAGCAGCAAGTTCTCCGTGTTTGGGCACTTTATTGACGAGCAGGTATCCCAGACTTACGGGACTACCCAGTGGAGCGGGGACAACTCTCCTTCCGCCGCTAACACCTTCGGGAATCCTTCCTACAGCGCCGTGATCCATACCACCTACGTGATCAACCCGACGCTGCTCAACGAAGCTTCCTTCAACTACAACGGCAACCGCATCAACATGCAAAACATCAACCTGTTCACTGCCCCAGCGGACTTTACCTTCAACCGGCTCTTTCAGGGTACGAATGTCGACATGCGCATCCCTTCGATCAGTCTGTCGGGCGTCACCGGCACCGATTACACGGTGAACTGGATGCCTTGGCACAACAAGGCGGACGACTACCAAGTTCGCGACGACGTTTCCTGGACCAAGGGAGCGCACCAACTCAAATTTGGCTTCAGTTGGGCAATCTACAAGAAAGTACAGGACGCTTTCGCCAACACCGAAGGCAACTTCACCTTCAACGGGTCGTTCACCTCACCAGCCGGATGCACTCCAACGCCAACCAGCGTTTGCGGATCGGACTTCGCCGATTTCCTCTTCGGCTATGCCCAGCAGTATTCAGAGGATGGCGCCAAGATCACCGGCCACTGGAATAACATCTCGCCGGCGCTTTATTTTCAGGACAACTGGCGCGTCAATAGCCGGTTGACTTTGAACCTCGGCCTGCGCTGGGATGGCATTCCTCATACCTACGAGGCCGACCACCTCTCGTCGAACTTCTACCCCAGCCTGTACAACCGGCAGGACGCAGCTACGTTTGACTCCCAAGGAAACATTTGCGGCCCCAACTCTAACCCGCTGTGCCCCGGCGGAACCAGTCTCGGCGTCGTCGCCAGCACCAATCCCGCCTTCCCGGGCTATAACTTCTACCTCAATGGAATTGGCGTGGGCGGTGTGAACGGGATTCCTAAGGGCTTGGTCAACAACTCGTGGAAAAATTTTGGTCCACGCCTGGGCTTCGCGTATGACCTCACCGGTCAGGCTAAGACCGTCATTCGCGGCGGCATTGGCTGGACGTACGAACGCATTCAGGGCAACGATATGTACAACGGAGCCGTCAATCCTCCGGGTGATCCTAACCCCACGCTGAAGGGCGTGTCGCTTGAGAATCCCGGAACTAACCTAGCCTCCGGAAACACCATCAGCGCGGCGGACTTGCCGATACTTCCTCTCGGAGTTACCGGCATCGCGACCAATTACAAACCGCCGCTAAGCTCGCAATACAGCCTTGGCGTGCAGCAAGCCGTGGGAACGCACGCGGTGTTGAACATCTCTTACGTAGGTAGCCAGGGCCGACACGAAAACTACTACTCGGCGATCAATCTCCCAGCGATCACCGATATACCGGCGCTGCTCCTGCCAAACGCACCCAGCTTTACCACCGATCCGACGCTGACGTATCCCGGCTTCGGCAACATGCGGCTGGCTTTTAACGGCGCAAATTCGAAATACAACTCACTTCAAACTTCTCTGACTGGCACCGTAAAGCGTGACCTGCACCTGCAAGTCTCCTATACGCTTGCCAAGGCGATGGATGCGACTACCAGTAGCGGCAGTGGTGGCGATCTCGACAATGCCACCAATCCGTATGCGGGATGGAAGTACGACTGGGGTCCGTCTGTTTACGACCGCAGGAATGTGTTCTTCGCGAACTTCGTATACGATGTCCCAATCTTCCGCGATAGCCCAAGCCATCTGGTGAAGTCGACCTTAGGTGGATGGCAATTCTCGGGAATCGTGACCGAAGAATCGGGAGCGCCCATCAACCTTGGAGTGAACGGCAGTACCATCGCCAGCATTATCGGCAATTCGGGGACGCGGCCCAATGTAACTGGATCCATCTCCTATCCCAAGACTACTGCTCAGTGGTTCAACCCGTCAGTATTCTCGCCACCGCCCTGCGCAACCGGCCCAGACTGCTACGGCAACCTGGGATTCGATGCCATCCGCGGTCCTGGTCACAACAACTTCGACTTGGCGCTCCTCAAGAACTTTGCCGTTACTGAAAAGTTCCGCGTGGAGTTCCGGGCCGAGGCGTTCAATACTTTCAACCATCCTCAGTTTGAAGGCAACTCCAACTTGGGCGGAATCAGCACCAACGTTGGCGCCGGTGACTTTGGCCAGGTCAAGAATGCTTACGACCCCAGGGAATTCCAACTCGCGATAAAGTTCATCTACTAGGTCGGCTTCGGCCGTCCAACCTTATGCCCCGCTCGCTCTCAGTACGAGGCGAGCGGGGCATAACTTTTTTGATCGCCTCGATGGACCCTCGTCACTTCTTTGCCCAGCGCCGGCCGCGAGCCGTCGCTCAAGCTGATAAAATCCTCCCCAGACCAGCGTGCAGCTCAGAACCTGCCAGCGTCGAGTATCGGGCATGAAGAACCGGAAGGCAGAACTCGTTCTCGTCGTTCTCCTCGCACTCCTCTCGGCAATCGTTGCAGCCCAGACGCCCACCCCCGCCGACGCGATCGCCCTCCAGCAGCAGGGAAAATGGGCCGAGGCTGCCCAAGCCTGGAAGGCCGTCACAGAGCGCAACCCGAACGACGCTGCGGCCTTCGCCAGTCTGGGCGTGGTTCTCTCTAAGCAACAGAAGTATCCCGAGGCCACATCCGCCTACCGCAAAGCTCTAAACCTCAATCCCAAATTACCCGGCATTGAGCTCAACCTGGGATTGGCGGAATTCAAGCAAGGCCACTTCCCCGAAGCGGCGGAAGCGCTTCGCGCCGCGCTGGCAGAGGACCCATCCAACCCGCAGGTCCAGACTCTTCTGGGCCTGAGCTATTACGGTGCGCGAAAATATGACCTGGCATCGCAATATCTTGCGCCGGCGGTCAAGGCCGACCCGGGCAACCCGGAGCTTCATCAGGTGCTGGCGCAAAGCTGCTTGTGGGCCCGCAAATTTCCTTGTGCCCAGGAGGAGTTTCATCAACTTCTACAGCAGAATCCGGATTCGGCTCCAGCCCACGTCCTGTTCGGCGAAGCGCTCGACGGCTTGGGCAGAACCCCAGAGGCCATCACGGAGTTCGAGGCCGCTGCTAAGGTTGCTCCCAGCGAACCCAACGTCCATTTCGGCTTGGGCTATCTCCATTGGAAGTCAAAACAGTATGACGAAGCCCGGCAGGAGTTCGAACGTGAGCTAGCTCTCGACCCCAGCCACGCGCTGGCTTTGGCCTATATCGGAGACATCGAATGGAAGAACAACCATTCCGAGGCTGCTCTCTCCTGGCTCAAGCGGTCCGTGGCCGCCAAGAAAGACCTGCGCATCGTCTATCTCGATCTGGCCGCGATTTACATGCAGCAGAAGGATTACAACAACGCCGAGACGGCTCTCGTACAGGCCGTGGCCCTCGATCCTGCTTTGCCCGATGCCCATTACCAGTTGGGACGCTTGTATTACGCACAGGGCAGAGCGGCGGATGCGGAAAAGGAATTTCACAAAGTACGCGAGTTGCACGATAAGGCTGACGAGAGCCTGGTAGGGAAGATATCTTCTTCTCCCCCGGCTTTGAATCCGTCGGAGGGAGCCAGATAAAGTGATGGCACGAGCGGAGGGGGTCGTTAACTGAAAAAAGAATGGCTCCTCAGGTAGGACGGTTCTCTCTGGGCACCCCAATTTTCTCAGCGTTGAAGGTAAAACAGTTAGGTCGCCGGTCGCAAGGGAAATTCCCATTTTCGCAGTGTTATTGAGCTTTCAGGGAACTCGATTTTTATTAGAAGGTGGCGAAAACATTAGAAAGTATTAGAAGGCTCTTCAGCATTTTCACCTTGCCCGGAGCTCAGCAGAGTCAGCAGCTAACTCATCAGG
>JBKQID010000065.1:0-74923 GCA_052148475.1 Candidatus Sulfotelmatobacter sp. | reverse complement strand
GGCGGCGCCCTGGGCGTGGCCTGCGTTCCCAGCTCGACCACAGCTTGCTTGATCGACTCCGTGCTCGCCAACAACGGTAACCCCGCTGGCGGCGGCAAGAGCGGCTACTCCTTCACCACGGGCGCGGGCACGGCCATTGCCGGCACCTACGTAGGCTATACGATCAAGGCGATCCCGCTGGCGGTCAACCAGACTGGCATCCGCGGATTCTGCGCTGAGGAAGATGCAGTGGTTCGCGTCGACCCAGGTGGAGTTTGCTCCGCGACGGAAGCGAACATCCTGACCTTCAACCCGCTAAACCAGTAACTGCAAGTTCGGCCAATACCACGGGGCGGGTATAAGCCAAGGGCAGCGAGATCAAACTCGCTGCCCCTTTACTTTTCTGGCCAGGGTCCGAGTCTTGCCAATCCTTTGACGCTATCGCTTCTCCCAAATACAAAGTAATAGCGCAAGCGCGGGCCACTGCCGCGTTCTGCTTCCAGGGTGACGCGAATTGCCGTCCAATGCCACATTTGGCGGCACGCGGCCTTGGAAAGGCGTAGAATTAAGCTGGATTTTCCGTCCGACGGTGCAAACCAAGCTCTCGTCTCATGCCGCCGGATCCACTGTCAGTCGCGGCTTTCGACCAGGCACGTGCAACACTGATCCCGACTGAATCATTCGTGACTAAATGAAATTTAGATAAAAGTTGGGGGAAAAGATGCGGAAACAAAAGGGCTTCTCACTGATCGAACTGCTGATCGTGGTGGCCATCATCCTGATCATTGCGGCGATTGCGATTCCGAATTTGCTGCGTGCTCGCATGGCGGCCAATGAGTCGTCTGCCGTTGCTTCCATTCGTACCGTCACCACCGGGGAGATCACCTACCAGACGGCTTATCCGACGGTTGGATACGCTTCGGCACTGGTGAATCTGGGCGGCGCTCTGGGAGTAGCTTGCGTTCCCAGCTCGACCACCGCGTGTTTGATTGACTCCGTGCTGGCCAACAACGGTAACCCCGCTGGCGGCGGCAAGAGCGGCTACTCCTTCACCACCGGCGCCGGAGCCGTCGCGGGCGGCGTGAACGTGGGCTATACCATCAAAGGGATCCCGCTTGCGGTCAACCAGACCGGAATCCGCGGCTTCTGCGCCGAGGAAGATGCCGTCATTCGCGTCGACCCCGCTGGAGTTTGCTCGGGTACCGAAGCCGGCATTCAAGGCTTCAATCCCCTGAACCAGTAGCGCGTGAACCAGTAACACACCCTGCGCTCCAGGTTGAATCCCGAAGTTGAATCCCGAAGTCTTTGCACACACCCTGAGGGGCAGCGAATTCGAGTTCGCTGCTCCGCGGTTGTCTTGCACGGTTCTAGCGGTGGTCTTGGCCTCGATTATCTGGCCCCTGCCCCCGGAAGGCCCTGTTTTAGCAGGGAGCGTGACATTTTCTGTCAAAGTTGAAAGCGACCGAGCTGCGACCTTGCCTTCTTGATCTGGTCTCCAGCGGCTAACCCATTGATTTACCGAACGTCTTTTGGATTACTAACGTTTCAGCCTGGCCAGCAAAATTGGCGCTCAAACTGCAACTCAACCCGTATCCCCGAACCTTAACCAGAACTCAAGGGATCATCGGATGCGTTGCACAAAGGGATTCTCACTCATCGAGTTGCTGATTGTGGTGGCGATTATTCTTATCATTGCCGCCATCGCGATCCCCAACCTGCTGCAGGCGCGGCTTGCTGCTAACGAGGCCTCGGCCGTTGGGTCCATCAGCGCCATCAAGAGTTCGGAGGTGACCTACACCACCGCTTATCCGACGGTAGGGTATGCTTCCAACATCGGAGAGCTGGGCGGGCCGTCCCCGTGCACTCCGTCTTCTACTACGGCGTGCCTGCTCGACAGCTTTCTATCCGCGTCTACCCCCGGCAGCGGCGGCAAGAGCGGCTATGTCTTTCTGGCCACCGGCATTGTAAGCGCCGGTGCCATCAACAACACCGCCTTTGTTGGTGCGGCCTCGCCCGTGCTGATGAATTCCACCGGAAACCACGACTACTGTTCCACCAACGATGGCGTTCTACGCTCACAAATGGGCAACGTCGGCGACACTCCGGTCAACAGCATCGCGCCCTGCCTGGCATTCCCCGTGACACAGTAAATAAATCCCAGTCTCATCCCAAGTTGAGAATTGCGCTCGGCCTAGACCGGGTTTCGTTGCTCCGCAAAACCTCCGTCTTTAATCTAGCTTCCGAGCGCACAGTGACCGTCGTAACTGGCATGGGGATGTTCTAGCGCGCTCCGGTGCTTATAATATTTCCGAAAATACTTCTAGCGGAAGTCACGAAGTCTGACACACAATGGCCGCAATTGAAATTCTTGGACTGGAAAAGACCTACATGGTGGGCTTCTGGCGCAAGCGCCCCAAGCGGGCCTTGCAGCCGCTGCATCTCACCGTCGAAGAGGGAGAGATTTTCGGGTTCCTCGGCCCCAACGGCGCGGGCAAGACCACCACGTTGAAAATGCTGATGGGGTTGGTGTTCCCGACCGCCGGCACCGCGCGCATCCTGGGTCACGATTGGACCGACCCCGAAGTCAAAGCGCAGATCGGCTTCCTTCCTGAGCAGCCCTACTTCTACGATTATCTGACGGCGCACGAATTGCTCGATTACTACGGCCAGCTCTCGGGAGTTCCCGGCAAAGACCGCAAGCGCCGCATCGAAGAAGTGCTGCAGCGCGTGGGGCTCACCGACATTAAGGGCGTGCAGTTGCGCAAGTTCTCCAAGGGCATGCTGCAGCGCGCCGGAATCGCGCAGGCGATTCTCCACAACCCGAAACTTGTTTTCTTCGACGAACCGATGTCGGGACTCGATCCGCTGGGCCGCCGCGAAGTTCGCGACCTGATGGAGCAACTCAAGCAGGAAGGCAAAACGGTGTTTTTTTCGACCCACATTCTCTCCGACGCTGAGGCGCTCTGCGACCGCGTCGCCATCATTCATAAAGGCGAATTGCGGGGCGTGGGCGCGGTGGCCGACTTGACCGCGACGGTTCAGGGCAAAGTGGAAGTCGTCTGGCAAGGCAGTGACGTTCCGGCCTCGATGAAAGCCCTGGGCGCGGAATGCCACATTACAGGGGACACCGTCCGCGCCGTGATCCCTGAAAACCACCAGGACGCTGCCATCGATGCCCTGCGCCGCGAGCGCATCCGCCTGATCGCCCTCACTCCGCTGCGCACTTCGTTGGAAGCGTATTTCGTCGAAAAGTTGCAGCGCCCTCAAACCACCGCGGAGAAGACTCTGGGGACCGCCGTATGAGCCCACGCATCGTTTACATTGCCGCCAACACGTTTCGCGAAGCGGTCCGCGACCGCGTGCTCTACAACCTGATCGCTTTCGCCCTGCTGCTTTCGGGCGCAGCCATTTTCGTGGGCCAGATTTCGATCGACATCGAGCGCCTGGTGGTTATCAATCTGGGCCTTACCGCAGTCTCACTATTTGGCGTGGTCATCGCGATCTTCATCGGCATTGGGCTGGTCTCGAAAGAAATCGAGAAGCGCACCCTGTACACCGTGCTGTCGCGTCCCGTCCGCCGCTGGGAATTCATCGTCGGCAAGTTCTTCGGCCTGGCCGGAACGCTGGTAGTGAACACGTTCTTCATGGCCATCGGAGTCTTCGGCGCGCTGCTCTACGTGGCTCACAAGTTCTCCAAGCCCGACGCGCTGATCCTGGTGGCGCTCTATTTCATCGTTCTCGAGTTTCTGATCATCTGCTCGCTGGCCTTGTTGTTCTCGTCGTTCTCTTCGCCGCTGCTCTCCGCGGTTTTTGCGTTCTCTCTGTTCGTGATCGGAAGCTTCGCCGACGACCTGCGCGGATTCGCCGGCATGGCTCACGGCATCACCCGCTGGGTGGCCACCGGAGCCGCCTATCTGGTGCCCAATTTCTCGGCGCTCAACGTCATTAGCGCGGTCGCGCACCAGCAACCGATGAGCTCGCAACTCATCCTGCAAAACACGCTCTATGCCCTGTTTTATACCGCGATGGCCCTGAGCGGCGCGGTCCTGATCTTCGAACGCAGGAATCTGAAATAACAATGACAACCGCCCGCCAGCGCACCACCATCATCGCCGCGGCGAGCCTGGCAGTTTCGATGGCCGCCAGTGTTCTGCTATTGCGGCATATTGACCGGCTCCGTCCTCAAGCCAGCATCGAGGACGTGCTCTACGTCAACTCCCCGAAAATGATAAAGCGCGCCAGCCTGGGCTTCGACGGCCTGATGGCCTGCATCTACTGGACGCGCACGGTACAGTATTTCGGCCACCGCCATTTCGACTATGCGCACACTTATAACGAGCTGGCCCCGCTGCTCGAAATCACCACCACGCTCGACCCGCATCTATTACCCGCGTATCAGTTCGGCGCCAGCTTCCTGGCTCCCAAGCCGCCAGGCGGAGCCGGCCAACCCGAGCGTGCCATTCATCTGATGGAGTATGGCATCGCGAATAATCCCGACAACTGGCAGCTCTACTACAATCTCGGCTTCGTCTACTACACCGAACTCAAGGACTACCGCAAGGCTGCCGAGGTGTTTGAGCGCGGCTCGAAGGTTCCCAACGCGCATCCGTTCATGAAGATTCTGGCTGCGCAGATGGCCATGCACGCCGGCGATTTCGCGACCGCCCGCATGCTGTGGAGCGCCACCTACGAAACCGCCCGCGAATCCAACATCCGCCAGAACGCGGTCGAACATCTGCGCGCGGTCCAGGTGGATGAAGACGTCACCCACCTCGAAGCTCTTGTCACTCAGTTCGGTGAGCGCATAGGCCGCGCTCCCGCCAGCATGGCGGAACTGGTCGCCGCCGCACATTTGCCCGGCATCCCCGTCGATCCTGACGGCGACGCCTACAAGCTGACACCGGAAGGCCGCGTCCTGGTCGAGAACCCCGACGACTTCCCTTTCATCACCAAAGGTCTGCCTCCGGGATATAAACCTGGCCCCCCCAAGTTCCACAACCACAGTTAGCGCTGTGATCAGTGATCAGCCGCCAGTTCTTCGCCTACACGAACGATTTTGACTGGCCACCGACCACCGGCAACTAACCACTGTTTTTCCCCGTATCATGTCTAGGCGTTCAACCTGACATGGCTTCTCCTCCACCCATCAGCGTGCTCAAAACTGCGTGGCAATGGTGGAGATACGCAGCCACGTACGAGGGGTCATTCGCCGCCACGCGGCGCCTCGCCGGCGTGCTGTGGGAATTCGCGCGCGATTCCACTCCGGAGCGTCTGCGACAACGCTTTGGCGACGCCGACTACGACTGGGATTACCGGGTAAACACGACGAGCGGCGCGGTCGGATGGCGCGACCGGCTACTGGGCATGTTCCATTCCGCGTATCAGCCCACCGAACCGGCGGCGTTTCATGAGATGCTCGATGTTCTTCATCGGGCCCTCCAGCAAACACCGAACTCCGGCCAGGCCTCTCTCGGCGCTACTCTGAACTTCCGCGACTTTACTTTTATCGATCTCGGCTCGGGCAAGGGGCGCACTCTGCTGATGGCGTCGGACTATCCCTTCCGCAGGATTATCGGCGTGGAACTTCTGCCTTCGCTGCATGAGATCGCGCAAGAGAATTTCCGTCGGTACAAAAGCGAATCGCAGCAATGCTTTGCGCTCGAATCGATCTGCGCCGATGCCACGGACTTCCCATTGCCCGTGGATCCGCTGGTAATTTTTCTTTTCAATCCGTTCCCGGAATCGGGTATTCGCAAAGTGGTCGCGAACCTGGAACAGTCTTTGCGCACGCATCCCAGACCGGTCTATGTGCTCTATCACAACCCGCTGCTGGAACACGTGCTGAGCGAAAGCTGGCGGCTGAGAAAGATCGTCGCGAACCATCAATACTCAGTGTTCAGCGGTATTTAAAGTCGACCAGGGCGTCGCGATAGTCGATTTTGATGTCGAGGAGGCGAAGCGTGGTGAAACCCAGGAAGCCGGAGATTTCCGTTCCGATGTTGTCGCTGAGGTTCTTGGTGTCGAACGCAGTCATTTCCTGATTCTCCTGGCGCAGGTGACCGAACACGAGTACCGCTTTGTTCGCAGTAAAGACGTTGTTCACTTTGCCGCTGATCCCTTTGATAATCGTGTCGGAATCGCCGTGGACCTTTGTCACTTCCCGCGCCGCCGCGGGCGAAATGACATTCATTGTGGCCCCAGTGTCCATCAGGAACAGTTTAGGGGGCACGTTGCCGATGCCGGTTGGGACCAACAGATCGTGGCCGAAGCGGAAGACGCGAGTATACGACTGCATCTCAGGGGCGATGTAGCGGTCTTGCAGACCTGAGGCTGGTGCAGGAGTCTTGGCGTCCGCCGTCTTGCTCTCGCCTGGTTTGGCGTCGGCCTCCGGCTCCGCAGCGTCAGAATCGTTGGCCTCGTCGTCTTCACTATTGAGAGCAAGCTTCCGTTCGACTTCGCCCGGGCGCTTTGGGAGTTGGCTCAGTTTGAGCTTTTCGTTGGGGAAGTCGATTTCCACGAGAAAATTTTGGAAGACGTCGGCGCCGATCAATCCATCATCATCCAGCACCGAGCGCTGCTCGATGACTTCCACGGAGCAGTTCTGGAATTCGAGGTCGCCGATCTTGATGGAGTCGGCCACTCCGAAGTACGCGTTGCGGCCTCCCTTGTCGCCGACGCCCCAAACTTTGGTCTGGCTGATCTTGGAAATGCCAGCATGTTCCGCGATCGAGCGCGTGATCAGAATCCCGCTGGCTCCCGTGTCCAGCAGCAGCTTACCCTTGTGACCATTCAGAGCCACCGCCAGTCCATAACCATGAAGATGAGTTGGATCGATGAGAAGTCGAGCCAACGGTGTGTCAGTGGCAGTCACCTTGCTCACCAGGCGACAAGATTCCTTGTGCTGGTTCGCGCGCTCTTTCAGATACGCCAGATAGTCTTTCACCCCCTCGTGCTCTTCTGCGTCCCAATTGTTTTCGCCAGCCAGCGAGTCTTCGAGGTACTTGATACGCTGGGCGCGCGAGAGTGTGCCGATCCACTCTTCCTGAATATCGCTGTCGTTGGCATCCAGAGCGTGCGCTTCGTCGATCATGGCCTTCGCGGTCTTGTACATGGCGATGGCATCTCGTATCCGCGCCAACCCGAGAAACGCCCGGGCCTCGGGATATCCGGAATTAACAATCCCGACCCATTCTTTTTCCGCCTCTTGGATCTTGCCCTGCCGGAACCAGACTTCTGCGCGCGCGGAGCGCATACGGGGAGTATCCGACTGAGCGATCCCCCGATCCGCCGCCTGGATGGCCTGTTCCACATCTTTTTGCTTCAGATAGACGCGCACCAGTCCGGCGTATCCATCTGGCGATTGCGGGTGCTGCTGCACAAACTGTTCGTACTTGGCAATGGCACCGGGAAATTTGCCCTGGCGGTAGAGGAGCCTCGCTTCGCCCAGTGGATTATCGAGCGGAGCGATGGGTGCAGCAGTATCTTTGGAGGACAATCCGGCAGAGTCTCTCACAACTTTCGCCGGTGACACCCCTGACTGCGACGAAGCAGGGTCTTTGGCGCCCACAGGCTGGCTGGTAGATTGGGCAAAGCCAAGAACGGAAATCATTGCGCATGGCAGCGCAACGCGCAGGACGCGCAACATACACGATCCTCTGCCCCCGGCCGGAAATTGGGGAAGATCGGCTCGGAGAAGCGATTTTCCCACAATGCGCACCGCCGGGCAACGGCAAACCTGACGCCTGGCTGGCGTGCTGGCCGCGTATGCAGAGTGGGGGAAAAATAGCTACAATCAGTTCAGACTCTGTTCTCCAACCTGCTTCCGGAAGCAACGGCGCATTGGTTTGGCGCATGGTTGCCGGAGACTCGGTTCCCGTCGACAAAAGAGACCTACGTGCGATCTTTTAGGTTTACTCTCATGCTTTCGCAGTTGGCTCTTTGCATTGCCGGTCTGGCCGTCGCTTCGGCGGCAGACCTGAAAACTCTGGCGGCGGCGGTGGATGCGCATTACAACCATCTGCGCTCGCTGCAGGCGGAGTTTACCGAGGTCTATCGCGGGTCTGGGATGGAGCGCACCGAGAGCGGAACGCTGTGGCTGAAAAAACCCGGCAAGATGCGCTGGGAATACCGTTCTCCCAGGGTAAAGCTGTTTGTCAGCGATGGGAGAGATGCGTGGTTTTACGTTCCCGAGGACCGGCAGGCGCGGAAAACAGCCGCCAAGAAGCTGGAGGATGTCCGTTCTCCGCTGGCCTTCTTGCTGGGTAAAACCAAACTGGAGAAAGAGTTACGGGGATTGTCTCTAGCTCCAGATGTAGAGCCGCTGGCGCCGGGAAATGTGGTTCTGCGGGGTGTGCCGCAGGCCTTGGCGGATCGGGTGAGCGAGGTTTTGCTCGAGGTCACACCAGACGACCAGATCGTACGCATTGTCATCCAGGAAGTGGATGGAGCGGCCACGGAATATCGCTTTGCCGGAATAAAGGAAGACGTGGCCATCGGCGACGGCCGCTTTTCGTTCAAACCACCGGCGGGGATCGAAACGGTGGAGGGATTGGAGCCGTAGGGGTCGGCCGCGGGCCGGCAAAAAAAGCGGGTTCCTCGACTTCGCTCGGAATGACAGAGGTTTTTGATGCTGTCGGATCCGGTTACTTGCGTACTGGCAGGGGCGAGTTTGGAGCCGGCGGGCGGCTTAGAATGGTAAGTGGGAATGTTAGACTGAGCGTTAAGGCTGAGATCGGGAAAACGGGCAGAAAAGTCGGCAAATGGCGGAGTTCATCGTAAAAATCGCGGACGACCGCGGACGGGTGCAGCAGCACATCGAGCAGGGCTACTCCGAAGCCGAAGTGCGCGACCGCTTCTCGCAGCAGGGCTATCTGGTCTACTGGGTCAAGCCCCAGGGAATGCTGACTAGCGGAATCTCCCTGCGCCGGCGGCGGAAGCTGAAGCAGAGCACGTTTCTGGTATTCAACCAGCAGTTCCTGACGCTGATCCGGGCGGGGCTGCCCATTCTGAATTCGCTCGAATTGCTCATCAAGCGACAGAAAGACCCGCAACTCAAACAGATTCTCGAAAACGTGCGGGAGCGCGTGAAGGGCGGAGAGTTGCTCTCCGATTCGTTCGCTGCGCAGGGCATCGTGCCCAAGATTTACACAACCACGCTGATGGCGGGCGAGAAGAGCGGCAACATTGACGAGGTACTGACGCGCTACATCAGCTTCCAGCGGCTGGCCATGACGTTCCGCAAGAAATTGTTCGTGTCGCTGATCTATCCCACGCTGCTGATCACCGTGGTCATGATCATGGTGACGTTTCTGTTCACCTACGTTGTGCCCAAGTTTGCCGACCTGTTCAACAGCCTGGATGCGAAGCTGCCGGCCATCACCGTGTTTATGCTGGCAGTGGGGCAAAACGCCCAGAAATATGCTCCGTTTGTGGGCGTCGCGCTGGTGGTATTCGGATTCGCAGCCTGGCGCTGGAAGGATACCGACAGTGGCGCGGATCGCATCGACCGCATGATCTTGAGCCTGCCGCTGCTGGGCGATATCCGGTTGAAGCATCAGGTGGCAAGTTTTTCGCGGATGCTTTCGACGCTGCTGCAGGGCGGTCTGCCGCTGGTTCCGGCCATGGAAACGGCGGGCGCTTCGATGACCAGCCGGCGCATTGTGAAAGGCGTGATGCGGGCCGGAATTCGGGTGCGCGAGGGCCAGGGACTGGCGGGCAGCCTCGAAGAGCAGGAAATTTTTCCTGAGTTGGCGGTGGAAATGATCGAGGTGGGCGAATCCACTGGAGCGCTGCCCGCCATGCTGAATTCGGTGGCGGAATTCTATGAGGAAGATGTGCAGACGGCGCTGGGTGCGTCGATGGCATTGATTGAGCCGATCATTCTGATGATCATGGCGGTGTTTGTAGGCGGGGTGTTGATCTCGTTATATTTGCCGATCTTCACCTTGGGCGTGCACTAAAGGCGGTCGTTGGCCGCTAGTCAGTGGCTAACGACTAACGGCTAAGGACCAACGACAGGTTAGACAAAATGGCGACAGCCGATAAAAAATCTTTGTTCGTAGGCGGTGGGAACGGCGGGCCGATCAGCCCAACCGGCAATCCCCTCACTGACCTGGAGCGCGCGCAGGATGTGGCGCGGCGCTATCGCTGCGAATTCGTCGACCTCAGTGGCTTCGAACTGCATCACGAGCTGTTCAAGAAGATTCCGGTCGAGTTGATGTTCCGCTACAAGTTTGTGCCGCTGGAAGAAACCGCGGACGGCAAGCTGGCCATCGCCATCGCCGATCCCAGCCAGCTGATGATGATCGACGAAATCAGCCTGCTGCTGAAGCAGCGCATCATCACCAAAGTTTCCACGCTGAAGCAGATCGACAACATTCTCACCAAGACCGAGCAGTCGCAGCGCGTGCTCGAAGAAGCCAGCGAAGGCTTCCAGATCATCCGCGAAGACGAGAATACAGGCGCGGAAGAAACGCTCTCGATCGACAAGCTCACGGCGACGGGCGATACCAGCCCCATCATCCGCCTGGTCGATACCACGATTTTTACGGCGCTGCAGCGGCGCGCTTCCGACATTCACATCGAGACCCGCGACGACTCCGTGGTCATCAAGTTCCGCATTGACGGCGTGCTCACGCAGGCCATGCCGCCCATCGGCAAAGAACATCACTCCACCGTAATTTCGCGCATCAAGGTCATGAGCGAGCTCGATATTTCCGAGCGCCGCGTGCCCCAGGACGGCCGCTTCCGCGTGAAATACAACGGGCGCGCCATCGACTTCCGCGTTTCGATCATGCCGTCGATTCACGGCGAGGACGCCGTACTCCGCGTGCTCGACAAAGAGTCGATGAGCGAAAAGTTTAAAAGTTTGACGCTGGATGTAGTTGGGTTTGACGAGGACGACCTGCGCCGTTTCCGCCGCTACATCAAAGAACCCTACGGCATGGTGCTGGTGACGGGGCCGACCGGAAGCGGCAAGACCACCACGCTCTACGCCGCGGTCAACGAGATCAAGACCGACGAAGACAAAATCATCACCATTGAGGATCCGGTCGAATATCAACTGCGCGGCATTACGCAGATTCCAGTGAACGAGAAAAAAGGGCTGACCTTCGCGCGCGGGTTGCGATCGATTCTGCGCCACGATCCTGACAAGATCATGGTCGGCGAAATCCGCGACGCCGAGACCGCGCAGATCGCCATTCAGTCAGCCCTCACGGGACACCTGGTATTTACCACGGTTCACGCCAACAATGTGGTCGACGTCATTGGCCGTTTCCTGAACATGGGCGTCGAGCCTTATAACTTTGTTTCCGCCTTGAACTGCATTCTGGCGCAGCGCCTGGTGCGCTTGATTTGCGAGTCATGTCGCACCGAAGTGCATTATTCCCCTGAAGTAATGGAAGCTAGCGGCCTCGATCCGGCGCAGTGGGGCAATGTTCCGCTGTATGAAGGCCCGGGTTGCATCGAGTGCGCGGGCACGGGCTTCCGCGGTCGAACCGCGATTCACGAACTGCTGGATTTGAGCGACCGCATCCGCGAGATGATTCTAGCCAAGAAGCCGACGTCGGAAATCCGGCGCGCCGCGCGGGAAGAAGGCATGCGCTTCCTCCGCGAATCCGCATTGGACAAGGTGCGGCTGGGCATGACCACCTTGAAAGAGATCAACAAGGTCACCTTCATCGAGGCCATGCGGTAAACAAGTTCCGAACGATTGCAGCACAAGCTGTCGGGCCAGGAGCCGCGTGGAAGGCGTGGCCCGTTGGTCGAGGGGCTGAGTGCCCTTTCAGCTATTGCATTTGTGGGTGATTCGGGTTCTGATTTGTGGAAGAGTTTCTCTAAAGGGCGTTCTCGGGAATGAGTCCAAATTCAAACCTAGCCAAGCCAAAACTGGCCTGCGAAATCGCGGCGGACCGCGTGCTCGCCGGGCGTCTCACCGACAAGGGAGACGGCCTGGAGGCTTCGGCAGCGCGCGAACTGGCGCCGGGCAGCGTGATTCCCGATCTGGTGGAAAACAACCTGCGCCAGCGGGAAGCCGTGCGCGCCGGCATTGAAGGGGCTCTGGGCGGGCTTGCCGGGCGCTCGAAGGATGTGATCGCGATCGTTCCCGATGCCGCCGTCCGCGTGATGCTGGTGGAATTCGACACCCTGCCCTCGGATCAGGAAGAGGCTCTCGGCGTGGTGCGGTTCCGGCTGAAGAAGTCGCTGCCGTTTGATGTGGACAAGGCAAAGGTTTCCTATCACGCGCAGAAGATCAAAGACGAAGTCCGCGTGGTCGCAGCTGTGGCCATGGCGAGCGTGATCGAAGATTACGAGCGCGCGTTCCACGATGCGGGGTTCAGTCCGGGAGTGGTACTGCCGTCCACGCTGGCCGCCCTGGGCGCGGCCAACGCCAAGAAGCCGACGCTGGTAATCAAAGTCGACGCACACACCACCAGCATTGCGATCCTGAATGAAAGTCAGCTGCAACTGTTTCGCACTCTGGAAAACACGCGCGGGGTCACCATCACGGGCGAGCAACTGGCGGAGGAAGTTTATCCGTCGGTCGTGTTTTTCCAGGATACTTACCACCTGAACATCGAGCAGATTTACATAGCAGGACTGCCGGAGTCAGGGGGCGCCGCGCCCGCCCTGCGCGCGCAGACCGGAGCCGACGTGCAGGAACTGGTCTCGTCGTCGCAACTGGGACTAAGCCCCAGCGGGGCCGTACCGCGCTGGAGAATGGCAGGAGTAGTGGGAGCACTGATTTCGTAGCAGGAATTTCGTAGACGGCTACATGATTTATTTATGCGTTTGGATATCAATCTCGCGAGCCAGCCCTACGAAGACGCCCAGCAGTTCTGGATGCGCTGGGGCACGGCGGTGGGCGCAGTCGCGCTGCTCACGCTGGTGCTGCTGACGCTCGACGTCACAGGCTGGGTCAATGCCCGGCGGGATCGGGCGGCCATCGCGGAAAAGCAGGCAATGATTGCTGATCGCGACCAGCTTCGCGCCGAAGCCGAGCGCATCCTCAACCTGCCGGAAAATCGCACCACCCGCGATGAATCGCAGTTTCTGAACCAGTTGATCGAGCGCAAGGCCTTCTCCTGGACGCGGGTGCTGGAAAGTCTGGAGAAGGTGATGCCGCCCCGCGTGCACTTGATCGGGATCAGTCCGCAACTGGATGAGGACAACCGTCTCGGACTGAAGATGACGGTGGGGGGCGATTCGCGTGATCGGGCGGAGGAACTGCTCCGCCGCATGGAAGACTCGAAGCGCTTCGCGCAGACGCACGTCACTGCGGAGACGTCTCAGCAGAGCACGAACGGCGACAACGAGCTGATTGACATGGAAGCAGTTTACATTCCCGAGCCGCTGCCCGCCCCCTCCGCTTCATCCAAAACGGAAGCGAAAGCAAAATCAGAAGCGAGTCCGAAGGCAGCCGCACCGAAAGGGAGTAAGCCCTGATGCCTGACTTGCGGCGAACCCGGAAGAACTTGAAGACCGCGCTGGCCATCATGGCGGGCATCGATTTGCTGGCGGCGGTTATTTATTTTTCACCGATCATCGGTTCGCCTGAAACGCGTCAGCAGGAACTGAACACGCTGCAGGCCGAGTTGAAGCTGAAAACCGCCCAGGTGGCGCCCCTGAAAGACCTGCCGCAAAAAGTCGTGCTGGCCGGTCATCAGATCAGCGATTTCTACAAGAAACGCTTCCCTACCCAGGAATCCCAGATTTTGACCGAACTCGGCAAACTCACCAGCGCCAATGGCGTGTCGATCGAGCACGTAAAATACAAAGTGGGAGATGCGGAAACTGGGGGGTTGGAACCGGTCGAGATGGAAGCTGACTTTGCGGGCAACTACACTTCCCTGGCGAAGTTTATCAATGCGCTGGAACGCGACCAGGTGTTTTTCATCATCAACAGCGTCACGCTGGGCGGCCAGCAGCAGGGGCCGGTGAAGTTGGGCGTGAAGCTGGAAACATATTTGAAGGTGGGATCGTAGTGCAACTGGGATTTGAAAACAAGAAGCAGACCATGTGGGCCGCCGTGCTCGGCGTGGTGGCTGTCGTGGCTTTGGCGTATGAGGTAATCCCCATGTTCATGGGATCGTCGACGGCGACTGCGAGCACGGAGGCGGCGGCTCCACTGCCCACGGCGACGCATGCGCCAGGACGTTTGGGAACGAAAGGCAGCAAGAAACCGCGGATTGAGAATCTGGATCCCACCCTGCGGCTGGACTTGCTGGCCGCCAGCGAGCAGACCCAGTACGAAGGCACGGGAAGGAACATTTTTGTTTCTCGGCCCGATGAGGTGGTCATTCAGCCCCCGGTCTCTTCGGGAGCGACCGATCACGGAAAGAACGGAGGGATCGCAGGAGGCAGCCAGATCTACACTCCGCAGATGCCCGGGGCGCCGCCGCCTATTCCGCTGAAGTTTTATGGCTTCGCCAGTACCGCGGGAGCATCGAAGAAGATATTTCTGAAGTCGGGCGACGATGTGTTCGTTGCGGGAGAAGGCGAGATCGTGGACCGGCGCTACAAAGTGATTCACATTACGCCGACCTCGGTTTCGATTCAGGACATGGTCTACAGCGGTCCGCCGCAGAACATCCCGCTCACCCAGGGGTGAGAAGCATTGAGATGCGTTTCGTTTCCCAAACACGACGGCGTTCTCGGCGCGGTGACCACGGCTACATCATGCTGACGCTGTTGCTGGCGATGGCGCTGCTGGTCATCTTCGCGGCAGCAATTGTTCCGACCGTCACCTTCGAGATCAAGCGCGATCGTGAGGAGGAAATGATTCATCGCGGAGTCCAGTATTCGCGGGCCATCCGCGCCTACTACAGGAAGTTCGGGCGCTATCCGGTAAAGCTTGAGGATCTGGAAAGCACCAACCGCCAGCGCTTTCTGCGCAAGCGCTACAAGGACCCCTTGAACTGCAAGGCGTCGAAGTGTGCGGATTTCAAGCTGCTGCACTTCGGCGAAGTGCAGATGACGCTCAGCGCTATGGGCGGTGGCGTGATTCCCGGCGCGACTCCAGCCGGCGCCAGCACATCTTCGCCGACTTCTTCCGCGTTCGGAGGGAGCAGCGGGTTCACGAATTCCAATTCAGCGTTTGGTCAGAATCCGCAGGCAGCTTCCGATCCCTCGCAGCCGGGCTCGCAGACTTCCTCGACCGAAACCGCGGACGGGTCCAACCCATCAGCCCCCGGGACCGGCACTGGAAGCAATCAGATCGGCTCCGGCCAAATCATCGGCGGGCCGATTGTTGGAGTCGCCAGCAATACGACGATCAAAGACTCGACCATCCGGGAATTCAACCACAAGAAGAAATATAAGGACTGGGTGTTTGTTTACGATCCGGCGCAGGATCAGGGCCGCCTGATCACGACGCCCTACCAGCCTCAACTGGCAGGATTCGGCCAGCCAGGCACACCGAATCTCAACGGTCAGAACGGGAGCAACGGGCAACCCGGCAACAACAGCGGCTTCGGCAACAACAGCGGGTTCGGTTCATCTTCCTCGGGGTTTGGCAACAGTCCAAACACGCCATCGAGTGGCGGATTTAGCACGCAGCAGAACCCGCCGAGCAATCCTCCGCAGCAGCAATAGGAACTGAAGACAGGGCTGGCCTCGAGATCAAAGTCCCCGCCCCTTCGACTTCGCTCAGGGCAGGCTCTGTCCCCGCCAAAACCGCGGGGACAAGGACGGGGCACCCGGTTGTGAAAATGAAAAACGGCCTCATCGCAAAGCATGAGGCCGTTTCAGTTTCCAGAATTTTTTCGCGACAACTTACACGCTGAACGACGATCCGCAGCCGCAGGTGCTTTTCACGTTCGGATTTTCGAACTTGAAGCCTGCGCCTTCGAGCGTCTCCACGTAGTCGACGACGCAGCCATTCAGATACATGACCGAAGTCGCATCGACGAACACCTTGAGTCCATCCATTTCGAAAGTCTTGTCCATCATTCCGGCGCCATTTTCAAACTGCATGGAATAGGAGAAGCCGGAGCATCCGCCGCCCACGACTCCAATGCGCAACCCGGCGGGAACGGGGTTCTGCTGGCCCATGATCTCTTTCACCTTGGTGACAGCGTTGGCGGTGAGAGTGACAGGCGCGGCTTTCTTGGTTACTTCCGGTGTCGACACTCCAGGGACGGTGGTGGTGGCCATTGGTATCTCCTTGGCTTTAAAGCTGTTCGATTATAACAAATGTTGCTTCCGCCACAAGGGTTGATCGCGGAACTCCCCCCTTGGGGAAAACCATCTTTAATAGGTTGGATGCGGCCTTTCCCCCGGAAGTCGCATTCTTCCCGCTTCTGTAACAGACTCCGAACAAAGGGATTTATTCCGTGCCCAAGGCTTGCCAACGGGGCTATAATCGGGGCGTTAGGGCCTTCCCCGGAACTGGGTGCGGGGTTCTGCGTGCCCCACCACGAAGTGGAATGCCGCTGCGCTTGGGTTTTGGAATCTGCCGAGGTGGCTTATGACGCCAATTGAGATCGTTGGAGGAGTATTCGGACTGTTCGCCGTCGGTCTGATCGTCCTCCTGATTTACAAGAGCACTCTCACCATGCACGAGGATGACCAGCTGTTTCTCGATGACAACAATTCGCACATGCAGGAAGAGCAGACAGAATTGTTAGTCAAAGTGAACCGGCTCACGGTTCCCATGTGGGTATTCAGCATCGGGTCTGGGGTCTTTCTGCTGGTACTGGTGGCGATGGTGATCTACCAGAAGCTGAACGAAGTGCAATAGCGTCATTGCTGGGGAATGGCGCCATCCGGGCGCGTTCTCGCGGGGGTCAAAGGAGCGGCCGCGACGCCGTGTCGTGGTCGCGCGGGTTTGCGTGTTCGCGCAGCCTGAGAATTCCATCTCGCGCCCCAGTGTCAATGGAGCAGTGCTTCCCCTCCCGATCTTCCGCCGATTGTGGCCGGGGTTGTCCTGGCAAAAAAACGGAATGGGATTCGCAAGAACACTCCACCTTCAACGATCTATAAAGACGCTTGGAAACCAGCGCTCACTCAGTTAACTTAGAAGCGTCAAAAGCTCCGGGCAACTTTTGCGGTGCAACCAGATTCCTACGGCGGGAGAATTCTACCCATGCACTCGGCTCCTGCGACAGTGACTCCCGACTCTGAGTCTCAACCAGACCAGCCGGGAACTCGACCGGAACACACACCACCGGAACCACCTTCATCGGGCCAGGCCGGGAACGACGGCGCGCGCCCGGGATGGCTGCGTGGCTGGATCGTAGTGGTCGCGGCTGCCGCTGTGGTGGTCGCGATACTGTTTGTGGTAATGCGGGGTAAAACTCCCACTGCCGCAACCTCGGCGCAGTCAGCCTCCATTCCTTCAAGTCAAGTTCTGCGCCTCAAAGGAACCACCGAGGCGGTGCAGGCGCGTGAGATTCTCGCCCCTCTGCTGGCGGGCCAGTCGGTTCCGACCCTCACCATCATTCACCTGACGCCTGCGGGAACACGGGTAAAGAAAGGCGATCCGCTGGTGGAGTTTGACCGGCAGGCCCAGATGCGGGATTTCGTCGACAAGCAGGCCGACTACGCCAAACTGGTGGATCAGGTTGCAGAAGAGCGGGCGAAAGAAAATGCGGCTCGCGCCAAGGATGAGACTGAGTTGAAGGCGGCCGAGGACAATCTCCGCAAAGCGGAACTGGAGATCCAGAAAGCGGAAATCGTTTCGCGCATCGACGCGGAAAAAAATCAGGAGAACCTCGACGAAGCCAAAGCCACCTACGATCAGCTGCGCGAAACCTTTGACTTGAAGCGCAAGGCTGCCCAGGCCGCGGTCCGCATCCTGGAAATTCAGCGCGATCGCACCCAGCAGACCATGATGCACGCCCAGGCCAACGCCGACCTGATGCAGATCCGTTCGCCCCTCGACGGCGTCGTCGTGCTCAACACGATCTGGAAGCAGGGCACCATGGGCGAAGTGCAGGAAGGCGACCAGGTGCGTCCGGGTGAGCCCTTTATGCAAGTGGTGAATCCCTCGGCCATGCAGGTGCGCGTGATGGCCAACCAGCAGGATTTTCCCAGCCTGCAGGTGGGACAGACCGCCAAGGTCCGGCTGGATGCGTATCCGGATCTGGTATTTCCAGCCAAGCTGGATCAAATGGGTCCCGTGGGCGAAGGCGGAGATTTTTCCAGCAAGCTGCGAGCGTTTGTGGTGGTGGTGGCGATCGAGGGCAATGACCCCAAGCTGATGCCCGATCTCTCTGCCGCGGTCGACGTGGACGTCGCCAAGCAGAGCGCCCAATCGGGCTCCGAAAAGAGCGCCCCGCAAAACAGCGAACAGAAACCTGGGACTGGCGCGTCTGGGAGTGGCTCGTAATGATTCGACGTTTCCGTCAGCTTTCGATGCGGGGCAAGGTGATGGCCATCGTGATCCTGGTGCTGGCCGGAAGCGGCGTCGTGCTGGGCGCGGTGCGGCTGGGTAAGCGCACGCCCACGGTTCCCATCTATGAAGTGAAGCGTGGAGAGTTTCTCGACTCGCTGCAATTTCGCGGCGAAATCAAAGCGCTGAAGTCAGTAACGATCAGCGCGCCGGCGGAAGCGGGCGACCTGCAGATCATTAAGGTTTCGGCTGAAGGCACGGCCGTCAAACCGGGTGACGAGGTAGTTGAGTTCGACAAGACGAAGACGGAGCAGGATCTGGCGCAGTACAAGTCAACGCTCAAGTCGGCGGAGGCAGGAATCGAACAGGCCCGCGCCCAGGCGCGCCTGACCGAAGAAGAAGACAAGACCGCGGCGTTGAAGGCGCGTTACGACGTGGAAGCGGCCAAGCTGGAGGCCAGCAAGCAGGAGATCGTCTCCAAAATTGAAGGCGAAGAGGCCAACCTGAAACTCGCCGACGCCGAGCAAAAGCTGCACGAGGCTGAGACCAAACAGAAGTCGGACCAAACGCTCAACAAAGCCACCATCGAAAGCACCGAGCAGGCCAGCAAAAAAGCCGCGTTTGACGTGGCACGCGCGGAACGCTCCCTGACCCTGATGACCTTGCGCGCCCCCTCGGCAGGAACCATCAGCCTTTTGCAGCACTGGACGGGCTCCAGCGACGCTCCGTGGCGGCCAGGAGACCGAACTTGGCCCGGAGCGCCGATTGCCATCTTGCCCGACGCCACGACGCTGCGCATTTCCTCGCGCGTGGATGAGACCGAGCGCGGCCGGCTCGCTCCTAATCAGCCGGTCACGGTCCAGTTGAACTCCATCCCCGACCGCCAATTCACCGGACATGTTTCACAGATCGGCGCCATCGCCAGCATGGATTTCACCAGCGGTTGGCCGATTACTCGCAACTTTACTCTCGAGATCGTTCTCGATCAGACGGACTCGCGCTTCAAGCCCGGCATCTCCGGGCAGGTCACGGTCATCGTCGACCGGGTGCCCAACGCGATCACCATCCCTGTGCAAGCGATGTTTCAAAAGTCGGGACAGAATGTGGCTTACGTCTGGCGAGGAACCGAGTTCGAGGAACGCAACATCGAAGTCGGAAGAAAAAGCGGCGACAGAATCATGGTGGCCAGCGGCGTGAGCGCCGGAGACCAAGTGGCGCTGCGAGATCCTTCGGTGAAGGAGTAGACGCAATCCAGGGAGTCGACGAAATGCAATGAGAAGCCGTCGTGCAATCACGTGGGCAGTGGTAGCGGTGGTGCTTTGCGCCACCGTCGGCGTGGTGGCCGCTGTTCGCCGGGCCTCGCCGGCTGCCGCGGGCGACAAGGTCCCGACCGGCTTCGTCAAACGCGGCGATCTCGACATGAAGGTGTTCGTCACTGGCGAACTTCGCGCCAGCCATTCCGAGATTATGATTGCACCGCCGATTGGCGGAGGCGCCCTGCAACTCACGCACCTGTTGCACACGGGCGCAGCCGTCAAGAAGGGAGACCTGGTGATGGAATTCGATCCCAGCGAGCAGCATTTCAAGCTCGAGCAAAATCGCTCGGAGTTGCTGCAAGCCGAACAGGAGATTACCAAGGCGAAGGCTGACGCGGCAGTGGTGACGGCGCAAGACAAAGTCGCCCTTCTCAAGGCACGCTTCGACGTGCGACGCGCCGAGTTGGATGTGCAGAAAAACGAACTGGTCAGCTCCATCGACGCGCGCAAGAACGATCTCGCCCTCGACCAGGCCAAACGCGTGCTCGCCGAACAGGAGCAAGACGTCAAGTCGCGCAGCGCATCGAATCAAGCCACCATTTCGCTGGCCGAAGAAAAACGGAACAAGGCCAAGCTGGCCATGGACCAGGCCCAGGGCAACATCGACAAAATGCGGGTGACGTCTCCCATGGATGGCCTGGTTGCGCTGGAAAAGAACCAGGCCGCGATGGGAGGATTTTGCTGCTTCCCCGGCCAGACGTTCCCGGAGTATCGCGAGGGCGACCAGGTTGAACCGGGGCGAACCGTTGGGCAGGTGATCGATCCTAAAGGGCTGGAGCTGTCGGCCAAGGTTGGAGAACTCGAGGGTAACAATATTAAGGTTGGACAGTCGGTCGACTTCCAGATCGATGCGTTTCCGGAATCTAAGTTTCGTGGCACCGTCAAAACCGTCGGCGGCAACAACACCCACATGTTCTGGGAGGACGATAACACCACCAAGTTCGAGGTCACCATCACGCTCGCCACCACCGACCCGCGCATGCGGCCGGGACTGACTGCTCATCTTTTTATCAATAGCGATCCGCGAAAAGACGTGCTCTATGTGCCTCGCCAGGCGTTGTTCTTGAAAGAGAACAAGCGTCTGGTGTACGTACGCAATGGCAACAACTTCGAGGCGCACGAGGTGAAGATTCAGGCGGAGAACGAGAGCCGCGCCGCCATTGATGCCGTCGGCGTGGGCATCGGCGCCGGCACCGAGATCGCGCTCGTCGATCCGACGGCGCCGCGGAAGACAACCAATTCCAGCGCGCCCTCAACCGCCGGAGGCACGCTCTAATGGCGACTGCCGCTTCCACCGCTCCCACACGACTGCTGCATGGCTATCAGCAGTGGCTTCCCGACTTGCAACTGGGGCTGCAGAATCTGTTGCTGCACCGGCTTCGTTCCCTGCTGACTATGCTCGGGATGATCTTTGGTGTCGCCGCCGTAGTCTCGATGCTGTCGATCGGCGCAGGTGCGCGGCAGAAAGTGATGGCGCTGATTGAGCAGATGGGCGTCCACAACCTAATTGTGGAGGCGAAAGAAACCACCGAGTGGCAGGCCCATCAGAAAATTCGCAAACTTTCCCCGGGACTCACTTTTCAGGATTATCGCGTCATTCGCGATGATGTCAGCGACATCGCCGCCGGCACACCGCGAAAGCGGCTGACTCCCTCAAAGACGATTCCGAAATCGCAGCAGGATCCGCCAACCGTCTACGGGGTCAATCCCGATTACCTGAAGATTGCAGGCCTCCACGTGCTGCAAGGCCGGTTCTTCAGTGAAGACGAAGAAACCCGCGCTGCTCCAGTTGTCGTGCTGGGCGCGGCCGCGCGGTCGAGCCTGTTCGGTTCCGCCGACCCGATTGGCCAGTACGTGAAGGCCAATGAAACCTGGTTCCGCGTGATCGGCGTGGCCTCGCCGCAACTCAGTTCGCAGACGGAAGTGGCGGGCGTGCCCACCCAGGATCTCAACAACATTATGTACGTTCCGCTGAACTCGGCCATTCTGCGCCTCGAGGATAACTACAGCGAAGTACGCGACGAAATTGACGGCATCTATCTGAACATCCGCGACAGCGCGGATATGGCCTCGGTCGCGCAACTGGTGCGGGCGATTCTGGATTCATCGCATCATTCAGCTGGCGATTTCAGCGTGATTGTCCCCGCCGAATTGCTCGCCGAGCAGAAGCGGACGGAACGATTGTTCAACACCGTCATGGTCGCGATCGCCTCCATTTCCCTGCTGGTCGGCGGCATCGGCATCATGAACATCATGCTGGCCAGCATTCTGGAACGCACCCGCGAGATTGGCGTGCGCCGCGCCGTGGGCGCTCGACAGTCCGACATCATTCGCCAGTTCGTGGTGGAAGCCACGCTGATTTCCTTTGTGGGCGGAAGTTTCGGCATCATGTTTGGCTTTGTGATGTCACGCCTCATCGCCTGGCTAGCCGGATGGTCGACGATTGTGACGCTGAGTTCCATCCTGCTGGCGTTCATCGTCTCGATTACGGTTGGCCTGGTTTTTGGAATTTATCCTGCAGTCAAAGCCGCGCGTCTGGATCCGGTCGAAGCCATTCGTTGGGAGTAGGCGGCGGCCAGCGTCCTCACCGCACCAGTCAATACACTTTGGGAGGAATTGAGGAATGAATCGTTTTCGCCTGCGGCTCTTGTCTTCCTCTTGTCCGCTGCTGCTCCTCGTCTTGACCTTGCTGACCGCGTTGCTGGCTCCGCCCGCGTGGTCACAAAAAGGAGAGGCATACCGCGACATGGCCACGCCGCAGGTCCGCGCCGACAAACTCGCGGCACCCGAGCACCTCCGCACTTATGTGGTGGATGGAAAGCTGACGCTCAGCCTGCGCGATGCAGTCGTGCTTACGCTCGAGAACAACAGCTTTGTGAGGATTCAGGAAACGCAGGTGGAGTTTTCGAAATTCGCCCTGCTGGGTGCGCACTCGCCATTCGATCCGTCGGTCACCGGGTCTTACATCACGAATAATTCGACGTTCCCCCCGCAAACTACTCTGGGCGGAACGGGCGTCGAACTGGCCACGAAAAGCATCACCAGGTCAACTCAGCTCACCTACTCTCAGACTTTCGAGACCGGCACCAACGTGCAGGCGGGGCTGAGCAGCAGCCATTACTCTTTCAACAACCCCGGTGTCACTTCCACTGGCATTTTTGATCCTTCAGTCAATTCGACTCTGAATTTCCAGTTCACGCAGCCGCTTCTGCGGAATGGCTGGCTATTCGCCAACCAGGCGCCATTGGTGATCGCGCGCCGCAACCTGCAGCAATCGCGCGCCAATTTCGCCGCAGCAGTGAGTAACAATATTCTGCAGGCCGTTGGCCAATACTGGTCGGTGGTCGAAGCGCAAGGAAACCTGGAGGTCGCACGCAGTTCCATGGATGCAGCCGAGGCCACCTACAAGCGCGATAAACGCGCGTTGGAATTGGGTGCGTTGCCGCCCCTCGACATCTACCGATCGGAGTCGCAAGTGGCCTCGCGGCGCGTGCAGGTCATTCAGAGCGAATACGCACTGAAGCAAGCCGAGGATGCGCTCCGCATGACCATCGGCGCCGATCTGGACTCGAATATTCAGGCCCTCGATCTCGTACTCACAGAAAAGCCCGATCCCGCAGGTGAGTTACGCGCCATCGATTCAGCCACCGCGTTGCAACAGGCGCTCACCAAACGACCGGAGTTTGATGCCAACCGCGCCGCCCTCGCCAACGACGCAACCAGCATCCGTCTCGCTCACAATCACCTGTTGCCTGAACTTGATTTGACCGGCATCTACGCCAGCAACGGCCTTGGAGGCACCCAGCTCACGGGCCCCAACCAGACCGTCTCGACTTCCTCACTGAGTCAGCTGGGTAACTTCAGCTATCCAACCTACGGTGCGCAATTGTCGTTGACGCTGCCCATTCGGAACCGCGCTGCACAAGCCGAACTCGGTAACGCTCTGGTGTCTCGGCGCAGTGACTTGTACAACGAACGGCAACTCCGCGAACAGGTTCAGCTCGACGTGAGCAACGCCGTCCACCAACTCGAGCAGGCCAAGCTCAGCATTGCCGCCGGAAAAGAGGCGTTAGACCTGGCCAAGAAAACCATGGCCGCCGAGCAGCGCAAGTATGACTTGGGTTCAGAGACGATCTTCTTCGTGCTGGAAGCGCAAACCGAACTGGCAAGCGCTGAGCTGAGCCTGCTCCAGGCCCAGGTCAACTACCAACTCGCCGTGGCCGGCCTCGATCACGCGACCGGCGAACTGCTGGAGCCGTATCACGTGCAGATCGCGGACCTGGCCCACTAGAGCGGGCGCGGGAATTGGGTGCATCCAGCCGCGTCTTCCCCTCTAGCACTGGCCACGGATCGATACAGACCGGGAATCGATCCGTATCTGAATGTGATTACCGCGCAAACTTCATTGCTGTCCAACCAGGAAACTGCGGTCAATCTTCGAATTCAGCAGATGAGGGCCAGTACAGGGTTGATCGAAGCGCTCTGCGGAGATTGCGACACTTCGCAGCTCCCCTCGCCAGCACAACTGGCCAGCAATGCGCCATTGAACTTCAATGCACCTCCTGGCGCTCACTCGTTGGCGAGCGCCCTCGTTCGTGATACTGAGCAGAATTGATCAGCCGATAGCGGGCTGGATGCCTGAGACTAGTTTGTGTGACCGGAGCGTCGCTGGAAACGAGTCTGCTGGGATTGCATTCAAGTAGCTAATAAGTGTGGAAGGAATTCAAGGTCATGAAAATCGTCGGACGTGCCGCAGGTGTAGCAAGCCGCCGCTTAGGCAGGTGGAGTTTTATTCCAATGTTCTGTTCGGTTCTGCTGCTCGCAGTTTGGCCGCGGACGCTGACTGCCCAGCAAGATCAGCAGGCTCCACAGCAGCAACCTCAAGACGACCAGTCGCAGACAGGGTCGGCCCCGCCCTATGCACAACAGAGTCCCGAGGAGTTGCAGCGACTGGTCGCGCCGATCGCTCTGTATCCGGATTCGTTGGTGGCGCAAATCTTGGCGGCCGCCACGTTTCCCGAGCAAGTCGTCGAGGCCGACCGCTGGGTGCAGGCGAATCCCGACTTGAAGGGCGATGCCCTGGGTCAGGCCGTCGACCAGCAACCATGGGACCCCAGCGTGAAGGCACTCACTGCGTTTCCCTCCGTTCTCGGAAACATGGACAAGAACCTCTCGTGGGCGTCATCCCTCGGCGATGCCTATTTCAATCAGCAAGCGGACGTTATGGATGCCGTGCAGGTCATGCGCCGGCGCGCCCAAGCGGCAGGCGATCTCAAGACCACGCCGCAGCAGATCGTGACCACGCAAGACTCGACGATTTCGGTTCAGCCTTCCGATCCGCAGACGGTCTACGTCCCCGCCTATGATCCGTGGCTGGCTTACGGGGAGCCAATCAATGCCTGGCCGGGATGGTATCCGTATCCCGGAATTTGGTTTGGCGGTCCGTACCTGTCGTGGGGTGGCGGCTTCGGAATCGGCTGGTTCGGTGGCTATGGTTGGGGTTGGAATCACTGGGGATTCAATTGGGGCGGCCGATACGCGATGTACGGCGGCGGCCGATACTACTCCCGCAGCAACACGTTTTATAACCGCGGCAATTTCTACCGGGCAGGAAGCGCGCGCGGGGGTTACGGCGTGCGTGGGGGAGTTGGGGCCCGTTCTTATGCCGGTAACCGGTCTGCAAACGGAAACCTCGGAGCACGCGCTGGAGTTGGCAATCGTCCCGGCGCAACCGCCCGGCCTTTCGAAGGAAACTCCAAGGCTGCGCGAGGATACGCCGCACCCCGCGGTCAAAGCGGCGTCCGCTCCGGCGCATTCAGCGGCTATTCTCACGGTGGACAGGCTCGGAACTACTCCTCCCGCGGCAGCGCCAGCATGGGCGCGGCGCATGCCAGCGGAGGATCTCGCGGTGGTGGCGGAGGTGCGCACGCCGGCGGCGGTGCGCATGGCGGTGGCGGGCACCGGTAATCGAAGTTCTTGTTACGTTCCTGAGCTTGCAACAGTCTGAATTGGAGAGACCATATGCCGCGAATCATCCTGACCTTCGACAAACTCTATTGCGCGACTTTTCTTAGACTAGCCGCAATCGCCATTCTCTTGACCGGATGCTTCCTCACGACATCCCTGGCCCAGCAGCCCGGCCAGAAGACTTTTTCCTCGCCCGAAGATGCCAGCAGCGCCCTCGTTGCGGCCACCCAGAGCAACGACGAAAAAGCGATGCTCGATATTCTCGGTCCCGACGGAAAGCAAATCGTCTCGTCGGGTGACGATGCCGAGGACGCACAGAGCCGCGCCAACTTCGTGGAGAAGTATGGGGAAATGCACCGTCTGGTGAAAGAACCGGACGGAACCACGGTTCTGTACATCGGCGCGAGAAATTGGCCCACTCCCATACCGCTCGTGGATAAAGGCGGCGCGTGGTTTTTCGACACCGAAGCCGGAAAGCAGGAAATTTTGTACCGGCGAATTGGCCGCAATGAGTTGTCGGCCATCCGCGTATGCCAGGAGCTGGTGGCGGCACAAAAGGAATTCCGTTCCACGCACAGCGACGAGTACGCCCGCGAAATCTTCAGTGATCCAGGACAGCACAATGGCCTGTACTGGAAAGCTGCGGACGGCGAACCCCAGAGCCCCATCGGCCCACTCGTCGCCGCGGCTGTAGCCGAGGGCTACACCAAGAATCAAGACGGCGCTCCAACTCCCTACCTCGGTTACTACTACCGCATCGTGATCCGCCAGGGAAAAAATGGCCCGGGCGGCTCCAGGAGTTACCTGGTCAATGGCAAATTGACCGGTGGCTTCGCGTTTGTGGCCTATCCAGCGGAATACAGATCTTCAGGGGTAAAGACATTTATGGTTGGCCCGGATGGAGTCGTCTACGAGAAAGATCTTGGCCCGAAGACTAACGTTGTCGCCGGAACGATGAAAGAATACAACCCCAATTCCAGCTGGCAAGAAACGGAAGATCAGCAGGAAGAGATTGCGGGCCAGCAGAAGACCCACGATTAGCCTTTTCAGAAAAACTGATCCCAAGAATTTTGCCCGGGACGATCTCGGCCGTTGCGCTTGAGCTACTGGCCGCCTGCGCCGGAGGGGCGGCTTTATCCGCGAGTTCGTTTCTGCCGACAGGAAATCGTCGACCTGCTGAAGGACCCGATGAGATCCGCCGGCCGTTACCGTTTCCCAAGTCTCGCATCCACAGCCTCGGCGGCGGAGAGTTTCCGGTCTCGGTGTGGCTCCGTGCGTGGGGCTCCGGTATGCAGCTCACAAGCTTCCCCGACCGCCGCACCACATGTCGTACAAGGCACAGACAATATCTGTTTCGGGGTGAGTTCTTTGGTCTTCATCCCCATATAATGCCTCGTTCCTGGCCGTGGAAATGTTCAATACTGCTCATTCTTAACGTTTTAGGCACTCGACAGTATCATTTTGAGTGCTCCCCAGTTTGTCCGACTTGTGAGCAAAACTGGACATCTTCCTGATTCCCGTTGTGGCACAATCTGTGGAAGGTGTAGCCCTACGCCGGGAGAAGTCCCTTGACGGCACCCAACACTTTGGTCAGGAACAATCGCGATTTCGACCCGAAGAAATTCCTTGCCACCATCGGTGAGGGTAGGAAGACTGTGGCTGTTCCTCAGAAACAAACCATCTTCGCACAGGGCGACGCGGCTGACGCGGTCTTCTATATCCAGGCCGGCAAGGTTCGACTTACTGTGGTTTCAAAGGTTGGCAAGGAAGCAACCCTGGGCATATTGAACGAGGGAGATTTTTTCGGAGAAGGTGGCCTGGCTGGACAATCTTTGCGCATGGGGTCTGCAACCGCAATGACGGACTGCGAACTTCTGCGCATTGATAAGAAGGCAATGATGCTGGCGCTTCACCGTGAGCACACATTCTCTGATCTATTCGTCGCGTATCTGCTGGCGCGAAACATTCGCTACGAAGAGGATTTGGTCGACCAGCTCTTCAATTCCAGCGAAAAGAGGCTGGCTCGCCTTCTGCTTTTACTGGCTCACTTCGGTAAGGAGGGCGTGCCTGAGACTGTGATCCCCAAGATCAGTCAGGAGACCCTCGCAGAGATGATAGGGACGACTCGCTCCCGGGTCAGCTTTTTCATGAATCGGTTCAGAGAACTAGGCTTCCTTGATTACGGCGGCAGCGGGCTGCAAGTTCACAGTTCACTTCTCAACGTCGTTCTCCACGACTAGATCCCCTCTTCCGTTCACACACTTCTAAGACCCGGCCTGCGGTTCGTGCCCTTTCGGCCATCTCGCTTTCTCCTCTGTTCCAACCTCGTCGAAAGCCACTAAGCATTCTCCTCAGGCCCTGGGTCCGTCCCAAAACGGACTACGGGTTCTATTTCTAAACTTCAGTAATCTAGTGTATTGACATCTCGCTGACTTATATTGCGCCCAGCGTGACCCAACCAATCTCAGGAAGATTCTAGTCAATCAAACTCTCCTGGTGGTTTCTTGGCGCTCGTCGCGTAAGACGGCCACTCCGGCCATCGCGCAGACGGAAAAGCGAGGTGACCTTAATGAGAACCTGCAGATTCGCTCTAGTCTTTGGACTGCTGACCCTGGCAGCGTGTTTGCCGTTGGCACCCCGCGCTTTCGCCCAGATTCAGTCAACGATCTCTTGTCCGGCAGGGCACGACTATTGGGACATCTTAAGTGTAATGATGATGGACCCGGGGCTGGCATCCAGCTATCACATGGAGGGGATCACCAACGGCCTGCCATCGTCGTATGTCTATACCATCTGGGATGAAAGTCAGACCAAAGTGTATTACGTGAAGAATCCGCAAGGGAATCCCTGGGACATCAATCTTTACGATTCCAATTACATCTATCAATGGGTCACGGAACTGGACGACTGGAATGGGGTCAACTACTGGAACGATCCCACCAGCTGCAGAAAATTGAATAATGGCAGTCAGAACAGCACGGCCGACTTCTCCATGCGGTGGGCGGCCCGGTGCGCGGCTCCGGGAGGAGCCAACAGTTCGCTCTGGAATCCGCCGCCTCCTAACCTGTCGAACAATACCAACTACTTCACCTACGTCGAGCAGGTACAACAAAGTCACGCCCAGGATCTCAACTATGCTTGGCTGAAAGTGCTAGTCCCAGAGAAGATGACTATCACCGACCACCGTGCAAATCCACCAGAATCGTTTTCCGTCACAACCTTGCCCTTGCAATATACGTACAGCTGCACTGTCTCCGGGAAAGTCGACTCCTGCCAGTTTCGCGAGGTCTTTGATTACGGTGTAGACAGAGACGTCAATCCGGTGGACCACATCAAGCATAGCTATGGATGGATCCGCTGGCGCTACTACATCAATTCGACGAAGGGAAATCCAAAGGCCGCAGCCGTTTGGGTACTGACGAATACATCGATCTCGAACCAGTTGATGCCCGGACAGGTCAACATCAACTTTCAGTGTTTCTAAACCGGCTGCAACTGGTCATCTCGCAGGCATAGCCCGGCGTCGACAAGAGGAGGTTCTTGAGAGAAGTCTTCTTGAGACTTTGGCTAGTCTGGATTCATTTCGATCTGCCGCGGCGGTAAGGCCGGCATATCGGGATGCTGCTGGTCCCGCCATATCACGTCGAAGCACTCGCCCTCGCTTTGCGCGAGCCAACTGGTTCCATCCTCGTACTTCACCGAATGCGGAAAGAACACCCAGCCCAGGATGGCTTGGGCGCTCTCGGCGCGAATGCCCGGCTTTTCGAGAGTTTGCTCCTGGCCGGGCAAAATGGGCTTCGCCGAGGACCACTCGGAGTTGAACGGCCGCCGCAAATCTTGCGGCGCCAAAAACATCTCTGGCATGATCCGTAAGCTTGTAATGGTCTTGCTGCTAGTGTTCTTCACGGTCAGCGTGAACTTCACCGGATCCTTCCAGAAATCTCCGCCCACAAACGCAACCGGGCAAGCACGCGTGGGCGTCGCCGCGATGATGTAAATCGCCATCATTCCCCCCTCCATGTGGTCTTCCACATGGCAATGCAACATCCATGTGCCAGGATTGTCAGCGATCATGTCAACCGTCTTCATACTTCCCGGAAGGAGTTCGATCACATCGGTGTTCCTGCCTCCATCGGTGACAGTTTCGCCGTGCCAGTGCGGAGTGTGCAGGTCGATCTCGTTTCCCATGCCCAGCAAGTACCAGCGCACTTTCTCTCCTTGCTTCATGGTCAAGCCGGGAAGATTGCCAAAGATCAATCCGTTGATGGCATAAAACAGCCCTGCGGGTTTGCCTCCCATTTCGTTGAAGATCATGAACGAGGCAACAAATTCGCGGTCAACATCTTTGGGAGATCCATCGGGATTGGCTTTGCCTTTGGCCGTAACGATGATCGGCCCGAGCAGCCCTGCATTGATCTCAATCGCCGCGTCAACGTGCGCGTGATACCACCACACGATCGAACTGGGCTGCCCCGGCCCCGGACCGCTGGCCTCGTTGGCAAACCAGTGGTACGTATACCGCGCGCCGGGAGCGACAAAGCCTCCTTTCGCCACGGGCAGATATAAAGCACCTTCGTTGATTTTGTCGTAACGCAAGCCATGAGGATGCATATCGTGACCGCGGTGGCTGCGATTCAGAAAATCCACAACCACTTCGTCCCCCACTTCCGCGCGAATCACGGGCCCGAGAATTCCCAGCCATACGGGTTGCGGTTTCGTTGTGGTGAAGGTGCTGTCGGTGTATTCGACGAAGCGTGTCTTCGGCCATTGCAGCTGAAGCCACGGTTGCCGGATAGGCGCGGCCGTGAGCAGATTGTGGCCGCTGGGGGCGTAGTTCCAGGTGACATCTTCTGCGGCGATGTAGTAGTGCCGAGTCGCTGCCAGGCAAGAGGAAAACGAAAAAAACACAAAGCACAGCACAAACGCCCGCTGGATTTTCACGGAAGCCATTATCCCACTCTGGGGGATCATTCTGGAATGATCCCAGACCCTCAGACGCCGTAGCCGGCACCGCCTATGGACGCGTCCCACCAGATACACGGGCCGTCGCCGGCGCATTTGTCGTGAACGTCGCAGTCACCGACGTGTTGGCAGTAACCGTAATTGAACAAGTGGCAGTGCCGCTGCAGTCGGCGCCGTTCCATCCCGCAAAAGTGTATCCGCTGTTCGGGGTTGCGGTAAGGATGACGTCGGTGCCATAGGCAAATGAGCCAAAACAACCGTCCCCGCCGGGCGTGCACTGAGTAATGTTCCCCAGATTGCCCGCGACCGACCCGGAGCCTGTAGCGCCCGAGATTGTAACCACTAAGGCAGGAGGATCGTTCCAACTGGGTGGCGGAACCAGACTACACTCACCGTCCGTCACTTGAGTGGGCGGCGTTGGAGGACTAGCCCAGGGCTTGTTCACAAAATCAAAAAACTCGGTCATGTCCATTTGAGAGCCGTCGCGTGCGGTGAGGGCCGGCAGGCCGAAGCGGGTCTCAACCATCTTGAGCACGGCTGTGGTGTCGCGAACATGGTGAGAGACGAAGTTCTTCACGGAATAAGGCGAAATCACGATCAGCGGCACCCGATACCCGGTCCACGCGAAATCACAAGTTCCTTGTCCGAGCTCCTGGCCGGGCTTGGTGCAGATATCGTTGAGCGCGGGGTTCAGATCGAACGGCGATAGATAGTCGCCAGGAGGTGTCGCCGGTTGCGGTGGCACGTGGTCGTAAAGACCACCGCCTTCGTCGAAGGTGAAAATCATGGCCGAGTCCGTCCAATTGGGGCTTGCCATAAGGTCGTTGATCAGACCGGCTGCGTAGTTAGCTCCTAGCTGGACGTCGGCGGGGGTAGAAGTATCGAGATCGTTGGGGTGCTCATCGAGTGACGCGGCAGAGGCGGGTTCAATCAGCGCGAATTGGGGCAACGTCCCATTCGCCGCGTCGACAGAAAATTGTGTCACCGGGACTATATTCTGCAACAAGTCCGGAGTCTGGCCGGCGCTATTGATGATCGTCTGTTCGTAAGTGAACATATTTATATAGGAGCTTTCGATAAGGCACTCCGCGTTTGCGTCCGAAATGTCGTTGTTACATGCGGCGCCGGTGATCGGATTAATGGTGGCCTCAGAGTTGACATAAATCTTCCAGGTGATGCCGGCATTCTGCAGGGCTTCGAAAATAGTTTCATTGACGAGGGGGCCCTCCGGGGCTGCCAGGGGATACGCGTGTCCGGCGGAAGTGGCGGCCAGCATGTACATGCGGTTGAGCTGGGTTCGATCCATCAGCGGAGCAAACCAGGTGTCCGAGGTCCCGAAATTGGAGGCCATGAAGTAGTAGTAATTCAGGTCCGTCCAGTCAAAATAACCCATGGCTCGTACCCCGTTGACGTCCATGAGCGGAGGGACTTGATATTCGGCGTCATACGCGGCGGTGTAAACAAATCCGTTCAGCGGCGGAGGATTTTCGGAGGGTTGATCAGCTTGGTTGGTGTAGTCCCAATTGTTATGGGCCTCGTTCCAGAAGGGGCTCTGCTCTTCCGTACACTCGGATGCGAAATGAAAGGAACTCACGGGATAGCTGGGGTTCGGAGTACAGCCATCGGTAACAGTCGGATCGCAGCCCGGGTTCGTGGGTGGCGCTGGGGTTACGCCGTTAACCGGCGGATTAAACTGCGGCAGCCCGTTGAAGGTCTGCCCCTTCGTACCATATCCATTCGCCGACCAGTATCCCAGCATGGCGCCAAAGTAATGATCTAAAGACCGATTCTCCTGGGCGAAGAGGATGATGTGATTCAGGGCAGCGTAGGGGTTACCGGAGTTGAAGGTCGCAGTCACGGATTCCGCTGCGGTCACGGTGACGCTGCAGGCTGCCGTTCCCGTACACGCGCCACTCCAACCGGCAAAGGTACTGTTCGTTCCCAGAGTTTCGCTCAGCGTGACCTGGGTATTCTGCGTGAAACTCGCAGAGCATGTAGTCGGGCAATTGATTCCGGCTGGGCTGCTGGTCACGGTTCCCGTGCCCGTCCCCGCCTCAGTCACGGTCACTGCATAACTGGGAGACGTGGAACTGAAGGTCGCAGTCACGGCGTCCGCTGCAGCCACGGTGACGCTGCAGGCCGCCGTTCCCGTACACGCACCACTCCAACCAGCGAAGGTACTATTCGTTCCGGGAGTTTCGCTCAGCGCGACCTGACTACTCTGCGGAAAACTCGCGGAGCACGTAGTCGGGCAGTTGATTCCTGCCGGACTGCTGGTAATGGTTCCCGTGCCCGTCCCCGCCATCGCCACGGTCAATCCGTCACCGGGATTGAACGTAGCGGTAACGCTCGCGGGGGCAGTCAGGGTCAGGTTGCAGGTGCTGGTGCCCGAACAGCCGCCGCTCCATCCGCCGAAGAAATAGTTGCTGCCCGCGGTTGCGGTCAGCGTGATTTGCGTATTTTGATTAAAGCTGGCGCTGCACGTGGTGGGACAGTTAATCCCAGCCGGGCTGCTGGTCACGGTTCCCGCACCCACGGCCGGGGCCGTGACGGTTAACTGGTAGGTTAGAGGCTGCGTCTGCGAACCACCGCCCGCACTTACGCAACTGGTCAGTGGAAGGATGGGCAGGGCAGACAGCAACGTCAACCAAAACGTTAACCGAGACTTCATGGGCGTGTTACTCCTGGGAAGAATAGAAGAGTAAGAGTACGAATTTGGATGAAAGTGAGTACCCAGACGGTTGTGTGTCGAGAGAAAGGCAGTTGACCAGGAGCGCGTTCGTGACGGAGTAGCGCGCCTGCTCAATCAAGGCGCAAACAATTCTGGTCGCGCCCAAGCGATTGTGCGCCGCCCAAGCTTGGCCGCATTCCACTTCCGAGCAAGCTTTTGATTCTTACCTGGTCAGGTGGTCAGGCGAACGCGAGGGAATGGCCTCCCGGAGTTCCACCTTTTTTCGAAGCGGCGATGGTGGCGGGATGGCTCTGGACGGCCTGCATGATAATCCATTGAACATCGGTTCGCCTGTAAGGAGCAGAAATCACGTCGAACGCGCCCAATTCGATCGCCTGGCGGTAGCCATCCTCCGAGTGCGATTCAGCCAGGACGATGACGCGGATCTGGTCTAGCTTGCGCTGTATTAACGTCATCACGTCCTCATAGGTCCCATCGGGCAGCTCCGCTTCGCACAACACCAGTGCATGATTTCCCCGTCGCAGGCCGCGGCGAGCTTCCTGCAACGTTAAGCACCAACAGACCTCCAGCGACCACTCCAAAATCGCGCTTTCGATCACCTGACGATTCTCAGTGGAGCAGATCACTAACATCCGCCATCGCATGGTTATCCCACCATTCACTCTTGGCCTCGAACGGCGTCCGCCGGCACACTCCGCGACCAGGCATGCACAAATTCTCCCTATGGGTTCGTGAAAACCTTGGACAATGCCCTTCGCGCAGTCCCCACACATTGTGGTGCGTCATTTAGTTGTGCAAAGCATTGCGAGGGTTGCTTGTCATTTTGATGGACGGCATACATATTTCGAATCCGCCCGGCAGTTTGCCGCTCTCCGGGCCTTGATCATTCTCTGCAGAATTGGTCGAGCCAGGGCGTCGAACTATCATTGGGCGCACTTTAACGTAGGTTTATTAGCGGTCTGAGGTCTGTTGCGGTATTTGATTTCCGCGCCACGATTCCGGGTTTGACAAACTAGAGGGTGCGACCAAGACTGCAGGCGCCACAAAGTCATTCTGGCCTGAATCCGTCGTAGCCTCCAAGGGCAGCCGGACCGCTACCACCGTGCCTTTGTGACTCGAGCGAATCCTGAAACTGCCACCCAGTTGCCGCACGCGTTCTCGCATCCCGCGAAGCCCGACACCGGACGCTCGCCCAGCTTCGATCTCACGGACTTTCTGTCTTGGGATTCCCGTTCCGGAGTCCGCTATGGCCAGCGAAACCTGGCGTGAAGAGCGCACAATACGTATGGTCACAGTCCGGCTTTCGGAATGCCTATGAACGTTGGTCAGGCCTTCCTGCACGATGCGAAACAGAGCCGTCTCCAGGTCGCGTGGCAATCGCCCAAAATCCTCTGCAATCTCAAACTGAACCTTCATGCGGCTGCGTTCCGCGAATCCTTCGAGATATTCCCGTATCCCCGGCGCCAATCCCACCTCATCCAGAAGCGGGGGGTACAGCAGATGAGAGATCGTGCGGATTTCCCGCGAGACTTGCGCCAGTATTGCTGTGTTCTCAGAAATAGCTCTCGCTCCCATCGGACTCAGATGCTTCTCCGCCAATGCTCTACCCTGATTCATCGACATTGCTACCAGGAATTGACCCACGCTGTCGTGCAATTCACGGGCCACCCGCCTATGTTCTTCATCTCGCAACTGCAGCAAACTGCCGGTGAGTTCCATCAGGTTTTCCTCTGCCATTTTGCGTTCCGCCACTTGCACTTTCAGCTCAGCAGTCTGTCTGGCAAGTTCGTTGGTCGCGTGGAGTCGTGCCGAACGCTCCGCATCCAGGAGTCGAATCACACGCAGAGCAGAGCTGGTAAAGTCAGCCAGATCCGTCAGGAGGCGAACGTCTTCGGAATCGAAAACCATGCCTTCTTCGTGAGAAAAAATCCAAATCGCGCCGGCCGGACCTGGCCCCATGAGAGGAACTACCAAAGCTTCTACGAACGGCACCGGAAAGTCGTTGAGAAAAGGGAAATGTCTCGCGGGACACAAGAACAGTTGCGGCGCCCTGCGGTCGAGAGACACCCCGCACCGATTGAAGTTTTGCGGAGTGAAACCTCCGACGTCCTTCTTGAGCAACCCCGCCAAACTGGTCCAACGAGAGATTGGCTCGCTCCCCGGAACCGTTTCGACCAGGCTGATACCGGCCGTGCCCGCCCGGCAAAGTTCCAGCGCCAGCCGAACCAGTGTGTCCCCCAGTTGTTGCGGAGAATTCGCCATCACACGCGCCAGGAATCGGAAAGCTTTGCTCTCGATTCCTGGATCTCGCGTCCGGTGAGGCCGGGCGCGCAGTTCACTGTTGTTCAGAACGCCCTCCAAACGGCTAAAACGTTGGTTGTGTCCCATGGGATTGGCCAGTACAGGAAAGCTACCTTGGACCTCAGGGAAAAGCTGGGCAATATTGACCACTTGCCAACCCATTTTTGTCAACTGCCGCGTCGAACGAGAATAAAGATTAGTGTCTCGTATTGACCAGAATGGGAATGGCCCCTGATGTTAGATTTCTTTTATGTCTAACCCTAGTGGTATTCGCGTATCTCCCGAGCACGCCCCGATCGGCAACGGCGGCAAACCGCTTTTCCGCGGTGAGCAACTCCCTCAAGAGGTCTGGTCGGCATCGGTCGCACCCCGGCCCGTCCCCAGCCACTTGACCAACGAGAGCCGGACTGCGAAGTCATTCCGAATCCTGATTGCGGACGACCACGATGTCGTGCGCTGCGGTGTTCGCACCCTGCTGGAAACCCATCCGGGATGGACGGTCTGCGGCGAAGCGCGCGATGGTCGAGAAGCAGTGGCCAAAGTAGCGGAACTGAAGCCGGACTTGGTCGTAATGGACGTAGCCATGCCGACACTGAACGGGATGGATGCCGCACGCCAAATTCTCAAGGAAAGACCTGGAACACCAATCCTTATCTTCACGTTGTACGAGTCGGACGAATTGATCCGCCAGGTTCTCGAAACCGGAGCTCGTGGATTCATTCTGAAGTCCGACGCGGCGCAAAACCTGTTGTTGGCGGTTGAGGCATTACAGAGGCGTGCCACCTTCTTCACGGCGCGTGCGGCGAGGATGATGCTTGACGGCTACCTGCACCGCAACGACGCCGATCGCGGGAATACGATGAGAGATCGATTGACGGCGCGGGAACGCGAAGTGGTGCAGCTATTGGCCGAAGGCAGTAGCAGTAAGGAAGCCGCCGTACTGTTGAATCTGAGCGTGAAGACCATCGAGACTCATCGCACCAATGTGATGCACAAGCTCGATGTCCACTCAGTTGCCGGCCTGGTTCGATATGCGATACGCAACTCCATTGTGCAGGCCGCTTAAGCAGGATCGCTCACGGCGTCACCATCATGCGCGGCCCCATCCCGGGCCTCTTTCTTAGTCGAGCGGTTAAGATCAATAGAAGATCAGCCCGGGCTATTTCCGTAGTGTCCTGGGTTTGCGGCCGGCGGCTCAATTCAGTTTGAAAATCACCTGCACGCTGATCAGAACGGGCACCGGCGTGCCATCTTTGGTTGCCGGCGCGAAGGTCCATTGACTCACGGCAGCCATCGCCTTTTCGTCCAGACCCATCCCCAAGGGGCGGATCACACGAATATCCCGTGGTCTTCCGTCCGCTCCCACAATCAGCTTCAGTACGCACATACCCTGCAACTTGGCTTCGCGCGCTTGTTCGGTGTAGTCCGGATCGGGCATGGCCAACGGACGCGGTGCCAGCACAGATCCGCCAACTTTATATGCTCCTCCGCCGGCGCCACCGCCGTATCCTTCGCCTACTCCGGGGCCCGACCCCTTACCAACCCCTCCGCCTGAGCCTGAACCAATACCGCCGCCCGACCCAGTCCCGTTGGACGCGGCGATGGTTGGCAGGGCTGCCGCGGCCGGAACTCCCAGGTTCGGCGTGGAGGCGGCCATCTGGATCTGTGGTGGCGCAACCACCGTCGGTACGGCGGTCAGCTTCGGATATTCATTGCGTACCACGATCTGCGGAGGTGTGATTTGTTGCTTGGCCACGCGCGGGAGCGCCCCTCGCGGCGCTTGGAGCTTGTCGCGATCTCCACCCCCGCCGCCTCCCCCAGCCTGCTTTTTGGCCAGCGGCAATGCGTAAGATTCGAGGTAAGGTGCGATGAGTGTGACTCTCACAACCGGTTTCGCCTCGGATCGTACTTCATGGGTCAGCAGTGAGAAGGCCGCCACAATGACCAGCGCGTGTACCAGGAACGAACCCAGTGCGCTCCGCGTTGTCGAAACCCCGTGCCGGCCCCAGGAGTCGCTAAGCGTAAACGCATTCGGCGATAGAACTGGTTGCGAAATCCCACGGAGGCGCACTTCCCGAATGGGAAGCGTGGCACCCGCCTCAGCTTTACCGACGCGATCTACAGATTCAGTTGGCATGGCCAGTTCCAGCCTGGTCATGGCATCTCCTGCGATAACGAACTGAATCCGCTCAAACCAAGCGGCACTCGCGTCGAACAGAAATTCATATGCTGACCTATGCGTCCTCAATTACCTTACGGTGGGCAGGCGCCTGCGTCCATGCAGTGGACACCGTATATGGGCGCCGCATTTCGAGTAGCCAAGATGTGCGATATGACGCCGCTAGCGGAAACTAAGGCATCTCTCGATCGCACGTAAGGGTTTTCGCCGAGCGGAACGGCACCTTGCCCGATGCCTCTTGAGCCCTGTCTCTCGATCCTTCCGCTACGCATCCCGGAAAGGACTGAAGCCGCACTCTTTTCCAAAATTCTTACGCCACACCCGCGTTATTCTGCATCAGAATTTGGCACATTCGTTTCGAGCATTCCGCGGAGGCACATGTCGTTGAATGAACTGCCAGCTGTCCGATCTCCCGCTCAAATCCCGGCCTTTCATGGAGTCCCTCCCGAAAAAGATGGCCAGCCCGAAATGATCCGCGATCGCGGACCGCTGCTCAGCCTGGCCCGCAAGTTGCACGAAAATGAGACGGCACTGGCCATCATGCGACATGTGTTCCGCATGTTCCAGCGCATCGGGATCACGGTGAGTCCGAACCACTACTACTGGCCTGTGCCCGACTTCCGCGAACTTGAAACCCGGAAATGGCCAGCCGAGGAAGTGCCGGTCGGTTTTGACCTTGCCTTCGACCGGCAATTGGATTTCCTGCAAACCGTGGTTCCGCAATACCAGAGCGAATGGGCATCGGACTCGGCACCCTTCTTCAGCGTGGGCTACAACTACAGCAATGGCTTCTTCGAGACCGTCGATGCGGAGATCGCCTACTGCCTGGTTCGCCATTACAAGCCGCGACGGATCGTGGAAGTGGGAGGCGGTTACAGCAGCCGTGTCATGGCAGCTGCCCTCGATCTAAACCTGAAGCTGGATGGAGTGCGTGGCGAGCTGATCACCATTGACCCATTCCCGGATCGATTCCCCAAGAACGCGCTGAGCGATCGCGTCCATCTCATTCCCCAGACCATCCAGAATGTGGACCTCGACGTATTCCTCAGCCTGCAAAGCGGCGACTTCCTGTTTCTGGACTCCAGTCACGTCGTGGGAATCGGCAGTGATGTGGTGCGCGAGTATCTCGAAATCGTCCCTCGCATCGCCCCCGGTGTGCTGATCCACGCTCATGACATCTTCATCCCCTCCGACTATCCCCGCGAGGCGGTCTTGCACAATCTCGCCTTCTGGTCCGAGCAGTACCTGCTGCAGGCCTTGCTGATGTTCAATCCGCAATTCGAAGTGCTGTGGGGCAGCAGTTCCATGCAAAGTCGCGCAACCACTGCGCTGGAGAGAGCTTTCCCGCACTGGCAGCACAGCTATCGCAACATGCCCCCCAAAAAGCGGCGTTTCCTTCCCACGCGCGATGGCGACCACATCTGGCCCTCCAGTTTCTGGATGCGGAAGCTGGCTTGAGTCGATAGGACTTGACACGAAGATGATGCTGGAAAATCGCACGCTCGTAATACGGAGTTATAGCGTCTCAAGTAACGCACGACAAATCAGTTGCGAGTGATAAGGGAGACTTCTTTAGAGAGCCGCACCAGCGCGTCCCGTTTCGCCCGCATTTCGCTTTTGGAACTTCCGTCAGCTTGATTTCTCTTTCTGCAACACTAGAATCTCCTGACGAATCTTGGCAATCTGTTTCTTGATCCCGAGCGCCAAATGTCCTAAATCCGGCCTTGTTTCTAACTCCGGCAAGAGGTTTTCCAGAAAGACCAACTCATCCTTCAGTATTGGCAGCCGAATCATAAGGTTCACCCCAAATGTATTTTTAGGTTACGTGCATAAACTCTGGGTGCGCAAACACAGTTCGAAGAGCGAGCTGAAGGCGAATCACGCCGAACCGAGACCTTGTCCCCAGTCGGTGGCCTGCCCCAGCGAATCAGTCTTCGCTGTAGCGAAGCTACCAAATTCCCTTGTCGTCGCCGGTCATCCGCAGGTTGACGAATGCGGCGGCAGCCAGCACCGGCAATAGAGACAAGCGCGCCGCAGAGCGAAAGTGTCGCGCCGCTCCTGTTCCAATGAGTTGATGCAGGAACAGTTGCGAACCCTGCCGTACCAGGGGCACGCGTAAGAACTGTTCCCCGACGTACGTGACGTCGGCCCCGAAACGGGCCGCACGCATCACAAACTCTGGCAGCGGGAGCGGACCAACGCCCGCTCGCTCGTTATAGTCCGAAGTAATCTTCAGCAGCGTCGCCACTCCCGGCCATATCGACCAGCGCTCGGCGGACGAGCGCAACTGCGCAAAGTCGAGACTGCCGGCCCGCACCAGCCCAGTAAGGTTGAGCAGGTCGGTCAAACGAATGTAGAAATGGCGATACATCCTTTGCAGAGTTGCCAGCGCGACCTGTTCCTCTGGAGCCGGGACGCGAAAGCTAAAAGCACCTATTTCGCGCACCACACTGGTTTCTTCCAAGTGGAGGGGCAGGGTGACTTGTTCACCGGTTTGTCCCAGGCAGCCCACGTGGATCTCCACCAACTGGCGTAGTCCTGGAATCCGGAAGTTCCATTTGTGCGCCAATCGATCACCCCAACTCCGCGGCTGCGGCTCAGCTCGCAGTTCGCTCTGCATCGCGCGCACGGTATCAGCTTCGCTGGCTGCGATAAACAGGTCAAGATCGCTGCCTAGATCGGGCCAGTGATCGAGAGTCTTAATTACGACGGGGGAGTGCCCGGTCAGTTCGAGCGCGAGCACAACTTTTTCCAGAACCGCGAGCGCGCGTCCGATCTGCCGTTCCTCGACTTGCATCACATCCTTAAGGCCGAGAGGTCCGACAAACCGCGACGCTGCTGCACCAACCGCATCCCATTTCTCTAAAAGTTGTAACGTGCGAAGGTATACGCGTTGCAGCTCCGCAAAGCGAAGAAAGTCAGACAACTCCTCCTTCGACATCCGTTGCACTCGCGTGAGCACCTCTTCCATCTGCATCTGCGGGCTTTCGCCTCGCTGCCTGGGTGTTAGCGTATGCAGATGTAAGACCGCCAGCGTCTCGAACATCGCCGCTGCGCTTTCTCTTGCCCTCGTCATGGACGTCCTACGGCCCCGATGGCCGCCTTCGATTCGTCACAATGCGGCAGGCCGCGCTCAATCGCAGTTCCTTCTTCGTAATCGTTCCAGGTTGCGATCATGAGGAACGGAACAGGGTGAGATGGTTCGTTGTTCTCGTCGAATAAGCGGAGGGTATCTTCGAAGGTCTTTCCGCACCGTGCGTCGATGTGCCGGTTCAAGCTCCAGGAAGCCTTGGCGTCGTTGAAGCCGGGCCACGCCCCGCCCACGGTAACTTCGTCCGCATGCTTGGTTCGCATCTTCGTGTAGAAATCATCCAGGTAATCTTCGCCCCACGCATGACCGTCCGGAGTCCACCCCGCGCGCCCGGGATACACCCATGCGTACTCACCGTCGAAAGTTTTGGCGAACTGAACCGGCGGGTCGTCCTCATACAGCAGGATTGGCGGCGATTCCCACTGATTCACCTGCTGGCGAACCTGATTCCAATCCGTGTGGCCGCGCTTGGGAAACACAAAGACGACCGGCCGTCCCTGGTACAGCAGGTAGGCCTCGCGTCCAGGGGCGTTGGGGCCGATATATTTCTGGTACGCCAGTTCCATCGCCTCCATCGCGTCTTCGGTTGCGTGTCCATTGTCATCCTGGGTTTCGTCGTACATGAGCGCGATGTGAAAATGCTGCTCGCTGGCGATTCGCTGCAAGAGTGCCGTACTACGATCGAGAAAAGGACGCCTTGGACCGTACCAATCCACCACGAAGGCATAGATGCCCAGGTTGCGGGCATCCTCAATTTGTTTGCGCAGGACATTCGGGTCCTGGCTGTTATAGCCGACGTCGATATGGTCCGGGTCGCCGAACCATGGCTGGTAGTCCGCAAGAACCTTGGGGTTGCCTGATGAGGCAGAGATATCTTTGAGGGCGAGAGTGCGCGAACTCGCGTGCGTGCACGCATTCGGAGTCGCACCCACGATTAAGACGTGCGTCAATAGAACAAGCTGATAGAGTTTCATCCGCGACTTCCCGCTCTGGTTACGATGAAACGGCGCTGCCAACAGTTGGTTCGAAGCAGGTGTCCAAGGCCGGCCTTAGAAGGATTTGGCAGAAACTTCCTCAAGATCGCGAATGTACCAGCGATCTGCGCCGGGGGTCATAAGAACGATGTACTGGTGGGGCGCATTCTGGGTATCGAGCAATTTGTTTCCGTCGAAGGTCTGGATCTCCAACTGGACTTGATCGAGGAGTTGCATGGCAGTCCCATCGGTGGAATAAAACACCGCCTTCAGATGGTGGCCATGATCGACGATCCGAACATGCAGGCCCGCCTGCTCTTGCTCACCGATTCGCCGCATAAGGCGATCATGTGCGAATCCGACGAACTCTTCGCCGAGTCCTTCGGTTCGGCCAGATTCCATGGCCTCCGCCAGATCATGCCACGCCAGCGCGTAATGGCGCGCAACCGTCGTTCCCGTGAGTTCTTCAATGGGACGCGGCACGAGTCCGTCAGCATCGAGGTGGACCTGAGGGAGGTGAATCGGCGCCGACGACTGGGCGATCGCCAGAACACAAACTGCGATCACGAAGCTCGCACCTTTGACGAAACCATGCTTGACCAACCCAGGCTTAACCTTCTTGAGCGCCAATGTACTGGCGACGATGGTTTTCATAATCCTCCGTCGAGGGCGACTTCATTGCCCAGCACCACGCCGCACGCAACGCTGATCTGGGCTCGCCCGTGAACGCTGAACTGCACTCGCGCGATGCCTTTCTTGATCGGCGTGTCCACCGTGCTCTTGCCCAACTTGTCAATCTTGGTGAATGAAACGATGGTACCGTCGGGAAGTGTATTGCCGCTGCAATCGCGCACGGGATCGGTTTCGATGGTCACCCTATTCCCGTTGGCCACAGTTTTCATGCGCAATCCGCAGGCTTCTGCGGCGACCTGTTGGATCACTCTCGCTTCTACAACGTTGCCCACGACCGCAGTCACCTGAACCCGCCCCTCATGTGGTGTGGAGTCCATGCGCATCCAGGCTACCCCGTGCCGCGTGGAGCCTCGCCGTGAAAAACCGGCCCCCCCGGCCGGAGTGATGCGAAAATCGACTGCAGCCGGAGTCCAAATCAAATTGAAATACTGATCAAACACAAATGCAGTGGCATCAATCGAATCGCGAGTGGAGACCGGTACGCGCGAAGGGTGAAGAAAAAAGCTCAGGTGCGCCGGTGGCGCGGCTGTCACCCCGAACGTTGCGGAAGTGCATGATGGGTAGCAGAGGATTACCTGGTAGCGTCCCGCGCTGCGCACATCGCTGGACTGAATCTGTAACTCACTCCCGAGGATCACACTGCGTTTCACGACATGGTCGGGCCCGAGAAGATAGAAAGTGGCTTGCCCGGAACCCCCGACTGGAATCGAGAAGGGTTGCCCAGCTTCCACGGTAGCGGGCACACGCAGTTCCGCAGCCTGTGCCGAGCCGGGCAAGACGTACGACAGCGATATACACAACAACGCCGACAGGCGCCTGCAAAATGCGAAATTGCTACAGGTAGTGCGCTTCATGTCAGTTGCTCGACCGCGAGTAGTGATTGACGATGACGCGATAATTCTTCAGCCGCGCCGCAATGTCATCCGGAATGTCGACCGCAAACGCCACGGGCACCTGCGGCATGAGCGCCTGATCGACATAACCATCCGAGACCCAGATGACTTTCCCGAAGTTGTCGTAGTAGGCTGCCAGCACCTGTGCGATATTGACGGGGCGCCCGCTTTGATTCACCAATTCGCCCTTCAGCACGTTTCGATCCAATCCATCCTTGCTCACCGCTTGGTCGGTAACTGCAATCACAGGATCAGCGCTGGCCGGGACTAGCAGAGCGCGCGCATCCATGCGCACACTCTTCACCGCATCCATCCGCACACCCGGAAAGTCTATGCGATAAGGCGAAACCTGCTTGGGGAGGAGCACATGCGAGATCAGATCGAAGCTGCCTTCTTCCTCAATTGCAGATCCGTCCGCTTTCAGCAGCGTCGCATTCACGTTCAAATACGCGGGAACGGTGTCTTCATTCTCGACTTCTCCGAGAATCACCATGCGACCGGGGCGCGAGATCGCGTTCATCGACGTGATGCGCACTTTCGGCGAGTCTACGTCCTGCGCTCCCCAGTTCTGCGATGTGTTGCGGCCGATGACGTCCCAGCTCAAGTAGTTCACCGACACCACCTGCGGGGGCACCGTGGAAAACGCCGGTTTCGGCCACACCACGCGCCACACCGAACCATCGCGGCGCACGCGTAAATCCCGCACATCATCGAGCGAGCCCAGCGCGCTCGACCAGTTCATCCGCAGTCGGACCATGGCCTCGTCACGATCGGCGTGCAACGGCGAAACCTCCGCGGTCTGCAGCGACGAGTACGCGCGTAAGCTGCCGTCACTTCCCGCCATCTCGCGAATGAAAGATGCCAGATCTGTATCGCTACTGCGATCGAGCGAAGCGTAAGCCTGCTGGTAGTCGTGAGCCCGAATCTCGCTCATCAGAGCCTGCACGGCCTCTTCCGGAGTTCGCGCGGAGAACATGGCGTGCTGCGCGAGCCCTCCGGACCGCAGCCAGGCAAAGCCAACCAGGACTGCGGTCGCAACAGCGAGAAAGATAGCCAGTGCCCACTTCATGAACTCACCCCTTGGGCATAGACCTGCTCCGGTACTTCCCTGGGAAGCGTGGTCTCTTCCTCGACTCGGCTCGGCTCAACTTGTGTGCGGCGCGGTTCGACCAGCAACCAAATAAACAGAATCGCCAGGAAGCTGCTGCCGATGGGCAAGACCCCCCACATCCATCCTTCCCACGGGGCCGGCACGGCATCGGACGGGATCATCCGCGCGGGAGGCGCGTCATCCTTGGACCATACGGTGATGGCGCCGGAGTCATAGCTCTCCACTTGGCGCCATCCGCCGAAGACCAGAAGAGGCTCATAGAACGGATCGTGCACGAAAATAAATTTCAGACCATAGTGGTTGGCATGCTGGAGCATGGCGCGGAGCGAATCCATGCCGGCCACCCCGAAGAACTTCGCGTTGGTCAATTGTGCTGCGCCGTAACGGGTCATCTCGGGCAGCAGGCGGGCTGAGTTGTACTCACCATCCACGCTGCTCGCGCTGGCATAGGTCGACACCTTGGGGAGAGCGTTGCCGAATCCAAGTGTGAGATAGCGGTATTGATCGTGGCCATCGCGATTCAGGAACGCGACTACTGAATCTACGTTGAGCGAACTGAACGTTCGAAACGGGCTCCATGTCAGCCAACCCATTGCGAGCGCCAGGCTGGCGATCGCGGCTGCACTGATGCCGATCGCACCCCGGCGTGGAAAACGATCGATGAGTTGCTCCACCAGCAACCCTACAATCGGCAGCGCCAGCACCGTCGCCCACAGCGTGAAGCGCTCGTAAGTGAGAATTTCGAAAGCCCGTCCGAAGATCCAGCGCGGCACTGGCGTCGTGCCACCCAGGGCAATGAGGAAGGTAACCCAGAACGCAAGCAACAGCACTCGCAAGCGAGGATTCGATGCACCCTTGATCACTATGAAGGGCAACGCCAGAATCAAAGCGCCGTACGGCACGATGAAATAATTCATGCCATAGATCCAATTCATCAGGAAGTTCGAACGACTGGCGTGCGGTATCGGCATCTGCTCGATGGGATGCCGGATGATCGCAATCCAGTAGGGCAACAGGACGACTCCAACCCCCACCGCAGCAATCGCGGCGAACAGGAAACCGCGCCCGATGATTGGGGCGCCAGGTTGCTCCTTCTCGTGTCTGTCGTACCACGCCAGCCACAAGACCGGCGCCGCAAACAGCACGGAGCCAAAGATGAGCGTCACGTGATGGGCCGATGCGGCAGCCAGCGCGAGAGCAATCCCCTTCAGCAGGGATCGCCAGCTCGCTGACATACACCAAGCATAGAAGTAAGGCAGGGCGAGAAAATACAAAGCTGCTGACATCGTGGTCGGTAACTGCCCCGCCGAATAAACAAGAAATGCGATGCTCCCGGCGAACACGGCCAGCACTCCTGCATAACTGGCTGCTCGGTCATCCACCCAAAGTTGTGCGAACCGGTAAGCACCCACCGCCAGCAGGACGACAGCGGCCAACTGCACCAGCATGAAGGCCTCAGTGAGCCCGACGATATAGGACAGCAGCGCAATCCATTGGTGAGTCAGCGGAGGGTAGGTGGTTTGGGAGAAGCCGGCAAACCATTTTTCGTTCCAGGGATTGAACCAGTGATGCGCGTAGTGCGACGCAAAAAAAATGTGCAGGTTTGCGTCATACGACGTAGTCGCCGGCAGCTGCATTACGAGCAACGGCCCATGAATCGCTAGCGCCAACAAAATGATGGCAGCAAGGGGAATCGGGCGTTGCCAAATGCTGGTCTGAGTCGGGAGCACAAGTGTTTCCTGGCGGTCTCTCATCAGTCGCAGTGTTGGATTCCCGCAAGCCGGGCAACGGTTGGCAAGTATTTTCAGGGTCGCCCGCGTCAAACGTGCCCAACCACACCGGGAACTTCTTGCATCTCAGCGACAACGGCAGGGCAAGTGTGTACCCCCAACGCCAGCAGCGGGATATCAGAGATTAAGGTCGGGCAGGAGGAATGGTGGTCTCAGCGTTCAGAAGTTTGGTGTTCAGGAGCTCGGTGCGGCTTGCCGTCCTAATCGCGGCCACTGCCAGTGCTGCCCAAACCTTTGATGTGAACGGCCAAACCTCTTCCACTTCGACTTCGTCCGCGCCTTCGAAAAAGCGACCCGCGCAAACCACAAGTGACCAGACCGGAATGGGTTGGGGCGCAAGCATCGAGGTGGCGCGCGAGGCCCGAGCCGCGCAGACCGCGCTGCAACACGGCGACTCGCGAGACGCGACGGCGCATGCTCAGCGCGCGGTTAACGCCGCTCCGCAGAATCCCGATCTCTGGTTTACGCTGGCTTACGCAGCGCGACTCAGCGGACAGTATTCGCTTTCTGTCGATGCCTATCGCCGCGGTCTCGCGCTGAAGCCATCTTCGGTCGAGGGGCTTTCCGGTCTGGCGCAAACCTACGCCCGGATGGGGCGCACCGCGGAGGCGCAGCAAACGCTGGAAGAGGCTCTGGCCGCGAATCCTAAGAGTGACGTGGACCTTCAGCTCGCGGGCGAACTGCTGTTGCCAACCGATCCCAAACGAGCAGTTGACTATCTGCAACACTCCGAAGCTGTGAAGTCATCGGCGCGAACCGAACTTCTGTTGGCCCGCGCCTATGATCGAATCGGAGATGGAGAGTCTGCCCACAAGATGTTGGAGCGAGCGCGCCATTCGGCACCGACGAATCCCGATGTGCTGCGAGCGGTTGCGTCTTACTACCGCGACACGGGCCAGTACGAGACGGCGATCCGCATGCTGGAAGACTTACACGCGAAAGACGTGGGCACGCTCGCCGAACTGGGATACTCCTACGCGCTGGCCGGCAACGCACGCGCGGCGGCGCGCAATTATGGCGCGGCCGCAAGCCGGGCTCCGCGGGACATTGAGATCCAACTCAATGCCGCGCAAGCCATGCTCAATGACGGGGAGCTCGACAAAGCCGCGGCCCTCCTGAATCAGGCCGCAACGCTGAATCCCGATCACTACCGGGTGCATGCCTTGCGGGGAAGGCTCGACACGAGCCAGCATCGGAGCGAGAATGCGATCCGCGAATACGAGGCGGCGCTGCAGCAATTGCCCGAAGGTGTGCCTGAAGGAGTTCTCTATCCGATCTCGTTGCGCGTCGATCTTGCCCAGATATACCGCGATGCCGGAGACACGACGAACGCAGAACGCGTCACCAAAGACGCGGCCAACGCCATCCATACCCTTGACGTGGCAGGCCGCTCTCGGCCCGAGTTCTTGCGCCTGCGCGCTGCGACTGAAGTCGCCGGAGGCGATGTCGATTCCGCGGAAACAGATTTGAAGGAAGCCCTCCGACTTGAGCCTCGCAACGGCATTTTGCTTCTCAATTACGCGAATCTTCTCTGGAAAACGGAGCGCAAGGATGAAGCCCGCCAGACCTACCTCCAGGCGCTGGCCATCGATTCATCGAATGGGGGCGCACTGGGCTCGCTCGGCTTCCTGTCGCGCGAGATGGGCGACACCGCGGCGGCCCGCGGCTACTTTCTGGAATTTGCGAAAGAACATTCCGACGACTACGTGCCCTATTTGGCCCTCGGCGATTTGTACAGCGCGAACCGTCAATTTGCGGAAGCTCAAGAAAGTTACGAGTTGGCCTTCCAGAAATCGCCGAACCATCCGCTGATTGTTTCCGGTGCGATGAATGCGGCCCTCGAAGCCCACCATCCCGCCCAAGCCAAGGAGTGGCTCGCGCGCGCGGCGGAGGAGGTGCGACAAGACCCGCAAGTCATGCGGGAGCATGAGCGCTACTTGACGATGATCGGAAACTACGCGGAGTCGGCGGATCTCGGCTACCAGGTGATCCAGAAGCTTCCGAACGATCGCGAGGCGGTCGACTATCTTGCGTATGACCTCCTCTTTCTGAAGCGCCGCGATGAGGCGATGAAGATCGTTGACCGCTTTCAACCCGTTTTTCAGGAGGATCGCGACCTGCCTCTGATCTCGGGGTATGTACACGCCGACCACAACGAATACGCGGCGGCCGTCCACGATTTCACGCGCGCACTCGAGATCGATCCCACGATGGCGGTGGGTTATATGAACCGCGGCTATGTGTACAACGACATGCGCTTGGCTACGAAGGCTGAGCAGGACTTCCGTAAGGCCCTGGCGCTGAATCCACAGTACGGCGAAGCCCACCTCGGACTTGCCTACGCCCTGCTCCAGTTGCGGCGCTCCACGGCAGCCCTGAAAGAGTCTGAAGTCGCAACCCGTTTACTTCCCGACTCAGAGAGCCTGCATCTGGTCAAAGCGGAGGCCTACCGCCAGCGAGCCATGCTGGCTCGTGCAGAAGGCGAGTACCGGAAAGCTTTGAAACTGAATCCGAATGATCCGACCTCCTACATCGCACTGGCCGACGTGCAGTACCGGGCGCATCGATATGCAAACGCGGCAGACACTTTACACGATGCGCTCGCGGTCGTGCCGAACGATCCCGTGTCGAACAATGCGATGATTTCGGCGCAGCTTGCAAGATGCTATGCGCGGCTCAGCCGGTTGGCCGACGCCGCGCAGGCAATCGATTCCGCGGAGCGCGCCGGCGGGACGGATTACAAGGTTCTGCTCGTGACTGCCGACGCCCTGCGCATTCTGGGCCGTCGCGACCAGGCCATGACCAGGTACACGCGGGCGCTGGAAAGTTCTGACGACGATCGTCTCCAGGTCCGCCTGGCCTTGGGCCGGCTGTTTGCCGAAGAGGGCAAGACATCGGACGCACAACAACAAGTGGCACTCGGCTTTGCCGAGGCGCGCGTCGCGTCCACCGACGTGACTTCCGCGGATGACTACCTGAATGCAGCCGACATTTTGATGAGCATCCACGAGTATCCCCTGGCACAGCAGATGTATGGGCGCGCACAAGCGCTGGGCGCAGATGACACCTCAGTGGCGGTGGGTATGGCAAATGTGTCGCTGGCCTTGGGCGACACGCGTAGCGCGGAATTGCAATTGGCCAGCCTGCGCGACGATCCGGAGCGCAACAACAACTTTGACTTCCTGGTCGCCCAGGGCAACGTCTACCGGCAGCGCGGCCAGGACGATCGCGCACTCGCGACCTTCGGCCTCGCCAACCAACTGGCTCCTCAGAACCCAGCCCTCCGCACCGCGGAAATCGAACTGGCCGAAGAAGAAGGTCGTCCCATCACCGATCGCATGGGCATGGGCTCCGACGCGCGGGTCAGTCCATTGTTTGAGGATGAAAATATCTATCAACTCGACGCTCGCTTGCTCGGCGTGCAAAAAGCCGGAGCCTTGTTGCCACCCCCGCGGCGCTCGATCGAGACCTTCGCCGACTCACGCTTTCAATTCCGGCCGGACTCGTTTCCGACGATTCAAGGCTTCGTAGCCGAGCGTAGTGCTCAGGGTAGCTTTTCATTTCCGAGTGAGCTTCTGATTCAGGATCGCAATACGTTCGACACCATCTTCAATGTTTCCGTGGCTCCGGTTGTGCAATTGGGCAACGTGAAGCTGAACATCTTGCCCGGACTGCAGTACACGATCCGGCGCGACACGCTTGCGCCGGCGGCCATGGATCAGAATCTGTTTCGCCAGTTTGTTTACCTAACCAGCAGCCCGATCGGTAATTGGCTTTCGGTCTCCGGCAATTTGATCCGCGAAGCGGGCCCATTCACCGAGCAGTCTCTGCACTCGCGGCAAACTTCGGGTGCTCTCGATTTTCGCCTGGGCCGCCCTTGGGGCCACACCGCGCTGCTGACCGGGTGGAACGCGGTTGATCTGCTCTTCGGGCCATCGCCAAATCAGTATTACCAGACGATTTCCTATGCCGGCTTCGAACATCGGTTCGGTTCCCGCATCCGCGCGTCGGCGATCGCGGAGTTTCTGCGGGCGTGGCGAATCGAAGGCAATGAATATGCCATCGCGCAAACTCTTCGTCCGCGCTTTGGCTTTGACGCTGAACTGAATTCGCACTGGACGCTGTCCGCCTCGGGCGCGTGGTCTTCCGGGCGCAGCTTTCACGCGTACGACAATGTGTCCTCGAGTGTCCTACTCTCTTACACGCACGAACGGGGCTGGGGCGGGAGCCTAGGCTCGGAGACGGCTTCTCTCGCTTATCCCGTCAGGTTTTCTTTCGGCCTGGCCCAGCAAAGCTTTTACGATTTCCCCGGACACAGCCATACCCAAGTCGTTCCGGAGGCACGATTCACTTTTTGACGCATTGCTTTTTGACGCATTCCGTTTCCACACCGCGCGCCTACTGCCATGAGACCAAACTCGGTATGACGACGCTTCCAGCTTCGCAAGTGACCACAATACTAGGTGACCACGAGGTCTTGCGTGGGCGCGTAGTGCGGGGCAGCGCCATCTTGTTGCTGAGCACCGGACTGGTGGCCGCCACCAACCTGCTCTACAACATCCTGATCGCGCGCATGCTAGGTGCATCGAGCTTCGGCCACGCCTCCGCTTTGTATACGCTGCTCATGCTGGTCACGGCCATCACTTTATCGTTCCAGATCATAACGTCAAAGTTCATCGCTCGGACCTCAGAGACCGTTGTCCGCGCGCAAATCTATGCAACCATGCTGCGCCGCGCCTGGCAGGTCGGCTTGGGGGTTGCCGTGCTGCTCGCCGCTGGCAGCGCCTACCTCAAGTCGTATTTCAATCTGCCTGCGCAGGGTGACCTGGTGTTGCTGGCCTTCGCGGCTGGAGTGTATATCCCGCTGGGGGTGCGTCGCGGAAAGATGCAGGGCTGTTACAACTTCCGCGGTCTCGCCCTTAATGTGGTCGTGGAGGTAACGGTTAAGTTAGGCGCCGCCCTACTCTTCCTGCATTACAGGATGGGCGTGACCGGTGTGATGACGGCAGTGCTGCTCTCCATCGTCGCAGCGTACCTCGTCGCTACGCCGGGGGCTGAGTACCGGTCGACGCCGGGACTGATCAAGATTGCCCCTTTTGGCGAAGGGATGCAGGCCGTGCTGTACTTCATCGGGCAGGTGATTCTCAGTAACCTCGATATCTTGCTGGTGAAGCATTTCTTCCCGCCGTCAGAAGCGGGAATCTATGCGGCCATAGCTCTGGTGGGGCGCGTGGTCTTCATGTTGTCGTGGTCAGTTGTCAGTAGCATGTTTCCGATATCGGCGAGTCATAATCATCACCGAGGCGGGCGCTCCGTGCTCTACACGGGGTTGCTCCTTGTGGGAACGGTCACTTCAGTATTCATCGCAGCGGTGGCGCTGGCGCCGCAAGCCGTATGGACCATGCTGCTGGGAAAACCGTTCCTGCTGGGTACTGCGTCGTTCTCCACACTCTTGACCGAGTATGCGGTCATGACCGGAATCTATTGCATTGCAGTCGTGGTCATGATGTATGAGATCTCGCGGCGCATCGGCACCGCGGCCTGGGTGCAGTTGGGGGCGAGCATCTTACTGACCGGAGCGATCTGGCGTTATCACGATTCCTTGTCCCAGGTAATTCTGGTGCAGATGTTCGTGATGTGCGGATTGCTGGTGGTCGTCACCACCCAGCTCTTTCGTGAGCGCGACGAATCAGAACCCAGTCCGGGGCACGGTCCGGTGACTTCAGAACCTCTGCTGCGCCTGCGGCCCGTGCCGGAGGAAGAGATCGTCGCGGAATTCTTGCGGGGTGAGTTCTATCACTCCGAGTTTGATCCATATCGCCGTGACTTCAAGCACCTCGTGGAACAGGCCGACCTAGACCATCCCCATGAAAACTTCATTCGACGCGCGTTGCTGTTCCGCCGTCGAGGACGGCTGTGGCGCGAACTGCCCGCGGATACGGAGTGGTGGGAGATTGAGCTGACTTCGCGTGACCTGGCGCGACTGCGCTTATTCCCGCGTAACGAGTGGAGACGCTTTGCAGGAGGCGGATTCTACCTGACAGAAATGATCGGCCGCATCGAAACGGAACTGGCTGGCGGGCGGCAGAGTCGGTTTCTGACAAAGCTCGGGGCGATCGCAATCGATCTCCGCAGGAGCGATGTGCCGGATGCCGTATTGCTGATCGGCATCGACGAGTATCACCCGCTCACGATTATCGAGGGAAATCACCGCATGGCGGCGGCCATGCTGACGATGCCTGAATCGGCGCACCAGCGCTTCCGTTTCTATTGCGGCTTGTCTCCCAATATGAACTTGTGTTGTTGGCACAAGACTGACCTGCGAAGCCTGACGCGCTATGCTCGGCACACGGTCCGTTACATGTTCCGCGATGGAGATTTCTTCATTGCGCGATCCCTGCGGGAGAAACTCGCCGAGATCGAGATGCCCTGAAAGCCTGCGGGAAGCAGACTGCGGGGAGTAACGAGAGCCTCACGGATTGGGCGACACGAGGGCGACAGTGCGGACGTTATAGCGGTCTCCGTCGAACTCGGCCTGAATACTGACGTCAGCGCCTTCTCGCAAGAGACTCATGCCGGTGGGACCGAGCGAGCCGATGTCGAGTTCGCGAACGCTCTGGTCAGAATCGTTCGACAGGGCAAGCACACGCGAGCGCAGATCTACCGAGACGATTCGCCCCTCAAAAGTAAAAGAGCTCCCGGGTTCGGCGAGAATCTCAACATCGGTCGCCGCCTTCTGTTTCGGAGAGAACTGCACCCGCACCAGCATGCCCGGAGCCAAAGCCTGCGGCGAGGCGGACTGACCCCGGTTGACAACTATCGTCCTCGGAGTAATGTGCAGCGAAATATTTTGCGGGCTCATGGGATCGCGCAAGGTCAGCTGGGACTTCGCTGCGTCGTATCGCACGACCTGCCCATTCAACTCAACCGCTTCGGATGAGCCGGATCGCACCGAGCGCGCAAACAGCTTTCCCTGGTCAATGACGGTGTCAACGGACACCACAGATCCAGGGGGAATGCCGATCAAACGTGCGCCCGCATTGTCGGGAAGAAGTTGAGTCCGCGCATCGAAGGCAATCCGGATATCGCCCCCCCCGAATGCGTGAATCAACAGCTGATCGTGGATCGGATCCAGTCGCTTCAGTACGCCGCGCACCAGACCCACCTTGCCACCGAGCGTGTGCGCTGAGGACAGGTCGTCTGCGATCACAGCCACTGGCTGCGCGCCGGTTCCGTCTGACGTGGGGGGGGATGTGGCGCGAGATGGAGCGGGCGCGGCAACCTGCCCCTGCGCGCAGCCGGCCATTAAGAGCATCGTCCATAGGAACTTTGGCATCGTTCCTTGGATGCTAAATGGGCTGATCTCGGATGGGCCTTCAGTATCGGGTATTTGCCGTAGTCCAACCGATCGCAGGCTCTCCGACATCATAGTGTCGACAGCACAATGAAAATGAATTTGAGCAAAGTGAGAACGCTGGCTGCGATTCCGGTTTTGCTGGCGATGCACCTTCTCGCCGGGACTAGCCAGGGGTTCGCCGGTGATTTGAAAGTCCCCCTCCCGCGGCGCAGCGTATCTACGCCCACCCAGAAGCTCAACCGTGAGGGCGTTGCCGAACTCAAACGCGGCCATCAAAAAAAGGCCACGCGACTCTTCTACAGGGCTTACCTGCTCGATCCGGATGATCCGTTCACCCTGAATAATCTCGGCTATGTCGCCGAATTGGATGGCGATGCCGATCGAGCCCTGCGCTATTACGCGCTGGCGGCGCGAGACCGTACGGACGCGGTGATCGACCAGTCCAGCGAAGCAGCCCTCAAAGGCAAGCCGCTGGACGAGGCATTCCGGCGGGTGCAGGATTCTGATCAGGAAGTGAACCGGATCAACGAGCGTGCGATCGTGCTGGCTCAACAAGGCCACGTGTTTGAAGCCAGGAACTTGCTGGAGTCCGCCCTGCCACGCCATCCCCAAGATCCGTTCCTGCTAAACAATCTCGGCTATGCGCTGGAGGCCGTAGGAGACACCGAGGGCGCACTCCGGTGTTATTCCGCGGCGGCCAGCCTGCATTCGAAGCAGCGTGTTGTAGTGACTCCGCGCGTGAAGTGGCGCGGCCGGCCGATCAGCGAGGTAGCCGCGGGAAACGCCGCGGCTGTCAGCGAGCAAATCGCCCGCGGCGAAGGTCTTGAGGCAACCACCGCTCGCCTCAATCTGCGTGGAGTGGCGGCCCTGAATGACAACCACCCGCTGGTTGCGCGGGAGTTCTTCTTGCAGGCGTATCAAAAGGACGCACAAAATGCATTCACCCTCAACAACCTGGGTTACCTCGCCGAGGAAGCGGGCGACCGGGAAAGCGCCGAAATGTATTACGAAGCAGCACGCTCCGGCCGGGATGCGAACGCCCGCGTGAGCTATGCCACGCGCCGCGACGCCGAGGGACAGAAAATCGACAACCTGGCCGACGATAACCAATCCGATGTTGAGGCCACACTAAAGGCGATTCAAGAGCAGAAACGACACGCAAAAAGACCCATCGAACTCAAGCGTCGCGACACGGTCTCTGCGAACAGTGAGCTGGATGCGACGCCCGTGCCTCCGATTGCAATGCAGGCCCCGGCTCTTCCAGCCTTGCCACCTCCGGACACCGAACAGAACCGAAATCCGATGCCAAGCCCGCCGCCCGTAGATTCCCCGCAACCGCAGAACCCGCAGCCCTAGAATTCCCAACCTCCGAACTCACAATCCCCCGAACTCATAACCCCAGGGTCCAGACCAGGAATAGATACGGGAGATGACGCCTGCACCACAGTGCGCGTGATTTCAAAGGTTGATTATGCCGCAGCGGGATGCTCGGCAGACTCAGCAGCGAAAGCGACGATTTGGTCTTCGTCCTGCCACTTTTGAATTTTTTCCCCAGCCGCGCGGGCCAACTCGCTCGGCTCTTGGAGTCGCCCGGCGCGACGCAAACCGGCCACCAATTGCAGGATCTTGATGCGCTCCTGCTGGCGGAAGGTCCTGATGTACTCTCGCACCACAAGCGGCATGCTCATGGCCACGCCAGCCGCGTAACTCCGCCACGCCATCTCTTTCAGCTCATTCGGAGAATTCAAGGCCGTTAGCATTTGCTCGACCAGGCTGTCCCCATCGCCTGGCTCGAAGAACCGCATGGCAATCCCCTCATGCTCCGCGAGCTCCCGGAAGTCCTGAATGCCGGAGGCGATCACCGGGACGCCGTACTGCGCCGCAAGGTGCGCCACGCCGCTCGAGCCGGCGGACGATGTGTACGGCATTACCGCCAGGCTTGCCTCACGAAACAGATCGGCAATGGACTCCTCGGGTACATAGCCCAGAAAACGAATCCGCTCGCTTGCATGGCGCGCCGCCATCGACTGCACGTAGCCTGGAGTTCTCGGATGATCGCTGCCACCGATGATCAGTCGCACATTGGGGAATTGCGTTGCCACCCGATTGAACGCTTCGATCAGCAACTCGAGACGCTTGTACGTCCCCCACTTTCCAAACGCAAGAATGCGGTGAATCGGGTTTCCACGCCTTGTAAAGTCTGGAGCGTCCGGCCTCCCGGCAAAGATCCCATGCGACCGCACGCCGACCCGGCCGCGCCGGTACTTCTCGTCCAAAGTCCGACGATAAGCGGGCAGCAGTACGGAGAGCGAGTTCGCGCTCAGCAGTAGATGCGTTGCCAGCCAGCCGCCCGCGCGGTACAGCCGGGGCGAGGCAACGGCCGCGTCCTCCATGTCGACCGTCTCGAACAACTGGTGCAGCGTAACGTGCGAGTACACTCCGTGCAGTCGCGCCGCAGCCGGCGTCAAGAGACCGAGCATCGCCGACAGCGGACGGGCGCCGAAGCTGGCGAATCCGACATTGAACCAGGCTACATCAGGTTTCACGCTCCGGATTGCGCGTAGCAGAGTGGCTACGTTGCCGGGCTTTCCGAAACCCCAACAACGATTGACCGCAAAGCCGGGCAGTTCATCGGCAGGTATGGGGAGATAATCTCCCAACACCGTCAGCTCCACCCCTCGCTCTTGACGGAGTTGCTCCGCCAAATGGAAGCCATATTCATTGAGCGCGTGGCGGCTCGGCGGAAACGAGGTGATGAGCGCGATCTTCACTGCTCGCTCGAACGCAACACCAGATCCCGCGAGAGCCGGCCGAGAAGATGCAAATAGTGAAAAGCGACGGTCACATTGGCCTTGCTTCTGCCCGCCCGGCGCAGACCGAAATGATAGGGAACTTCCAGCGCTTTCTTGATGCGCCCGCGGACCAGGATTTCAAGCAAGAGCTTGAAGCCGGTGGTCTTAAAGGTAAGCCCTTCGATGCAGCGGCGATGGATCACGAAGAACCCCGACATAGGGTCCGTCACCCCAAGATTCTTCTTGGAAATTAGAGGCGCCGCCACGAGCGTGCTCAGCCGCGAAACCGCGGCACGCAGCGGATTCCAACCTTTGGTTCCTTGACTCCGGGCGTAGCGGCTGGCGATGGCGATGTCGGCTTGTTCGGCCGCCTGCAATAGTTCCGGCAACAACTCAGGGGGGTGTTGCAGGTCAGCATCGATCACGCCGAGCAGGTTCGCTCGGGATTGACTCCAGCCATACAACACCGCCCCCGCTAGGCCCCGTTCTCCCGCGCGTGAAATGACGCGAATGCGCGGATCTCGTTTTGTCCAATCATGAACCCGCTCCACTGTTCCGTCGGTGCTGCCGTCATCGACAACCACAATCTCGTATTCGTATTGTGTACCGCTCAATGCGTCGGTGAGCTCGCTGAGCACTCTGTCGATGTTTCCCGCTTCATCGAGCGTCGGTACGACCAAGGCAAGACTATTCTCTGAAACCCCAGGTATCATGCAGGGCCTCGCTTTCGGTAATGCGTAAGCCTTGGATGGGATCTAGAGACTGGCCGTTGGGTCGTTTCGCAGACTACGGGAACTCAGTGGACGGGCTACTGCGCTGGCTTCGGGGACTTCAGTCTTTTCCTCAGGCAAAGTACCCGCTACCAGCCGCGAGTGGCTGATGTGACTGCAAATCTCATCTCTCACGTCCTCTGGCTCTCCGTCAGAAATGATGATCAGCTGCGGAACCAGTTCCCGAAGAAGCAGAAAATTCCCACGATTCTTATGCATGAATTCCAGAGGATATTCCGGCTTGCGGGCAAAAGCTGCGGGAGGGGACGCGTCCAGGATAAAAGCCAGGTCGGGAGCGGGCGCTCGCTTCAACAGAATCTTGGCATAGCCGCGAGCTGCGAATGACTGGGAATAGAGATTCGCGATTTGATCATAAATATACCGGTCAAAGATTACGACGTCAGACCTTTTGGCCGGTTGACCGGCCAGCAAGCGGCGCAACCGAGCAACATCCAGTAGGTACAATGCCGCCCGTGCTGCACTCAAATACCACTTCCGTATGTGTTTATTGTTTTTGGGGGCGAATGGACGGACCTCCACCGGGTTCGCGTGGCCCGATTCCTCTGACCCATGTCCGGCTCTGGCGCGCACGTTCGACCAGACCGCAACATCATCCCAGAAGCTGAGCCGTAGCACGCGCAGGCCCCGCTGCTGCAGGCTCAACGAAAGGCACTCGATTTGCGTGGTCTTCCCTGCCCCGTCGATTCCCGAGAAAGTAATTACGAACGGGCGAGTGGCAGTAGGCTGCGCGTCGGCTTGGGCGGGAGACATTTATTGGAGAACTCCGTGGATCATGGACGACCTGCTGGTGAAGCACTGGGCGGCCGCGCTGGACTTCTCTCCGCCAGCCCGACCACCGCGCCGACCGCTATTCCGGCTCCTGCCACCGATCCCAGCTTGATCAGCAGCGAGCGATGACCGCGCTGACGGGCGGGCGCCACGGCCGCCCCCGCTGGCTTGGCCACCGGAGCCCCTTTGACTTTGGCGGCCTTCGCTCCAGCCGCTCCTAAGGGAGTGGCTGCCGGCTGCTGGCCCGTTGGCGTCTGTGACTGGGCTTGCGGCGCATCCGGCAACGAGTCGTCCGGCTTGCTGGTGGTGCTGGACTGGCTAGACTGGGGAGGGCTGGCCAAAAGAGGCATCTCGCTCGACATCACAAACGCGCCCGCCAACGCGGCAATCGGAAAATATTTTGAAAATCTGCGACCTGTCTGATTCATTTGCGCACTCCAAATTTCTTCGGCTTTAACTGGCCCGTAGATCTTGAACATGGTTCTCTGCCGCAATCTGTGGATAGGCAAGCGCTTCTCGAACCGAATTGAATACCGGCACAAGCGAAGAGATGCGGGTCACCTCGAGAAGTACTCGGTTGACGCGAGAACCCGCGACGAACAATACCTTCGTCTCTCGGCCCGCGGCTTGCGCCACACACTCCAGCAGCAAGTCAATGTCCTCATGAGTCAACGTGCCGCAACTCGACAGATCCACGATCACTGGAGATCCGGAAACGCGCAGGGCGATGAGCAAGTCTTTCCGCAACCCACGACGGTCCGCAAAACTCGATCCCCAGGGGAAGGGTAGGATAACCCAAGGAATAGTATTCATAGCTGTACCCTGAGCCACGGCTGCGACGCGCTGGAGCACGGAGCGAAATCCCGCGTGGAAGCTCCGCCCGCTCGCGAGAGAACGCCGGTCTCGCGGAATGCTTGCCTGCGCGATTCACGCCGTTGGATTCGGCTTCCCAAACCTGCTGGTTGCAGATCGGCGACCGCTCCCCAGCTCAGATCTTCCAAGTATCCTCCGTCAACCAGCTGATGCCGAATCAGCAACCCGGGCGCCAGGTAGGAGTACGGCAGAACGGTGGATCGCTCCACCGTAGTTCCGCAATCCACCACGCAATCGTGCTCCACCGACGCAAAAGAACCGATGGTCGCCCCCGCGTGGACAATGGTGTGCGCTCCGATATAGGTTGGACCGATGACCCGCACGGAGTCCGCGAGATTCGCCCCTTCGCCCACCCACACCTGGTCGCGAATCTCGGTCCCCAGCGGTCGCATGGCGCACGCCCCGGTCAGTCCATCTCCAACCAACTCCTGCCTCTCCCGCGCTGACAAAATGCGCTTGGCATATCCCCGGAACTGATAAGGAGTTTGCCCGCTGTCGGGTGGAGCGCTGGCAAATGCGTATTTCTCACCCTTTGCATGCAAAACCAGATGATCGCGCAGACAAACTCCCAATTGACCTTGGGCATCCTCGGCCTCGGTCACCGGGTTTCGGCTCTCGCAATGAAAGCGAAGTAAATCGGCAAGATCCATCTCCGCATACGACTTGAGCTGAATCACTAGAAGTCGCTCGACTCCCTGTCGGGCAAACTCAGCCAGCGCTGAACCATCCACGCTTTCATCGCGGGGGCTGGAACTAAGCCACAGGTTCCTCAATCCCAGCTTGCGAATGCGCTCCATCCACGACCGTAAGACGTCATTGCCCAGGATCGGCATCCTCGGGAAATAAAACGGTCGGGAGTTTTCCGAGGCTGCGGCATGACTTTGAGCCTCATGGCTCAACATGAGGTCTTCCGTGGCCGGAACCATCACTACTGCAGCCAACTCCACGCGCTTCCTCCCCAAGATTGCCCGGTCGCAGGAGGAAGATTCAAGGCATCTCCGCGGACTCCGCATCGGGACTGCTTGGCCACTGCGATTATTGAAGTGTCGTTGAGATGTGGAAGCTGGGCCCGAAGATGTGCAAGGCAATGAAAATGCAGTATCACGGTCCCCTATCTCAGTAAAAACCCTAGGCCAAGAGTCTCTTTAGGAGGGCGAATTAAGGTGCCAAAGTCGCGGGGCTCATGTACCTTCGATTATTCTTCCCATCGCAATATCCTTGAGTGGAATACGCGATATTCGTAGACTTCAGGGTAATCCATCAGCTATACCCTGTAGGCACTGTTTCACGCTACCTGACAACCGGGCACTCTTATGAGAAAACTTGCTGTTCTGCTCGTATTGAGTTCGGGAACCTTCGCCTTCGCTGGCGTCTCCGTTTCTGCGCCTGCCAATGGAAGTACGGTGAGTTCGCCGGTGCAGTATGTGGCCTCGGCAAGCTCCTCTTGCTCAAAAGGCATCTCCGCCATGGGAATTTATACGGCACCTAACCAGCTCGTGTATACAGTGCAAGGCGCCAAGCTCAATACGTTACTGACCCTGAACCCCGGCGTTTACGACACGGTGGTGGAGGAGTGGGATAACTGCGGCGGCGCTTCGGTGACTCCGGTCAAGATCAAAGTTGGAACCGGTGGGCAAGTAACCGTGAGCGCGCCGCCGACCAATAGCACGGTGAGTTCGACGGTGCAGTATGTGGCAGCGGCAAGCTCCTCTTGCTCAAAAGGCGTCTCCGCTATGGGAATCTACACGGCGCCCGGTCAGCTGGCGTACACATCGCAAGGCGCCCAACTCAATACCGTGCTTACCCTGAACCCTGGCGTATACAACACGGTAGTGGAGGCGTGGGATAACTGCGGCGGCGCCTCGGTGGCTCCGGTCACCATCACGGTAGGAGGCAGTTCGACTTCGGGCGTCTTTACCAATCTTCAAGAACAGACAGGATGGAACGGATACGCCCTGCTGCCACCTCTCTACAATATCTGTAATTCCTGCACGCCCTCAGGCCCGCAGGCCACCTGGTCGATGACCCAGGATATTTCGTCGCCATCGCTCAGCGGAAAATCGTCGCTCATGGACATAGGCGGAGAGACCGTCTACTCCGATATCCTCTGGAACAATCACTTGATCGGCAATTTCTCCTCGCAGGGTATGCCCGACAACAACCAAACCATCGTCCCCAACCTCCACAACTTCACCTACGATGTCTATTTTTACGTAGAAGAGCCCAGCGTCTCGCAGGCACTGGAGTTCGATATCAACGAGTTCGTGGGCGGCTACTCCTTCATTTGGGGTCATGAATGCCGGATCGCCGGCGGCAACGAGTGGGACATTTGGGACAATCCCGGCCAGACCTGGCACCCGACCGGCATCGCCTGCAATCCTTTGACAAATGCTTGGAACCACCTCGTGCTGCAGGTACAACGCACCTCGAACAATCAACTCTTGTTCCAATCGATCACGCTCAACGGCGTGACTTCGACTCTGAACTACTACGAAAATCCTACGACGACGACGTGGTATGGCGTGACCATCAACTACCAGCAAGATGGAAACTACCAGCAGACGCCCTACTCGGTCTGGCTCGACAAGCTGAACTTCACCTATTGGTAAGAACATCGAAGCCCACTGCCCTTGCGCGGCCCTCTCATCGAAGAGGCCGCGCTTTCCTTTTGACCGCGCCCTTTCCTCTTCTCGACCTTGTCCCCTGCTCCGGCCTGGCACTTCACAATCCAACCAACTCTCTGTCTCTGAAATTCATCTAGTTCCTAGAATCCGAAAAGGGGCTAACTGCGTGTTGTTCACAACTGGAGGGGCGGAGACATTCACGGGTCGCTGCGGCAGAGGCCTTGCCGGAATCGTGGCATTCCTATTCGGCCTGCTGACTCTTGCCAGCGCGAGTTCGGCCCAGAGTTCAAGCCCTCCCTCTACACCGCCGCCGCCGGCCAGTACGCGGGCGTCCGATACGGCCTCACAGGATGACGACTCCGGCGGTTTCGTCTTTAAAAAAGAGGTAGAAGAAGTTGTTCTGCATGCGGTTGTGGTGGACGCACAGAATCACCTGATCACCGGTCTGCCCCGCGACAACTTTAAAGTCTACGAAGACGGCAAGCCGCAGGCACTGACCTCCTTCCGCAAGGAGCGTGTCCCGATCGCGCTGGGAATTCTGATCGACAACTCGGGTTCAATGTTGCCGAAACGGGCGAAGGTCAACGAGGCGGCCCTGCAACTGGTGGATGCGAGCCAGCAAGACGATCGGGTATTCGTCATCAACTTTGGCGAAGAGGCGTTCCTTGATCAGGACTATACCCCGGACGTCGGCAAACTGACGGCAGCTCTGCAGCGGGTAGAAACGCGAGGCAGCACTGCACTCTACGATGCGCTCATTGCAGCCATCGATCATCTGGAGACTTCCCCGTTGCCAAAGAAAGTTCTATTAGTTGTGACCGATGGGCGGGACAACGCAAGCCAGGCTACTTTCCAGGAGCTTCTCCACAAGTTGCAATCGAAGAACGGACCGGTACTCTACGCTATCGCACTCGAACAGACTCAGAATGCGCGGCGAGACGACGGTCATCGCCAATCCCTGCGCACCCTCTCCGAGCAAACTGGAGGGACGGCGTTCTTCCCATCCAGTCTCGACGAGATTCAATCGATCGCGAGTGCGATTGCGCAGGACATCCGGAGTGAGTACGTAATCGGCTACCGCTCTTCGAATCCCCACACCTCAGGCACCTACCACTCGATTCAGGTTCAGGCGCTCGCCGGATCCACTCGACTGCGCGTCACAACCCGCACCGGCTATATCTCCGGAAGCATTGGAAGCACTGAATCGCACTAGGGACGCCTAAGTCCAACACCTTGGATCAGTTGATTCGTCCGGCGTAAGAAAGATCGTATCGACACACGCGAAACCGCCAGGGCCTCTTATTCGGCAGTTATCGTGCTCCGCTTTGCGCGTCCATTCTCCAGATGCCACACCGTAAACCGACGATATCAATGAGGAGCTATTGGCGCCCTGGTTCGGTCGAGCCGATCAGATCTGCCTTTCCGTGCGCGTTTCGTCGCGATGATAGCCGCGACGTGATTGACGAGAGATGATTGCCGCGATGGGACGGCGGTGGTAAGGCCCGCCGCCCCCTTTGCTTGCGCATGCTGATAGCCAGCCCCTCAGGGACAGGTGCAGCCAGTAATGAGATCGCTGTCCAGCGTGACCGCGCCATTGATCGCCAGCGCCCTGCCTTGCATAGTCACGCCCGTGGTGATTGTGATTGAGGTCTGCGCCATGATGGTTCCGTTGAACACAGAGTTTGTTCCCAGCGTCGCCGAACTGCCCACCTGCCAGAAAACGTTGCAGGCCTTGGCGCCGTTGGCCAGGATTATATGGCTGCCGCTCCCCGTAGTGAGCGTGGACGCAATCTGGAAAATAAACACCGCTGCCGAGTTTCCCTGAGCATCGAGAGTGAGATCTCCGGACTCTGCCAGCGACGAGGTCGACTTGTAGACACCCGTGGTCAGTGTCTGCCCCACCAAATCTCCGGACACCGAAATGCCGCCTGCTCGTCCGGCAGCATCGATATACCCGGCCGTCAAGGCCGCCTCGGCAAGCGCGGCGGCACCGTCCGCTGTATGGATTGTCCCGTCTACCAGCCCCGGCGGAAATCCGGTCACGGCCGTACCCGGACATACTCCAAGATCCCCGGACACGACGGTAGAACCGGTGTTGGTAACAGTGCTTCCAGCTAAGACCGAGAAATTTCCTATGTTCGGACAAAGAGCTACCGGCTGGGTTCCAGCGCCTTGGCACGGACCGGTCGTAAAAGTCTGCGTAATCGGCGCAACCGGTACTCCGCCCATGTCCGTGGCTCCGGCCGTGACCATAATCGTGTACGTTGTATTCGCGGCCAGGTTCGCGGAGGGCGTGAGAGTGGCCTGTTGGGTCGTCACATCATAGGTCACGGTGGATGTCACACCCACAATGAGAAATGTGCTGGGATTAATAGTCAGTGAGTCCATCTGCTCATCGAAAGTAGCCAGGATCTTCTGGTTCTGTGGCACGCAAGTGGCCCCCGCCACAAGATTGACAGCAATGACGTACGGGGCGGAAGTGTCGCTGGTGGCGCGGGTGGTAAAGGAAAAAGCGTAGGGCGACGCAAGCGGAGTTCCACTGGCGTCCTTGGCTCCAACGGTAATGCTCGCGTTGTACATTGTGTTGGGAGCGAAGTCAGGGGAAGGGATGAAGCCGCCAATCTTGTTGGTTGCGTCGTAAGTGACCGTCCCGGTCATACCTGCAATCAGAAAGGTGCTGCTGTTGATGCTGGCCGGATCCATGGCTTGGCTGAAGACCACCGCAATCTCGCGGTTGGTGGCTATTCCGTCAGATTCCGGGACCACCATCACTACTGTGGGAGGATTGGAGACGACCGTAGCTGGCGGGCTTCCTGCACCGCTGCAGCTGATGAGAAAAACCGTTAGCAGAAGGACCGTTGAAATCCTGCAAAACTGCTGGATTGGCATCTGATTCCTTTTTCCCAATACCTGGGCGAGCACGGCGAAAAGACAACCGAGCGGCTAGAGCCACGCTTGCCACGGCACGCGAAGCCAGCGCGGGAACAGAAACGCACGCTCACCTGAAGCATGAGCCTTCCATGTATTGGCAGATTATCCGGCTGTGTATGTTAAGCGTCTGCTCAGAATTGCTCATCTCGCATTTTTTTCGGACAACCAGAGACGCCACCAACGCAAGTTGTGCGGATCGCAGAACGATTCACGCATCTAAGATCTGACGTTTCCTGTCACTCTCCGCCGGTGAAGCAAGCCCGTCCTCTGCCTCGTGCCCACAAATCAGGCATTTCGTATAGGCCCTTAGTGGGAACACCCGATGCCCAGAGTCTTCCGTCGGCTCTATAGTTGGTTCTGGATTATTTGGTTCTGGATTCAGGAATGGACGGCTCCGATCATGGCTAACTCGCCCGCACAAATGCATCTCATCCGGTGTGCTCAAGCCGGTGACAGTGAAGCGTTCTCATCTCTTTATGAGTCTCATCGCCGCAAGGTGTACTCCATCTGCCTCCGCATTACGGGCGAACCTTCAGAAGCTGAGGATTGCGCGCAGGAAGCATTCCTGCAGTGTTTTCTGCAACTCTCCTCTTTTCGCGGAGACTCGGCTCTGTCGACCTGGTTGCACCGGTTGACCGTCAATGTGGTTTTGATGCGCTTGCGCTCCAACCGTCATCGCCCCATTTCGGTTGAACAGGGACCGAGCGCTGAGCATGCTGGAGAAACTTCGCTTCTGAATCTGCTTCCGGTGGAAGATCTGCAGCTTACCGGAACCATTGACCGGATCGCCATCGGTCGTGCCGTCGGCAGGCTGCCTACCGGCTATCGCACAGTATTCTTGCTACACGACGTGGAAGGTCTGGCGCACAGCGAGATCGCCCGGAACCTGGGTTGCACGATCGGCACTTCCAAGTCCCAGCTTCACCAGGCTCGCGTGCAGTTGCGTCATTTCTTGCGCCCCTCAACGATTGGCAGGCGCCATAAGCAAAGAAACGCCGCCACCTTCAACTACCAGTCGCGCAGACCGAGCACGCCCATGCTCAACAGCGTCCCCTGGATCCCACCCATAGGAGTTCCAGCGCAAGCTATGGCGCACGCCTGATTCAGCTTTGGAGAAACGCTAGGGACACCTTTCTTAGAATGCAACTTCTCGATATCCCTCGGGTTGCTATTTGGAGACATGTTGCGCAACCCAAGATCCCCAGTCCTCTCGATTTCCATCCTCATCCTTAGCTGGCCGCTTTGCAGTTGTGGAGCGGTACCGTCCACGCCGATTACGCAGAGCTTTTCCTGTCCAGCGGGCCAGACGGATGTGATGCAGTATTTCGTGATGAGCCAGCAAAACCGGCATAGCCAGTTCATGAATGGACAACCGAACCCCATTTACACGGAAGTTTTTCCCGATCAGGATTTTGCCGCCAGCGGTTATTGGTTCTGGCTCAAGAGTGCGAGCGCGCACGGGTTCGATGTCAAGGCATTCGACCAGAACTACGTCTACATTCGCTCCACCGAGCTGGTTTGGACCGACAACACGACCTTCAAACGATTTGTCAGTGATTTGCCAATTGCTGCTCGCTGCGTGGCTTCCAACTCTCCCGGACCCGAAATTCAGGTGGCCGATACCAGCTTCCAGTACTTCTCCTCGTGCAGTCCGTACAAATCCAGCAACCTCGGAACTGCACTCAATGATTTAGATGCGCCGGTGCTGATGAATACCGGAGGCAACGTAGGTCAGCTGCCCACGCGAGTTCTGCATTATCGCTACAACTGCGACAGCGCATTCCAGAACTGCGGCAACGAAGAACAGTTCTTCCTGGCCTTGGGATATGGTCTCTGGCAATGGAAGCACTACCAGAATGGAATACTGGTCAACTCGACATTGATAAACAGTCTTTCACGTGGCACCGCTACCGGAACGCTGCCCTGCACAACGAGCTATCAGTAGCGCACTTCCAAACGGCATTAAAGTCCTAAAAAAAAGGGCGAGGACGCGGTCTGGATGCATCGATAACGGGCAGCACCCACAACCTCGACTCTCGCCCATTCCCGGGGGAAAGGCTTCGTCACCATGCCTCAGATTCCCACCGTTAGTTCGTCCGTACTCTCCTGATCAGCAGGCCCATTGCCAGCAGCCCCAGACCGGCCAATCCGATCAGCGGCAGCGAACTGGCTGTCGCCGGCAGCGGATCAGTACTCTCGGGTGCGCTGGCGCTCGCCGTCATGGGCGCACTGGCAGTCGCGGGTGGATCAGCCACGACAGGAGTGCTGGCCACCGCTGCCGGTGCTGGATCAACTACGACAGGAGCGCTGGCCGCCGCTGCCGGTGCTGGATCAACTACGACAGGAGCGCTAGCCGCCGCTGCCGGCGCCGGATCAGCCGCAGCCGGAGCGCTGGCCGTCGCTGCCGGTGCTGGATCAGCCGCAGCCGGAGCATTGGCCGCCGCAGTGGCGCAGTGATCGGAGATCATATTCACGCCCGTGGCGCTCACCGTGTTGTCAGCGGGACCCGAACTCGGCGCCACATTCGTGGTTTGCCCGATGATCTCGACGTCGTGGCCCAGATGCGGTTTCAGGTCGACTGTGCTGCTGGTGATTCTAAACGTCTGGGTTGTGCCGTCCTGCGCTACCGTGTAATTGTTTTCGGAGCCGCCCAGGCATCCCTTGATGCTGGCCTGCTCGGGGGCGCTGCTCGGTGTGGGCGTTTGTCCAAACCCCAGCGTGACTAGTAGAACTGGTGCCGCGATCAACAAGAATACATTTTTCATGGAATTCTCCTGGAATCCTCGACGTGGCGGTCTGGAATTTCACTAGGGATTTGATTTTGCTTTCGAATCCTTCCGCAGAACTCTCGCGCGTCATAACGCCGGTCGAGTATTCGGCCTGGGGAACCTGAAGCATCCACAGTGGAACAGAAGGGACTTTATTTCACAGCAACTTGATTGTCTGTTCAATACGGATCACATTCGATTCGGTGAGCCAATTTTCTCTGCCCAATCCTCACGATTTCTTCCCAAATCTTTGGTCACCGATCTACGCAGAGGAAATCGATTCTGCCAGTTACAAACACCCCGAACTGCCAAGCTTAAGATAGAGCTGGGAGTGATTCAGGCGCCACGGCTGCATTCATCTGATCCATTTGCCTTCCTTGACCGCGCCGAAAGCCGTCGACAAAGAAAAGCCAGACCCAGGGCGGGTCTGGCTGAAGACTTTCAAAAATCGAAGCGGTCGTGAGGGTTGAATGCCGGTTACCCGCGGACTAGCTTTGGCACAGGCAGCGGCCCGGTTCATCATCGAGCGTCGAACCCGGGCCGCCGCTGGCGACTCGGGGGAGGAGTAATCTGCCAGCCAAAGCGATGCTCAACTTCGATCAAAATTCACCAGATCCTATGTCGCCAGGATGAGGCCTGTCTGTTCAATATTGCTCACTTCTTGAATTCAACCAAGGATCGTCAAGCCACTTAGAACCAGTTCTTTGGATCTAAACGGACGTTCCCGCCGCTGCCGCTCCCTTTTTGCTTGCTTACCTCCAAAAATACCCAGCTGCACCCAGACTGCGGTGCTAGATCGGCTTTGTGACGTATCGATTCAACAAGTTGCGCGTCGATCCCCTCGGCCACTGACGTGCACCAGCTAAACCGAGTGAGCGTCTTTCTCCTCTTTCAGGTTTCCTGAAACTAAGTCAGCCCATCTGAAGTTTTCTTCTCTTAGCGACTACAACCCTTTGGAGGCTACCCTAATGTTTGCACGCAATGTCTCTTTCCATCTGAAGTCGAATATGTTGTCCGATTACACGCGAGCTTTTGAAAAAGACGTCCTGCCCCTGCTTCGCAAGCAGAATGGCTTTAAGGACGAAATCACTTTCGCCGGTCCTGGCGGAGTTGATGTGACCGCAATCAGTCTGTGGGAAAACAAGAAAGATGCCGACAACTACAACGCCAGCCTGTATCCGCAAGTGTTGAAGACCCTGGCAAGATTTATCGAGGGAACGCCCCAGGTTCACACCTTTGACGTTGTCACCTCGACCCTTCAGCAGCACGAACTCGTCACCACGTAAGAAGGTACTCTTAGTTGGGGCACGAGACGACGGAGTTACCTCCACTTTCTCGTGCCCCCATCACCTTTCAGGCCGAACTCACACCGGGTTCGGCCTTTCTCTTGCATGCAATTGTGAGCTCCGCTGCGAACATAATGAACGCCCGCCAGGCACCATCGCGAACCGGTGGCGCCTGCTTTCTGATCGCGCGATGGCACTTTCTCTCGTCGTTCTGAGCAGGTCGACAATTTCCTCCGTGGGAACGGAGTTCGCAGAGGAACCACCCCATTGCTCAGATGCGCCCGAGAACCAGCAGAATGACCACAACGAAGAGAATCAGACCCAGGCCCCCGGTCGGGGCGTAGCCCCACTCCCGGCTATGCGACCAGCGTGGCAGCGCCCCGATCAGTGCTAAAACCAAGATCACGATCAAAATAGTTCCAAGCATGTTGTGCTCCTTGTTTTCTTTTTCGAATCTGTTTCGCTTATAGGCCCTTCGCCGGTTTTCGAATGATCAAAACTGCTCAATGAGAAAAAACTTCATCGAAAGGGCGATCGACTCTATCGCGAAAGCACGCGAGACGACGGCTGGAGAATCGCATCTCCACGACACCATATCCCCTTCGATTTGCTCTGCGCGGCCGGAAACAAAAATGACGCGGGTCCAAGGTTCAGGACCCGCGCCGATAGAAGGGTTAACTCAACTTCTTACAACTCAAACAGGCTGCTGCAAGAGCGCGCAATCAATCTGCTACTTCCGCGGGCGCTCTTCGGCTTTGGGTGCTTCTTTCGCAGGACGCGGGGCAGGCTGCGCACGCGCTGTAGTAGCCGGATGCGAAGCAGGCTGTGCGTGGGGTGCGGCTTCAGCACGGGGTGCAGTCTGTTGGCGTGGCGCCGGCTGCGCGTGAGCTGTAGTCGGCTTGGATTCACTGGGTGGACGAGCCTCTCTGGGCTTGGCTGCCTTATTCTCGGCCGCCTTGTTCTCGTTCGAGCGAGTTGCAGCCGCCTTGTTCTCAGCTGCCTTGTTTTCGTTCGAGCGAGTCGTAGCGGCCTTATTCTCGGCAGCTTTGTTCTCGTTCGAGCGAGTCGCAGCCGCCTTATTCTCGGCTGCCTTGTTCTCGTTCGAGCGAGTCGTGGCGGCTTTATTCTCGGCTGCCTTGTTCTCACTCGTGCGAGTCGCAGCCGCTTTATTCTCAGCTGCTTTGTTTTCGTTCGTGCGTGTTGCAGCTGCCTTATTCTCACCCGCCTTGTTCTCATTCGTGCGAGTTGAACGGGTCGCCGTTGTCTTACTCGCGGCAGACTTGCTCGCCGTGGCCTTGTATGGCGCTCCCGCCTGCCTGGCCGCTACCACCCCATGACCGCTAAACTCCCCGGGTTTCGCCGTCGCAGCAATTGCTGGCCTGCCATGATTGACGGACGCCAATAGTGCGTGATTCTTGCCGGCGGCCTGTTGATGCTCTGACTGAGCCGCTGTTGCCGGAGTGTGACGCTCATGGGAGGCAGTCTCTTCCGCCGCGGTCGGGCGAGCGCTAACCCCGCCGTTTCCGCCGTTATAGCTCACATGGTTGTACGTGGTGTTGTTGATGACGGTCTTGTTGTAGACGTTGTGAAAATTCGAGCCGCTAATGTTATTCACTGAGCGGTTGTAGTAAAAGCCTCCGTTATTCCAATATCCGCCTTGATAACCGAGACCACCGTAGCCGAAGCCATAGTTGACGCCACCGTAAAAGCCGACATTCGTACCCCAGTAGCCTTCATTCCAGGAAAAGGCGTTACCGCCCCATCCCCAATAACCCGGCGTCCAGAGAAAACCAACTTCGGGAGCCATCACCCACGTGCCTGGCACCCAAAAGTAGCCTTCCTCTCCATAAGCCCAGTAGCCCGGCGTCCACATATAGCCGTCAGCTGGGGCCATCGGTTGAGCGTAGATCGGGAGCGCGGGCGGAGCGATCGTGATGGCCACCCCGAACTGCGCGAACGAGGCAGCCGGTATGGCCAATATCAGAAATGCAAGCAACAGCAAACGAATAGTACGCATTTTGAATCACCTTGCCAGATCATCCTTCGATTGCCCGGCGAACCTTATTGCTGCGGGCTGCGTGGAGTGAGGGGCGACGCGTCTCGCGTCATAGAGAAGAATTGCACGGACCTACTCTCACGTCTGAGCACTACCGCTCACTTTCTTAAAAAGTCACAATCCAATCTGTCAAGTCAACTTTCGAGATCGCGTTGCTCGGTGCCGTCAAGAAAAACGGCGCGAGTCCATGGGGTGGACCCGCGCCGATCGTTCCTTGTCGATCGTTCCTTGTCGATCGTTGTTCCTCGATCTTGAGTTCTAAGCTACGCTCTTTTCCTCGGCTGGCCACGCCGATGCTGGCGTCACCAGGCTGCCGCACTGCTCGGCATGGAGTTTCGCCGCCTCGGCGTCGTGATGAACAGCCAACTGACCGTGCCCGTGAGCCAGATACGCGTGGTGCGCTTCCTTTTCGTGCTCCTCAGCCCGGTTGTATTTCGCGGCCTCGTTGTAATGGTAGGCCGCTTTCTCATGATTACGAGCGGCGTTGTGATAGTGCTCCCAGGTTTTTGACACGTGGATCTCCTTCGATGGAAACAGGTGCTTGTAAGCGCCGATGCGGTTGAACGACCAACAGAGATAGATCAGTTCTGTAAGTTCTACTTCTGATCGTTCTGTTTAGCTTTCTCGTCCGACTTTTCTGCAGCTCTGGCTTGGATCTTTGCTCCGCGAACTTCCGCAAGAAATGGCAGAGCTACGGTCGGAACCGGCACTTCGCCCAGGAGTAACGCACGAGTTGTGGCGTCGGGTCCATAGATGGCGCCCCGAGAATCATTATCTTGCCGGATCGACGCGCCTTCCAACGAAAGTCCAGCGAACAAGCCCTTCGCCCGCGAGTAGGTCAGGATCTCCGTATCCAGCTTCCAATCGGTGCCGGCTTCGGCATGCCTTCCAACCGGACCCGCAGCCGCGGAAGCGTCCCCTCCAACTTGAAAATTACTCTCGAGCAGCCTTTTCATAGCTTTGTCATTTTGAAAGATCATGACAACATCGACCGCTTCCACGCCGATCTGCAACCCCCAGCTTCCACCGGAAATCGTGATGAACGCCGGCGCACTCCAGCCATCCGCCGTGCGGCAAGTGGCTACGCCTTTGCCTCCTTTAGCTCCGAAGACAAATCCACCTTTGACCATGTGCGGTATAACGGCTACGCACTTGGCATGCTGCAATACTTCTTCCGGGATTCCCTTGTCAGGCATCCCCATAATTTCGTGCAACACTGTGGTGGCGTTGTCCAGCCGGTCGGTGGCATCTTCTCGCGCCGACGCCGCCCAGCCCAGCGTGCCCAGACTCAACATCGCAAATACGAACATTATTTTTTTCATTGAACAGCCTCTTTTCTGTATCCTCTGCGCCGCCTCTCCGGATCGTGCCGTGTCTGGCACACGAATCGGGTTAGAAATTCAGACGCAACAAGGTCAGCTGGAACCTTAGCAGTCAGGACCAAAGCAATCTGAGCAATAACGCTCACCGCGCGGCCACATGGAATCACCCGACAGATTGACCCGACAACCTCCACCTTCCTTCTCCGGATGACGCCGAGGCTGGTTCGACCGGGGGTTCAATTCTGCAACAGAACTCGGGCAGTCGAGAGACTAAAAAAGTGGCAGCCTCAGAATGATTTCGAAGAGCCCCCAACCTGGCCTTCGCCAGAAAAACACCAACCACCCAGGGCGGACATATCATCCAAGTCAGCGAACCGGAGATCATTTAATGAAGATACTCAGATATCGACACGTTCCCATAATTCTGCTGCTGGCCGGGCTTGCGAGTTGCTCTCAACAACAAAACACGCAGGAATTGAAGGAGAAAACCGCGCAAGCAACCGCGGAGATTAAACACGATGGGGAGGCCGTGGCGGCAGGCATACGCGAGGGCTGGAGCCGCGACCAGCCACTCGATTTGAACACTGCCACGAAACAGCAGTTGATGAGCCTGCCGGGCGTGACCGGGTCAGAAGCAAACCGCGTGATTGCAGGGCGTCCTTATACCGAACCCGGTGATGTGGTGACGCGGCGCATCATGCCGAAGGCCGAGTACGACAAAATCGCAGACCGGGTCACTGCCAGGAACTGACGTGAAATGGGCGCCTCCCCAAGCCCGCCTCTTTCGTCGGTGATTCTTTCCATCGTTTTTGCTGACGTGAGCGGTGTTGAACAGACGCGTTGGATCGCGGCCTGATAATTTTGCGTTGCGTGCTTCTCAGGGTAATCAGCAGAAGAAGTCACATGGTCCGTTCCAGGAGGCGCCATGAAAGTCAAAGTCGCGAACCTATCGGGTTTCGTTGTGGTCGCAGCGATTCTTTTTGGCACGTCCATTGCGATCGCAGCCAAACGCCCGCTTCCGCCAGTTCGGGCGGTCGGGCTGGCAGAGCTTGAAATGCAGGTTCTTCTGGATCGAGCCAACTTCTCGCCGGGACAGATCGACGACGAAAATGGAAAGAACAGCCGCGAGGCCATGGCGGCGTTCCAAGCCGCGCGTGGAATTGCTCCTGGTGCACGGAGCCGCAATGCCGCACTCGCGGCGCTCGGCGCCGCTTCTGTGAAATCGATCGTCTCCTACACAATCACCGCCGAGGACGCCGGCGGGCCGTTCATCAAGGCAATTCCGGAGGACGCGACGGAGCAGTCGAAACTGCCGGGCCTTTACTACACATCCGTGCTGGAAGAGCTGGCCGGGAAATTCCACTCGGCCCAGGCTCTGCTCAAGCGCCTGAACCCCCGCGCCCGGTTCATTGCGGGAGAGCACATCCGTGTCCCTAACGTGTTGGGCGCCGAACAAGCGACGCGGGCCCAGACGGGGTCGGTCAAGATCGTTGTCTCGAAGAAGGCATCGGTCCTGAGGGTGTATGACCGCGAAGGCCAAGTCATCTTTTACGCCCCGGTGACGAGCGGCAGCGACCATGACCCGCTCCCGTTCGGAAATTGGATGATCACGGACGTGGTGCGAAATCCAACCTACAACTACAACCCCGACTTGTTCTGGGACGCCGATCAAGCAGATGCCAAGGTGAAGATCGCGGCGGGTCCGAACAATCCGGTGGGTGTGGTCTGGATGGGGATCAACGTACCGCACTACGGCATACACGGCACGCCGGAAGCGGGGGAGATCGGCCATTCCGCGTCTCACGGGTGCGTACGGATGACAAACTGGGACGCCACCAGGGTCGCCGACTTGGTCAAAGACGGGACGCCGGTCGTGTTCGAGGAATAGGAATGCGAAGCTTCGGCGGCTAAGCGATCGTCGATCGTGCGGCCGCATCGGGCAGGTTTCTCGCAGGCGCGATTGCTATTTCGTCCGCTTCACCGCGTCTACCAGGCCGGGATACGGGTTCACGGCCTTCCCTTTCCACCACAGCCTGTCCGGCCCCAACTCGTGGATTTCAAAATGCAAGTGCGGCGCGCGCGCATCCGCATCTCCCGTGGAGCCCACAAAACCGATGACGTCGCCACGCTCGACCCGCATCCCCTCCCGCAATCCTTTCTCGTACCCGTCCAGGTGCGCGTAGTAATAGCAATACACTTCCGCTTCATCGAACTCGTATATCGTGTTGCCGCCCGGTTTGCTGAGGAACAGTTTGCGGATGGTTCCGGAGACCACCGCATGCACGGGTGTCCCGCTCGGCTCCATAATGTCGATCGCCTCATGACGATGTCCGCTGTGAACTTCTTCGAACGTATCCCGCAGATCGGCGAGGGCGAGTCCGCTGATGGGCGGAGTCATCTCGAGAATGGAAGAGGTCACGCCAACGGCAAGAAAAATTGGGAAAAGCACGGCAATACAAACGCAGAGCCTCAAGCCTATTCCTCCGGGATGACGGCTGTGCCACGTCGGACCTTGTGCGACAGATCGATCAACATCGGAATGGGCGCCTCTGAGTTCCCCGCTGGAGACAAAGTCATGTCTCGCTGTCCCATCTATTATCTAGGAACGGCCACAGACAATCTGGCGGCCACTGGAACGTAGCCTTGAGTCTGGTAGGTCGGCGGCGCTCCATTGGCTTGAGTGTGTCAGGGTGCTGGTCTGGATCAGGCGAGGGATCCGCTGACGGTACTCTGCTCGTCATGCGCGATACTCCTTCACAAAGATTGGTGGCGCAACGACTCCATCGGGCTGCGCCACCAGAGGAACCGGCGGACGATAGGGTAAGAGCCGCATCAGTTCCGTGACATCTCCTCATGTGCGCCAGCTTAGAATCGTCAATCGTTTGTGTCTGTTCAAGATTGCTCAGTGTGGAAATAAGTCGTAAAGCGTGTATTGTCTCCGACATCGTAGTTGATAAAGCCGAGTTTTCAATTGATGCTTCTTAGCGATTTTCCTTCGGCTCTGGGAAGTGATCAAAATTGAACAGACTCCGCAGCGCACACGTTTGTATCGTTGGAATCTTCTTCGCAGTGC
>JBKQID010000064.1:0-26591 GCA_052148475.1 Candidatus Sulfotelmatobacter sp. | reverse complement strand
CATTTACAAGGCCGGCTTTAGGGTCGTGCTGTCGAGTCATGTGGTCGACCATATTTCTCCGCGCTTGACGTTCCGGCAAATGTGGGAACGGCAGCTGCGTTGGGCCATGGGCACCCGCTACTCGCGTCCCAAAGGCCACCTGGGCACCGGACTGACGTTCGCGGTCCCGTATGGAATTCTCGGCCTGATCGGCGCGTCGCTGCTGGGCCATCCGTGGTGGGGCGCCGGCTTGTTGGCAGCTTCCCTGCTGAATCGCATGGCGGAATGCTGGATGGTCGGCTGGTGGGCCGCGCACGATCCGGTCGCGCCGGGCTGGGTGCTGCTCTACCCGCTGCGCGACCTGCACGGCTTCATCATCTGGTGCGCCAGTTACCTGTCTAAACGCAGCCTGTGGCGCGACAACAACTACGAGTTGCTGGAGGGCGGCCGGCTTGTCGCCCGGCGCGCTAACGGCTCGGTCGTCCTGCCCGGGTAAGCGATACTCGACCCACATTATCCTCTTGGTGTTGGCTGCAAGCGATCGACTCTGATGTAAACTTTAGCGCTCCGGGAGGTATCGAATGGGTGCTCAAGTCCAGATCGGTCAACCCCAGATGGCTCAACTCCAGCCCGAAGCGCAACTGCAGAAGTGGAGTTTCGCTGCTCGCGTCGCCTTTCGTTTCTGCTTCTTGTACTTCGGATTATTCTGCGTTGCCACGCAGATTCTTGGCAGCTTATTGCCGATCCCGAAAGTGGACATCCCCGACCTGAGTTCGCTCTGGCCGATGCGACAAATAACTTTCTGGACCGCGGCTCACATTTTTCACGCTAAGCTGCCGCTGGTTTATACGGGCAGCGGCAGCGGCGACAAGACCTTTGACTGGGTCTTGGCGTTCTGGCTGCTGGTCGTCTCCGCGCTGGCAGCGGGCATCTGGTCGGGTCTCGACCGCAAGCGCGAAAACTACGCCACACTCCACAAATGGTTCCGCGTTTTCATTCGCATTGCGCTGGCTGGACAGATGATTACGTACGGGATGGACAAACTCATTCCGTTGCAAATGCCGTTCCCGTATCTGACCAGATTGATCGAGCCCTTCCGTGACTTTTCGCCGATGGGCGTTCTGTGGTCTTCGATTGGAGCAGCGCCGGCGTATGAGACTTTCGCAGGATGCGCGGAAATGCTGGGTGGAATCCTGCTCATCTTTCCCCGGACGACGCTGCTCGGCGCGCTGGTCTGCGTGGCCGATATGATCCAGGTCTTCATGCTCAACATGACGTACGACGTTCCGGTAAAGCAATTGTCGTTTCACCTGCTCCTATTGGCCTTGTTCCTGCTCGCGCCCGAGTTTCAGCGTCTAACGAATTTCTTTTTCCGCAATCGTACTGTCGAACCTTCTACCCAACCTCAGCTTTTCCAAACCCGCCGCGCCAACCGGATCGCGCTGGCCGTGCAAATCGTGTTCGGCGTCTGGCTGCTCGGGATGAATGTCTACAGCGGTTGGGTTGATTGGCACACTTACGGCGAGGGACGTACCAAGTCTCCGCTCTACGGCATCTGGAATGTGGACGAGCTATCTATCGATGGCCAGGTGCGCTCGCCGTTGCTCACCGATTACGACCGCTGGCGCCGCGCCGTGTTTGATTTTCCCGAGAGCGTGGCGTTCCAGCGCATGGACGATTCGTTTGCCCGTTACGGTGCGTCGATCAATGTCAACGACAAGAGCATCGCACTCACGAAGTACAGCGACAAGAACTGGAAAGGCAATTTCACATTCCAGCGCTTGGCCGGGGATCGATTGATCCTCGACGGCAACATGGACAGCCACAAGATGCACATGCAACTGCAGTTGGTTGACCGAAGTAAATTCGTTCTGGTCAGCCGCGGCTTTCACTGGGTTCAGGAGTATCCCTTCAACCGCTGAGTGAATCACGATGAACCGTAAGGCATGCGTAATCGGCGCTGGTCCCAACGGGTTGGCCGCAGCCATAGTTCTGGCCCAGGCTGGCATGCCGGTGGACGTGCTGGAAGCCGAGTCCACGCCGGGCGGGGCTGCACGCACCCTCGAACTGACGTTGCCGGGCTTTCAGCATGACTTTGGATCGGCTGTCTTCCCGCTTGGCGCAGGGTCGCCGTTTTTCTCGTCGCTGCCTTTGAGCAGCCACGGCTTACAGTGGATTCACTCGCCCGCAGCTTTGGCGCATCCTCTCGATGACGGCACGGCGGTGATGTTGGAACGTGACTTGAATGAAACTCAGGGTTCTCTTGGGATCGATGGGCCGACGTGGGACAAACTCATGCGTCCATTTGTCGAGCACTGGAGCGAACTTGCGCCCGAGATCCTAGGGCCCGTACGCCTGGTGCCCAGACATCCGTGGCTGATGGCACGCTTTGGAATGGTCGCGCTGCAGCCGGCCCAGGCAGTCGCTCGCCGCTTTCGTAGCCTACGAACCCGGGCCGTCTTCGCGGGCATGGCCGCCCATTCTTTCCTCAGCCTGGACGAACTGTTGAGCGCGGCGTTCGCTATCCTGATGGCGGTTTCAGCCCATTCCGTAGGTTGGCCGATTCCTCGCGGCGGCGGGCAGTCCCTGACGAACGCGCTGTGCTCTTTTCTCTCGACTTTAGGAGGCCGGGTAACCACTTCGTTGCCGGTTCAAAACTTGGCGGAATTGGCCGATTATGACCTGTTTCTCTGTGACCTGACTCCGCGGCAACTCATCCGGGTTGGCGGGCAACGATTATCTGAAAGCTATAGGCAGCGACTGGAACGATTCCGTTACGGAGCGGGCGTCTTCAAAGTGGATTACGCGCTCAACGCGCCCATTCCGTGGAAAGCTTCGGATTGCTTACGAGCAGCGACAGTACACTTGGGCGGGAGCTTCGAGGAGATTGCAGCCTCGGAAAAGGCGGTGCGCAGCGGGCAGCACGCCGATCGTCCCTTCGTTCTGCTGGCCCAGCCCAGTCTCTTCGACGACTCGCGGGCTCCAGCCGGCAAGCACACGGCTTGGGCTTACTGTCATGTGCCGAATGGGTCCAAAGTAAACCTGCTTGAGAAATTGGAGAGCCAGATTGAGCGCTTCGCCCCCGGCTTCCGCGACTGCGTTTTGGCACGGCGCATTTTCTCTCCTGCAGATCTTGAGAACATGAACGCGAATCTCGTGGGCGGAGACATTGGAGGTGGGGCCGTCGATCTTCGCCAATTCCTTTTTCGTCCAACCTGGCGGCAATACGCAACATCGGCGCGCGAAATCTACATTTGCTCAGCATCCACGCCGCCCGGCGGAGGAGTGCATGGCATGTGCGGCTATCATGCGGCGAAGATGGCGTTGTCCAGGTTGGGTCGCGGTTAGTCTGAAGCGGATCCGCCGCCGACACTGGCCTTCACTCGCGTGGATCAGCGGTTGGCCCTTCGACCACATGCATCGTCCCGTCGGATGCGCGCTCGATGGTCGGCGCATAAAGTCCGAGGAATTGCCGGCGCCACCACACACCCTGCGAATGCTTTTCGGACATGGTAGTAAACCAATATTGCCAAATCACCGCGCGCACCGCGCGTGGCGGCCCATTCGGAAAAGGATTGTTCGCGAAGAGATTAAGAACGTCACTGTCATTGGAGAGAAGCTGCACTTCGGTGCGCGTGACGATGGGGTAATCCTGCCAAGATCCTAACGAAGCGAACCAGAGATTCCAGTCGAATCGCGGCTGATAGGGCGCGTAAACACCCGGTGCCGCGCTCAAGTCCTGCGGTTTGTAGCGAAAAGGGTACGGCACCCAGGTCTTGCCATCCTCCGAACCTTGGAATTCGATCTCGTACCGGCCGCGGGTCATGATGCCGAAAAGTCCGTATCGATTGGCGATGCGAAACGGTTCGAGCGCCGCTACCGGTGCGGTGGGCAGGGGGATGGAGAACATCCACATCAACTCCGCCATGGTTGCATAGAAAACCCAGCCGAGGACGATCACGGTGAGAGACAGTTTCGCAGTGTGGAAGATCCGGCGAAACCTTCCTGAAGTTTGGCTTTGCCCGGATCGTTCTGGATCGCTCGACGATTCTGGCGCTGGGCGCGAAGCGCTGGTTGAAGAGGCACTCTCCTCGCCCGTGACCAACAATCTCTTCCATTGTTCGGGAAGAACGCGCAGCAGAAAGCCATCATCCAACAAAAGGAATCCTAGCGTCAGAACCAGATAGTTCAGGAATGTGTAGTTGGCGGTGAGAATGACGCCCAGTTCCCACGGAGTCACAATCAGGAAGCACACGATGCGCCAGCGGCGTGGTAGAAACAACATCCAAACCAGAACCAACTCGAGCGCCAGCGTCGCGAAGACTGTCGAAGCATGGAACCAGTGCGGCAGGTGCTGAACGTACCAGCCGATCCAGGTAGGCAGCGGACCATTCTGATAGTACTCGTCCATGGCCGTAAAGTGACGCCACTCCGGGTCTCCACCGGCAATCTTGGCTACGCCAGATTCGAAGTAGATGCGAAACCATTCCCATTGCAGCAGGAACAGGCTGGCGCGCGATGGCGGCGACGCCCGTCCAACCCCCGGACGGAATCCGGCTGGAGCAAAGAAAAGTGCAATGAATCCCGCTTCGAGTAACATCCCATCCGACTGATACCCGGAAAAATCCTGCGCCGCGCTCACGAACGAAAGAAAGCACACAAAACAAATCACCAGCATTCCACGCGGCCAGATGTTCAGGACCAACAGTAGAGCCGCAGCCATGCCTGCCCAACACAAGGCAGTGAGCATATGAGGGCCGCTGGCCATCCACAACAATGTGGGCGCAAACCACAAGCCGCGGCTATTGCCCAGCGAATCTGCCACCGCGCGGAGATATTCGGTCGCGGGCAAAATCCCTTGCGGTCCAATGAGCCCTCGAATCTGAAAGACGAGCGAGAAGAAAGCGGAAAAGTAGATGCCGCCGAGCGCCCGTAGAAAGATCCATCGAGGACCAAGGCGGTCACGGGCGCCATGCTCCGAGTCAAACCGAACGCGGATGGCCCGAACCCAGTTCATGAGCGTCGGCCCATTATAGCGATGAAGACAGCTATAATCGGTCGCCTGGAGGCACCTCTTGATTCGACAAACGATCCTTGCCATGTGCATAGGAGGCTGCCTGTTCGCGGCTGCAACCGTGAGCCCGGCACAGCCCAAGCACTCATTGAATGCGGAGCAGGCACAGGCCGAGGCCGTGCACTTTCTTGCCGACCTTGTACGAATTGACACTCAGGATCCTCCCGGCGATGAGTCAAAGGTCGCGCGCTATCTAGAAGGCGTGCTGAAGACCGAAGGGATCGGATCGGAGATCCTTGAACCGGTGCCGGGACGCGCCAGTATTGTCGCGCGGCTCAAGGGTAACGGAAAGAAACGCCCGTTGCTGATAATGGGACACGAAGATGTTGTTCCGGTCGATCGATCGCACTGGACGGTTGACCCGTTTGCCGCGAACGAACGCGACGGGGTGATCTATGGTCGTGGTGCGTCCGACGACAAAGCGATGGTGGCCGCCAACCTGGAAGTTTTCCTGCAATTGAAACGCATGAACGTGGTGCTCGATCGAGACGTTATTTTCCTGTCCGAAGCCAGTGAGGAAATGTCTTCGCCCGCCGGCATGGCCACCATCGTCGATCGATATTGGGACAAGATTGACTGTGAGTTTGCGCTCAACGAAGGAGGAGGATCGCTGGTCGAGAATGGGACGGTGAAGTATTTCGGTGTCGCGACCGCCGAGAAGCTCCCGAGAGGCTTGCTCCTGGAAGCCACCGGCAGCAGCGGCCACGGGTCGGTGCCGCGAGTGGACAATGCGGTCGTCCACCTCGCCGCCGCCGTCGCGAAGGCGGGAACCTGGGATACTCCCGCGCGTCTCAACGAAACCACGCGCGTATTTTTCGAACGCCTGGCCACGATTTCAGCGCCTGAAGAAGCGGCGTGGTATCGAAATGTGCTGGACCCGAAGGTACAAGAGGAACTGAAGCACAAGAAGCCTCAGTATTACTCGATGGTGCGAACGTCGGTGGTTCCAACCATCTTGAAAGCAGGTTACAAATCCAACGTCATCCCGCCGTCCGCGGAAGCGACGCTCGACGTGCGCGCACTGCCCGACGAAGACCTCGGAAAGTTTCGCGAGATGCTGGCGCAGGTCATTAACGATCCGCAAGTGCGAGTGGTCGCTGAGGATGTTTCGCTGTCCATGCCGGCAGCTCCTCCGAGCCACTTGGGTACGGAAATGTTTGCCGCTCTGGAGCGGGCACAAAAGGAAGTGAGTCCCGAGGCCATCACATTGCCCACCATGACAACAGGTGCGACTGATTCCTCATTCCTACGGGCAAAAGGAGTTCAGGCGTACGGGATCGGAGTGCCCAAGACCGAAGAAGAGAACCGAGGCGTACACGGCAATGACGAGCGCATCGAGACGAAGCAACTGGGGCTATTTGTGCGGTATCTTTTCGCGGCAGTCACTGGGGTTGCGGCTCGCGATTGATCCTGTCGATCTCTCTGTCATGAACAATGAATGGCCTGAGTTTCCCTTCACTGCGAGATTCGTGCGATGTAAACCGCGAATGGATCGAGAGCGATCGGACCCATCGGACCGCTGGGCGCTGAAGCCGAAGCAGTGAGCATCGTGCTGAGCATCGCCGTGGCTTTAGCGGACGGGAAGCCTTGTTCGGAGAGATCGTAGCTAACCTGCTGCGCCGTCCCTGACATGTTCAGAACGACCAGCACGGTTTCATTCTTATACCGGCGGAGGTACGACAGGACGTTTGGGTTGTCCTGATTCAACGCCACATAGTCGCCGTCGAGCAATGCACGATCCTGATGCCGGAGTGCCAGCAGGCGTTTATAGAATTGCAGAACTGAATTAGGGTCTTGCAGTTCGCTGGCAACGTTGTGAGTCTTGTAGCTTGCCGGAACCGGCAACCAGGGCGTGGCCCGGGTGAATCCGGCGTTGGGCGAATCGTTCCACTGCATGGGAGTACGCTCGCCATCGCGGCCCTTTTCCTTTGGCCATCCGGTAATGCCCAGCGGGTCTTTGACATCTTCCTTGCGAACGGGATCATTGTTTTCCATCCCCAGTTCCTCGCCGTAGTACATGATGGGCGTGCCGCGGAGGGTCAGATACATCCCAGCCATGAGCTTGGCAATTTGATCGTTATGCTGTCCGTCACCGTAGCGCACGTAGGATCGTGGCATGTCGTGATTGCTGATCACGTAAACCGGCCAGCCTCCGGTGGACTCGGCGTTGGCAATCTGCGCCCGGAACTCGGCCGCGGAGAGCTTGTTGACGGTGCAGAACATGAAATCCATGGGCAATTGGATTTCGTCATTATGATCGCCGTAGTATTCCTTCAACTCGTCTCGATTCGACGTGTAGGTCTCACCGATTAAGACCGCGTTATGCTGGTCGGCAACCTGGCGCAGCTTTTTGAGTTCGATGTGATTCTCGGGCAATTTGTCGTTGTACTTGTTGTCCATCTTCGGATCGCCCAGATCGGTTTTGCCCGGCAAGACGGGGTTGTCGTGAAGATCAGGATCTTCGAACAACAGGTCCACCGCATCGAGCCGAAACCCGGAAACTCCGTGCTTGTACCAGAAGCGGGTCACGTCAAACATGGCTTTTTCCACTGCCGGATTGCGCCAGTTGAGGTCCGGCTGGCCCACCTCAAAGAAATGGTAGTAGTACTGACTGGTCTTGGCGTCGAACTCCCAGGTCGACCCACCGAAGTCGGAGATCCAATTATTGGGCGGGACGCCGGGCGCTTTGCCATCGCGCCAGATGTACCAGTCGCGATGCGCCGAAGTGCGGGACGACGCTGAATCAAGAAACCACTTGTGCTGCGAAGAAGAATGATTCAGAACAAAATCCATGATGATGAGGATTCCGTGCTTCTTCGCTTCCTTCGCCAGATGGCTGAAGTCTTTGAGGGTTCCGTACATGGGATCGATGTTTTCATAATCCGAGACGTCATAGCCGAAATCGAGCTGCGGCGATGGGTAGCATGGCGAAATCCAGATAGCGTCCACGCCCAGGCCCTTGAGGTAGTCGAGTTTCGAGGCGATGCCGTTCAGATCGCCGATTCCGTCGCTATTACTGTCGGCGAAACTTCGCGGATAGATTTCGTAGAACACTGCATGCTGCCACCAGGGGTGGACTTCTGAATCCGCGCCGCGACTCTGGGCTTGTGAGAGAGAGCAAGACAAAGACAGGGTGAGTGCAACCGCCACGACCAACCAAGTCACGACTCTGGAGTTTCGGGACATTTGCGTTTGCTCTCCCTACGATTCAACTATCCAATATCCAATATCCAACCAAAATGTGGCAGCACCAACTGGCGCCTACGGGACGAGCGCGGCCCCGCCACTAACCGCATGAGATTCGAGAACTTTAGATGGTGGGCAGTGCAGGACTCGAACCTGCGACCTCCTGCTTGTAAGGCAGGCGCTCTAACCAGCTGAGCTAACCGCCCATCGTACCTTGGGCGCGACTGGATCGCGCCGACGGGACTGGATTCTGACCGCGCGATCCACAATTCAATGAGTATACGCGAGCCGTTGCGGAAACGGCGGTACGCACCGCGATCAGGTCGCGCGACCGCGCCGTGGCAGATCCCCGATTCTTTCCCCGCCCCGGCATCCTTAGCACCGGCGAGCCAGTGGAAATCAGGTACTCTCGTAACCTACTGCTTCCACAGCAAGTAGTATGATATTTTTCAGATCACCCTGTTCTTTGGGTTTTTCTAATCTGGAGGATTTTTAGCTCATGTCAGCCCAAGGATCCGCTCCGCGCGCAACTCTGGACTTAAAAGTCCGGGTGTGGGGCATGGGCTCCAATAACCAGCCATTTTTCCAGAATGCCATGGCGCAAAACATCAGCGCGACGGGCGCTTGCCTGTTCGGCATTGAGCCCGAGTTGAAGGTGGGCGATGTCATCGGCGTCCAGTACGAAACCCGGAAAGCGCGCTGCAGAGTGATCTGGGTGGTGGATGCGGGCGCGCTCAAGAAGACCCAGGTCGGGGTGCAACTCGTGGTCGATCAGGATTGTCCGTGGTTGTCCGTCCTTCCCATCGACATGCGAGCGGACGAACGTACCCAGGTGAGTCAGGACAACCGTCGAAGATTCCTCCGCCACAAGATTTCCTTTCCCCTGGAACTGCGCGACGAGCGCGTGAATATGCCGATGCGCGTGAATGCCACCGACATCAGCGGGAACGGCTGTTATGTTGAGACCGTCATGCCACTGACTATCGGCACCGCCATTCGAGTGGACCTGTGGATGGATGAGGAACGGCTTTCGCCCAGCGCCGTAGTGCGCACTCGTGATCCTGGCGTAGGCATGGGCATCGAGTTCACGGGCCTGCCCGAAGAGGCTAAAAAGCGGTTCCAGGCTCACCTCGACAAGATCGACCCCGGAATTACATTCGGCCACAAAGAGGGCGAAAAAGAAGGCGAATAAGAGAGCGTATCAACGACCTCTTGAAGCGCCCGTCGGCCCCTGCCCTGCACTCGTGTAAAATCTGCAACCGCGGCGCATTCCAACCATCGAATGTCAGCAGTATCGAGAGGGCGGCGCCTCGCACATATCTCGCAACATATTATGAAGATCGGAATCACGTGTTATCCGACGTACGGCGGCAGCGGTGTCGTCGCCACCGAGCTGGGCCTGGAACTGGCGCAGCGCGGACACGAAATCCATTTCATTTCGTACGCGCAGCCCATCCGCCTGCGGGGCGAGGAACCCAACATCCACTATCACGAAGTGGAGGTTTCCCGCTATCCCCTGTTTGACTATCCGCCCTACGACCTGGCCCTGGCCACTCGCATGGCCGAGGTCGCGCAACTGTACGATCTCGACCTGCTGCACGTGCACTACGCCATTCCGCATTCGGTGAGCGCGTTGCTGGCCCGGCAGATGCTCGCCGCGGGGCCTCGCCGGCAGAAGCTGCCCTTCGTCACCACGCTGCACGGCACCGACATTACCCTGGTTGGCCTCGACCGCTCTTACCTGCCGATCACCCGATATTCGATCGAGCAGAGCGATGGTGTCACCGCGATTTCAAACTATCTGCGCGACCGCACCCAGCGCGTGTTCGATGTGAAGAACAGCATTGAAGTGATTTACAACTCGGTCAATGTCGACGTCTATCACCGCAAGCCCGAGACCTTCGCGCAACTGCGCGCGGAGTACGCGCCGAAGGGTGAGCGCGTGCTCGTACATCTCTCCAATTTTCGTCCGGTGAAGCGTCTCACCGATGTAATCGAGATTTTCGACCGGGTGCACAAGAAGATGCCGTCGCGGCTGCTCCTGATCGGAGATGGCCCGGACCGTTCCGTGGCCGAGTGGCTGGCCGTGCAGAAGGGCATCCATGACGACGTGTTGTTTCTGGGTAAGCAGGATCAGATCCAGGAGAAGCTTTCCATCGCCGACGTCATGCTGATTCCGAGCGAACTGGAATCATTCGGGCTGGCGGCGCTCGAGGCCATGGCGTGCGAAGTGGTTCCCATCTCGACGCGCGCGGGCGGCGTGCCCGAGGTCATCGAACACGGCAAGAGTGGTTACCTCGCCGACGTGGGGGATGTCGAAACGATGGCGCGATACGCTATTGAACTGCTCAGCAACGACCAGCAACTGCGTGAGATGGGCATGCAGGCGCGGGCGGTCGCCACGGAGCGTTTCGGTTCCGCCAAAATTGTGAAGCAGTACGAGGATTTTTACCGGCGCGTGCTTGATCGTTCGGCGTAGAACCCCTCTGGAACCGCACTGGCCGCCTCCACCAGAGGCAATCGAATCCGGATCAGCGTTCCCTTCCCTTCGTGACTGTCGATGGTCATGCGCGCCGTGTCGCCGTAGAGCACCTGCAGCCGCTCGGAAATATTGGCCATGCCGATGCCCATTCCCGACCAACTGCTGCTCTCTTCCAGTTGAGCCTGGCCCATCCCGACACCGTCGTCCTCGACTTCAATAATGAGACGGGAATCGGTAACGCGGCTGCGCAAATAGATGCTGCCGCCCTCCACCTTCGGCCCCAAACCGTGCTTGATGGAGTTTTCGACCAGCGGCTGCAGCAGCATGCTGGGGACGACGACGTCGAGCGAGGCCGGGTCGAGTTCCTTGACCACCCGCAATTTGTCGCGGCCAAATCGCACCACTTCGATGTCGAGGTAGTTGTCGATGAATTCGAATTCTTCGCGCAGCGGCGCAAACGCTTCCCCGCTGCTGAGCAGGCGCCGCAAGATAGTCGCTAGCTTGAAGATCACGTCCCGCGCCAGTTCTGGGTCGAATCGCACCAGCGACGAAATCGAATTCAGTGTGTTGAACAGAAAATGTGGATTGATCTGGTTCTGCAGCGCCTCCATGCGCGCGTGCAGCAGCAGACGTTCCTGCTCTTCCAGCTTGATCTGAATGCGGACGCTGTTAAAAACCTTCAGTTCGATTCCAATCGCCGCTACTGCTGCGGCGTAGATTACGCTGTAGACCCAGTAGTTGTCGGGACTCTCAACGCTGAAGATCGAGCGCGGGAAGTGTTCCGCCAATTCTGTTTGCACGAAACGCAACCCAATTACGGTCCAGAAAAACATGACCTGCCAGTCGAACAGGCGGGGACGCGGCAGGTTCCGTCGAATGATACGAATGATGCTTTGATCGATGAACGGCGAGAACGACCAGATGTCATCCTTGTCGATTGCCCAAGTACGCAGTTGGCCAGCCAGAAAACCACAAAGCACATCGAAGGGCATCGCAGCCCACTCGCCGTGCAGCAGGGCGGGGAAACCCATCAGCACGCCGCCCAGCGATCCCGCCCAGCGTCCGCCGATCACACCCAGCAGCAGCGCGGTTTCGAAACTCAGGTCGCCGGCCGCAAAAGCCTTCTGGAAAATTCGAATCCCAACCCCACCCATGATCGGCAAGCCGAACCAGAGCACTAAGTACACTTTTTGCCGGAAGGTGCGCTCTTCGCGGAACAAAACCCTTTTGAATTCTTTGGAGCGCACCAGGGTGCTCGACACGACCACGGCCACGCCCAGTTTGAGCAGCAGAAAGATCAGGATGAGTCGTGATTCCATGAGAGTCGTTGGTGCAGTGCCGGGCTAAGTTTGCGACGGTGGCGACCGACCGGCGGCAAAATCGTCTAGCTGTACGCCAATTCTTTCGCGCGCTGCGCGGCCTTCACCACCGCCTTGATCAGCGTGACCCGCAGCTTGCCTTCCTCGAGTTCCATGATCGCGTCGATGGTGCAACCCGCCGGCGTGGTCACCGCGTCCTTGAGCAGCGCTGGATGGTCGCCGGTCTCGAGCACGACCCGCGCCGCGCCCAGCGTGGTCTGGGCCGCCAGCAGCGTCGCGATATCCCGCGGCAGCCCCATCTTTACGCCCCCCTCCGCCAGCGATTCGAGAATGATGTAGATATAGGCCGGGCCGCTGGCCGAAAGCGCGGTCACTGCGTCCATATGTTTCTCGTCGACCACGACGGTGCGTCCGACCACGTCAAACATATGGCAAGTCAGGGCCACGTCTTCGGCGCTGGCGTGCTTGCCTTTGCAGATCGCAGTCATACCCGCGCCCAGCAGACACGGCGTATTGGGCATGGCGCGAATCACCGAAACATTGGGCGGCAGGCTTTTTTCGATCATCGAAGTGGGCACGGACGCCGCCACCGACACAATCAACTGCTTTGAAGTAATGTGCCCGCTGATCTCGCGGATGACCTCTTCGACCACCTGCGGCTTCACTCCAATCACAATAATGTCGGCGCCTTTGGCGGCGGCAACGTTGTCGGTCCCGACTTTTATTTTCAGCTTCGCGGCCAGGGCCCGGGCGCGCTCTTCATGCGCCACGGTTGCGCAGGTGGACTTCGTCGACAGCATCCCATTCTTCAGCAGTGCCTGCAGAATGATGCCGCCCATCTTGCCCGCACCCAAAAACGCCACTTTCTTGCCCGTCAAATCATTTCCCATAGTTGCCCTCAGAACATCAACGACACAAATCTTAACCACAGAGGACACAGAGTACGCAGAGGAAACCCAGAGAAGTTCCTCTGTGTTCCTCTGTGTCCTCTGTGGTTAAATGCCTTTCGCTTTTCCCTGCCGCTCCATGAAATTCCATGCCGTCGCCACCACTTCGCGCAGTCCGCGCGTCGCCTTCCACTGCAACAGGGCTTGCGCTCTCGCCGGATTCGCCACCAACTCAGGGGGATCTCCCGGGCGGCGCGGAACCATCTTGCGCGGCACGCGCTTTCCCGTCACTTCCTCGACGGTCGTAATTACTTCCTGCACCGAGGCTCCGGTTCCAGTTCCAACGTTGACGGCAAAGCTTTCCTTCCCCGCCATCAGGTGATCGAGCGCCTTCAAGTGTGCGCTCGCCAGATCGTTCACGTGGATGTAGTCGCGCACACAGGTTCCATCCGGCGTTGGATAATCCGACCCAAACACCTGCAACTCCGGGCCGAACCCCGCGGCCGCGCTCAGCGCCAGCGGAATCAAGTGCGTCTCGGGTTCGTGCAACTCGCCAATCTCTCCGCTTTCGTCCGCTCCCGCTGCATTGAAATAACGCAGGCTGGCGAAGCGGAAACCGTAGGCCCGGTCATAGGATTCCATGGCCTGCTCAAAGAAAAGTTTCGATACGCCGTAAGGGTTCACCGGCTGGCGCGGAATGTTTTCCTCGATCGGAACTTTCGCCGGGACTCCATACACCGCGCAGGTCGAAGAAAAAATAATCTTCTTCACCCGCGCGTCAAGCGCCGCGTTGAGCAGAGACAGCCCGCCTTCCACATTATTATGGAAGTATTTTTTCGGATTCGTCACGGACTCGCCGACATAAGCATGCGCCGCGAAATGCATGATGGCGTCGGCGCGCGGCAGCACTCGCGCCAGCGCGGCGCCGTCCAGCATGTCGCCCTTGATCAGCTCAAATCCCGCCGCCAGTCTCTCGTAGCCGGTGCTGAGATTGTCGAAAATGATCACTTCATGCCCCGCGCGCTTCAGCGCCCGGGCAGCATGACTTCCAATGTATCCCGCACCGCCGATGACCAGAACGACCACGTCATTTTCCTTTCAGAATCCTTGCTGCCACCTTCTTGAGACTCCATGCCAAAGAGCGCAAAGCGCTGTGCGCGACGATTGCCAACGGCTTCATTGGTCGCCGGAGTTCGGTTCCAGAACCGGGAGGGGGAGCAGAAACACATTGTACACAGAACGGAATCGAAAATACGTCGGTCTGGCAACGGCGCAGAGGCTCCAGACCTGTGCGGTTCATTGTGCGACCGGCCTGTTAAGATATCCCTTCCTCCTGGGAGGTTCCCGTGGAAACCGCAGTGCCACCAGATCCGGAACAAACGCCGGAACCCGCGCCTGCACCACCCCTGGCCGCCACAGCAGTTGTTTCCGCGGCCACCACTCCGCAACTTCCGGAACTGCCGGCGTCCGACGCTCCCGCATACCGCGACCGCGGCACCGGCCTGACGATCTTCGGAGTGATCCAGATTATTCTGGGATTGCTGGCTGCACTCATGGTGCCTCTGATCGCGCTGGGAGCATTCATGTCCCGCCTCGCTCCCGGCGGCGCAATGCGTCCCGGCCAGATAGTTTCCGCCGTGGCCACCTATGCATTCGCGGCGGCGGCGTTGCTGGCACTGGGCATCGGATCGGTGCGAATGAAGCGCTGGGCGCGCGCTCTGACGCTGGTCATTTCCTGGTACTGGCTGATCATGGGTGCGCTGGCCACAGTCCTGCTGACCGCGGTACTGCCGGTAGTCATGAAGGGCGTGCTGGCCCAGATGAAGCAGAGCGGCGCCGACGCCAGCTCAGCCGAAGTGTCCACGGGAGTAATGGCAGTCATCCTTACTCTGATCATTATTTTTGCGGCGTTCTTCCTGGTGCTGGTGCCAATCGCGTTCGTGATTTTCTACAGTCGCAAAGATGTCGCCGAGACCTGCCGCCGCAGCGACCCCGTCGAACGCTGGACGGACCGAACGCCGTTGCCCGTGCTTGGCGCCAGCGTCGCAATCTTCGCTGGGTCCCTCTACATGTTGATGGTAGGCCTGACGACTCCGCTGTTTCCGTTTTTCGGAAGCTATCTCACCGGGATCGCGGCGGTCGCGTGTTTTGTCCCGCTGGCGGCCCTCGATCTCTACATTTCCGTCGCCCTGTTCCGGCTACAACTCTCCGGATGGTGGATCGCGATCGGCGCGGTGTCGGTACGCATGGTGTCGATGATACTTACCTACAGCCGGGCAGACCTGATGCAGGCTTACTCGAAAATGGGCATGTCCGATGCGCAGTTGGAAATGCTGAAGTCGAGTCCGTTGTTACGCGGCCACGTCCTATTATGGTGGAGTATGCTCTCGATGGTACTGTTCCTCGGCTACCTGGTGTGGCTGAAGCGTTACTTCAAGCCAGCCGCTGCGAAGATTGAAGAACTGCCTGCGCATCCCGTCTAGAACTTTGGGGGAAAGTCATGACCGAACAGCTTGCCGACAAGAAATGCGTGCCGTGCCGCGGCGGCGTTCCGCCACTCAAGGGCGCGGAGGTGGAAAAGTTTCACAACATGGTTCCGCGGTGGACCGTTGTCAGGGATCACCACATTCAACGCGAGTACAAGTTCCCCGACTTCAAGCAGGCCCTGGAGTTCGTCAATCGCGTGGGAGCGCTGGCCGAGGAGCAAGGCCATCATCCGGATATTCTGCTGGCGTGGGGCAAGGCTGAGATCACGCTGTGGACCCACAAAATCGACGGCCTGACCGAAAGCGACTTCATCATGGCAGCGAAGATTGACCGGCTGATCGGCGAGTAAACGAGCGGCGAATAAACGAGCGGCGATTAAGCCCGCGGCGTTCGTTCACATTCCCGCTTCAAGTCCTCGAAGAACAGCCGCGTGCTTCGCTCAATGGCAGTATCAATCGCAAAGCCCGCGATTCGCGAAAAAACGCCCACGAACTCCAGTTGCACGCTGATCTCGGTTGCATCATCGGATAGCGGCCGGAAGCTCACCCTGCTCTCCAGCGTAACGCCACTGAAATGGCTGAGGAAGTCCGCGCGGCGGTAGGGTTCGAAGCGCATGAGCACTTGATCCACCGATCCGCCCGAACCATCGATTTCGATGTGCAAGCGGCTTTCCTCTTCCCACGGTTTCCCGCGCACCCAGCGCACCGCGCGCAGGTACGAGCACCACCGCCAGGTATCGGGCTGTGTGTAAACCGCAAAGACGGTTGCCAAAGGACGATCTACGGTGACCCGGATCTCCAAGGAACGCATCGAGGTGGCACTCGCAACCAGCGACGGAAGCGGCCCGTCAAGAATCGACGCTGTCAGTGTAGGAGAAGACCAACACGTGGGCAAACGAATTCGCCCTCGTGCTCAATGCACGGCCGCTTCGTAGCTCCCACGGCTTGCCTTGCACCCAGTGAATCTCGCCAAACCCGGTCCGCGAAGTGTCCGCGTGCGAAATGTAGGAGAAAAACTTAGCGAGAGCAATCATGAACCAGCGCTAACTGTGCTGGACCGACGAAGGCGAAGCGCCCATGCCAGGATCGCAGCTGGCAACAGCATCACCACCCCCGTACTGATGGCGAGCGTGCGCGCGGAGATTCCCGCATCCAGGAAACGGCCGGCCAGATACGCGGTGACGGCAAACGAGAGACTGCCCAGACCGAGGTCGGCGGCAAACACGCGCCCGCGGAAGCGGTCGTCGGTGTGCAGTTGCAGCAGCGTGGTGGAGAAGACCCACACGGTCGAGCCTCCCGCGTGGGCCAGCATGGCGCAGGCGGCAGCCATCCACACGCTGCGACTCACTCCCAGCACACCGTAGCCGAACGCAATGGTGATATAGCCAAATAAGATTCCGAGCCGAAGGCGATGGTCGCTCTGCCCCGCCCAGCGCGCCGACACCACCGGACCCACCAGCGCTCCCAGTCCGCGTCCTCCGAGCAGAATGCTCATCCCGAGCATGGCTCCCCCTGCGGCATCGATACCGCGCCCATGTATGGCAAACTCTCGCGCCCCCATCACGGTAAAGATGACCCAGCTCGGTCCCACCATCAGTTCTCCGGCCTTGGCAAACACTGCTGGAAACAAAGTTGGATGACTGCGAATGTAGCGAATCCCCTCCAGCACGGGAGAGAAATCGACGAGATCGCGCGGGCGCAGCGGCGCAGCCGCCTCGGCATGCGGCTCGGCAAATTGCATCCCGCTGACCAGAATCGCCGAGGTTAGAAACGACAGCGCATTCAGAATGAAGACCGTATCGCGTCCGTAGAACGCAGCCACTACTCCGCCAACCGCCGCTCCAATCATCAAGTTCACCGACCACGTCGTCGCAGTCAGGGTGTTGGCAACCAGAACTTCACTCTCCACCGTGATGTTGGGAATCACCGAACTGCGCGCCGGCTCGAAGAAAGCGGTCATCGTAGTTTCCGCCAGCAGCAAGGGATAGACCAGCCACACCATCGAGCGCGACCGCACCAACAGCATGGCCAGCACTACGCCGAAGCGTACGAGGTCGGCTGCGATCATGACGTGCTTGCGTTTCAGGCGGTCGTTCACCACTCCGGCCGTGGGCCCCACAAACGTCTGCGGCAAGACTTGCAGCACCAGCGCGAGCGCCACTGAACCCGCGTGTCCAGTCAACTGCAACAGCAGGGTGTAAATCGAGAGTGTGTAGAACCAGTCCCCAATTTCGCTGACGATCTGCGCCAGCCACAACCGCCGGAAATTAAGGTTCCTGCGCAGCAGGCGCGCGTACGAGGCGAGCGAGATCGTGGACGCGGCGTGCTCCGGTTCGGGTTCCATGGAGTGCTTAATCTACAGGGTGGAAAAGCTTCAGGCAAAGCCGGCTAACCGCTGTGACAACCTTGGCCGAGCGATCTTGGGAAGGGCACGACTTCCACTCGTGCCGCATACGCATCGAATCAAGCAACGGCGTTAGCCGCTGGGGCACTCGCGTCCACGGGAACGGACAGCGCACTACGGTTTCAGCTTGCGTTTCAGGTCGTCGGCAATCTGCTTGCCGTGGAAGCGGCCATTCTCAATGAATATTTCGTTGGTGCGCGATCCCGCGACAATCACCCCGGCGACGTAGACTCCCCGCACATTGCTCTCGAGCGAGACTGGATCGCACACGGGACGATGTTGCTGTTCGGATAATTCGATCCCCACACTACGCAGAAAATCGTAGTCCGGATGGTAGCCGATCAGGGCCAGTACGAAATCATTTTTCAACCGCATCGGGCCACGCGGCGTGTTGATCACCACGTGGTCGATGCCAATTTCCTGCACCGAACTGCTGAAGTACGCCTCGATCTCTCCGGCCTTGATGCGGTTTTCGAGATCCGGCTTGATCCAGTACTTCACATGGTGGTGCAAACGCTCTTCGCGATGCACCAGGGTCACGCGGGCTCCATGGCGCCACAGGTCGAGCGCCGCAATCGCGGCGGAATTCTTGCCGCCAATCACCACCACATCCGTGTCGTAATAAGGATGGGGCTCGCCGTAGTAGTGCGAGACCTTCGGCAGATCCTCTCCCGGAATGCTTAGCTGGTTCGCCAGATCGTAATAGCCGGTCGATAGGATGACTTTCTTCGTCCGGTAATCGTGGGGCCGCCCCGCGCGGTCCGTCGCCGTGATGCTGAAATCCCCGTCGTCGCCCATGACCGTCTTGACCCACTCGTACTGCCGCACATCGAGATGGTAATGCTCGGCAACTTTGCGGTAATACTCGAGCGCTTCTTCGCGTGTTGGTTTTTGCTGAGCTGTGGTGAAGGGGATGTCGCCGATCTCGAGCAGTTCCGGCGTGGTGAAAAAAGTCATGCCCGCGGGATAGTGGAAAAGCGAGTTCACCAGACAACCTTTGTCGAGCACGATGACCTTGAGCCCCACTTTCTGCGCCTCGATGGCGCAGGCCAGCCCCGTGGGCCCGGCGCCGATTACGAGAACGTCAGTGCGCATCTCCGCGTGAGGCTTGGCCTTAGCCTTGGGCAGAGTGTCGAGTTCTTCGGCGGCTAGGAAATCGGGCATGGGCGTACGTGCAGAGTCGGTCGAGCGCAACCAAGGTTCGAGCCAACTCGGAGACCGATGATTCTAGCATGCGGACAAAGCAGCCCTGCCCGCCGGCACAGTACCAGCGAGGTTACCGCGCTATAATTTGCGGTTGCACTGATCCATCCGCTCGCATCAGGAGCCTTATGTCTACTCTTACCGAACTCGTGTCGTCACAAATCAAGACCCGCGTTGAGTCCGACAGCATGGGAAAGATCGAAGTTCCCTCCAACGTTTACTGGGGAGCGCAGACGCAGCGCTCGCTGCTTCACTTCAATATCGGGCGCGACACCATGCCGCCGGAGTTAATTCGTGCTTTTGGCACGCTCAAGAAAGCCTGCGCGCTGGTGAATCAGGATCTGGGCAAGCTTCCTGCCGACAAAGCCAAGCTCATCGTGCAGGCTGCCGACGAAGTCATCGCCGGCAAACTCAACGACCAGTTCCCGCTGCGCATCTGGCAGACCGGCAGCGGCACCCAGACCAACATGAACGTGAACGAAGTCATCTCCAACCGCGCCATCGAGATCGTGGGAGGAGAAATGGGATCGAAGAAGCCAGTTCATCCCAACGACGACGTCAATATGTCGCAGTCGTCGAACGACACGTTTCCCGCAGCCATGCACATCGCTGCGGCGGACCGAGTAAAGAACGCGCTCATTCCGGCCATCAGAACCGTGCACAACGCGATCGCCGCCAAGGCCAAGGAATTCGACAGCATCGTGAAAATCGGCCGCACTCATTTACAGGACGCCGTGCCACTGACCATCGGCCAGGAGTTCGGCGGCTGGGCCAGCCTGCTGGAGCGCGACATCCATCGCCTCGAACAGGTGCTCGACGGACTCTACGATCTGGCCATCGGCGGAACCGCGGTCGGCACCGGGCTGAACACCCATCCCGAATTCGCCGAACGCGCGGCCAAAAAGATCGCCGAACTCACGGGCCTTCCCTTCCGCTCCCACGGCAACAAATTTGCTGCGCTGTCCGCGCATGATGAGATCGTCTTCGCGCAGGGCGCGATGGAAACTCTGGCCGCGTCGCTGATGAAGATTTCCAATGACATTCGCTGGCTGGCTTCCGGACCGCGTTGCGGGCTAGGCGAAATCTCGATTCCAGAGAACGAGCCGGGATCCTCCATCATGCCGGGCAAGGTCAATCCCACGCAGTGCGAGGCCATGACCATGGTCTGCGTGCAAGTGCACGGCGCGACGGCCGCCGTGGGATTCGCCGGATCGCAAGGCAACTTCGAACTCAACGTCTACAAGCCGGTCATCATTTACAACTTCCTGCATTCGGTCACGCTCGTCACCGACGCCTGCCACGGATACGTCGAGTACATGCTCAAGGGCATTGAAGTCGACCGCGCCAAGGTGGACTTCTATGTGAAGAATTCTCTGATGCTGGTCACTGCGCTCGCGCCGAAGGTCGGATACGACAAGGCCGCACAGATCGCGCATGCCGCGCACGTTGAACATTCAAGCCTGCGCGAGGCCGCGTTGAAGCTGGGATATCTGACCGGCGAGGAGTTCGATCAGCTAGTCAAGCCGGAGAAGATGACGCATCCCTAGGAACTGAGGACTACGAATGGCGACGAGTTCCCTGCGCGTTAGTGTTGTCGAACATCTGCAGAAGGAGGGCTACGCCTTCAACGACGCCGAGATGGCTATTCTCAGAGAAATCGACCTGAAGCTGCCGGACGAGACGAAGTACTTCTTAACAAGACGTACTGGCGCGGCGATCATATGCGAGAGCGTGGAGCAGGATCTCGAGCAGGCGATCGTGCCGGGAGAAATATCTAGCGATGGAGTCCAACACGCTTGGCATCTTTGTGGGCTTTTCTATTTCACATTAAATCGTTTTCACGAGGCTTTAGCCGTTTTCAGTACGTTCTATGACCATATGTTGCAATATCAAGAGCGGTCCGGAAAGCGCCTGCACAAAGGCACTCCGCTTCTTCGGATAAGCGAATGTCACGAACGACTGGCTCATCCAGTCCTGTCGAAGCGCTACCTCATGCTGACTGCCTGCGAAGATGCCATTAGTGAGAAGGGTAAAATCGATGCTGAGACTACGGGACTGTACTTCCGCATGATCTGGGGTCGAGGAATGACCCACTGGGCCCTAGTGGGATATGCTGCCAAGATGTATGAGATTTCCGAGAATCACCTCGCTGAGTCATTTTATCCCGAGTGGATATTACAAGAACTTGACGATCAATGGGTGGTTGAGTATCCGTTTTCGCAAGAGGCTAGTGTTTATGTAATCACTCGTCCCTATGTTCGCCATCTGCTCGGCGGTCTAGGATCTGGCGCGGGCAAGAACCTCGAAAGGTTGGCGCACTACCTTCTCGCTTGTATGCCAGGCTGCAGAGCTAGACGGCGAAGCCGCACCAGTTCGACCGATTACGATGTAGTTTGCGCAGTTGAAGGTGCGGGTCTCGATTTTCGATCCGAGCTCGGTCGATACTTCATTTGTGAGTGCAAAGACTGGGACACAAAGGCAGATTTTACCGCGATGGCAAAGTTCTGTCGGATCCTCGACTCGGCCAAATGCTCCTTTGGCATTCTATTCTCTAAGAACGGAATCACCGGAGAGGGAGCGGCGACCTATGCTGAAAGGGAGCAGATCAAAGTCTTCCAGCAGCGCGGAATGGTGGTAGTCGTCATCTCAGAAGCTGATCTTAGGGAAGTCGCCGATGGCGCGAATTTCCTCACCATGCTCCGTACCAAGTATGAGCAAGTTCGACTTGATCTGCGCACGTAGCGGCAGGATCTGACAATAGGCATTACAAACCAAGGAACGTTCCTCGCGCTCGATGGAGGACTGAATGCACGAAAGAAAAGGACGGGAGGGCGTTGAGACTGGACCCGCTCGCACGAAATCACCCCGTAGCGACACTCCGTCACTGCAAGAATTAATCGCGCGGATCGCACCCGAGAGCCGGCATCCAGAAGTCGGCTGGGCGCCGGAGGTCGGACGGGAGAAAGTGGAATGGCGCCCCGCTACGGCTCCGCGAGTTCGGCGGCATTCTTAACCTGCACAGGAGTCGTGGCTTTCGGCGTGGCCGTGATCACGACCACGCTCACCAGCACCAGCAGCGTGCCCACAATCGTGCGCGGGCCGATCGCTTCTCCTCCCACAAAATATCCCACGAGCACGGCGACCACCGGATTCACATACGCGTATGTGCCCACCTTGGTCGGTGGCTCGTGGTGAATGAGCCACACGTAGGCCGTGAAGCCGACGATTGATCCGGCTACGATCAAGTAAGCCAGCGCGAGCCACGCCCCGCGCGAGACTGCCTGCACATGAAAGCCGCGGAATTCTCCTAGCAGCGCCGCCGCCATCATCAGCATGAGGCCGCCGGCAAGCATCTGTGCTCCAGAACTCATGGCCTTGGCAGCGGGAGAAGGCAACTTGCGGCTGAGCGACGCGGCTACCGACCAACTGATGGCGGCGAAAATCAAAACGCACGCCCCAGCCGTGTCTACCGGAGCTTCGCCCCGGCTCGTTGAATCTAGGCTCGTCGTCCCGAGAAGATGTCCGAAGGGAAAGCGTCCGACCAGAACGGCGACGCCGGCCATGCCCAAAAGCAGCGCCATCCCCAGTCGCCAGGTGAGGCGCTGCGTGCGCAGGAAAACAATCTCTCCGATTGCCATGAATACGGGGATCGTCGCCATCAGAACCGCCGCAATGCCCGAGGGCACGCGCCGCTCCGCCCAGAACAGCAGCCTGTAGTCGAAAACAAAAATCAGAATCGCCAAGAACGACGCCGCGCCCCACTCTCGCGCCGAGGGGGAGGGCGTGCCCCGAGCGCGCATCCAGCCATAGAGTAGGCCTCCCGCAACCAGGAAGCGCACGCCGGCGAGAAGAAACGGCGGAACTTCGCGCACCCCGACGCGGATGGCCAGGAAAGTCGATCCCCAGACGAAATAGATAATGGCGAAGGCGAGCAGAACCTTCCATGCGCGAGGTTTCGAAACAGAATCCATGGACCTTCCTGAGCCGCATAACCTGAGGAATCAGCCCGGGTCTTAGGTACTAGGTGTCAGCTGATTCGCAGTTTTTCCTCAGACCTAAGACCTGGGGCTTAAGACCTGATTAGATCATCGCCAGCCGCTCAGAGCGCGGGTTTCGCGTATCAAAAGAATTTATAGGGCTATAACCGAGAGAGGGGTGGAAGGAAGAATCGGCTGCTATTTCTTCAGAAGACTGGTATGGCTGGCCACACACTGCCACTTGCCTGTATCCATCACCCAGGTGTCGGTGAAGCGGCCAACGTGGTCATAGGGCTTGCCCTGGTAGGTGCCCTGGGTGTGATAAATCCCGGTGACCACCGCCGTGTCGCCAAAGAAATTCATTTTCACGTCCTGGATGTTGAGGGCGGAGGGTTTGAAACGCGGATCTCGGATATCGGCAAGAAACTGCTGCTTGTCGCTCAGTTCGCCGTCCCACTCGGTGTTCACGAACCGGCTTGAAACCAAGGCATCGAGCGCCGACGCATCGCGATTGACCTGCGCCTCGTTCCACAGGCGCTCCAGAACCAACAGCTTGCTCTCGCGTGGATCAGCCTGCTGGGCGGCCAGTCCGGCCGCACCCAGCACCAGCAGAAGACCGCAGCAGATGGTGGAGCGAATCATGGCGTACACGCTCGCCGGCATCCCTACGTGGGGCGGACGTTCAAAAACGATAGCAGGCCGCTCCCGGTCGAAGCCATTGAAATGGACACGCGCGAGGTTACCTTCGTCATGGGCCACACGGGGGCGTCAGAACTCGGCCTTCTGACCGATGGGCCTGAGGTCCAAGGTCTGAGGTCTGCCTTCAGAACGCCCAGCGCAACAGCGTCGCACCCACGGTAAACCCGGCCCCTACCGACGCAAGCATCACCAGACTTCCCTTCTTGAGCTTGCCTTGTTCCAGCGCGGTATTCATGGCCAGCGGGATCGTCCCCGCCGTGGTGTTGCCGTAGCTTTCGATATTAATGATCACGGCCTCAGGGCGCAGACCCAGGCGGTCCACGGTGGCATTGATGATGCGCAGGTTGGCCTGGTGCGGAATGAAGGCATCGATGTCGGAGCCCTTCAGCCCATTGCGTTCGAGCAACTTCTGGCAGAGCTCGGTCTGTTTGCGGACGGCAAATTTAAAAACCTGCTGGCCGTCCTGGTGGACGTAGTGCATTCGCTGCGCGAGCGTCTCTTTGCTGGTCGGGTGCAGGCTGCCTCCGCCGGGCATGTAGAGAAAACCGGACCCGCTGCCGTCAACCTCGTGGATGAAGTCGATCAGACCCACGGAATCGTCTTCGGAGGGCTCAAGAATTACCGCCCCTGCCCCATCCCCGAAAAGTACGCATGTGGCGCGGTCGGCATAGTCGATGATCGACGACATGACGTCGGCGCCAATCACCAGCACGCGCTGGTGAGCGCCGCTGGCGATGAACTGCGCGCCTACTTGTACTGAGTAAAGAAACGCCGAGCAGGCCGCCGAAAGATCGAAGCCCCAGGCCCCCTTCGCTCCCAGCTTTTCTTGCACCACGCAGGCGGTTGAGGGAAAAAACATGTCCGGGGTTACAGTGCCGACAATAATCGCGTCCATGTCGCTGGCAGCCAAGCCGCGCTGCGCCAGCGCCTTCTTCGATGCTTCGACGGCAAGGTCGCTGGTGGCCACGCCCTTCTCCGCGATGTGGCGCTCGCGGATGCCGACACGGGTCATAATCCACTCGTTGTTGGTGTCGACCATTTTTTCCAGGTCGGCATTGGTGAGCACGCGGGGCGGCACATAAGTGCCGAGGGCGCTGATTTTGGCGCGGATCGGTTTCGTCAACAAGAGCTCCTAGGGATGAAGGCTCAAGTATTTTGAAGGATTAGAAGGAGAATGTCTAACGGCGTTTGTCATCCTTCGCTTCGCTCAGGATGACAGGAAAATCCTAGAACGCCCAGCGCAGCAGCGTCGCCCCGGACGTGAACCCGGCGCCCACGGTCGCGATCAGCACTCGGTCTCCCTTTTTCAATTTGCCCTCTTCAATCGCCGTCTGCATGGCGATGGGGATCGTTCCCGCCGTAGTGTTGCCGTAGCGGTCAATATTGATGATGACTTTTTCCAGCGGCATTCCCAAACGCTCGGCCGTCGCGGTGATGATGCGGCGGTTCGCCTGATGGGCGATAAAGCAATCCACATCCTTGCCGGCCAAGTTGTTCTTCTCCAGAATGCGTTCCGTCATCTCCGCCATCTTCTTCACCGCATACTTGAAGACTTGCTTTCCATCCTGATGAATACAGTGCATTTTCTGGTCGACAGTATCGTGCGTCGCTGGGTTCAAACTGCCCCCGCCCGGCATGAAAAGATATTGCCCACCCACGCCTTCGATCTGCGCCACATGATCGAGGATGCCCAGTTCCTCATCGTCTGCGGGCTCAAGCAAAACCGCGCCCGCGCCGTCGCCAAAAATAATGCATACCGCGCGGTCGGTGTAGTCGGTCATCGACGAATTCACATCCGACCCAATCACCAGCACTTTCTTGTATTGCCCCGACTCGACGAACTTCACTCCGGTATTCAGCGCGTAGAGAAATCCTGAGCAGCCCGCGGAAACGTCGAAGCCCCAGGTATTCTGGATGCCCAACTTATGCTGCACCAGGCAGGCCGTCGACGGATACATCATGTCGGGCGTCACCGTGCCCACGACGATCAGGTCGACTTCCTGCAAGTCGAAGGGATGGGACGCGACCAGATTCTTCACGGCCTCGACCGCCAGATCGCTGGCCGCCACGCCCTTGTCCACGATATGACGCTCGCGGATGCCGACGCGCTCCATGATCCATTCATTGGTGGTGTCGACCATTTTTTCGAGGTCGGCGTTGGTAAGAATTCGCGGCGGAAGATAAGTGCCAAGTGCGCTGATTTTGGCGCGGATCGGTCTGGACAGGATCGGTTCAGTCAATGAGGCTCCTAAAATATGAAACTGAGTATTCTCAACAATTAGGAGCAGAATGTCTAACCCAATCCCCTAACCCAGCCAAAGCGCCGTTCAAGCGGCGGCGCGGTCCCTCTCATGGTCGATCCAATCCCGGATGAAGCTGGGGCAAGAGACGATGCTGAAATCGCGATTTTCACCGTCGATAAGATAGAACAGAGCGGCCCGGTCCAACTCCTGCAGGTGTGAGAGATTCAACTGAGGCCACAAGCGGCACTCGGCCGCCGAGTGGACCAGTTGGTCCAGATACGCCAGATGTCCTTGAAACAGTTTTCCAGATACGCGGATGGTGACGTGGGGAGCGAACTTGGGGGAAATACGACTCTTCATCATCTCTCCTTGAGGGGCCGAGGCAAATAATTCTGCCGAGCCTGCATTCCAATGGATGCTCCCAGGAGACGGTTCTTGCGAAAAGAGTCGTAAAGAAAGTGTAAATCTTGGTAATCAGAAGGGCAGGAACAATTGTGAGCAGAAAGAATAGCCAGGCACCGGGAACCCACTGCACACGCAAGAGCCCGTTACCGTTGCTTCCTTCCGGACCTGGCGGGGTTGGCGAGAGTACGTCGCGTGAGACCGATGCCTGACCTGAATCATTCTAGCATTCGCCGAACGTTGCGCTCGC
>JBKQID010000063.1:0-63466 GCA_052148475.1 Candidatus Sulfotelmatobacter sp. | reverse complement strand
TCTCTCTTCTGGCAGGATTGGTGACGTTCTTCTGGTATCCCAACATCGATAAACGTCGCAGGCTGGTGTTGTTATTCGACGCCGCGGGACTCGGCCTGTTTGCCGTCGCCGGCACACAAAAGGCGCTCATCGCGGGACTCAATCCGGTGATGGCGATTTTTATGGGAGTGCTAACCGGGATTGGTGGTGGCATATTGCGCGATGTGCTTGTCAACCAAACGCCGACGGTGCTTGAGGCGGATATTTATGCTGTTGCTGCGCTAGCCGCTGGCGTCGTAGTGGTGATCGGATATGAATTGCATTACCCGGCTTTTGTGGTGTTGACCGTGGGCGCACTACTTTGCTTCTGGCTGCGAGTTATGGCGATATACCGAGGATGGCATTTGCCCGTCGCCCAGTCGCAGAATCGGCGGGATTGAATCATCGTTTGCTAGTCGCTTAAGAGTTTGAGCCAGAGAAGCGAGCTTTCCGATCTTAGTAGCTTGTCGGCCGAGCGCTTTACCCTAGCACAACAGAACATATGATTGTCAGCGAATCTTCGGTCAATATTTCGGAACGAAGTTCCACGGCTTACGTTCGCGATATTGATCCCAGAAGTCGGCTTCTGGGACATCTGGCCGTGTTAGGAAACGAGAAATGCCTTCTGAACGGTAACCCAGCCCGTTCGGTGAGGCACACCTCTCGCACACTGCCTAGTCCGCAAAGCGAGGATTCATCAATCGATTGGAGCAAGGAGGTGTGATCGGCCGTCAGGCGCCACCCGCCAGATCGATAACCAAAACGCTGGAGTGCCCTGAGTCGCGATCCTAGTCGGGGGCTCTCAATGGCGTTCATCGCCAGCCGGAAGCGCAAGTTCGAGGCCCTCAATCTCATCGAGATTCTTGCCCGCAATTCCCTGGAGGTCGCCATACATGCCCGCGGTGGCCTCGAACACGCCGTGAATCTGTTCTTCCCTCTTCGCCCAGATGGTGAGGTTGTGGTAGCGCCGGCGTCGGGTTTCGCGGTCGCGGCCGAGAAAGACGCGGACCAGCCAGCGGTGACGGCCACGACTCACGAGCTGTCCGACGCGACGGGAAATATCTCCTCCAAACTAGGCACACAGCCGACACACTGCCGGCCGGCGGATCACTGCGAAATCAGTTGTTTGGGGGAGAGGTTGGGTGAGGGGCAATCAGTCATCTAGGGCGGCTGACTCGCGAGGGCAGTCCTCGTGGCACCGCGTAAGTTGGGCGCAACCGAACGAGCAGCAGCCGCAAAACTTTCACCGAAACTTTCACCGTTTGGTCTAACGGGACCACACTTTGCCTAACGGTATCAAACGTTTTTTCAGCAACTTACACGGAGATGGCGCGGTCATTTGCGATTGAGAATCTTCCGTCCTAACCCCTAGACGATAGCGCCTCAGAGAGCAGAATTAAATTATAACAAAGCGTTGTCAGCGGGCGATGCTGGCCACGCCCCCCGCTCGTGAATCCTTTTGACGTTGAAAGCCAGATCTTTGCCACGAAGGCCACTAAGTGTGGCCAAGGTCTAATTTGTGCATTTCCTTCGTGCACTTCGTGGTAAAGATCTCGCCTAGCGACGCAGCGGGTTTCTTTTGGAATTCTGACCGTCCTTATCGAATTTTTTCATACAACTGTCTCCCATCCACAGGCTCACAAGCGCTATATTGGAATGTAACTCCGCAAACCAATAACTCATCGCAGGCGCGAACACGCAGGGGCGAAGTGTATGTTGTTCATTCATCAACAAATCCAATCATTCCTGAATTTAGGAGGATGCAAGGAGTATCCCATCATGGCAAAATCGAAATTTCCCAAGAAGACGAATGGTGTAAACGAAGCGGTCTCCACCACCAACAGCCCGGCGCCATCAGCCGCGAACGGCGGGTCGGCGGCAGCGGCGGCGCCCGCCTTTGGGACGAACGCCACTGAAACGAAGAAGATGGCGCCGCGCAGGGCCGCGAAAAAGCCGGAAGTCGTCAAGACCGAGCCGCGCGCCAATCTGGTTCCGATCAACCTGGACGACGAAATCCGCCGCCTCGCCTACTTGCTCTCCGAGCGCCGCGGATTTGAGTCTGGCCACGAGACCGAGGACTGGCTGACGGCGGAACGCGAGATTCGTCAGCGCTACCAACAGCACCGCGCGTAGAGGCCGGTGCAAAGGACCGCCTGGCGGCCGAGCCCCGGCCGCCGCCCAGGGGCGGAAACGTTTACGCCTGCACCCCTTTCCCTTTCTGCGTCTCAACCCAATTCTGTTGTCTCCATTCGCGTGAGTCGCTTCAGCGCTCGCCCACCGCGCTACCGCGTCGGCCTTCTGGCGGTTGCCACTCCGGTGGCTTTCTGAAAAAATACGTTGGGGTTCTTCCGCATGGCGCAAATTGGTAGTTTTGCCTTGCTGCTCGCCTTGGCGCTGAGCATCTATTCGTTCGGAGTCGGCATGGTCGCCCTCTTCTTTCAAGGCGACCCGCTCTGGAATCGACTGGGTGAGACCGCGCGCCGCGCCGGCGTCGTAGTTTTTGGAGGAGCTCTTCTCGCCGCCATTGCCCTCGTCGTCGCTGCGTTTCGCAACGACTTCACCATCGCCTACATCTTTCATCACAGCAACCGCGACTTGCCCGGTCCTTATAAGTTCGCCACGTTGTGGTCGGGGCAGGAAGGCTCGTTGCTGTTCTGGTCGCTGCTGCTGGCGGGATACGGCTTCGTTCTGCGCCTGCGCTACAAGACCGATCCCCGCCTGTTCGCCTACGCCTCGGTCGTGCTCGCCGGAGTACAGATATTTTTTCTGCTGCTGGTGAATTTCGCCGCCAACCCCTTCGGCCTGCTCGAGGGCCCCATGCGCGCCGACGGCAGCGGCCTCAACGCCCTTCTGCAATATCCTGAGATGGTCATCCACCCGCCCATGCTCTACCTGGGCTACGTTGGATTCACCGTGCCCTTCGCCTTCGCCCTGGGCGCGCTGATCATGAAGTATCCCGGCGAAAAGTGGATTCACATCACCCGCCGCTGGACCATGGTCACCTGGGGATTCCTCACCTGCGGCATCTTCCTCGGATCGCATTGGGCCTACTACGTCCTCGGCTGGGGCGGATACTGGGGATGGGATCCGGTCGAAAACGCCTCTCTCATGCCCTGGCTGGTCGGCACCGCCTTCCTGCACTCCGTGATGATGCAGGAAAAACGCGGCATGCTGAAAGTCTGGAACATGTGGCTGGTCTTCGCGACGTTCTGGCTGGCCATCCTCGGAACTTTCCTCACGCGCAGCGGCATTATCAGTTCCGTCCATGCCTTCGCGCAGTCGTCGATCGGCAGCTGGTTCGCCTGGTTCCTCGCCATCAGCTTCGCGGTTTTTGTTTTCTTCTTTTTCAAGAACAAAGATCATCTGCGCAGCGAGCACAAACTCGAATCGCTCATCTCACGCGAGTCGAGCTTCCTATTCAACAACCTGCTCTTTCTTCTGCTCACGCTCGACGTGTTGTGGGGAACCTGGTTCCCGAAGATTTCCGAGCTCGTGCAGGGCAACAAGGTCACAGTCGGCGCTCCGTTCTATAACCGCGTAGCCATTCCGGTCGCGCTGCTGCTCCTGCTGCTGACCGCCGTTGGCCCGCTGCTGGCCTGGCGAAAAACTTCGTTCGACAGCCTGAAGCGCAATTTTCTGTGGCCGACCGTCGGCGCGGTTGCGGTCGCGTTGTTTGTGATGTTCACGCCGACATCGTGGGGCTCGATCTTCGGCCTCAAGCCCTGGCACGACATCAGCTACTTCTACTCGCTGATGACGATTCTTCTCTCCGCTCTGGTCGCCTTCACCGTGGCTTCCGAGTATTACCGCGGCGGCCGCGTCATTGCCAAGCACACCGGGCAGGGCATGTTCGCGTCCATGGTGCAACTGACGCACCGCAACACGCGACGCTACGGCGGATACATCGTCCACCTGGGCGTCGTTCTGGTGATGATTGGATTCTCCGGTGCCGCCCTCAACCAGGAAAAAGAAATGGAAATGGGCTACGGCGACAAGATGAACATCGGCAACTACGAACTGACTTGCCGGTCCTACACGCAAGACGAAACCGCCAACCAGTTCAGCGAATGGGCAATCCTCGATGTCTCTGAGAATGGCCGCCCGCTGACGAGTCTGACTCCCGTGCGCCTCGTCTACAAAGCGAGCAATCAGCCCTCGACCAAACCCGATATTTATTCGACTTTCAAAGAAGATCTTTACGTCGTCTACGAGGGCCAGAATGAAAAAGGCCAGCCGGTCATCAAGGCGCATGTGAATCCGATGGTGATCTGGATCTGGCTGGGCGCCGGCCTCATGATCCTTGGCACTGGCCTGGCGCTGGTCGAAAATGCCCCGGCTCCGGTCACCGTTCGAGTTCCGAATCTGGTGGGAAGGCCCGCGCCGGTGACAGGAGACTGATGTCCACAATCCTGAATCTGCGCTCGATTGGCGGCAACCGTCGCAAGGCGGCCCAGGTAGTGCTGCTTTGCGCCGCTATTTTCCTCTTCGCCGGGGCTGGCGATCCGGCAACCCGCTTCACCGAAATCGGTCACCAGCTCATGTGCATTTGCAGTTGCGGGCAGATTCTGCTGGAGTGCAACCACGTCGGCTGCCCCAGTTCTGACGGCATGCGCAACGAACTGATGGCTGCCATCAGTCGCGGCGACAGCGACAGCCTGGTCGAACAATCGTTCGTTCAGAAATATGGACCCATTGTGCTCGAGGCCCCCACCACATCCGGCTTTGATCGCACCGCGTGGATCTTGCCTGTCGTGGCGTTTGCGCTGGGGCTTGGCTTGGTCGTGATGGTGATACGCGCCTGGAAGAATCGCCCCGCACCCGCCCTTGCCGAGGGCCTGCACCCGGTCCGCGGCGCCGAACTCGAACAGTTCCGCGACCAGGCCCGCAAGGAGACTGACTTATGACCCTCGAACTGGCCTGCTGTCTGCTGGTAACCGCGGCCGCGCTCTTCTACGTTTTCACTCCCGGCAAACTCTATCTTGGCCAGAAGAAGACGCGCGCTTCGTACCTGCGCGAACGCAAGGACGCCGTCTACGAAAATCTGCGCGACTTGAACTTCGAATTCAAAGCCGGCAAAATGCCCGACGTCGACTACCAGTCGCTCAAAGCCTCCTTGCAGGACGAAGCCGCCACGCTCCTGGCCGAAATCGCCCGCCTCGAAGCCAAGGCCGCAGCAGCCCCAGGAAAAGCAAGATCATGAACCGACCGCAAACATCTGTCAGCCTGAGCGAGACGTCTTTTGTCTCGCGAAGGACCTATGCAATTTCCCGCCCGCTCATCATTGCCGTTGCTCTGCTACTACTCACTTCCCTCGCCGCCGCCCAAACCCTGACGGGCACCGTCAAGAACGTCACCATCGGCAAGCCCGCCGCCGGCGACGAAGTGGTCCTGCTCAGCCTCGGACAGGGCATGGAAGAAGCCGGCCGCACCAAGACCGACGCCAAAGGCCATTTCAGTTTCAAGCTCGACAACGCGCAAGGCCCGCACCTGGTCCGCGTCATCCATCAGGAAGTCACTTATCACCGCATGGCCCCTCCGGGAACGACGTCGGTCGAGGTCGAAGTCTACGACGTCGGCAAAAAGGTAGAAGGCATCTCGGTCGTCGCCGACATCATGCGCTTTCAGGCCGCGCAAGGACAGTTGGAAGTCGAGCGCACCTTCGCCGTCACCAACAATTCCAAGCCGCCGCGCACCCAGATGAACGAACACAATCTGGAGTTCTACGTTCCCGACGGCGCCAAAGTTACCGAGGGTCAGGCCATGACGGCAGGCGGCCAGCCTGTAAACTCCGCGCCCGTGCCCGAGGGCGAGAGCGCCAGGAACCGTTACGCCTTCCTCTTTCCTCTTCGCCCCGGCGAAACGCGCTTCAACGTCGTCTACACCGTTCCCTACACCGGCAGCGTGAATATCGATCCTAAGAGCGTTTACCCGCTGGAGCACTTCGTCGCCATCGCACCCAAAGCGATGGAATTCTCCGCCGCTCCGGGGGCCGAATATCAACTCGCTCCCTTCCCCGGCCAACCCGACGCCAACGTCGAAGTCGCCTCCAACACGCGCGCCGGCCAGTCCATGGCGTTCAAGCTTTCCGGGGAAGGAACCTTGGCAGCTCCGCAAGAAGATGGAGGCCAGCCCAACCAGGGCTCCTCCGCCCAAAATGAAAGCCGCCCCGGCGGCGGCCTGGGACCACCGATCGACGCGCCTCCTCCCTATCAGAAATATCAGTGGTGGATCCTGGGCGGCTTCGCGGCGGCCCTGATCATCGGCGGAGTCTACGTCGCCTCGCGTCAGCAAGCCGCCAACCGCGCCGCACTCGGCAAAGGAAAGCGACTTCCGTCCCTGGAGGAAGAAGACGAAGACGTGGAAGACGATTACGCCGCAGCGGAAGTTCCCGCGCATGGGATTGCCGACGATGCTCGTCGAAACGAAACTGGTCGTCGCGATGACCGCCCATCAGACGTCCGCACGAGTAACGCCCGTCCGCAGCCGGCTGCGCCGCGCGGAAATTCGTCGATGCTGCTCGAAGCCCTGAAAGAAGAACTCTTCCAACTCGAAGTGGAACGCCAGCAAGGCCGCATCTCGCACCAGGAATACGAAACCGCCAAGTCGGCGTTAGACCAAACCCTGCAGCGTGCCCTGAAACGCGAGGCGCAAAAGGCGTAGCCGACCAAGATCTATGCGCCTAGGGACGCCAATTGATTATCTATCGTCGCGGGGTGGGCGTTTCCCCAAGGATGAGCCGAGAAATGCCGGAGCATCGCACGCGTATCTCGGGTTACGCCCAAGACTACGGGCTCTTCTGGTCATTGCACTGGGCTTTCTGACTTTCTTCCTACCTCTCGTGACCGTCGATCCGCCGGTTTTGGGTACGACCCATTGGTCGGCGTTCAATATCGTGTGCCAAATGCACGAAGGGAACCTGCACGCACCCGCATGCGAACGATGTGGCGAACCGTTCGTTCGGGCACTCGTGGCCCTTCCGTTCCTGGTTACTTTGATGTACGCGCTGATGATAGCGGCGCTTTTGCCACTTTCAGTCCCATACGCAATGAATACACTCGCCGCAATCTCGGGGCTCGGCGTTGCCGGCAGTTTATACCTTTGGAGAAACGCTACAGCTTGGGCCTTCGAAGACACCTTTTACGGACGCTGGTCCAGTGTCCGACACGTGCACTATGGCTCGCTTCAGCTTGCGCTCTTCGGGGTTATGGTTGTCCTATTCCTGATCGCAATAGGCGGGGACGGGGCGCCCAGCGCCAGAAAGAATTCGCAAGTTTCTCGCTAACTCAATGATTCTAAGAAACAGGGAATTGGCGGTCCAGATTTCTCCGTTCCCGGGCGCTTTGCATCTCCACGCTCGGCGTAACATCTAATCGGGTAGGTTCAAATCAAATTATGGGAAACATGTTTAAGACCGCGTTTCTACTGACCGCGCTCACGCTGCTGCTGATGTTCATTGGCCGCCATTTCGGCGGCGAGAATGGGATGTACCTGGCGCTGGCTATCGCTGTCGTCATGAACTTCAGCGCCTACTTTTTCTCCGACAAGATCGCGCTCGCCACCTACCACGCCCAACCCGTGACCCGCGAGGAATTGCCGCGCGCCTACGCCGCCGTCGAACGGCTCACGCAGAAAATCGGCATCCCGATGCCGAAGATTTATGTGATTCCGACCGAGTCGCCCAACGCCTTCGCTACCGGACGCAATCCGAGCCACGCCTCGGTCGCCGTGACCCATGGGATTTTGGGGTTACTGAATGACGAAGAACTCGAAGGCGTGCTGGCCCACGAACTCGGCCACGTCAACAACCGCGACATCCTGATCAGCTCCGTCGCGGCTACGATTGCCGGCGCCATCACCATGGTTTCGCGCTTCGGTTTCTTTTTCGGCGGCGGTTCGCGCGACCGCCGCGGCGGAGGCCTCACCGGGCTCTTCATGCTGATCCTTGCCCCGATTGCCGCAACCATGATTCAGCTCGCCGTCTCGCGCTCCCGCGAATATGAAGCCGACGCCACCGGCGCGCACTTTACCGGCAATCCTTACGCCCTCGCCAGCGCCCTGCAAAAACTCGACGCCTATTCGCGCCGCGTGCCCATGCAGGCCAGTCCCTCGACCGCGCATCTGTTTATCATTCAGCCGCTGCTGGGGATGAACTTCGGCAACCTGTTCTCGACCCATCCGCCCATTGCCAAGCGCATCGAGCGCCTGACAGGAAGGCCCGCGGAGTTTATGCAGTAAGAACGCTTTTGGCTTTTGGCTTGGCTTCAGCTCTTCGCCGTTCTCCGTTCCAAGCCGCGAATCGCAAGTTTAGGAGTCGGTAGCGTTCTAATATGGTTGCGCAAGGAGAGGAAAGCTAAGAGCCAAGAGCCTCATGACGTAGGTAACTCCTGCCCACGAAGCATCGAATAGTAGAATCGAAAACAATGTCGCCCGAGACCGTCATCGCCGTTTCTCATAAAGCCGCCGAACTGGAAGCTGCTCTCCGCCGTGTGATTCGCGGCAAGGACGACGTGGTCCGCCTGGCGCTGGTCAGCATTTTCGCCCGTGGCCACCTGCTGATTGAGGGCGTTCCCGGCGTGGGCAAGACCACGCTCGGCCAGGCGCTGGCCCGCGCCATTGACTGCACCTTTCAGCGCGTGCAGTTCACCAGCGACATGCTGCCCTCCGATGTTGTGGGCATTTCGATTTATTCGACCCAGGAACATGTGTTCGAATTCAAGCGCGGCCCCGTGTTCACCAACGTTCTGCTCGCCGACGAAATCAACCGCACGACGCCCAAAACGCAGTCCGCGCTGCTCGAGGCCATGAACGAAGGCCAGGTCACCGTCGACGCGCATTCCTACGAGTTGCCGCAGCCGTTTCTGGTGATCGCGACGCAGAATCCGGTGGAGCATCACGGAACTTATCCGCTTCCCGAGTCGCAGCTGGATCGTTTTCTGATGCGGGTACGCATGGGATATCCTGACGCGCAAGCCGAGCGCCAGATTCTCCGCTCAGACGCGGGCGCCTCGCATCTGGTTGACCTTCACCCAGTTCTCACTGGAGCGGAAGTGCTGGAAATGCAGCACGCAGTGAAGCAGATTCGCGTGGACGAATCGCTGGTCAGCTACGCCCTCGAAATCGTGCGTCGCACACGCGAGTCGGAATTTCTTTCGCTGGGCGTCTCGCCGCGCGGATCGCAGGCTCTGTACCGTGCCGCGCAGGCCATGGCCTTCCTCGAAGGCCGCACCTTCTGCACTCCCGAAGACATCAAGCCGCTGGTGGTTCCCGTCTTCGCCCACCGCATCGTCGTCAGCGGTCTCTACGCCTCGACGCTGAAAAAGTCTGAACAGTCGGATCAGGTGCTGAAAGAGATTATCGAGGACGTGGCTGTGCCGGTGTAAGAGCCTAGCCTACTTTGCAGCCACAGGCCCCATGACGAAGATCGTGTTGCCAGAAGGATCGAGCAGGTCAAAGGTCCGCGCTCCCCAGTCCTCATCTTTCGGTGCTCGCAAGACATCGACCTTGGCACTCCATTCACGGTAATAGCGATCAGTGTCATCGACGTGAAGGGTGACACAAGCATTTCTGCCGTGCCCACTCATGGGACTGTCCAGCGTCATCTCAATCGTTCCCCGAGCGATTCCTAGGAGTCCCGAATGACCGTCCGTTGACACTTCGAAAGTCACGCTGAACCCCAGCTGGTCAACGTAGAACTTCTTGGAGATGGCCAAATCTTCGGTCGGGAGAATCGGTGTGGCTCTTTCCATGATCCCGGTATTCTAGCCTGTCTGCTAGTCGCGTGCTTGCGACTATAATCCTCGCGTCATGTCCTTCCTTCGCTTTCTCATGCTGCTCTCGCTGGTCGCTTGGATCGGCGGGATTGTCTTCTTCGCCATCATGGCGCCCACGGCGTTTCATCTGCTGCCTACGCGGCTTCTCGCCGGAACTTTGGTGGGCAACCTGCTCACCAAGCTGCACTGGATCGCCATCGTCTCCGGCATCGTTTATTTGATGAGTTCGCTGGCCTACAGCCGTATCATCGATGGCGAGGCGCAAGTGTTGGCCGCGAGGCATGTGCTGATCGGCCTGATGCTGGCGCTCACGCTGGTTTCGCAATTCTGGATTACTCCGCGAATGCTGGCGCTGCGTGCCCAGGTGACGAACTTTGACACCGCCGCCACGCTCAACGACGCCGCTCGTATGCAATTCGACGCGCTGCACGTGTGGTCGACGCGGCTGGAAATCACCGTGCTTCTGCTGGGATTGATGGTGATTTATATGACCGCGAGCGTTTTCGCGCGGCATTGACGAAGTCTCAATCGCACGCTCCCTCAGGGGCTAAAGCCCAGATCGATTGTTTGAATTGACGCGGCGCTGAAGCGCCGCTCTTCCACGGCTCATTCGGCTCGCGTTCCACTGCATGTAGAAGCGCACACAGCCTCAGCGCGCGGACGGACGAATGCGTCCGCCGCTACGTGAGCGTTTTGTAGCGGAAGCAATCGACGACGTGATCGTTTACCATTCCCACCGCCTGCATGAAGGCGTAGCAGATGGTTGATCCGACGAACTTGAACCCGCGCTTCTTCAGGTCCTTGCTCATGGCGTCCGATTCCGGCGTTCGCGCGGGGACCTGCTTCAGCGACTGGGGCGAGTTCACGCGCGGCTGGCCGCCTACAAACTGCCAGATGTAGCGGTCGAAGCTGCCGAATTCTTTCTGCACACTTAGAAACGCCTGGGCGTTGCCGACGGCCGAAGCGATTTTGAGTCTGTTGCGGACAATGCCGGGATCGCGCAGCAGCCGCTCGCTCTTGCGGCGGTCATAGCGCGCGACCCGCCGCGGATCGAATCTGTCGAAAGCTTTGCGGTAGTTTTCGCGCTTGTTCAGAATCGTGTTCCAGCTCAGCCCGGCCTGCGCGCCTTCGAGGATGAGGAATTCAAAGAGCGTGCGGTCGTCGTGCACCGGCACGCCCCATTCCGCATCGTGATAACGAATCGACAGTTCGTTATTCGCCCAAGGGCAGCGAATCGGGTTCGGAAAACCTTTCACCACAGAGGTCACAGAGGCTACATTTGCGAAATCTATTGCAGCGATTTCGGGTCCGATTTATTTACTGGTGATTTGGTGTCGAGCAGTGTCACCAGTTCATTCGCGCAGGGTGGAATGGCGACTTTGCCCTCGCGGATGATTTCTTTGGCAGTCAACTTCTTGCCATAAAGGTTTTCGTTGGCACCGCCATCAGAACGCAAGGTCGAGCCTTCCAGAGAAACTCCGGCAAACAAGCCCTTGTTGCGCGAGTAGGAGAGAATTTCGGCTTGCATGACGACGTCGGTGGCGCCTTCCACCGTGCGTCCCTTGGGCCCGGCGGCGGCGGAGGCATCGGCCCCCAGTTTCACTTTGCTGTAGAGCAGCGACTCGGTGCCTTTCGGATTCATCACCAGCAGGACAAAGTCGGTGGCCTGGCCGCCGATTTGAAATCCGATGCTGACGCCTTCGAGCGCATAGAGAGCGGGAGCGCCCCACTTGCCCGTGTAGTGCTCGCCGCCGCGGCAAATCATAACGCCGCGACCGTAGCTGCCGCCAATGCCAAATGCACCTTTCTTCACGGAGGGCAGGATGATCACGCACTCGGCCTTATCGAGCAGGTCCTGCGGAATGTCGTCGGGGATGTTCAGGATTTCTTTGAGAACAGTGCCCGCATCTTTCACGCGATCTTCTTCTCGCTCGTCATCGGCGGCAAATGCGGCCGCGGTCGAAATGAGGACAGCGATCAAGCACACTAACAATTTCTTCATGAATCCCTCCAAAAGATATTTTAAGGAAAAACGGTGAAGTTCGTGACACTATGTTAGCCCCTGCCTTGGATCGGCCAGCGGACAAGCTCGAAACCGCGCCACGGGCAGCGCAAGTCACAGAAATTGCACGTTTTGTGCCATGACCAAACGTGTGCTCCTTTTGTAACTTGGCACTTTGGCGCTGCGCTCCTAAAGTCAATCAGATAGCGGGTTCCGGGGCGAGCTCGATTTCGGCATCCGGCGTGCATCTAAAGGTTTAGAAGTGCGCTCGGACACGGTTAAGAGTGAAAAAATTGGATTTTTCAGGCATGAAGTACACGAATGGGACGCTCCGCCTTCTGGCGCTTTCACTGGCAACCTTTCTGTGCGTTGCGACTTTCTGCGTTGCCCCATCCCGAGCCCAGTCTGCCTACGCGACGGGCGCTCCCAGCCTGAGAGCGTACAACGCGGCGAGCAGTGCGGCGGAGAACTCTGACGATCCGCAAGGCGCGCTGATCACCCTGCACGCGCGGGTGAATGAGGTCAACGTGCTGTTCATCGCGACCGACAAGCACGGCAAGTTCGTGCGCGACCTCAATCAGGCGGATTTCAGCATTCTCGACGACCATAAACCGCCGCAGGCGATTCTGAACTTCCGCCGGGAAACCGATCTGCCGTTGCATCTTGGTCTGCTGGTCGACGTCAGCGGGTCGGTGGATGGCCGGTTTGATTTCGAGCAAAATGCCGCTACCAGTTTTCTGGAGCACACCCTGCGCACAGGCTTCGACCAGGCTTTCGTGGTCGGCTTCAACAGTCACAGCCAGATGGCGCAGGATTACACCGACGACGTGAAACTGCTTTCGGTTGGGGTTCATAAGCTGCATGATGGCGGCGGAACCGCGTTGTATGACGCCGTCTACAAGGCGTGCAAGGAAAAATTTCTGAAGGACCGGCCGGACCATCCGGTGCGGAAGGCGATTGTGATCGTCAGCGATGGAGAAGATAACCAGAGCGAGATGTCGAGAGCGCAGGCCATCGAAATGGCACAGCGCTCGGAAGTCATCATCTACGCCATCTCAACGGACGACAGCGGCCTGGTCATGCGCGGCGACAAGGTGCTGGAGCAACTTGCCGAAGCCACCGGCGGGCGCGCCTTCTTCCCGTTCAAGATGAAGGACATCACCCGCTCGTTCACGTCAATTGAAGACGAACTCCGCAGCCAGTACGTGGTCTCGTACAAACCCGCCAATTTTGACGCCGATGGGCGCTACCGCTCGATTGAAATCTCTTCCCTGAAGAAGGACCTGCAAGTTCGCGCGCGCAAGGGGTACTTCGCGCCGCAGCAGCAGGAGCAGTAGCAGTACTCAGTACCAGATACTCCGCTTTCCGGCCCGGCCCTTCTTGGTATCCCCGCAAAGTTGTTATCGCAGAATGCAAAAGCGGGCGCTGGTTCGCGTTTGCGAGGGGGCTCTTACTGTGTTACCGTCGCATTGATTTCCGGCTCATCCTTCCGACTGCCGACTACTGAGGAGGCGTTCCATGATTGGCATCATCTTGCTGGTAATTCTGGTTGTCATCGCCGTGGTGCTGATCGGGATGTACAACAGCCTGGTGCAACTGCGGGTGCGCTGCGACTCAGCGTGGTCCGACATCGACGTGCAACTCAAGCGGCGTCATGATCTGATTCCAAACCTGGTGGAAACGGTGAAGGGATACGCCACGCACGAGAAAGGCACGTTTGAAGACATTGCCAAGTTCCGCTCGCAGGCCATGCAGGCGACTACACCGGAGGGCAAGGCCGTCGCCGAAAACCAGCTCACCGGCGCGCTGAAGAGCCTGTTTGCCGTGGCCGAGAACTATCCCGAGCTCAAAGCTTCGGAGGAGTTCACGCAGCTGCAGGGCTCGCTGAGCCAGACCGAAGATTCCATTCAAAACTCGCGGCGCTATTACAACGCGGTCGTACGCGACTTGAATACGAAGATTCAGTCGTTCCCGACGAACATTCTCGCTGGGATGTTTAATTTCACGGCGCGGCAGTTCTTCGAAACCACGGACGCCGACCGCGAACCGGTGCAGGTGAAGTTCTAAGAGACTGAATCATTGACTCATTGAGATATTGAATCATTGGGTCAGCAGGGAATCTGGTAATTGAAAATCCCAAGGACGATTGCTTCAGTTCTTTTCGCGGCACTCTTGCTCTGCGCCCTCACGGGAGTGGCGCAGGCAAAATCCTGGCGCGTGGGCGACTTTCAGGACACTATCGACGTCAATGAGGATGGCAGCGCGGTGGTGACCGAGCGCATTACGCTGGTCTTTGAAGGCGAATGGCACGGAATTCATCGCACGATTCCGATCGAATATCCCGGGCCGAATGGAACGAATTACGAGCTTTTCCTGAAGGTCACCAGCGTCAGCGACGGCAGCGGCGGCAAACTCAAATATGATTCGTCGACGAAGGATGGCTTCCGCGATCTAAAGATTTATATCCCTGATGCGGTGGACGCAACGCGAACGGTTGAGATTACCTACCAGGTGCGCAACGGGACGCGCTTCTTCGATAGTCACGATGAGTTTTATTGGAACGTTACCGGGAACGACTGGCCGGTGCCGATCGATCACGCGGGCGCGACAGTCCGGTTCCCAATGTTTGCGGCCGGGTCGCTCCGGGCGCAGGCGTTTACCGGGGTCTACGGCTCGACCCAGCGCGACGCGACGGCGATGGTTGACGGCGCCGAGGCGCATTTCGAGACGAATACTCCTCTGCCCATGCGCGGCGGCCTGACCATTGACGTTTTCATTCCGAAAGACGTTCTCAAAGAGCCGAGCGCGCTGACCAGATTCTTCTGGTTTATTGGCGGGAATCCGATTGTCTTTTTGCCGCCGGTCACGCTGCTCGGAATGTTTGCCCTCTGGTTGTGGAAAGGACGCGACCCCGATCCGGGAGTTTCGGTCGCGCCCATGTATGACCCTCCACCGGGAATTTCTCCGGCGGAAGCGGGCACGCTGCTCGACGACTCCATTCATCCCCGCGACATTACATCCACCATCATCGATCTCGCGGTGCGGGGATATATCAAGATCGAAGAGACCGCGGAGAAGACTCTGGTCTTTACTAACAAGGACTACGTTTTTCACTTGCTCAAGCCGCGCGAGCAATGGGCTGCCGATCTGGCGCCGCACGAGCGCGTGATGCTGGAAAATGTGTTTGCCGCCGGGACGGACACTCGTCTCTCGAGCCTCAAGAACCGCTTCTATACGGCGGTTCCGGTCATTCGTCAGGACATTATGGCGGCGCTGAAGAACAAGGGCATTTATCTGCTCGACCCGCAGTCGGCCAACGGGTACAGCGTGGTGGCCGCCATCGCGATTGTGGCGCCATTCGGCATTTTCCAGTACATGGGCTGGGCGGACTTCTTCAACTCGGCGGTTTTGCTGGTGGTGTGCTTGCTGCTCTCGGCGGTGATCTGGTGGCTGTTTGCGCGCGTCATGTCGGCCAAGACGGTGAAAGGAGCGCGAGTGCGGATCGCGGTGCTCGGGTTCCAGGAATTCATGAATCGCGTGGATGCCGACCGGCTCAAAGTCATGCCGCCGACTATGTTCGAAAAATTTCTGCCCTACGCCATGGCGTTGGGCGTGGAGCACCACTGGGCGCAGGCGTTCGCGGGCATCGTCAAGGATCCGCCGCAATGGTACGTGGGGCCGGGCGGCTACGTGGGGGGCTTCAATCCAATTTTCTTTTCCAGTTCGATGCACAGCATGGCGAGCGATATGCACCAGGTTTTCGTGTCAGCCCCGCGCGCAAGTTCGAGCGGCTCCGGCTTCGGCGGTGGTGGAGGTGGCGGCTTCTCGGGCGGAGGCTTCGGCGGCGGGGGCGGCGGCGCGTTCTAGGCTGGCGCCGGCCTGATCGCAGTCGTCCTGACGCGGATACTACATTCCAACTATTGACCTCCTTTTGCGCCGACCTATAATCAGCGCACTTCTTTTTGGGGTTCGAGTGCCGATCGCGTGAAGGGAAAACACAGGTCTGCTAAGAAGGCCGTGGTCGTGACCGCCTGCGTGCTCGCCGCGCTCTGGGTGACGGGTTGCATCGCGTTGTATGGCGTGATGCGGCAATCGCCAGAGCAATTTGGCCGGGTGATGGCCAAAATCTCGGGGCCGGTACCGTTTCTGGTTTTTCCGTTTGAAACGCTGTGGATGCGCGCCCGAGCCGGCACATTGCAAGTGGGTAGTCCCGCACCGGACTTCGCGTTGACGAAGCTCGACAAGACCGCGCTGGTGCAACTGTCCGCCCTCACCGCTCAGAATCGTCCCGTTGCGCTGGTGTTTGGAAGCTATACCTGACCTCCGTTCCGGCGGGAGGTTCCTGCCCTCAACCAGCTCTACCATGAGTACGAAAACCAGGTCACGTTCCTCGTGGTCTACATCACGGAAGCGCACCCGAGCGACGTCTGGCAGATGGAGAGCAATGTCAAAGACAAGGTCGTCTTCGCCAGTCCTCGCAGCGAAGAGGAACGCGGGTTCGTGGCCGGCGCCTGCGTGCGCAAACTGGGGATTGAGATTCCCGCGGTGCTCGACGAATTTGGCAATTCGACGGAGAGTGTGTACACGGCATGGCCGGATCGCCTGTACCTGATTGATGCCAAGGGCCGGGTCGCCTATAAGAGCCGGCCTGGGCCTTTCGGCTTTCATGCGGATGAACTGAAAGCCGCGATACAAAAGGTAGTCCACTAGGGCTAAAGCCCGGATTGATTGGACTCGCTTCACGCGGCGCTGAAGCGCCGCTCTTCCACATCGCTCAAAGCGGCACTCATCCTCGTCGCTCAAGCGGCAGCCATCCACGTTGCTCAAGCGGCACTTTTCCATTTCGCTCAAGCGGCCCTCATCGGCCTCGGTGACTTGCCGCTTTCCCCGGCACCAAATTGTGTATCCTACCCAAGCTCAGTGTCCGTATACTTCTTTCATCGACCAGCATTTAAGCGGGGAGCGTTGTTATGGGGACTGACCAACGAGCGCGCCAGCGCTTTACGTTGATCCTGATCAAGCCATCGCACTACGACGATGACGGCTACGTCATCCAGTGGCTGCGGTCGGCGATTCCGTCGAACACGCTGGCGGTGATCAATGGTCTCGCCCTCGATTGCCAGGAGCGGCGCGTGCTCGGGGATGACGTCGACATCGTCATCCAGGCACTGGACGAGACCAATACGCGCATCCGGCCGGATCGCATTGCTCGGCAACTGGGCAAGGAACCGGGGCTGGTCGCGTTGATCGGCGTGCAGTCGAATCAGTTTCCGCGGGCCATGGATATTGCGCGGCCGCTGCGCGCGGCGGGAGTTCAGGTTTGCATTGGCGGCTTCCACGTTTCAGGATGTTTGTCGATGCTGCCGGAAATTACGCCGGAGCTCAAAGCTGCGATGGACCTTGGTATTTCGCTATTTGCCGGTGAGGCTGAGGGACGCTTTGAAGACGTCCTGAAAGACGCGTGGAATCGCAGGCTGAAGCCGCTCTACGACTTTATGGACGACCTGCCTTCGCTGGACGGCGTGCCCATGCCAATTCTTCCCGCGACGCGAGTCAAGCGCACGGGCGGCAAGATCACGACTTTCGATGCCGGACGCGGGTGCCCGTTTCTGTGCTCGTTCTGCACCATCATCAACGTGCAAGGGAGGAAGTCGCGGCGGCGGTCTGTGGACGACATCGAGCAGATTATCCGGCGAAATCTGGCGCAGGGGATCAACCGGTTTTTTATCACCGACGACAACTTCGCGCGCAACACGGATTGGGAGATCGTCTTCGACCGGCTGATTGCCATGCGCGAAGGCGAGAAGCTGAACATCAAGTTCGTAATTCAGGTGGATACGATGTGCCACCGGTTGCCGCACTTCATCGAGAAGGCGGGACGCGCGGGCGTGGCGCGGGTTTTTATCGGCCTCGAGAGCATTAATCCTGACGCGCTGCTGGGCGCCAGAAAAAAACAGAACAAAGTCGCCGAGTACCGCAAGATGCTTTTGGAATGGAAGAAGGCCGGGGTCACGGTGTTTGCGGGATACATCATCGGCTTCCCGTCGGACACGCCAGAGTCGGTGATGCGCGACATTCAGACGATCCAGCGCGAGTTGCCCATTGATTTGCTGGAGCCGCACTGCCTGACGCCGCTGCCGGGGTCGGAGGATCATCAGAAACTGCACAAGGCGGGCGCGTATCTCGATCCAGATCTGAATAAGTACGATCTGGAGCATGTGACGGCGGCGCATTCGACAATGACGGCGGAGCAGTGGCAGAAGCTGTATCACGATGCGTGGACGGCTTATTATTCGCCGGAACATTTGGAGACGGTGATGCGGCGCTCAGTTGCGACCAACAGCAATGCGGGCAACATGACGTTTCTGCTGCTGTGGTATTACACCTGCGTGCGGCTCGAAAAGATCGATCCGTTGGAAGGCGGGTATTTGCGGCGCAAGTATCGCAAGGACCGGCGGCCGACGTTGCCGGTGGAGAGTCCGTTGGTTTTTTATCCGCGTTATCTGGCCGATCTGGTGAGGAAGCACATCACCCTGGCGGGGTTGGTGTGGCGCTATGGCAAACTGCGGCGGCAGCTGAAGCGCGATCCGGATGCGCGCCATTACACGGATCTGGCGTTGACGCCGGTGACGGAGGACGATTCGGAGGAAATGTTTGTGACCAGCGGGCATTCTCATGCTCATGCTGGCGCGAAGCCGGCTCTGGTGACGCTGGGCAAATCGGGCGACTGATGTTCAAGTAGTCCGATTCGCGGCGGTTTACCGGGAAAAACTTTCGAGCAGCGAGGTCCTTGGGTGAGGTAGGGATCCCTTCGACAAGCTCAGGGCAGGCTCTTCGACTGGGCGTTCGTCCGCTATCCGCGGACGAAAACTTCGCTCAGGATGGCAAGCAATAACAACGACAGGAATAAAAAAGGGGCCGCGAGCGGAATCGCGGCCCTTGAAGTACTTGCTCGGGAAAATTTTATTGTTCGCCGGCGAAAGCGTTGCTGCCCCAGAGGGCCTCGGCACGTGCTGTCACCGTCAGCGTCGCGATCAAGAATAAGTGCGCGAACTTTTTCATAACTCCCCTGCGTAAGAAGCGCCGTATGGTGCGTAACCTCACTCCAAGTGACCTTAGGAGTGCAGCTGCTGTGCCAAAACGGGAAACAGCTAGCCCTTATTTATCAATGGGTTAGGGAACTGGGCTGCGGGGGTCGAGCGGACAAAATGTCCCACACACCGCCGGTGAGACAAATTGTCCCCAGTGGGGTGCATCGGGAGCCGGCGCGGGATCGGCATAACAGGATTCAGCCCGGGTTTAACAACAACTACCAGACACGCGGAACGTGGTATTCGTCGAAGATGCGATCGTTGCTGATGATCTTGAGATTCTCGATCTGCGCTTGAGCGATCAGCATTCTGTCGAAAGGATCGCGATGCTCCCCTGGGAGCCCGCCCGCCCGGACGGCGTGGTCGAGCGAAATCGGCAGAGCATCGCATCCGAGTTGACCGATGTAATAATCGAGTTGGCCAACCAGTTCCTCGCCGGTGGGCAACTTCCCCAGGCGAACCTTCGTGGCGATTTCCCAGCCGGAAACGGCGCTGACAAGGAGTTCATTACTGCCATCTTCGATGAGTTTTCGCGCTCGCGGGCTCAGCGAACCAGAGTCATTCAAGCACCAGAGCAGTGTGTGCGTATCGAGGAGAAAACGCATGGCTTACTCCCAGCTCGAAAGCTCTTCCGGCGGGAGTGGCTCGAAGAATTCGGGTCCGACCACCAGCTTCCCTTTCAAGATTCCGAGCTTGCGACGGCCCTTGCGGCCCGCGATCGGAACCAGGCGAACGACGGGATCCTTGCCGCGGGCAATAATAATCTCTTCGCCCCTGCATGCTTTTTCGATGAGCCGGGAGAGGCTGCTTTTGGCTTCGTGAATGCCGACGATCTTCATATTAGCTAACTAAATGTTAGCTAATTCCGTGCTCCGCTGCAAGAGAAAAACTCTGCCCTTCACTCCAGCTCGAAGCTCACATACACCAGGCCGCCGTCGCGCTCGACCTGCAGCACGACGGGATCTCCGGTCTTGAGCGCTCCGACGGCGGCGCGAAGCGTGTCCATGGAATCGATGGACGCGGTGTTGAGTTGATGGATAATGTCGCCGGCCTCGAGACCGGTGTCGGGCATGATGAGGTCGGCGGCCCGTCCGACCACGACGACTCCGGAGGGAATTCGCAGCGCGCCCAAGCGCGAGCGCAGGTCGTCGGTGAGGTCGATGGCGAGAACGCCCAGGCGCGGAATCAGGCTGTTCGCGGGATTGACCGCGTCGAGCAGTTCGTCCATGTGATCGTGCTGCTCAATCGCCGGGACGTAGAGAGTTTTCTTTTCGGCGCCGCGCAGAATCTCAAGCTTCACAACCTGGTCGAGACGGTGCAGGTAGAGAGCCGCGGAAAGCGACGGCAGCGTTTCGATGCGGCGATCATCGGCGGTGAGAATAATGTCCTGAATCTGCAGGCCAGCGGCGGCGGCGGGGCCGCCCGGTTTCACGTCGTCGACGACGACTCCCCAATGCTGCGGCAAATGCAGACCTTCCGCCAGGGTGGGAGTAATTTCCTGCGCGCCGGCGCCAATTTCAACGTGATGGACGTGCCCGTACTTGCGCAGGCTGTGGTAGACGAAATCGACGACGCGTGCGGGAATGGCGAAGCCCAGGCCTTCGCTGCCTCCGCCTTGCGAAAGGATGAAAGTGTTGATCCCGAGCACGGTGCCGTTCATATCGACCAGCGGGCCTCCACTGTTGCCGGGATTGATGGGGGCGTCGGTCTGCAGGTAGGTCAGCGCCTTGGCGGGATCGGGCTGGCGGGCGAGCGCGCTGACCACGCCCATGGTCACCGAATTTTGCAAACCTTCGGGACTGCCGATGGCGAACACGAGTTGGCCGACGCGGGGACGCTGTGAACTGACGAGCGGAAGCGTCGGCAGATCGGTTTCATCGATTTTGAGCAGGGCGAGATCGGTTTCCTTGTGCTGGCCGACCAAGCGAGCCTCAAGAATGCGGCGTTTCCCGATTGGCACCTGTCCGGCGGAGTCGCCCATGGGCAGCGGCAGAGCCACGCGGATGCGTTGCGCGCCCTCCACCACATGGGCGTTGGTCATAATGTAGCCGGTGGGGTCGACGATGACTCCCGAGCCAACCGCTTTCTGGCGGACAATGAAGGCAGTCTGGGATTTCTCTTCATCGCGCAGCGGCCCGTATCCGGTGACGAGAATCTGTACCACCGCCGGCGAGACTCGGGCGGCCAGGCTTTCCAGAGCGCTGTTGAGCTGAATCAGGACATCGGCCGGCTCGGACTTCCTGGCATCGGCGGCCGCCGCGACGGGGCTGGCTTTCTGGGCTTTCTGGTCGAAGGCTTGGGAAGCGGGCTTCTGGATGGTTTGCGCCGGAAGTTCCTCGATCGCCGCGCCCAGAACCGTGCACACAAGAACACAAAGAGCTCGGAACAATCCCGTCCTACGAATCGCGGTTCTGCTTATGTTCATTCTGTTTATCTGAGATGACTTCGTCATAGAAAACGGCTCCCGAATTTGTGTCGAAATGCCTGCGGAAAACACTACCATGCAGGTGACAGCTTCGGCGGAAAGGACGGCCAAGGTCGCTATCGCGGGCCCGCTAGCGGCGATGGGGCCAGGGGGAACCTAGATGCTACTGGTAACTAATGGGTTATCAGGCTTTTACGCGGGTGCCTTTCGTGATATAACCCACCCTGAGCATAAAAAGCGGGCCTGCGCCCCGCCAGGAGCTTGGTTTGACGACGTTGGCCTCATTCGCAGACGAGAAACAGACAACAGGCCAGCACAGAGGAGGTACCGTGGGCGAAGAAGCACGGACCGGAAAACGGTTTCCGCTGGAACTGCCGATAAAGATACATAAGGGCGAAAGCGGCGGAGATGCCGATGGAGTGACGGGGAATCTGAGTGCGGCGGGAGTGTACATCCGCGCCGATTCCGCGATGGAGATTGGATCGCCAGTGGAATTTGAAATCACGCTGCCCCCGGAGATGACGGGCGGTCAGGAAAATGTGACCATCCAGTGCAAGGGGCGGGTAGTGCGCGCCGACCCGACTGGCGAAGGCGGAGAAGGCCGCGGCGTGGCCTGTGTGATCGATTCATACGAGTTCGTGAGGAATTCTTAATATCTTCCTCTGTGTCCCCTGTGTCCTCCGTGGTTAAGATTTGAACCACAGAGGACACGGGGGACACAGAGGTGTTAAAAGCTGAACGCAGTGCACCGGACTTCCTTGGAGCGTTGACAACATGCTCAAACTGATTCTGGCCGATAACCAGGCAATCTTCCGGGCGGGCATCGCCAAAGTGCTCGCGGTGGAAGATGAGATGCGCATTGTGGCGCAGGCACAGACGCCTGAACAGATGTTCATGGCGCTGGACAAGTTCCGCGCCGCAGTGCTGGTGGTGGCGGCGGGATTTCACAATGATTTTGCCGCGATCGTGCTGGCGGCGAACAAGGCCAAGACGCGGGTGATCGTGCTGGCCGACACCGGAGAGAGCGCGCAGCGGCACATGTCGAACGGCGCGCACGGCGTGGTCTATCGCAACGTGACCAGCGCGGCGCTGGTGGATTGCGTGCGGAAAGTCGCGCGTGGCGAAACCTGGGTGCAGGACGTCGCCGTCCCCAGCGAACTCACCGAGAACGATATGGTCGGATTGCGGGTGCGCGACCGGCTCACCGCCAAGGAACTGCGCATCGTGGCGCTGATTGTGCAAGGCTACAAGAACAAAGAAATCGCCACCCAGCTCGGCACCACCGAGCAGGTCATCAAGAATTACCTGCGCAACGTGTACGACAAGATCGGCGTGTCGGACCGGCTGGAGCTGGCGCTGTTCACCATCCACCACCGCATTTTGAACGAAGCAGCCGCCGCAACCACTACGGGCGCAGCGCCGCAACCGCCCGCGGGGGTTGCGCAGTAAGCTGCGCAGTGGGCTTTCGAAATCGAAACGAAAACAAAGGCCGCCTGGCAAGGGCGGCTTTTTTGTTGCACCGCAAAAGATGGGTCTGAGAATCATTCCGGAGGTCGACTGCATCTATGCCTGATATGGAATTCCGACAGCTTGGACGATCTGGCTTGAAAGTTCCGGTGTTGAGCTTTGGCACCGGCACGTTTGGCGGAGCAGGCGAATTCTTTGGCGCCTGGGGTGCAAGCGATGTGGCGGAAGCCACGCGCCTGGTCGACATCTGCCTTGAGGCGGGTGTAAATCTATTCGATACCGCGGATATTTATTCTGACGGACTTTCCGAAACGATTCTGGGCAAGGCGGTTGCCGGGAGGCGCGAGAAAGTTTTGATCTCGACCAAAGCGACTTTCCGCATGGGCCCGGGACCAAACGATCTGGGATCATCGCGGCATCATTTGATCCAGGCCTGCGAAGCGAGTTTGCGGCGGCTGGGAACGGATTACATCGACATCTATCATCTGCACGGCTTCGATGCGCTGACGCCACAGGAAGAAGTTCTAAGCACGCTCGACAGTCTGGTGAAGAGCGGGAAGGTGCGATACATCGCGTGCTCGAATTTCTCCGGCTGGCATTTGATGAAATCGCTCGAGGTATCGGACCGCTATGGATGGGCACGGCACGTCGGCCACCAGGTGTATTACTCGTTGCTCAGCCGGGAGTACGAGTGGGAACTGATGCCGCTGGGGCTCGATCAGGGGGTGGGAGCGCTGATCTGGAGTCCGCTGGGCTGGGGACGGCTCACGGGCAAGGTCCGACGCGGCCAGCCGCTCCCGGCGGTGAGCCGGTTGCATAAGACAGGTGACATGGGCCCGCCGATCTCTCAGGAGCATCTGTACAAAGTGGTCGACGCGCTGGACGAAGTGGCGAAAGAGTGCGGCAAGAGCGTGCCGCAGGTTGCGCTCAACTGGCTGCTGCAGCGGCCGACCGTGTCCACCGTAATTTTTGGTGCGCGCAACGAAGTGCAGTTGCGACAAAACCTGCAGGCAGCGGGATGGAATTTGACGCCGGAGCAGGTCGGCAAACTGGACCGCGCCAGCGACGTGACTCCGATTTATCCCTACTGGCACCAGCGGCAGTTCACGGAGCGGAATCCGGCGGCGGCTGCGCCGGGTGCAAAGTAGAGTTTCGTGGCACCGGCGCTACTTTTTGAGATGAAGTATCAGCGCGCTGGCTGCGGCGGCGCTTTTCGTTGGTGGTTGCCGGAACGCCGTCCTGGTTACCTGCCGGCTGAGCGGGTGAGACGATGAGCGAGAAGTTGGTCGCGGTCGAAGCGGGTGATGCCCAACTTGACCATCAGGCCGAGGCTGCTGAAGAGTTCGGCGGTGGGACGCGAAATGGGAACCTTGGAGAACAGTATTACCGCAAACATATCCCGTGACTGCAGCAGCCCGCCGAAGCCCACGACGGATTTGACCCCAGCCTCGCGAACGAAATCCTGGGCGGGAACGTAGAGGCTGCCAAGAGCTGCGGGAACGTGGAAGACGTTGAATTCGGTCCGAAATTGATTCAGCATGAGAGCGGAATCAGACCTCACCAGCGCGCCCACGTCGAGTCCCATCTGCGCAACCAATTGCGCGATCATGGGCGCACCCTGGATGGCTGCCTCATTGGGCAGAGGGATAACGCGGTGACCTTTCGATTGGGATCTCACGTTCCATTCGCTTCGTTCACCTGACGTCGCCAGAAGAACCAGACACTTCATCTCCGGCGTGGCCGGACTGCTGCCGAGACTGGCCTGGGCAATCTGGCGGAGTTCGTCTTCCAGAGTTGCGAAAGATTGGCTCTTGAAGAAGCGGACCAGCGCACAGCCATTCTTGCCCGATTGTTTCGAAACCAGATTCTCGTAGAGGCAGCGGACGATCTGGGCGGAGGCATCGTCCATGCTTTTTGCCTGGTCGCCAATTTCGCGCAGGATCGATCCCAGCTCCATCATCTCGTGGTGGGTGAAGTCCTCGAGTGCGAATCGTCCGGATGCTAGTTTGGTGGGCGTCATTCGTACTGATGGTAGTCTCGGGCGAGGGATACGGGGTGTGGTTATCGACCTTAAGATTTAGTTTTCTGGCGTGGCGAGTTCCGTTTTGGAACGCGCATTTTTGCGGGCCAAAAAAATCGCGCCCGTGAATCCATCCACGGGCGCAAACCAGGATTGCGGATTGCCGATCTCGGCTAACTTATCTTTTCGCCAACAGCTTTGGCCTGTGTGAACAGATACAAGTAATCCGGGCCGCCGGATTTCGAATCGGTGCCCGACATATTGAAGCCGCCGAAGGGATGCGCGCCCACCATGGCTCCGGTGCACTTGCGGTTGATGTAGAGGTTGCCGACGTGGAACTCGCGGATGGCGCGGTCGATCTTGTCGCGCGACTTGGTGTAAACGGCGCCGGTCAGGCCGAACTCTGTGTCGTTGGCGATCTCGAGAGCGTGGTCGAAGCCGTGGGCCTTGATCACGGCCAGCACGGGGCCGAAGATTTCCTCCTGCTCGAGTTTCGATTTCGCAGGGATGTCGGCAATCACCGTGGGCTGAATGAAGTAGCCTTCGCCAGCTTGACTCACGCGTTCGCCGCCGGTGATGACCCGCCCGTCTTTCTTGCCCTGCTCGATGTATTCGAGGATCGTCTTCATCGAACCTTCGTTGATGACCGCGCCCATGGCTGCATTCTCGGCCACATCGCCGACCTGGATTTTTTCGACGCGGGCTTTCAGTTGCTCGAGGAACTTGTCATAGATGCGCTCGTCAACGATGGCGCGCGAGCAGGCCGAACATTTTTGCCCTTGAAACCCGAAGGCCGCCTGCGCGACGCCTTCGACGGCGGAATCGATGTCGGCGTCGGCATCGACGATGATCGCATCTTTACCGCCCATTTCTAAAATGGTGCGCTTGATCCAGACCTGGCCGGGAGCTTGGGTGGCTGCGACTTTGTTGATGTGCAATCCGACTTCGCGCGAGCCGGTGAAGGCGATGTAGCGCGTCTTGGGATGCGCCACGACGGCATCACCGAAACTGGCTCCGGCGCCGGGACAGAAGTTCACAACGCCCTCGGGCATGCCGGCTTCTTCGAGCAATTCGACGAACTTCGCAGCGATGGTGGGTGAATCGCTCGACGGCTTCAGGATGACGGTGTTGCCGCTGACGATCGAGGCCAGCGTCATCCCGGCCATGATGGCGCAGGGGAAATTCCACGGCGGAATGACCGCGCCTACGCCCAGCGGAATGTAGTGCAGCGTATCGTGCTCACCGGGCAACTGGATGGGCGTCTGGGCTTTCGCAAGACGCAGCGTCTCGCGGGCATAGAACTCGCAGAAATCGATGGTCTCGGAAATGTCGGCGTCGGCTTCAGCCCAGTTCTTGCTGACTTCGAAAACCAGCCACGCCATGAATTCCATCTTGCGCTGGCGCATGAGGTCTCCGACACGGAAGACCAGGCCGGCGCGCTCTTCGACCGTGGTGCGGCTCCAGAATTCGAAGGCCTTGAGCGCAGCTTGCATCGCCGGTTCCACGTGGTCTCTGCCCGCCTTCTGGTGGATGCCGACAATCTGCGAGGGCTGCGACGGGTTCAGCGACTTGATCTTTTCGCCAGTCCTGACGCGCTTGCCGCCGATGATGAGGTCATACTCGCGGCCCAGCTGGCCGCGAACTTTGGCGATGGCGGCGCGCATGCGGCGCACGTTCTCATCATTACGGAAATCGTAGAAAGGCTCGGTGACAAACGGTCCTTGATGCAGGGCCGTGCGCGGCCGGACGGGGGCTTCTAGCGTTGCCATGGGAGGATTCCTTTCGCAGCTGGGGGATTAGGTATTAGGGCTTGCCGAAATATTTTACACCTCCGAAGGCGAGAGCGGCCGAGCCGCAAGGCGGCAGAAGGAAGCAGCCCACAGCGCAAACCGTTGGGCGCGCTTTTGCGAGAACCAGGTCAAAGCGCCCGCAGCGGCAAAGAAAACGCTAGTACCTCTGATAGAGCGGTAGTTGTTTCATCTCCTCCGACATTGAGCTCAACCAGCGCATGATTTCGTGCGGAAGAATCGGTTCCAGATCGCTTATGCTCCGAAAACAAACCTGCCCGCTCCGCGCCGCGATAATCTTTCTGGCGACAACCAAGTCCATGCCCGCAATCGTCATTAACTCGGGTTCCGTCGCTGTGTTCAGGTTGATTGTGAGCGGCAAGCGACGATCGGTCGCCCAGACCGACGATGCAATCTTGAACTGTGAGTTCACGACCCACAGTTCGGGACCGAGATTGGAATCGAGGGTTCGCTTTCCGTCGGCTACCTCGGCGATGGTCGAAGCAAAAGCTGATGAGTCGTCCTGCTGAAAAGCCGCCCTGTCGCCTCGCCCGCCATCACTGGCCAAGCGGACCAATTGTGACGCCAACGGCTGTGAAGTTGTGGCACCCCAAGTCGTTGCTATGAAATCGCCATAGATTCGTCGCGCCTCGTCGGGGAACAGCTTCGCGTACTGCTCGACCAAACGGATCATAGGCGGCTGATCCGGCTTCAGCCCCCTCAGTGCCGTCATCGCTGCGAAGAGTTTCAGGTTGACGTTCTCATAGGGTGTAACCGCTTTCTCCACCTGCGCCGAATCGTCCAGCAAGAACGGTCGGTAGAACGACGCATCGCGGTAGTGGCTGCGCAGTTGCTCATCGTTGACCATGCGATAAAACAGAGTCGAAATCACGCCTTCACTCGCCATCATCTGCTGGCCATTCTTGAGTTCCGTTGGTATGAATGCAGTCGAGGTTTCCGCATCCACAAATAGCCGGTATAGGTCCGGCTTGCTCTGGAACGCGATTTCCGGCAGCGGCTTGCGATGGATGAACTGATTGCGTTTTACGCCATCTGTGCGCAATTCCCCATCAGCAGCGCTGACCCAGAAAAGATCGAAGTCCGTTGCCACCGTGTCGCTTGGTGGCTTCGGTGCATGAGAGTCGCGCGCGAGCGGCTGAAAGTGCTCAGCAAAGCCCTCGTCGAAAGCAGTTGGATAGTCAGTCACCGTCATGCTCTGATGCATCTTGCGCGAGGGACCCTCGTGGAAATCTCCCGCGAGCGTCTGCAGGATGAGGTGTCCCAGTTCATGTGAGAAGATCTCCTCGATGCACCCTTGAGAACAGTCGTCGCCAACAACCATATCGACGTATCCGACGAGGATAAGCTTGCGCTTGCCAGCTGTATCTTGGAGCCAGAAGCCAAAGCGAGCGAAGCCGCCTTCCTCGGTGGACATCAAGAAATACATGGGCGCAGTGAGCCATTCGTCATTGCTGCGGCGCGATTCCGTGGCTTTCGCGATCATCAGGTTACGCGCATACCGGTCGAGCCGAAGCACCTGTTGGGCGAAACTCGTCTCCAGTTCCTTCCTGACATCCGCGACAAGCTTGCTTGGCTGGGGCACTTGGAAGACAGGGTACGGATTGCCGTTCGGGGCAGTCACGGTTATCACTTGGTGGTTTGCGTCGAAAACCGGGATGACGATCTCGCAAGGCACTGTCTGCTGCGCCGTGGTCGCGCCTGTTACGACGAGAAGCAACGAGATCGCCGACAGAGCCCTCATGAGTCTTCACCGCAGTTCTTAGGCCGAAGAACCAACGCTGGTCTTCGGGTTGGTCCATTCAGAATCCCCACCCTAACGTCGCAGAGAGCGCGACGTTAGGATGGGGCACCCTCGGGTTTTTCGATTCCATTCGGGTTTTCAATTCCGCTCGGTCTCCTCGAATCTTCTTTTCTCTTGTGCACAACTTATGAGCGCGTGGCTGTGGCCACTTTCACCGGCTCCAGGTGCGCAGTGAAATGTCTTAGGAACGGGGCTTCGTAGGTCAACCGCAGACCAGGAATCTTTTCGCGGTGCTTCCAGACTTCCAGGATGACTTCGACGACATAATCAATGTGGCTTTGGGTGTAGACGCGCCGCGGGATCGCGAGGCGCACCAAATCCATCTGCGCTGCGCCCGCGAACATGAGGGTTCCGATTTCTACGGAGCGGATTCCGCCTTCCAGATACAGCTCGGCGGCCAGGGCTACCCCGGGAAACTGGTCGGCCGGGATGTGCGGGAGGAAGGCGCGGGCATCGAGATAGATGGCGTGTCCGCCGGGCGGTTGGACGATGGGCACTCCCTCGGACGCGATGTGATTGCCGAGATAGGCGGTCGAGGCGATGCGGTAGCGCAGGTAATCTTCTTCGAGGGCTTCCTGCACGCCGACGGCGATGGCTTCGAGATCGCGGCCGGCGAGGCCGCCGTAAGTCGGATAGCCTTCGGTGAGGATGAGCAGATCTTTTTCCTGCTGCGCCAGCAGGTCGTCGTTGGTGCACAGAAAGCCGCCGATGTTGGCCATGCCGTCTTTCTTGGCCGACATGGTGCAGCCATCGCCGAGCCGGAACATTTCCTGGGCGATTTGTTTGGGAGTTTTATTTTCGTATCCGGGCTCCCGGAGTTTGATGAACCAGGCGTTTTCCGCGAAGCGGCAGGCGTCGAAGTAGAGCGGGATTCTGTGGCGCTTGCACACTGCGCTCACCTGGCAGACGTTTTCCATGGAGACAGGCTGGCCACCGCCGGAGTTGTTGGTGACGGTGAGCATCACTAACGGAATATGTTCGCGGCCCACGCGGGCGATCAGAGCTTCCAGGGCGCCCACGTCCATGTTGCCTTTGAAGGGATGCTGCAGCGCGGGCTGGCGGCCTTCTTCGATGACCAGGTCAACAGCCTCGGCTCCCACGAATTCAACGTTGGCGCGCGTGGTATCGAAGTGGGTGTTGTTGGGAACGACGTCGCCCTTCTTGCAGGTCACGCCGAAGAGGATGCGCTCGGCGGCGCGTCCCTGATGCGTGGGGATGACGTGACGGTAGCCAAAAATATCCTGGATGGAATTTTTGAAGCGGTCGAAGCTGCGGCTGCCGGCATAGCTTTCGTCACCTTCCATGATGGCGGCCCATTGGTGCGTCGACATGGCGCCGGTGCCGGAGTCGGTCAGCAGATCGATGAGGACATCGTCGGCGGGAAGAAGAAACAGGTTGTAGTAGGCGGCTTCGAGGAGTTGCTGACGCTGCTGGCGGGTGGTCCAGCGCAGCGGCTCGACGCTTTTGATGCGAAAGGGCTCGATGATGGTTTTGACGGGCATGGGGGCCTTATCCTAGCGAAGATTGCTGCGGATCAAAACTCTTTATGATACGCCGACTGCGGCGACACCATGCGAGTGCTCTGTTCCGTTGTCATCCTGAGCGAAGCGAAGGACCTGCGTATGCTTCGGCACTGCCGATGCCGCCGGCAAAGTGCATAGGTCCTTCGCTCCGCTCAGGATGACAAGGGTTTAGTGGTAGACTCGTACGTTTTCAGCGAGGCTGATTATGGACATACAGAAGGTCGGAGTGGTCGGAGCGGGCACCATGGGCAATGGCATTGCCCATGTGTTCGCGCGCTGCGGATTCGATGTGGTGCTGTGTGACGTGGAACAGCGGTTTCTGGAGCGGGCGCTGGAAACGGTAGGCAAGAACCTGGAGCGCGAGGTCGCGAAGAACAAGATCACCGCCGAAGCCAAGGCTGCGGCTTTGAGCCGCATTCGTCCGGTCACACAGCGCGGCCAGCTTTCCGACTGCGATTTTGTGATCGAGGCGGCGACCGAGAAATTCGAAATCAAGACTGAAATCTTTCGTGACCTCGACCGGCTGACCCGGCCGGAAATTATCCTGGCATCAAATACGTCTTCGATTTCCATTACCAAGCTGGCGGCTCTGACCAAGCGGCCGGAGAAAGTTATCGGCATGCACTTTTTTAATCCCGTGCCGGTGATGAAGCTGGTGGAAGTGATTCGCGGGCTGGCGACGTCGCAGGAAACGTTCACGGCGGTGCGCGACCTGGCGGTAAAGCTGGAGAAAACGCCGGTCGAGGTGAACGACGCGCCCGGCTTCGTCTCCAACCGCGTGCTGATGCCTCTGCTGAACGAGGCCATGTACGCGGTGATGGAAGGCGTGGCTACGACGGAGGCCGTCGACGAAGTGTTCAAGCTGGGGATGGCGCATCCCATGGGCCCGCTGACGCTGGCCGATTTCATTGGGCTCGACGTTTGCCTCGACATTATGCGCGTGCTACAGAACGGGCTGGGCGATCCCAAATACCGGCCGTGCCCGCTGCTCATTAAGATGGTGGACGCGGGCTGGCTGGGGCGGAAGAGCGGGCGGGGGTTCTACACGTATTGATGATTCTTGATTTTGACTGTCGATTGAAAACAACTCTCACCACAGAGTCACAGAGAAAAGCAAGTCGAGAAAACAAGGTACTCGTTTTCTTTGTTTTCTCTGTGCCTCTGTGGTGAAAACGCCTTGCCTCAATGAGGAACGCCGAACAACCCGCCGGAGGCGATGCTTGGTTTTATCTGTTGGCCGCGTTGTGTGGCATTGGCGCGGGTTCGGCCGACGTCGCGATCAATGACCTGCTGTTTACCGCGCTGCTGGTGCTGGCGGCCTGCATTCTGCTGGGGTTGCTGCGTCCGCATTGGCCGTGGCGCTGGGTGGTGATGGTTGGCGTTTTCATTCCGCTGACGGAACTGGCTGCGTACATGATTTTGACGGTGAAGCCGACGCGGGCCCAGATCTACGGATCGTTCCTGGCATTTCTTCCCGGAATCGCAGGCGCGTATGGGGGATCGTTCATGCGCGACGTGGTTGATAATTTGCGGCAGGGGAAGTAAAGACGGCTGCCAAGCATCCGGCTTTCGGCTTCTGGCAAGATCGATGCCCCCCAAGTGCGAAAGCCGGCTCGCGGAAGCCGGAAGCCGCACTTAGGTATCGGATAACCAGAAAGTTACTCGCAGTTCCACAGGGCGGGCGCGTATGCTGCGATCATGAGTCTGCAAACCATGGGTCTGCAAACATGGGCGTAAGTGTGACGATGCTGGCCTCGGGGAGCCGCGGGAATTGCGCGGTGGTGGCGAGCGCGCGCACGCGGATTCTGGTGGATGCGGGCATCTCGTGCCGCGAGACATTCAAGCGCATGAAGGCGCTGGGCGACGATCCGCACGCGCTCTCCGCCATTCTCATCACCCACGAACATTCCGACCACGTGTACGGGCTGGCAACGCTGGCCAAGAAGCTGTGCATCCCAATCTTCATGACCGGCGCGACCCACCAGGCGTGGGCGCGGGCCCTGCGCACGGAAAAAGGCGAGCGGCCGAAACTCGACAAATTCGAGCCGTTCGAGTCCGGACATCGATTCCAGGTCGGCGACATTGAGGTGAAGCCATTCACCATTCCGCACGATGCGGCCGATCCTGTCGGATTTACGTTTCGCGCCGAGGGCATCAAGGTCGGCGTAGCCACCGATCTGGGATATTTGCCGGTCAGTGTGCGCGATCACCTGCGGGGCTGCGATGTGCTGGTCATGGAATCGAACCACGATCTGGAAATGCTGCGGGTGGGGCCGTATCCGTGGTCGGTGAAGCAGCGGGTGATGAGCCGCGTGGGGCACCTTTCGAACCTGGCCCTCGCCGATTTCCTCACGAACGACTATGATAATAGTGCAACCTTTGTGGTGCTGGCGCATCTGTCTGAGCAGAACAATCATCCGGAAATAGCCCGGAGAGAGGCAGAAAAGGCGCTGGCCACGCGGGGCGGTTTGTTTCACAACCGCGTGCTTCTGGCGGCGCAGACCGAGGCGCTGCAGCCGATTCGGCTGTAACCGGGCTGCCGGGCCGGGTGGCTTCGTCGGGATGTGGTTTGGCTTTTTATCCCCCATGAGTCAGCAGTGCATCGATCCGATCGTTGGTAAGATTCTGGCGGGCTGGCGGTACGATATTTCCAGCCTGGCGCCGGAAATGCGCGGCGATTACGAAAGCCATCTTGCGGCGTGTGAACGCTGCCGCAGCCGCCAGCAAATTCATCGCATCATCGATGTAGGACTGATCGCGCTGGCCTCGATTTCCGCGGCGGTGTTTCTGCTCGCCTTTGGCGTGATCTGGCGGCTCGGACCGCGCCACGCCTTCTGGCTGGAGATCGCGGCCTTGGCGGGATTCGGCCTTTCCGCGCTGATCTGGCTGGGTGTGGCCGTGGCCACACCGGCCCCGGTGACGGTACTCGACGCCGCCAAAGAGGGCGCGCGCCGCGTGCACGACCGCCTGCCCGAGGAAATCCGGCAGCGGCTTCCCGAAGAACTTCGCATCAAAATCACTGGAACCTAGCGCGATGCTCGGAATCTGGCGCATGGTCGCGACGTTGCTGCTGCTCGCCACAGCGTTTGCCTTGCCGGGCGCGGAGGCGATGCCCGCTGTGGCGCCAGCGGGGCACGCTGCGGGATGTCACGGCCATGGACCGCACAACCAGGGACTACACAGGCATGGACCGGCGAATCCGGTTCCTCCGTCCACTGGCTACGAGTGCTGCGTGAATGGCCATCACGCAGCCATTCCCAACCTGTCGTTTTCTCTTCGTTTCGTGGCGGCGCAAGTCAGCAGCCTGGATGGCAGTGACGGTCCTCGCCTGCTGTCGCTTCTTCGCTTGAACTCCGCAGTGCTTGTGTTTCCTTCCAACAGTCCACCAGGTCTCGTTTCGCTGCGAATCTAGTCTCCTCTGCCATTCTTCCCTGTCCGAGCTGTGCCCATGCACGCGCGAAAATTCCCAGCGCTGCGAACTTGCAATGAGGGTTCCTGTGAAGAAGATGTTGTTGGCCGTTTTATTTCTGGTGGTGTTGTCGCTGGCGCTGGCTTCTGCGCAAGAGAGCAGTTCCGCGGCTCCGCCGCGTGCGCATGACGAAAATCCGGAAGAGCTACAGCAGCACCAATCCACCGCAGGAATCAACATGCCGGGAATGAATATGCCGATGGAGCACCAGAATGCGCTGCCGTCTCCCCACGAAGGGTCAGGAACTGCGTGGCAACCAGCTTCCGTAACGGCGCCGCAGTGGATGGGGATGCACGGCGGGTGGGAACTGATGGCGCATGGCGTGATCTTCACGGATGACAACCAGCAAGGCGGCCCGCGCGGGGAAGGCAAGGGCGAGTCGGTCAACTGGGGCATGCTGATGGAACAGCACCGGCTGGGCGCGGGCACAATCTTGTTCCGGCAGATGTTTTCTGCCGAATCGCTGACTTCGCCGCATCCGGGATTCCCTGAGCTCTTTCAGACGGGAGAGACTTACCATGGCGAGCCGCTGGTCGATCATCAGCACCCGCACAATGTGTTTGCGGAACTGTCGCTGCTCTATACGCTGCCGCTGACCAAGCGGATCTCGTGGGAATTCTACGGCGGGCCGTCGGCCGAGCCGGCCATCGGCCCAGTCACCTACATTCATCGCGCTTCGGCTTCGGAGTTGCCGCTGGCGCCTTTAAGCCATCATCTGCAGGACTCGACTCACACCAGCTTCGGCGTGGTCACCACAGGATTCGTGATGGACCGCGTCAAGCTGGAAGCTTCCGCCTTCAACGGCCACGAGCCGAACGAAGAGCGCTGGAGCATCCAGTTCGCGGCTCTGGATTCCTGGTCAGGACGAGTCTTTGTGGCGCCCACCCGCAATTGGACGGCACAATACAGCATTGGACGTCTGGAGCATCCTGAAGCGCTGGAACCGGGCAGCCAGCGGCGGCAGACGGCGTCAGTGGAATACAACCGGCCGCTGGCTGGCGGGAATTGGGCGACTTCGCTGATTTGGGGACGAGTTCACAAGATTGCCACCGACACGAATCTGAACGGCTATCTGCTGGAATCTACGCTGACCTTCCGCCTGCGAAACTATGCGTTCTCGCGGCTGGAGCTGGTCGATAAGGACGAACTGTTCCCGCAGGCCTCCACGCATCCGGCGTACCGGATCGGGGCATACACGTTTGGCGGCGTGCGGGACCTGATTCAGAACCGGGCGTGGCAACTCGGGCTGGGCGCGGATGTGACGTTTTACTCGAAGCCTTCCGCGCTTGATGTGAGCTACGGAAATAATCCGGTGTCGTTCCAGATATTTCTGAGAGTGAGCCCCGGGCGATCGGAGCAGAAGCCAACGCACTGAGGCGCGAGAGAAGAGAGCGAGAAAACAGTTTTGTATCGGCGGACTCCGCGCAAAATGAGTTCTTCCATTTTCCTGCGGTCCGCAGGGTATGATGGTTCCGAGGTGATCGCATGTCGATCGAAGAACCGGAGCAACTGGCGGGAATGCGCGCCGCCGGCACCGTGGTTCGTCTCATGCTGGAAGCCATGCGGGCCGCGGTGCGCCCTGGTATCACCACGGCCGAACTGGACGAAGTGGGCGCAGGCGTGATGCGGCAGCAGGGAGCGCATTCGGCGCCAGCGCTGGTCTACGGCTTTCCCGGCGTCAACTGCATCAGCCTGAACGATGAGGCGGTGCACGGCATTCCTGGCGCACGAGCGCTCGAGTCCGGCGATCTGGTCAAGCTCGATGTGACCATTGAGAAAGATGGATTCATGGCGGACGCGGCCGTCACCGTTGCGGTGGGCGAGGTCACGGAAGAGCGGCAGAACCTGATCGCGTGCGCGGAGCGGGCTTTCGCCAAGGCCATGCTGGTGGCGCGCGCGGGATTTCGAGTCTGGGAGATTGGACGCGCGGTGGAGCGCGAGGTGCGGCGCAGCGGTTTCTCGGTAATTCGCGAACTGGCGGGCCACGGCATTGGCCGCACCATCCATGAGGCGCCCCGGGTACCGAACTATCCTGATCCGCGGGACAATCAGCTCCTCACCGAAGGCCTGGTCATCACGGTTGAGCCGATCATCGCCGCCGGTTCGGGCAAGGTTTTCGTCGCAGCCGACAAGTGGACAATGGTAACAGCTGATCACCGGCCTTCGGCGCATTACGAGCACACGATTGTGATTACGAAGGGCGCGCCCATGCTCCTGACGGCAGCGTAGACCTTGAAGGCGATTTTGTCGGAAGCCACAGGGCTAAAGCCCAACTCAAGACATACGCTCCCTACCGCAGCGCAGAAAGCGCAGCGCCACCCAAAGTCGGACGTTGGGGTCGAGGGGAAGAAACGTCCTGTTGCGCGGGCATTCGTGGTACCCACCCTTTCGCAAAAAACGCGAAAGGATGGGGCACCCGCTTTCGCGGCGATGCCGGCCAAGATCAAACCCGCGCTAGCTACCGATGTGGCAGCTCGAGAGGCCGCGCTTTTCCAGATATTGCTGGTGGTAATCTTCGGCGGGATAAAACGTTACGGCCGGAACAATCTGGGTGGCGATGGGCTTGGAATAACGGTGCGCTTTCTCCAGCGCTTCTTTCGAGGCCTGCGCTTCCTTGGCCTGCTCGGGCGAATGGAAGAAAATTGCGGAGCGGTATTGCGTGCCCCAGTCCGGGCCCTGGCGGTTCACCTGCGTGGGGTCGTGGTTCTCCCAGAAAACTTTGAGCAGATCGGTATAGCGAATTTTGGCGGGGTCGAATTCGACTTCCACGGCTTCGGCGTGGCCGGTACGGTCGGTGCAGACTTCTTTGTACGTCGGATTGTCGGTTTGTCCGCCGATGTAGCCCACACGGGTTGCGGTGACGCCGGGCAACTGGCGGAATGTGGCTTCAACTCCCCAGAAACATCCTGCTGCAAATGTGGCTTTTTCCATTTTGGTTGATCCCCCTGGTCTTCTTTTCGCGATTGCGAGTTTTCGCGATTGTGCTTTGATCGTTACGTTGGTTTTCTCGATTGTCTGCAATTAGATGACGAAACGCCAAAAAAGTCACACACTTGTAAAATCGACTGAATTCCCGCCTGGACAATTGACCCTCGCGGGGAATCACGATAAAGTCCGAGGGGACGGTCCGCAGGAGTAAGTTTCCGTGGTTTTCTCGACTCGCCACTTCCAACCCCGAGCAAGAACGGTGCGGAAACGTGCGCTCCCGACTTTGCTCGCGGTTTTGCTGGCTCTGACCACAGCCCCAGCCGCGCTGGCGGCGTCTTCCTTCACCCCGCAGACGCGCGTCGGCTACCACACTGGCGATCAATGGGAGCCGGCCATCGCCGCCGATGGCTACGGGCATGTTTACATTCTCTATCCGCAATACGGCGCGGTGCCGGATTGTGCGAGTTGCACGGCGCCCAGCATCGCCCTGCTGGTGAGCAGCGATAACGGGCTCTCATGGCAGGAGTCGAAGGCTTTGCTGCCGTTTTCCACCGGCCAGTTTGATCCGCAAATCATGGTTGATCCGGTCGACCGGCAGACGGTGTACGCGTCGTGGCTGCAGAATGACAAGCGCGACGTTGTGGTCGCGCGGTCGCTCAACTTCGGGCGAAACTGGTCGTTCTCGTGGGCCGAGCGCGGGCGGGAAGATGCCGACAAGCCGGTGCTGACGGTGCGCGGCGCCGAAGTTTACGTCGGCTTCAACCACGACGAGAAATTCTTTGTGGCTGCTTCGCACGATGCCGGACAGACTTTCGGCGTAGTACAGGTGAATCCCAACGCCGGGCCGGGATCGTCGCTGGCCGGCGGCGCCACGGTCGATCCGTTGGGCACCATTTATTTCGGCTGGACGGCCTACGCTCGTCGCGAGACGTCGACGAATCCGGTCAGCGTTTTCGTGAGCCGCTCGACCGATGGAGGACGCACCTGGAACACTGCGCTGCTGGATGTATCGAGCGCGCCTCCGGAGTGTGCGAAGCAAAGCTGCGAAGCCGGTTTTCTGGGCGCACAGATCGCGCTGGCCTCGGACGCGGCCGGCGCACTCTACGCGCTGTGGAACGCGGGCGCGGCGAACGGCGGGCCCGAGCGCATCTACTTCTCGTCTTCGACCACGGAAGGGGCCAGTTGGTCGGAGCGGGCGAACGTGTCGGATGCGGAGCGGGGCGTGGAGCATGCGTTCCCGGCGCTGGTAGCCGGCGCGTCGGGCGACGTGCGCATCGCATGGATGGATGCGAGGGCGACCGAATCGGGCCACGCCGATCGTCCGCTGTGGAACGCTTTTTATCGTAATTCCACCAACGGCGGAGCCACCTGGAGCGCGGAAACCCGGCTCTCCGGCCCGGCCCAGGGCTACGACTACATTCTGCCCGGCGGCTTCCGCTTTCCCTTCGGAGACTACTTCGGCCTCGCCATTGACGGCGACGGCGCAACGCACGCGGTCTGGGGCGAAGGCCGCGACTACAAGTCTCCCGGATCGATCTGGTATGCGCGCGGGCGATAGCCTGGATCGCTAGAACCTATTTTAATAAGCGGCAGTCAATGAGTGTTATCGGGATCTTTCGTTAACTATGATTCCGTCGGTTACACTTCCCTCATGAATCCTGTTGAGCCATTCATTGATACGGTGGCGACCGAACTGAATAATCTCTTGTCTGCAGCCACGCCAGGACTCGAAGCTTTGGATGTTGATATTCAGACAACCTCTCCGTCTGGTAGGGATTACACGATATGGACGGGTACGTTTATCAAGCATTGGCCAGGACCAACGGAATCTGAGCAAGCAAGTGTGACAATAAATTTAAACTGCATGCTGCCGCTGAAACCGACGGAGATAGACGATGTAGAAGTGGACTGTCACACAATAGCCGAGATATTTCAAATTGGGAAAATCTCGCGCGTGCGTACGATCAGCGATGGCACGTTCCTTTTACGGCAAGTGCGGTCGTTGGGAATTGAAAAGATTCTCCTCGAAAAGATTGAATGGGGCCGTAGTCTGTTGATGTCCTCCGAAGACTGGCGGTAGGGGTGTTTGTCGTGTCAGTCTTCGCATGCAGAGCGATAAGCCCCACAGGACGAGGAGCGTAATCGCGATTTAACGCCAACCATGCAGCGTGGTAGTATTTGCCCGACGACAATGTCCGCAATCGCCTCGTTCGTTAAATTACCGAAATCTGCTCTCGAAGGTCTGCGCCAGGCGGCAACTGATGGCGCAGACCGCAATTATCTGAGCACCAATGGGCGCGAAGTCGCTGAGTATCGGTGGTCGGGTGATGTGTTGGTCACTTTGCTTCCGTACTTGGAAGAGAAGCATCAGATTGACCTGATGAAATCCGAGTACGGCGAGCTTGCTGCATTCCTGACGAACACAACGGGCACGACGCACTTTATCTTCACCCCAGTTCAACGCGCCGCGTTTTTGAATCGACTTGAACCAAAGTCGTTTTCAGAAGAGGCGATGCGTCAATACTTCAACGAATTCAACGCGACAAATGAGCAGGAGATTGGACGGGCAATGTTAGATGGTGTCAGTGCTCTGCACGAAAGCCTCGGTCAAATCGAAGACAGTTCCATCGTGATCTTCAGCATCTTCTAAAAATCAACCACCGTAACTGTTGAAAACAGGCCATTTCACTCATTGGGCCCCCTACGCAGCGACCGTTGCCGCCGCCTGCTCGGACGCCCACCCCGCAATCTGACGGGCAAACTTATGTAACTCCACTGTAACCAGTGCAATGTAATCTTTCATGAAATTGGCCTATGCCGTAATGTCGTCCTGTGGGCTGAATGATGCCCAGGAAAGGTGCATCTGAGCCTTCTGTTCATCGTTTGCCCGAAAGGCGCAATTCGGCCTGCGAGGAGCACCGCGCGGACAAAGGATCAAGGAACATGAGCCCAGACCCAATCACCGCGATTACCGCTTGGACGCACCGGTCGAGCAACGAGAAGATTCGGCAGTACGGGCGCGGCGAGGAGCCGGGCCTCAGCGAAGTTGAGCGCTACCTGACCGAGCACGGCATCACCGCCAAGAGTTTCCCCGTCAAGGACGAGGATGGGCGCGAAGTCACCTTCCGCAGTGAGCGGAAGAAACTGAAGGGTCTGGTCAAGGATCTGCTGGGAGAGGCCATCGACGATTCGTGGGAATGGGGTACGTTTCACTGATCTTGCCGAACTGAACCAAGCTCCACTCGAAGCAGAGCTTGAGCCGCTGAAATAGCCTAAGGCATGAGCCTTCGGCAAGACAGAGTTCCAGTGCTAATGAAACCAGCCATTTCACTGGCTGAGAATTGCGCTCCGAAGCATTAGCCTCCAGGGGGTCCGGGGGGCTCACTCCAGTAACATTCCGCCGACGAAATCGGCGAGTCGGGTGACCTGGTGGTCGCTGCACCATTCTTCTAGCTCGTCCACAATTTTTTCGGTGGCGCAGGGATCCCAATAGCTGGCGGTGCCGATCTGCACCGCAGTCGCTCCGGCCAGCATGAATTCGACGACGTCGGCCGCGGTTGAGATTCCGCCCATGCCGATCACGGGAATTTTCACAGCGTGCGCGGCGTCGTAGACCATGCGCACCGCGATGGGCTTGATCGCTGGACCGGAGAGCCCGGCGGTCACGTTGGCGATGCGCGGCTTCCGCGTCTCGGGATCAATGGCCATGGCCACGAACGTGTTGACGAGCGAGAGCGCGTCGGCGCCCGCCTCCTGCGCCACGTAGGCCATCTGCGCGATGCTGGTCACGTTAGGCGAAAGTTTCACGATCAGCGGCCTTCGCGCAACGCGCTTGGCGGTGGTCACGAGTTCATCGAGCAAGCGCGGATCGCTGCCGAACTGCAGCCCTCCGTGCTGAGTGTTGGGACACGAAACGTTCAACTCATAGGCCGCAATGCCCTCGCCATCGTTGAGGATTTCGATGGTATGTTCGTAGTCTTCGCGGGTGTAGCCGAAGACATTGGCCATCACGACGATGTTTTTGATTCCCCGCAGATGGGGCAACTTCTCTTCGAGAAACGCGCGCGCTCCGATATTTTGCAGGCCGATGGCGTTCAGCATTCCAGCCGCAGTCTCCCACAGCCGGGGCGGCGGGTTGCCGATCATCGGCTCCGTCGACAGGCCTTTCACCACAAAACCGCCCAGCTTGCTTAGGTGGACGACGTCTTCGAACTCGACCCCGTAGCCGAAAGTGCCGCTGGCGGCGATGATGGGATTCTTAAACGGAATGCCGGCGACGTTCACGCTGAGGTCGGGAGCACTGGCGGTGGCCGTCATGGCTGGCCTTCTCCCGTGGCGGCCGGGCTGGTGCTGTGGTGGACGGGCGCGAGCGCTTCGGTCAGCACGCGACCCACGGAGTGCGTGGGAGCGTTGATGCCAAGCAGCGACGCGAGTGTGGCTGCCAGATCGACGGGCTCGGTATTGGTTCGATACGTCCCCGCCTGGAAGGGCAAGCCGTAAATGGCCAGCGGCACGTGCGTGTCGTAGTTATAGGGCGAGGCGTGGTCGGTGCCTCGCGTGGATCCCACCGTGTAAATATCCGGGACGCCCAGCACGTACCAGCTTCCTACCGGGGAATAACTGTTCAGATATTTGTGTCCCAGCGCCGTGTCGGGGACTTCGCCCTCGGCCAGTTGCGACTTGGTATAGTAGTCGCGCAAGCCGGCCTGCTTCATGGCCTCGCCCACCGCGCGTTCGGCGTCGGCCTCGTGCACATGAGCGGCGGCAAAGGCATCGGGATCGAGCCAGGCCGCCGGATAGTCGAGCTTCACGTAGGCCGCGGGACGGCCGGGCGAAAACTTTGCCGTGATCGCGCTGTTGATTTGGGCTTCGAGTTTTCCGGCTTCGAGATTGGCGGCCGGAATGCGCAGCTTCTTCACTGCTTCGGGCAGCGAGGACACGCCGTGATCGGCCGAGAGAGCAATCCACACGTCGGCCAAGCCAATCTGGTGTCCGAGGAAATTGATGAAGTCGGCCAACTCGCGGTCGAGATCGAGAGCCATCTGCTGCATCTCCGGCGAATCGGGCCCAACCTGGTGACCCAGAATGTCATTGGGCGAGAGGCTGATCGAAACCAGGTCCGTCGCCGGACCGCGGCCGATGTTCTCGTAAACCATCAGCTCTTTGGCGAACTCGAACTCGTACTCGTTGCCGAAAGTGGTCGAGCCAACGACTTCATAGAAGCTGGCGTCAGAACCGTCTTTGCCTTTGCGATGCGCGGTCGAGCGCAGAACCGCTCCCTGCGCGTCTTTCCATTCGCGATCCCAATATTTCTGCGGACGACTGGAATTGAAATCCTGCACCCACTTCGGCAAGTCGGCGCGATAGTAGGTGGATGTGATCCATGCTCCGCTCTTCGGCTCGATCCAGTAGGCCGCATCCCCGGCGAACCCAGCAGGAAGCACGGAGGCGCGGTCTTTTAAGGACAGCGCAAAAACGCGAGATTTGCCTTGCGTGGCCAGCTTGAGCTCGTCGCCGAGAGTGTCGGACAGCAGATTATGCGGCGACGCGCCGGTTTTGTCGCCGTCAACTCCCACCAGTTTTGTGGCGTCGTCTTCGACGGAGGTGACCATGTGTTTCTTCTTCGCATCCCACCATTCGTTGGCCACAATGCCGTGGCCGTTGCTGTAGGCGCCGGTAAACAACGTGGAGTGTCCGGGAGCGGTGCGCGTATTGGCGTAGTTGTAATCACAGTTGGGGAAGTAGGCGCCGTGATCGAGAAGAAAGCGGAAACCGGCGTCGCCGAACTGGTCGCGGTAGCGCTCCAGGTAATCGCCGCGGAATTGATCAATGACGATCACGACGACCAGCTTGGGATGGCCGTTGTAAGCGGAGGCGAAGCTGGGAATCTGGAGGCAGAAAAGAAGACTGAGCAACGCCAGCGCCTGAAGAAGCCAGACGGCGGCAGATCTGGGGAAGGATCTCATCGCGAAGGTAGTTTACACAGGCATCGCTAATATGCCAAAGCGGTAACAGGAGCAGTGCAGCCCATGTGGCAGAGTTTCTCGGCAGAATCTATGCCGAGAACGGTTTGGGCATGGCGCGCAACAGATTCTGTCGCTTCTCTTGTTTCGGACGGAGTAGGCTCTCCGTTTTCTCAGCGGCAGGTAGAATCGAGAGCGGTTTGTTGCGTTCGGATCGGCGGTTGCTGACTAGCCTTAGAAAGACTGCAATTCCAACTCCCAGCGCAAAGGCGAGGGCAACGAAATACCACAGAGTGGGAAATCCCAAAACAAAAATCAGGGCGCTGCCCGCCGCGAAGAGCAGGCCCACGAACCCGCCCCCAAAGGAGAGCTTATGCATAGTAATACCGGGATGACGATCTGCGGCCATTGCACTACCTCTCTGAGGGCATCATCCCACTAGTAGGTCGAAGATACAAGCTGTTCTTGACAGGCTTGCGAGACGTGCATTCCACGCCCGTTTTCCGATACATTATTAGTTCCCATGCTTGACCTGAATTTTGTGCGCGAAAACCTGCCGGTGGTTGAAGAGAAGCTGCGCCAGCGCGGCATGGACCCGGCTGCCGTGCTCCGAGACTTTCGCGAAGTCAACACCCAGCGCCGGCAGGCCATTACCGAGGCGGAGACCAGCAAAGCGCAGCGCAACAAGGCGTCAGAAGAAATCGCGAAGCTGAAAAAGTCCGGGCAGGACGCCACGGCTGCCATGGCGCAGACCAAGGATCTGCGCGAGAAGATTCAGACGCTGGAGAAGACTGCGACCGATCTGGATGCGCGCCTGCGCGACATTCTCGCCGGCATTCCGAACCTTCCGCACGCGAGCGTGCCCATCGGCCACAGCGCCGACGACAATGTTGAAGTGCGCCGCTGGGGCGCGCCGCCGAAGTTTGATTTCGCGCCTAAGCCGCACTGGGACCTGGGAGCCGAACTCGGCATCCTCGATCTGGAACGCGCCGTGAAGCTCACCGGGGCGCGCTTCGCCGTCTACTGGGACCTGGGAGCGAAGCTGGAGCGGGCGTTGATGAACTTCATGCTGGACTTGCACACGCGCCAGCACGGATACACCGAAGTTCTGCCGCCGTATCTGGTGAATTCCGAGTCGATGTATGGCACGGGACAGCTGCCAAAGTTCGCCGCCGATTTGTTTCGCGTGCCGCACGGCGAGAAGGATCTCTGGCTGATCTCCACAGCCGAGGTTCCGGTGACGAATCTCTATCGCGACGAAGTGCTCGAGCAGGCGCGCCTTCCGATCTCGCTGACGGCTTACACTCCGTGCTTCCGCAGCGAAGCGGGATCGTACGGGAAAGATGTACGCGGCATCATCCGGCAGCATCAGTTTCAGAAAGTGGAACTGGTGAAGTTTGCGCATCCGGAACATTCCTACGAGGAACACGAAAAACTGACGCATGATGCCGAGGAGGTTCTGCAGAAGCTTGGCCTGCATTACCGCGTGATGACGCTTTGTACCGGAGACATGGGATCATCTTCGGCGAAGACGTATGACATTGAAGTGTGGCTGCCGGGGCAACAACTTTTTCGCGAGATTTCCTCGTGCTCGAATTATGAGGCCTACCAGGCGCGGCGGGCCAACATCCGCTATCGCCCGGAAGGCAAGAACAAGACGGAATTCGTGCACACGCTGAACGGTAGCGGGCTGGCCGTGGGCCGCACGTGGGTTGCGATTGTGGAGAACTACCAGCAGGCCGACGGGAGCGTGGTGATCCCGGAGGTTCTGCGACCGTATATTGGCGCGGAGAGGATCACCCCGAAGAAGTTTTGAGCCTAAGTCGTTCCGGCCGCCGGCGCCAGCAGGTTCCTCACCGGGCCCTCAGCCCGGTTCGGAATGACAAGGGTTTTATCTGAGTTGAAGGTCAGAAAACGGCAACTAAGCGCCGATAGCCAGCGGTTGGGCGCGAGCGCATTGCCAAGAGAAGGAACGGTCACTAGACTTGCAGAGAGCAGAACTCACGACGACCGCGCCCAGCGCGACCCTGCCCATGAACGCCATCTGGCGAACAATTCGCGGATACATTCTGTGGCAATACGAGCGGGGCACGCTCCACTACGACATCATGGTCACGCTGATTATTCTGTTCGTGCTGTTCTCGCCCCGCGTGATCAATTTCAACGACAAACCCATTGCCCGCAATCCGCATCCGACCGATGTAGTCGTCAGCGCCGACGCCGAGGGGCATCTGTCCTACCAGGTCGCGGCCAGCGCCATTTCGCCGGGCGATGACCAGGCGGTGCGCGAACAACTGCTGCGGATTATCGAGCCCATTTCGGGGGCGGTTTCGATTGTGAGTTATGAAACCATTTCCGACCATAAGGGACAGGTACAGAGTTACAAGGTGCTGGCCAAGCGGGACTAAAATGGTGCAAGCCCGCTTCAAGACGTGACGATCGAAGTGCCATGATTGAGTGAAGGTTTCGCAATGAAAAGTCTTTTTCTCTTCCTGCTGCTGCCGCTCGCGCTGGGCTGTACTTTTCTCCGCGCCACGCCCCCCGACTCTCCGTTAGACGCAGTTCTGAAAAAAATGGACACGGCTGCCGCCAGTTTTCGCACAACGCAGGCCGAGTTTGAGTGGGACACCTACGAGAAAGTGATCGATGAAGTCGACGACGTGCAAACCGGAACCATTTATTACCGGCGCAGCGGCAAAGAAATCGAGATGATGGCCGACGTCAAGATGGCCGGAAGCGATCTCAAGAACCTGAAGCCCGAGCCGAAGTATGTGCTTTTCAGCCAGGGGAAAGTCCGCATGTATCAGCCCAAGGTGGACCAGGTGACCGAATTCGATCTGGGCAAGAACCGGTCGGATTTCGAGAGCTGGGTGGTCCTCGGTTTTGGCGGCAGCGGGCAGGAGCTGGTCAAGTCCTTCGACGTGACCTACGCCGGCCCGGAAACGATCAACGGAGTGGCCACGGCGAAGCTGCAACTCGTACCTAAATCCGAAAAGGCCCGCAACACTTACAACAAAATTTTTCTGTGGATTGATCTCGACAAAGGGATTTCAGTGCAGCAGCAGTTCTTTACACCCCAGCAGGATAACCGGCTCGCCAAGTACTCCTCGATTCAGGTGAACGGGAAGAAAATTCCGGACGAGGTTTTCAAGCTGAAGACCACGGGCAAGACGCAGACGATTTCGCCGCGCGGTTAAGTCGTTGAATCGAAAGAGCAAGAAATGTGCTGAGTTTTGCACATTGGGACGATATACTGACCCCACCTTCAGTTGAGTTCATTCATGGCCAAAGTTTTTACGATTACAGTCCCTCCGAAGCTGGGCAACAAACGCCGGGAGAGAACCTCAGATCCTCGTTATGTGGATGGGCAGCGGCTACTGGTCGAGGCCATGAAATATCTGGCGCAGGCCGATCCAGTGCAGAACCGTCCGGCAATCGAACTGATTTCCGAGCACGTCCGCACCCGCTTCCGCATGAGCGACTCGCCTCTGGGCTAGGTCCTGCAGCGCGACTCTCTTCAGAATCGAATTCCTGAAAACAAAAAATAGGGACGGCTTTCGACGTCCCCAGCGCAAAACCTTCCGCGCTAGAACGAGAACCGCAGCGAGTACTGCATGACGCGCGGCTGGGTTAATTCGGTGTTGAACAAACCGAAGCCGGTGATGTTCACCAGACTTTCGCCGATCAGAGAACCTGCGGCATCGAAGCGCACCGAGTTGGTGACATTGAACACTTCCCAGGCGAACCGCACCGTCTTGCCTTCGGTCACGTCCCAAGTCTTAGAGAGGCCGGCATCGATTCCGAAGAAACCTGGGCCGCGGAAGTTATTGCGCTGCCCGGCTTCACCCTCATAAGTCGCGCGGAAGGTTGTACTCCCAGCCGAGCCGGGAATGCATTCGCAGGTGATACTTTGTGGATTCTCGAAGACGCTGGGGCCGCTTGGTGTATTGAATACTCCGGTCTGGGGCTTGGCGCCGGTCAAAATGGAAGACCCCTGCAACTCGAAGTCGGTGGAGTATCCAGCGCCGGCCTCTACCGAGAAGGGGAATCCGCTGGTCCAGCGATACAGGCCGTTGAATCCCCATCCTCCGAAGATGCCATTCATCAAGCCTTTGGTGCTGCTTCCCCAATGCCGTCCGCGGCCGTAAGGCAGGTCCCACACCCAGTTGGCATTGATTTGATGAGTAGTGTCGAAATCCGAGGGGGCGCGCCACAGGTCGGGCGAGAAGGCGTTGATCACCTGGCTGTTAAACGCCAGCCCGTTCGACTCGAATCCATTCACACGCTCCGCGTTCGAGCCTACATCAATCGATTTGGAGTACACATAGTTGAAGTCAAACTGCAGACCCGCGGCCATGGCGTGGCGCAGAGAAATCTGCATGCCGTTGTAGTTGCTGTTGCCGCGGGTTTGCCAGCCGTAGAGGGAGGAGAACTGATCCTGGTAGTACTGGAATGGTGTGCCAGTGGGCCCGACGAACCCGCCGATCGTATTGGAACCGGTACCAGCGCATGCCGGGAAACAGAACCCATCCATGATTTCCAGCGAGGTCGTCTCGTTAGCGAGATAGCAGGTATACAGGTCGTAGATGTTCTGCGTGGCCGTGGGATTGGCCGGAATGCCGCCTGCACAACCCGACTCGCCAGCAGGTCCGCCCGCCTGCGGAAACAGATTTTGCCAGTAGGGAATACTGGTCACGCTAGGGTCGCTCTCCGACACTCCGGCGTAGGCCGCTTTCGACAACATCTGCGACGCGGCGAAGTAGTCGGTTTTGCTTCCCGGATCGACCAGATCGAGCGGTTCCGACAAGTCGATTTCCTGCAGTAGATGATGGGCAAAGCGTCCGGTATAGGTGGCTTCCAGCACGAAGTTGTGTCCCAAATCGCGCGTGAGCGATAAGTCCACCACGTGCGAATATGGGGTTCTCAGGTGATCGTCGATGCCCCACGCAATTGCTAACCCATAGGTCGAGGCGTTGTTGGAAGGTGTGTAGGGGAATCCGTGAGGCTGCGGCGCGATTTGACTGGCGGGGAGATTGGCCGCGCCCAGCAGTCCGGTAAAGCGCGGCGAGTTGTCCACGGTGAGGACGCCCGCCGGATTGCTAATGGTAGTGGTCAAGCCCCACGAACCCTGCCGGTCGAATGTATTGACAACTCCTTCGCCGAAGTGATCGAAATAGAGACCGTAGCCGGCGCGAAGCGAACTCTTCCCGGTATCGCCGAAGATCTTGTGCCAGAATCCGCTGGCGGCGTGCGGTGAATAAGCGACCGCAAAACGTGGCGCCAGGTTCTTGTAGTCCCAAGCCCAGTAGGGTTTGCCGCCGTTGGCCTGGCCCGCCAGATTAAAGCTCAGATCGGGTTGCACCACCGCACCTTGATACATATTGGTGATGCGATTCTCGAACCACTGGTGCATATCGACGGTCGGGGAGACCTGGTTGCCGTTGGCTTCGTAGGGCGGCTGCAGGAGCGAGTAGCGCAAGCCATACGTGAAAACCAAATTCGGTGTGGCATTCCACTTATCCTGCAAGTACATCTCGCCTTCAAAATTCTGGAAGTGGCGCGGAACTAACTGGCCATTCGGGATGGCATTTCCATTCTTGTCCTGATTGGCGACGGTATACACCTGGCTGATCAGACCGGCCACTTGCGTGGCGGCAAAACTGTAGGAATAGTCAAAGCCGCCATCGACCAGCGGGAAACTCGAGTTCAGCGATGGATCCAGACTCACTCCCGAGTTCGCAAGAGACGTTGGATTCATCCACTCGGCGTTCGCGTAGCCATACGAAATATTCTCGGCGTCGGACTGCCGGTTGTTATGGATCAGGCGCCAGTTCGTGCCCACCTCAATCGTATGCTTACCTTTGATCCACGACAGGTCATCAATAAAATTCTGCATGGGAACGTTGGTAAGAATCGTGGGCGTGTCGGTGTGGTTCAGGCCCTGGCTATCGTCGAGACCGCGGAGGCTAATGTAGTCCTGAGTGTTGATCCCGCTTTGTCCCAGTCCTTGGCGGACAAAGGCATAGCGAAAGTTGTTGATGAGGTTGTTGCGGATGATGTAGGTGTAGCCCGCCGCGATGCCCTTGCTGTTGTTGGTAACGTACTGGTTCGGAGGAAGTCCGGGAAATTGGGGCGGCTTGGATTCATGATCGTTCTGAAGGTTGCCGCGGATGAATAACGACTGGTTGCCGTCAGGCGTAATCTTGTAGTCGAGCTTGATGATATAGGTGTTGAGGCCTGTAGGATCATTTCCCGGGAAGGTAAAACCGGACGAGTTCAGAAGGTCTCCGCTGCCGATTTCGGCGTTGCCGCAACTGGGGCAGTTGGGGAGCGGGTAGTGCATGAACAGAGCGTTAGGGTTGGCGCCATTGATGTTGGCGAGGAGCCCGTTCACCCCCGGCCCAGCGGGATTTCCGGGAGTGGGAGGACAGGTCGGCTGCGGCGATTGAAGGGCGCATCCGGGGCCGAATTTATCACCCTGGTCCAGCGAAGCAATCTGCCCCGGCATCAGGGTCACGACGTTATAACCGGGAAAAGTGGTGCCGCCCGGATCTACGGTCACACCGTTGCCATTCGGATCTCCGAGAGTGCAGTTGGGATCGCCCGTCGCTCCGGCGGGCGGATCGCACAGGTATTTCAGTTCGCCCGCCGTCAGGCTGGCGGTTGGAACCACGCGGTTGGTCGGCACCTGGTCGGCCGTGCGCTGGCCTTCATAAGCCGCGAAGAAAAATAACCGATCCTTCTGGATGGGCCCGCCAAATGTTCCGCCGAATGTGTTCCTCAGAATGTGCTGCGGACGATTGGGATCTCCTTCAATGATCTGCGACTCTTTGTTGAAATAGTCGTTGGCCACATCGAAGGTCGGCCGGTGATATTCGTAAAGCGTGCCGTGAAAGTTGTTGGTGCCGCTCTTGGTCACCAAATTGACTTGCGCGCCCGATGAGCGCCCGGAAGCCGCATCGTAGTTGCTGGTGGTCACGCGGAATTCTTGCAAGGAATCAAGCGTCGCCCGCATGGCGCCCTGGAAGGCGTAGCCCTCCAACTGGTCGTTGTCGTCTAAACCATCGAGCGTAATATTGCTCTGGTCGCTGCGTGCCCCATTGACGGCGCCGCTGCGGCTGTCATTGTTCTGGTCCACGGTGTTGCCGATGTAGACCACACCTGGCTGCAGACTCAGAATGGCAGCCGGATCGCGGCCTTCCGACGGCAAGTCGATCAGCTGCCGGGAATTGAAGTTATTGCCCAGGGTCGCGTCCTGGGTGTTGACCATGGGCGCTTCACCGCTGACGTCTACGATCACGGAGCCGCCTTGCACCTGCAGAACCAGGTTCACCGTGGCCGGACTGCTCACCTGCAGCGGGACGTTCTCCCGCTTCGTGGCGGCGAAACCGGCCGCACTCACCTCAATTACGTAGGTGGAAGGAGGGACTTCGAGGAACTGATAGATCCCTTGGTCATCTGTTTGGGCAGTCCTGGAAAATCCTGTCGCCTTGTTGCTGAGAGTCACAGTTGCGCCCGTCACCACGGCTCCCTTAGAGTCTGAGACTGTGCCGCGGACAGAAGTTGTCGCCGATTGCGCGAAAGCCAAGGTGCCGCACACCAGGGTACCGAACACCAGGAAACAGCTGGTCACTGCCACCGCCAATAGCCGTGAACCAAAACGCATAGAGAACTCCCTTCACTCAGGATTCTGGATACTGCACGCCTTGCCCAGGAGCTGAGACCCTATGCGAGAACCTGGGACCCCTCGATGGAGCGCTATTGTGCAACTTCGCCGCCAAAAGATTCAAGACTGAATCTGGGCTATTTAGGAGGCCTTGAGACGTCTAACTATGAGATTTCACAGACAGCGATTCCACAAGTTGGACGTTCGAGGAGCGAGGTGGAGAGCACGCGAAGAAAAAATGGGGGCGGATTTCTCCGCCCCGAAACTAGACAGACTCGAGGTGTTACTGACTCCGTCGCATTACTAGAACTCGTAGCGCATGGAGAATTGCATGACGCGGGGCACACTCAGCGTGCTGGTGTAAGCACCGAAAATCCCGCCGACGAGTGAGAATTGGTACGCGCCTTGGGCTGCGTCGAATTTTGGCGTGTTGGTAACGTTGAAGGCTTCCCAGGCAAACTTAGCCGACTGAGTTTCGGTGATCTTCCACGTTTTGAACAGGCCGCTGTCGATTTCGAAAAAGCCCTGGCCGCGCAGTTCATTGCGTTGCCCGGACGAACCCGGCAGCGGGAAGGTGAACGCGTTGTAAGCCTGGCCGGTTGTAGACACGTCCTGCCACATCGTGGCCGTGCCGTCGGATTGGCGGTGTATCCCAACCTTGCCGGGATTCGCCACCTCGATCGCAGTGCCCTGCAATTGCCAGTTCGTAGACCAGCCGGCTCCGGAAGCCATGCTGAATGGCAGTCCGCTGGTCCAGTGGAAGATACCGGACAAACCCCAGCCTCCAAAGACAGCGTCCACAAATTTATTCGTGGTCGCCCCGAAAGCGCGGCCCCGGCCGAAGGGAAGCGCGTAAACCCAGTTGGAGTTGATCTGATGTCTCATGTCGAAATCGGAGACGGCGCGCAGTTGGTTGGGAGCCCATGCATTGATGATCTGACTGGCGAACCCGCCCCCTTCAAATTCGTTGATGCGCTCGGCGTTGGAACCGATATCGATGGACTTGGAGTAGACGTAATTGAAATCAAATTGCAGCCCGTCGCTCATGGCCTTGCGCAGGGTCAACTGCAGCCCGTTGTAGGAGCTGTTGCCTACGCTCCGCCACGCGTAGAGCGAGGAGAACTGGTCGTCATAGAAATTGAAGGGCTGCCCGGAAGTCTGCCCGGGAAGTTGTGCGCAGGCTGGCAAACAATATAGGTCGGCAAAGAACAACGCCGAGGTCTCGTTGTAAGAGAAACACGAGAACATGTCATACATTGCCTGGGTTGCATTGTAGTTTGTGGCGTTGACATTGTCTCCCGGAGCGCAGCCCAGATTTGCACTACTTCCAGGAGGGCCGAAGCCAAGCTGCCCTGCCGCGCCTGGAAACAGGTTCTGCCAGAACGGGATGGGATTCGTCGCGAAATTGCTGATGTCGGTGCCCGCAACGTGCGCCTTGGTGAGCGCGCTGGCCGCGGTAAAGTAATCCGTTTTCGACTGGGGGTCCACAATGTCAAGCGGGCTGGCCAAGTCCTCTTCCTGCAGAAGGCGATGAGCGAAACGTCCGATGTAGGAAGCCTCGACGACGAAGTTTTTTCCCAAGTCGCGGGTAAAAGAAAGGTCCACTACCTCGGAGTAAGGAGTCTTGAGTTTGTTGTCTAGGCCCCAGTAAATGGCGAAGGAGCCGGGATTAAAAAGGGTGGGCGGAGTCACGAGTCCCGGAAAAGCGGGAGGCGGTGGGCCGACGACTTGCTGGCCGCAGAAGTCGGTGTTCGCCGGCGGGAGGGTGAAAAGGCTGGTGAGGCGCGGCGTACAATCTACCGTCTGGGATCCCGCCGGGTTGTCCAGCGCGGTCGTCAGGCCGAACGAACCGTTCCGGTCAAAGCTGTTTACGATACCCTCCCCGAAGTGGTCGAAATAAATTCCTGCTCCGCCTCGGATTGAGCTCTTTCCCGCGCCGCCGAACAGGGTGTGTAAGAAGCCGCTATCCGCGTGTGGTGAATAGGCGAAGGCCAGGCGGGGTGCGATGTCTTTGTAGTCCCAGGCCCAGTAAGGCTCCTTTCCATTGGCCCGCCCGGCAAGCTCCATCTGAATCAACCCGCCATTTTGCGAGTTCAGAGGGATACCCTGCAGCATATCCGTGGCACGCTGGTGAAACCAGCTATTCAGGCTGATCGAGGGCGAGACCTGGTTGCCGTTCGTTTCAAACGGGGGCTGCAACAGCGAGTAGCGCACGCCCCCGGTTAGCACCAGGTTCGGTGTGGCGCGCCAACTGTCCTGGAAATAGAATTCGCCTTCGTGGCTCCTGAAGTTCCGCGTGATCAGTTGGCCGGGCGAAAAGAAGTGTCCAGTCTTGTCCTGGTTATAAACCACGTTCGTTTGCGTCAGCAGACCGGCCAACGCGGCCGTGGCGAAGTCGTAGTTCGTACCGAAAGCGGGATCCACAGCCGGATAACCCGCCCCGGTGGCAGGGTCCAGACTGGTCCCTTTATTGGAGATTCCAGCAACATTCAACCAGTACACGTTGGTGTACGCATAAGAATAGTTCTGGGCATTGCCGGTGCGGTTATTGGTGATGATGCGCAGATTGCCGCCAAATCCGAACGTGTGCTTACCCTTGGTCCAGCTCACGTCGTCGACGACGTTGTGGACGGGCACATTCGTCAGGGTTGTGGGGGTGAAACCCGCACCCGAGTAATTGTCCATGCCGCGGAAGAAGTTATAATCGGCGACCCCCAGGCCAGAGTCGCCCAGCCCCTGCCGGACAAATCCATAACGCAGGTTATTAATCAGAGTGCTGGTGAACAAGGCTGTGTAGCCGGCGGAGATTGCCTTGCTGTTATTGGTAAGGAACTCATTGGGGGGCAGCCCCGGAAATTGCGCTATGCCGAGGGCGCCGTTGGTGGGATCGCCGCGAAAGTTTTGCAGGTGTCCCTTCAGAAACAGGCTGTGATTGCCGCTCGCGGTCAGCTTTTCGTCGAGCTTCAGAATGTAAGTGTCATGTTTCTTGGGGCTCGGCGCTGGGAAGGTAAACCCGCGGTAGTCAAAACCGTCGCCCACCGCATCGGTATTCGGCTGCGGATAGAGCGTGAAGATCGCGCCGGGATTGCTGCCGTTAACATTTGCCACGTAGGGATCGGCGCCGCCATTGTACGGATATCCCGCGGCCGTCCAATTGCAGGTTGCCGGGACCGCAGAGGCGCAGTTCTGGTCGATGTTGGCTAAGCCCGCCGGCGACATCGTCACTAAGTAGTCCCCCGTTGGGACTCCCGAGTTCGACGCGATGGTAAAATTCGCATTCGAGGTGCCGAGTTGACAATTCGGATCTGAAGAGGGATTACAGGGATATTGCAAGACCCCAGTACGCATGAGGGTGCTGGGAACAACCCGGGTTACCTGTATGGCTTCGTTGCTTCGCTGCCCCTCGTAGCCGCCGAAGAAGAAGAGCCGGTCTTTCATAATCGGACCGCCGACCCATGCGCCAAAGGTGTTGCGGTGCAGTACACCGGGTTTATTGGGCAAATTCGCCTGCACTTCCGCCTGCTCGTTAAACCAATCGTTGGCCTGGCCTATGTTGGAACGGTTGTACTCGTACATCGTGCCATGGAAACTGTTGGTGCCACTTTTGGTCACCATGTTCACCTGGGCACCGGAAGACCGGCCGGAGTCGGCGTTGGAGTTGGTGGTGGTGACGCGGAACTCCTGAATCGAATCGAGGGGGACCCGGAGAGCACCCTGAAAAGCGAGGCCCAGCAATTGGTCATTGTTGTCGAGGCCATCGACGGTGACGTTGGTCTGATCGCTGCGGGCACCGGCGACCGCACCGCCACGGCTGTCCTCGGTCTGATTCGGTTTGCTGTTATCTTGATTGGTGTTGCTTCCCAGATACGTAACCCCGGGCTGGAGACTTAGGATACTCACCGGGTCGCGGCCTTCTGACGGAAGATTCGTAAGTTGGGTGCTGTTGAACACGTTGCCCTGGCTGGCATCGGTCGTATTCACCAACGGAGCGGTGCCTGTAACCTCCACGATCTCCGTCCTGCCCTTCACTTCCATCGTGATATTGAGCGTGGCCGGTTGGCTCACTTGCAGAACGACCCGGTCCTGTTTGAGCGTGGCAAATCCCGCAGAGTTTACCGTCAGAACATAAGTCGCGGGTGGAACCTCCAAAAACTGGTAGGCACCGTCTCTGGCTGTTTTCGTGGTTCGCGAGAATCCCGTCGCGTTATTGTCGAGCGTGACTGTGGCGTCATTCAGCACCGCTCCTTTGGCGTCGGTGATGGTGCCGCGCAGAGACGTCGTCGCGGACTGTGCAGAAGCCAGTACGCTGCATGCGACGAGAGTACCGATCATTACGGCTGCTTGCCATGAGCGAGAACGCATAGGAAAGCTCCCTTCGCCCGAGACGGGCGGCGAATTTCTGATTACGTCTTGCCCAGGAACTGAGCGACCGCGAGAGACCCCTGGGGACCTGATGGGGCGCTATTGTGCAACTGTTAGGCCATGAGTTTCAAGCCTAATTTTCAGCATTTTAGCGGTCTTAACTAAGGCAACAAATTCGGGCTGACATAACAGGCCTTCACATTTTGGAAGGTGCCGTTGGCCCGAGCTTACGGAAAAACAGCGCGGACGCCAGAAAAATCACGACGGGATAGCATTCGAGGGTGTATCGAGGCTCGGGATTTTCCAGCGTCCCGAGAAATACGGAACGCAGGAGTAGAAATAAAACCAATAGTCCGATGCCGAAAAATTCGCGCCCGCGCAGGGCTCCAGCCGCCGCTAGCACCACATAGAACAGGTTGATTAGCCCGAACCCCAGGCTGACCGCGAGCCAGCGGCCGTCGTCGTTGAACTCCCACCAGCGCGGGTCTGAGGGGAACAGCTCGGTGCGCGGACGCAGCCACATATCGGCGATGCGCACCGCCGGAAGCCAGACGTAATAACGGATGGGGGCCGCGTGAACCCGCTCGGCGGCCAGGGCTGCGAAGCGGGTGTCGAGTTCCGCAGTCATTTCGTGGCTTTGGTTATAGTCGGCGACGAGGGCGGCGGTCTGTTCCCGCTGCGGCTCGGAATCGAACGCCCGGTTGGGCATCTTCGTAAAGTCAATATCCGCGCCGGGGACGGCCCAGTAAATCTCCTGCACCGAAACGTAGTCCGCGATCCAGGTCTTGACCCAGCGATTGAAGCCGGGCATGGCCAGCTCGTCGGAGTCGGTGGCATAGCGCGGGGCCAGGGGCTCGAAGCGGTGCAGGGTGTGCAGATTCCGCAGGGTCCAGGGAACGAGCGGGACGAGCGCTCCGGCCGCGACCAGCACTCCTGCCCAGAGCAGGGCTCGAGGGGCAAACTTGGGCACGGAGAACGGCCGCGAGTGCGCGTGGCTTCGATCTGTTCGCAGGCTGCGCAGAAGGTAGAGCAGATACGCTCCGATCGCTGCCAGTAAGATCCCACCGTCGGGGCGCAGCAGAATGGCAGCCCCGACCGAAAGTCCGCATCCGAGCCAGACCAGACTAGGGCTAGGGCTGGGACTCGGACCGGGGCTGGCACCTGGATGATCGCCCACTCCCAGCCCGCAGAAAGCCAGGTCCAGCGCCAATGCGGTGAAGAACGTCTCCAGAGTCTCGGTCAGAGCCGCCGCTGCATAGTTGGCGAGAAAGGGACAGAGCGCCGCCAGCAGAAACGCTGCCTGCGCCGCCCGCCAGGAAAACATCCGCCTTGCCATGTCCGCAATCAGAAAACAAGCTGCCAGGTCGAACAGCGCCTGCACCAGCAGCACAGCACGAAAGTTGCCGACTCCAAACACTGCGAAAATTGCCGCCAGAAACGCCGGATATCCCGGCAGCCGGGAGAGCGTCGGCATGATTGCGCCGGAGTTCGTGATGCCGTAAACGCCGTGGCGCAGCCAGTTCTCGGCGATGTTGGCGTAGAGCCGAGAGTCGTCCACCACGCCCGGAAAGTACACGACCAACAGCACGCGCAGACCCAGGCCAGCCAGGCTCGCCCACGCAAAAAACCGCTTCTGCCTTCGCGTCAATTCGCGCACCAGTTCGCGCACGCAACGAATCATAGCGCGTTTGAGGCTATCTTCGCGCCCGGAAAGTGCATCTAACGATCCAGAGCAGCTAACCCTGACCCTGTCTGGTCGAGACCCATCTCACCCAGAATTGACCGTGTGCCCGCCGCGGCATACGATGAACACTTACTCACCCATGGCCCAGCCAGTCTTCTATGATCCGCAACGCGCCCGGTGGAGACGGCTGCGGCGCCTGTTCGACGTTTCCGCGGTTTTGGTTTCCGCGCTGATTATTTTCTTCGTCTACACGGCGCTGCGCGATGAACCCCTGCCCGAACTCTTCCTCTCTCCACAAAAGCGCGCCTTCAAGGCCCTCAAGGAGAGCGAAAAAGAAAAAGCCCGCGACCGCCAGAAGAAGCTGGCGGCCCGCTCGCACCGCAAGTCCAAGCTGGCGGCTTCGCAGGTCAAGCTGAATCAGGAAGAAGGAATTCGTGCCGCCTTCTATGTCCCCTGGGACGCGGCCAGCTTTTCTTCGCTGCGCGATTACGCCCACCAAGTCGATATTCTTTATCCCGACTGGCTGCACGTGCTTACCACCGATGGACGAATCCAAGGAGTCGACGATCAAACCAATAAATATTTCGACGTCGTGCAGAACAACGTTCAGAACAATGCGCAGGGCAGCACGGTTCTCCCGGTCGACGACCGGGTAATGCCGTTTCTGAAGGCCGAAGACCCCGCCATGGAAGTCTTTCCCATGGTGAACAATTCCGACGGCGCAAACTGGGTGGGAGAGATCGTCGGGTTCCTGAACAATCCTGATGCGCGGGCGCTTTTCCGCAAACAGGCAGTGCAATTTCTCGGGTCCGGCCACTACCGCGGCCTGATGATCGACTTCGAAGCGTTCCCTCCCAGCGGCCAGGCCGGCTATGTCGCGCTGTTGCAGGAATTGTCCGGCGACCTGCACGCGCGCAGCTTCAAGCTCTACGTCGCGGTGCCGCCGCACAGCAACGAATACAACTATCCCGCGATCGCGGCGGCGGCCGACGGCGTCGTGCTGATGAACTACGATGAACACTATCCCGGCGCCGAGTCGGGGCCCGTGGCGTCGCAAGACTGGTTCGTCCAGAACCTGACGTTCGCCGAGAAAGTTATCCCCAAAGAAAAAATCATCTGCGCCATCGCCAATTATGGCTACGACTGGGCGCTGAAACCGAAGAAAGGACAACTTCCCGCTGACGAGCATGACAGCACGGTGAGTGTTCAGGACGCGTGGCTGGCGGCGCGCGATTCCGAAGAGGACGTCAACTTCGACGATGACGCCATGAACCCTCACTTCAGCTATCTCGATGAAAAAAGCTTTCGGCACGACATCTGGTTTCTCGATGCGGTGACGGCGCTGAATCACATGCGCTCGGCGCAGAATCTTGGCATCCAGACGTTCGCGCTGTGGCGCCTGGGAAGCGAGGACCGTTCGCTGTGGAAGGTTTGGGACATCCCGGGAGACACCGGCGCAACCGACAAGCTGAAAAACGTGCCGCCGGGAGCCGACGTGGACATGGAAGGCCAGGGCGAAATCCTGCGCATCGAAGACAAGCCCGCTCCTGGCATTCGCGATCTGACCATCGATGCCAACAGCCAGCTGATCACCGACGAGGTCTTCCAGAACCTGCCCGAGCCTTACCGCGTTGCACGCTATGGCTACAGCCCGAACAAAGTCGCGCTCACGTTTGACGATGGCCCCGACCCCGAGTGGACTCCGAAAATTCTCGACGTGCTCAAGCAGAAAAATGCCACGGCCACTTTTTTCCTGATCGGCATCCAGACCGACAAGTTTTCCGGCATCGCGAAACGGATTTACCAAGAAGGCAACACCATCGGGAACCACACCTTCACCCATCCCGACGTCAGCAACATCTCCGCCGCACATTTCAAGATGGAGTTGAATCTGACCGAACGCCTTTTCGGCAGCCTGGTGGGGGTGCGGGCCACGCTGATGCGGCCGCCCTATGCGATCGATGAAGAGCCCGACACGGCCGACCAGGTGCGGCCGCTCGAAATTCCGCAGGAAATGGGCTACATCACCGTCGGCAATCGCATCGATCCCAACGACTGGAGCGAAACTCCCCGCCACTCCGCCGAGCAGATCACCTCGTATGTGCTGGCGCATCTGCCGCCCTGCCGCCCGGATGATTTGCGCTGCGGCAACATCGTGCTGCTGCACGACGGCGGCGGTAATCGCGCCGAAACCGTGCGCGCCCTACCCATGATCATCGACGGCATCCGGGCCCAGGGCTACGAAATCGCGCCGGTTTATGAATTGATCGGCAAAACCCGTGCCGATGTAATGGCGCCGTTGCCGGCCGGCGAGCTTTGGGCCGCGCGGCTCGACCGCTTCGGATTTTGGCTGTTCGATGCCAGCATCGTATTTATTACCTGGATATTTCTGATCGGCGACGTGCTCATGACCGGCCGCCTCCTGTTTATTGGAGCGGCGGCAGTCTATGATCGGGTGCACGAAAAGATTTTCGGCAAGCCCGCTGAAGTCGCGTCCTACAAGCCGAAAGTTGCGGTGCTGATTCCCGCCTACAATGAAGAAAAAGTCATCGAGCGCACCGTGCGGGCTGCGCTCAACTCGGATTACCCGAACCTGCGCGTCATTGTCATCGACGACGGCTCCAAGGACCGCACGCTCGAAGTTGCGCGCCAGGCCTTCGCGACCGAGGCCGCAGCGGGAAAGGTTCTCATCCTTGGCAAGCCGAACTCGGGCAAGGCCGAGGCCCTCAACTACGGCATTGAGCACATTGGCGACGCGGAACTTTTCGTAGGCATTGACGCCGACACCATCATCGCGCCCGACGCCATCGCGCGCCTGGTGCCGCATTTCATCAATCCCAAAGTCGGCGCCATCGCGGGCAATGCCAAGGTCGGCAACCGCGTCAATCTCTGGACGCGCTGGCAGGCGCTGGAATACATCACCAGCCAGAACTTCGAGCGCCGCGCGCTCGACGTGCTGGGCGCGGTCAGCGTGGTGCCGGGAGCCATCGGCGCATGGCGGGTTTCCGCGGTGTGCGAAGCCGGAGGCTACCACGTTGACACCGTCGCTGAAGACGCCGACCTCACCATGGCCCTGCTGCGCCGCGGATATCGCGTCGAGTATGAAGATATGGCGCTGGCCTACACCGAAGCTCCAACCAACGCAAACGCCTTGATGCGCCAGCGGTTTCGCTGGTCGTTCGGCATCCTGCAAGCGGTGTTCAAACATCGCGGAGTCTTCGCCCGCAAGGGCGCGCTAGGCTGGGTGGCGCTGCCCAACATTTTCATTTTCCAGATTCTGCTGCCGCTGGTGTCGCCGCTCATCGACATCATGTTTGTGGTGGGCACCATCTGGTACTACATCCAGAAACATTTTCACCCGGACTCCACCGATCCGGCCGACTTCCACAAGCTGGTGCTGTTTTTCTTTGCGTTCCTGGTGATCGACTTCATCGCCTCGGCAATCGCCTTCGCACTCGAACGCGAGCATCCCGGCGACAAAGAAGACGTCTGGCTGCTGAGCCAGGTCTGGCTGCAGCGCTTCGCCTACCGCCAGTTGTTTTCCATCGTGCTTTTCAAAACGCTGAAACGCGCGCTGGAAGGCCGCAAGTTTGCCTGGGACAAACTGGAGCGCACCGCCGCCGTGAATTATGTGCCGGCTGAGAGGGATCACGTCAACGTGCCGTGAGGTGCCATGCATGCACCGCTATCCAACACTTCCGGGTCTCGGCTTCTTGGGCAAAGCATTGTTTGCCTCGCCGCATTGGCCGACCATGGGAGAAATTGATCGTCATCTCACCTTCTTCCGGCAGTTTCCTGACTATTTTTGGCTTCTCCTCGTCGTGGGACTTTTCCTGATTGCAATGAAGCACGCAAAGGACCGCCAACGCGCGAGCAGGCGCGCTATAGCGAAGAACTCGGATGGAATTTCTCGAAGGATTGGAGTCCGATCGGCGAAGAAGATTGGCGGCAACTCAGCCAAAACGCGAATCTGGCGGCTCTTTCGCGGGCCAGCAATCGCAAGAACTTCACCTTCGGCACGCACTTAGGAACGACGTTCGCGATGTTCGAAGCACCCGGAGGAGGCAGAGTCGGAGCCGACGAGCGTACGCCTGAAACCATGATCGCGTTTCAGAAACCACCGGATCTGCCCGTGGCCCCGTCGACGATCGCCGGCGGCGGAATCGGGGCTTGGGAAAGATTTGTCACCGACAAGTGGGTTTTCTTCCGCCCCAATCCGCCACAGTGGGTGCTTCGCGGCCCGCAAGCGAAGAACTTTGTCGACGAAGCCTACGCACAGCTGCGCGGCATCTAGCTCAACGTGCCTGGCAGCTATCGGAACAACAACCCGGCAAACTCCGCCAGATTCCGCCGCCACACCATCCATGTGTGCATCCCGGGCGTCTCAATATCGGTGTGCTGCACGCCTTTGGTCTTCAGCCATTCGCGCAGGTTGCGGTTCGGCGTAATCAGACGATCTTCGGTTCCACAAGCAATCCACAAGAGGCGAATCTGCTGATTCGCTTTGGCGTCGAGTCCGGGAAAAACTTTTTCAAACTCGTCAGGCATGCCGCCCGCGCTGAAGGCGCCGATCCAGGCGAACTTGTCGAGGCCGTTTAATCCCACTCTGAGCGATTCGGCGCCTCCCATCGAAAGCCCGGCGATCGCCCGCGAGTCGCGATCCTTGGTCACGCGGTATTCGCTCTCGACCTTGGGCATGACTTCGGTCAAAAGAGCGTCACGAAATTTCCGAAAGCTTTCCTCGCGCACCTCGGGATGATTCGAGAGTCCTCCCCAACCGGCGCGGACGACTTCCATCGTTCCGTAGCCCAGCGGCATGACCACGATCATCGGTTTGGCCTTACCCAGCGCAATCAAGTTGTCGAGGATGACGTTCGCATGGCCGACAGCGGTCCATCCGCTCGCGTCGTCGCTGAATCCGTGCAGCAAATACAGCACGGGATACGTCTTCTTCGCCGCGGGATCGTAGCCCGGCGGAGTGTAAACGTAAAAGTCGCGCTCATCGGCTGCCACTGCAGACTTGTAGAAATGATGATGCACCGCTCCGCGCGGAACGTCGCTGACTTCCCACGCCAGCCCCGGCCCCGGAACCTGCACCGCATTCGACGGGGAGATCAAATTCGGCACCAGCACGTGGTTGTAGGGGTCGAGCATGCGCACGCCGTCCACGATGATGGAGTATCCATAATAGTCCGGAGCGAGCGGTGGTGTGGTCACGCTCCAGACGCCCTTGTCATCCTTCTGCATGGCCACCGGCTCAGTTCCTTCCCGCGCCAGCTTCACTTCCTGCGCGTTGGGTGCGAGGAAGCAGAAGGTCACGGTGTTGTCAGCGTGCACTTCAGGAGTAACCAGCCACTGCGGACGTTGCGGAGGGGGAGTCTGCACAGGCTTGGCTTCCTGCGCCGACGCGAGACCACAAAGAAGGAAGAAGGATAGAGCGAGAAAAGCCGATGCAAGTTTCATGGCGCCGTTTCCTCCAATGAATGAGCGGCACAATTGTAAGCCGACGCATGAGCCGGGTCGCGGTACATTCTCAGATTTGTTGTTATTTTTTCCCAGCGACGTCGAGCCGGGTTTCCGCGCGGTGCAGCGAGTCGAGCGCGCGCTCGACGTCGACGGTCGTGTCGCCGCTCGCCAAACGTTGTTCGGCGCGGTCTTTAGCTTTGCTGGCGCGTGCCACATCAATTTCCGACGGACGCTCCGCCGTCTCGGCCAGAATCGTCACTTTATCCGGCAACACTTCCGCGAATCCCCAGGCCACCGCCAGACGCTGCTCGTTTGAACCAGAAACGGAACTGGAACCGGAGCCATCGCGGTAGGTAATCTCGCCGACCGCCAGTTCCGTGATCAGCGGAGCGTGCCCAGGCAGGACGCCTAGATACCCGTTCTTCCCGGGAATCTGAACTTCCTCGGCCGCCGTCTCCACAACTTTCTTTTCCGGCGTGACGATCTCGAGTTTGAAAGTGTCTGCCATTCGTCGTTGATCGTTGGTCGTTGGTCCATTCGCTTGCGTCAGCATTGCTACGCTGATGGCGAACGACTATCGACTAACGACCGTTCTTACGCTGCTGTCTTCATCTTCTCCGCAGCTTCCAGCACTTCCTCGATCGGCCCCTTCATGTAAAACGCCTGCTCGGGGATGTCGTCGTACTTGCCTTCCACGATGGCCTTGAAGCCCTTCACCGTGTCGGCGATCTTGACGTACTTTCCTTTCGCGCCCGTAAACTGTTCGGCGACGTGAAACGGCTGTGACAGGAAGCGCTGAATCTTGCGGGCCCGCGCCACGGTCAGCTTTTGATCTTCGGTTAACTCGTCGATACCGAGAATCGCGATGATGTCCTGCAGATCTTTGTAAGTCTGCAGAGTCTTCTTCACCGTCTGCGCCACATCGTAGTGCTCCTGGCCCACGATGCGCGGATCGAGAATGCGCGACGTCGAGGCCAGCGGATCGACTGCCGGATAAATTCCGATTTCAGTCAACGCTCGCGAAAGCACCGTGGTCGCGTCGAGGTGAGCGAACGTTGTGGCCGGTGCGGGATCGGTTAAGTCATCAGCCGGCACGTAAATCGCCTGCACCGACGTGACTGATCCTTTCTTAGTGGAAGTAATGCGCTCCTGCAGTTCGCCCATTTCCGTCGCCAGATTGGGTTGGTAGCCTACGGCGCTGGGCATGCGGCCCAGCAGCGCGGAAACTTCCGAGCCGGCCTGCGTGAACCGGAAAATGTTGTCGATGAAGAGCAGCGTGTCAGCGCCCTCGGCGTCGCGGAAATATTCCGCGACCGTCAGCCCGGTCAGCGCCACGCGCAAACGCGCCCCTGGGGGCTCTGTCATCTGCCCGTAAATCAGCGCGGCTTTCGACTCTGCTGGCACGCCGGGCTTGATCACCCCCGACTCCGACATTTCCAGCCACAAGTCGTTGCCTTCGCGGGTGCGCTCGCCAACGCCGGCAAATACAGAGAAACCGCCGTGATTTTTGGCAACGTTGTTGATGAGTTCCATGATGACGACGGTCTTGCCCACGCCGGCGCCGCCGAACACGGAATAACCGCCATGCTGCTTGGCAACGTTGTTGATGAGTTCCATGATGACGACCGTCTTGCCCACGCCGGCGCCGCCGAACAGGCCGATCTTGCCGCCCTTCAAGAAGGGCTGGATCAGATCGATGACCTTGATGCCGGTCTCGAACATCTCCTCTTGGGTGGACTGCTCGTCGAACAGCGGAGCGGGGCGATGGATGGGCATGCGGGTCTTCTCGCCGATCGGCCCAAGCTCGTCCACCGGCTCGCCGATGACGTTGATCACGCGCCCCAGCGTCTCCTTGCCGACGGGGATGCGAATCGGCCCGCCGAGGTCGGTGGCCTTCATGCCGCGGACCATACCGTCGGTGGCCTGCATGGCCACGGTGCGGACGCGCCCCTCGCCCAGGTGTTGCTGGACCTCGAGAATCACGCTGATGGGCGCGGGCACGG
>JBKQID010000062.1:0-179140 GCA_052148475.1 Candidatus Sulfotelmatobacter sp. | reverse complement strand
GCCTCTTCGACGACTTCGTCAGTGGCCGCGGCGCCGCTGGCCAGGAAGCCGGCGCCAAACCACTCGATGGAATGATCGGAAGTGACGTCGTCGGCGGAGACAACAATGACACGGCGGCAGCGTCCGGCATGGATCCAGTCTTCCGCCAGCGCTACGGCTTGAGTCGTGCTGGCGCACGCCGAGTTGATTTGCGTATTGGGGCCGCGAGCGCCGATGAATTCGGCAAACTGCGAGTGTCCCATCGACAAGACTCGCAGCAAGAAGCGCCGATCGAAGACGTACGGCTCTTTCTCGATAGCGTCCCGCAAATCTTCCGCGCGGCGCTCGATTTCCTGTTCGAGGACAGAGTCGCCGTTCGACCTGGCGGCTCGCGCCAGCAGGTTTTCCAGTAGTCCCAGTTGCTCACGGCGCGAATGATCGTTGTAATAGCGCCCCATTTCGTCAGCAAACGAGTCGCATCCTGGGAACGCGGAGGCGAAGATTACGCCAGTGTCGTCGCGCAAGCTGTCAGGCAGCGTCCAGCGATCTTGCAACTGCGTGCCTTTGGTCGTGGTCTTGTAACGCATGACCAGCGGGATGCCGGCATCGCGCAAGGCGTCGAGGCCCACGGCGATTGCCAATTGTGTGGCGCGGTCGAGGGCGGCGCGGCGGTCGGTGGAAACGCCGAATTCAGTTTCCAGATCGAAGGCGCCGCCGCGGCCGGCCAGCTTGATCACATCCGAGACATGGTTGATGGTCTCGAAGGTCGGCCCGCCGTTGTCGCTTTTCACCAGGCGAGTGATGTGTTTGTCGAGCATGGCCTTGCGCAGGCGCGTGGGAATGAGATCGATAAACTGATCGCCGCGCAGGATGCGGGCTAGATTGGCGTCGTCAAAGATGTGGTCGGTTCCGGGCAGACCCAGAGCGGCGCCGGAGATGACGACCGGGAGATTGGCCGACGCGCGATCCTTTCCGCGATGAATCTGCCAGCCGCGCTCGAGGACCTCGGCGAAGAAGCGGCCTAGTTCGGCGTAGTGATCGGAGTTCGTTACGGGTTGCGACAGAGCGGGTTGGTTGGAGGCAGAAGCCGCCACGGGGCCGGGCGCAGGCGGCCGGAACTGTGTGGATGCAACTGAGGTTGTCGCTGCCGATTTCTCGGGCGAGATTGCTGCGGTTCCGCGTCCGAGTCCCGCCGCATAGAGGCCGCACAGCGCCTGGTTGAACGAGACGATGTCGCCAAACTTGGGATGATTCGTGAAGAGGGAAATCACATCGCCGCATCCACCCAGAACATCCTCGGCGAAACCTTGTAGAGCTTTCTTGGGCCCAACTTCCACAAAGATGCGTGCACCGGCCTCGTATAGAGTGTGCAGACCTTTGACGAACTGCACGGGAGAGGCAACCTGCTTGGCCAGAAGATCCAACATTTGCGGCACAACGCCGGGGCCAGTGGGGTAAAACTCACCATTAACGTTGGCGACGATGGGCAGGTGCGGCGATTCCAGGTGGAGGCGTGCGAGTTCCTGCCGCAGCGGTTCGCTGGCGGGCGCCACAATCGAAGTGTGGAAAGCATGGCTGACGGGCAATTCCGAAGCGTCGTAACCAGCTTTCTGCAGGACTTCCATCGCTTGCGTGACCGCATCGGTCGCGCCGCCGATGACGGCCTGATGTTCGCTGTTGATGTTGGCGATCACGACGTAACCGTCGACCGTCTTAAGGATTCGTTCGACTTCATTAAGGGGTGCAAACACGGCGGCCATCTTGCCTTTGTCGGCCACGGCCATGCGCGTCATGCCGCGACCGCGGGCGCTGACGGCTTCCAGTGCGTCCTCGAAGGGCAGAGCGCCGGAGGCAACCAGCGCTCCGTATTCGCCGAGGCTGTGCCCCATCGTCATGTCAGGAGTGATGCCATAAGCGGCGAGCAGGCGGGTCAGTGCAAAGTCGATGGCCAGCACCGCCGGCTGAGTAATGGCAGTCTGGCGTAGATCTTCGTCGGCCCGTGCGACGGCAGCAGGATCGGACTGATCAACGAAAACGAAATCGGTGAGAGGCTTGCCCAGCAACGGAGTCATCACGCGATTAGCTTCGGCGAACGTCTCGGCCACGATTGGCTCCGCAGTGTAAAGCGGACGAAGCATGTTCACATACTGCGAGCCTTGGCCGGTATAGAGGAACGCCACCTTGGGCGCTGGACCTTGACCGCGGAAGATGCCTTGAGCGCGTAGACCTTTCCACAGCGCTGGCTGATTCGCCGCCAGGGCCTTCAGGGCTCGGTCTGCCTTGTCCGCCAGGTCGGGGGCGTCGGCATAGTCAATGGCCAAGCGCTGAGGAGCGTGCAAGTCAGCTTCGGTGGGAACTGACGGAGCTGGCGAGTAACCGCTTTGGGCATGCTTTAATGCCGAGCGGAGGCGATCCGCGAGGGCGGCCTCGGAGGCAGCACCAATCAGGAGCGCGCCGCGTAGTGGCGGCTTGCACGCGGACACGGAAGCAGCGGACAAAGCGGGAGAGGAAACTGGTTTCGCGTTCATGACGACCTCATTGACCGCAGATTGTGGCAGCGTGCCGACAGCAACCGAGCGCTTTCCATTTCCAGTCAGCCGGCGGGGAATGTGCTCTTCGAGCACGAGATGGAAGTTGGTGCCGCCAAAACCGAAAGCGCTTACGCCAGCGCGCCGCGGCAAGTCCGCAGGGACGTTCCAGGGCTTTAGTTCAGTATTGACGTAGAGAGGAGAATGGGCAAAATCGATGTCCGGGCTGGGATGTTCACAATGCACGCTGGGCGGCAGCACTTTGTCCCGCAGGGCCAGCGCAGTTTTCAGCAGGCCGGCTGCGCCCGCCGCCCCTTTGAGATGACCGATGTTCGACTTGACCGAACCCAGCGCCACTGAGTGGGTTGGCAGATGCTGACCACTGAGCAGATCGGCCATGCACTGGGCCTCGACCACATCGCCCACGCGGGTGGAGGTGCCGTGGCCTTCAATCATGGTCGCCGTCGCGGGCGAGAGGCCGGCGTTCTGCCATGCGCGTTCGAGGCAGAACTTCTGCCCAACCGGGTTGGGCGCGGTAATCCCTTTTCCTTTGCCGTCGCTCGAGGCGCCGATGCCGCGAAGCACGGCATAGATCTTGTCGCCATCGCGCTCGGCGTCGGCCAGTCGCTTCATCACAAAGATGGCAGAACCCTCGCCCATGACGAAGCCGTCGGCGCCCTCGGCGTAAGGACGAGTGCCGGTAGCAGAAAGAGCGCCGATCTTGCAGAACTTGACGAAGGTCTGGGCGCCCATGTTGCGGTCGATGCCGCCGGTGATGACCGCGTCGAAATCGTTGGCGACCAGTCCCTCGACAGCGGCCGAAATGGCCGCCATGGCGGACGCGCAGGCTGCGTCACAAACGAAGTTTGGGCCGTGGAAGTTGTAGATGTTGGCAATGCGTCCGGCAATGCAGTTAGCTAGCTCGCCGGGCATGCTGTCTTCCGTGATCTCCGGCAGGCGCTTGCCAATCCGGTCATGCAATTCTTGCGTGATGCCGGTGCGTGTCGCCTCTGGCAGGGCGGCAAAGCTGCTGATCTCGGCTAGTTCGTGCGCATATTCCGGAAAGAACACGCGCAGTGCGGTCAGATAATGTTTCTCGCCGGCCATCGCGTTGCCGAGGATCACGGCGACGCGATCGGGGTCGAGAAGCCTCTTTGGGTAGCCGTAATCTTCCAGGGCTTCGCGGGAGGCGGCAATGGCCCACTTCTGCGCCTGGTCCATGGCGTCGGTCACGCGCGGCGGAATCGCCAGATGCCACTTGATCGGGTCCCACACCTGCTCGCGCACCCAGGCGCCGATCTTGGAATACGTCTTGTCGGGCGCGGAGTGATCAGGGTCGTAGTAGAAGGCCGGATCCCAACGGTCGGGCGTGACTTCGCTGATGCTGTAACGGCCGGTCTTCACGTTTTCCCAGAAAGCCGCTACGTTGGCGGCGTCGGGCAGAACAGCTCCGGCTCCTACGATTGCGATGGCACGATAGGCTGTGTCTTCCATGCGAACGCTCCTGTGCAACCGGTGCCAGGTTGCATGTCAAAGTAGTCAGGCGTCTTTGGTCTTTATGCGGCGAGTGCAGGCTTGGCAGCACGGGCGTAGAGGACGTCGGCTATAAAATCCATGTCAGAAATCAGGCCCGCCTGGGCACAGTGAATGGCGGGCAAATGCAAATTCGTTTCGAAGGCGGCCATCTCAGCAGCGCTGATGCCGCCGGCTCCGCATACCCAGCGCAAACCTTCTCCGGCAACCTTGAGTGCGGCCTCGCGGGCGAAGATTCGGCTCAGCGCTGCTAGCGCTGCGGCATCAAAGCGCCGATTCGCTTTTTCGTGCAACTTGCCTTCGGCAAGAAGAGCGGCACGTCGCACCAGACTGGCTGCGCATTCGGCATAGGCGATCCACTCTCCCAGGCGCAGCAGAATGTGCTGGTAGCGGGTGAGGCGCGCGATGCGAGCCTTCTCCATAATTTCGGCAAGAGCGTGGTGCGCCAGCGCGGCAATGTCTGCGCCCACATTCGGATGGCGCGCATGCAACGCCTCCAACTCGCGCGCTTTCTCGTGATAGTGCTGACCGCGCGTCTTCAGGTGGAGTTGCCAGCGGTCGCGGCTGATGGTCATCTCCATGATCTCGGATGTGCCCTCGTAGATCGTGGTGATGCGAACGTCGCGACTGATCTTCTCCACCAGGTATTCGTGGGTGTAACCATAGCCACCTAGCGCCTGGATGCTGGCATCGGCCGCTTGATTCCCAGCCTCGGTGGCCATGTACTTCGCGATTGCGCCTTCGGTGTTCAGGCTGCCCTCGCCAGCATCGATGCGCTCGGCGGTCTGTTCGATATAGGAGCGCGCGGCTTCGAGTCGCGCCACGTTCGGCACGATCAGCTTGTGGGTATAGCCTTGCTTTTCAGAGAGCGGCGCTCCGGCCTGAATACGTTTGGTGGAATATGGAATCGCGCGATCGAGGGCGGCCCATCCCGCACCCAGGCCGAACGCAGCAACCATCAGGCGCGTGTAGCCGAACACGGCTTGTGCCTGGATCAATCCCTGACCTTCGACGCCGCCGATAAGCCGGTCGGCATCGACATAGACGTCATTGAACGCCAGCGCGGCGGTATTGCTGAGGCGGATGCCGTGCTTGTCTTCTGGTTCGTCGTGAGTAAAACCCTTCGCGTCCTTTTCGACGATGAACCAGGTTGGACCGCTGGGAGTGTTGGCCAGCACCGTGTATGCGCCGGCGATTCCACCGTTGCTGATCCATTGCTTGTTGCCGTTGATCTTGTAGCCGACTATGCGTCCGTCCTGCAGGACGCGATCGGCCGTGGTGCGCAGGGCGCCGAGATCGCTGCCGGCTTCGGGTTCGGTGGCGCCATAGGCGAACAACAATCCTTCATCGGCGATGCGCCCGAGCCAGAGCTTCTTTTGCTCTGGGGTGGCGCCGACCGTGATGGGATCACTGCCGAGAAAAGTCGCCAACACGGAAGTGGCGATTCCGAGATCGATTCGCGCCATCTCTTCGCAAATGCAGTACACGTCGAACGTACCGCCGCCCATGCCGCCGAACTCTTCGGGAATGAACAGGAGTTGAATACCCAGTTTGTCGGGGCTGCACATGTCGCGGACGATGTCGATGGGGCATTCGTCCTTGTTGTCGAGATCGATGAGGACTTCGTCGGGCAGGCGCTTCTTGGCGAATTCCTTGAGGGACTTCAGACTCAGCTTCAGTGTTTTGGATGCGAGCATGGGTTCAACCTCACTTGGCGGTAACGCCGCGCAGTTCGCGAACTTTGTTGGTCAGTTCGGGCAGGAATTCCAGAACGTCATCGACAATGCCGACATCGGCGACCTGAAAGATGGGGGCCTTGGGATTCTTGTTGATGGCGATGAGGAACGGGTTTCCTTTGATGCCGGCCAGGTGCTGGAATGCTCCACTGATGCCGCAAGCCAGGTAGACCTTGGGCTTGACGGTTTTACCGGACGAACCGACCTGTCGAGATTTCTCCATCCATTTCGCGTCGACGACGGGGCGCGAACAGCTGACGGCTGCACCCAGAGCCTCGGCCAGTTCCTCGGCAAGGACTACATTGTCTTTTCCCTGGATGCCTCGTCCGATGGAGACCAGGACGCTATGCTTGGTGATGTCGACGGCGCCGGACTCGGCGGCGATGGTCTCGATGTAGCGGCGCCGGGCGGACAAAGCGCCGACGGAGGATGACTTATCGATGACTGCGCCGGAGATCGGGGCGCTCTGTTCGGGCTTGAATGCGCCGGGACGAATGTTGATCACGGCTCCCGAGGAAATGTCGCACCGAACATGCGTGCTCGCTTGCCCGCCGAATTCCTGACGGACGAGTTTGAGTAAATCGCCAACCACGCTCTCGATGCCCAACACGTCCGAGACGAAGGCCGAGTCCAGCTTGATGGAAAGCCCTGGGGAAAGATCGATTCCAAAGTGATCGTGCTGGACTAGCACGATGCCATTGCGTGGGAGCAGGCGCGCCAGCGCCTGCCGCACCAATTCGGCGTTGGGGTAGGCGAGGACCTTGTGGGCGATCTTCCATACCTCAGCGCAGGAAGGGCGGAGGGAGTCGCACGCAGCATCTAAGTCCGCGCCCCAGCCGGCGAGAATTGCGGTCGGAGATGATGTTGGATCGATTTGTTTCGCGGCGGCTATGAGCTCGGCCGCGGAATCGTCGACGACTCCATTTCTGTGCGTGATATAGATAAAAGTGCGACGCATCACTTCAACCCTCCTTTCGCTGCCACTAGTTCAAGAACCCTGTTGGCGTTGGCTTCGCGGCTGCCGCGAAGCATTTCGGCTCCCTTGCTCGACGTGGGAACGAAATAGTCGATCCGGTTCACCTTTGCAGCCGCTTGTCCGACTGCGCCTTGGGTGATGCCGAGATCGGAAGCTCCCAAAGTCGGGATGGGCACGGAAGCTACCTGCCGAATGCCTCGCATCCCGACATAACGCGGATCGTTGATGCCGGTCTGAATGGAGAGGACACAGGGAAGATCGATTTCATTGATCTCGCGATTGCCGCCTTCGATTTCACGGCTGACTTTCAGCTTGCCCCTGTCCACGGTGATGGAGTTCACCAGAGAGGCAAAGGGATAGTCGAGCATTGCGGCCAGCATTCCGCCCACCTGGGCAGCGCCGTCGTCGGCTTGGACCCCGGTCAGGATCAGGTCATAATGACCTTTCTGCACAAAAGACTTGAGAATGGTTGCAATGCCTTTGCCGTCGGATCCGGCGAAGGCCTCGTCGGACACCAGCACGGCCTGGTTCGCGCCCATGGCCAGCTCGCGGCGGAGGACTTCTTCCTCGTCTTCGCCACCGACCGTGACCACAGTAACGTTGCCGCCGACGCGGTCGTGGATTTGCAGAGCCTCCTCGACCGCATAGTTGTCCGGTTCATTCACCGAATAGACCAGGTCGTCACGCTCAATGTCGTTGGCTGCGTCGTTGAGCTCAATTTCGTTTTCGGACGTATCCGGCACTCGTCGTACGCAAACTAGAATTTCCACGTTTAACCTCCAACCATTACTGTTTCTTGCTTTTCTGGAATGCGTTCACGGGTGATGCATTGGTCCACCAGTTCTGTCAGGTCAATGGCCGACATTTTGCCTTCCAGGTCGGCGACCTTGATTGCATCTTCGATATTCACCATGCAAAAAGGGCACGCGGTCACGATCACGTTCGCCCCGGCTTCCACCGCCATCCGGACTCGGAGCACGCCCATCCTCTGTTCTTCTTTGGGCTCGTAGAACAGCATGAGTCCGCCACCGCCGCAGCAGAAGGATCGGTCGCGCGAGCGCTTCATTTCCACCCGCTTCAACCCGGGAATGGCGTCGAGCACGTTGCGGGGATCGTCGTAAATCTGGTTGTGGCGGCCCAGGTAGCACGGGTCGTGGTAGGTGTAGACGTTGTCTGCGTGCTTGACGCCGTCGAACTGGATGTTGCCGGCCCTCACTTCGCGAGCAATTACCTGGCTGATGTGTTCCACCGGCGGCACATTTTTGTAATCATGTTTGAGGGCGTTGTAGGCGTGCGGGTCGGCGGTGACGATTCGTTCGACTCCCGCTTCCTTGATCGCGTCGGTGTTGTGATCGCGCAGAGCCTGGAAGAGCAATTCTTCGCCGAAGCGGCGAACTTCGTGGCCGCTGTCTCTCTCGGCGGCGCCGAGGATTTCGAAGTTCTCCCCGATGTAAGTGAGGATTCGAGAAGTGGAGCGCGCGATCGATTGCGTACGGTCGTCGTAGGAAGTGATGCTATCGACGAAATAGAGAGTGTCAGTACGATTGCCGGCACTGTTTTCGCCGTTCCGGTTGCGCTCCAGAATCTTTATGCTGCAGGTTTGCTGGAACTCTGCGGCTTTCGCCCAGTCGGCCTTCTTCTTTTCCATCTTGCCGTAAGGATTGCCGCGACTCTCCAGAGCTTTCAAGGGCTTTTGCAGCGACTGGGGAACGTTTCCATCATCGATCATGCCGCGGCGCAGGTCGACAATCTTGTCGATGTACTCGACCAGCAGCGGACATTCCTCCTCACACGCGCCGCAGGTGGTGCAGGACCAGATTTCGTCCTCCAAATAAATTGTGCCGATCAGCGGCTTGCCTTCCTTCGGACGGCCGAGTACGGGATAGTGTTGGAAGGCATAGTCCCTGGCTTTGATGGTGAGGAATCGCGGCGCCAGCGGACGGCCTGCGGCATTGGCCGGGCAGTTGTCGGCGCAGCGGCCGCAATCGGCGCAGGAGTAGAAATCGAGCATGTGCTTCCAGGTAAAGTCCTCGAACTTTTTCACGCCAAAGGATTTCACCTCATCCAGATGCTCGTCGGGAACACCCCATCGCACTGGCTTCAGAGTGCCGCGCTCGAGCTTGGCGAAGTACACGCTAAACAGCGACGTCTCCACGTGAAACTGAATTCCAAAGGGCCGATAGCAAAGCAGGAAATAAAAAGTCAGTTCGTGAAGAAGATAGGCGCCGGCGTTTATGCCCCACAGTGAAGCCAACGGCATTGAGCCGATGGCAATCTTGAGCATCCACGGCAGGGACAGGATGGCCAAAGCCTCGACGGGTTGGCCTTGCTGGGCGCGGCCTGCGGCGTCGCTGGCGGCAAAGAGGCTGTCGGCCACCATCAGAATCGCGATGAGTCCCAAAAGAAAAACAGCGTCGGCCGTGTGGCTCTTGCCGTACTTTGCCGGGACGGCGTAGCGGGTCGGCTTGAAAACGAGCCGGCGGACTGCGGCTACAACCATGCAGAGGAAGACGATGGTAGCGGCGTAGTCCGTAATGATGTCATAGATGTGGCCGGCTCTTCCCGAAAGACCGGGCATCACGAAATTCGGAGAGACCCCGACGATCAGTACGGTGAAAGCTCGCGTTGCCAGGAGAATGAATCCCGCGAAGATCAGAATGTGGAGCGTTCCCGCGAACCGGTAGCGAGGATGTTTCCACTGCCCCAGCCAGAACTTCAACACGTTTCCCAGGCGAGTCAGCGGACGATCGAAACGAAGATCACGTTCGGCGCGTCGGAGCGGCGCCAGCCGCTTCGCCACAATATAAAAGAAGCAAGCGACGCCGAGAACGTGGATGGTCAGAAACAGGTTGCTGCCGGAGACCAGCCAGCCTGTGGTCAACGAGGGTGAAAAGATACCTACCACGGTATACACACCCCGAAATTTGAACTGACCTACACGACTTAACTACGCGACGATGAGCTGTGGCAAAACAGTCTGCTGCTCATTTGTTAGCGTAGGTTCTGGTGCACGCTTCGGTTCAGATTCCGAAGCGCTACTCATCACTTGAAACACTGCCGGTGCAGCGACGGTCGATGCCACTTGCCGCTTCCGCCGTGCCTTCTTCTTTGCGGGCTTCTTTGCAAGCTTCTCTTCTTGTGTCTGTTTTGGTGGCTGGACTCCAACGCCTTGACGCAGTTCGGTGAAGCTCTCCTGCAGCAAGGTCTCCAGTTTTCGCAGATCAGGCGCTGCATGCACGTCTCCACTAAAACCGAAATACACGATGCCGTTGTAGCTCAGGATGGCGCAATTGACCGCCATCTCGCCGCCGACCGGAACGTAGGGATAACAATGCAGCATCTTGTGGCCGACGAGATAAAGCGGGAATTGCGGCCCCGGTACATTGGTGCAGACCAGGTTGAAAGGTGTGATGGGCAACTGGCTCGCAATTGGCCCGGCCATGCCCTGCACCGAAGTCGGGAACATCCCGATCAAGCCTCCCGCCAAGCTGACCAGTTCGGCGGCGTGCATGCGCTTGAGAAATTCGGTGCGCTGATGAACAGCGGCGAGCAACTTTCGCGGCTGCCGAATGTCCAGCGGAATGGTGACCGGAACCAGGGAAATGCGGTTGCCCAACTCGGTTGGGCTGGTGTTGCCGCGCAGATTGACGGGGACCATTATGCGGAGGAGTTTCCCTTTTACGCGGTCGCCGTGCAGTTCACAGTAACGGCGGATGGTCGCGGTCACCAGGGTGAGAACAACATCGTTAATGCTGGTTCCGCTTTTGTGACGGACGGCTTTGACGTCCGCCAGCGGAATCTCAGTAGTGGCAAACTTCTGCGGTCCGCGGTAGATCACGTTGAACCGCAGCCGCTCGGTAAAGGCTGTGATTTCAGGAAGCAGGCCCACAAACTCGTCGCTGGCCACCGTGTTGCCGTTGGCCGCGGCGCGCTCCGTCATGGTCAGAAGATCGGTGAGAGCGGAGAGAATTCGTTTCACAAAATCAGAGTAGGATTCGACGAACCCGGTGGTCAGCGAAGTTAACGCGTCACGCGGCGGCGGAACATGGAATTTAAGCTTCTTCCTGGGCAGACGGGGCGCATCCGGGGTTGCATCCAACAGCGCGCTCATGATGCCCACCCCGGCAATGCCATCGGCCAAGCAGTGATGCAGGCGAATAATGAGACCGGTGCGAGCACCTTGCAGACCACGAACCAGGGTGATGTCCCACAACGGGTGCTGCCGGTCCATCACGGTGCTGAACAGCTTTCCGGCAACCGCTTTCAACTCGGTTTCGGTTCCATGTTTGAGCATCACTTCGCGAACATGGCGGCGGAGATCGAAATCCGGATCGTATTCCCAACTGGGAAGGCCGAGACCGAAGGGCGCGGGCACGACACGCTTGAGATAACGGGGAAGTAGCGGCAACTTCGATTCGATGAACTGGAGACAGTCCTTAAATTCGATTTCACCCTCGAAGATGCAAACGCTCGCCACATTGAGTGGCATGCCTTCCCGCTCAAGATGCAGGAAAACCGTATCGCCCCAGGAAAGGCGGTCACTCTGTTGATGGTTCTGCACGACAATTCTCCTAATCAGGCGGCCGTTCGGTTGCAACCCAATCGCGCACTTCAGTCCGCGAAAGAAAACCGCTGCGTCAGCTTCAATAGCTTGAGAACTTTGTAGACGTCGATGTTGACACCGCGCAGCACGACCTTGACCGCTTTCTTGTCGGCGATGCTGGCAAACGCTTCGATGGCCCGCACAGCTCCGGGATCAATCCGGCGAATTGACGAGAAATCCAGGACAGCTTCGCCTTCGGTGCCATCGAGATTGTCCCCTGCTTCTCGCAGGGCTTGAACCACGCGGGTTTCATCAACATTGAGAGACACGGCAATCATCGGCATGCGCTCCGCCATTCTTTAAACGGTTGTGGGCTCGAGGGTGCTAGCTGGCGTCGCCTTACGCTCGCCCTTCGCCCCTCGTCCCTCATAAGCCTTCCAAAACAATTCTTCCAATTCCTTCATCATGGGCATGCGCGGGTTCGACCGCCCGGAGGGATCCTCAAAGGCAATGCTGGCCAGGTCGGGCACGGCGCGCTCGAATTCTTCTTTGGAAATTCCCAGTTCGGCGATCGACCGCGGAAATCCCAACTGGTCGAGCAATTGTTCGGTCGCCTGGATCAGGTTCTTGACTTTTTCGTCCACGGTATTACCACCCAGCCCCAGTAAGTCGGCCACCGCTGCGTACTTCTTGTGCGCCACATATCCCTGGGTGTAGGGCGACGGCATAAATTTAGTGGGGACCGCGGCGTTATACGCCATAACGTGTGGCAGCATGAGGGCGTTGGCGCGGCCGTGCGCGATCCCGAAGCGAGCTCCCAAGGCGTGGGCCAGAGCGTGATTCACGCCCACCGATGCGTTGGAAAATGCCATTGCCGCGATGCAGGCGGCGTTGTGCATCATACAGCGCGCTTCTTCATCGCGCGGATGTTCATAGGCGATCGGCAGATACTTGAACACGAGCCGAATCGCCTGCATAGCATTGGCGTCGGTGTAGGGTGATGCGTAGTTCGAAACTCCAGCTTCCAGCGCGTGGGTCAGACAATCAATGCCGGTATCGGCGGTCAGGCCCTTCGGCATCGACATGACGAACTGCGGATCGACAATGGCCACATCCGGAGTCAGCGAATAATCGGCGAGTGTCACCTTGCGCCCGCTTGCCTTGTCGGTCAGGACGGCGAAGGGAGTGATCTCGCTTCCAGTTCCGCTGGTGGTGGAGATGGCGATCAGCCGCGCCCGGTGAACCTTCTCCGTCGGATACTGCACCACCCGTTTTCGCAGATCCAGGAAAGGCGCAGCCAGATATTCCAGGTCGGCCTCGGGCGATTCGTACTTAAGCTTCATGATCTTCGCCGCATCGATGACCGAGCCTCCGCCCAGCGCGATGATCTGATCGGCCTTGTAGAAATTGAGCGCCTCCACGCCCTCGGCGATGACCTTGACCTCGGGCTCGACATCGGGAATTACCTGCACATGAACGTGAGTCTTGGGGCAAATGTGGCGGCGAACAGTATCTACATGGCCGATCTGCTCCAGGAGCGGACTGGTCACGATGATGGTAGAGAGCGATGGAAACTGGCGCAGATTTTCCACCGCGTTCATGTTGAAGTAAATCTGATTGGGAACCCGGAACCACATATGGTTTTGTGTCCTCCGAGCCAGGCGCTTGATGTTGAGGTAATGAAAGATGTTGACGTTGTCGGTGGTGCTGTTACCGCCGCCGGTGCCGCATCCAAAGGAGAAGGTGGGAACCAGATCGTTGTAAACCGCGCCCAGCGCTCCGATGGAGCCCGGCGAATTCACAATGATCCGCCCCGCATTGATGACCTCACCAAACTTGCGGATGACTTCCTCATTGCGCGAGAAGACCACCGCCGTGTGTCCGATTCCTCCCGCACGGTTTACGTCGACACACACCCGGAGCGCCTCCGTGACGGATTTCGCGCGATAGACGGCGAGCACCGGGAACAACTTCTCGACGGACAGAGGATGTTCGCGGCCCACACCTTGAATGGGCGCAATCAGGAGTTTGGTATCGGGCTTGACGGATAGACCGACAAAGCGGGCGATATCGGTGGCCTTCTGGCCGACGGCCATGGGCTGCATGAAGCCGGTCTCTAGATCAATCACAGTGCGCTCCAGCAGCCGGGTCTCTTTCTCATTGCAGAGGTGCGCGCCCAGTTCGACAAACTTCTTCAGCACGCTGTCATAAATCTCGTCGTCGATGACCACCGTCTGCTCGGAAGCGCAAATGGTTCCGTTATCAAAAGTCTTGGAAATGATGATGTCGACGACCGCCGTATTCACATCAGCAGTTTTCTCCAGGTAGACGGGAGTATTCCCTGCGCCCACGCCCAACGCGGGTTTGCCGGAACTGTATGCGGCTTTGACCACGCCCGGCCCTCCGGTGGCGTCAATCAGTCCTACGTCTTTGTGCTTCATCAGATAGGCGTTGTCCGGAAGAGTGGGCGACTCCAGGCAGGTGAAGACGCCGTCGGGTGCACCATGCTTCACCGCCGCCTCGTACATGATCCTTACGGCCTCGGCGCAACAACGCCAAGCCTTGGGATGAGGACTGAAAACAACCGCGTTCCGCGTCTTGATGGCCATGATGCACTTGAACAAAACCGTGGACGTGGGGTTCGTGATCGGGGTCAGGGAGAAGAGGACACCGATTGGTTCGGCCATCTCAATCAGATTGCGCTCGGGAAGCTCGCGGATCACGCCGACTGTGCGTTTGTCTTTGACGTAGTTGTAGACGAACTCGCAGGCCACCATGTTCTTGATGACCTTGTCTTCCATCACTCCGAGCCGGGTTTCCTCGACCGCCAGACGCGCGAGATGTTGAGCCTGTTCCATTCCGGCGAGGACCATGGGCTTAACAATGCGATCAACGTCTTCTTGCGTGAATTGGCTGAAGACTGCGGCGGCAATCTTGGCTTGACTGACTAGCCCTTCGAGGTAGGCGATGCGTTCCGCGCTCAGGGTTTCTACGGCCAGCGGGATCTCAACCCGCTCCTGTATTGCTTCACTGACCATCATGCTACCTCCGTGACATTGCGCGCGGCGTCGCTTGCGCGAGCACGACTGCTCCGACTCTCCGAGTTCTCCTACGCATAGTCGATGGGATTCTTTTCAAACCAGTGTTCGTCCCGAGTCTTGCCGATCTTCTTCCAGGCTCCGGAAGCAACACTGGTGGTGAGTTGCCGGCTGTCCCAAATCATGCCGGCGCTAAACCCGATGACTCCGCCCAGCAGGCCACAGACGAACGCTCTGGTGGTGGATCGGCGCCCGTTCCCAAGGTACCCACCCAACGTGCCCAGAGACGCCCCAACCACGGCGGAGCCGAGGGCTTGCCGCGCGGAATCGCTGAGAAACGGGGCCAGCGGCTTCTGGTGGAGAAAATCATCTTCTCCCGTGCGCGCCCCCTCGAGGGCCGAATCGACGAGCCTGCGGCCGTAGTCAACGCTAGACTTTGACCATTCCAGGAAGTTCATGAGCAACCTCACGATGCAACTGGCCGCTGGTGCATTTTCTGGCGCGGCTAGGCTGCGTTTTGGAGACGTGCCATTTTCGATTCGATGAGTTCGAGCAACTCTTCGAAGGTCATGCCTCGATCGAGCATTCGGAGGAGAGCGTCTTCGTCGAAGCCCACTGTTTTTCCCGCGAGGGTGAGTCTCTCGATGGCTTCGTAAACCGAAATCTCATGGGACTCGCGAAGACGTATAAGAAAAGCGTCAAAAGTATTAACGATCTGGGTTCCGGCGGGCACGCTACTCAACCTCGCTCCCAAAGTAGAACGCCGGGACGGGGTGCGGTCTGCAACGCCTGTCACGCCGTAGTGTGATGGGCATCACACCTTTTCCACAGAAGTCGAGCAGAAGGGCGCTGTCGCCACACGTGGCGTAGAACATTAGTCCGTTCGCTACCGCGCTAAGCGCTGCGAGGCAGTCGCGGACGCGTCATTCCAAGCCGTCTGTGCCGCGGGCGGAATGAAACTCATGGCGCGCTCAGCCAGCGCCGTGATCGTCAAGCTGGGATTGACGCCGAGATTTGCCCCTATGACGGAACCGTCGCAGATATACATGTTGTGGTAGCCGAAGACGCGGTGGCGATCGTCCACTACGCCTCGCTCGGGCGAACCCGAAATCACGCAGCCACCGATACAGTGTGCTGTTCCAGGAACATCGAACAGAATTTCCGGCAGAGTGCTCATGGCCGTGCCCCCGGCGATCTCTGCGAATTTCCGGGCAAACTCGTTGGCCCGTGGAATATAGGTGGGCACCTTATTGCCGCGGCTGACCAGCATCTTGTGAAACGGCCAGAACCACGGCCTTTGCCAGCGCATCTCGATGTGCCCCTCGACCGCTTGCATGCAGAGGAGAATCACGGCCTCCCGGGCCCAACCCAACGGCTGCGAGAAGCGTAGAGTCTTAAGCGGGTGGCGAAGCAGAGAGCTCGCGACATTCCTCAGCCAGAGCGCGATGCGCCGCACCCCGGGGCGGCCATCAGTCAACATAGTGGTGAGGAGGCCCATGGTGTCGGAGCCACCGGGATAGCGCACGGCTTCAATGTGGGTGTGTTCGTCGATGTAAATGCCGGAGCCGATCGCAATGCCCTGCGAGAGATCCTCGCCGCACGTCGGCATGCGCGCTCCGATCAGCGATTCAGAATTGGTGCGCACGTGTTTGCCCAGCCGGCAGCTGATCGCCGGCAACGATCCACTTTCTTTGAGACGAAAAAGCAATTCCATGGTACCGAGTGAAGACGCCGAGAAGACGACACCACGGCAGGTTAACTGCCGGGGCTGGCGGCGAATCCACGTCGTCGACTTCACGGTGCGAACCGCATATCCGGCGCTGCCGTCGCTGGAGCCGTCCAACGGCCTCACGTTGACAACCTTCGTTTCTGGAAAGACCCGGGCTCCGCGTTTCTCCGCCAGGTAGAGGTAGGTGAGATCGAGGGTGCTTTTTGCGCCGAAGCGGCAGCCCATCATGCAACCACCGCATCCCGTGCAGGTGGTGCGGGGCGGACCCTCCCCGCCGAAGAATGGATCCGCGCAAGTCTGGTTGCCCGGCTCTCCTTCCGCGGGCTGGAAGATGCCAACCCGGGTGCGGTAGAAAGTGGATCCGCATCCCGCGGCTTCCGCAGCTTTTTTCAGAAGGAGGTCGGAGGGGCCGAGGATTCGGTTTTGGGTAACGCCGAGCATGCGCGCCGCGGTTTGATAATGGCGAGGCATCTCCGATTTCCAGTTGGCTAAGCCAGTCCAGGATCCCGTCTCCCAAACTTTGTCGGGAGGTGGCAACAGAGTGCTGGCATAAGTGATCGATCCGCCACCGACGGCACAGCCGTGGTAGATGGTGGCATGGCGGAAGAAACGCATGTTGAAGAAGCCGCGCAAACCGAGCTTCGGCCGCCAGAACCAGCGATGAATCGACCAACTGGTCCGCGGAAACGACTCCGGCGTCCAGCGCAGCCCCATCTCGAGGACGGCGACTCGATATCCTTTTTCCACCAGCCGAAGCGCGGAGACGCTGCCGCCGAAGCCCGACCCGATCACAATAAAGTCGAAGTCGAATTGCGGGCTGCGGGTTGCCATACAGCACCATCCTCGCGCTCCGGCCAGAATCGCGCGAAGTTATGCGACCAGGTACTTTCCGCTTTCGATGACTTTCTGCGCGATCGTCTGCCGCAGGGCCACCGTGTTGAAAGGTTCGTACTTGCACAACCGGCGCAGGATGGCCAACTGCGAACGCAGCATATCGCCTTCGCTGCAGGCGGCCAGCACCATTCTTGCCGCGCTTTCGATTCTCTCCATTGCCCCTGAAATGTAGACGCGGGCCATGGCAATGGCATGCGCACAGCCCGCTTCGCCGTTCCGCGCCGCCAGTTTCTGCGCGCGCAGTACTGCGGACTCGATGGCATAAGTTTCAATGACCATGTTGGCAATGGCGCCCATGATCTCCTGCTGGTCCTGGATCGCTTGCATGTATTTCTGGGTGGCGATGCCGGCGGCGAACAGGCCAATCTTCTTGGCCGTCGCGACCAGCTTCCGCTCCGCAGCGAGAGCGCCTTCGCCGCCGTCCTCAGTGGCTCCAGATAGCACTTCATCCATGAGCTTCTTGATTGCGGCCATCAACGGGAGTTGGCCAGACATGGCGCGTTTCAGCAGAAACCCCGTGATGACCAGCCGATTGATTTCGTTCGTGCCTTCAAAGATCCGGTTTACGCGAACGTCGCGGTAGTTGCGCTCGGCCGGATACTCCTCGACAAAACCGTATCCTCCGTAGATCTGCACGGCCTCGTCGACCACGTAGCTGATAAATTCCGATCCCCACACTTTAAGGATGGAGCATTCGACGGCATATTCGTCGATTACTTTGCGGACCCCGGCCATGTCGTCGTGCCCGGGGAGTTCGGCAATGGCCGCATCCATCATGCCGGCGGTGCGATAAGCCATGGCTTCTCCGGTGAAAATGCCGGCGGCCATGTTGGCCAGCTTCTCGCGAATCAATCCGAAGTCAGCAACCACCTTCCCGAACGCTTTGCGCTGTTTGGCATACGCGATCGCCCCCTCGATGCAGTTGCGGGCGGAGCCAACGCATCCTGCACCCAGCTTGAAGCGGCCCACGTTGAGGACGTTGAAGGCGATGTGGTGTCCCTTGCCCAGTTCGCCCAGAACGTTTTCCACGGGAACTTTGCAATCGTTCAAGATGAGCGGACAGGTGGAGGAGCCACGGATGCCCATCTTGTGTTCTTCCGCGCCCACCGAAAAACCAGGGAAGCCGCGCTCCACGATGAACGCGGTAAATTTCTCCCCGTTAATCTTGGCGAAAATGATGAAGAGATCAGCGAACCCTGCATTCGTGATCCACATTTTTTCGCCGTTAAGGAGGTAGTGCTTGCCGTCGGAGGAAAGTGTGGCTCGTGTCCGGCAATTCAGAGCATCGGATCCTGATGACGATTCGGAAAGCGCATAGGCGCCGACTGTCTGGCCGCTGGCCAGCCCAGGCAGATACTTCTTCTTCTGCGCTTCCGTGCCGAAGTACACGATGGGCAGTGTGCCGATGCAGGTGTGAGCGCCCCAAGTCGTGCTGAAACCGCCGTATTTCGCGATGCGGTCGGCGATGATGGCGGAGGTCACCTTGTCCATCTCCATGCCGCCGTATTCTTCTGGAACGTCAACCCCGCTCAGACCGAGTTCGCCCGCCTTCCGGACCAGTTCCCGGCTGATGGCAAAATCCTTGTGTTCCATCTTTTCAATATTGGGGACGATTTCTTTGTTGGCGAATTCTTCCGCAGTTTGCGCAATGAGCAAATGCTGTTCATTAAAATCTTCTGGAGTAAAAACGTCCTCGGGCTTGCGTTCCTCGATGAGGAAGCTGCCGCCGGAAATCCTGATAGCGGGTGTTGCGGTAACGGTAGCCATATCCCTCTCCCTCAAGAACTTTCGTGCATGCGTTCGTTGCGACTCATCTCAAATAGAGTCAACGGAATTGACACGGGATTCAGCCGGAACAAGCGAAAAGGCGCCCTCAGGCGAAAGTGTTTCCTTCGCCCGAGGACGCATCAGACTTGGTGCGAATCCGACGATTCTCCGTCCTCAGGCGACCGCCGCCGATGCCTTTGCCTTCTTCATCGGCCTTCGGGGATGATGTTCCGCTTTCGCCACATGCGGCGGCTTCACCATCACCTCCATCAAGGCTTTCTGGGCATCGACGTAGCTCTTCACCGCCTCGCGGGTGAGCTCGCTCACGGGAAGAAACGGGAACGGCTTCAGGAGCTCCAGTGTCTTGCTGGCAGTTTTCACGCTGGTGTTCATCTGGCGTCCCGCGACGTCAACCAGCCGCTTCTGCGCTTCCAGGAACGAGTCGGTGGCCTTGCGCGCCAGCTCCGACAACTCGGCCTTCTTGGCTTTCTTTCCCGCCCCGTTGGTATGTTTGCCGCCCGTGGCCTTGGCGGTTTCGTCGGCCAGAACGTCCATGAACCGCTTCTGCGCCTTGACGAAGTTCTCCATACCCTCGCGGGCCAGATCGACCACGTGCTCCGGCTGGTACGGCTTGCCGGCCTTGGCGGATTCCACCCAGGTGTGAGTTTGTTTGCTGGCGATCTTCAGATACTCTTCCTGCATCTCGATGAAAGTGTCCACGCTGCGTCGCAGCAGATCGGTCATAGCATGCGCCGCGGGCCAGTCTCCCATCCGTTCTTTGACGCCGGTCATGAGGATTTCGTTCTGTTGTTTACCGAGTTCGAGCAGGACCTTCTGCCCTTCCAGAAAATTCGTTAAGCCGTCCTCGGCAATTTCGCCCAGAATGGCGGTAGGAGAATGATGTGGGTCTGACAGTTGCTGGCGTACGGCGTGCATCACGCTGGCATTCTGCCGCATGGCCAGATCGATGAGGATCCGTTGCGTCGCGAATAGCGTCTGCACTCCTTGCTGCGCCCAACCCGAAAGCAGAGACAACGTCGGCGACTCTTTCGGGTGAGTGGATTCGTGCTTTGCTGCCGGTGCCATAAAGTACCTCCGATTGCTGCATTGCAGCATCGACTAAACTATACGAGGGCAAGGGACTTGTGTCAAGATATTCCTGCACCTTTGTGCGCGGCAACATGGGCTGACTGCGATGAAACCCTCCGCCATCCTCATCAAGAAGTACGGCAATCGCCGGTTGTACGACACCACCAGCAGCCGTTACGTGAACCTCGACGATCTGGCCGCTCATATTCGCGCGGGCCGCGAGGTGCGCGTGGTCGACGCCAAGACGGGTCAGGACCTGACTCGCGTTTTGTTAACCCAGATCATCACCGAAGACGCCAAGGACAAGCCCACTGGCCTACCGCTCGAATTGCTGCGGCAACTCATCATTGCCTCCGATGAAGTGCGTCAGGAGTTTCTGATGTGGTACCTGAAATCCGCGTTTGACACCTATGAGACGATGCAGAACGCGGTGCAGAACCGGTTGAGCGAAGTGCAGTCCGCAATTCTCTCTCCGGTGGATATGATGAAACGTTTCCTGGGGACGGCGGCACCTTCCCCTCCGCGAACCGACGACCAACGGGAAGTGGAGGCGCTGCGCAAGCGAGTGGCGGAACTCGAGACCCGGCTGGTAAAACCGGCGCGCGCGAAAGCCCCTCGCCGTAAAAAGCGCTGACGTCGCATTTCCCCGCAAATGGTCCCCGCGAATGTTCGGGAGCTTGGTGCGAAAGTCGCTTGGACAGGCGATGGCCTCGGCGTATAATTGTGCAGTGCAGCATGCGCCTGCTCCGCACGCCGATGCGGACAGCGGACATACCCAAGGGACGAACTTGCGGCAGAAAACGAAAAAAGCAGCAGCGCGTCCTGCCCCGGCCAAGCGGCGCAAGCCCGCCCCGCAGCCTTATCCCAAGGCCAACACTTCCAGTTTTTGGACGGAGGCTCTGTTCGGAGCCGAAATTCTGCTGCTGCATGCGACGCCCGTCTATTACGGCTTGGGCGTCCCACGCGGCGATGGCTCCGCGGTGGTCATCATTCCCGGTTTTCTCGGCACCGACCTTTATCTGACAGAGCTTCACGCATGGCTCCGGCGCATTGGCTACCGGCCGTATTTTTCCGGCATCGGCATCAACGCGGAATGTCCGAACCTGCTCATCCAGCGCCGCCTGAACCAGACCATCGAAAAAGCATTGGCGGAGACGGGACGCAAGATTCATTTGATCGGTCACAGCCTGGGAGGAGTGATCGCCCGCTCGGTCGCGGGGGGACGGCCGAAGGACGTGGCTTCTGTGATCACACTGGCCGCGCCCATCCGCGGCACCGTTGCGAATCGAGGGGTTCTCCGCGCCGCCGAAGCGGTTCGTCTCCGGATTCTCGAAGAGCATGGCAAGGGAGTACTGCCCGCCTGCTATACCGGGCGCTGCACTTGCAATTTTCTAGATTCGCTGCGCCGCAAGGTTCCCGGCGCAATGCTCGAGACTGCGATTTACACACGACAGGACGGCATTGTGGACTGGCGTTATTGCATGACCATGGACCCCGAAAAAGATGTAGAGGTTCCGGGCACTCACATCGGAATGGCGTTCAATCCGGCGGCCTACGCGGTTGTGGCGGAGCGCCTGGCCCGGGCACAATCGTCCGACTAGCTCAGCGAACGTAGGTTCAGCCAAACCATTTTTCAGCCGACCATCTCCAGCACGGCGCCGGTTGTGGTTTCGAATCGTTCGGCAGGCCCGCTCGCACTCTCCAGCACAATTGAGGCCGACGCCATGCTGTTGTTCCTGACCTCGAAGCTCCCGGAGCAATCGGTCATCAAGTAAGGAAGACGATGCACGCTCGGGCCGCATCCGTCGATCGACGCTTCCAGCCGAAGCTTGTCGCGCGCCACACAGCGAAAGTCCCATTGCATACTTTCCCGGTCGCCTGTTTCCCGCAAGTCCCGGAAGATCCGCCGCTCTCCATCGTGCCAAAGCACCGCTTTACGAAAGACCAATCCGAACGGCATTTCATAGACCAACGCTTCCAGAGTCGTTGGTGGCCGGCCGTCGCGAGGAAGGTACACGTGGGCCCACGTCCAGAAGTTGCGATGCCGGTGGCCGCAGTTATGTCCCTGTACTCCAAACCCCAAGGGCTCGCCGTGAAACGTCCTGCCATCGAGTGTGATCTGTCCAGAAAAAATCGCATCGGAGTGTGGCGTACGCGAAAAACCAATCCAGCCTTTATTGCTCAACGTCACGCAGAATGTGGAACTGTAGCGCAGATTCCAGGTGATCGCGTGACCGTCGACTTGCAAGGCGCCGCGGCAGAAATCTTCTTCGATGGCGTTGTCTTCCGTGGTGTTTCCTGTCCGAAAGTGAAAAGGGGCCTGCCCTTTGCGGCTGATATCTGACCCGCGCAGCGGAAAGCCTTGAATGAAGCTCTGCGGCTTTCCGCCTGCCGGAAACCACGTGGCCCACACCTGCACCGGCATCCCCTGAGGGTTTCCGGCGCAGCCGCCGCGCCCGGGATTCATCAGCAAGTAACGGAACCACCATGCTCCAGTGCCGTCCGCCAACCCCAGACGAACGAACCACACTTCATAGCGGCGCCGGACCGACAAGTTGGAGAACACTTCGTTTAGAGTGGCCAAGGATTTCCTTACTCCCGATAGGACCAGACTATCTCATAGAACTTCAATCCCTCCGGTGATGGCAGTCACTGTGCATCCGTGTGGGCGCGACCATAGTGTGACTGGTGGCTTCCCTCTATGCTGGATGCGTCCGCCATCACCGCGGGCTTTGGCCAGCTCGCTCCCGGCCAGTTGCGCCTTGCCCTTGAGAATTTCCTGCCCAAAGAAGCCACGACTGCCGAAAAAATCAGCGTGATCGAGACCGGACTGCGAAGTCCCGCTGGGCAGTCGGTGCGGGACGCGATGGCGCGATGGATCGTCGATGAGATCGTTCCGGTGGATGCGCTGGTTCCGCAGGCCTACGTCCAGTGGCGTCCGCCAGTGCGGGATGCCATGATGTTCGTGGTGGCGCATCTCTCGCCGGCGCGCCTCGCCCCGAAGCTCCTCGAGCAGATCGAGCTGCCCGTCGAGACGCCAGCTGAAGTCCGATTGCTGCGGCTCATTGCGAAAGTGCCAGGCTTACAAAAGCTGGGCCAGGTTATCGCGCGAAACCGGCATCTGCGGCCGGCTCTGCGCAGAGCGCTCGGGAAACTGGAAAACGGGATTCGCGACGTTAGGCCGGAAGACATGCGGGCGATCATCCAGAAGTCTCTGGGACCGCGGCTCAAGACTTTTGCCGTCGAAATTGCGCCGGGTATTCTTTCCGAGGCCAGCGTCAGCGCGGTGGTGCGTTTCACCTGGAGAAATCCGGACACGGGGCGACGCGAGCGTGGCGTCTTTAAGGTTTTGAAACCGCACATTCCCGAATACTTCGCCGAGGACATGGACTATCTCCAGGGCTTGGCCCAATACTTCGGAGACCGGCATCACACTTACGGGTTTCCCGCAGATCTGATCCCCGACACGTTTCGAAAAGTGCAGCGCCTGCTGCGGCACGAAGTCAACTTCACGCGCGAACAGAAAACGTTGCTCGAAGCGTGGACTCTGTATCGGTCGATTCCCGGCGTACGAGTGCCGCGCGTGATCCGGCCTCTGTGCACGCCGACGATTACGGCGCTCACCGAGGAGAGAGGGATCAAAGTAACCAGCGCGGCCGCTCGCCTGCCGGTCTCGGGCCGGCAAAAGTTGGCGGAGCAACTCGTCGAGGCCCTGGTCGCCGTACCTCTATTCGCCCCGGTTCAGGATGCCGTCTTCCACGGCGATCCGCACGCCGGCAACTTGCTTTATGACAACCGCAGCGGAGAACTGGCCATCATCGATTGGGCCCTGCGGGAGCGGCTGGGCCGCGAGCAGCGACGTCATCTGGCGCTTCTGTTTCTGATGGTCAGCTTGCGCGATCCAGTGGGCACCTGCAATGAAGTGGTGGCGCTCAGTCAGAATCGAATACGCCTGACCTCGCCGCAGGGACGAATGGTTCGCGAGTGCGTGGCCGAATTTCTCGACTCAATGCCCGCATCCCGTTTTCCCAGCGGGGCCGACGCCATGCGACTGCTGGAGCGGGTTGCGCTGAAGGGGCTCAAGTTTCCCGGGTCGCTGATCATGTTGTCGAAGGTAATGTTGACGCTGGATGGGATACTGGGCGACATCGTTGGATCCGATACGGGGATGGGTTTCACCCTCGCTCGTCATGTCGCCCAGCATTGGCTCAGAAACCGCTCGGCATTCCGTTCTCCACTGATCACGCGGGACTGGATTACCCTGCAGTGCAGCGCGTTCCTCTATGCCAGCCGCTTGTGGGTGCAGTGGGAGCAGGCGATCCTGAACCGCTTTCTAACGCCTAATTCGACAACGGTGCCCGCGACGACGACCACATAAGCGCGCGATCGCCTGCCAGCAACCCACGTCACCCGGGAAAGGCGCACCGCTTAAGCGGGCACAACCTTGTGTGGACGAACGGCGCGAGCCCGTCCATGCCGGACGACTTTCCTGGACGGCTTGATGGGCTGATTGACGAGCGATTCGATCAGGGACGCCTCCTTTTGCATGAAGCTCTTTACGCCTTCGCCGGTGCGGGTTGCGATCGGCACCAGCCGGGACGGCGATACGATCTTCATGGCGCGAGTCGTCGCGTCGAGGTTCACATTCATTTGCTGGCCCATGACGTCGAGTATTCTCTTTTGCGCCTCGATAAAGGCGTTCCCGGCTTCGCGCGCCAGTTGCGCCACCTCGGTCTTCTTCGCAGCCTTCCCGTTGTCTTCTATCTTGCCGCTGGTGGCCTTCGCGCTTTCTTGCGCCACCACGTCGAGAAGTTTCTTCTGTGCCCGGGCGAAAGTCTCCACCCCCTCGCGTGCAAACTCGACCAACTGAGCGGCGCGCTTGCTCTTTCCTGCCTTTTCTGACTCCAGCCACTGCAGTGTCTGCCGGCTGGTGGAGGTCAACAACTCCTGCTGCATGCCGAAAAGCGTATCGAGGCTGCGCCGAACCAGGTCGGTCATCGCAACTGCCGGCAGGAAGCCGCCAATTCGCTCTTTGACTCCGTTGAGAATGATGTTGTTTTCTTGTTGCGCCAGATTGAGGAGCGCGCGCTGCGTTTCCACGAGGCTCGACGTTCCCTCGACAGCCAATTCGGTCAGGATGTCTAGGGGAGATTGCTCATCGTGGGGCTTGGTGTGGGTTGCCATAAACTTCCTCCGATTGCTGCATTGCAGCATTAGCGATAATATAGGGCTTGCAGAGGGCGCAGTCAATGAATGTTCCCGGGTTTGTGCGTCGCATCAACGCCAGGCGTGATTCCAGTCACGCCCATTGTGCTACGAGCTATGGTCTGCTTTTTCTTTTAGGAATGTCCTGATGGAAAAGCTTCGTGAGGTCGAGACTGCGAAAGCGTTGATGACCGAGGCCGTGGCGTGGTCGGTGATGAAGTGGCTGCGTGAAAAAAAGCGGGTGCGGAAAGCTGCCGACCAGGCCAACGCCGCCCTTGATCAATTGAAGCAGGCGGTGAAAGATCGCTGGCCGGAAGAGGTAAGGGCGGCTCACGCGAAGAAAGTTAAGGCAGCCGATGACGAAGCGTACCGCGCCCGGATGGACGCGGAGGCGACCTTTGATGAAGCAGAGAGACAACTGAGCACCAGACTCGCGCGGGAAGGCTGCCGGAAGGCCATCGAGTCCTGGGAGTTGCACGAAAAGGCAATCCGGAAGGCGGAAGCCCTGATACCGTCTCCGTGACGCAAACGCACTCAAATTATTTCTTCTCGGGTTGTAGCGCTCGGCGCGTCGCCTCCAGAGTCCTGATTAAAGACTCTTCGGGGAGCTTCTGGATAATCGGCTCAATCGCCCATCCCAGTCCAAAAGGCACGTCGCGGGTCAGCGAAATCGCTCGGCACTCGGCGTACACGCCGCCGTCCCGTTCCTCGAATCGCCAGTAGGAATACAAGCGCCACAAGAACCCATGGCCGGTGTCGGGTGCCAGCACTCGCTCGTTCGGGCCTCCCGCATTCTCCACTTCTGCAATGCGCGTCGTGTACGAGTGGCACATGCAGCGGGATCGATCCAGAGCCCGGTAATGCACCTCATGATCGGTGTCGAGCACGACGGTTATAACTTTCTTCTTCAGAAGCCGCAGATAGATTCGAAACTCGCTGTTGTGGTGGCTGATGAGCCGGGAGTCAATGACTTCGGGCTGATAGATGTTCTTGTGGTTGTCGTAGTCCTGAATCAGCGCCAACGTGCTTTCGAGAGTCGTGCGAGGAATCAAGACGGCACTTACCCAGTCGTGGATCAAACCATGCGAGACCTTGAGCGGCCCGCGGCCTGCCCAGAATTGCGCGACGACTTGTCCCGCTCGGACCCGCTGCCTTCTCTTTTCTTCGAGGTCACACCACAGGAATGGACTGCCAGCACGCAAACGCTGCTCTGCGGCCGTTTCGGCTTCGCGAATGTACGTGTCAAAGGGCTCCAGAGTTTGAGGCTTCAGCTGCACTGGCTTTGCAGTTTGCGCCATAGCTCGCCTACGCGATCCGATCCCCTGCCGTCCAAGGCCAGGTCGTCACGCTACTACCGAGGAGACTTCAGCATCCTCGTACAGCTCGTCGATCTGCTTACGGTAACGCTGCTCAACGGTTTTGCGGCGAAGTTTCAAGGTCGGCGTAAGGGTGCCATCGTTGGCGGTGAACTCATCCGGCACCAGCAAGATTTTCTTCAACGTTTCGAAGCGAGCCAACCCTCGGTTCACTTCTGCAATGATGCCTTCGTAGAGAGCTTTGACTCTCGGATGGGCAACCAACTCTTGGCGCGAAGAAAAAGAGATGCGGTTGGCGCGGGCCCAGTCTTCGAGCAGCGGAAACGAAGGAGAGATAATCACGCAAGCGAATTTTCTCCGATCCCCCAGCACCACTGCCGTTCCGATCAGAGCATGCAGGCGGATGGAATTTTCAATTGGCTGCGGCGCAATGAATTTTCCGCCCGAAGTCTTCAGCAGATCTTTCTTCCGGTCGGTGACTGAAAGAAATCCGTCCTCATCCAGGTTGCCGATATCTCCGGTTTTGAACCAGCCCCCCACAAATGCGTCTCTGGTCTCGTCAGGCCGGTTCCAGTAACCGCGAAAGACCGAAGGGCCGCGCACCAGGATCTCCAGGTCCGGCGCAATCTGGACCTCGACATTGTTCAGCGGACGCCCTACCGTGCCCAGCTTATGAGCCCGTGGTGTGTTAATCGCGATGACGGGCGAGGTTTCCGTCAGGCCGTAGCCCTCGTGGATGCGAATCCCAATGCTCGCGTACCACGCCGCCAATTCCTTGCCCAGCGGTGCTCCGCCCGAGACGAAGATTCCCACTCTGCCTCCCATTTGGGCGCGCACCTTCGAATAAACCAGCCGGTGGGCCAGCTTCCATGCCAGCGAGTTGGGCACCTTGCCCGCCAGAATCTTAGGACTGTGCACGCGGCCCACCGAAAGCGCCCAGCGGTAAATCGCGCGCTTGGCCAGGCCCTTGGTTTTCTGTTCCACCTGGTTGTAGATCTTTTCGTAAACCCGTGGCACGGCGACGAAAATTGTGGGCGCCACTTCCAGGAGACACTGCGGCAACTGTTCGATGAACGGACAATAGGCCAGCGTCACGCCGCGATAGAGCAAAGCGAAATCGGCATGCCGTGCGGTCACGTGCGATAACGGCAGAAAGGAAACACTGACGTGCAAGGGCTGAATGTCAAAATCGTTCAGGGAATTCAGCACGTTCGAGGTCAAATTGCCGTGCGTCAGTTGCACACCCTTGGAGGTGCCCGTGGTTCCCGACGTGTAAATAATGGATGCCAGATCGTCCGGCGCGATCGAGTGCGCCCGGGCGTCCAGTTCCGGATCGTGTCCGGCCGGGCCGTTGTGCATCAGCCGCTGCATCGACACTGCATCCGCAGTCTCCCCCGGATCCATCAACACCACTTTTTCGACGGCAGTCCGATGCTGAATGGAAAGCACCTTTTCCAGTTGCTTTTCCGTGGAGACGACCACGGCTTTGGCTCCGGAATCGGCCAGTATGTACGCCGTTTGCTGGGCGGTCAGGGTCGAGTAGATGGGCACCACCACTACGCCTAATAGAAGAGCCGCAAAATCCGCGACTGCCCACTCCATCCGATTTTCGCTCAGGATGGCCAGTCGGTCTCCCTTGCTCAGGCCCCACTGGCTGAGCGCCCGCGCCACGCCCGCTACATTCCTGTAAAGCTCCCGGGAACTGATAGGCGCCCATTGAGATTCATGGCGAACCAGCATCACGCGATCTTGCCTGCGTTCCACGATGGCGAAAAAGATGTCGTTAAGAGTCTGAGGCTTCATAGGTGGGCTGCCTCCTGATACACGGCGAATGGAAGGTCATTCGCCGTTCTCGAACCGCTGAACCGGGACTCCTGTAATGCACTCAATCCCTACTTGAAATGGCCCCAGCGAAAGGTCGGGCCAAAAGAGAAACGAATATAGTTCTGCCGGGGCACCAGCAAGTTAGAAAACAGGTGAGTGTTGACCCAATCGGTTGCGAACCGCACTCCAACCTTTCGGGACACGTTGAGGTCGAAACCGCCGCCCAGTCCAAAGAAGAGTTCGGTATCAGTCTGGTGAGCGCTGGGGAGCGGAATCCCCAACATCTGAAACAATTCCCCCAGGGCGGGCGGGAACGCGATATTCGCATTCTCGTGGATCCCCCCGAATCCGGGGCGGGCGAACAAAGTGACCTTCTGCCACTTGCGCAGATAGAACTGGGGACCGGCGGCGAAGGTGTACGTCGTCGACTTAAAAGGCACCTCGACCGTGTTGGGAGGCGGCGCACCCTCGGGTTCGTACTGGATCAGGATCGGCGCGTAGACGGTTTCGCCGCCATTGATGGTTCCGGCGCCGCTGAGGATGTCGCTGCCCAGCGCGCCGAAATCTCCGCCCAGACCCAGCCAGGGTTTCACGGTGACGCCGAAATCGGTTTCGAATCCGCGCTCCGTCAGGTTACGGGCCGGGCTGATCATGTAATCGAACCCGGTAAACAATGTGTAGCGGTTGATGTCGGTCTGCTGCGCAAATGCCGGCAAACCCATGCAGATTGCAAGCCCGCAAAAAAGCCAACGTCTCATACAACCCATATTCCACCTCCGGAGGTTCTCACCTTAGTTCCTGAATGGTGGCTTTAGATGGCTGCCGGGCGACTGCGGGATGAGAACGGTTAAGTGTCGTCGTATGAAAAGAGGGTTGCAGTGATGCCCGTCACTGATGTCGCCCGACAGGGTTCTGGAGCCGGCCTATCTAGTCGGAGAGATAAAAAAGGAGCGGAACTGAGAGCATCGCGAACGCTTGTCGCCATCCGTGCTCGCGCCCATGAACACGACCGCGGCTTGAGGGACTTCGCTAATCGCCGCTCAGGCGCCGGTGTGGCGCCCGGTAGCCGAGCTGCATTGACACATGCCGCGCCGCGTCCTTCAATGCCTCAACGATGCGCGGCATGGTCTGCGCGCTCACTTGGTTCGTGGTGCCGCTCAAACCGATGCTCGCTTCGATGGCCCCACTCTGATTGAAAACCGGCGCGCCCACGCAGCGGGCTCCCATGTTGTTTTCTTCGTCGTCGACGGCGTAGCCCTGCGCCCGCACTTTCTCCAGATCCTTCAGCAGTCGCGGCAGCGTGGTGATGGTCTTCGCGGTCCGCTTCTCCATGCCGCGGTCGGCAAGAATCTTTTCCAGCCGCTCCTGCGAAATGTGCGCCGCCATCGCCTTCCCTACACTCGTGGCGTGAACCCGCATGCGCCGTCCCACCCAGGTGTCCATGCGGATGAATCCCGGGGGTTCGACTTTCTCGATGTAGACGGCATCCGGCCCGTCCAGAATCGCCAGGTGGCAAGTCAGGCTGGTCTTCTCGACCAGGTGGCGCATGATGGGCAGGGCCACCTCGCGCACGTCGATGCCGCTGAGCGCGCCGCGGCTCAGGCTCAGAATCTTCAATCCCACGCGATACTTTCCCGTCGCCGGGTCGCGGTTCAGGTACGCCTGCTTCTCCAGCGTACGCAGGATGTAACTGGCAGAGCTCTTTGGAATCTGGAGCTTGCGGCTGATTTCGGCGTTGGACAGGCCTTCCGGCTCCTGCGCCACCGCCTCGAGCATGGCAAGCGCCCGCTCGACGGCCACCGACGGAGATTCGTGGTTGGAAGGCATGCCGAATCGTTATGGTAGCAAACGTAGAGGCCGCCAACAAAATGAATATGTGTTCTATATATTGAACACGGCCCTTGACGGGGTCAGGACGCCACCGTAGGATCGGCCAGTATTACGAATTAGTGTTCATTATATTGAACACTCAATAAGCGACCCAGGGAGTCCAGAGCATGACGCCAACTGCAGTATCCACGCCGGAACCGGGCACACTTCTTAACCCCATCAACAGCACGCCGCCCGAGTTCGATCCCTCGCGCGATCTTCCCGCGGGCTTCATGGACTTCCTTCTGCCGCTACACCGCCGGTTCAGCCCGCGCCAGCAGCAACTCGCGCTGAAGCGAGTTGAGGTGCTGCAAAGATCCCTCGAGGGCGGGAAGCCCGCACATAGTTTCCCTTCCGACACGGTGCGCAACGGCTGGCGCATTCCGCTTCCCGAGTGGTGCCAGGACCAGCGCAATCAAATGACCGGCCCGGCCGACGATGCCGAACTTTGCGTCAAGATGCTGAACTCGGGCGCTCCCGGCGTGATGCTTGATCTGGAAGATTCCTGCGTCAACGAGTGGTCGCACCACGAACTGGGCGTAGCCAATATTCTGGCGTGCCTGCGCGGCCAACTCAGCTACTACGACAAGAAGCGCGACCGCAGCGTGGCGATCCAGCCCAGCAGCACGGTTATCTTCACTCGTCCGCGTGGATTGCACCTGAACCAAGCTGGGCTGATCCCGGGCGAACTGGTGTCCGCTTCCCTGTTCGATGTGGCACGGATTTTCTTTGGAATCGATCCCGCGGAACTTAAGCACCCGCTCTGCATCTACATTCCGAAATCCGAATCAGCGGAAGAAGCGTTGTGGTGGCGCGATCTTTTCCAGGCGCTCGCTCAGTGGCGGGGCCTGCCGCACAACTACATCAAGTGCATGGCGCTGGTGGAGTCTCATCCGCTGGCGTTTCAGATGGAAGAGTTTGCCTACAATCTGCGCGACCACATCATCGGCCTGAACCTGGGCCGCTGGGACTACATGGCCAGCTTGATCCACTTCAATCTCGACGATCCCGACTGGGTGTTGCCGGACCGCAACACGATTCCGCATAACGTTGCTTTCTTTCAGAATCTGCGCGAGCTGATGCCTGCGATTTGCCATCACCGCGGAATCTTGGCGATTGGCGGCATGACCGCGCTGTATCCCAGCCGCGAGGACGCGGAACTGAATGCCCGCGCTCTCGCCATTCTGGAAAAAGACAAGAAGAATGAAGCGGACTGCCTGATGGACGGCGCCTGGACGGGGCATCCCGACCAAAACGCGATCGCCGTCGCGCAGTTCCCTTATCCCAACCAGCTGCACGCTCAGCCGACAAATGCCAGCCGCTATCCCGATCTGCGGCCGATACCGGCGAACGTCGGCGCACGGACGGTGCGGGGTACACGCGCCGCGGTGCGCACTGTCATCCGCTACCGTCACGGCGTGCTCAGCGGCAGAGGCGCCAGCCTGCTGGACGGCTACATGGAAGACCTCGCCACCGACCGCATCTATCGCCTCATGATCGCGCAGCGCGTTTTGCACCGCGATCTGGTGCGCATTGAAGACGAGCACGGCCACGCCGTGAAGCACACACCCGAATTCATTACCCAGTTGTTCGACGAGGAACTCGATCGCCTGCTCGCCGAACTGCCCACCACTAACTGTGCGCCAGAAGAAGCAGACCGTTTCCGTCGCGCCCGCGAAATCAGTGAAGCCATGATCGTTAATGGAGAATTCAACCCGGCCTAAGCAGCCACTCACCCTTACACGACTTTTTCAGGAGAGAATGTACATGTCGGCCAACGGAAACGGACACAGCAAGCAACCTTCAACTTCACAGCCTCCCATCGAGCATCCTTTGAGCTCGAAAGAACGCGCCACTCAATACGATCTCGCCCAACAGTGCATGACCAACGACTGGGATACAAACCCGCGCTGGGAGGGCGTCGAGCGGCCCTACACCGCCGAGGATGTGCTGCGTCTCCGCGGCTCGATTCACATTGAGCACACGCTGGCGCGCCTGGGCGCCGAACGTCTGTGGGAACTGCTGCAGACCGACCCTTACATCAACGCACTGGGCGCCATGACTGGCAACCAGGCGGTGCAGCAGGTGCAGGCGGGACTGAAGGCGATCTACGTCAGTGGATGGCAGGTCGCGGCCGACGCCAATAATGCGGGCACGATGTATCCCGACCAGAGCCTGTATCCAGCCGACAGCGTGCCGAATCTTTGCCGACGCATTAACAATGCGCTGCAGCGCGCCGATCAGGTTCACCACGCGGAAGGCAAGGTGGCGCCATCGCAGACCTGGTTCGCTCCTCTGGTGGCCGACGCCGAAGCGGGATTTGGCGGCACGTTGAATGCCTTCGAATTGATGAAGGGCATGATCGAAGCGGGCGCGGCTTGCGTCCACTTTGAAGATCAGCTATCCTCCGCCAAGAAATGTGGACACCTCGGTGGCAAGGTGCTGGTGTCGACGACCGAGGCCATCCAGAAACTGGTGGCGGCACGACTCGCGGCCGATGTGATGGGCGTGCCCACGCTGATCATGGCCCGCACCGACGCCGACAGCGCTCACCTGCTGACCAGCGACATCGACGCGCGCGACCGCGCGTTCTGTACCGGCGAGCGCACGACCGAAGGTTTCTTCCGCATCCGCGGCGGCATCGACTCTGCTATCGCCCGCGGCCTGGCCTATGCGCCTTACGCGGACCTGATCTGGTGCGAGACCTCGCATCCCGATCTGGAAGAGGCGCGCCGCTTCGCCGAAGCGATCCATGCCCAGTATCCGGGCAAGGCGCTCGCTTACAACTGCTCACCCAGCTTCAACTGGCGCAAGAATCTGGATGAGGCGACCATCGCGCGTTTCCAGCCCGAACTGGCGCGCATGGGATACAAATTCCAATTCGTGACCCTGGCGGGTTTCCACGCGCTCAATCTCAGCATGTTCGAACTGGCGCGCGGATACAAGCTGGCGGGCATGACGGCGTATTCGCGTCTGCAGGAGAAAGAATTCAGCCGCGAAACCCAGTACGGCTACGAAGCGGTGAAGCACCAGCGCTTCGTGGGCACGGGATATTTTGACCAGGTGCAACAGGTCATCAGCGGAGGGTTGGCGTCGACCATGGCGCTGGCGGAGTCCACCGAAGCCGAGCAGTTCATGGAAAAGAAACCGCTGATTCGGCCCAAACGTGGTCCCGATGCAGCCTGCCAGCCGATTTTAGGCGAATGCCCACATACTCCGGTCACAATCGACCTGGGTCCCGAGGAGATGCTGTTGCCATCCGGCGACTAACCGGTCGCCATCACAGCGGTGATGCAGTATGAGGGCCGGTTCACAAAAGCGGACCGGCCCTTCTTGCCCCCGGCACGCGTTCTTGGATGGACTCGCCCGTTCAGCCAGGTCCGTTGATCCCGCTGAGAAAGCCGCCGAGATGTCCGGTCAGCCCCACAATCAATACTGCGAGCCCCTCGATCGGCAGGCGGTAGTTTGGCAGCGATTTCTCCGGAAGCCGCTGCGCCCGCCGGTGGATCCAAAACACCAGCCAGATCAACCCACTCGATATGCATCCGAGGATCAGGTGCATTCGCAAAATCCCTTTCAGCTTTTGCCCCTCGAGTGCCCACTGCCACGCAATGAGCCCAGACGCCACCACCGGCACGGTCGAAATCGCGGCCAGCAGTAAATTGAAATACGCCGCGGCCGCCAGCGACCTGTTCTTTGTCCACTGCGCCAGACAGTCGAACGCCACCGCTGCAAGAAACAGCGCAATGGGGAAGTGAATGAGCACAACGTGTTGCGCGTGTTTAGCTAGAACCGCGGCCCTGATGTCGAAGGGATTTACGCTCATCGGCCGCTCACTGCACCACGATTTTGCCGGTCATTTTGGGGTGAATCGAACAGAAATACGAATACGTTCCGGCTTTGGTGAACGTGTAAGAGAACTTTTCATCCGTGTCGAGGGTTTTGGACTTGAACACACCGTCGGTGCTGACGACTGTGTGGGGAATGTCGTCCCGGTTGATCCAGGTGACGGTGGCTCCCACAGCCACAGTGAGCGTTGCAGGATTGAAACTAAAATTGTCGATTTTGACTTCGGTGCTTGATGGCTGCTGCGCGTTGATGCCAGAGGATAGCCCCACCAGCAGGCCCACTGCGATCATCGCCCGCGCCACGAAACCTGTAGCTTGCAAACGTCTCCTCACTCTCGATCTCTCTTTCTTTTTTTGTCAACCTGAATTGGCTGCTTTTCGGGGAACAATCTCGCTCAGCGGCTAAGAACAAAGACCGCACGGAAAGCGCAACCAGGGGGCGCCCGAACTCGCAAGCGCAACATTAACCAAGGGGCGAATCAACCACCGCCAGAGCGTGCTTTCCCATGACGTAGTTCACATCGGTGATTCCCAAAACGCTTTTCAATTGATCGGCCGACACTTTCATCGGTCCGGGCGAGGGTGCCTTGCCAGGTTCAGGTTGTGGAAACGCGGTGGACCTGGCGGTATGGAACGTGACGTTGCCTTCGACCTTCTGCATGATCTGGTGAATGTGGCCGTTGAGCACGGTGACGGAACCGAACTTCTTGAGGTAGGCCAGCGCTTGCGCGCTGTCGTCGGTGCCCCAGCCCCACTCCGGATAGACCGACCAGAGCGGAATGTGAGCGAGGACCACAATCGGCGTGCTGTGCTTGAGATGTTTGACGTCATCTTCCATCCACTCCAGTTGTTCGTGGCCGAGCGAGCCGAGGCCTCCTGCCTTGAGGTTCACGACGTTAACCAGACCGATGAAATGCACGCCCTTTTTGTCGAAGCTGTACCAGCCTGTGCCCTTGGCATTCTTGCCATAGCGATCGAGGTAGGCTTTGCCGTTGCCGTCGTCCAGCAGGTCATGTTCGCCAGGCACGTAGAAAACTTCCTTCGCGGTGGCGCTCTTCAGGATCTGATCGACGTTGTCGAACTCCTCCGGTTTGGAGAGGTGGCTGATGTCGCCGGTGTGCAGCAAAAACTCCGGCGGTGTGGCCAGGCCATTGATTTGGTCGATGGCGGTTTTCAACGTGCCGATAACATCCGTGTTCGCCGGTTTGTTGAATCCCATGTGACTGTCGCTAATCTGAACAAAAGTGAGATCAGCGGATTTGGCATGGCTTCCAAGGTTTTTAGAGAACGCCCGCGAAACGGGAATGCCGCCGCTCATCGTCCAGACGAGTCCGGTGCCCGCCCATGCCATGCATTTGAGAAAGCCGCGACGGTCAACGCCATCGTCGTGGAGATCTTCCAACTTCGGGTCGTTTTGCTTCTGGTCTGCCACATTCCCTCCTGAGTTTGGGGTGCTCGCAGCCTATAACTCCGGGAATGTGGGTTTATTCCCTGCGGCAGTGAAATATTTGTGGGACGTTCTGAAAGTTGGATTGCTCCGTAATAGCCCAAGCAGAGCGATCAGGCATCATGCGTCTCTGGGATGCGGGTAGGCCGACAGCGGTCGCTTTACGGCGCCGAACTCACTCTCGCAGCAGCGCGAGGAGATGAATATCGCAGCATGGTCCAGCTTCACAAAGCTCTGGGCGCAGGCTGGCAGCAGTAAATCGCAGGCCACGATCCACTGGTTCGTTATGCAGTGCTGGCGACGGTTCAGGAAGCTCAGGATGCTTTCTGAATATCTAGTCGGCAGCCATTCCCTGCGATTGTGGCTCCAGGCGCTCCATTGGAGTCGGGAGCACCTCCGGCTTCCGGCTGCGCAACTCCGCTTCCAGCAATGCCAGTTGCGCTGCGATCTCCTGCTCGGCCTTGCGCTTGCGAATAACTTCCTCGCGATAGCGGCGCAGGAAGTAGTCGATGGTTTCCACGCGAATTCTGATTGAGCCGGAAGGTTTGTTCTCGTCCAGATCCTTGAAGCAGAAGTACGGTGTCCCGGATTGCTCGATGATGCCTTCGATCACGCCATAGATGGGCGCATCGTGACCACACTTGAAGCTCGATATTTCCAGCGCCACCAGGTTCGGATGCCGCGCGGTAAACTTCGCCGCCCACACTTTATGGTTGGTGCTGCAAGAGTACGAATTCTTCCAGGCGTCGGTAATGTCGAGCGGGCTGCTGATAATTCCGTCCCGCACTTCCCCGCCGAAAAGCCGCTCCAGAAGATCGTCATCGAGCGGAAGCGTGTTCTGCGAAAAGATCGGGTAGCCCAGCTTCTGGAATTCATCCAGAATTTCGTGGTTAAGTCCGGGATCGTGATGGTATGGCCGTCCCAGCATCACGATGCCGATGCGGTCTTCACGCTCCAACTGATCGAGCACCTGACGGGCGCGGCGACGAATATTAGTTTCGTAGCCTTTCAGCGCCTGGAATCCGGATTCGACGGCCCGATCGTTTTCTGCCTGCGACAAGCCGAAAACAGGCTGCCACGCCTGCAGCATCTGGTGTGCAAACAATTTCCGATCGGAGAAGTTGAGGACTGGGTCAATGTATTTCACATTGTGCTCGGCGAAAACGTCGTTCTCTTTGGTGAATGCCGCCTTTACGGTCTCGGGAGTCGCAGTCACGGTCGGACACGCATTCGCGGCAACAATTTTTACCAAGGGCGAGTGCAGCACGTCGTACATCGGAAAGAAAATTGCGTCCAGCCGCTTCTTGCGGTGCTTCTCCTGAATCAGATTGTAGACGTGCGAGATTCCGATCTTCGCCGGGAAGCATGGATCAATTGCGCCGCGGCTCGCGCCAGCGCGATAAAGTTCTGAGCTCGTGTAATCGGAATAAACGATGTTTTCCGGCTGCAGGCCCAGGCTTTCAAAATATGCGTTGAACAGCGGAGCATAGGTATAAATGTTCAACACACGCGGAATGCCGATGCGAATCTTCGGGCGGTTCTCCATCATCGCAAGGCGCTCTTTGTCACCTTTTCGCCAGCCGGCCCATCCTTTCGTCGGCAGCAGATCGGCCACGCTTTTGGCATTGGTGGGGCGAAAGACATCTTTCGAGGCATAGTCAACAAAATTTGGATGCTGAGCGCGAATCGAGTCCAGCCCAGCCTTGATTTCCTTCATGTCATTTACATCTTCTACCGTGCCTTTTTCACAGGTGGCGATGATTAACCGTTGCTCCCCGTGCATCAGCGGAACCTTGGTGACCTTCTGGACCGGCACAAAGCTGAGATCGTTCTGGGGTTGCGTGCGAATGTCAATGAAAGTGCGCAGACAATCGTTTTTGCAGAAGTGACACCGCGTATCCTCGTTGCGCGTGGTGCGGTATTCGATTTTGCGCACGGCGTCGAGGCCAACGAACGTCGTCGTCTGGCCGTTTCGCCACAGACGCAACGACTCCTGCGCCGCACCAATCGCTCCAGACTCTCCGCAATGTTCGTGCACAATGATTTCGGGCTGCTTGCCGGTGGCGCGGAAACTGTTGCGGATAAAGTCCACTTCGGCCTTGACCACAGCCAGATTGTTCTGCGTTCCTCCTTGCAGTACGAAGCGGGACCCAAGGGCGGCCAGGTTCGGAATGCTGGCCACGTATAGAAAAACATTCTTGGGCAACACCACCGCGAGCCCTGCGAGTATCTCCTCGGCGCGCCAGCCCTGGCGCTGAAAATTAACGATATCGGATTGCATGAATACAGCGCAGCCATATCCAAAGACCGGCATCGCCTGCGCGGAGAAGGCGAGGTCGGCATACTGATTCACGTTGATTCCAAAGCCTTCAGCTGTGGATTGCAGAAAATATCCATTTCCGGCGGAGCACTGCGTGTTCAGCTTGAAGTCTTTCACGCGGCCGTTGTGCAGGATGATGATCTTGATATCCTGCCCACCGACATCCACAATTACGTGAGGATCCTCGTAAAACTTCAGCGCCGATTCGGTGTGGGCGACGGTTTCCACCAGCGCAACGTCGGCCTTGAGAACGTCTTTTAGAATGTCTTTCGCGTAGCCTGTTGTGGCAACCCCCAGCACTTCCAGCTTGGCGTTCTGCGACTCGACCTGGCCGCGGAGGTTCTCAAACATCTCGATCGTGTCCTGGATCGGATTTCCATTCGACAGCTGATAGGACTTGCACAGAATCATGCCGTTCTCATCGAGCAACACCGCCTTGGTCGATGTCGAGCCACCGTCGACGCCGATGAATCCACCTACCGTGCTGTTCTTGGCGAACGCTGCCGGCGTAAATGTCTTGCGCCGATATACTTCCTTGAAGAGATCGAGATCGGCTGGATTCTCCACCAATCCCTTGCCGCCTGACTTGGCTTTCTCTTCCTGCCGGCCGTACTCGATGTAGTGGACTAGCTTTTCGTAGCCGCAATAACATCCGACGCAGTCTTCTTCACTCCGGCCAAACTCAACTGCTCCCAGCGCCGCGAAATACTGCGCATTTTGTGGAACCTTGATGAGATCCTCCGGCTTCGCGCCCTCCGGAATCGCAACCTTACGCTCCTGCCACATGCGTGGAATGTTCGCCTGCCAGGCTTCGCGCATGCCGCGAATGAAGCTGTTCGGGCCGCCCAGCAGCAGAACATGCGGACGCAGCGTGTTGCCACGCGTCAGAACACTCAGATTTTGCAGTACGATGGCTTCAAACAGCGACGCCATCAGTTCGTCCGGAGGAGTGCCCACCTTCTGTAATCCATTGATGTCGGTCTCGGCGAAAACTCCGCACTTGCCCGCAACTTTATGCAGCTTGATTCCGTTGTACCTCTGCTGTGCCAGCAACTCCGTGGGAATTTTCAACTTGGCATTGATCTTGTCGATAACCGCGCCGGTCCCGCCCGCGCACTTGTCGTTCATCGATGGGATTTTCTTCTTGCGACCGGTTTCATCGTCATCTTTGAAAACGATGATCTTCGCGTCCTGTCCTCCGAGTTCAATCACCGAATAAACTTCAGGATGCAACTTCTCGACCGCTAGCGATACGGCAGTCACTTCCTGAACGAACTTCGCGCCGATCTGATCGGCAATTCCCGTGCCACCGGAGCCGGCCACAAACATACGCGTATTGTGCCGATTGACGCCGACTTCCAATTCCATCCGCTTCAGAAACTCGAGCGTCTTTTCTGGTTGCTTGGTTTCGTGGCGCTGGTAGTCCTGCCACAACACCTGGTCGGTCACAGCATCGACAACCACCGCTTTGACCGTGGTGGAACCCACGTCGAGCCCAACCAGAAACTGGGTGCTGTGATCGTGCGGCTGGTGCGCATGCTTCGCATGCCGAGTCGAGATATGAGGCTCCAGGGGGGCGATCTGGATGAGGGCAGGACTTTTGTGATCGTGCATCAATTCCTCGCTCGGTTTGAAAGGCCACGCCTGAAGGCGGGCCGTTCACATTTTTGTTTGCAGCAACGGCGCGGCTGAAAACCGCGCCCTTCCAAATCAGTCGCCAGACATCGCCGGCACGGCCTGCGCCCGCACTCGCGACCGTTTCCAGAATCGCGTGTCCTTATCGATCCGATCTCCGACATGCAGGATGAATTGCGCCGCAGCACCCGCGACTCCCTGCTTAGGCGGTACGTGATAGAAGGGCCGCTTCAGCTCTGGGTGATCGTCGATATAGGAACGAATTTCCTCCATGCTCTTGCCGGTCGACTTCAGGCACTCCTCAAACTCCATCTTAGCCTTCACTTTGGCTTCGCCCAGTGCCATCTGCACGCGGCTGTGGGCATTCACTTCGCCTTCGCCGGAAGTTTCGATGGGCAGGAAAATCATGTCCTTGAATTTGTTGATGACGGCCGACTGCACGCCATCGGATTGTGACGACGGCATGCACCCAAACGGCTTCAGCGCCAGCACCATATGGCAGAGTTTGTGCACGGTGTAGTAAACGTTCTTTCCGACTTCGAGGTGTCCTTCTCCGCCCCGGGCAAACTGGTTGTAGAAGGGATGCGCCAACTCCGCCAGTTCCGTCTGTGGCGCGAGGTGGTGGGTAATTCCCCCCATGTGCTGGGCTGTGCGGTGGTAGAAGAAGCGCCACATCCGCTCGCCCGCGCCGATTCCCCACAGCTTCTTCTGCAGACCAATGTAATTGGCAAACTGCTTCTTCACTTCGTACCACTCCGGATTGCGGTGCGGCCGATTCACCGGCCACTTCGCCTTGGCGTGTGCCTTGGCCTGATACAGCAGATACGCGACCCAGGTGGCAATCGGCTCAACCAGCACCTGCGCGCCTTCGCGCTCCAGGAAGTCGAACATGTGGAAGTTGCCGTCACCCTCGGTGAGCTGCGCCCAGAACTCACCCGTGATCTTCACCAGCGGCTTGACCCGCGTTCGGTCGACTTCAATCGAATCCATAGTTTCCCGCGCCTCGCGCAGCGCATTCAAGTAATCCTTACCCCACATATGCTCGTGCCACTTGCCGAACACATTGAACGTGTTTCGCAGGATCTTGTTGTTCTTGAACTTGGGCTTGGCCCAATCCGGCGCAACTTCCTCGATTTCGAATGATTTTCGATTTCTGAGGTCCTCGCAAAGGTCGCCCACCATTTCGCGGAAGACTCGGTCCGTGTCGCCTTTCTTCACTTCGTACGGACGAATCTGGTAGATGAGATCATTGATGACATCGCCCAGATGCATCGCGTTCAGCATGCCGAAACCGAAGTCGACGGTGAACTTCAATCCTGGCTCACCCGATGCCGCCTTAATGCCGTCGCTGTCCTTAAATAGGAGAACGCGGAAACCGTCGAACCCGGCATTCTTGAGCGCAAATCGGTATTCGGCTTCGTACATGCCAAAGCGGCAGGGACCGCAAGATCCGGCCGTGAAAAAGACGTAGTTGTCGAGAATCTGCTGGCGCGTCAAACCCTCCTTTTCCAGGAACTGGAGATACTGCACCAGATTGCCAACCGTGAAATAGGTTGGGTTGCACTGGCCATTGTTTCCAAATTCCTTTCCAATCTGGAAGGCGGGGACATCGGGCACGGGCAACTTTTCGCATCGATAACCGCAGCCCTGAAAGACCGCACGGATCAGATCTTCATGCTTCCAGGTGAAGCCACCGAACAGGATGGTGGTGTGGGCTCGCTGTTCTGCGGTAAATGCGCGCTCCACAGGGCGATGGAAGTGCTCGGGCGGATCAAGGCCGGCAATTTTGCGCAGACGCGCGCGTTCCGCTTCCAGGCGCTGTTTGATTTCCGAGTCATTTTCAATCTGGACGAAGTTCGTCGCCATATCTTCCTCCGACAGTGGACTCTAACCTGCGTTGAAGTGTGCGTGGGACTGGTTGAGGACAGTTTTGTAACTGTACGCATGGAATGCGAGGCAGGAGACGGGAACAGCGTGAACAAGCGGTTCTCCCGTTCAATCCAGATCTGCTTCTAAACTGCATTTCCCCACTCCGAGAATTGCTTCGGGCCCAGCGTCGGCGCTAAACGGGACTCCTTTTTGCGAGCCATTCGCGCCGGGTTAAATCTTTGTCCGAGACAAACGCTTCAGCAAGCGCTTGCCTTCCTTCCAGCAGAGAAAGAAAGAACGAGATTGTATGTTTTCTACCAGAAGAATACTCCTTCGTTCAAGTAGCAAACAGCCGGTTCAGTCTTTACGGTACAGATACTGCCGGCTAGGGATCTTCACCTGGTCAGCCTTGGTGATAATTTCCGAGCTCTCCCGCCGCCTGCAAGCGCACCGATAAGGCTTCCTAGGGTGGCTCCTCCCACCATAGCTCAGGTTTAGGGGACGTTGGCTTCTCTTCGGTGTCCGCTGACATCTTCTACCTCCTGGCGCGAGCATTAAAGCACGGCCAGGGGTGACTGAATTACATGTTTTTCAGGGAAAGATCGGAAGTCTAGAAGATGTTTCTTGCTGATCGTGGCAATCGCTGGAGTTTTTGGGTTCCTGCCCTGGATGCTCGGTAGATCCACTCTTCGATGAAGGACGGGCTCGTCAGGTGGAAATCGCGGATCATTAACCGAACCTTTCCAGCTCACGTAAGGAAGGTGCATCCCGAATGGGCCACCGGCGCGACCGAGTGAGCTAAATCCACTCGTCAGCTCTGCACACCCGGCGCCGGTGAGCCGTAGCCGTTGGCCGGGTAGTGAATCGCGGGTGGGTGGTTGAGCTTGCACGCCGGCAGACGCCAGAGATAGGCAGACTCGTTGTGGTATTTGTTTCTCAATCGCTGTGCCTCGCCGGACTCGTTTGGATGTAAGCCTGGTGGTAGTTCCTTGTGAAGCATGGTCTGTTGCTTGTGCTCCACACCGAGCTCACGAGCAGCTCTGCGGATCTGGTATTCCTTGTGACCGATCGCACACGGGCGCTTGATGATTTCCTCACCCACAACCCACAAGCCGGAGTCCAAACCCTGTCTCAATGTTGCTATCGTTTCTTCCTGTCTCACGCTACCTCCAAACGGCGCACTCCGCGCGTAGCTGATGCCCAATCAAGAATGGTGACAGCATACCAACCACGGAAGAGGCTGAACCCGAGTGCCACGATCGCGTAGGCTATCACGAAGCTCATGCCGCGAATTGTAGCACCGACATTGGCGCCAAAAGACAGGTATTCCGGCCGCACAGAGAGAGAGAGTCGGCGTGGCTTGGAGCCGGCCAAGGACCTCAGAATCCCCACCCTTTTGTGCTATATAAGTTTTTATATACAACCGGCCCGCGATCTGCTAGATTGTTCTCGTGGCCGAAACCTCCCCACCTGATGTGGTTTTCGTGGGTGACTCAAGAACCGTCATCAGGGGCTTTCCGAAAGCGGTCCGTGAGAACTTTGGTGGCGAGTTGCAGCGAGTGCAGAACGGTGAAATTCCCCTGGACTCGGGTTCGATGGCGCCCACCATACCGGGCGTTTTTGAGTTGCGAGATGCTGACAAGGATTTGTGGTATCGAGTCTTCTACTGCAAGCGAGATGGTGTGGTCTACGTTCTGCACTGCTTCACCAAGAAAACCAACAAAACGTCCCAACGCGACATTGAGATTGGGCAGAAACGGTTCGGTGATTTAAAGCAACAATTGACCAAGGCGAAAAAGCATTAACCACTCAGGGTCTTTTCGGACCTAGAAAAGAGGAGTACACACACAATGGCTCGAAACGTGTTCGAGGATCTGGGATTCTCACCAGAGGAAGCAACCGCTTTGAAACACAAGACTGATCTGCACACCAAGATCGTGAGGCGTGCGGGCAATTATTCGCAACAGGAATTGCAAACGATCTTGGGTACTACGCAACCGCGGATAAGTGATCTATTGTGCGGAAAAATGTCCAAATTCAGCTTGGAAATGTTGGTGGTGTACGCAGAAAAACTAGGGCTGCACACTGAGATCAAAACGACCGAAGGTAGGAAGCAAGCCCGGTTACGGGGAGCTGCGGCCGGCGCTGCGCATTTCCGGCTCTAATGTCCTTTTCCTACAGCTTTGAACACTGCCGATGTTGCAGCCGCGTCCGTAATCCGCGTGTACATCAAAGTTGATGCGGGGTTCTTGTGTCCAAGGTGACCGGCAATCTCATTGATCTTTGCGCCGCCGTTGATCGCGGCCAGGGCAATGCTGTGCTTGAGCATGTGGGGGCCGGCATACGCGGCGATTCCCGCTCGCTTACAAGCCGCGCGAAAGATTCTGTAGAACTGAAAGCGGCTCCACGGAAAAAGCTTCGCCTTCGGCTCCAGGCTCTCAACTAAGGCGACACAGGATTGATAGAGATCAGGCTCCATCGGCTGTCGTGTTGCGTTGCTTCCCTTGAGCCTCTGGACGCAGAGCGCACCGTTCCTGAAGTTGTCGTCTGTGAGGTTCACGATCTCGCTTGCCCGGAGCCCGTGTGCGTGGCCGACGCGCAGCGCGAGCCTTACACGCGTACGAGCAACGCTCATTGAGCAGGGAGGATACTGATGAGCGCCCCCACTCCAAACTACCTCCAGAAAGTTCTTGAGATCAGCTCGCGTGTGGAGCCTGGGCACGTGTACTCCGCAGCCGTCTTTCACGATGATTGGTGTGCATCGAACCTCACCGGAAATCGCCTGGACTGCAACTGCGAGCCAACCGTCCAATTGAATCCCTCGCCCATTACGCGCTCCGAGCCAAAGATCGGCCGTAACGACCCATGCCCATGTGGATCCGGCCGGAAGTACAAGAAGTGTTGTCTGAATTGAACTATGTCGATCGCAGACCAAATCGAGAAGACCGGCCACGCCCTGACCGCTGAGGATCTAGCAAAGCTCCTCTCCGTGTCCAAGGTGACGATCTTCAAGCAGGCTGCTGCCGGACGAATCCCTTCGTTCCGGGTAGGAACTTGCGTTCGATTCGATCCGCGAGCGATTGAGGAATGGCTGCGTAAGATGTAGGACGCGCGAGAATCCCGCTTTTGATCAGCTTCCGGTGGAACAAAAATGATTTAACATCCTCTCGCATGCACGCTCCCTCTCCCGAGATGACTGCCGGCCAGGTCTTGCAGGCGTTTCGCCACGACGCTCCTCTGCTTTTTCTCGGCGCTGCGATCGCCGCAGTGGGGCTGGTCGCAGCGTTGTTTTCCGCCATCCGCCGCAAGCTCGATCCTGTGTTGATTTACTTTGCCCTCTTTGCCGTTCTGTATGGCCTGCGCATGTGGATGGTGTCAAACCTGATGGTGCTGACTATGCAGGGTTCGTCGCTTTACCCAAGACTCAGCGCCGCGCTCAGCTTCACCGTCGCAATTCCCGCATTCTTGTTTTTCAAAGCCGCCGGGCTCCTCCGCCGCCAAGCCACGATCTTGAGCTACGCGCTGGGAATCGGGCTGGGCTCTCTAGCTCTTGCGACGTTGATCTTCGGAATGCATCGCATCTTTTACCAGATCGCTAATGTCTCGGTCATCGCAGCTCTGATTATTGTGTTCGTGCGGTCCATAGGCAGGAGTTCGGATAATCAAGATTTTCTGGTGATCCGCCCCGGCTTGCTGATTTTTGTAGCCTTCGTTTTATGGGAGAACATCCGGAGTGCGATCGGGCTTTTCAGGTTGCCCAACGTAGAGCCAATTGGTTTTGTGGTGCTTCTGGGGACTCTTGGATACGTGGCCGCGCGCCAGACCCTGCAGCGGGACCTGCAGCTCAGTAAGATTCAGAAGGAACTGGAGGTAGCCAAGCAGATCCAGTTGTCGATTCTGCCCGCTGCGTTCCCCGATTCTGCCAACTTCCTTGTCGCGGCGCGCTATGTACCCATGACTTCTGTTGCAGGAGATTTCTACGACTTCATCGTGGCCGACGACACGCAAACCGGACTTCTTATCGCTGACGTCTCCGGCCACGGTGTTCCTGCCGCGCTCATCGCCTCCATGGTGAAAGTGGCGGCTACGACGCAGCGCACCAACGCTGCAGATCCCGCCCGATTGCTGGCAGGGATGAACGCCGTTCTTTGCGGCAATACTCAGGACCAGTTCGTAACCGCGGCCTACGTTTACCTCGACTCGCAATCGCGGGAACTGCGATATTCGGCGGCGGGGCATCCGCCCATGCTTCTGCTGCGCGGCGGGAAAGTGCTCGAAATTATCGAGAATGGTTTGATCCTCGCGGCGTTCGACTTTGCCACCTTCGCCAATGCAGTTCATCCGCTGGAACCGGGTGATCGCTTCGTGCTCTATACCGATGGCCTCGTCGATGCCGCCAATGCCAACGGAGATTTCTTCGGGCAAGACGCTTTGTCCGCCGTGCTGCAGCAGACGGCTGAACTTGCGCCGTCGGCCGCCGCGGATCGGATCATCGCTGCAGTCCAGCAATGGTCCGCTTCGCAGGACGACGACCTAACGGTTCTCATCTGCGACTACATCCCGAGTACATAAGCGCACCCACAGACCGTTTCAAGGACAGCGATGTTAGAGCAAGCCGCCACCGGCCGCATTCCTTCATTCCGGGTGGGAACTTGCGTGCGATTTGATCCCAAGGCTGTGGCGAATTGGCTGCGCAAGATGTAGGACGCGGCGGTTCAGGCCATTTGTAATTACCGGTTCGTTCAATGTGAAGAACTCTCAAGCCAATGGCATCATTTTTACGAGTGTCCGACCTCCGAGCACCGCAATCATCAGTTCCCAGAAGCCCGTTTATGGAAAGCTTCCGAGTAGCCGACTATCCGGAAGCTATCTCGTAGCGTCGAAAAAACATAACTTCAGGGATGTTACCGCGTTTTTGTCAAAGTGAGTTGTCGCATTCTTAACGAATCACCACTGACGCGGTGACCGTCTGGCATACTGCGTCCAGTTCCGGTTGTGCCTCATCATACGCACAACTCACCGGAACCAGCCGGTTATATGGCGCGATCACCATGACCAGTCGTCCACGGATTGGCTTCAAATCACGCCCTGCAGAACTGAAGTCGCTGAGACCTGCCGGACGATCATGCAGGCTCGCGCTCGAAAAATTCAACGGTTCTCCCGTCCCGCGCGCAAACCAGAGATTATTTCGGATGAACCGCTCGGTCCTCTGCTGCAGCAGTTCTTCCTCGGTCAATCCGCAACATTGCAGATCGAATATCGGACCCACCGCCACCGTAACTGTCTGCGGGCCCGACCCGGCAAGCAACAGCACAGTTGAATTTCCTGAGTCCGCGATGTGGGCACTTTCCGGCACTGCCAGCGACAGCTCGAAACAGAGCTGACCATTGCAGAAGCTCTTCGCCCAGTGCTCGAATCCCCGCGGCGTTCGGTCCAGAACATCCGAAATCTCGCGGCTCTGCGCGTGTTCGCGTGTCCGCGCGGCCGCGACTGCTCGCGCTACTGGCTGATCGGGAGAGGTTTCGAAGGCATGCAGCGCTGCCAGCCAGCCCTCCGAGTACTCCTCCGGCAACCACCGCAATGTATACTCTTCCTCAATCAAATAGCTCCCGACCTTATCGGTTTCGTCCTTGGGCACATATTTCAGCATTAGACGGTTGTCAATCGTTCTCTTTCGGTGCAGGTACACCATCCTCAGCGCCGCGCGCTCCCATAACAAGGAAACGCTGCTGCGTCCTGTGACCACCGTTGTTCCCGTGAAGTCCGAGGCCCGGCTCCGAGTCTCGACATATGCCTCCACTTCCGTCGGTGAGAAAACCTGTTTATATTCCAGCAGCGCGCAGTTCGCGTTTCCAATCTGCACATCTCGCGCCAGGTGCATCCCTGTTGCCGCAACGTCCATGCCTTCCACAAAGGTATCGGGCCAGTAAAGATATCTTCGGCTTGAAACTGACGGGGAACCGGGGGAAACCGCATTATCGGTCAAGCGCGGCTGGAGCGCATCCCATGCCGCCTTGCGGAGTATGCTGGCTAGTTCTGGTTCGTGGCTGTCGAACGGCCGCGTCAATCGCACATCTCCGGCGGGAAGAATCTCGAACGCCGTTCCCTTTATCGTGAGCTCGTTCACCACTTTGGTCATCTGCTGCTTGCTCGTGTTCGCACATTCCGGGATCGTCGTCTCTACTCCCTGGAACGACACCCTTCCGCCGATCGCCCCCTCGGCGCTTTGGCTGGTGAAGTCCAGCTTCATCACTGCCTTTAGCGTGTACGAACAATCGCTCGGCACCGTCAACCGGACATAAGGCACATGCTCGCTCTCCACGTGCACGAAGGCTTCAAGCTCGTAGCGTACAGATGTTCCCGGCGTGAACTTTGCGACAATTGCAGAAGCACCGGACGTCTGCGCCAAAGCTGCTGTCGCAGCGGACGCAAACAGTACTAGAAGCCAAGCGCTAGTACGAGGGATGTTGAACATAGATGTATTTTTCAGGAATATGCAGTTCGAGCGAGCCGATAAACTGTTCGCACGCAGTTTCCATCTCCGTGCCATCTTTTTCCAGATACATGCACGTTGGCGCCGATGATGAAAATGGCGTTGTAATCAATGCCACAACGCCCAGCATCTTGCCCAGAGTGTCATTCTTGAGCTCGAGATGCACAATCCGGGCCGGATACCCGTCTACCGAATCGTCCGTCTCGAAGAGAATCTTCGGTGTACCGGCGAGCTCATAGTGAAAATCGCGTAGAAAAGTCGCCTTCGCGCACTCGACATTGAAACACCGGTTCAGGTCCGGACCGAACCACACGAGCGCCTTCTGGTCCGGGGTATATGGTACGTTCATCTTCACCGTTGCCGGCGCTTTGGCGCTGATGCGGATGTTCGGAATGATTACCTGTGTCGCAAAGTCGCCCCAAACCGTGTGCGTGCTCGATCCCGGAACGTCTTCATCGCTCAGCGTGCGCTTCGCCTTTTTCTGGGTTGTTTCCTTCTGATGACGCACGACTTCGCCCAGGGACGGCTGGTTGGCGTCTCCAGCCGCGTCTTGCGCTATCGCGGGCGGAACTGACAGAGCAAGACAGCCCACCGTTACGAAAAATATTTTTCTATTGCTCATTATTCTCCGGAGGATCATCCGCTGGCTGGTTCTCTTCTCCTAATTGTTTGGGAAACTCGAGCGATCGCGTCACGTGCTCGCACAAGCTCTGCGCATCGCCAGAGAATTCTTCTGGAACCGTGCAGCGCAGATGCACAAAGGCTCCCGGAAACATGTACACGGTCATGTACGTCAGGACAGCTTTTGACGCTGTCTCATTGCGGAAGGTCGCAGTCCTCGCTGGAAATCCTCCAATCTCGGTTAACTCTTCATTCAGGATCGTGGGCTGCTTCACTCCCGAATAATGCTCGGCGGGAACATAGCTCAGAAACCACGCCGTCTTGGCGTTGGCCATCTGCTCCCTAGTCAGAATCCCTGAATCCGTAGATACACCAGCATTCCCTTGAATGATCGCAGTCGTTTTCCCGACCGGCACTTCGAACTCGAACAGTCCTTTGCCCGAGGTCGGGAATTGTTGGCTGGCTTTCGCGTTCGGCGGGAGCTGCAAGTTCGCCGATACGCAAATACCTCTATCTTGCGTGCAGAAATAACGGAACGAGTACGACTGGAATCCTCCGGCGCTGTTCAGGTCAGTGAGCTCCGTTTTCTGCTGATGGCTCTTGTGCGCTCGCGCAAACGCGCCGAGCGAAGTCTCGTCTTCCGCAGGGCTGGTCTTAGTCGATGCCACGGCCGTAAGCGCCGGTTTGCTCCGCGCAGGCGGCAACGTCTTCTCCTTCCAGCGGTTTCCATAGGGATGGAATTTCAGAGAAGCCAGGATCGTGCCGCACACTTGATGCGCCTGCCGCTGTAGGTCAACCGAGCGCAACATATCCTTTGGCGATCTCCCTGGGTCGGTCTCCGTCCCATCCTTGGGATAGCCGCAGAACACCGGCACGACGTAACCATCACCGATTACCAACTCGCCCGCGCCGATCAAATCATCCGGCGGTTCACATTGTCCGAACCCCACTTCGTGAGCAGGATGCCCACCCACAGGAGCGCCTACTCCACTGATGGATACCGCACAACCCCAAAAAAAGGCATCGTTCGCGTTGTGCAGAACTTCTTCCGGCGAGCTTCCTGCGGCCGGCATCGGTTCGCCCAGGATAACGACCACTCTCGAGCTGAGAGTCTCCGATGACCGCAGATGCAATCCGTAATAGTCGCGGGCATTCGGCCTCGCATCCGCGGGCACGAGAATCGCGTAGTCCCCCGACTGAAAATAGTAGTAGCGATATCCCGTCGGAGCCCCTGCAATCGGCTCCTCTTGTGACAGGGCCAATTCCTCTGCCATTTCATCGACTGCCTGCGAGCGCTCCGTCTTGCGCGCACTTTGTTGCGCCCGCTGTTCCTTCGCCAGCTTGGCCGCAGCTGCCAGATCGCTGCCGGAAGATTGCTGATCAACAGTTCCTTGCTGATTCTGCGGAGAGCTTGCGCTGGAATCCTGCGCGGCCGCAACGGCCGGCAGCAGACACAAGAAAAGTGATAGGAAACAACAAGACGTGAAGAGGCAGGTGAATAAATTAAAGAACGCTAGCTGATAGCTGTTAGACCCGAGACCAGCCCTGCACATTGCAAATGCCCCTTGCACACCAGTTTGGTTAATTGTAGGGAATTGCCATTGCAATCTCAGATTACTTTCGTCACGAGCTCCGATAGAAAGCTAGGTTGTGGAATCGATCTGTGAAACTCCTGAATAACAAGCAACTTGGAAGTAATGCTAGGATGGACTCTCAACAACGCTGGCCGGAAGTCGGCATCTGGGAAGTCAGTCGCGATCAATCGACCGGCGCCTCCGAACGTGAACACGTACAGAAACAGCTCTAACACATAGACGAGGCACTCGCGGCGTTGGGACGTGTCAGCTCCAACGGATCGTCACGCACGATGTCGCTGCCGCTCGTCGGAGAATCAGCCTGGCGCAGAAGGCTGAACGGGCTATTGGTAGGGAGCCCCGCCATGACGGAGTTGAGCAGGAACTCATGGCACATAGCAAACACGATCAAGTGACATGCTATTTCACAAACAGCAGCCCATGCGGTACGGCAGATCGGAAAACATAAGCGTAGAGCAGCACGATAATTCCGACGATGGAACAAAGCGCAACCGAGTGCCAAGCGACAAACCGGAAAATGATTCCTTCGTTGCCGACCTGCTCCGTGGCTGCCGTCGCAATCGTGATGGACTGGGCGTCCACCATTTTCCCCATGACTCCTCCGGCGCTGTTGGCCGCGCACATCAAGATTGGGTCGATGCCGAGTTGTTGAGAAGTGATTCGCTGCAGGCTACCGAAGAGGGCATTCGAGGAAGTGTCGCTGCCGGTAAGCGCAACTCCCAGCCAGCCCAGGAAAGTGCCGAAGAAAGGGTACAGCCATCCCGTACGCGTAAACGCCAGGCCCAGCACTGCATCCAGCCCCGAGTAGCGTGTCACATACCCCAACCCCAGCATGAATGAGATCGCAACCATGGCGAGGCGCATTCGCACCAGCGTTCTCCAGAAGCTCCTCATCAATTGCAGCGGGCTCCTTCCGAGCAACAATCCGGAAACGACCGCGGCCAAGAAGCAACTTGTCCCCGTAGCGGAAAGCCAGTTGAAGTCATATCGCGCCGCTTCCGGACTTGGCTTCGCGACGATCGGAGCGGCGCGCGAGATGGCATTGTGCAGGTAGGGCACATCCCACCCCGGCGGGCCTGGCCGAACCTTGCCGTTGGCCAGTACTACCCTAAAAGCCGGAGTCGTGGCCTGGTTCATCGCTAGTTTTATCGACGGCAGTCCCCAGAGCAACACGAAGAGTGAAAGGATCGCGAAAGGTGTCCAAGCCTTCAAGATCTGTCCGGCAGTGTAGGTACGCACTCTTACCAATCCATCGAACTTCTCTGCCGGCCATTCGCCACCAACATCGTCAGTGATCGCAGCGGTCGAGGCATGCGGCGCCGGTGTCTTGTCGTCATAATCGAAACGCCAAATCTTTCTCGGTTTCCAGAAGCGCAGGAAAATCAGGACAGCGATAATCGAGACCACACCTCCCGTAATGTCCACCAGATTGCTATCCACATAATTCGACCACAAGAACTGAGTGAGAGAGAACGAAATGCCGACCACGAGAATCGCCGGGAACACTTCGAAGGTCTCCTTCCAGCTCACCATGGTTTTCACCAGCCAGAAGGGAACAATGACAGCGGTGAACGGAAGAATGCGGCCAATCATGGCATTCAGGTCGGATTCTGGCAGTGCTGTTACTGCCGCCAGCGCATGAACCGGCGTACCGATGGCCCCCCAGGCCACTGGCGCCGTGTTGGCGATCAGATTCAGTGCAGCAGCATGGAATGGCTTGAATCCAAGCCCGATCATAAAAGCCCCGGCGATTGCTACCGGTGCTCCGAAACCCGCCGCTCCCTCAATGAATGCGCCGAAACAGAACGCGACTAGGAGCACCTGCAGCCGGCGGTCGGCGGTGATTCCGGCCACCGACTCCTTCATGATTTCGAATTGCCCGGTTTCGACAGAAATATCGTAGAGATAAACGGCGGCCAGAACGATCCATGCGATTTTCAATACTCCGTACGCAACGCCGTAGCCAAAGCTCATAGCAGCCAAGGCGGGAGGCATCCTGAAAAAAAGGATCGCTACTGCTACCGCCGTCGATGCACCCGCGATCGCGCACCAGTGCGGCTTTACTCTGAGGCCTGCCAGCAGCCCGAACAGTACGATGATGGGAAGTCCAGCAATCAGCGTGGACAGCCACCAGTGACCGAGAGGGTCGTAGATCTGAGTCCACTGCATGACAACCTCCTTGCGAACGGAGTCTACCTGCGACACCGATTCGAACAGGCTAAGGCATGCATTGCAGGAACTTCTGCGTCACCGTACAGCTTGTCATCTCTAATTTCCAATGTCGGGAGCCCTGGAACTGGCCGATATCGTACCACCGGGCGATCCATGGAGGAATTAAGTCACTTCGGCGACACTTGAATCTGATTGTGCCCCGGCGATGGTTGGGCAGTTGCGGGCACACCGGAAGGTTTCTTGCGGGCCGGCTTCCGTACACAGTCGGCGTGCGATCAAGCTTGGGTGTACCCACGGTTCGGCTGACAAAATTTAGCGGCGGTCGTCCTGCGACGGCGGCCGCCTGCTTATTTCGAACTACGGTTTGTGTGCCACCGCCGTCTTCCAGACCGGCGACGTGGGAGGAATTTCAATCGTGTCTGCGGGAACCAGCGTGTTTACCGACACGTGCGGCCAGCTCAGGCCTTTGAAGTTCAACGTCACGTTCTGCGTGTACTGAATTTGCGTGAAAGTGACCGTCACATCCCGCCGAGCCATTTCGTTACGCGGATCGTAGGCTTTTTCATTCGCGGAACCTCAGTAAACCCAATGCTCCGAGTTGATTTTCACTGCCTTCACTTCCGCTATCTCTCCCAATCCGAATCGCTCCTGCTCTCGAACGACTCCTCAGCTATCTTACGTAGACGTGTTGTGGAATAGGAGCCAGCCCTGGAAGTGGCATCGTCCATGCTGTTCCGGTCGCCGCCTGACACGGTAGGAAGTCGCCCGGTTGCGTGGAACGTCCTAGTGTTCGTCCTGCCTGCACCCACGACCGACCGAAGTCAAAATGTTGTTCGTGGTCGCGATGTGGCAGTTGTAGAACGTGCCATCCGAATCAAAAGATGTATACGTTTGCGAACTCGCCGCGGGACTTACGTCCGATGCGTTCACCGAGTTCGTGACTCCCCTAGCGTAGGTGACCTGCCCGTTGCGCGAAACCTGCTTGTCAGCCTGATATTTCTGAGCGGTCGTTACCGTAAAGCCGAACGTGGCGCTGCTGACAGGGTAGATGAAATCAACGTTGATCGGGAAGCTGAAGTCATCCCAGGTCACAATCGTCCCCTCATCTCCTGACACTGTCGTCGCAGAAGACACGCTGTTCTGCACATTAGTTTTCTGATCGAGAACTGTGGCGTTGACGATATCAAAGTCGATGGTCTGTGTGCCGGAGAAATTCTGCCGCTGGAAGACTGAAGTTGTGACCTTCCCATGGGATGTATTGACGTGTCCCGCGATTGTGAAGTTGCGGTTGGAAGTAACGTTGATCGTTCCCGTGACCGTCGAAGTTCCGTGGAGGTTCTCGGTCACGACAGGAGACGGGCTGGTAAGTGTGTTCTGCGTGACCGCGCCCTCAATCTGGGTTGCCGCTCGGTCGAGGTAGAGCAGGAGAGATGCCGTGGCCGAGAAGTAGCTGTCGTCGTTGAATACGCTCAACGCGATGGTATGAGGTTGGCCGTTACTTAAGAGGCCGGCGAAAGGAGTTAGGTTCACGCGGTAAGGCACAAAATCGAGAGTTTGTGCCGCGGGCATTGGCACCCACTGGTCAGGCAGAAATCCAGTGAAGACCCATGGAGAAACGGGCGCGATACCGGCCGGAGTGCCGTCGATCGTGACCTCACTCTCGCGGAAGTCAGTATTGCCGCATCCGTAGACTTCATTGATGCTGGCAAGGTCGTTGGGAAAGCAGGCATACCACTGCTCGTCGTTGGACTGGCTCTGCGAGACTACATCCAGATAGGCTTGCTCGGTGTTGGTCGGCAGCGTAAATTCCGTCGAAAGCTGGTCGGTCGGCGACCCCAGTGTGGCTGGCAAATTTACGCCCCCACTTCCGTTGGATTGCACGAGCGGGAGCACCTGGTCGGGCGTCCTGTTGCCGCGACCGTCACTGTCGTTAGAGCGACCGCGCTGCACAGGATAAAACTCCAGGTCGGCGTTCACCGTGAAAACTCCATTCAGAGTATTGTAGGGGGCTCCGCAGTCTGAGGTGCAATTCGCGAGAACGATCGTGCCCTGCTGCGGAATTGCAAACAGCGCGCTGTAATCGGTGACGTCTCGTTCCACATGCCACGCGTTGGTCAATGTCGCCAACGGCTCCGGAGTAGTTCCAAAGTAGATATTCGCGTTTGCGATATAAAGGCTTGCCGTGCGGTCGAACTGGGCTCCGCCGTTTTCGCTGAAGTCCACCTCTAACACAACTTTCTCCCAAGGACCTGTGCAGTTTCCCGGTGGGACGAAGTCAAAAGTCTGGGTTGATTCTGAAAAATGTGCAAACTGGTAATTCGAAAAAAGCGGCACCACGCAGGGTTGCTCGTGCGGTCGAGGCACCAGCGGGTCGGCGGTCACCTCAAACTGTGTGCCAATTTGGCGGTTCGTACTCTGTGCTAGCACGGCAGAGGTTGGGAGCAGGGATGCGAAAAGGGCGACGACTAGTAGTTGTTGAAACCGGCAACTGCGGGGATTCATACCGAACACTCCTTAAATGGATTAACCGGCTCGGACGAACCGTCGTTTCCAAATATGGGACCCACTTATCGCACCCGTCTCGAAAGTTGTCAATAATTAATTGATCGAATCATCCCTATACCGATCACTATTTTGTTCTGTATGCAATATTATGCGCAATAGAGAGAGTTGGAAGGACTACCAGTGCGAGAGACTCTGTCAGACGCGAATGACTCTGACTCCCTTCCGGGTAAACGACGCTATCATTTCATCGGAAGCGCCTGCATCCGTGACCAGAACATCCACCTCGGCGATCGGGCAGATGAGAGCTGAGGTGACAATGCCGAGCTTGCTGGAATCGGCCACAACTATTACTTGTTTCGCTTGCTTCACCATGGCGCGAAACGAGAGCGCTTCGTCTGACTCGTTCGTAGTCGTTCCACGCTCGACATCGATTCCGGAGACGCTTAGAAACAGCTTGTCGAGAAAAATGTCGTCCATGAAATTAACGGCGGCAGCCCCGATCAGGGAAAAGGACCAAGGCCAACGGACATAGCCTCCGGTCAAGTGGATCTTGAGCCCCGGCATGTTGCAAAGTTCCATGCCGATATTGACGGCGTTGGTCACGACTGTGATGTTGCTGCGATGACGCAAGCTGCGGGCCACCCAAGTCGTCGTGGTGCCCGCCGTCAGGCCTATGGTCTCATTCTCTTCAATCAATTCAGCCGCGGCGACTCCGATATGCCGTTTTTCCCTTACAAACAGATGTTGACGAGTTTGAAATGCCGCGTCGTAGCGAAACGGTTCATACAGCAGTTCCTGCACCAGCGCCGCTCCCCCGTGCGTCCGTCGAATCAGTCCTTGAGCCTCGAGGCGCGTCAGGTCCCGTCGGATGCTAGGCGCTGACGCGTCCAGGGACGCGATGAGCTCTTCCACGGTCACTGAGCCCTTCCTGAGCAGCTGCTTCAAGATCCGATCGGTGCGATGCTTTTGTCGAGCAGACATGGGTTATGCGCAAGACTGGGGACTACAGGTGCACGAAGATGTGGATGTCTGCGCCCCCACAGTGGGGAGCCAACCCAAAAAGTCGCATCCATCGTAAACCGACGGGAAGCAGACTGACAAACCACGACGGAGTCCAAACCCTACGCGGAATGTGGATGCTCATCAAGTATTAGCTGATTTTCGGCAATTGATCAACATGTTGATCGATTGCTATGTTTTCGATCATTTTGTTCTTGACAAAGGGGAGGATGCGGCCTTTAGATTTTTCCTGGAAATGCACTTCAGGACGCCTCCCCGATGCACTGGCCTGCGATGCGGGAATGCAGAAATCACACACGCCAGTTGGTTCTGCCGACACCGCTGATCCGGCGCAGGGAGGATCAAGAGAGGGAGATCACAACATGAATCCGAGAATCCACACTCGCCCCTTTGGCCGTTACAGTGTTTTATTGTGCTTCACGGTGGCTCTGCTAACGGCTTCGCCGCAGGCCCAGAATTCGCAGGGGACGATTCTTGGACACGTGCAGGACTCGTCCGGCGCGGCCCTGCCCGGGGTCAGGATAACCGCCACGAATGTCAATACGAACGTGACCAACCACTTCACTACCAATGGCACGGGCGACTACGTGTTGGTGGACCTGATTCCGGGAACCTACCAAGTGAGGGTGGAAGCCGACGGCTTCAAGAGCGAGGTGAGTGGGAACCTCATTCTGGAGGTAGACCAGACCCTGCGCCAAAACTTTACCCTCCAAGTTGGGCAAATTAAGGAAGTGATGACAGTCACCGCGGATGCTCAGATGGTGCAGACCGACAACACGACCGTGGGCAATGTGCTGGATCAGAAAATGATCGAAGAGCTTCCCTCCAGCGGACGCGATTTCAATAACCTGCTGGGCTTGGTCGCGGGGGCAGGCAACGTCAGCGGCGGCTCTCAAGTTTACTGGGCTAATCACGGACTGAACAGCAGCTTCACCGAAGTGAGCCTCAACGGCGAACGGCCCGAATCCGTGAGTTTCATGATCGACGGGGTGGCCGACACTGACAACTTCTTTACTTCGGCGTCGGGCATTCCTTCCGAATTTTCCATCCAGGAATTCAAGGTGCAAACCGGGCTTTACTCGGCCGAATACGGACAAGGCTCCGGCCAGATTAACGTGGCCATTAAATCCGGAACCAATCAGTGGCACGGGCAGGCCTACGATTACGTGCAGAATGACATGTTCAATCCGAAGAGCCCGCTGGAAGAGTATGAGCATATCTTCGAAGGCGGTGCGGTGCCGAAGGTAGCGCCGTTTAAGCAGAACCAGTTCGGTGGCACGCTGGGCGGCCCGCTTCGCATACCCGGGCTTTACAACGGGCACGACAAGACCTTCTGGTTCTTCGCGTACGACGGCGGGCGGCAACACACCGTGCCCGTCCAGCAACCCATACAAGTTCCAACCGCTCAAGAACGCACCGGCAACTTCTCCGACTGGCCGTATCCGCTCTACGATCCGACCACTGGGTGCAATCCGACGTGCGATGCGACTACGCGCACGGCGTACACGGGCAACCAGATCACGTCCACGGAAATCAACGCGATGGGACAGAAGCTGGCCAATCTGTTTCCTTTGCCCAACATCAATTGCACCATGCCGTGCAACAACTATCTGGCTCCGATTCTTAACACCATCACGACGAACAACGAGACCTTCCGGGTGGACCAGAACCTTGGCAGCAAAGACCGTTTCTACTTCACCGGGAACGTGAGAAGCGACACTGAGCCTCACCCCAGCATGGTGCCCTACACGGGGTCCAAGAACTTTACCAAAGCGCAGCTCTTTGCCTTGAACTGGGAGCGCACCATCAATTCAACCACCATCAACACTGCGCGCATTGGCTACAACCATCTCTTCTTCGCTACCAACGGCATAACAGCTTTCGGACCTAATCTGCAGGCGAATCTCGGCTTCGCCAACGCCCCCGCCACGCCCGCCCTCTACGGGCTTCCAGTCATTGGCTTCGCTCAAGGCTACAACGGCATAGGTAATGGCAACAACGGCACGAACACCAAGAGCGGGACCTACCAGTTCGTGGACAATCTGAAGATGATTCGGGGCAAACACTCCATCACAGTGGGATTTGATATCCGCCGTCTGCGGGAGTTCGAGGAAGACAACTACCTGGGAACCGGCACGATTAGCTTCAATGGCGAATACACCGCAAACTGCAACCGGGGTGCCGCAGGGTGCAACTTGGGATCGTCCCCTGGTCCGGGTCTCGGCAATTCGGCCGCTGACATGCTGCTGAGTGACCCCACCGGGCTCTCTGGCCCATATCCGCTGGGAGTGGATTATTTGCACACGTTCGGCACCAACTGGAACTTCTTCGCGCAGGATGACATCCGAGTCACTCCCCGTCTCACGATGAACCTGGGATTGCGTTACGAATTGCCGCCAGCCTTTCACAGCATCAATGACAGCGGCTGGGGATTTGATCCCGCCAACGGAGGCAGCCTCGATTGGGTAAACAAGAGCTTTGTACAGGGGATCTATCAACTGGCGGCTTCGCAGAACCCGCCAGTTAACGTAAACCCGGCCTTCCTCAACTGCTGTATCCAGAACTCTCTTGTCTCGCAGGACAAGAAAGATTTCGCTCCGCGCATCGGTCTTTCGTGGAGACCTTTAGCAACCGATCGTTTCGTAGTGCGGGCAGGTTACGGAATTTTCTACGAAACTTACATGCGTTACTACGACCAGGTGCAGAACTACGACGATAATTCCCTCCAGACATTGCTGCCTGCAAGCTACCCGACTGGAAATGAAGTTGGCAACGAACAGCAGTCTCTCGGTCCACGCCTGAACCAGTTGTGGTCTGCACCCATTCAAGGCCTGGGTGGCGAAGGCGGCCAGGGAGGGGTATTCACCCTTCCCTCGTGGGACAGTGTCGATTTCGTGGGCATTGACTACATCCTGAATCAGGTGGACTGGCCTCACAACCACAACCCCTACAGCCAGCAGTGGACGTTGGACACACAATTCGCCGTGACACCGACCCTATTGCTAGATGTTGGATATGTCGGATCGCATGGCCTGCGTCTCTCGACTTATCTCCTATACAACACCGCCAACCCGGCGAAGGTCACCAGCGATGCATGCAACTACCTGTTCGACGCTTCCCAGGCAACCGGAAGCAACGCCAGTTGCGCGACCGACCCCAATTTCCAGCCCATCGATACGCGCGTGCCTTATCCTGGCCTTCCTTCTATGATGTATGCCAATGCCAATGTTCTGGGCTCCAACTACAACTCACTCCAGGTTCAATTGCGGCAACGGTTCAATCACGGATTGACCTACAACGTTGCCTACACGTGGTCAAAATCGCTGGATGACTTCTCAGGCTACAACGTTTCTGGAAATGGCGGTTTCATTCAGGATGCTCACAACATCGCGGGCGACTATGGCCCGTCCAGCTTCAACCAGCCGAATCGGCTGACTTTCAACGGAAGCTGGGAGTTGCCCGTCGGCAAAGGCAAGCGCTGGTCGCTGGGTCCGGCCAATTGGGCTCTGGGCGGATGGAAGGCGAGCGGCATCTACACCATCACATCCGGCCGCACGTTTACGGCTTATGGCTGTACAGTCTGCGGCTTTGATGAGATGGGGGTCGCCTTTCCCAGCAGATATCGGCCGAATCAGTCCGCGAATCCGAACAGCGGATTCACCCGAAGCTACATCGAGTGGTTCAATCCCAACGTTTTCTCCCTGGCGCCTCAGGGCACGTATGGTGACGAAGGAAAGGGCGAGTTGCGTGGGCCGTATTACGAGGATCTCGACCTGAGTTTCGCCAAGGAGTTCCTCATTACTGAAAGACAACACATGCAGGTGAGGTTCGAGATGTTCAATGCCGGCTCAAACTGGCACCGTGGCGCCTGGTTCCCCTGCGCCAGCGTTCCCAGCTGCGGCAACACGCCGCTGGGGTCGCTTGTTCCACCTCAGCCCGCCGCCAATGTCTCCGACTCGCAGTGGGCCCACGACAACCTCTGGCAGGGACATACGATTCAGTTGAGCGCCGTGTATTCCTTCTGATGACACAGCGGGCCGCCGTGCGTACAATCGTGCGGCGCCCCGCTTGTAGCCCGACTTTCGGCGGGCCGCTGCGGACCTGAGTCACCCCGCAACGTGGTCCACCGGTTCTTTGCGCTCTCGAACTCTCAACCCATGTCGAATCGTCTTGTCCTGGAAATCTGCGTAGGATCGGTGGATCACGCGATCGGCGCGGAGCGCGGTGGCGCTGACCGGATTGAGCTGTGCAGTGACTTATCGTCCGGGGGAATCACTCCGAGCGCGGGATCCATGAAAACGGCGAGACGCCACGTCCGCATTCCCGTCCATGTCCTGATTCGCCCGCGCGCTGGCGATTTTTGTTATTCCGATCATGAGCTTGAGATCATGCGCGATGACATCCGTGTTGCCAAGCAGTTCGGCATGGATGGCGTGGTGCTGGGAATACTGCAGAAAAACGCCCGTGTGGACATCGAGCGCACCAAAGCGCTGGTGGAATTAGCGCACCCTTTGCCAGTCACCTTCCATCGCGCATTCGACGCCTCAGAGAACCTGGAAACGTCACTTGAAGAGGTTATTCAAACTGGGGCGTCCCGCATCCTCACGTCCGCGGGTCAGCCGCGTGCTGCCGAGGGACTTTCGACTCTGGCTCGACTGGTACAAGCGGCAAAGGAGAGAATTCTCATCATGCCCTGTGGTGGGATCAACTCCAGCAATGTTACGCACATTGTTCGGACAACCCTGGCTCAAGAGGTCCATACCTCGGCAGGAACATCCAATCCTGGGACTTCTAAAGAGAGGGGCTTGTCGAACGGCCACAACGAAGATGGTTCCGGTCTTCAATCCGCGCTATTTGAGCAGGAAGTTGCGAAATTGGCGGGTCTGCTTAGCAGTGTATCGCAGGAAGAACGTATCAGATAGATCGATAGGGAGTACCGTCGCTCTCCCGTTGCATCACTCGGATTATGGACGCGATATTTCACAGAATTGCAACCGTATGCGCCATCGTCACGCTATGCGCAACCTTTTCGTTCGCACAAAACTTCGCGGACGTTAAGCCTAGTCCGCAACAGGTCGCCTGGCAAGATTTCGAAATCGGAGCGATCATCCATTTCGGTCCGAACACGTTCATGGACCGGGAGTGGGGAGACGGCACAGCGGATCCGTCGGTGTTCAATCCGACTCATTTGGATCCCGAGCAATGGATGCAAGCCGCAAAGTCCGCCGGGATCAAGTACGTTGTATTCGTTGCCAAACATCACGACGGCTTCTGCCTGTGGCCTACCGCGGTGAGTCAGTACAGCATCAAATCGAGCCCTTGGGAAGAAGGCCATGGAGATCTGGTCCAGGATGTCGCCACCGCTGCTCGCAAGTATGGTCTGAAGTTCGGTATTTATCTGTCGCCATGGGATCGTCACGAGCCAACCTACAAAGACAGTACCGCCTATGACGGTTACTACCTGGCCCAGTTGAACGAGTTGGTCACTCGTTATGGTGAATTGGTCGAGTTTTGGCTGGACGGCGCGGGCAGTGCAGGCCACGTGTACGACTTCGATCGCTACGTCGATAACCTCCGCGTGTACCAGCCGAATACGCTGATCTTTGCTGACGCCGCATTGCTCAAATACGGTGACATCCGCTGGGTTGGAAATGAAAACGGCACTGCGCCGCAAGAGAACTGGAATGTATTAGACCTGCGCGGCTACCTTCGGTACCGCTCCGCCGAAGCGGATACTCCCCTGCGAAAGAGCCATTGGTTCTGGCACCCGAATGACGAGAACAGTTTGAAGTCCGTCAGCGAACTTTTGGACACTTACAACCAAACCGTGGGTCGCGGAGCGCAACTGATGATTGGACTTGCTCCCGATAACCGGGGCTTGCTGCCCGACGCAGACGTGCGCCGCCTCAAGGAATTCGGCGAAGCCGTTGGCTCAATTTACGCACCGGAGAAGAATCTTGCAGCTCGCGCCACCAATGCCTCCGCATTTCGAGGTGCGGTCGATTCCGATCCCGACACGATGTGGTCGGCGCCAGAGGGATCACGTTCTGCCGTGATTGATCTGCTTTTTGCTCAGCCCATTCGTTTCGACCGCACACTGACCATGGAGTGGCTAGTCGACGGACAGAAAGTGCAGAAATACGCGATCCAAGTCATGGACGGTGCGAAATGGAAGACGATCTATTCGGGAACCACAATTGGGCATAAGAAGATCGATCTCTTCCCGCGAGTGAGTGCGCAACACATACGCCTAAACATTCTCTCTTCCTCCGGCACGCCACGTATTCGGGAGTTCCAGTTGTTCGAGGGAAGCTTAGACGGTCGGCAGGACTTGGTGAGGGGCGCCTTGACGCCAGCGCGTCGCAATTGACTCTAATCTTCTGCGTGTTTGGCAGGATGACCTGCCTCGAGTTTGGTTCGCTCGACCGTCCCGATAGGCGGTGCCAAAAGCTCCGACTCGACATCGGGAAGGCCATCGCCGGCTTTCCTGTCTGCATCACTAGATCGGATCGACACGGGAACGGTTGCACGGGCTAACGCCTGTACCGAGCGTTCGAACTCCCCCTCCAGCATTCCCTAAAGCCCCATGCAGGTGTAAGAGTCATTCAGCCGAAAATCTGATTCACCTTCTCTCTGACCTGCTGGCTGCGTGACGGCTTTAGATAGCGCATCGTCGATTCCATGTCTGAGTGACCGAGCCACTGCTGCACGGTGCGTAGATCGACGCCAGCCCATAGGCACCGCGTCGCAAACGTCGCACGGAACTTGTGCAGCCAGAAGTTGATGGTTGGCACCACCATGCAGTCCTCCTACTCGAAAGGACGTTAGCACAGTATTAGCACAAAACGAAAGGCACCGTTCTCAAGTCATTGAAAACAGTGCCTATAAAGTCTGGCGGAGAGAGTGGGAGAGGAACTCTAGGCTGAATTCTTCAGGCAGGACAAACATTTTCGGGCTTCGCATATCAGTAGTGTGCTGGTAGGCAGAGCGTTCTCAAGCGACGATCCTGCGTGAAGTTTTCTGCCCGGCACTAGCTCCGGTTTATTGAGAGAAAGCCCTCCAATTGAGAGAAATCTTACTAGGAGCGGATATGATACGGCCCCAAATACTAGCAGCCGGGACGGAGTTTAACCGCCGACGCCAGCCTTTTCAGGGGCGACAGAAGCATTGCTTACAGTAAATTACAAGGACGTGGAAGGCTGCGAAATCCCTGTAAGTACGCGCGAGGCAGTAGGAAAACGGGCTACGGTGACGGGCTGGTTTCTAGCTATTTGATAAGCAGCTGACGTGTTGCCTCGAACACACTTTCGATCGTGATGCCTTTCGCTTCAATCTGCTTCTGATCCCAGACTTCCGGCTCCATCCAGTATCCTCCCTTCAAAAAGCATCGTTCCGACAAATCTTTGTCGATCTCCCGAAGGGGAACGGATGCTGTATTCCACAGCCGCGCAATCGCAAACTGTCTCTCTTTATTGCGAGGTTTCCCGGCCTGCAGGTCAGACAAATAGGATCGTGTCTCAGCTAGTGCGGCGTAAAGGGCTAGAAGGGCTTGATCGGTCTTCTCGGTGCGTTGTTTCTTACGGTCACGGATGAGACCCAAGACCGAAAGCGTTTTATCGAACAGCGTAAATGCAACCGTCGATTCAATCATATTGCGTTGTCCTTGTCGGCGGGATTCTAAACCTTCCACTATGGGGTCTCAGAACTTTCGCCGATTCGATTCAGGGCGACCGCCTGAAACCATGTAAGGCTCGGCCTTGTGTGGAGCATAAAGACAGCGGTCAGTGTGCTCCTTCATGCCGGGAGATCGTGTTCCACAGCGCGGACACTGCTTTATCTTATGCGACACTGCGCGACGTTTCTCACTCACTCTCCCGATTCTCATGCAATAAATCCGGCGGCCCACTTCGCACCGTGATGTGGAACCTCGTAAATCTCCCAATGTTCGTTCGATTTTTGCAGCCATTCGAAAATAGACTTCGACAACGCAGGTGGGTTCTGTGTCGTGCTGGTTAGAAACAGAAAGGGACGCTGCTGCTGGACATAGCGTTGAAGAGCCTTCTCCACCTTCAAAGAGAAATCTGCTCCGTTTAGACCTTCCCATTCCTCGGTGCCCAAATCCAGATACACATCTTCTAATCGTCGAAACAGATCGAAAATCGATTGCCGATTCAAAGGGCCAAGATCAAATCGAGGAATCCTACGCAACTCCACGACAACCAACGGCCCCGCACTTTCGAGAATAGAGACGAATTCACGATGATCCACGTCAGGCAGGGAGACGAAGATCAACGATCTGCAACTCCGCAACGGAAACAAGGACTGTTGAATGCCACTTGTTGGAGCAGGTGCTAGCTGTGCATCAGTCGGATGAGATTGCGAAATCACTTTGAAGCCGTGGGTGGTTTTGGTTTCCATGTCTCATCTCCCAGTTTACTGAGTTCCGCTTCGAGTTCGATATAGCTGTTCTTTCGGAGACTCCATGGCTGGCCCCATTCCGGCACCCCGATTTTCATCTCTCCTGAATTATTGTCCTTCAGATCTCGTTCCTTCAAGAACGCTTTCTTGTAGAAGCGAGGTGCAACACCGGAGAAGGGCCGAAACAGAACCCTTGCGCCTCCGTCGCTCGGAGGATGCCATCCTGTCACTTCGATTTGGATTGCGTCCGAATGCAACTCCAGAGCCTGACTCTTTGGATAGGGTTCAATGTACTGCACTTCATCGACGCCTGCACTAACAATATGCCTATCAGTAGCGTCTTGCCGAGCTTCAGCATCCAGTTGTCGTCCATGGCTGGGATCAGGGTTTCGATCACTGCGCCCTTTGCTTTCTCGTTCAGCGTCTCCACGATGGCATCAGTGTTCTCGTGCCACAAGCCGTTGCTGTCAGAATCGCCTGTATTTACCAGCTTTGCATAACCACGCGAGATGTACTCGAATGAGTCCTTGAGGCCTTTAGGGTCTTTCATCGCCAGACATTGTGCTGGCTTCACCTTGCCACGACCGATATCCAGCGCGTTTTGCAGGATCTTCTTCAGCGCAAGTTGGTTGATGTCGTCAATGACGCGCTCGATCAGGACAGCCGGATCGTCGATGTCCGTGTCGATATCTGCCAGTTCTTTCTCCATGTCGATGATCAAGTGGTGCGCCTGGCCCTCTGGCCGCTTGGTCTCTTCGTTCGGGAAGATCAGCCCGGTGCCACGTCTCTCTTGCAGTTCCGCAGCGAGGAAATCGGGAATGCGAATCTGCCGCTCCTTGCGGCCCTTCGGCTTCCAGTTCCATTGCTTCTTCTCGCGGATGAGCAGCACCTTGCAATCCTGAATCAAATCCTCCCACTCCGCGTGCTGCACTTCGCCTACGCGACACCCGGTGTACAGAAAGAACTCGAACAGCAGCCGCTCGTCATCGTTGCTCTCAGCGAACAGCGCATCCAGATCAGTCTGTGAATAAACCCTGATCTCCTGCTCAGTGTACGTTGGTGCATCTCTCAACCCTATGACCGGATGCTTGGCCCATTTCAAGAATGTCACGAGGCATGCCACGCGATGGAACACGGTGCGGTCAGCCAGCCCACTCTCCCGGAGATGCGTGACGAACTTCGTGAGGCAGTCAGCGCGGGTGATGTCCTCCAGATGCTTTCGGCCCACCACAAGCGTGAGGGTCTCCAGCACTTGCTTCATCGCTTGATGCGTCTTGGGTGCCTTGTTCGCCTTGCACTCAGCCAAGTATTCATCCTTGGCTGTCGCCAGCAACCGCTTGCCCTTCTCAGCCTTCGTGTCCACCACCGCGATGCCAGCGGCCTGCGCCTGAAGCCTCAATTCCTGACGCGCCTTCGCCTTCAGGACATCGCTCACGTGCTGGCCACACTTGAGCCGCTTTCGCTTCCCGTCCTCTAGCCATTCGATTTCCCAGCGCCCACCGGGCGTGTCGATCTGCTGACCCTTGTACTCGCAGGTTTGGGTGAGGAGCGGCTTGCCGGAGCGCATGCTCCAGATCGGCTTGAGGGCACGCCACTTGCCTTCCGGGGTCTTCGCTATCCGAATGATCCAAGCGTTGCATTTCATGCGGACCTTTTCGGAATCGGATTTGGCGTGAAGGTTGGCCTGCTCCGAGGAGTAGGCGGGTCCACTTTCGGCATCTGATTCTGTGTGATGATCGGCTTCTTACGATGCACGATGGGCTCCGGCTTGAACTTCCGCTGATGGCAGACGCCACAAACTTCCTCGGGTAGACCGTGGGTGCATTTCTGCGGCTTCACGGCAGGCTCTGCCGTTCCGTAAGGTGTTGGGGCGTCATAGTCTTTGTTGGGCATACGGGTCTCCCCTTCAACGCTTAATACTGTTTATCGGGGTCCCTTTGGAGAGAAATTGGAGAGAAATGACTGGGCGGCTTGTAAGCGATAGAAACTACAGGGTCAAAAAAATCTGGCGGAGAGAGTGGGATTCGAACCCACGTTAGAGTTTCCCCTAAACACGCTTTCCAAGCGTGCGCCTTCAGCCACTCGGCCATCTCTCCGGCGTGAATCGGATGGAAGGAACCACTCTTACGGAAGCATTCTGCCCAGCCGCAAATCTTGACGATCCTGCGGCTGTTTCGTTCTTCTCAATTCTATGGGTGAAGTCGTCGAAACCGCAACCTTGAAAGGGAAAGTGCAGCGGAGAAGTTGAGAACTATCAGGAAAGCTTTTCCGGAGAATCCGCGCCTACGCGCGATGCGGAACCAGGCGCTGAGACCGGGCCCGAGGCAGATACACCAGCGGCGGCGGCGTTCGCGGCATTGGCGCTTCCATTAGCGTTGCCGCTGCCGTTCCCATTGCTACTGCCGTTTCCGTTGGAAGCTGGCAGCGGGGGCACCTTCGTATTGTCGACCACGTGATGATTCAGGCAATACAGCGCCAGTTCCAGGCGGTCCGCCACTCCAAGCTTGTCGTAAACTTTGCGCAGGTAGTTCTTCACCACTTGCTCGGTGGTGCCCACCCGCAGCGCAATCTCTTTGTTCTTCATTCCCTGGGTCACGCAGGAGACAATCAACGTTTCCTTGGGAGTGAGCTGCACCTTCGGACGCGATCCCGATGGCCGGCTATTCTGGTTGCGGTACGCTTCCATGACCCAGCGCACGCCCTGACTGTCGAGCCAGGTATCGCCGGCTACCACCTTGCGCAGGCACTCCACCAGCAATTCGGGTTCGACTTCGCGTGACACAATGCCGTGCGCTCCGCGGCGGAATAACTCCAATGTCAGATCTTCATCGGCGCCCGGGGTCACCACTACGACGCGCAACTGCGGGTTCTGGCGAAGCAAGTCGGCCACCGCGTCCACAGGATTTGGCGTCAATGCCGCCTCGAAAATCAGCACGTCGGCAGTAAACTTCGCCACTGCGGATTGGGTTTGCGGCAGCGTCTCGGCCTGGCCCACCACGCGAATGTCATCTTCCAGTGCGAACACTTTGCGCAAACCGGCGCGGAAGATGGCCTGCGTATCGGCCACGATCACTCGGACGAACTGGCCCTTGCCGCCGTCTTCGCACGCTCCGAGATTTTCTTCCACGCTAACCGGAATGGTAGCCATTCAGTTCCCTGCGCCTACACTCGTTCGAAATGGTATTCGTCAATTACTACGCCTACACCGCGCCGGCCCCGATCTTCGAAGCTGCGCACGACCCGGCCGCGGCAGTCGATCTGTACATCTTTCCGCGCTCCCACAACATCCGCGGGCAACAGAATCGTGAAATCCACCATCGAGCCCACCGGAACGTCCCGGTCCATCGCAAACAGCACGCCGTTGGCTGAGATGTTCTCGGTCTCCGCCAAATACGCGCTGCCCTGACTGGTAACCGAGGCCGAGAGGTGCAGCGGAAAGCGCGGCGCACTCTGCATGTCTTCGTAGTGCCCTGTCGTCGTCTGCGCCTCGGTCATCGGTGCCTTGCCTTCTGCTGCCACGCTGAGGAGACCCTTCCTTCCGGGAGCTCCGTTTCCGCTCGCCGGACTAGCATCCAACTCAAGGGCAGCCTACACCCACAAATGGGGCAAACAAAGTTACCGAAGTCATGGAACAAATGGGGCTTAACTGATTATGTTTGAATGACTTAGAAGAGATTCTGAGAGCAGAATTTGAGCCTAGAATAGCCGGTCGGAACCCACCAATTTCCGGTCAAATCCGGGTCAATTCCGGGCGATTGGCAGACGTAAAGCGGATGGAATATCGCCCGCCAAAGCCCTTGGCAGAATCGCGATTGAGGCAGGCTCTAGAACTTGGTCACTTCGGTAAAGTTGAAGTCTTTGACCCTCATCGCCGGAACCACCATGTCCATCGACTCTTCCCCGCTCGCTCGGACCGGCACGCTCATGGCTTCCACATTTGACAACATGTGAATCAGACTCTCATTGAAACGGAAATTGCGCACTCCACCCTGCACGCGCCCGTTTTCCACATAGAACGTGCCGTCTCGTGTCATTCCGGTCAGCATCTTTTCGAAGGGCTCGACTTCGCGGATGTACCACAGCCGCGTCACCAACACACCGCGTTCGGTGGAGGCGATCATCTGCTCCACTGTCTGGGGATTGCTCACCGGAGCGAACACGATATTCTGCGGCATCTCTCCCATTTCGTTGGGCAGCGCGAAGCCGTGACCAGTCGCCTCGACCGGACCAACCTTATCCTTATATTCCGAACGCTTCATTCTCTCTGCAGTCGCCCGAGCGTAGACGACCCGTTTCACAATGCCGTTTTCTACCAGCCTGACTCGCTGCCGTTGCACGCCCTCGCCGTCGAAGGGAGCGCCGGTCTGCAGAGGATGTGCGACGTCGTCCCAGATCGTGATGTTGTCGCCGAAAAGCTGGGTCCCGATTCGTCCCGTAAGAAACGAACGCTGGTCGAGAATCGCCATGCCGGCGTAGTCCCAGAACATGAAGCCAACAATGTCGAGCACAGCGGCGGACTCCAGAATCACTGTGCATTTGCCTGCCGGAATCTCGCGCGGCCGCGCCGAATCTCGCGCCTTCCGCGCCGCGGTCTCGGCCAGCGCCAGCGGATCAAGATTCGCCACATCCGGCGAATTCGCCTTTCGCCAGCCCGACGAATCGCCCGCGAGCATGGTGATCGATACGTCGGCCGAAGTCTGCCTGTGCCAGTTGCTCAACCCGCGCGAGTTGAAGATCCCCTCCACAGACTCCGCACTGGAGAAGACTCCCGCTGTCGTGAGCCGGTGCTGTTCCGCCACGCCAACAATTCTCTTGACGCCCTCGGCCCGCAGTTCCGGCGTAATGCCGGCGGTCGTTTCGAAATGGCGAGACGGGACGGTCCGTGTCGGGACGGGCGGTGTGGGGACGGGCGGTGTGGGGACGGGCGACTCGCCCGTCCCGCCCGCGGAGCGGGCGCCCGGCACGGGTAAAAGATCCGGATCAGGATGCTGCACCTTCGCCAGGCTCTCCGCCGACCGCACCACTTGCCGCAAGCTCTCGTCGTCAAACCTGTTGGTGAAGGCCCGCGCCGTCCGCCCCCCAAACGCGGCCCGCACCGAGACTACGTAGTTCTCCTCGGCGACGTTCTGGTGAATTGTGTTGTTGGCAAAACGAGTGAGTGCGAATCGCCCGCCCGAGAAAAGCACCTCGACCTCGTCCGCGGTTGAGAGTTTTCGGATGCGGTCAAAAACGTCGCCGGCCTGTTCTTGAGTCAGCATTGCTTGTCTTGCGGTCCCCTGTGTCCTCTGTTGAACTAGCTCTTAAACGCGCTCCCCACCTTGATCCCCCGAAACCGCGACGGCGCCGCGCCGTGTCCCGTCCCCATCACCTGCTGTGGCTGGCCTTTTCCGCAATTCGGAGTTCCCCATAATGTCCACTCGTCGCGCGAGCAAATCGCATCCAGCGAATTCCAAAATTCTGTTGTGATGCCGGAGTACGAGGGATTTTTCACCATACGCACGCGCTTACCATTCTTGATTTCCCATCCGATCTCGCAGCCAAACTGAAAGTTGTAGCGCTTATCGTCAATCGACCACGAGCGATTGGTCTGCATCAGAATTCCATGATCGGTGGCCGCGATCAGTTGTTCCAGGCTCAGCGGTTTTTCCCCGGGCAGCAGGCTAATGTTCGTCATGCGGATCATGGGCAGCCGGTTCCATCCTTCGGCGCGCAGCGTCCCGCCAGACCGGCTCTCGCCAATCGTGTGCGCCGTCTCCCGCGAACTCAAATATCCCGTGAACAATCCATTCGTGATGATCGGTGTACATTGCGCCGAAACTCCTTCGTCATCAAAGCCGAAAGTCCCCAGCCCCGGACCATGCTCTTGTCGAGCATCCGCGACCACATTTACCAGTTCGCTGCCGTAGCGTAATTTCCGCAGCTTGTCGATCGTCAGAAACGAGGTCCCCGCAAAATTCGCCTCCATCCCCAGCACGCGATCCAACTCAATCGGATGCCCAACCGATTCATGAATCTGCAGCCCCAATTGCGAGCTGTCGAGAATAATGTCGAACTTCCCTTCCGGACATTGATCGGCCTGATGCAGCGCCACGGCCTCTTCCGCAATCCGACGGGCGTTCTCCACCAGCTTCAATTCCTCGATCAGTTCATATCCCTTGTTCTGCCACTGCCCACCATACGAATTCGGATACGACCGCTTCTGAATCTCGTTCCCGGCAAACGCATATGCGGCATAGCCCGCGCCCGTCGAAAGTTTGGTCTGGTGAATGTCTGCGCCCTCCGACGACACAAACCACTGCTCTTCGCGGTTGAAGTTCAGATTCGTTTCCGCCAGCGTGATGCCAGCCACCGAACGCAACTCGGCATCGATCTTCAGCAGCAGTGCAATGTTCTGTTCGACGGAGACGGCGAAAGGATCAATCTTGTACGGCGTGTTCCACTCCGCGATGGCAGGCTTCTCTGGCGCCAACCGCACATCTTCCCGCTTCACTCGCGCCGATGCGCGCGCGATCTCAACCGCCTTCGCCGCCGTGGCCTCGACCGCGCCCCGTCCCAGTTCCGCCGAGGCCGCAAATCCCCAGGCCCCATCGGCAATCGCCCGCACACTCATCCCCACGGATTCTGCGTCCGACGCGCTGCCCACCTTCCCGTTCTTGGTCGTGAGCGCACGGCTGCGCTGCGCGACCACGCGCACATCCGCGTAGCTCGCCCCGCGCTGCGCGGCAATGTTCAGAGCCCAGTTGGCGACATGCTTCATGGAAGGATTTCAATCTAACATACCAATGCGTCCGCCAGCCGGCTGACCGACCTGCCATCCCTTGTCATTTGCCGCACGCTCTCCTGTGATGGCGGTCACTGTTACTTGCTCCGCTCGGCCATTCAATGGGAACAACTAGCAATACGCGGCGGACCACTCCGCTGTCTAAGGAGCATTCATGAATTCTCTTCTTTCGGACGACCGCACGAAACCTTCCTCTGCGAACTTTAAACAGCAAGCCTACAGCGAGCCGGCCGATCCCCAATCCAGCAAGAAAGCCGACCTGGCCGGACCCGGCATCGGCAACTACAACGAACTCGAAAAGATCCTGCCCGGCGACTACAACCCGCTTCTGACTTCCAAGGAAACCCAGAAGGCAATCTTTCACCTGAAGCGCTATATCGGAGACAATCTATGCAAGGAACTCAGCCTGATGATGGTTGAGGTCCCGCTGATCGTCGACGCGGAGAGCGGCGTCAACGACATGCTCGATCGCGACGGTTCCCGGACTCCCATTCAGTTCCACATCTCGAACGACCACGACCAGCATCCCATCGATGCCCAGATCGTACAAGCCGCCACCAAATGGAAAAGGATGGCCCTCAAGCAGTTCGAATGCCGCGCCGGCGAAGGTATTTGCACTGATATGCGCGCCGTGCGCAAAGATTATTTCCTCGACCATGACCACTCGGCTTACGTCGACCAGTGGGATTGGGAGCGCGTCATCACCGCCGAGCAGCGCAATCTGGAATTCCTCAAAACCGTCGTGAAGAAGATTTGGAAGGTCCTGGTCGGAGCCGAGAAATTTGCGCTGGAAATGTTCCCCCACCTGCGGCAGTCGCGCTATCCCAGCCTGCCCGAGGAACTCACATTCCTCCACGCTGAAGAATTGCTCGCCATGTATCCCGACCTCCCGCGCAAACGCCGCGAGACCGTCATCCTGCAAAAGTATCCGGCCATCTTCATTATCGGCATTGGCTGGCCCCTGAAAGACGGCTTCCCGCACGAGAATCGCGCTGCCGACTACGACGACTGGGTCACCGACACCAGCCAGCAGACCAATCGCGACACTCACGGACTGAACGGCGACATCCTGGTCTGGAACCACGTCACCCAGCGCCGCCACGAACTCAGCTCGATGGGCATTCGGGTCAACGCCGAAACCCTCCGCAAACAACTCGAAATGTCGAACCTCCTCGACAATCTCAAATTCCCCTATCACCAGGGCATCATGAAGAACGAGTTGCCCCTCTCTATCGGCGGCGGCATCGGCCAGTCGCGCACTCTGATGCTCCTGTTGCGCAAAGCACACCTGGGCGAAGTCAGCGTCACCGTCTGGCCGAAGGTGCTGAAAGAAATGTGCGCGAAGAAGAATATTGTCGTGCTCGAATAATTGAAATTTGTTGGGAAAGAAGAGAGGCGGCTCGTGAGCCGCCCCTCTTTCCTGAGTGAGGAATCTTCTACGGCATGGCGCGCGCCACTTCCAGCGCCTTCCTTATCGCTTGCAACTCCTTCAACAGTCCCCGCAGCTTGGTGGACTCCAGCGCATTCGCCCCGTCCGACTTCGCCTCCTTCGGATTATCGTGAACTTCCATGAACATTCCATCCACTCCCGCCGCGACGGCCGCGCGCGCCAGCACTGGAATGAACTCGGGCTGTCCCCCGCTCACCGCCGGACCACTCCCCTCGGACTGCGACGAAGGCAACTGCACCGAATGCGTGGCATCGAAAACCACGGGCGCAAATTTGCGCATGATCGCCAGAGCCCGCATATCGACGACGAGATTGTTGTATCCGAAACTCGCGCCGCGCTCTGTCAGGAACACCTGCGTGTTCCCCGCGTCGCGGCACTTCTCGACCGCATGCCGCATATCCCACGGCGAAACGAATTGTCCTTTCTTGATGTTCAGCGGGCGTCCGCTCAGCGCGGCGGCCACGACCAGGTCGGTCTGCCGGCTCAGGAACGCGGGAATCTGCAGGACGTCCGCCACTTCGGCGACCTTGCCCACGTCCGCCGTCTCGTGCACATCGGTCAGCACCGGCAACTGCAACTCGTTCTTGATCTTCTTCAGAATGCGCAAGCCTTCTTTCAGGCCGGGTCCGCGAAAGCTGCGGATCGAAGTGCGGTTCGCCTTGTCGTAACTGGCCTTGAAAATGAAAGGGAAACCGAGGGCCTTGGTCACGCCTTTGATGATCTCCGCCATCCGCATGGCGTGCTCTTCACTTTCAATCACGCACGGTCCCGCGATCAGAAATAAATCGCCAGAGCCGATGTGAATGTCGCCGACTTGGAAAGAAGTATGCATTGAAGAATGGCCACGGATCTTCGCGGATTCACACTGATATAACAAAAGAAAAACAATGTCGATCCGTGAAAACCCGTGGCGCCATTGCTCTAGCTCCGCACTTTCTCCGGCCGGTGGAACATTTCCACCGCGGCGGTTTCCTTCTCCGCCCGCCGCTTCAGTCCATACTCATACGCCGCTCCCACAAATGTGCTGAACAGCGGATGTGGCTCCAGCGGCTTCGACTTGAATTCAGGATGGAACTGGCAGCCGATAAAATGCGGATGATCGGGCAGTTCCACCATCTCCACGTAAGTTCCATCCGGCGTGGACCCCGAGATGCGCAGACCCGCTGCCACCATCGGCTCCTCGTATTCGCGGTTGAACTCGTAACGATGCCGGTGCCGCTCGCTGATCTCCAGCTTCCCGTAAATCTTCTGCGCCAGCGTGCCCGGCTCGATCTTGCACGGCCACGCGCCCAGCCGCATGGTTCCGCCTAACTCTTCCACGCCGCGCAACTCGCGCAGTTTGTAGATCACGCGATGCGGTGTAGCGGGATCAAACTCGCTCGAGTTTGCCTCTGCCAGTCCCACTACGTTTCGCGCAAATTCAATGCACGCCGTCTGCATCCCCAGGCAAATTCCAAAGTACGGAACTTTTTTCTCGCGCGCGTACCGGATTGCCAGCAGCATCCCTTCAATGCCCCGCTTGCCAAACCCTCCGGGCACCAGAATTCCGTCATAGCCTTCCAGTTGCGCCTCGTAGCCGTCGCCGTCCGCAGATTCCAGACCCTCGGCTTCAATCCAGTTGATCTGTAGTTTCAGGTTGTGCGCCAGCGAACCGTGTACCAGCGCTTCCTTTAGCGATTTGTACGAGTCTTCGTACTCAACGTACTTTCCGACAATGCCGATCGTCACCGTATCCTTCGGGTTATAAACCCGGTGGACAATATCTTCCCACTTCGACAGGTCGCGCTCCTTGGCTTCGAGATGCAGATTCTTCAGCACCAGCGTGTCGACCCCTTCATTGGCGAACACCAGTGGCACTTCATAAATGGACGCCACATCCTTCGCCGTAATCACGGCTTCATCCGGCACGTTGCAGAACAGAGCAATCTTCGACTTGATCTCCTTCGCCAGAAACCGGTCGGTGCGGCAGAGCAGAATATCCGGTTGAATTCCGATGCTGAGCAACTCTTTGACTGAGTGCTGCGTCGGCTTGGTCTTCAATTCCTGCGCCGCTGCGATGAACGGCACCAGCGTGACGTGCACAAACAAGGTATGCTCGCGCCCCAGTTCCTGACGCATTTGCCGAATCGCTTCCATGAACGGCAGCGACTCGATGTCGCCGACCGTGCCGCCAATCTCCACAATCGCGACATCCACATCCTGCGCAACCTTCTTCATCGCAGCTTTAATCTCGTTGGTGACATGCGGAATCACCTGCACCGTTTTGCCCAGATAGTCGCCGCGCCGCTCCTTGGCGATGATCTGCTCGTAAATCCGTCCGGTCGTCCAGTTGTTGTCGCGGGAAAGTTTGGCGTGGGTGAAGCGCTCGTAGTGGCCCAGATCCAGATCGGTCTCGGCCCCGTCATCGGTCACAAAAACTTCGCCGTGCTGAAACGGCGACATCGTGCCCGGATCCACGTTCAGATAGGGATCGAACTTCATCAGGTTCACCTTGATCCCCCGGCTCTCCAGCAGGCAACCGATGGAAGCCGCGGCCAATCCCTTGCCGAGTGAAGACACAACTCCGCCCGTCACAAAGATGTACTTCGCTGGCATCTCTTCCTCGCTTTAAATTGTGTTTGAAAGATTGTGCAGGTGGGGTGCACGAGTAATTATGACAGAAGTGCCCTGTGGAAACAAACGGAAGAATTATGAACTGATGGAATTATTTTGCGGGATGCAGCCGATGCCTTAGAGTTTCAACGATCAGACCGGCCAGCGCATAGGTTGCGGCGTTCGCCAGCAGCACCAAATAAAGACTAATCGGATATGAACTGCCAAGAATGGCGATTGGACAAGTCAACCGGACGAGCGACAGAAGCGGGTCGCCCAAGCCCAGCGTGGGAGGCGCGGTTGCGAGGGCATACAGCGCCCAGCCGCCCGCTACCAGAAAACCCACACCCGCCCAGATCGCAATTCGGTATTTCATGCTGCCGCTCCGGCTGCTTTCTGAATCCAATGATCTCACATGGTTTCGGGAGATCCTAAGAAAATCCAAAACAACTCGCCGCCAGAAATCTACTCGCGTTGACTATCTGCGCGAGGTCAGCGAGAATACTTAAGGCCCTTCCGCAACGGAGAGCTCGTAGTGTCCCCATCGTGGGCCTGTGGCGCAGCTGGGAGCGCGCTTCCATGGCATGGAAGAGGTCGTCGGTTCGATCCCGACCAGGTCCACCAATTCTCTCAACAACTTAAACGGGGCGAGCGCCCGCGGGCACGGCTTTTGTGTCATGGTTTGTGTCATAACCGGCCGTTTTGGTGCTCACGGCGAGGGCTTCCATCGCCGTTCGCTTCGCTTCCATACGCACGTGGCTGTACCGCTCCAGCATTCGACGGCTGACGTGTCCGGCAATCGCCATGATGGTTGAATCTGACGTGCCGTTCTCCGCAAGCTGGGTAATAGCGCAATGCCGCAGATCGTGGAACCGGAACCCCGGCAAACCCGCTTTCTTCGTCAGAGTTCTCCAAGCCGTTCGCCAGCTTTTCACGTGCCGCTTCGGATCAAAGCCAGTGACGTTGTAATCGACGACCCGCTTACCGCTGAATGTGAACTTCGGGACGAAAGCGGCAAAGACGAAGTGCGACGGCTCCACCGTGCCAAAGCCTTCCGCCCTCAGGCGCAGCCTTCCGAGAGCAGAGACAGCCACATCCGTTAGCGGAATCGCCCTTTCGCCAGCAGCCGTCTTGGACCTGCGGATTGTCAGGGTGCGGGCGAACAGGTCCACGTCACTCCATTGCAGCCCTTTCAACTCGCAGCCCCTTGCGGTGGTATTGAGGCAGAGGATCGCGGCGAGATAAGCCGTTTCCCATTCCGGACGCAATGCAGCCATTTTGAGAAGCCTCTGCTTTTCATCCTCAGTTAGAACCCTCCCGATGCTGGACGGCTCTTTCAGGGGGCGTATATCGTCAGCAACACGCGCCCAGATTCGCGCCCTCTTCATGATCCGACGGAGGATGCCAAGCTCCGCGTTCAGAGTGGCGGGGCCAATGTTCTGCTCAGCTCTCCACGCCCGATACTCAGTAATCCGCTTCGCCGTGATGGACTTCAACGGCTCTTGTCGGAGATAGGCTCGCAATTGAACGAGCAACTGTTTTTCTTTGGCTTGGCTGGCCGGAGCAAGTTCTAGCTTCCGAGCAGTCACGTAGTCATCTGCTGCCTGCCCGAATTGTTGTCGGGCCAGAGATGCGGAGGTCTGTGTTAGCTTACCCTCCATTGCCTGCCCGATGAGTTCTTTTTCCTTGGACTGCGCCTCCCTCCAGTCCTTGGTTCCTAGCGACTGTCGAAAGCGCTGCCCATTCACAACGAAGTGACAGTGCCACGTCTTACCGCGCTTTGCGAGTGACATTCTTCCCCCTTTTTGTTTTCTTCTTCGACTTTGATCTCTTCGCCGCTCTCCACCTCGCCACACGATGCGCTTCACGATGAGCGACCGAGCAGTAAGTCTGGTCGGGCCGGCCCGGAACAAAAAACTCTCCGCAGAAAGGGCACAGGCTCAGCCTCTTCTTGCGTGCGAATATGCTCATCAGTACAAATGTGTAAAGCGCACTCTTCGGGTCAGGGCAATACAATGCAGGCTGCAAGCCGTGACCGGATTCCCAGAGCACGAGCCGCACTGAGGCAAGGGCCTGCGACAGCTTCAAAGACAACATGGATTTCGGATTCCCTTCAGGGCTAAACGCTCTGGCAAACAGGCCCTCCACATCCTGTTCTTGCTCGCTACGGTCCTCAATCTCCCTTTGTCCGAACCCTCCGACGAATTTTGCGTGAGCCCGACTGATTTCAAACTGATCCTTCTTCTCAAGGCCCTGGATCAGCCCGCAGATCGCATTAAAGACATCCAACTCAGAGTTCGTCATCGCTCTCAAGGGACTCTCTTTTGATTTGCGGTTCAAGTCTGCACTAGTGAAGGCGCGAACCGGCTCAGGAGCGCCACTTTTGTCAACGGGTAGGAACGTTGCCACGCCCTCCTGTTTGTAGAAGACGCAAGGGATCAACACGGGGAGTGTAACGGTATCGTACATACCACGTTGCATGAGAAGTAGCGTAAGCACTAGCATGAGGATTGTCAAGGAGGAAACGATGCCGAAGGAAAAGGAAATGAGCGCGATTGAGGCTGCCCGTAGGCTGGGAGTCGGCCTGGACTATCTCTACTCGCTGCTATGGACAGGGAAGCTGCAAGGGCGCAAGGTCGGCAAACAGTGGCGCATCCCGGCAGAGGCCGTTGAAGCCCGACTGAAGAAGAGAGGTGCGTGATGCAGGAGAATGTTCCGCAACTGCTCCCCCTGGTCGCGGTCGCGAAAGCCCTGTGCGTCTCGCCGCACACGGTTAGGAGCTGGGTTAGGCAGGGCAAACTCAAGCCGGTTCGGCTCTGCCGGAGGCTGCTCTTTCATCCTGACGACATCGCACGCTTGCTGGCGGGGGCTCGGTGACCGCTCCCGACGCTGGAGAACCGTCCCCAACTATCGGGCTTTCAGAGTTAGGACGACGCTGGGGTATTTACACACCGGGCGAACTGCGCCAGAAATGCAAAGACCTGGACTGCGGCGCATCGCTTATCGCGGGGCTGATGCCGACTCGCTCCCTCGGAATTGTCGTGGGCGACTCTGGCGTGGGCAAGAGCCCGCTACTCTATCAAGCCGCGATTTGTGTGTCTGCCGGAATTCCATTTCTGGGGCGCGCAGTGTTGCCCGGCCCGGTGCTCTACCTAGACTTTGAGAACAGTCTGGGTAACGTGGACGATATGATTGACAGACTTTCGCGCCATGTCGGGTTAGCGGGCGCCCCGGAGAACCTACAGCTCTGGAATTACAACTTTGCTCCCCCGCGATGGAACTCCGACCAACTGGCGAGCATGGTGCGAGAGGCGCAGCCAGTTTGGACCATAGTCGACTCCGTGGGCGCTTATGCTCCCGAGATTGAGGAAAAGGCCAGCACCGTGACGCGTGTGTATCAGGAGTTCCGAAAGATCATCCGCGAGTGCCAAACGTCAATCACCGTAGTGCATCACCTGAAGAAGCCCTCCTCCAGGCCAGATGAAGCCCCACCGCCGTTGCAGGAAGACCCCAAGGGGTGGCTGCTCCAAGCTCGCGGTTCGCGCGCGCTGATAAACAGCAGCGACATACGCATCGGCGTGGACAGCTTCGGCAAGGGGAAGCATTCCGAAAGCGGGGATGGGAAATCTCGCGAAGTCGCCTTAGTGATTGCGGGCTTTGGCAGAGTTCGAGGAAACATCGTGCCCATGTATCTCGCGCGCCTGTTGGATCAAGAAGGCGAGCCCCTGGGCTACGAACCGATGAGCGGAGCCAGCCTCTTGTTCAATGACGAGCAGGAGCAGGCTTACCGGCGCTTGCCCACGGTGTTCAGGTTCAAAGATGCCCGTTTGATCTACGGTCGGGGCGCGCAGGCGACGGCTGATTTCCTCCATAAGTGCATCAGCGCCGGTATCGTTCGCAAAGAAGGCAAGGAATATCGAAAGCTAGAAGTAGCGGAGCAGGCGGAGTGACAGGCCGTACCCTTCTGTTTTCAGCGTCATGGCACTCTAGGATAGCAACGGAGTAGGCCGGAGCGTACCGGAGTAATGAATTCACTCCGCCCGACTCCGCCGCACTCCGGCAGCCAAACGGAGCGGAGACCTGTTGCTGATATGGGGTTTACAGCGGGACTCCGCTCACTCCGCCGATACGGGAAGCTGGCACAGGGGCGACGACCGAGAACTGCGAGTGTTCTTGGCGGCGAAGTACGGAATTGAGGGTCGATGCGTGTAATCGGGATTTTGCAACAGTTATCCCCTGCCAGGTGGATGAATCCCACAAAACGGAGCGATGGAGTAGTAAGCTTTCATGCAGTAGGAGGAGCTCCTGTGACTGAGTTCCAGAGTGCCCCTGAAGAACCGACCAAGGTTGACGAAGCTGCATCCGCCGCCTGCATTCGTTCCGGAGCGTTCGCTCTCCTGCTATCCCTGGCGCTCGTTTTACTGATTCCGATTTGGAGAGAGGAGCCGCGGTATGCTGCTCTTCGCGTCTACGTTGCCGGGAGATTTAATCTCGCGCTTGCGGTCGACTCCCTAGATGACAGCGAATCCTGGAAAAAGTATAAATCCTCAGACGAAGGAGCCGAGTCATTGTCAATCGCACAACTCAGAGAAGGCATCTGGGTAACAGCATCCTCGACTAAGGTCGAGCCGCAGTCAAAGGTAGTAGCAGTCGCTCCAAAAAACATTCAGAGTTCAGGTGCCCCCGGATCTCATCCAGCGATCGCCCCTCCCACAGGTCTTTCCGCTTCCTATGCTATGGGCGTACCCGAGGCTGATAGGATTGCCGACTCGCTCCAAACGCTCAACGATTCCGATATTCTTACTCGTACTAGACAGGTGTCGAACTATTTCAACTTTTCGGTAGCCCGCTGGGCTAATAAGCGGGGCGCTTTGGCTTACAAGAATGTTCTGCGCGGCCTCGGCACTCCGTGCTCCCCGAAGGAACTTGAGGTGCCACTAAAAGCGGAAAAGCCGCAACTGTTTGTCCCCGCTCTCACTTCGGAAGTTCTGTTGAATTGCTTGAACGTCGGTGACGTGCAAGAGTTGGCGCACTTCGAGCTACCGACGGTTTCTAATCCCATGGAACTCGGAGGACGAGTCGGACCAATGATCGAGATGGCTCCGGGTTCGCTGCCAGGGAGAACAATTGACCTAGAAGCCGCAACCTTTACCGTCCAAGGACTGCTATTCTTCGTGGTCATGTATTTTGGCGCCTTTGTTCGTGACGCGGTAACGTCATCTGTGTTTCCAGTCTCCGGGACGCTGTTCGGTGCTTTCAGCAAATCGCGCTCGACGTTGATTGTGCTATTTCTTGCGCTCTGGACTCCGCTCGCCATCTCCGTAGTCGTGGCATCTATTTCTCGCAGATGGATATTCGCAGTTTGGGCTTTGTTTATTGGGTTGGCCGTACTTTCAGTTCATCGCGTACTTGCGAGGAAATCTTATTTTCGCCGTCTTGATCCGCGTCTCATGTTTCGGGACAGACGGCCCCGGCAGAAGACGGCTCGTGTCCCCGAGTCATCGCCTCAACAGTAACGAACAGCTCGGAGCCAAAAACTCCTTCCCGCATTGCTGACGAAATCAGGTGATCAAACAAACTTCATTGAGAATTGCTGCCAAAGTACAACGGCGCGGACCCGGCATCCTAGGAGCGAGATGCGAGCGCGCGGTGTGCGCGAGCGGCGAGCGAGTCCGACCGCGCAGCGGGCGAAGGAGCGGACAGGTCTTCGTTCTCCGCAGCGGCTCAAGTGGCAGGCGACCAGACGGGCTTTTTATGTGTGGAACGTGGCCTAAGCCACACTCTCATCTCCTTAGCTCACAATTTGGTCCTCTCCCGCATTACTGATGGAGCGGGGCGGACTTCGGCGGGGCGGTAATTCGAGTCCCGACTCCAAGACGAGTATATTCGCCATCGCCTCGTCGCCGAGAGTCGCCCTAGGGAGTCGCTTTGCGGACGCCAGCGTTACCCGCCGCTCCGGAGTTGATGAGCCCTCGAAAGAGAGCTCTGACGTTACCCCTCGATTCCGGCGGAAGCAGCGTAACGTAGGTTACGTCGGCGCGCCTGAACCAGTGCCTGCGGACTTGCTTATTCCATCATCCCCAAAGGGATGGAGCAAGATGGTCTCCGGCTTGCGCAGACAGAGTCAACGGACAGACCTCACACGAGTTGTCGGAAGTCGCCAGGTAACGTCCGTTACTTAAATCCGCCAGGGGGGTTGACGAAACCCACCTGTGGGTTTAGGCTAAGAACAGCCGTTGACCGAATGTCGAACGTCCTAGCGTGTAATCTAGTCTCACCTAGGTAGAATGTCGTCGACGACAATTGATATTTAGGTTAATTAGGACTTCGACTCGGCTCGACAGTGGCAGGTCCCGATTGGGTCTGGCAGCTTGTGCAAAGGCAGGCAGCAGATTCCGGGAACCGAGGTGCTAACCTCGTCGAAACTGTCACGTCGTTCCTTAGCCGGCATCTCGATGAAATTGAGTTAGGAGCGGGGCTTCCCGAAACATACGGAGGCCCCACTCTCAGCTCTACCTCGGAGGATGCCTAAATGCTAACGACGAACGATGCGCTGCCTCATCCATTCAATCTCTTGGCGTCAATGGTCCTCGATTTTTGTTCAAGCGGCCGACGCGCTCTTGGAGCAACCCTAAAACCTGAACTGTATCGGCGTTACGGACTGACTGAGAATCAGCTAGGGTTCCTGAAGTTCGGGGACTTCTTGCGTGCCGCTGAGAGGGCCGGTTTTGTCCAGGTGGTCTCCACGCCCGGTGGAGACTTGGAGGTCTGGCCCCCTAACGCCCAACCACAGCCGACTCAGCAGAGGATTTTCCTCGACCCCACCCCTCCACCAGTCGCACCCGTGGCACCCTTATGGTCCGCCGGCCGCTCGCGCGACAGTGCTCCTGTTCGCGTGAGAGTCGACTTGTGGAACGCCTTCACAAGTTTCTCTGCTCGATGGGTCTACGACCCTGCGCGTGACTTTGCCTTTAAGGCGCAGATCAGTCAGCCGGAACCGCTCGGCGGCGCGCAGCTGATTCAAATCCCCAGCGCCCGTGAGCGCACGATCGACTGGATGCGTTCGTTTGCAGAAATGCAAGATCCGGAAATCAAGTCCCGCCTGCGGGAGACATTGGAGGGGGGAGAGACGTCGCCGTATCAGTTCAACTCCGCCGTTCGGAACGACCCTAAATTGTTCAAGTCATGGCACAGGTACCATGTCAGGCAGGTTGTCGCGGCGATCGAAACTTGGGCCGCCTCGAACAACGTAAGACCGAAAGATGTCACAAGCCCGTATATCCGGCGCCCCCGAGTGTGCTGGCCTGTTGCTCCCACCGCAACAGAGACTTCAGTTACCCGAGCGATTCCTGATATGACTACAGAGACAACGCCAGCCCAGGTCGCTGCACTTCCTGTTTTGCCTGCGCCGGCGACGCCGACTGCTGTGGCATTGACGCCACGTCTCGCCGCGCTGATAGATCAACTGATTGATGAGTTGCTCCGACTGCGTGGGGCGCTGCAAGTGGTCGATGCGAAAAAGTGAAGGAAGTGTAGTGAAACAGCGATTCAAGCGTAGTGGCTTCTCCGCTGCCCAGGTGATGGCTGAATGGACTTCAATATCCGAGCGATCTCGTTGGTTGAGGGCGTCTCAGCGGACGCCCGGGTCGACGTTGGGAGCGTTCTCGGGAAGGAAGTTCAATTCCGCGCTGGACTCCCCTACTCAATAAAACTGCCGGACGACGCCAGCAAACTTGCGCGACTTCCCGACGCGGAAAAACTCCTGACTGCGCTGGACGGCTGGGCCCGAGTTTATGTGCACCCCGCTGATAACGCCCAGATGATCCATGTATTAGCTCCCGCCGAGAACACTGACGGAGAGATCGTGTTTTACCGCTTGGATCTCATGCAACAGCGAAGATCTCGAAGAGGGCCCAAACCTAGCGTGGAGGCCGTTGGTGGAGCCGTCATGACTTACGAGGAGTGCGCCACTTGGCTGATGGAGTTGTCCGCCAACTGGCGAGCGAATCCCGCCCATAAGAACCATCGGTTCGTTCGATCGCGGGCCTGCGGAATCAAAGCTAATAAATTCAGACTTGCATGGGTGATTCCAGAGGTTGTCGGGGGCCGCGCAATACGAGAGCGACTTTTGGCGATCGGCGATGCGTACGGCGTAGATATCGTTCACGTGCCCCCCCGAGACTTCAACGATACGAAGGGGCGCCTCGCGAAGCTGCTTCCCTACGACGGAGTCGTGATTTGCAGGCACTTTGCTCCTCATATCACAGGTGGTGCCGTGCCACAAAAGGTGCCTGTGGAATTGATTCACTTTTGTGACAGCGTTGGTCTGCCCGACCTTGAGGCCCAAATTCGCGTGTGGGTTGAAGTTGTGGCAGAGGAACTTGAAAGTCGCCGACAATATCAGCTGGTCGACGAGGAGGAATTTCTGCTCGCGCTCATGGTTCGAGCGATGGTCAGCCACTCCAAGATTGGCGAATTCTCGCACTGCCCCAGGGAGACCGTCTTAAAAGTTGTACGAGCTCGCCATTTGAATGTGCCTGCGGCCGATCGAGTCCTAGACAAAAACTGCGAGCAGCACGAGGACACGAAAACTTCAGCCTCGCTGTTTCTGTGGAAGGAGCATCACGATGGAAGGCAGTATTTCCTTAACCCGAAACGCGTTGGTGAAATCAAGCCCGTAACGGCGAATTCTTCTTAAAGGCCGAACCACTCCCGCCTGAATCTTCTGGGGAGAACAGTTCGGAGGTGGCAAAGCCGGCTGGGTGGATTCGTCCCACGACGAGGCGCGCCGTTGAATGCCCGCTTGGGAGCCCGCGTCCAAGGTTACTGGCCGGCGCGCCTGCCCCCAGCCGTCGCGGGCTCTAGCGGTGCAGCTCTATCGCTTCTCGACTACCAACAATCAATTGCGTTTCGTTGATCGATGCATACCGACGATAGCGGAGCCTGATTGTCGATCCCGGTTTGCACCGTGCTAGAGCGTTGTTGAGTTCCTCAATCGTGAACAAATAGTGGTCGTCAATCGCCAGAATTATGTCTTCGGCTTTGATTCCGGCTCGGTCAGCTGGCCCGCCAGTGACAACCTGCGAGACTGCGACTCCGTCGTGTCGGACCAAGGGATCGCCGTCGCATGAAATGCCGATGGTTCCCTGAGGGGTAAGTTGAGGAGCCGCATCCCGCACGCTCTGTTCTTTGGCCGTCTCCTCGGCCGCGTGCACGTTCTGTTGCGCCAGCAGTGCGTTTGGAATCTCTCGGGTGCCCACAATTTTGTATTCTTGAATGACGGCATCCGCCCCTGGCACCACGGGCGGCAGGTAGACGAGGATGCCCGCTAGCGCTCCGTCAACATTGGCGGTGGTGCAGGCATCAAAGCTCCCCTCGCAAATCAGCGAGAAGCGCGCTTTGAAATTCATCCCCGCGCTGAGGTTGGTGAATCCAAGACAGGAATCGGGATGCTCAAAGTTGTAAACCTCAACTTCACTGTTGCCGATGTCCACCGTGCTGACACATTGGGATCCGCGTTGCTCAGTCGCTTTCACGTGAGCCACTAGCCCAAAGCTGTTCTCGTCGGTGCCGTGATCGTAATATCTGGGTTCGACGTTTGTTTCGGTCGCTGGTGCGACTCCAGGATGCGGCACAGGTGAAGCCCCTATGGCACGCTCAAAGTGCTTCAAATCCACGACTTCGTACCTTGACACGCTCCCCTTTCTGTCAAGGGCACCTCGGTGAAGAGAAATGTAAATGGCGTACTTGCCCTTCTTTTCTCTTTCGATCACCATGCCATTCGTATTGCCTTCAATCGGCACAGCGCAGTGGTTCCAAACCCACCGGACGTCACAGCGAGCGGTGATTACGTAGGAACTGTTCGCAGCATCAGCGTAAGCAACGTCCATCCAGTAGAAGTAATTATGCGTCTCGGAGCAATTGGTGCTGCCGCTAGTCGTTGTTCTACCGGTCACATTTCCGCTGTCGTCCACGGTACCGTGGACGGAGCCGCTCGAACTGCTTGTGCAATGATTTCCTAGATTAACGTCCTTGTATTTTGTGTCAGCGATCACACCGGTGATCGCGATATGTTTCTGGCCGTGCAACGTCGCCTCAAAGAATGTCTCGGCGGTATCAGGCGTTAGCGGCTTCTCGGTCCAGTCTTTCGACTTGTCGAGCTGCGCCAAGACCACCGACAACAACATGAAGGGAACGAATCCCGTAAACACACGGCGAATGGAGGAATTCATCGAGCAACTCCTTCTACTCTCGTCGTCCAGGGGTCGTCTTTAGCGACTGAGTGCAAGTGCTTCCAGTCTGGGAGAGGAAAAAGCTCAGGATGCCGCGCGGATGGGCAGCCCGATATCGATGACGACTATAGTATGTCGCACTTTAGTCGTCAATGGCCGAAGCTCTGTTCGGTATGCGTCACACGCCAGCGGCACGCGGACCGAAGATCAGCCCGGAGATCGCGTTTGGTCGTGTGCTTAGGGCGCTTCGGCGCGAGCAAGGAGTGTCGCAGGACGAGCTAGGGGCGCGCAGCGGGTATCACCGAACATACATCGGACAGCTCGAACGAGGAGAGAAGAGCCCATCGCTTCGGACGCTATTCAACTTGGCTGCGACTCTGGGCGTTGCGCCTTCCAGAATAGTCAGGGAATCGGAGCGAATGACTTCGGGAAATTGACCTGCCAGCGGGAAGCCTGGCGTCGAACAGGCGTTCGTTGGTCGTCATTCCAGCGACGGCAATTTACAATCAGACGTAGATGGCAGAAGGCGCGCTCCCACAAATCGAGGCTCGATGCGTTTGCATCGCGACCCATGGGCAAGCCGCGCTTGCAGCAGTGGTTTCCAGTCATTTTTCAGAGTCAGGCGTCTACTTCCCGGTTTTCGAGTTCCCCAGCATCGACGTTCCTTACTCGCCATCGAGCGATTTTGGAAAGGATGGCTATCTTGGGCGAGTCATCGGGGATCGGGCGGCGCACAAGATTAACAATTCCTTGGCTCGACTCCAGCCGGACTCCATACTGCTCGTCGGCATGACGGAGAACCAAAAAAGCTATCTGCGTGCGCTCCTCCCCACTCAGAAGCTTGTCGAGATCAACTCCCTCGACGACGTTCCAACCCGACTGCCGTTCAGTCTTCCGTTGACAGATCCGGTTCGATGTAAAGCCACGCAACTGAGCGAGGGCCTTCTGCTCGCAAAGTTCTCGCACAAGCCGCTTGTGATCGACGAAAGCGCTCCGCTTCTCCCGACGAAACATCTGCACGGCGGCGAGGGTCTTTTACTGATCGAAAACGATACTTCCGTCCCGGACATGGCGGCGATCAACTATGGTTTGGCGATCAACGCCGATGTCGTACTGGTTCCAGCCATCGACAAGGATCAGGCGCGCTCGCTACCGCGACAGCTTGAAGCTTGGAGAAAAGATAAATCACATCACGAGTTCGCATGGGCCAAGCGTGCGGCCTCGAAGAGACTCCGGGAAGCGAAGGTCGCCAACTACAAATTTGCAACGTTCTTTACGAAGGGTCTGCCATACGGTCTCTTCATCGGGAACGTCATACCGTGCAGCCACGTGATGAAGGAATTGGATTGCGGATTGTTCATCACGAACGCACTCATCGAGGAGCACGTACCCATCGGCCTCGCCAGTGCGATTGTTTTCTCCCCGGAATTATTCGCTTCGGAAGAAACCGACGATATCGACAAACTCTTGGAGGCCAACAACTACACCGTGACTCGTCTTCTCGGAAAGAAAGCCACGGTGAAGCAACTAACAAACTACGGCAGCCATTTTCCCTACGACGTGATGCACATTTGCGCCCACGGCGGAGAGGTAGATGGCTATTTCGTTGTGCAAGAGTTCACTGATCGGGTCGGACAATCTCACAAGCTGGAGTTTTATGAGGTGGTCGGGGTTTCGCCAAGTGAGGGTGACATGGTCAGGGTTCACCGGAAACTGATCTTCAAGAGCTTCGATGGATTCCCCTGGATGAGTCCTCCGCTCAAAAGCTACCCTCGCTACGTTTTTGAAGACATGATGGTCGCGACGCGGCTCGACCCAGGCAACAAGGTGCTGAGGGTCGCGTTCAACTCCAAGATCGCGCTGTCGTGTCACATTCAGTGTGCCGACAGCATTCATCAGGGCGTCTTTGACGGCCTTGCGGGGTTTTCGCATCCGCTTGTGTTCAACAATACATGTTCGTCCTCGCACGAAATTGCAGCGATGATCATTCACGCAGGGGCACGAGCATACATCGGCACGCTGTGGAGCGTCGGTAACGAGACGGCGAAGCTCGCGGCTAAGGCTTTCTATGAAAGCCTTGTTCAGCAAGGCAACCTGCTATCCGCATTTTTTGCGATGAACAAAACGATCCTCAACAAGCGGTACGAAAACGTGTACATCTTCTGGGGGCTGCATCTCAGCACACTCCCGAAAGCGTCAGTTAAATCTGACGCCAAAATCTTTGCCGATCTGATCGGCCTGTACTTCAGTTGGGTGAACAAGATTCAAACGACGCTCGATCCCGAGGTGCGTCACAACAGCATTCCAATCGCGAGATTCCTGGCCGACGAAATCATGCGGAGGTTCACATCCGAACGGCTGAAGGAGATCGAGAGTTTTGACCCGGCGAAACTCGATGAAGAGGAGCGGGCCGCTCCTCAAGCGGTCGATGATTTTAGTCGAGGCGTGAGCGAGATAGACATCGAGTAAGTAGGCACAAGTGTACTTCCGCGCAACTGTCGAGAACAGGCGATCATACTTACTCATTGAGGTTTGGCCGAGCTGTCGCCGCCTCCAAGTCTAAATTTCCCTCCGCGACAAAGTGGCGCTTTCGTCGGAGTCCCACGCGCCCCAAAAAAAGGAAAACCGGCAGGGGGGCTGGTCGACAAGCGTCCAGTAGCACGTCGCGCGCCAGCCAACGGCGCTGTCACGCGCCGTGCAACGAGGCGGCATCGTGATCTCCAACAGCATCGCGATCACCAGCAGGACGCTATTCGCGCCGGGTGCCGGGCCGTGCTCGTGGTCGGAGCCGAAGTGCCTCAGCCGTTCCGCTCTGCGGCCCGTCTTCGCGCCTCCCGGCACAAGGTGGCAGTCCCGCAAAAGACGCGGGCCTGCGTTCTTGCTGTCGCGCGTAGAATCACGCGCTCCCAAACCCGCACGCGCGAAGCCGTGGGTTCCCCCCGCCGATGCCACCGAGATAGTTCCCGACCTCCGGTATCGGGGGGCACCCACCGCGTGCGGGAGGTCGCCACCCCCCTCCCGAATCGAGGCGACAGAATCAACACCAACAGCAACACCGTGGGCGCCGCCCACACCCGCTGGGGGCTGTCTGCCCCCAGATCCCCCGAGGGGTTTCTTAACCCAAGGGATGACGCACGCGACAGAAACCGCTCCGTTGCCGCGGGACAGCAGTCGCCTCCCATTCCCAAATGCTGTCCCAACACAAACCGAGTCGCGCCGGAGTCACATCGAACGTAAAAAAAGGGAAACCGGCAGGGGGGCGGCCTACAGGCAGTAATTCCGTTTGATCGCCCAGCGGAATTTCTGTGTCATGAGTTGTGTCGCAACCCTTGCATCCCTACCCGTGCTCGGTGCTGTCGGAGGGTGTCACTCCGGCACAAGTGAGGGGCAGTAAAGGCCCGCGGAACCGCATGAACACTGCCCCTCATTTATCACTCGCGCTTTCCTGCTGTCGCTCGGGTACAGTCAAAGATGAGAAATGGCATGGAAGAGGTCGTCGGTTCGATCCCGACCAGGTCCACCAATTCTCTCAACAACTCACCCAGAGCGGCTTATGGCCGGATCTCAATCGGCGTTCCGTCCGCTACCGCCCGCCAGATTTCGTCCATCTCCTGATCCGTAACCGCAATGCATCCGTCGGTCCAGTCTTTCAGCCTGTGGGCCGCGCCCACATAGCGATAGCCGTTTGGCAGGCCGTGCACAAACACATCCCCGCCGGGAGAGACGCCCTTCTGCTGCGCCGCCGCGCGGTCGCTCGCGCTCGGATACGAGATATGAATCGACTTGTAGAACTGGCTGTGGGGATTGCGAGAATCCAGAACGTAGGCCCCTTCGGGAGTCTTGTGATCACCCTGTCGCATCTTCGGCCCCACCGGATCGCCGCCCAGGGCGACCTTGTAGGTCTTGATCACCTTCCCTTGGTTCAGCAGTTGCAGCGTGCGTTCTCTCTTCAGCACCACAACCCGGTCCGCATTCAGCGGCGCCGAAGCCGTCTGTGGCGTGCCCAGCCCAGTTAGCAGGCCAATCACCAGGCCAGTGAGAACTCGGATGCGCATGCCCGCGATTATAGACGGCGCAGATTCTGCAGAGTGCTACGCTGGTGAGGTGACGTTCCGAACCAATTCTGTCGCCGCGATGGTGATCGGCGCGCTCGTGTCCTGCTGGACGATGGTTCCCGGGACTGCGCTTCCCGCCTGCGCTGCCACCTGGACCGTGCGCGCACAGCCGGCTCGCCTGGTCAACGGTGGTCCCGTCCTATTTGTGGTGAAGTCCCCCGTCAAGCTCGAATCCCTCACCGGCACATGGCTCGGCCACCAACTCACTTTCAGTTATGACGCGTCCACAAGAACGTGGTTCGCCCTGGCCGGCGTAAGCATCGAGACAACTCCGGGCAAATACGCGCTCGAACTAACTGCTGAACGTGGCGCCACCCAAGCTCCGCTCGCCGTCTCGCACACGTTCGCCGTCGCCCGCGCTCACTATCCTCAGATCAAAGTGGAGCTCACGGTCGAAAAGAAATTCACCGAGCCCACGCCAGAACAGCAGGAGCAGATCGCCGAAGGCGTAAAGATCAAGCAGGATTATCTAAGCCGCGTCACCCCGACCCGCGAGTGGGATGGAAACTTCACTGCACCCGCCGACGCCACAATTTCCGACGTCTTTGGCTCGCAACGAATTTTCAACGGCAAGGCCCAGAGTCCTCATCAGGGTCTCGATTTCCGCGTCCCTACCGGAACGCCTGTCGCGGCCATGAATTCCGGCACTGTGCTGCTGGCGCGCTTCCTCTACTACGAGGGCGGATTCGTCGTGATCGACCATGGCCAGGGCTTTCTGACTCTCTATCTGCATCTCTCGGAATTCAAAGTCAAGGAAGGTGAGCAGGTGAAGCGTGGCCAGATCGTCGGCCTGAGCGGCGGCACCGGACGAGCCACTGGCCCTCATCTGCACGTCGCCGTGCGCTGGCAGGGGACTTACCTCGACCCCGCGGGTCTGATGCAATTGCCCTTGCCGTAAAAGGTTTCGTGTGGGACCGGGTCGGAGCCTGCCCTGAGCAAAGCCGAAGGGACCCGGTCAGGCCGCGCGAGCGGCCTTGCGGCCGCTGAACGGGTCGGAGACCCGGTCCCACAGGATTAGACTAGCCCAGCGACGACTCCGCCGACTACTTCCTCCCGTGCACCCCATTGTGCAGCGCCTCTTTCAATCCCAAATTGCGGATCAGACGGTGCAGATAATTCGGATGCACGCCCAGAATTCCCGCTGCCTCCACATAATTTCCCCCGGTCTGTTCGACTGCATCCACAATCAATTGCTTCTTCAATTCCTTCACGCTGGCGTGATATTTCCCTTCGTGCATCTCCGCTGCTGATTCCTGCTCCAGCAGCGATTCGGGCAAATCCTCCAGCCGCACCATGTCCGCCGATCCCATTACCAGCGCCCGCTCGATGGCATTTTCCAGTTCGCGCACGTTGCCTGGCCACTCGTAGTTCACCAGAGCCGCCATGGCTTCACGCGACACCGGCTTCGGCTTCACTTTGCTCCGCTTGGCGTACTTCTGCAAAAAATGCCGGGTCAGCATTGGAATGTCTTCCCGCCGCTCCCGCAGCGGAGGCATGGTCAGCCTCACCACCGCCAGCCGGTAATACAAATCCTGTCGGAATTGCCCGGTGCGCACGGCGTCATTCAAGTCACGATTGGTGGCCGCGATCAAGCGGATGTCCACTTTGATGGTGTGCGTCCCGCCCACACGTTCAAACTCGCGCTCCTGCAATACGCGCAGCAGCTTGACTTGCAGCGCCGGAGCCAGTTCTCCGATTTCGTCGAGAAACACCACGCCGCCATCGGCGACTTCCAGCCGTCCCTTCTTCTGCACGGCTGCGCCGGTGAAGGCGCCGCGCTCATGCCCGAACAGATCGCTCTCCAGCAGAGTCTCAGGAATCGCCGCGCAGTTGATCGCCACAAACGGCTTGTTCCCGCGGTGGCTGTTGCGATGCAATGCCCGGGCCGCGAGTTCCTTACCCGTTCCGCTCTCACCTTCGATCAGCACGGTTGATTCGGTGGGCGCGACTCGCGCCAGAAACTGAAAAATCTCCTTCATCCGCGCGCCTTCCCCCACCAGGCTTTGTTCCTGCCTGACTTCGGTGGTGAGCCGCTGGTTTTCCTGCTCGAGCCATTGCAGCCGCCGCGCGTTATCCAGCGCCACTGCGGAAATCCCGGCAATCGCCGCCACCAGTTGCAGATGATCCTCTTGAAACCGATTGGTGGCATTCGTGCTGTCGAGATAAATACATCCAATCACCCGCTGAAACACAGTCAGCGGGACACACAACAGCGATCGCACCTCAGACGCCACCAGGCTCTCCACGTTGCGCAGGGCGCCGCTCGCGGCCACATCCACTCCCAGAATCGCGACGTTGTCCTTCATCACCTGGTGGGCAATGGTCCGGCTCACCCGCACCAGTTGCGGTTGTCCGGCCTGCCGCGTGCGCGCATAGAGGCAGTTGAACTCCAGCCCCGCGCCCTCCGTCAAAAGAATCGCTCCCCGCCCGGCGGGGATCACTTCAAAAATCAAGTCGAGCAATTGCGCCTGTAACTCCTCCAGATCGCGGATGGCATGCACCACGCGGCTGATCTTGAGCAGCGCGTTCAGATTGCGTGCCACCGGCGACGACGCCGGCAGCTCTCGCAGCAGCCGGTCCGGTTGCAGGTACAGCGCTTCTTTAGGATGAATCAGCTTGGTCTCAGCCGTGGGCCGGCTGTCATCGAACTCAACCCGGCTGGCGGGAAAGGCGCGGTCTTCGTCTTCCAGCAGAAACAAGAACACCGAGTCGCCGGTCGCAATCTCATCTCCGTGACGCAACCACTGTTCCTTGACCGCCAGGCCGTTGACCAGAGTCCCATTGCGGCTGTCCAAATCCTTGATTTGAAAGCGGTCGTCCTCTTCCCTCCGCAGCAGGCAGTGTTTTCGCGACACCGACGCGTCGGGCACCGAAACCGCGTTCGTCGGATCGCGACCGAGCATACCCTCTCCGTCGGGCAACGGAATGGTCGAGTCTTTTGCAGGGCCGGCGATCACCAAGAGTCTAGGGCGCAATCCAGAGGTCTCCCATTCCGTGCAGAATTCTTATCACAGCGCGGGCAGAAATGCATGTCCGGCGTAAATCATTCCCAATATCCGAACGGTTAGTGGGACTATCCGATCAGATAGCGCCGGGGCGCCTCCGCAAGGCAAGATGCAGGCCGCACGAAATTACCCGGAGTAGTTTCAATATCCTGTAAATGAAGGAGTTCCGCCGGGTTTGGGGCACTGGTGAAACATCGCCTCAGCATTGGAATTCCGCATGCAACGAGAAAAATGCGGATGCTCGGCAAAAGCGACGGGGGAAGCGCTTTCATCAGTTCTAGCCGAGATTTTCCGGTCAGAAGCTCGGGGGACCCCCTCATCGAGCTTCTGACTTTTATTTTGCTAACAACGTAACTTGCGCCACATTGTCATGCTGAGCGAGGATTGAGCTTCGCAAAGCGATGCTCAACCGCAGTCGAAGCATCCCTGCCTTGCCGACCCGCCTTACGTTGACCCCAGGAGTCGAAGCCGTCTACCCCGCCGCTTCACTCGGCTCAACGTGTTCCGGCGCAGAAACCGCAATCCCATCCCGGTAGCTAACCGTCTTGCCGGAAATCGCCGGCACTCTCTCCCCGGGCACGAGAATCCCAATCAAGTTCAGCGGATCAGCCGCCGACAGGGTCAGCGTATCGCCGCTCAACGGCAACCCCCGCATCCCGCGCACCGATTCCACTGCAACCGGCAGTGCGAACTGCTCGCCCAGAAACCCATCGACAAACCGCCCGCCGCGAATCTCTCCACGATCCTCGAGACGACGGAACCCCATCAGCAATTCGCGCCACGGCGGCAAGTTCGACTCCCGCGCCAGCAGATCGCGAATCACAATTCCATAACGCCGCAACAGCATCCAGCATGCGGCCTCAACCGCGCGCGGCCTTTCCGCCGCCACGTCCGCATGCAGCAGCGCCCACCGCCCAGAACTGTGCCGCGGACGCGTACTGCGCCCGCTGCCCTGCCCCGCCCTCCGCTTGGGATCGATCAGCGCCCGCAGATTATCGAACCCATCAGCCGTCACCAGTCCTGCCGCCACCAACTCCCAAAGTCCAGTCTCGATCTCCGCCTTGAGCTTGCCCGTTCCGCGAACGATGTCGGCGAAGAAACAAGCTCCACGCTGCCGCAGAAATTCGAGCACGAGTTGCGCCCCATGGCTCAACCCGCGGCTCTCGTCTGGCGCCGAGTGCCCCATCCTTGTCGCGTTCTCTGCGACAGGGTGGGGATTTAGATTTTGAGGGTGCCCCACTTCCGGCGTCCTTTGCCGGAAGTGGGGATTTTGAGTTAACGCCATCCAGTCCGCTTCTTCGCGCACGAAAAGTGTGATCGGAGCCACACTGGTCGGAATCACCCGCCGCTGCCGCGGCGCAGCGCCTTCAGAAGAGCCATTCGCCGGCCCTCCCGCATCCACCGTCGCCGGATGCGGCGACAACCTTCCCCACCCCACCGCCCCAGTCAGGCAGAGTTGATCCAGCCACTTCGGATCGTAGTCGGCAATTCGCCGTGCCAGCACTTGCCGCTCCCACGCATTCGCCGGAATCTCAAATCCCTGCAACTGCTGAACGACTTCCAGGGTCCCTCGCTCTCCAGCGACCTGCGTTCCCGGAGCCACGTGCTGCCAGCGCAGCAACCAACGCATAAAAGCAGCCGCCGTCACCGGTTCAATCTGCTTGCGCAACATCCCGACCGTCAGCCGGTGAATCCGCGCCAGCAGCCGCCGCTCGCACCACTCCGTCTCGTGTGGCGCGGGCACTCCTGCCCGCGAGGCAGGGCCACTGAACTGTCCACGCAGCACAGTCCCACTAGCTTCCATCCGCAGCAATGCCTTCTCGATGTCGGAAGCAGGAAGCCCGATGGTCTGACCAAGCTGCGAAGCCGTAGCCGGACCGAGATGCGACATCCACCCCATCACCAGCGAAAGCAAAGCATCATCGCGAGAACTCTGTGCAGTCTCCACCTCGGCCAAGGTCTGATCAAACACCGCCGCAGGAAACAGCGCCAGGAAACTCCGCCCCCGCTCCGCCGCCACCCAGTAGCGCCGCCCGTCCACAGAAGCACGCCCAGCCCTCCCCTCATTCACTAGCCTTTCAAAGTAACTGCTCCATCGGAAGCTCGAACCCGGGTGCCCCATTTCTCGCGCGTTCTGTGCGCGAGAAGTGGGGATTCCCTCTCCCCCGTCACCAAACTCCTGCGGCAGCGCCACCAGCGTATGCAGCACATCATGCAGTTCATCCGCATCGCGCACATCCGGCCAAGCCTCTGCCCGCACCTGCGCAATCGCCCCTGCGTCCAGCCCGCCCACTTCCTCCAGCACCGACTCCGGCAGCACCCGCCGCATGTTGACCGCTCGCGCCCGCCGTTCCTCCAGCGGCGCGTCGTCCAGATACGCATACGGATTCGCATTCAGAATCTCGTGCGAAAACTGCGACGGCACCGGCGTATCCACCGCCAGCACACGAATCTCGCCCGAAGCCATCCCTCGTAGCAGCGACTTCAGTCCTTCCACATCCATCGCCTCCGTGAGCACATCCTTCATCACTTCACCCACCAGCGGATGATCGGGAATCTGCCGCTCGCCCTCAATGTTTTCAAAACACGCCGCGGCGTCCGGAAACACGGACGCCAGCAGATCGTCCGACCGCATGCGTTGAATCTGCGGCGGAACTTTCTTGCCATTCTGAAAGCGCAGCAGCGCCAGCGCTCGGTTCGCATCCCAGCGCCAGCGCGTCGCAAAAATCGGAGAATCCAGCGCCGCCTGCTCCAGAATTGGCTGCACCGTGTCGGCCTGCAGAAAATAAAACACATCGCCCAGCGGAAAACTGTGCTGCTCGGCCAACGCAATGTTCAAGCCGTTATCGGTCGCCGCCGCCTGCAACTCAAAATTGAACCCGCGGCAGAATCGTTTCCGCAGAGAAAGTCCCCAGGCTTTGTTGATCCGCCCGCCAAACGGGGCGTGGATCACCAACTGCATCCCGCCGCCCTCATCGAAGAACCGTTCCGCAATCACCGTCTTCTGCGTCGGCACCGCCCCCAGCACCGCGCGACCCTGCAGCACGTACTCAATCATCTGCTCGGCGCCGGAGTCATCCACCCCGCATTCTTCCTTGAGCCATGCAACCGTCGCTGCCACTTCCGGCTGCGTCGCCGAAAATCCCACCGGCGAAGTTCTCAACAGACTCTGGCTCATTTTTTCCCGCAGCTCGCCCACATGCGCCGACAACTCCTCGGTCCGCGCCGGAGCCTCGCCGCGCCAGAAGGGCACGCTCGGCGGCGCTCCGTGCGCATCCTGTACCAGCATCCGCCCGGCGTTGGTCTCGATGCGACGAATCATCCACGACGTGTTCCCCAACAGCATGATGTCGCCGCGATTGCTCTCCACCGCAAAATCCTCATCCACCGTGCCCACCACCACGCCATCCGGCTCAGCGACCACCGTATACAAAGAGTTGTCAGGGATCGCGCCGCCGCTGGTGATGGCCGCCAGCCGCGCTCCACGCCGCGCCCGCAACTTTCCATTCACCCGATCGCGGTGCACATACGCCCCATAGCGTCCGCGCTTTGCCGCAATCCCCTCCGACAGCATTTCCAGAATCGAGTCAAACGTTTCCCGCTTCAGCCCGCGATACGGATAAGCCCGCCGCGCCAGCGCGAACATCGCATCTTCGTCCCACTCCTCCGCCCCGCACGCCGCCACAATCTGCTGCGCCAGCACATCCAACGGAGATTCCGGAATGATCAGCCGATCCAGATCTCCCTGCTTGATCGCCCGCACCAGAGCCGCGCATTCCACCAGATCGTCGCGCGTAGTTACGAAGAGCCGTCCCTTCGGCACCGCGCCCCGCCAGTGTCCCGACCGTCCCACGCGCTGCAACGCCACTGCAATCGCACGACAGGAATTGATCTGCACCACCAGGTCGACTGTGCCGATATCAATTCCCAGTTCGAGCGAGGCCGTCGCCACCAGCACCCGAACCTGGCCTTCTTTCAGTTTCTTCTCGGCCGCCAGCCGCAGCTTGCGCGACAGCGAGCCATGATGTGCCGCCACATTCTCCTCGCCCATGCGCTCGCCCAGTTCGTGACACAAGCGCTCCGCCATCCGTCGCGTGTTCACAAACACGAGCGTCGACCGGTGCTCGGCCACCAGCGCCACTAGCCGGTCATAGATCGCGTCCCACAATTCATTCGAAGCCACCGGACCCAGCGGCATCGGGGGCACTTCAATTCCCAGATCCAGCTTCCGCTTGTGTCCGATGTCGACAATGACCGGATCGTTTCTCCCGCTGCCGGTCAGGAAGTGCGCCACTTCTTCAATCGGCTTCTGCGTCGCCGACAACCCAATACGCACCGGCGGTCTATGACACAGCGCCTCCAGACGCTCCAGCGAGAGAGTTAGATGCGCCCCGCGCTTGTCGTCGGCCACTGCATGAATCTCGTCCACAATTACTGTCTCAACATCGCGCAGGATCGCGCGACTCTTGTCCGCAGTCAGAAGAATGTAGAGCGATTCCGGCGTGGTCACCAGGATGTGCGGAGGCCGCTTCAGCATGGCGCGCCGCTCCGGCTGCAGTGTGTCGCCAGTGCGCACCGCCGTGCGAATCTCCGGCATCAGCAACCCGAGCTCGCCCGCCAGAGCAAGGATCTCCCCCAGCGGTCCTTCCAGATTCTTCTGAATGTCGTTGCCCAGTGCCTTGAGCGGAGACACGTAGAGTACTTCCGTCCGGTCAGACAAGTCCCCTGCCAGCCCCTTGCGCACCAGCCGGTCAATGCAAGCCAGAAAGGCAGCCAGAGTTTTGCCGGACCCGGTCGGCGCCGAAATCAGCGTGGTCCGCCCCGCGAGTATGTGGGGCCAGCCCAGCTCCTGCGGCTCGGTCGGCGTGCCAAACTTCCCCACAAACCACTCCGCCACCAGAGGGTGTGCCCAGGCCAGGGAATCAGGAAGGGAAAGCATTCGGGTATTGTAGCCGGATTGTCGAATATTCGCTATATCTTCGCCTGCTATACCTTCGCCTGCTGACCGACGAATCATTTGAACTGAAACGGACGATTTCTGTTTCCTCCAGACCCCTACAAGAAAACGGGAGCCCCGTGGCTCCCGCATTTTATTTCCATGAGAACTGTTATCTTCCGCTGTTTTCGGCCGCAGTCTCTACGGATTCACTCCCGATATTCAAAGTGTATTTCTTCCCTTCGGGACGAATCTGCGTTAACGCGACTCGATTGTTTTCTTTCGCGATCACGATTCCGCCGGAAGCAGCCGTCTTCAGGTTCACTACCTGCGCGGGCGCCGTTGCTACCACATTCTTTCCCTTATGAAACTTCAGTTCGACGGTTGGCCCACTGCCTTCCCAGGTCACCGTGTATTTGCCAGCCGGAAGCTGGTTGCCATTCACGATCACGGTTTCGCGAGTTTCCACGGTCTCCTTTTCTGCCGCAAGAGCCGTGGCCGCAACCAACAGAACCGCACCCAACATGAAACTACCGTAGAGCCTTCGTGATTTCATTGGATTCCTCATTCTTTCCCGAAAGCGTCGGGAATCGGCGAAGGCGGCGTGGTCGAGAGGCAACGCTGTTGGAGGAAACAACGAAACCGAGAAATGTCCGGAAGACAGCACAAATCTCGTTGCTTCAAAATCGGAATCACCTGGGCCGCCAAACCGAGTGTGATATCCGTTCTAAAGTTTCAACAGCGCGTCTAATCGAAGTTACGATTGAAGCTGCGAAAAAGTTCCGCACGTTCCAGCTATTCTCTGAATCGCATTTCGCACGCCAAAGTCAAGTCGCGGCGAAAGCACTGCAATTGCTGGGTTGCGCGGGCTTGATCATCGACGAGAAACCGAACGGAGCGTCCGCTTCTGGCCTGCAGCGTCCGAAAGCGGACGATTGCATTACCACGGCAACCTTAGGCATCGTTTCGATAGACGCTCCACGTCGTTTACGGTGAGCCTCGGTTCCACCCCGCTGTCTTGATAAAATCGACTGCTCTGAATTGAAAAAATGAATCACTCCATGTCCAAAGTTCGCGCCCGCAAAATCAAACTCCTCCTCTTCGACGTCGACGGCGTCCTCACCGATGGAAAGCTGTTCTTCGTTCCCGAAGACTCGCTTGGCGCGGCACCTCCGCAGCAGACGGCTCACGGCCAGATCGAGGTGAAAGGGTTCCATGCCCACGACGGCGTCGCGTCCTCGCTCTCGCGGATCGCCGGGCTTAAGACTGGACTCATCACCCGGCGCATCTCGGAGACGGTCGCCCTCCGTGCCCGCGACTTAAAGCTCAACCACATCCATCAAGGCATTCAAGACAAGCGCGCTTGTTTCGAAGAAATCGTGAAGCAGGAGGGCCTCAAGTCCGAAGAAGCGGCCTTCATCGGGGACGACATCATCGACCTGCCCGCCATGCGCGCCGCCGGCCTGGCCATCGCGGTAAAAAACGCCCGCGCCGAGGTTAAGCGCGAAGCTCATTGCGTCACGGCCCACGCCGGAGGCGACGGCGCCCTCCGCGACGCCGTTGAGTTCATCCTGAAAGCGCAAGGGAGATGGAAGAAGGTCTTGGAAGACTACATCGGCGAAAGCAGCCCCACCGTTGCTATAAAACACAAATGAACAACACGGAGGACACAGAAGAATCCCTTGTCATCCTTCCTGGTAAGACTGCACTAGGTTCCCACCCACAGATAGATCCAAAATCCTCTGCGTCCTCTGTGTTGTGGTTTGGTTTGGACCTTCAGCAACTCAAGAAAAAACCCACCGGATGCTTGCTTGGGGCGTGCTCGGGTCAGCATCCGATGGGCTACCGTTTCTCCTTACTCACCCTGTTGTTTTCAGGAGTATGTAGGAAAATTAAACACCGGAATGCGGCGAAGTTCCGTCTATTTTTGTAAACCTTTGTAAAACTCTGCCCGACACAAAACATTCCGGGACGCAAGGGCAAGATTTATTCGGGCAGGGCGGGAGGTTTCGCCGCCATCAATTCCGTAAAGCGCTTATCTTTTCGTAATTCGGCAAATTCAACATCCTTGTACACATCTTTGAAATCTTTGTATCCCTCTTCCATCGCCTTCCGCAGATATTCGATCGACTGTTCGGAGTAGCCCATCTTGGCGTAGAGCCGGGCCACGGTGAAGTCGTAGTGGGCGCGATCGGCCGGGCTAGGCAACTGCGCCTGAACGCCGGAACGCGAACTTCGGCCAAATACGTCCGGATCGAGTTGAATGGCATGTTCGTAAGCCTCAGCCGCAGGCTCGAATTCTTTCTTGGAAAAAAGCGCTGCTCCCAAATTATTGAAAAATGCCGCCGAAGTGCCGTCGAGCGCGATCGCTTTTCGGTATTGCTTGACGGCGGCACCGTATCTTCCCGCTTCGTATAAGGCGACACCCAAATTGCTGTAGGGATCGGCAAATTTGCGATCTGCCTTGATGGCGAGCTCGCAAGAACTCTTCGCGTCCCGCCAGCGCTGCATCATCAATTGCGTCCGGCAGACCTTGTTCAGAATATGCGCATTGTTCGGGACTTTTTTCAGCGCCGCTCGATAGTAATCGATGGCATCCAGATACAGCTTCTGGGCGTGAAACTCATCAGCTCGCGCCTCCAAATCGGCGGCTGTGGCGTCGGGCGACGGCGGATCGGTCGTCCGCAGCAGCGGCGGTTTCACTTGAACTTGTTCGGAGTGAGAGGACTGCCCCCACGACACACTCGTCAGGGCACAGAAGGAGAAAGTGAGAAGCGAGACGGGAACCAGCAGACTTCTTGGGTAGGACAACATAGGCCACCCCCAGCTAAGTGGACACATTCTGGCACAGTTTCGGGCACCCGGCGAAGAAATTTGTCTACGGCCTTATATCGTCAGTGCGGCGCCGTTTGCCCCGTGTCTGCTGGTTTAGACACCGGGGGAGCGGGTTTGTCATCCTTAAATATTCCAGCGATTTTGCCGAAGAACCCCTTCTTTTTCTTAGGGTCCTGAGGATTATTCGGGTCCTGCCCATCCGGCGCCTGGGCCTGGGCCGGCTGGGGCTGCGCGCCGCCCCCAAAAATGCGGGAGAAGAAGCCTTTCATTCCCTGCTGCGCGTCGCAGGTGTCGCGCGGTTCGGTTCCCGCCACGAACGCGGAAACATAATCGTCAGTGCAGTTTGGAGTCGCCAGCCGGTTCGTAACCTTATCCAGTTGCACGTCCACCACGCCCGAGGGTTGCTGGAACTCCCGCATGTCGGCATATTGCGGCAGGGCGGCGGCCTTCTTCATGAATTCAGTCCAGATCGGCCCGGCCGTCTGCGCGCCGGTCAGCCGCAATTCCGTGTAATCGTCGTATCCCACCCAGACAATGCACAGCAGATTCGAGGTATATCCCGCGAACCAGCCATCCTTCGAACTGCCCGTTTTCCCCGCCGCCGGTTGCGTAAAACCTCTCAGCCGGACGGCCGTATATCCGAGACCGTTATTGATCACGCCTTCCATCATGTTGGTCATGACGTAGGCGACGCGCGGATCGAGCACCGGCCGCTGATCCGTGGTGTAGTTCTGGATGACGTCGCCCTTGTCATTGCGCACCGAGCGCAACAGAACCGGCGAGAGCCGCACACCATTGTTCGCGAAAGCCGTGTAAGCGCCCGACATTTCCAGAGGCGAAGCATCGTACGATCCCAGCGCTATCGCCGGAGTCGGTTTCACTGACGCGATCCCCGCCGACCGTGCCAGGTCCGCCACTTTGTCGTAGCCCACCTGTTCCGCCACCTTCACGGTCGCGTTGTTGAGCGACATGGCCAGCGCGTAACGCAGCGTCACATCGCCGTGGTATTCCTCTTTGTAGTTGCGCGGCTCGTAGATCTGATCGCCATAGGCGAAGCTCGAGGGCTCGTCCGTGACCGTCGACGCCGGCGTCAACACGTTCTGCGATCCGTCCAGCGCTGTGTTCATGGCCGCCGCATACACAAACGGCTTGAAGATCGAGCCCGTCGGCCGTTTCGCCACCGCATGATTCAGCTGGCTCCAACCGTAGTCGCGCCCTCCCACCAACGCCAGCACCGCGCCCGTGTGCGGATCGAGCACCACCATCGCGACCTGCGCCTGCGGACCCGGCGCCACCGTGGTCTCGAACTTCTTTCCCACCTTCACCCGCTTGGTCCGCAGCTTCTTCACCTGATCGTCGACCAGCTTGATGCCCATCTCCACCGACTGCGCCGCTGCCTTCTGCAGGTCAGGATCGAGCGTCGTATAAATCCGGTACGACTGGTCGTTCAACTCGTTCTCATTAAACTTGCTGATCAGTTGATCGCGCACCATGTCCACGAAGTAGGGCGCATCGCTGGCTTCCACGTTCGGAGGAGCCAGTTTCAGCGCCGCGGCCTTGGCTTTATCCGCCTGCTCGCGCGTGATGGCGTGCGTTTCCACCATCGATTCCAGCACCAGATTCCGCCGCTCCAGCGCGCGGTCGGGATGCCGGTAGGGCGAAAGGAAGCTCGGGCGTTGAATGATTCCCGCCAGCAGCGCCGCTTCCGGCAAAGTGATGTCTTTTAGATCTTTGTTGAAGTAGGCCTTCGACGCCTCGGCAAATCCAGTGATGGCAAACGATCCCCGCTGCCCCAGCGGCACCCAATTGGCATAGATCTCGAAGATCTGCTGCTTGCCGAACTTATGTTCCAGTTCCTCGGCAATCAGCATCTCCGTCAGCTTACGTTTGATGGTTTTCTCAGGCGTCAGAAAGAATCCGCGCGAAAGCTGCATGGTGAGCGTCGATCCACCCTGTTCATGACGCCCGCGAATCACATCGATCCACGCCGCCTCCGCCATGCGCAGAAAGTTCACTCCGCTGTGTTCGAAGAACCGCCGGTCTTCGATCGCCAGCACCGCCTGCACCATCACCGGAGGAATGTCGCCGTACTTCACCAGTTCGCGTTTCGAGCGCTGCTCCGCGTCGAACAGCGCGGTCACCAGTTGCGGCTCCAGTTCGTAGGCCGAGAGGTCGGCGCCCTTGCTGCTGATCTCATCCACCTGCCCGTCGTGAATGGTGATGCGCGCAGGTTCGGGGCTGTGGTAGGACTCCGGCCCGGGCATAATTTCGATGCCATCGCCCAACAGGCGGAAACTGCCCAGGACCGACTGTCCGTCGTTATCCGAATACCCGGCCCGCCGCAGTTCCGTCGCAATCTCCTTTGGTGCGATCTGCTCGCCGTCGCGCACCGTCTTGGGCAGCGCGTAAATCTTCGCCGAATTGGCGAATACGGGCGAACGGAAGCGCTTCTCAATAATCCTGTCGTACTTGATGTAGAAATAAGAAAACAGAACGGTAAACGACACTGCCAGAATCAGAAACGCCACCAAGGCCGCGCGCAGCACAGGGTCGCGGGGCAGTCCGCGGATTCCCTTTGCCTTCTCCCCATTTCCCTTCGGGATTTTGATCTTGATGGTCACAGTTTCGAGAGCTTTCGATCTTTCGACGGCAGTAGCCGATGGCGATACCGCGATCCGGACGGAACTGCTCCTTACTCCTTACTCTCTCAGACGTCGGGAGGCGCGAAAAGGTTTGTTGCGCGCCTCCCGGGACGAATCCCAGGACGCTTTCGGCACGACGCCATAACGACGCAAGGGATACGTTTATTGTACCCCTCGCCCCAGAAACGAAAAGAGACCCGTGGTACACGCGGGTCTCTAAGCCGTCAATAGCGTGGTAGCCGATCTCTACTCTCTACGGATCGGTCACCACGAAATACCCAGCCGTCGGCAGTGTGATCGGAGCGACCGGGTCGGTAAGAGTGCCGTCCGAAGCGACCGATATCGGCCCTAGTTGGGTTACGAAGCCGGCTTGCGTGAGCACATTGCTGTACACCAGCAGATTCGCACCCGATTGATCGAACAGGGCAAACTGGCCAAGAGGCAGATTGCTGAAGGGCGATCCGGTTATCTCTTTGAGCAGTCCTGTGGTTGTATCCAACTGGAACCCTTCGATCGGATTGAAGCCCGTAGCCGTATCGTTGATACCGAACGAGTAGACAAATTCCCCATTGCTCGAGGCGGGCTGCATCGCAATCGTATAGGGCGAGTAGGTCGTCGAGATCGGCGAACCAACGGCCTGCGAAGCCGCTCCTGTGTTCTGGTTGATGTTGTACACATACAGGTGCAGGTCATCGGTACCAGTTTGCGAGGCGGTGCTCCCGCTGGTTCCAACCAGATACCGGCCGCTGGCGTCGCCCGCCAACTGCCAGATGTTGTTGCTGAACGGACTGCCGGGAATCAGCGTCAGTACTCCGCCCGTCCCGATGCTGTATCCGATAAACGGTGTCCCCTCGTGAGTACCCGCGCCGCACACGTAGAGAAACCTGCCCAACCCGTCGGTTGTGATATTACCCGGCTCAATCGCACTCGGAAACGGAGCTCCGGGAGCCAGGGTGAGCGCGCCCGTGCTCGAGTTAATCGCATAAACAAAAATGTCGTTCGCCCCGGTGGAACTGATGAACAGGTAATTCCCGCCCGGATCTGTCGTCATCTGGAACTGGCCCGGTGAGTTAATCGGCAGATTCAGCGTGACCGACATCGGGAAGCCGCTCAACGCGGTAAGATCGCCGCTACCGGAATCAATGGACCACCCTGCGATTTCTTCTTGCAGCTCGAAGATCGTGTACATGAACTTCTTATTCACTACGATCATACCTTCGCCAGTCTCACTGCCGGGAACCACCGGCGCCGTGTAGCTGGTAAGAGGCGTGAAACTGCCCGCACTGCTGCTCAAATCGTAGCCATCGATCGTGCCGGTTATGGCGCTGCCAGTACCCTGATCAACCGCGTAAACAAACGCGGTCGGCGTCGGACCACCGCCGCCTCCGCCACCACCACCACCGCCTCCGCCACCACCGCCTCCGCCCAGGTTCCCGCCGCCCCCGGACTGGCATGCCGGAGAACTGCCGAAGCCGGCTTGCGGGCATCCCGGCGCACCTCCGCAGCTGGCCAGCAGCAACAGCGCCAGCATCATCATCAGCAAACTCAGCACACTCACCAGTATTCGATACAGAATCTTCATGAACTGCCTCCACCTGAGCTTTGCCGTGCGGACGGCCTGCTGCACGCGTCAGGGCTCACGAGCCCTGGGGAAAAAACTCTCACCCACTCGCGATAGTAGGGGGACGGTAACGTGATGGCAACGTTACGAATGTCATTGGACCAAACGCGCGGGCGTGAGTATCGGTTGCACCCGCAGTGACTAGGGAGTGCAGCCCGAATCCATCGAACAGGGACGAAGGTAGGCAAAAGAATGAAGAACGAACCGCTGGTAGTGGTGCAGTTTAAGAAGAAGGTTCGTCTCAGGGCATGCCTGGTTCGTCTCAGGGCATGCCTTCAGGCATGCCACTCCGGCATACAGTCCACACGAGGCTTTAGCCGCTGTGGGGCCAAACCTCGCGGCTAAAGCCGTTACAACTCTCGCGCCCTTTGGCGGCATCGCTAAAGTGAAGCCCTGATACGGATCGTTCTCCGCAAAAATGCCGCACTCCCGACCCGCACGCTGGTTCCATGATCGCTAGCCGCATCTTTAATATAACGCGACGTGCGAAACGCGCGTTCACGCACCGGCTAAGCGTCTTCACTGCCAAAGGTAACCCCTCGACGCTTCTCACGACGCGCCCTGAGCGCCGACCGTCATAGGCATTTCAACCAGTATTCATGCGGCTTAGCGCGCTTTCTGCGCTGGCGAGGAATCGCCGCCGGTGACTATCGTACCTGCACCGTCGTTCCTTGCCTCCACCACTGCAAGCTGACAACATGCCAATTGAAATCTCGCGGAGGAGTTTTCCCTGTATGAAACGTACATTCACAGTTTTGGCTTTGTTCGTCGCCGCCATCGCGCTCTTGTCGACCAACTGCGGCACCTCAGACTACATTAAGTCGCTCACGCTCACCTCCAACAGCACCTCAGCCGGCAGCTCAAGCGGCGGCCCCATCGGCGGCTCTTACAACCTGGTAGGCGTGGATGGCACTCTGCAACTGAAGGTCTACGCCAACTACAACAGCGGGAAAAACATCGACGTAACCAACGCCTCCGTCTTTACCATGGTGCCGACTGGCACCGTATACAGCTCAGCCGACCCAGTCAACTACCCCCCTGGCGGTCCTCTGCCGGCGCCTGCTCCGAATACCGTCACCATTGACGGAACCGGCTTCATGACCGGGATCGCGCCCGTCTGCACCTGGGTCGATGCCACCACCGTGGTAAGCGGGGTAGTGACTCCGGTTACGCCGCCTGCGTGGGAGTACACCGGCTTCTATCAGGTTACCGCGACCTACCGCAGCTTTACCTCACAGCCTGTCGGCGTCGGAATGGGTATTGCGGTCAGCAACGATCCAGGTCAAGGCTGCGGCCCCTCATAGTCGAACCGGCAGCAATTACAGAATCTCGTCATCCCAGTGCAGCCCCTCCGCGGGCTGCACTTTACTTTTGGGACTCGCGGGCACGGCGCGCCCGCCTTGCCGTCTTCGGCTTTGGCAAATCTCGGAGGCAAGACCACGCGGCTACGCGAAACCCACGGTTGCCAACGGGATCGTCGGCGGCTCTGCTACCAACCTCTGCACCCTGAAACCTCAGCACCGGTGCGAAGCTCTGGAGTTTTGGCGTCTGGCGGCGGCACCGGGACGCTTGAGGGTGCCCCGTCCTTGTCTCGCGCAGTTTGCGAGACAGGGCGGGGATTTTGACTTGCAAGTCGGAAAGAAAATCGGAAAGAAAAGAAGGTGAGCCCCGGGGCGCGAAGCCTGACTCCAGCCCCGCTTTTAGAAGCCCTTGTTTCCACTCGAAGGAGTGAAGTGAAGAGTGAAGGAATATCCCGGCAGAGTAACTGGAACGCTGTAGTCCGCCGCCAAATAGACCGCGGGCGATCCCGGCGTTCCGATCCGCTGGATGGTCACGTTCTCAGGGGCCAGCGTAATCTGATGTTCCTGCGCCTTCTTAATCACGGACGCCACCAGTTCGTCGTCGGTGGTGTGCGGATTCGCTCCGCCCGTCATCGCCACGGTCTTCAAGTCATCTTCAAACGAATAATTCGACAGCTCCGGCGGCGCGACCTGAAACAGAACGTAGATAATCGCGACGATGACCAGAAACCCGATCAGTGCTTTGACTGTTCCCATGTCCCACAATCTGCTCGGCGCGGGACCCGGGTGCCCCATTTCTCGCGTATTTTGCGAGAAGTGGGGATTTCAGAGGGTCCGGCCGAGCAACTCCCGCAAAGATTCGACAACCGTCGTGATCGTAACATCGCGCACTTCGCGGGTCGAGCGCAGAACGAGTTCCACGATACCTTCGGTAACCTTCTTTCCCACATTGATTCTAAAAGGGATACCGACTAAATCGGCATCCTTGAACTTCACTCCCGGCCGTTCGTCCCGGTCATCCAGAATCACTTCGATCCCCGCCGCCTCCAGCCGCCTCGCAATGTCCTCGGCTGCGGCTTTCACGGCCTCGTCTTTGACATTGACCGGCGCCACCACAACCTCAAACGGCGCAATCGATGCCGGCAGCCAGAACCCGTTCTCATCGTTCCCCTGCTCGACCGCCGCAGTCAGGATGCGCTCAATCCCAATCCCGTAGCACCCCATGATCGGCATGACTTCCTTGCCGTTCTTATCGAGCACGCGCGCCCCCATCGACTCCGAATAGCGGTAGCCCAGCTTGAAGATGTGCCCAATCTCCACCGCGGTATCGATGCGCAGCGCCTTGCCACAGTTCGGACACCCCTCCCCAGCCGTTACCGCCCGCAAATCCACATACGCCGTGGGATGAAAATCCTTCCCTGGCGTGATGTTCTTCAAGTGATAGTCCTCTTTATTCGCGCCGCCAATCAGATTGACGCGCCCTTCCAGCGCTTTGTCCACGAACAGCACCGCCTTGTCCGCGTCTTTCTTACGATCTCGCGCCCACTCAATCCCCACCGGCCCCAAATATCCGGCCGGAGAGTTGAACAGCGCCTTGATCTCATTCTCGTCCATTGGACGCGATGCCCCGCCCACCGCGCCATTCAGCTTGGCCTCGTTCAGCTGATGATCGCCTCGCATCAGCACTACGATGCCACGCAGTTTCGTTTTGCCGGTCTTCCTGTCTTTGTCTTTGTCTTCCTCTTCTGCCATGTAGGCCAGAGTCTTGATCTTGTTCTTCGGCGACACTCCCAGAAACTTGGCCACATCTTCAATCGTCTTCTGCCCCGGCGTGTGTACTTCGAGAGGTTTGCCATCGCCCTCCGGCGCCAGATCTCCCCACGGCTCCAGCTTCGAGGTCGCCTTCTCCATGTTCGCCGCGTAGTTGCACCCATCGCAGCTCACAATCTGGTCTTCGCCTGCCGGAGTCCGCACCATAAACTCATGCGACTCTTTCCCGCCCATCGCTCCCGAATCCGCCTCGACCACCATATACTTCAACCCGCAGCGATCGAAGATGCGGCAGTAAGTGTCGTAATGCTTCTTATAAGAAACATCGAGCCCCGCCGCATCGATATCGAACGAATAAGCGTCCTTCATCATGAACTGCCGCACCCGCAGCAGCCCCGACCTCGGCCGCGGTTCGTCACGAAATTTCGGAGCAATCTGGTACCAGATCTGCGGCAACTGCTTATAGCTGCGCAGGTCTTTCAAAGCAATCGAGGTCATGACCTCTTCTTCCGTCATGCCCAGGCACATGTCGGCGCCCTTGCGGTCTTTCAACCGGAACAGGTTCTCGCCCATCAACCCCCAGCGCCCGCTCGCCTCCCAAAGTTCGCGCGGATGCAGCGCCGGCAAATAAAATTCCTGCCCAATCCGGTCCATCTCCTCGCGCACAATGGCCACGATCTTGTTAAAGGACCGGTTGCCGAGAAAAAGGTATGAGTAGATTCCCGCCGCCAGCTGGCGAATATACCCCGCCCGCACCAGAAATTTATGCGAAGCCACTTCGGCGTCCGCCGGCGCCTCGCGCAGAGTAGGAATGAAACTTTCAGACCATCGATGCATAGAGTTTTGGAGTACCGAGTCGCGAGTACCCAGTACCGAGGCACGGGCACTCGCTGATCCCATGGAGGAATTGGCTATTGTAAATGATCGGGGGCAAGACAAGTCTTGCAGCAATGCCCCCCAGGGAGGAACGCCTTCGTCCGCCGAGCCGCAACGCAGCCCGGCTCGCGACATAACAGTTTTCGGAAGTGTGAGGAAGACGGTCACTAGCAACGTGGCAAGACGTCCAAAACCTACCTTGAGCGTGGTTGAGCGCTCGCCCGGCTAGTTTGGGACGGTCCGCGTCGCTTTCTCATCCAACTCCCCAAGAAAACGGTTCTCGTAATCGTCGGCCTGTTGCTCGTGGCCTGCGGAATCGCGCTGCCGCGCCAGCGGAGTCTGCGACATTTCGAGCGCCTTGGCTGGGTCGTGATAGTAGGCGGCGATGGGATTGAAATCGGCCTTTTCTCCAGCCAAGCCTTTAGTGAAGCCGGTGTTCTCTTTGCAGAATCGTTGGACCCAATAGAAGGTATTGCCGCCGCTCCGGAAAAACGTGAACGAGCCGGCTAGATCCCCTTCGAGTTCCCTCCCGGACTGGTGGCTGCGCCGGAGGCTGCTTTTGACCCGGTTCGTTCGATCAGAAATGTAGATGTTGGTCGCCAGGATCGCGCAAAACTCTTCGAAATCGTCATACTTGTAGAGTCCGCCCGCCAGCGCCTGCGAGGTATTGACCTCGGCCACCATGCGGAGCGCGTGCACCAGTTCGTGAAAAAGAACCTCGTTCGGCAAGCGTGCACCATTCAGACCTCTTTCGCGACTCCTCTTCCCGCACACCCCGGAGTCAGCGAAGTCATCGGGGGAAAAGCCCACTATGGACGCCGGGTTTCCCGCAAAAGTTGCCGGGGCCGCTTCAGCGTTGCACGGGCCATCTTGTGGCGTGATCTTAATAAGACCTCCGCTGCGACTGGCGTCGTAGCGGATGGAGTTCAGCAGGATGCGGCCGCTGGCCGTGGATAGAATCAGGAGGAGGTTGTGTCGAACGCTTTTGAGGTATGCTGACCCGGCCCCGGCATCGATGAAAATCGAATACTTTCGTTCGAACATTGTCCCTCCAATGGGACAGAATCCCGCGTCAGAAAACGTGGGTTGCCCATCCGCCGGAAGGTCCCGTTCGCCCAATCTTACTCGGGACTTCCCTTCTTCGATCAAAAACCAAAATATTCTAAGCGATCTCGCGCGATCGCGATAGCAGGAATCTGCCGATTGAGGGCGAGCATCTCGGTGTGAGGAAGCTTCGCGGGTTCGGGTTAGGCGTAACCACGCGCTACACCGTCTCTTTGCCCCCAGGTTGCCTCAGCGCAATCTTCCGGGCTACCATTCCCGCACCTTAGAAAATGAGTGCAGCCATGACCAGCCACGATGTTATTCCCTTCCTAATTTTTGCCGGCTTCTTTGCCCTGATGGCCGTCATCATCACGGCTAGCGTCCTCTACGCCAGGAAACGAACCCGGGAACTCACCGAGGTCGCCCAGCGGATCGGCTTCCGATTCATCGGCAACGGGGGTGGCCCGTCGTTCCCGTCCCAACCCAAGATTTCGATGCTGCAACGCACTCGCGGACGATTCAGCAATGTCATGACCGGCTCGTCTGGGGCACTCGAAATCAGCCTGTTTGACTACACCTACCCCGCGGGAAAAACCTCCATCACCCAGACCGTGGCTTCCTTCTCGCAAGACCAGCAGTTGCCGCCGTTCGCGCTACGCCCCGAAAATTTCCTCGACCGCATTAGCGACGCCATCGTTCACAATGACATCGACTTCGACTCCAACCTGGAGTTTTCCCGGCGCTACCTCTTGAAGAGCCCGGACGAGGCTGGCACGCGGAGGCTCTTCACTCCGAGCCTGCTGACTTACCTCGAGCAGTTTCAATCGAATTGGTGGGTGGAAGGAACCGGACCGCTTCTCATCGTCTACCGCAGCGGGAGAGCTGTGAGCCCCTCGGACCTGCCTGCTTTTCTCGAAGAGACCTCCAGGATTGCGCGCACCTTCTTCGCTTCCGACGGCCTGCGGAAGCCGGTGGCATAGGCGATGACAGTCGACGATGCCGGGTGCCCCATTTCTCGCGCGCTCTTTGTCTTTGCGCGAGAAGTGGGGAATCTGCAGATGGGGCTACCCCGCCAACTGCCGCAGTATGTCTTTCCCCAGCTTCTGCGCCTCGCCGAAAATCTTCTGATACTCGAGGAACAGCCGGTTCAATTCCAACGCCTTGTCGGTCGACGGATGCTTGCGCAGAATCATATCCCGCACATGCACCGGGTTCGGCAAGGTCGCATCCTCAGTCAATTCTTCCAGCGCGGTCTTGGGATCGTAGTGATACATGGCATTCACTCTCTCTGAAGCGGTTGCAGCGTCTATTGCAGCCTTCCGCCTCGATTTTTTTCCTCAGCATTCTCTACATCCATCCAGGTTTTCAGAGAGGTAAGCTCCATCTCGTTTGTTGGCCTGATGCCGAGAGTCCTCTTGATACGTCGACGCATGCGCACGCCCAGGATCCACGACGTAATCGCAGTCACCGCGATTACGACCAGAGCCACTACCGCTTTGATTGATCCTATGAAGTCCATGGCCAAAACCTACATCATCTCCGTTCCCCACAGGTCGTGTAAATGCACAATTCCTTCCAGCTTCCCGCTTCTATCCACGACCATCAGCGAAGTAATCTTTTTCTCTTCCATCACCGCCAGCGCGGTCGCCGCAAACTCCCCGGCAGAAATCGTCTTCGGATCCCGCGTCATAGCCTCGCCCGCCGTGAGATCCATCACATCTTTCCCGCGCCTCTCGAGCAATCGCCGCAAGTCGCCGTCACTGACAATTCCTACCAGCCGCTCGCCTTCCACCACCGCCGTTACGCCCAGCTTTTTGCGCGACATCTCATAAATCACATCCAGCATCTTCGTCTGTGGCGTTACTCGGGGCAGCGCCTCGCCCGTGTGCATCAACGACTCGACTCGCGCCAGCCGTTTTCCCAGCTTCCCGCCCGGATGCAAGTTGGCGAAATCCTCTTCCTTGAATCCGCGCCGGTCGCTCAAAGTTACCGCCAGCGCATCTCCCAGCGCCAGCATGGTCGTGGTCGAAGCCGTGGGCGCCAAGCCGAGCGAGCAAGCCTCCTGCGCGATAGAACAATCCAGCGCCACCTCGGCCGCAGCCGCCAAAGTTGACAATGCGGCGGGTGCCCCATCCTTGTCCCGCGATTTTGGTGGGACAGGGTGGGGATTCTGACCTAGGTCTCGCAGAAAGCCAGCTCCACAAACCGCGTCTCCCGTCATCGCAATCAACGGCACCCGCAGACGCTTGATCGTCGCCAGCAGCGCCAATATCTCTTCCGTCTCCCCGCTAGCCGAGAGCGCCAACACCACATCCCCGCGCACCACCATGCCCAAATCCCCGTGCAGCGCCTCCACCGGGTGCAGATACAACGCCGGTGTCCCTGTCGAACTCAGCGTCGCGGCAATCTTGCGCGCAATCAGCCCGCTCTTCCCCATTCCGGTAACCACCACGCGGCCCGCGCAGCCGAACATCAACTCCACTGCACGCTGAAACGACTCCGCCATCGGCCCGCCAATCCGGTCGGCCAGCGCCCGCAAAGCCTCCGCCTCAATGCGCACCACGTTCTCGCCAGTATGTTTCATTCGCTTGGAGGATCGAGAAAGAAAGGATGTTAGCACGCACGACGGGTGGAACGACGACCCGACAACACAGCGTGGAAAAGGGAGTGAAAAGGCGAACGGAGGGATGAGTGGAAGAGCGGCCTTTCAGGGCCGCGAAAACGCGCCGTCGAGATCGGGCTTCAGCCCCTAGGGGTACTTATCTCTCAGAAATGATCTTCCCCCGGCGGCGTTACCGGCTTCTGCCCGAGAACGGCAAGCCCGCGCGACTGGATCAACTTGTCCCAAGGCCCGGCCTGCCAGTTGTCGCGCGTCTTGGTCGCGAAGCGCCACGGAGGCAGCGCCAGCATCAGATTGCGCGCCGTCGAATGCACATACGGCTCATACATCGACCGCAGCTTCGCCAGCTTATCGCGCCCATATTCGTCGCTTCGCAGGCGCAATCCCGCCGCCGCCAGTGCCTCCCGCAACGCCGTGAATTCCGCCTCCGGCAACCGATCCGGCGCCGCGGAATCGTACTTGGCATTCACCACCTGCGTCAGATCCACGGCTGCGTGCCGAGCCATGGCAAACGTCAGCTTGGCCTGTCCTGGATTCACTCCCGCAATCCCGGTCAGAATCAGCGAAGTCACATCCAACATGGTGGTCAGAGCGCCGACCCACGACTGGTTACTATGCTGCGAGCGGAAAAACGTTAGCACTGGATACGAAATCTGGCTCTCCAGCAACTCCCCCGCCCAGCGCTCCCACTCGCGCAATACTTCGTCAAGAACTTTCTGATCCACGCCCGGATCTTCCGACCTTCCGGCCAGCCTGACCAGCAACTCGGCCGCCGATGGAGGCGATCCCGCCCGGGCGTCGAGCATTGAAATCTGAATCTCCCGCCGCGAGAACGACGCGTACACTACGGGGATGTAGCCAATCACCACGCCCAGAAACGCAAACCCCATCCCTGCTTCGAATACCGAGAGCGCCCGCGCAGCGCCTGACATCGGCACAATATCGCCGTAGCCTAGAGTAAAAAATGTTTCCCCGCTGTGATAAACGATCTTGCCGAACGTGAGCGGCTCTCCGCTAAGCTGTTCGTGCCCGCCGATGCCGTACTGGATCAAAGCAAAACCCAAGATCAGTCCCGCCGCCCAGAACCCCAGCAGCAGAATCAGCGACAGCGGCCCGAAATATCCCAGGAAATTCTGTTGCCGCGAAACCGTCCGGATACGCCGCGCAATCGCTCGCCACGGGATCCACGTCCGCCGGTAAAAGTATGCCGTCAGCCTGAAATGCCGCAGCACTCGGCGCGGCAGCACCACGGTCTCAAACGCATCCAGCAGCACCATCCAAATGATGGCGAGTCCACCAAGCGTCGCGACAATGCTGTGGTGTGAATTCATGGCCAGACCTCAGACCTCAGCCGTCGGACCTCAGGCCGCCGTGAGATGAGGTGAAATGTAGATGCGCAGGGAAGATTACCAGATTCTGAACGCCGGGTGTCGTACCCCAGACGTCGGCGAAACCAACCCCGTGAGGTCTTAAGGTCTGAGGTCTGAGGTCTGACGCCCTACTGCGGCTTCGCCGGCGCCTGCGCTGGTGGCGTCTGCGTCGCTGGCGTCTGCCCGGCCGCAGGCTTGGCTGTAGTCGACGTCGGAGTCGCGGGCTTCGCCGCCGGCTTCTTCTTCACTACCGGCTTTTTCGCCGGTGCGTTGTCGTCCACCACTATCTTCTTTGGAGGAGTGGCCGGAATCGCCGCCTGCGCCGTCTTCAAGTCGGTGCGCAGCCGCACAATCTCCGCTTCCTTCGCCGACGACAAGGTTTCCATGCGCTGCGCCATCTGCTTCCGTGTGCTGTCAAAACCGCTCAGATCATTGGCCAGCGACTGCAACTCGTCTTTCGACCCGAACGCGCCCGTATCCTCGGCAACGCTCCCCACCACGTCGCACAGGGCGTCGAGATTGCGGTAGAGCTTAAAAGTCGCGGGCAGATCCTCGGGCGACGCGCGCAACTGCGAAATCACATCGGGCAGCGTACCCTGCAGGTTGCGCTGAATGGAGTCAATTTTCGCCAGCGTTTCCTTCTTCGAAGCGGCACTGGTCTTCCAGCGATCGATACGCAGCTTCGGCAGGTCAACCTGCGTGTTCTTCGACGTGGCTTCCAGTTGCGCCAGCAGTCCATTCAATTGCGTTACCGACGCATACGAAACCGGTTCGTTGCTCTGCGCCGACGGTCCCCCGGCCGCAAGTTGCACGTTGGCGTGAGCCGGAGCAGCCGCCGGGACCGACTGGCCCGGAGCCGCGATTCCCATCAGAACTAGACTGGACGAAAGGAGGAAAGTTCGGTTCATTGTTTATTGTTTATTTTGGGTCATTGTTTATTGTTTAAGGACGGTGACGCTCGCGAGCAAGCATACTACAACATCCGCCCAACGGTTCATCGGGTGAATTACCGACCATTCGACTCCTCGTCTCCTCCGGATCATAATTACAGGTGACCGCAGAGAAGAGACACTCCGAGATCCCGATGTTTCTGAGATTGCAAAGAAGAAGACGATCGATCCGTCGCCGGTGGCTGCTGCTATCCGCGCTGATCCTCCTGTTGACCGTTCCCGTGCTTTCGGCCCAGGATCTCGCCCGCCGCCTCATCCTCAAAGACGGCTCCTACCAGCTGGTCACGAAGTATGAGGTGAAAGGCGACCGGGTCCGCTACCTGAGCGCCGAGCGCGATGACTGGGAGGAACTGCCAGCGTCACTGGTCGACTGGCCCGCCACCGACAAATACGAAAGAGACCGCGCCGCCGGACAATCCGTCCCCGAAGCCGCGCAACTCGACAAGGAAATCGAAAAGGAGCAGGACCGCGCCCAGGCCATGCTGCCGGAGGTCGCCCCCGGACTCCGCCTGCCCGCCGATTCCGGCGTATTTCTACTCGACAGTTTTCAGGGTGAGCCCCAAATCGTAGAAGTTCAACAGACCGCCGGCGACGTCAGCCAGAAGTCCAAAGGCGGCATGCTTCGCGGCGCCATCACCGGCGTGAAGCAGACCATCGAACTCGAGGGCGCGCACGCCCCCGTGCAATCCCACGTCGACGTTCCTGCGCTCTACATCAATATCGACGATGCCCCTCAAACCGCCGAACAGCTCGCCAAGGATGCCACGACTCCCGCGTCGAGTCCTCAGCAGGCGCAGCAACCGCAATCAGCCCAGCAGCCCTCGGTTCCGTTCGACCGCTTCCGCATCGTCCGCACCGAGGTCAAAGGCAACAAGCGTATCCTGGGCGACGTGAAGCGCCAGGTCACCGGCAAAATCAGCGAGGACCAGCACCCGGTTAAGACCACCGTAACCCGGGTCAGCGGAGGCTGGCTGAAACTCACGCCCACCGACAACCTCGCGCCCGGCGAATATGCCCTGGTGGAAATGATGGCGCAGGAAGGCATGCAGGGGAAAGAAGGAATGAACCTCTACGTCTGGGATTTCGGCGTCAACCCCAAGGCCGCCGCCAACGCCAATCCTTGGAAGCCCACTCCGGACTCAAAACTGGATCCCGGCTCTAAGCCCAACTGAAAACCGACATCCGAAGTCCTTCACCAGAACTGTCATCCCGACCGAAGCTGCTCATTCCTTAAAGGAATGAGCAGCGCAGTGGAGGGACCTGCCGTTTCCGCCCCCGCAAGTATGTAAGTAAGCGTCGTCTTCGCGCCGTCTTGACGGTAGGCTGGCGCTGGGACCGAAAGTGAATGCTGGAACCGAAGAATGTATCATTTTGAGCGTGAGCAGATATTCGCGGTGGTTGATTTCTCTGATGGTCGTTGTGGCTCTGGCGTTCGCCGTATACGCCATTCGCGCACAACTGGAACGGGCCGTGATCGCGGCCTCCATCTATCGCGCTCACATATTCACAGCTCCGTCACCAATCGCCGGTGAGTCCCGATGGGATCGGCTTCGGGATTCCGCCCAATTTTACTGGGATTTCTCGGAGATCCCCTTCGCGAGACAGAGACGCTTGAAGCTGCTGGACCCCACTTTGCGGCCGATTGTGAAGGAGATCAATCGGCGGCAAGCTGCGGGCGAGGATATGCACTACTCCATGCACATCTATCGCGAAATCCGCTGGCGGTTGAACTTCACGCCAGATATTGCAACCACCAGGGCCAGAATTTCCGACCTCCGTCAGAGCCTCACGCAACCGGCAGGACAGAAACTGGCTGGTGAACAGCAGGCCTCTGATGGAAGCTGGGGATCAGGGATCGATGTGTGGTACCTCAAGCTCTATTATTCCGTCGATGATGCCAAAGAGTGCCGCCCACCTCCAAGATACCCGCTGTCCTTTCTGGATCGGATGAATTCTCCGGAAAAGCTGGACGCTCAGCTCGATTCGGACTTGAGGAACGACTTCACCGAAACGGGAGTATTCAACCGCGAAGAGTTAGACGAAACGTTTTCCGCGATGGCCCGATTATTGTTCGAGACTCGACAAACGGGGTGCTACGTATTTCATCCTCAACTCAAAGATGCTCTGCGTGCATTTGTCGAGCGCTGGCAGAATCCTGAAACCGGGTGCTGGGGACAATGGTTGGTGGATCGGCAAGGAAGAGTCTGGAAAATGGACGACATGGCGATGACGTTCCATGTCATTTCTGACCTTAAGGGTCAGGTGCAGCATCAGGACATGATTGCCCGGCGCCTTCTGCAACTCGACCGCGTCAACTTTCCTGCGGGTATCCGTTTTGACGGCCACTACGAAAACCATCTGAACTGGGACGCGGTAAAGATCTTCCGATTCGCGTGGCCGACCCTCGACGAACGTTCCCGGCAACAGATTCGTGGGGAGATTTCCCGGATGCTGGATTGGTGCCTGACCAAATCGTACCAGCCGGACGGCTCTTTCAAGGTGAGCGACTTGGATGACACGCAGGGTGACGCTTACAGGTACGGAGTTTGGTTCCTGCAGGAAGCCGGCTATTTCCAGCGCAAAGACCGGTTTTGGACTGACCAGGATTTCCCTGATTCCAGAGCTGTTCAAGAGCGCATCGAAGCAAAGCTGAAAGCGATTGGGCTCAACGATCCGGCTCTGAAAGAAGCCTATGAGACCTTGCATGCCATGGATTGCGAGAAGTAAGCGCACACCCGCGCGCTCCCAGCCGCGAAGCGGCGCAACGACCTAACCCTGCGCTTCAGCGCTGGGTCAGCAACGAAATGATTTGGAAAGAATCCCGGAGGGACGAAAGAGAAGCAACTTCTGCACCAGAAAGGTATTGGAGAACTGAGTCCGGCTCTACTCCTTCAACATGCCGCGCTGCGCGATCCCAATATTGTCCCGGCTGGAATTCTTCACTACATACATCATGCCGTCGGCCTGCCGAATCACATCGTGCGCCGTGCGCGCGTCATGCGGAAAGGTCGCCAAGCCGATCGAAGCTCGCACATTGAGATCCAGCCCCTCGTCGCGGCAGAAACTGCTGGTCCGGAGCCCGTCGCGCAACCGCTTGGCCACCACCAGCGCCTGATCTTTGCTGGTCTGCGGCAGCAACACCACAAATTCATCGCCGCCATAGCGAAAGGCAAAATCAATCAACCGCAGCTGCGCCTTGATCAAGTATCCGATCTCCGCCAGCAGCTTGCTGCCAATCAAATGTCCGTGGGTATCGTTGATGGTCTTGAAGTGATCGAGATCAATGAACAGGACGCTGAATTCGTATCCGAAGCGCGACGACCGGTAAACCTCAGTTTCCAGCGTCTTATAGAGATGCCGCGCATTGTACAGGCCGGTGCAGTCGTCGGTAATGGTGAGTTCCTGAATCTTCTCGACCCAGCGCGCGTTCTCAATGGCAATCGCGGCATAGTCGCACAGCGACTGCAGGAAAAACAGCTGCGCATCTTTGAACTGCTCCATGTCCACGTTGACCAGCTGGATCACTCCCAGCACGCGCAGCTTCGACCGCAGGGGGACGCAGATCACCGACCGCGTCTCCCACTTGGTAGTCTCGTCCACACGGCTGGTAAAGTCCGGGTCCGCACTCACGTCCGGCACCACCCGCGCTTCCCCGTGTTTCGCCACCCAACCCGCAATGCCTTCGCCCATTTTCAGCCGGACATTCTTCAGCGCCTCGGCCTTGTCCCCCACCGCGATGGCAAAGTAGAGGTCGTCATGCCCTTCATCCACCATCAACAGCGACCAGGTATCGGGACGGAAATATTCCGCCATCTTTTCCATGATAGTTTGCAGAATGGAATCGAGATCCAGCGACGACGTGAGCGCTTTGGCCACGTCGTGAAAGATCATGAGCTCCTGGTTCTGGCGCGTCAATTGAGTGCCGGCCTCAGGCATGCAGAGAATACCGTTGTTCCTCACTAGTCGGGTGGCGTTGAAAAATTATATGCGTCACTTTCGTACAGGGGCAATGAACGTTGGTAACAGGAACCCCTAAAGCCAACGGGATGAATGTTTTCGCGACCGCGCGCATCCCGACTGAGGTTGGAGTAATCTGATTACGTTATGGATGATAAGAAGGAACTCAAAAAGCTCGCGCTGCTCCTCGCGGTTAGTGTGCTCACTCTGACCAGCCTGGCTCTTTCGCAGACACCGGCGCCGCAGCCAGATCCGAAAGCTGTACCGGCCGCTGTTCCTGCTATCGATGGCGGCATCGGCAGCTGCTCCGCCGATTTCATTGTCAACGACGCCGACGGCAAGCCTGTCTACGCCGCCACCATCAAGGTCCACATCGAGTATGGATTCATGTACCTCCGCAAACTCGACCTGCAGATCGGCACTAACGCCGACGGCAAAGCCCGCTTCACCGGGTTCCCCGACCGCGTGAAGCACGGACTCTTCTTCGAAGCCTCCGAAGGCGACCGCACCGCCGAAGCCTTCGACGATCCTTCCACCAACTGCAAGAACCAGTTCACCGTCGTCCTGCGCAAGAAACCTTAACCAGAAGATGTCGAACCGAATGCGTCGGGTGCCCCATTTCTCGCGCGTTTGTGCGCGAGAAGTGGGGATTTTCGATACCCCAAGAAAGCCCCGATCACTGCTCAGGTTACCCACCTCTTGGACTCTTGACTGTGGCAAGCCCACGCCGCTTGTCCTATGATGTTCCCGTGATCTCTGGACGAAGGACTTTGTCCAAACGGGGTTTCGGTGGGCGAATTCGGCAATAAATTCCGCAAAGCGCGCGAGAAGAAAGAGCTGTCGCTGGATGACGTTTCCAACGTCACCAAGATCGGCTCGCGCATGCTGCAGGCCATCGAAGAGGAGCGCTTCGACCAGCTCCCCGGCGGCGTCTTCAACAAAGGTTTCATCCGCGCCTACGCCAAACATCTCGGACTCAACGACCAAGATGCCGTGACCGAATATCTGGCCTGCCTGCGCCAGGCGCAGATCGATGCTCATGAAGTCTGGGAACCGCAACCTACGGGGCAAATCCGGGCCGGTGCGACTGAAAGGCCGCGCTTGATCGCACCCAACAAGGAGCAGCCCAACAAGCAAGCGCCCAACAAGATGGCCGCGAAAACACAGCTGCCGTCGGAGGTCGGGGAACTCCCCGAACTGCACCTTCCCCGCGCCGAAGATGTACGCCCTCGGCGAAAAGAGTTTATCCGGCAGTCTGAGAGCGTAATTCCGTGGAGGCTGCTGGCCGTGGCCGCCGTGGTGATCGTCCTCGGAGTCGTCCTCTGGACGCGCCGCTCTCACCGAACCAACGCCGCAGCCGCCAGCACGGCACCTGTCCAGACGGCGGAATCCGCACCGATCGCAGCTCCCACGCCAGCGGTCAATAAAACTCCGGCCGCCGCCCTACCGGCGGGCACCGTGGCTGTGGTGCACTCATCCGCTTCGAATCCCCAGCCCTCGCAACACTCTGCATCCGCGGCGGCCACTCATCCCGCCGCACCCGCGCCGGCAACGCCGCCTGCCCCTGCTGCCCCGGGCAACGGCGATGCCCGCAACAGCTCGACCGCGCAGACATTGCCGAAGTCGAATCCGGCGCCCTCCGAAAAAGCAGCCGCCCCCTTGACGCTGGTGATCCGCGCCTCGGAAACCTCCTGGATCTCCGTCCTCGCCGACGGACAAACGGTCAGCCAGGAAACCCTTATCGCCCCTGCTCACACTTCCGTCCGCGCCAACCGCGAGATCATTGCCAAAATTGGCAACGCCGCCGGAGTCACTTTCCTGTTTAATGGCCAGGAAATCGCCGCCGCCGGGGCCGAAGCCGAAGTCAAGACATTCGTCTTCGATTCCAACGGCATGCGCATTGCGCCCGCAATTCCACCCCCCGCCCAATAGCACGCGTAAAGCGGGAACTCCTTCTTGCTCTTGTCGTTAGCTGCCAGTTCGTCCCCATCCGTCGAAGCCCCTGACCTGCCGATTCCTCCCGTCCACCTCTGCAATTCCGCTGTTGGGGACAGCCCAGGACATTTAAAGTCAAAACCATTGCACGCCCGAACCTCGTCTGATAGCCTTTTTATAGGACTTCCTTTTCGCCGCTCGCTCCGTCGCGGTAGCGTGGATTTCCGCTGGGTCCCCCCTGATCCAAAGTCCATAAGGTTTTCTGCACGACGCCGGACCGAGAAGCGCGTGCACCGAAGGAGACACACAACTTGGCATCCAAGAACCGTTATTTGTTTACTTCCGAGTCCGTAACCGAAGGCCATCCCGATAAGATCGCCGACCAGATTTCTGACGCCATCCTTGACGCCTGCCTCACCGACGATTCCACCAGCCGCGTCGCCTGCGAAACCCTCACCGCCACCGGCCTGGTCGTGATCGCCGGCGAAATTACCACCAAGGCTTACGTCGATTTCCAAAGCGTGGTCCGCGGCACTGTCGCCGCCATCGGCTATGACAACGCCCTTTACGGCTTCGACGCCAACACCTGCGCCGTCATCTCCAGCATCAACAAACAGTCCGGCGACATCGCCATGGGCGTCGATACCGGTGGCGCAGGCGATCAGGGCATGATGTTCGGTTATGCCGTCGATGAGAACGAGGAGTTGATGCCCACTCCCATTTCTCTGGCGCACAAGCTGACCATGCGGCTCTCGCAGGTTCGCAAGAACGGTACACTTCCTTTCCTTCGTCCCGACGGCAAATCCCAAGTCACAGTCGAATATGACGCCAACGGAAAAGTTCTCCGCGTTGACGCCGTCGTCATCTCCACGCAGCACTCCGAGACCGTGGCGAATGACGAACTCCGCGCAGGCATTCTGAAGCATGTGATTCAGGCGGTAATTCCCGCGCACCTGCTCGACGAGGACACGAAGTACCACATCAACCCCACGGGACGCTTCGTCATCGGCGGCCCCATGGGCGACACCGGACTCACCGGCCGCAAGATCATTGTCGACACTTACGGCGGCATGGGTCGTCACGGCGGCGGCGCATTCAGCGGCAAGGATCCGACCAAAGTCGACCGCTCGGCGGCGTACATGGCGCGCCACATCGCGAAGAACGTGGTCGCTGGCGGCTTGGCTGGACGCTGCGAAGTGCAGCTAGCCTACGCCATCGGCGTGGCCGATCCAGTCAGCGTGCTGGTCGAGACGTTTGGAACCGCGAAGGTCGATCCTGAGATCATCCCGGACCTGATCCGCTCGCACTTCAAGCTGACGCCGCGCGGGATCATCGAATCGCTCAACCTGCGGCGGCCGATTTACAAAAAGACTGCTGCGTATGGCCACTTCGGACGCAGCGACGCAGACTTCACGTGGGAAGCAACCGACAAAGCGGCAAAACTCGCCAGCGATGCCGGCTTACGGGAACCCGTAGCAGCACGCAAATAGCGGACAAAAACTTGAACCACAAAGGACACGAAGGAACACAAAGGAAATCCGATTTCCCCTTCGTGAACCTTCGTGACCTTCGTGGTTATCGATTTTCCGTTGGGAACCGGCATTGATTTTCCGTTGGGAACCGAAGTGTCATTACGGGACTGGGCCGAAAGACCCACTCCTAAAGCACCATCGGAAATCCTGACCGCACCAACAAGTTCGTGTATTCTTGCGAAAAACGGATTCGAGATTCGAACCATTTCGTCGTTCCACTGGTCATCAACTTTGGGTCATCAACTTTAGTTTCCGCCGCTTTCGAGCGCGCCACATAGGAGAAGCATGTCAACCACTGCTGTGAATTGCGACATCAAGAATATAGAACTGGCCGACTTGGGAAAGAAGCGCATTGAGTGGGCCAACCAGTCCATGAAAGTGCTGCAGATCATCCGCAAGGAATTCATCAAGAACCAGCCGTTAAAGGGCATCCGCATTTCAGCGTGCCTGCACGTGACTGCCGAGACTGCGAATCTGGCAATCTGCCTGCGCGATGGTGGGGCGGAAGTTGTACTCTGCGCCTCCAACCCGCTGTCAACTCAGGATGATGTGGCCGCCTCGCTCGTGCGCGACCACAACATTCCCGTCTACGCCATTAAGGGCGAGGATAACGATACCTATTACAACCACATCCTGGCCGCCATCGATCACAAGCCCCACATCACCATGGACGATGGCGCCGACCTGGTCTCGCTGCTCCACACCAAGCGCACCGACGGCCTCGCCGACGTGATCGGCGGCACCGAAGAGACCACCACGGGCGTCATCCGCCTGCGGGCGATGTCTAAAGAGGGGGTGCTGAAGTTCCCCATCGTCGCCGTCAACGATGCCGACACCAAGCATCTTTTCGATAACCGGTACGGGACCGGGCAGTCGACCATCGACGGCATCATCCGCGCCACCAATTTCCTGCTGGCCGGCTCGAAGTTCGTGGTCGCCGGCTACGGCTGGTGCGGCCGCGGATTAGCTTCCCGTGCGCGCGGCGCCGGAGCCGAAGTCATCGTCACCGAAGTCGATCCCACCAAGGCCCTCGAGGCCGTAATGGACGGTTTCCGCGTCATGAGCATGACCGAAGCCGCCAAGCTCGGCGACGTGTTCTGCACCGTGACCGGCAACAAGAGCGTGCTCACCAAAGATCATTTCGCGTTGATGAAGGACGGAGCGATTATTTCCAACTCCGGCCACTTCAACGTCGAGATCGACATCCCCGCGCTGGAGAACATGTCGTCGTCCAAGCGCACCACCCGCACGTTCGTTGAAGAGTACTCGCTGAAAGACGGACGCAAGATCAACCTGCTCGGCGAAGGCCGCCTCATCAACCTGGCCGCCGCCGAAGGCCATCCCGCTTCCGTCATGGATATGAGCTTCGCCGACCAGGCCCTCAGCGTCGAATACATGGTCAAGAACGCGAAGAAGCTGGAGAAAACGGTCTATAAAGTCCCGGACGAGCTAGACAAGCGCGTCGCCAAACTGAAGCTGGAGTCGATGAGCATCAAAATCGACAAGCTCACGCCGGAGCAGGAAGAGTATTTGGCCGGGTGGAACGAGGGAACATAGTGCAGAGATCAGTGGCTAGCGGTCAGTGGCCAGCAAAAATCGGGTGCCCCATTTCTCGCGCGTCCTTTGTGCGAGAAATGGGGCATTTGACTTTGTGGCGCTGGCTTTAGCTTTTCGTTAGGTGACCCGGCGGGAGTTGGTTTGGTTGATTTTCGCCGACACCGGCGTCGGCCGCGAGCCTGGCCTTGCGCCACACGCTGGCGACAGCCAGAGTCCAGAAAGGAACCAGATCGACGCCGGGCACGAGCTTGGCGAGAAACGAGGGCAAGAATTCCCAGTGCCAGCCCAGCAGACGAACCATCGCGGCTCCGACTCCCAGATCAAGCAGGTCGTCCGCGGGAGACATGGCGCCTTCCACGAATAAGGGGAATACGAGGAGTTGGAGCGCGTCGGCGACGATGGCCAGCGCCATGGCAGTGCGAAACTGCGGACCCGGAGATATGGTGATGGAGTCGTCCGTCATGGCTGGCACCTTGCTTTTATTCTACGCCCCCAGCCCGCAGCCTGCCTTGATTTTGATCGCGGAAACGTCAGGGCTATTGCGCCTTCTCCCAGGCGCGCACCCGCGGCCACCAGCGGCGCACGTTTTGGCAATACTGTTCGTAGTCAGCCCCGAATTTCCCGCGCAGCGTGGGCTCTTCATAGAACATCACGAACAGATGCACGCCCAGCGCAACCGCAGCCACGGCCGCAATTACCGCCGGAATGGGATGTCCAAACACGGTCCACAGGCCGATCCAGCCCGCGGCGAACCCAAGATACATCGGGTTGCGCACGTAGCGGTAAAAGCCCACGACCACCAATCGCTGTGGCGGCGCGATGGGAGCCGGCGTGCCATGGCCGGTCCAGCCAAAATCCCAGACGCAGCGCAGGGCGACAGCGAATCCCAACACAGACGGAAGTGCGGCCAGCCATCGCCAGCGCGCCGCCCCCGCCATTTCCACAGAGAAACCGAGCCACTGCGGCAGCAGCCAGAACCACAGCGTAAAGAACGCTCCGCCCACCAGCAGTGAAGCTAACGCAGTCGGCCAGCGACCACCGTGCGCGGCCGGTGGAACGATTCCAGAGTTTGCCGTCGTCATACACCCTCCTCTTGCTTCTCTACTGGGTATTACTGGCTGCTGGGTGGATGGTTGCAGGTTTCTTCGCAAGGGGGTTTCTGCGCGTATCGAGCTGGCCCGTTAGTAACGGCCGCCGGTTGCCCAGTTCCGGACTTCATCTTCCACCGATACCGAAAACCTCTCTTCACAAGGACGCATGAACTTCGACGTGAGGGAAAACGCCTGCGCTTCGAGGGGCACGGTGAAATGGGTTCTCGTCCGCATGAACTGCCCTACGAAAAGTTCGGTATAGCGCTCGACGCCCAGGATGTGAAACTGGACCACATGCACCAGGGCGTGGAACAAGGATCGCGGGGTGAGCGCTTCGTTGAACACCACCACATCGAGAAAGGTGACGGAGTCCATGTGGGTGATTTCGGGCAGGTTATCAAAACCCAGGGCCCGAGCTTCGGCATAGAACGGAGGCGTAGGAATGCGCTGGCCCTCGAGTTGCACGATGCGGACTTGATCGAGCAGCGCGGGCGGGAAACAGGAACCCATGCTTACCTTCTGCTGATGGCTGAGCGGCCGGGCTATGGCGAAATAGTGTTCGCGGTGCTGTCGCAAATAGGTGGAAACATACTGGATGGCTCTGGCGGTCTGTTCCGCGGCGGGGGGCCGCAGCGTTTCCGGCGGGTTTTGCGCGGCCGGTGAGATTTTCTTTCTGAAAGGCGTGTGGAACTCATTCAGCGCGCGGGTGGCGTCGCTGGAATTTTCATACGAATACATCTCAAATACTCCTGAATCTGGAAGCGCGCTGGAAAACTACGGGAGGGGCCCAACTTCTGAGCCATCATATACTGTTACGTTAACTATGTCAACGTAATACGATTCAAACAACAAACGGCCGCGGGGCGCTTGCGCCGCCGCGGCCGCCTCTCCTGACAAGAGGAACCTGAGAAGTGAAGGGGGGAGGACTTGTAGAAAAGGTATAACAATGTTATGTCTACGGTGTCAACATATTATTGTGGTCTTACTATTCCCTCTGTGCAGAGGAGTGAACCATGCCCCGGCACCCTGACCCCGATCTCGAAGAACGCATCCTGAAAGCGGCACAGGCGCTATGGAAGCGGGGAGGAGACAAGGCGCTGACCCTGCGTGCGGTCGCCCGCGCCGCAGGGACGAACACGCCCGCGGTCTACCGCCGGTTCAAGGACCGCCGCGATCTGGTGAAAGGTTTGCTGATGCGAACCGTGAGCCGCCTGGGGAAAAGCTTCAGCGCAGACGAAACCATCGAAAAACTGGCCGAAACGTATGTGGAGAGCGCCTTGGCGGATCCGCACGAGTATGAACTCTTCTACACCTATGGGTACGAGCTCTCGCCACCCAAAGGTTCGGGACGGCCGAAGCCGATCCGCGAGTCGAGACCCAACTTCGCTTTGGTAGAGCGGCGTTTGGCGGAACGCCTGGGCGGACAGCCTGCGGATCACACCCGGCTGGCGCTGGCACTGTGGGCTCTGATGCACGGAAATACGATGCTGCTGTTGTCGAAATCCATTCCCGAAGGACATGAAGAAGAGTTGCGCTCGGCCTGCCGGGCGGCGGTGAAATCGCTGCTCGATGGGGCGGGCAGCTTCCCCGAAAAGAATAACGGGAAGAGCAGCGGGCGCCCCCAGCGATAAGGCCCAGCAATCGTTCTCGAACCACTCCCACGAACGAAAAAATGTTTAGGATCGGGCAGCGCCTGCCGGCGGCCTGATGGGATTGTGGCCTAAGAGAGATCTCATCTGGCTTATTCCCTGCCGTGTTGAGTCCTGCAGTTTTCGCCGATAACAACAGTGAAGGCTGTCGAGTTGAAGATCGGGGTCCCGAACGAGAGCGGAGCTCGGGGGGGCGCCCAGATTCGGCGCGGACAGAATGAAGGCGAGAATGACGAAAATTCTGCTGGTCGACGACAGCAAATTTCTGAGGCTGGCGACAGAGCGGGCGCTGGCGCGGGCCGGCTATGAAGTGAGCACGGCGGCCGACGGAGAGGATGCGCTCGTGATTGCTCGAGAGAAACATCCGGACTTGATCCTGCTCGATATGCTGCTCCCGAAGATGACGGGGCCGGACGTCCTCAAGGCGTTAAAGAGCGATCCGGTGACGGTGGGGATCCCAGTGGTGATCTTCACCGGGCTTTCGCACAGGAATGCGGCGCGTTTACAGCAGGATGGAGCTTCCGGCTTCTTGGAAAAATCGGAGTTGGGGCTGGAAAAAGGGAGCGAAACGCTCTTGACGGAGCTGGCGCACATCGTGCAGAAGTTGCATATTGAGGTTCCTGAGAAGCTGGCGTGGGATAAGAGCGCCCGTCGGGGCTGAGCCCAAGGTAACCAGTGCAAATATGACCTTTCCCCATTGAAATCCGCTCTCAGCCCGGACACACTTTCCTTTCCCTGACGGCAGCTTCTGATCGGCTGAAAATAAATCACTTACAGGCGGGAACTCCAGACACCCCGGTGGAGTCTATGTGAGGTGAGAGTCTCGGCTCCGCTCACAGTTCGCCGGACTCGCTTGAACCTGGGCTGTGCAGCAAAATATTCAAGGCGCGGTAGGGTGGAAAATCCTATAATCAGGGGACGCCAATATGGCGGGAGCAACCACCTTGGGTGATCTGGCGAGTGCAATCGGAGCGCGGTCGCAGGAAGAAGCGGCGATCGTCGCCGAACTGAAGGCCGGCTCAGAAACGGCCTACGCCTGGCTGATCGGCGAATTTCAGCAGCCGGTGTATGGGCTGGTGTACCGGATTGTGAATGATCCGGCGGACGCGGCCGACACCACCCAGGATGTGTTTCTGAAGGTGTTTCGCGGGATGAAGCATTTTCACGGTGGGTCGAGTTTGAAGACTTGGATCTACCGCATTGCCCTGCACGAGGCCGCGAACCGGCGGCGGTGGTGGTTCCGGCATAAAGCGAAAGAGACCTCGATTGAGCCGGCGGAATCGGACGCGCCGAGCCCGGGTGACAACGCGATGCAGGTGGCGCTGACCGATCATGCCGATTCTCCGTTTGATAACGTTGCGCATCGCGAAGTGCAGCACCGGGTAGAAGAAGAGTTGAGGAAGGTTTCGGAGCCGTACCGGACAACGCTGATTTTGCGCGATCTGGAAGACATGTCGTACGAAGAGATTGCCGAAGTGCTGGAGATTTCGCTGGGCACGGTGAAATCGCGGCTCACGCGCGGCAGAGACGCACTGCGGCAACGGCTTGCGCCCTACGTGCGCGAAGTTGGAGACGAACTGGGGTTGACCGCTCCGACCGAGGACAACAAACAGGATCGGAGTTCACGGGTTGCAGGTGGGGGTAGAAGGGTCGAGGTGATTTCATGATGGGCACGGTGAAAAACATGGGACTGCAGTGCCCCAAGGCGAAGCGTTTGTTCTCGCCATATTTGGATGGAGCGGTGACGGGCACGGAAATGCTCGCGCTGCAGGATCACTTGTCGGAGTGCGAGGCTTGCAACCAGGAGTACCAGGCGCTGCGCCGGACGCAGCAATTGCTGGTGAGCGTGGCGCGCCCCAGAGTTCCGGAGGACTTGGGCCTGAAGTTGCGGCTGGCCATCTCGCGGGAAACCGCTCAGGCGAAGCGAGGCCGGTTCGAGGGCCTGATGGTGCGCATGGAAAATACTTTCCAGGCATTTATGGTTCCGGCCACGGCGGGGTTTCTGAGTGCGCTGGTGATTTTTGGAATCGCGATGGCTTATTTCGTGGTGCCGTCGACCCTGCGCGCCGATAACGATGTGCCGCTGGTCATGGTAAATACCGCGCCGCAGTTGCAGCAGAGCGCGTTTGGCATGACCCTGGATACGATTGACGCGGATTCGCTCGTGATTGAGGCCTACGTGGACGCGAACGGCCGCGTGCAGGATTACCGGATTCTCTCCGATCCGAACGACTCGAAGGATGTGCTGCCGCAAGTGAAGCGCATGCTGATTTTCACCACGTTCCGTCCCGCACTGTCGATGGGACGCCCGACCCCGAGCCGGGCCGTGCTGTCGTTCTCGAAGATCAGCGTAAGAGGGTAGGAGCTGCTAGCTCTTGGCTTCGACTACAACTTAGTATCCGCTCGCTCCGCGAAAGGGAGGGCGTGCCAAGAAACTCGCTGCCGATTGCAGGCAAGCCAGCCTCATCTCGGTTGTTTAGCTTTTGGAAGAAACTGGTGAACGTCCCGTCTGTCCCCAATTAATTCCTGTCCCCAATTGATTCCCAATCTTCCAATTAACTCCAAAATCCGTGGATAGGCCCGTCAGGGCGTGGGAGGGAGGCCAATCTGTTTGAGCAGGGCCCGGTAGCGCGGCTCGTTGTGGACGAAGTCGAAGTCGGGTTCGGTCTGTAGCAGGATGAGCCAGGGGTAATGTTCACGATAGGACTGTTCTAGGAATTTCAGCGTGTTCGCTTGGTCGCCCAGATAGGCGTATTGACGGGCAATCGCGAATGGCGATATGTACTCCTTCTGGGCGCGAGCCTGAACTTCTTTGACGCCCAACTGCTCAACGGATTTTTCGCCGCCTTCCTGGAATGCCTTATGCACGGTTTCGGCCTCGGCGGAGTCTCCCGACAATTCCATTGCTTTCTCGAGTTCCCGCTCGGATTCCTTCCACATGCCTTCGTGCCAATAGGCATCGGAGAGATTGAAATGGATCCACGCTTCGTTGGGCATGGCGTCGGCACGCATCCGGAGTTCGCTGATCGCGGCGTCGAATTGGCGGAGCTGGAGGTAGGCGTGTCCCAAGCCCCACGAACGCGTAAACGGATCGAGCTCGGTGGCGCGTTTTTGTTCCTCCATAGCTTCGTCCTTGCGGTTCATCGCCATCAGGATGTAGGAGTGCAGATGATGCTGCTCCGCGATACTCGGATCGAGTTCGATCGCCCGTCGTGACTCCGCATCCGCGTGCGGTAAATCCCAGGCAAAAAAGAAATACCAGGCCGCGAGCGCATGGTGCGCCTCCGGAAGCGAATCATCGAGTGCGACCGCTCTGCGAGCGGCAGCTTCCATCGGTGCCTTGATGTCCTTGGCGGGGGCCTCGTCGTCGACGGCTCGCAGCCCGTAGGAGTCGGAAAGGCCGGCCCACGCCGGCGCGTAGTCGGGCTGGATTTGGATGGCTTTCTCGAAGTATTCCTGGCTGCGCTGATCGTTGCCGGCAAACCAGAAATAGCGTCCATGGAGGTATGCGTCGTGGGCCTCGGGATTGATATAGCGCCCGTTGCTTTTAGGCGATGTCGCGGCCTTCACTTCCTTCGCGACCGTCTCTGACAGCTCGGAAGGCAACGAATACGCTTGATTGAGATCGCGATCGTAACTCTCTGCCCAGACGTGGGAATCGGTGGGGGCGTAGATCAACTGGACTGTCATGTGGACGCGATTCGGCAAGCGCTCGATCGAACCTTCGAGAATGCCGTCGACCCCCAACTCCCGCGCAATCTCGGGCAGGGGACGGTTCACGCCTTTGTACTGCATAGCAGAGGTGCGCGAAACCACGCGCAGGGAAGTATTTTTGGCCAGCATAGTGATGACTTCGTCGGTCATGCCCTCGGCGAAGTAGTCCTGCGAAGCGTCGCCGGAGAGATTGCTGAGGGGGAGGACGGCGATAGAATGGATCTGCCGGGCGCGACTGCCGGGGAAGAGGCGATCGCGCGTTCCGAAGGCGTTGAAGGCGATCAGGAGTCCGGCCACAGCCAGAACGATGAGAGCCGCGAGCGCTGCTAGGCTAGTGCGCGGCTTCGCCGCGGGTTCTAAGGCGGGAGCGGCAGGAGGCTGGGCCGGGGCCATGGCTACGGGGGCGGGGGCGGGCGCTGTGAGAGATGAGTCGGCGATCGTCGCATTCCTCTCGGCAACGAAACGATAACCTTTGCCGGTGACGGTTTGGACAAAGCGCGGCCGTTCGGGATCGTCGCGCAGGGATTGCCGGATTTTCCGGATCGCAGTATTGATGCCGTGCTCGGTGTCGACGAAGACCTCCTTACCCCAGAGGCGGTCGACGATCTCCTGGCGGGTGACGACACCGCCTTGCCGCTCCAGAAGAAGGATCAGCAGTTGCATGGGGATGCGCTCGAGGGGAATGCGCTCGCTCTTCTGGGCGCGTCCCTGGCGCCGCAACTCGAAGCTGGCGCAATCGAGCTGAAATTCCGCGAATCTGTACTGCGACTCAGACATGCCGCCCCAAACCGAGGCACCAAACTATAGCATTGCCGGGGGCCGCGTGGCTAAGGGCTTTTGGCGTCAGTTGGTTAGGGCTTCAGGTTTCTTCACCCAATCTTCACCTTGCCGTCCTTGCAGTTTGTGGGCATCCGCGACAGCATGCGGCCCGGAGTTCGAAGAAGTTTTCTTCAAGCGAACTCTTCGAACAAAAATTCCAAGGAGATGATTTATGAAGACAATTTCCAAGATGTTCCCTGTGGCGCTGGGCGTCGTTTTTATGGGGGCCTTTTTGACCGCGATGGCCGCCGCCCAGTGTGGCACTCCGACGGCCAAGTTTCATAAGCAGGCTTGGCGGGTTGGCGATGCGACGGCGTTGCTGATTCAAGCGGCTGACACGGTAGACCCAATTGTGGGGATGTGGCATGTGGCTTTCACTGCCGAGGGCAACAGCGACGGACCACCGGACGGCACTCCAATCGACAATGCCATTGCCGTCTGGCATGGCGATGGCACGGAGATCATGAACTCGGCGCGACCGCCTCAGGATGGGGATTTCTGCATGGGCGTTTGGAAGAACGACGGGCGGAACAAGTACCGCCTAAATCACTTCGCTTGGGGCAGCAACGATACCACCAATGCTCCGACCGGGATTGGGAATCCAACTGGGCCGACCCGGATCATCGAAAAGGTCGCCCTCTCGGCGGACGGAAACTCTTTCAGCGGCACGTTTTGGCTGAGGGCCACCGATACCTCAGGGAAGCCGACTGCCACCATCATCGGCGTGGTTTCGGGGACTCGGATCACCATGGAAACGACGGTGCAGGATTTGCTCTGAACGAAAGCCGATTCAAAGTTGATAGGGCGGCGGGAATCGAGTGCCTGCCGCCCTGTACCGTTCTATCGGATTCCTAGGGTGGCCGAATCTTTCCCGAACGGTACTACCCCAGGCGGGGTTTGACGGGGTGAGAACAACACGGGATGGAATATGCACCCCCATTCCTTGCCGGGGCGGATGGCTGCCCGCGCCTGTGATGGAAATCACACTCCTCGGAGGGAACTGGCACGAGAAGGGTTTTCCTGTGCCTGAGTGCGGCGTTGGCCTGGATAGTGTGGCTTTGGCCTATTTCGAATCGGTTCTTCTATATAGCGTTCGGGGGCTGGCGTATCAGGTTTGCCTTGAGAGATTTAAAGTTCTCAATCGGGAACTCGTTGCCCGGCCTGCTCGCGCTTGCATGGGCACGGGGGGAAGGAAGAGAGCTGCTTCGAGCTGTACTCGCGAGCTTGTTCGGGTGGAGAACCAAACTCAGATGGTACGTTCTTGCAATCGTGCTGCCTTCAGGCATACTTCTAGCATCCATGTGGGTTGTGCTGATGCTTTTTTCCGAGAATCCCCGTCGGCCACCTACGTCGATTCTAGTGGGCTGCTTACTGGCACTACCGTTCGCGCCAGTATGGGAAGAGATAGCGTGGAGGGCCTTTGCTTTGAGGAGGCTCCAACGTCGTTACTCTCGCCTCTTGTCTGCGTTGATTCTCGGCGTGTACTGGGCGCTATGGCATGTTCCGTTATGGTTGCTGACATTGAACTATCTGACGCCTATACTCTTGCTGATCATTTGCGCAAATCTCATTTCTTGGTCAGTTATCTTCTCATACCTGTACGACCGAAGCGGGCAGAGCTTGCCAGTTACGATTCTCCTCCATTCGACAATACTTACCGTGCAAAACCTCGTATTTTTCGCCGTTATGCGTGGCACCGTCTTTATCATTCCGATCGCGGCGGCGCTTTCTGTGTGCTTGGCCATAATACTTGCCGGAAGGCTGAGGTCCACATACTCCTTCGCTTCCGCTTCTGTACAAGACTCATCATGATTTTCGGACTATAGGAAATCGGACGATAGGAAAGAGGAACAGCCAAGGGTAGCACCGCCAGTGCCGCGAGCTGTCGTAGTGCCTGAGACTCGTCATTGCCCGCACACCATGCAACGGGACTTCGTTGGGTCGTCTTGTGTGATCCTGATGCGGCGGCAGATTGTGGTCGCGGCGCCATTCAAAGCGTTCGACGACTTACGTGATCAACTCACCTATCCCACCGTTATACTGTTGAGGCTGAACCAGAAGGCGGCACGCCGTTAAGAACCTCTAATCGACTCCGCCAATGCGTGCCAGTGCCTCGGATGGGGTCGATAACCCCCACGGATGCGGCCAGCGTAGCAACGCGAAACCGAGATCCGTCGAGCGATAGCGGATGCCGACATTGACGCAAGAACCGGCTGAATCTTGGTCATATAGAATTCCTCGGTTAGCCATGCCGGTTGGTCTGATGGCTTCCAAGACTGCTGCGCCAAAGTGTTCTTACGCAGGGTATTCGCACGCTTCAATCGGGCTTTGGGACTGTTGGCCATTTGACGTCCGATGCGCGCAACATTCAGCATGCTCTTAGTCGCATCGCTGACGGCACAAACAGCACAGCTCACACTTCCGTCATGGATGGTTTTCCCGCAGCCTTGACAGATATTTTCTGGTCGCCGTCCGACCGGCACAACTAGTTCCGAGGAGATGCCTTTCGCTTCACGTCGGTGTGCCTGCGTCAAGTGTGTAGGCGAGAGACTGCTCCGCGTTCGCTTCTTAGTCGTTGACCAGAACTGCTTAGCCACCCATTCCGCCACCGGAGCCACAGCCCGTCTCCAAATTGCTGCAGTTTCAGAGAGGCGAACAGCGAATGGACCCATCAACCGACAGTTGCCGTCGCGCTGTTCGAAAAACCATTCCCGCTTCAGCGGTTGGCGGGTGATCCAATCCAGCAAATAAGCATCCACATGAGATCGGATAGGCTCCATGAGATCACAAGCCAGACTGTCGCGAGCCGGAGTATCGACATGCAGAACTCCCAGTCCAGGATCAAGTCCCAAAGAGGCAGCCGCTAGTCGAGCTTCGGACTCCAGCATGCAATACAGGTAATTCAAGATTGCGTTCGGGGGATTGGCGGCGAGTCTGGGCGACCCCGTGAGTGGGGATACGCGGGCTCCAAAGCTGCGCCAATGGTCCGGAACTCTCGGGAGGTCGCTCTTGGGAAAGTTGATTGGCAATGCGCTCCACGCGGACCAGTAAGCACGGGCAGCTTGGGACTCGATTAGCCGAATTGAGGAGACGCTGTCAGCCTGGGACAATCCAGCCTTGTAGCGCGCAATTGTGTCGGCAGTGGAGGCATCCAGTAGCTTGTGGCGTGCGACTTGCTCTTGTCCAGAAAGCTTCTGGCTGATCAGATCCCGCGCGATCCGCAGACCTGCACCATTCGAAATTGAAAGACTTTGAGAACGCCGAAGTTTGGAATCCGAAGATCGAACCGGGCCGGTTGTCGCGAGCACTGAGCCGTCCCTATCAAGCATCACAAAGCTGGCATCCTGGTCCGCTAACCATCGGAGCGCAGCGAGAGAGACCATTCCGTCTGCGCCAATGACGACAACCCGTCGAAGTCCGTGCCCGACTCTCGGAAAACGCCCTTGACGACGATTGTTTGCAATTCCATCTTCGAGGACCAAGTGTCCTCGATCGACGCGCACGCTCGTTCCGTATCCAAAAAGCGTGACTACTCCAAGTCGAGGGTGAATGTCTGTTTGAGAAAACGAAGTTGAGGCCATTGGATCTCCTATCTGAGGAAACGCGATCACTTTACGATTTTTTCTTCCTCTGCAAATGCACGGTCTACAGCAGTGGGGTGTGACTTGCGTTTCCAGTACTCTCTGGAAATCGCAGCCGCTAGGTCAGCTCGCCTCATTCCTTGCTCCAACACGGCGGCTATCGACCTTCGAAGGTAATAGCGATTCTCGCGCAGATCAGCGAGAGCAAATTTGTTCCCTGTAGGCCTCTTGGCTTCGAGGAACTTGTCAGCATCTCTCATCAGATCCGATCGCCGTACATTGGCTTTTACAACTCGCAGAAGAATGCGAAAAATCCCGAAGCTTAGGCCTTCTGGCTCTCCCTTCCATTTTCGACATCTGTCGGCAGAACGTCTCCAACATATGAACGGAAGGCCAGCAAGAGCATTCGCGATGTCGAGGGGCGTTAGTCTGTAGCGCTTACTTAGGCAGAAGTCGAGCAGTTCGTTTCGAGCGAAGTAAGCCTCGCCGTCTTTTATCAACACTTCCAGCTCGTTTTCTTGGTCCCTCAGAGCAATGCATTCCTCTCCGGCATGAGCCAGCTTTCTTGCTCTCTCGTAAATCTCGTCGCGGATTACGTCCTGTTCTGCAAGGGATAGGTGTTGACCGGGAATGACCATGAAGCGCTCTAGTGAATCGCGGCACTCATCAATCCACTCCATCGCGCTCAAGTAACGGTCATGCAGCTCGCCAAGTTGCTTGCGCTGGCGATACAGCGATCTCGACGTAGCTGGCCGTTCGCTATTCCAAAGTAAGGCCCTTACAACGTGTTCTTCCTGCTCTATTCGTTTTTCCCAAGGCTTCATGACATCGCGCAAATCCCCCATCTTTCGGACAGTTTGAAACCGGCAGCCGACCTCGTCCCAAGTCGTCTCCAGAAGAAAACGGAGGTGCTGGCGCATGTTCCACAACCGATCCTTATCGATCTGCGTCGGATAGCCTCGTAGTGGCTGGCGCTCGTCGAGTGTCGACAAGATTTTCTCCGCCACATTAAAGTCATCAAGTTCCATGGAATCGCCTAAATAAGTATAAGGAAAACCTCGTTATTGCCATATTAATATAAAACATCCTCATTAAACCCCCATAAACCAATGATATCGCGCATGTTAGCTTCCATCCAGCAGTAAGCAGGAGGGAGCTAGGCGATGCGAAACGGCAAGAAACGACGTGGAAAAAGGCAGGAAGCGTATAACCGCGCACTCCATGTGCTTGCGCGGATGCGCCGAACGGGGTCGAGCTTAACCGTCGCGGCACGAGAGGAACACATCGATCCTCGCACTGTCCGGAGATATCTTTCGACGGAATTACGGGCGCATGGAAAAGCGACGCGAGGGGATCGCCGAAAACGCGACATGCTGGTTCCGACGACACTTGGCAACGCTCCAGTCACAGTACGCGGTTCGAAGCAAGCGTCGGAACTGGGCAAATACATGTCGGCGGTCGGCAAGTACCTCCGAACGGGTGATGTCGAAGGCCTAGGGAAGTTCGAAGGAAAGTCGATCGGTGGACACGCCCTGATCACCGACCCCGATCTTCTAAGCTCCCTGGCTCAGGCCGGTGCGTTAACTCTGGACGAAATCTACGCGGTCCCGGAGGCGTCGTCATGATGGACGAAAAGCCGATCGAAACTGCGCGTAGACGGACTCGCCGATTGGAGCAGGGGAGGTGCCTGCTCTGTGGCCGGACTGGTTTTCTTATCGAGGACGACCACACAGCCGGTCAGAACCATGACGAATTTCTCACGGCTCCTCTGTGTATTCCCTGTCATGCAATGGTCACAGAGTTTCGCCGAAGGGCGGATGCCGATATGCGTCGTCAACCAAACTCCCGCTTGAGCGTCCGCTGCGCACTAAGGGCAACTGCGGTCTTTCTGCGAATGCTCGCCGATGCGATGTATCGATGGGCCGAACTTCTTTCTGAAGAGGAGAGCTTGCCATGAATCACGGAATTTTTCTGCGCTGCCACACCTGCATCCTGGACGAGGAAACTGTGGAAAAGGGCGGAAAGTGGAAACAGGACCCGCTCCCGAGGCATGTTCTCGTTCTCGATACCGAGACTACAACGGACGCACTCCAGACCTTAAATTTCGGTGTCTATCAGTTCTGCGAATTGACAGCCGAAGGCAAGTATCGGTGCCTAGAGGAAGGAATCTTCTATGGCGACGAACTAGGGCCCCAGCAGCGAGGCGTACTCCACGCTTACGTCACTGAGCAAAACGAGAAACGAGCTAAAGACGAATTGAAACTCAGGCTTTACGAACGCCGCGTGTTTGTCGAGAAAGTGATGTATACGGCGGTTCAGGCAGGAGCAGCGATTGTCGCTTTCAACTTGCCTTTCGATCTGTCGCGGCTCGCTGTCGAATACCGGGTGGCACGCGGAGCTGGAGGACGAGGTTGGAGCTTTGTCGTCTTTCGCTATAAGAACAAGTCGAAGGGTGAATGGGTCCCGAACACTTTCCGCCCCCGCATCCAACTTCGCCCGAAGGACTCGAAAGCTGCTTTCATCCGGCTGGCAGGAGGTGACATGAATCAACCGTATCGCGTCGGTCGGTTCCTCGATCTCAAGACTTTGGTCTGGGCCCTCCGAAACAAGAGTCTCAGTCTTGATAGTGCCTGTCGCGAATTCAAGGTGCCAGGCAAACTCGACAACTACGCTCCAAGTGGAAGGATCACGCCAGAAGAGATCAAGTATTGCAGGCAGGATGTTCGTGCGACCGTCGGATTGCTGAATGCACTAATCGCGGAATTCAAGAACTATCCTCTGGGAGAGCTTCCACCGGAAAGAGCCTACTCAGCTGCCTCCATCGCTAAAGCCTTCTTGAAGACGATGGGTGTTATCTCGCCCCAGCAAAAGTTCCAACTCCACAACCAGACGAACGGCATCTGCATGCAGGCATACTACGGTGGACGCGCGGAAATTCGCATCCGTCACACTCCTGTTCCGGTTGTGTATACGGATTTCACAAGCCAATACCCGACGGTAAACACGCTTTTGGGTTTATGGCGAGTGCTAACGGCAGATCGAGTACAAGTACGGGACGCTACCGATGAGATCCGAGCCCTTTTGCAATCGGTCACGATCGATAGTTTGCTTGATCAGAAAACTTGGCCGAAGCTGGCATTCTTCGCATTGATTCAGTCTGAAGCCGACATTTTTCCGGTTCGAACGGTGTATGGGGATGGTCAGACAGTTGGTCAAACGAACATCGGGCTGAATCCTCTCACGTCAGATGCGCCGGTTTGGTCGGCAGGTCCTGACGTGGTCGGATCAGCACTACTAACGGGGAGACCACCGAAGATTTTGCGAGCCATTCGGATCGAACCGATAGGCGTTCAGAAGGGCATGAACCCGGTTACGTTGGGGACAGGCTCGATTGATCCGCACACGGATGATTTCTTTCGCAAAGTCATTGAAGAGCGAAAGGGAAAACAGAAAAGCGATCCTCTCTATTACTTTCTCAAAATCCTGGCGAATGCCGGGTGCTATGGAATCTATGCCGAACTCAACAAACTCCAAGTTGGAAAGAACAAGGCAAAGAAAATCGGGATCTTTTCGGGAGAACTGAACGGAACGGAACGAACCTGCGTCATGGAAGTGCCGGGTCCTTGGTATTTCCCACCTGTAGCCTCTCTGATTACGGCAGGCGGAAGATTGCTTCTGGCCACGTTGGAACGGATGGTTGCAGATGCAGGCGGGTCGTATCTCATGTGCGACACCGATTCGATGGCCATCGTGTCGTCGGAACAAGGCGGAATCGTAAGATGCAACGGAGGCATGCATCGCATGCCGGATGGAAGCGACGCCATCAAAGCGTTGACGTGGAAAAAGGTCTGCGAAATCGTCGATCGATTCGAAGCGTTGAATCCTTATGACAAGAGAGTCATTCCCGGTTCAATCCTGAACATCGTTCAAGAGCTGAATTTCGATTCGGAAAGTCGACAACGGCAACTGTACGGCTACGGTATTTCCGCAAAACGCTACGCCCTGTACACCAAAGAGAAATCTGGAATTCACCTCATCAAAGTGAGTGAGCACGGCCTCGGGCTCTACTATCGGCCAAAAGAGGGGCGCGATGACGAGTGTGAGGTGGCAACCTGGATCAAGGAAGGCTGGCAATGGATGTTGAACCAGGCTCTCGGATTCCGTAGTTACAAGCCGCAGTGGTTTCGTCTTCCGGTTATGAGACGGATCGCTATCAGCACACCCAACGTCATGGCAGCACTGCGCCGTTTACGGCGCGATCAGGCCAGACCCTACAATTTTGCACTCTCTCCAGTTCTGGCAAATCTGACGAACGTCCCGCTGACTCTCTTGGCTCCATTCGAAAAAGACTCATCGCAATGGATGAAATTGCCTCATGTGAATATTCATGACGGCACAACTCACAATTTGGAAAAGCCAACCGTACCGATGGTGGTGCAAACCTTTGAGATGGTATTCAAGCAGTATCATGGCCATCGCGAAGCCAAGAGTTCCGCGCCGGATGGGAGCCGTTGCAAACCCGACACGGCTGGTTTGCTCAAGCGATATCCGGTGACAGCTACAACTTTTCATCTGATTGGCAAAGAAACCGAGCGAGGTTGGGAGCAGAGCGACGATGTGAGCACGCTCATGCCTTCGCTAGTGCGATACGGTTCAGATACCGGTATTGCCGATGAGCAACTCAGAAAACGGCTGCTTGCGATACCGCTGGCCTTCTTGGAATTCGAAACTGGATTGAGCCGACACACGATCGTGCGAGCGCGAAGAGGTCAAGCGGTTCATCCACGTTCGTTGAATCTTCTAAAGAATCTCGTCCGCCGCGTGCCCTTTCAAGTTGATCCGCACCACTGACGACAATCCCGCGTCGCGCGGTAACCCTTCTCGTGCCCAGTTCCTCCAAGAAGCGTGATTTCCATCACGGGCGGGGGTGCATATTCCATCCCGTGTTGTTCTCACCCCAGGCGGGGTTTGACCCTCCGCTTCCTAGCCCCGTAAACTGGATGGTGTTCTCCAATATCTTAAGATGGTCGCCGTCGCTATTGGCCGGGAATAGCGGCGTGGCCATGGCGTGCGGGAGGGATTCCTGAGTCGTTTCTTCCTGAGTCGTCTTCTAGGTTCTGGACTTCGAGGTTTGACAGTGGCGGCCGTTCTGGGGCTGCTGCCGCCGGTGTGTCTGGCGGACAACAATAATCCCATCACGCTCGATACCAGCGAGACCCTGTTCGCTGTGCTGACGGCGATCAATACTTGCGGCTACAACGTCGGCCTGAACGTCTCCGACCCGCAGCGGGCCACCATCCGGGCTGAGGTGGAAAAGAATCTCAAGAACTCACCCGACGCGCAGACCGCCATGACGGCGATGTGCGACTGGTATGTGGGGCACCGGGGCAAGGACGAGGCGCACGATCTTTCGCAATACGTTTCGCTGGCGCTCTACATAGAAGGACCGCCGCAATTCCTTCCCCGAGTGAAGGAAGATGACCTGCCTCCGGATGCGTGGCAAATTGCGCAGTTCAGCACGGTGCTGGAGCCGTTCTACGAAAAGGCCGGGTTGCACGCGATCTGGGAGCGGCACAGGGCGAACTATGCCGCGCTGGTGGAGCGCTATCACGTGCCCCTGGCGAAGATGGTATTCGACACCGATATTTACCTGAAACTGCAGTCGGGGGGATATCTGGGGCGCACGTTCACGGTGTACCTGGACTTCATGGGCGATCCCAACGAAGCCAACGCCCGCAATTACGGTACCGACTACGACGTAGTCGTGTTTCCCTCGCCCGACCCGAACTCGACCGATCCGCTGAAGATGCCGCAGATCCGGCACACCTACCTGCACTATCTGCTCGATCCGCTGGCCGACAAGCATTTCAGCGCGGTCAAGCGCATTGAACCGCTGCTGCAGTCGGTGAAGCGGGCGCCCCTGGAGGAACACTTCAAAAGCGACATTTCGTTGCTGGTGACCGAGTGCCTGGTGCGGGCGATTGAGATTCGGACCACCGGAACCAAGCAGACCGCCGAGGCGATGCGGCTGCAAGCAGTGGATGACGCCATGAAACAGGGCTACATCCTGACCAAATATTTCTACACTGCGCTGCTGGCGTTTGAAAAAGATCCAGCGGGGTTGCGGACGGCGTATTCGGACATCCTCGACAACATCGACTTGAAGGCGCAGGAAAAGGCGGCGAACGAAATACAGTATGTGCAGGTTTCGGCGCCGGAACTGGTGCAACTGTCGCGGCTGGAAGACCGGCGGATGCTGTCGACGGCCGACAAGCGGCTGGCGGCGGGCGATCCAAAAGGCGCGCAGGAACTGGCACAGCAGGCGCTGGACAAGAAGATTGGAGATCCGGGACGGGCGTTGTTCATCCTGGCGCAAGCGGCGGTGATGAGCAAGAACCGGGAAGATGCGTTGAAGGATTTTCAGAAGGCCCTCGAGCAGACGAAGGATCCGAAGATCGTGGCGTGGTCGCATGTGTATATTGGCCGGATTCTGGATATGAAAGAAGACCGCGACGCGGCGCTGAACGAGTACCGCGCGGCGTTGACTTCCGCATCAACGACGGGAGCAGAACTGCCCGAGGTCAAAGCGGCGGCCGAGCGTGGACTGCAACAGCCCTACGAGCCTCCGGTGAAGCCACAGTAAGCAGCCGTCAGCTCTCAGCTATCAGCTGTCGGGAAAACCTGCGAATGGGATCAGCCGCTGCGATAGAATGCACGGTTGCGGACGGGATGGGTCGATGGAAATCAGAGAATTTGAGGAGAACGCATGAAGCGAGCAGCGATCATCATCGAGGTGGTGGCAGTGCTGAGCATGTGCGCCTGGAGTTTCGGACAGAGCACCAACAAACCTGCGCCCGGACAAACTGGGCAGACCGCCCCAGCCGCGGGACAAGCGGCCGCGCCAGCGGGCAAGCGTGCGCCGGCCGCCAAGACGACGCCCGAGTTTGAGGCGTACAAGGCAGCCGTAGCTCTAACGGATCCTGCGGCCACGGAGAAAGCGGCAGCAGATTTCGCCGCCAAGTTTCCCGACAGTGAGTTACGGGTGATGGTGTACAAGTCGGCGATGCAGAAGTATTACGCGGCCAACAACGGCGACAAAATGAGTGAGATGGCGCAGAAAGCTCTGACCTTTGACGCCGACGACCCCGAGGCCCTGGTGGGCTTAGCGCAGGTGATTGCGGAACGGACGCGCGACACCGACCTGGATCGGGATCAACGTGTTGCGGAAGCGAAGAAAGATGCAGAACGGGCATTGGTCACGATCGACACCGACATTCCATCCTCGGGTTATCCGCCTGAACAATTGGCCAACTATAAGGGTTTCCTGCGGTCGGAAGCCTACGCGGTGCTGGGCAAACTGGCGTCCGACGCCAAGAATTGGCCGGAGGCGGAAACAAACTTGCGGAAATCGATTGATGCGCTTCCGCAGGCGCCCGACTCCATCGCGGTGCTTCGGCTGGCCGTCGCATTGGACATGCAGAATAAACTTCCGGAGGCCTTGAAGTACGCCGACCAGGCCGTCGACCTGACCAAGGATCGGCCTGACTCGGGCGTCGGCAAAGCGGCACGGGACGAGAAGGATCGCCTGACCAAGCTGAGCAGCGGCACGGCCCCGGGACAGAGTGCGGCGCCTCCGAAGAACTAGATGGCGACAGCCCGAAGGTGAGGGCGTCTGCACGTTTAGCGAAGCTGTGATTAAGATCCCGACAGAAAGAGTAAACCACAGAGGACACAGAGGCGCACCTAGAGGAACCCGGAGCCTTAATCAGAGCTTCCTTGAGTATGCGCTTGGTATGCCGCCTCGTATGAAAGAACGGGAAATCACGGCGCTCGAACAGGGGCTGGGCTACCATTTCCGGCGCCGAGCAGTTATTGAGCAGGCGGTCACGCACAGTTCGCAGGCGCGCGAACAGGAAGCGCAGCAGGCTGGCGACAGCAAATACAAAGTCAGCGACAACGAGCAACTGGAATTTCTGGGGGACGCGGTGCTGGCGCTGGTGACGAGCGAAGAATTGTTCCAGCGCTTCCCTCATTTTCGCGAAGGCGAACTCTCCAAGCTGCGGGCGCATCTAGTGAGTGAGAGGCATTTGATTCAGGTGGCGCAGCAACTGGAGCTGGGCCACTATCTTCGGCTGGGGCGCGGCGAGGAAAAGAGCGGCGGCCGGGGTAAGACGGCGCTGCTGGTGGACGCGCTCGAGGCCATCCTGGCGGCGATTTATCTGGATGGCGGGCTGGAGGTTGCGCGGGAGTTCGTTCTGCGAAACGTGATTGCGCCGGAACTGGAGCGGATGGAGCGCGGCGGCGGTACGCTGCCGGTTACCGATTTCAAGTCGGCGCTGCAGGAAGCGGTGCAGAGCCTGGGTCTGCCCCAGCCCGCATACGTCCTGGTGGAGGAGGCGGGTCCGGAGCACAGCAAGACGTTTACGGTGGAGGCCCGCTTGCACACCAAGAACCACAAGGACGCGGAGTTTGTGGGACGCGCCCAGGGCTCGACCAAGAAGACCGCGGAGCAGGATGCGGCGCGGCAACTGCTGACGTTTCTGGCTTCGCGTTCGAAAGCCGGGGAGACGCGAGCCGCGGCACGGACTTTGGATCAGGCAGATAAGTAGATTTCATGAATTCGCCCAACCTCCCTATCGCCGATCCCAACGGCCCCGTCGCCCCGCCGGCGCCAGCGGCAGAGTCTCCCGACGTAGGCGTCCCTCCACCCGACCAGTCCCCTCCCCAGGCCTCTCCCAACCAACGCGCCGCCGCTTCTCTCAGCGCCGACATGATCAGTTCGCTGCAATCGCTCATGGGCACGGTGGTGATTGCGATCTTCGTGATTACGTTCATTGTGCAAGCGTTCCAGATTCCTTCCGAGTCGATGGAGAACACCCTGCTCATCGGGGATTATCTGCTGGTGAACAAGCTCTGCTACGGCGGAGGCGCCCTGGGCAACCATCTCATGCCGTATCAGAAGATCGCGCGCGGAGATATCATCGTGTTTCATTATCCGGTGGATCCGCAGCAGCACTTTGTGAAGCGCGTGATCGGCGTGCCCGGAGACCACCTGCGGATGGTGAACAAGAGGGTTCTGATTAACGGCAAGGCTCTGGACGAGCCCTACGTGCGATTCGTCGAGCCCCTCAACGATATGTTTCGCGACAACTTTCCCCGGAGGGATATCGCAGCGAGACGACTGGAGGGCGAGTGGTGGCTGCAGATGCAGAAACTCGTGGTGGACGGCCAGCTCATTGTTCCGGAAGGACATTACTTCGTGATGGGCGACAACCGCGACGACAGCCTGGACAGCCGCTATTGGGGATTCGTGCCGCAGGAGAATGTGATCGGGCGGCCGCTGGTCATTTACTGGTCGGTGCAGGACTGGGACCGGAATCCCTCCGCTTCGGTCACGGGCAGGCTGTATCACCTGGCGTACGCCATCACTCACATCTTTCAGATCACGCGCTGGAACCGCACTCTCCGGCTGGTACACTGAGTACTTCCACCGGCGGGCTGTCTCTGGCCGTGTAGTTTGAGCGGCAAACTTCGATGAGCACGGGAACGTTCAAAGTGGCGAAGAAAGAAATCAACCGGGAAAACAACGTGGCTGTAGAAAAGCCCAAGCCAACTGCGGCGGAAGAGAAGCCGAAGGAGACTCCGGTCGAGTTTCTCTCTTCGCTGGCGGCGGTGCTGGTGACGGGCCTGTTCATCATCACATTTGTGGTGCAGGCGTTCGAGATTCCTTCGAGTTCGATGGAGAACACGCTGCTCATCGGCGACCACGTTTTCGTCAACCGCGTGCAGTTCGCACCCCAGACCTCGTGGGTGGGGCCGCTGTTGCCGTATCGCGATCCGCGGCGCGGCGAGATTGTCGTGTTTCTGCACCCCGACCCGCAAACGGCCGGGATGTACGTGGTGAAACGGATCATGGGTGTGCCTGGCGACAGAATCCACTTGCGCAATGGGGTCGTGTACCGCAACGGCATAGCCTTGGACGAACCTTACGTGCTGCACGACCGCGACAACTCTTTTGATTCCTACCGCAACAATTTCCCATCCGTTCCGCCGTCTGATGGCGATGGCCTTTCATCCGACTGGTCTGGGGAATTGGCGTCGCACATTGAGGGCGACGATCTAGTTGTACCCCCGAACCACTTCTTCGCCATGGGCGACCATCGCGGGGTGAGCCTGGACAGCCGCTATTGGGGATTCATTCCCAAGGAGAACATCATCGGGCGCCCCATGTTCATTTATTGGTCGTTTGAAACTCCACCGGACCAAGTGCAGAAGACAGCTTGGGGCGACCGTATTTTGTTCTTGGGCAAAGTGATCCTGCACTTTTTCGACGAAACCCGCTGGAAGCGCACGCTCAACTTTGTAAAATAGTTTGTAGGATGATAGTTCGGTAGGTCGTAGCTCGTTCGATCTTAGTTTTCGATTAAGATCAGGCCCCTCGAAACTCCAGTAAGGGCGCAGTGAAGCTCTTTTCCTCCAAGCGGCGAATCGTGGCGGCGGCAGCATTGATCGTGCTGGTGCTGTTTCTGCTTCGTCCCGGCGCCTCCCGTCTGAAATCGCGAATTGTATCTTCCATCAGTTCGGGAGTCGGCCGTCCGGTGGATATCGGCTCGGTTCACCTGCGACTGCTCCCGCGGCCGGGATTCGATCTGGAGAACCTGGTGGTCTACGACGACCCGGCGTTCGGAGCTGAGCCTATGCTGCGGGCAAGCGAAGTTACGGCCGACCTTCGTCTGACTTCGCTGGTGCGCGGGCGCCTGGAAATCTCGCACCTGGACCTTACCGAGCCCAGCTTGAATCTGGTGCACGCGGAGAGCGGGCGCTGGAACCTGGAAGCGCTGCTGGAGCGCACGGCCCACATCCCGCTCGCGCCCACTGCGAAAGCGAAGTCGGAACCGCGGCCGGGATTTCCTTATATCGAAGCGACCAGGGCACGGATTAATTTCAAGAGCGGTCCTGAGAAAAAACCGTACGCTCTCACCGATGCGGATTTTTCCTTGTGGCAGGATTCGGAGAACAGCTGGGGCGTGCGGCTGAAGGCGCAACCCTTTCGCACGGATTTGAATTTGAACGATACCGGCCTGCTGCAAGTGAGCGGAACTTGGCAGCGCGCCGACGCTCTGCGCGACACTCCGCTGCAGTTCAGCTTGGAATGGAACCGCGCGCAACTCGGACAGTTCACGAAATTCTTCACCGGCAACGACCAGGGCTGGCGCGGCGGGGTACAACTGGATGTGACCCTGGCGGGAACTCCGGCAAAGCTGCAGGTCGCGAGCAACGCCTCAATCCAGGATTTCCGGCGATACGACATTACCAGCGGCCAGGCATTGCGTTTGGCGGCGCATTGCGATGGAGAATTCCGTTCGCTCGATCACTCGATTCACGGGCTTCTGTGCGGCGCTCCCGTGGGTAGCGGGTTGATCACGTTGCAGGGAGACATGGGCCTTCCGGGAAGCCACAACTACGGGCTAGAACTCACGGCGGAAAATGTCCCCGCGAGTGCGGCGGCTTTTCTCGTCGAGCGGGCGAAAAAGAACCTGCCGGAGGATCTGGTTGCGGACGGCACAGTGCGCGGGAATCTCCGCATCGCCGAGACCGGTGGATCAAAGCTTCAATTGGAAGGACGTGGAGAGATTGCCGACTTTCGTCTAGCCTCGGCCGAGAACAAGGCAGAGATTGGGCCAGAGACGGTTCCCTTCTTGCTGACGGCCGGAGATTCGTCGGCACGAAAGTTAGCCGTTCGCAAGAATGCGCCAGGGATGCGATTTCCAGAAACTCCGCACGTTGAGTTCGGACCCTTTCCAGTTGCGATCGGGCGCGCGGTCGCTCCGGCGGTTCGGGGCTGGGTCGATCGCGGCGGTTACCGCTTTGAGGTTGCGGGCGAAACTGACATTGCGAAGTCTTTGCGGATGGCACGCATGTTCGGGCTTGCGGCGCTGCAGTCGACCGCGGAAGGGACCGCACAGCTTGATCTGCAAATCGCGGGATCGTGGGCCGAACGGAGCAACGGCACGTCCTCAGGCTTCACAGGGTCGCAGGTAACCGGCACAGCAAAGTTGCGCAACGTTCGCGTCGCCGTTCGAGGCGCGGGCGGCCCGGTTGAAATTGTCTCGGCGGACATGCAGTTGTTGGCCGACGAAGTTCGCGTCGAGAAGTTGAACGCCAAGGCGGCCAACACATCGTGGACTGGCTCGCTTCAAATGCCGCGCGGTTGCGGGACTCCCGGAGCCTGCCAGGTACACTTCATCCTGAACACGAATCAGATTGCGCTCGGCGGTCTAAGAGAATGGATAAGTCCGCGTCCGAAGGAACGGCCGTGGTATCGAGTTCTGGAATCGAGCAAGACGGGACCACCGTTCCTGGGGAGTGTGCGCGCTTCCGGACAATTGACGGCAGACCGTCTGCAGCTGCAGACCCTGGCGGCGACGCGGGTTTCCGCGAAAGTAAGCCTGGACGCGGGGAAATTGTGGATCGCGGATTTGACCGCGGATTTTCTCGGCGGCAGCCATCTCGGCCAATGGCAGGCAGACTTCAGCGTGAAGCCGGCGCTGTGCGGCGGCAGCGGAAGGCTAACCGGAGTTTCACTGGCGCGCCTCGCCGAAACCATGAAGGATGCGTGGATCGCGGGCACCGCGAATGCAAAGTACGAGGTGAAGGCACCGTGTCCGGCGGAACTCTGGACCTCGGCGTCGACCTCGTTCTGGACCTCATTCTCGAGCTCCGCCGAGGGCATGCTGCAGTTTGACGTGAGAGATGGCGCCCTGCCCCGCGTCGCGCTGGAGGAAGACGGGGCTGCGTTCCGGTTCACGCGCTTCGCCGGACAGGCTCGATTGAGCGCCGGCAAAATCGAGATGAAAGACGCCAGGCTCGATTCCGCGGGAGGAAAGTTCCAGTTGACCGGGAGCGCGTCGTTACAAGGCCAACTCGATTTCCGGCTGGCCAGAAATCAGAATGGCGCCGCAGGCCCGGTGTATGCAATCAGCGGAACCCTGCCAGAACCGCGCGTGATTCGCGCGCCAGGTTCGGAAACACAAGCCAGACTGAAGCCGTAGTTTTGACCTTGGGTTTGGCCTATTCGAAATGATATTATGAATCATATGAGACAAGCTAAGAGCTTTACGATTAGCAACGATATCTTAGCCGAGATCGCAACCACCAAGGGCTCTGGGTCAACCAGCGAACGCGTAAACGAACTCCTGAAGCGAGCTCTCGAACTGGAGCGCCGCGAACGCCTGGAATTGGAGGCTGCGGAATTCTTCGCGAAAGACAAGGCAGATTCCAGGCGCGAGCGGCGTGCCTACCAGAACGCTTCGAAAGCGGCGTTGTCCCGAGGTTAACAATGTCGAAAGTTCCAGCTGGCTGGTACCCCAAGCGGGGAGAAGTCTACTGGCTGCGCCTGGACAAGAACCGCCCTGCCTTGGTTATTTCAAATGACGCGTTGAACCGGCATGCGCTGGACGTGTGCGTCGTGCCGATCACTTCGGTTCATCATGGCCGGTTCGCTTTGCGAGTTGCCATTGCAGCCGGTGACGGAGGACTCGCCCGCGATTCATGGGCAAAGTGCGATCGAGTCACAACCTTGGACAAACAGGTCGTCGTCTATCCTCCTCTGGGTCGGCTGTCTCTCACGACGCTCCGGCAGATCGAGGCTGGAATCCGATTGGCTCTTGAGATTTCCTGAATTCCATCGGGACATTCGTTTCTAGGGCACGTACCCCGCGCCGCGCAGCACTTTGCCGGGCAGGGCGCCGGTCATTTTCCCTTGGTCGATCACGGGCACGCCGTTCACCAGCACGTAGTCCATTCCTTCGGCAAGCTGGTTGGGATTATCGAACGTCGCCCGATCATGCACGGTCGCAGGGTCGAAGATCACGACGTCGGCCCACATGCCCGCTTTGAGAACGCCGCGGTCGGTCAGACGCATGCGCTGCGCCGGCAGCGCCGAGAACTTGCGGATCGCCTCTTCCAGGCTCAGCACTTTTTCTTCGCGGACATACTTCGCGAGGATGCGCGGGAACGTTCCGTAAGCGCGGGGATGAGGATGCGCCTGGCCTAGAATTCCTTCCGGCGACGTGCCTTCGGAGTCATTGTCGATAGCGACCCACGGCTGTTGTAGAGCGAGAGTCACATCGGGTTGCGACATCCCGAAGACCGCGACTCCAGTGGTCGGATCCTGGACGAGAAAATCGAAGAGCGCGTCCATCGGATCCTTGTTCCACAGCTTCGCAATCTCTGAGAGCCGCTTGCCCTGCATGGGTAGCAACGCTGTATTCTCAACCGCACCAATCATGATGGCGTCGGGCCCGGGGATCTCTTGCCATTCGTTGTCCCAGTCTCTGGACGGAGTGAGCATGTCTTTGCGAATTTTTTCGCGCGTCACGGGGTCCTGCAGTCGGGCGACGAGTTTCGCAGTGCCGCCATCGTGCGCCCACGGCGGGATGAACGCGGAGAAATCGTTGTACCACGCGGTGTAAGCATAGGTGTCGGCGGTCACGTCGGCGCCGGCAGCGCGGGCGGCGTTGATTTTCGCGACGACCTCCGGCATGCGTCCCCAGTTGTCTTTGCCTGCGACCTTGATGTGCCAAATCTCGACCGGAATGTTCGCTTCGCGTCCGATGCGCAGCGCTTCGTCGATCGCTTCCAGAACCGAATTGCTCTCGTTGCGCATGTGGGTGGAGTAGATGCCGCCGGCCTTGCCCGCTTCAGTGGCGAGCGCGATCAGTTCCTCCGTCTTGGCATAGGGTGCCGGGGCGTACTCAAGTGAAGTAGAGACACCCGCGGCTCCGTCGTTCATGGCCTCGCGCACCAGCGCCTGCATCTGCACCAGTTGCTCCGGAGTAGGCTGCTTGTCGTCGTCGCCGAGGACCATGCGGCGGACTTGCGTGGCGCCAACGTAACTCGCGAGGTTGATGCCCATGCCCTGCTTTTCGAGGCGCGCAAAATATTGGCGGAAGGTGCGCCAGTCGGGAGTCAGCTTGTAGTAATCGAATTCGCTCTTGCCGGACTGGATCAGCGCGTCGTTGAGTGGAGCGACCGAATTGCCTTCGCCGGTAACTTCAGAAGTGATTCCCTGGTAGATTTTCGAGGGCAGACGCGGGTCGACGAGAATTGTTAGTTCCGACTGGCCGAGCATGTCGATAAATCCTGGGGCCACGACCTTGCCGGCCGCGTCGATGGTTCGCTTGCGGGACGCTGTCGCCAGATTGCCGATGGCGGCGACGCGGCCGTCGCGAATGCCCAAGTCTCCCGAATACCAAGGCGACCCGGTGCCGTCGATGATGTGGCCGTTGGTGATGACGATGTCGAAGGCGGGCGGCGTTTGCGCGAGGACGAGCGAAGACAGCAGCAGGATTGCCAGGACAACGGCAATGTGGATTGCGTTCGGCAAGGTCATCTTACGGTTTCTGTTCATCGTTCCTACCCTCAGGGGCTAAAGCCCTTAAGATCTGCAAACGCTTTGCGCGGCCCTCAAGGGCCGCTCTTCCACGTTGCGGAACCGCGGTCACGCTGCGGAATTGCCGTGGCTGCGACAACTCCAAGAGCGATCCACACGCCTAAGGCCAGCCATTCGTAGGCGGTGAAATGGCCGGGGACGAGCGGGACAAGTTTCATCAGGGCCATCGCGATTCCCACTGCTAATCCGAACCATGCCACGGCCCGCTCGGCTGTCGACAGTGTAATCGTACCGGGCCGGGCGCGCGCCAGGGCCAGACATGCGGCGCAGGTTAGCGACCAGCCGAAGGCGCAGGCCACCGATCCGACTTCGGTGATCGGAACCAGAATCGCGTCCCCCAACAGCATACAAGCGGCGGTAGCGAGGCCGACACAGAGAACCGCCGCCGATGGGGTCTGATGACTGGCATGGATGGTCCCCACGCGCGAGTCGACCATGCCACGGCGTCCTAAGGCGAAGAGCAAGCGACTGGCGGCCACAAAATTTCCGTTGAAGCACTTGAAGAGGGAAAGCAATGCAGCGGCAAGAATGATGTCGACGATCCAGCTTGATCCAAAGCCGCGATGGCCCACTGCCTGCTGGAAAGCCACCGCCGTCATGAATTTCTCGCCGGTCAGCTGATGCCAGGGCGCGACGAATGCGACCGCAGCCACAATGCTGGCGTAGAAGAGAATGCCCACGAAGATCGCCATCCAGATGGCGCGAAAAAAAACTCGGGTGCGGAAATCCGGGCTGGCCTCTTCCGCAGCCTTGCCCACCGATTCGAAACCGGTCATGAAATAGGGAACGATCTGAATCACCAGCAGAATCGAAATCAACGGAGAGTGCGTGAACAGCGGCTGGATATTGGCTGGCGACCCGCGGCTGACGCCCAGAGCCACAAACAGGATGAAGAGCGCGAGCGTGCCGAAACTGGTCCAGTTTTGAAATGTGGCGCTGAGGCGGATGCCCCGATAATTCAACACCGTGAGCAGCGCGGTCAGGGCCAGTCCGATGGCGAGATGCGGAAAATATACGGGACGTCCCGCGATGCGGTAGAGTTCCATCGAATCGAGGCCGGGCACGATGTAGCCGGCAATGCGGCCGACCGCAACGGCCTCCCACGGGCACACGATGAAGTAGGCGAGAGTCATCATCCAGCCGGTTGCGAAGCTGACCGGACGCGAAAAGACTGCGGAGGTGTAGGCAATCTCTCCCGCGGCGTCGGGCATGGCGACGACCAACTTGCCGTACACCCATCCGATGGGCAGCAGCAGAGCGCCGCCGATCACGAAGCCGAGCAGTGCGCCGAGAGCGCCGCCGCGGAGCAGCCAATCATCCATGATGACCAGCCAGCCGACGCCCACCATGGTCCCCCAGCCCAGAGTGAAGTAGTCGGTGGCTCGGAGTTGGCGCGCAAGTGTGTTCACGAGGTTCTGTTCAAGAAGTGGCGCGAATTATAAAGCATGGCGGCTTTCGGCTCTCGGCTTCCGCGGTCGATCGCGTGGGTGATGCCTCCGGATGCCGAGAGCCGGAAGCCGAAAGGGGTTTTCGCATGTTAGTATCGAAATCAGCCCTGAATGATATTTCAACGCCTGAGCCACAAAAACAGCTGTGCATCATCCCGCCGGGTTTCACGGCGCACGGCCTCATAAGAAATGACCTCGTCTCCCCAATCTCGCAAACGCGTGCTCAGTGGCATGCGCCCGACCGGGAAGCTGCACCTGGGAAATTACGTGGGCGCGTTGCAGAACTGGGTGCGCATGCAGGATGAGTACGAATGTTTCTTCGAAGTTGCCGACTGGCACGCGCTGACCACCGACTACGCCGACACTTCGCGGGTGAAGGAAAATTCACTCGAAGCGGTGGTCGACTGGCTGGCGGCAGGGCTCGATCCGGAGAAGTCGGTGATCTTCATCCAGTCGCACGTTCCGGCGCACGCGGAACTGCACTTGCTGCTTTCGATGATTACGCCGCTGGGCTGGCTGGAGCGGGTGCCGACGTATAAAGAGCAGCGGGAGAACATAAAAGACAAGGATCTCGGGACGTACGGATTCTTGGGATATCCCGTACTGCAGGCGGCGGATATTTTGGTTTACAAGGCGGGCGTAGTGCCTGTGGGAGAAGATCAGGTGGCGCACGTGGAGCTGACGCGGGAAATTGCGAGAAGGTTCAACGGGATCTATGGCGGAGTGGCGCGCGCGGTCCTGGAGCCCGGAATCATGCCCGGTCAGGTGGTACCGGGTACGAGCCTATTCTTGGGAGGAGTTTTCCCAGAGCCGCAGTCGTTGCTCACGCCGGCGGCGAAGTTGCTGGGGACGGATGGGCGGAAGATGTCGAAGTCGTACGGAAACGCGATTATGCTCACCGATCGGGAGCCGGTTTTGCGGCAGAAGCTGAAGACGATGGTGACCGATCCGGCGCGGGTGCGGAGGTCCGATCCCGGCAATCCGGATGTTTGTCCGGTGGGCGATCTGCACAAGATTTTCAGCAGCAAAGAGACGATGGCCAAAGTGAATGAAGGCTGCCGGTCGGCGGGAATAGGCTGCATCGAGTGCAAGGGGTGGGCGGCGGATGCGCTGGTGAAGCTCCTGAATCCGATGCAGGAGCGGCGCAAGAAATTCGAGGAGAATCCGCGGCTGGCGTGGGATATTCTGGAAGCTGGCACCGAGCGGGCGCGCAAGGCGGCTGGCGAAACCATGGACGACGTGAGGGCGGCGATGGGGATGTCGCTGGAATATCAGTTGAATGAATAAAATCCCCACTTCTCGCGCACGGAACGCGCGAGAAATGGGGCACCCGGAAAAGGCAACCTGCTTCCTTTCGCTCAGGATGACAAGGCATAGTTAATGATGGAAAATGCAAAATTCGTTTCGGCGGATGAGCCGCCAGCGACTGCGCCACGGGCCATCGTTGCCGGTGCGTCTCCCGCAAAGCCTGGCAAGGATACGGCGAAGAAGGAAGAGAGCGATTCGGCCTTTGCCGTCTCGGTGGGCGATGTGTACGAGGGGCCGCTCGATTTGCTGCTCGACCTGATCCGCAAGCAGGATATCGATATTTACGATATTCCCATCGCGCGCATCACCGAGCAGTATCTGGCATACGTGGAGAAGATTCGCGAACTGGATGTAAACGTTGCGGCCGATTTTATCTATATGGCTGCCGTGCTGATTCACATCAAGTCGAAGATGCTGCTGCCGCGCGATCCGGACGCGCCGGCGGAAGAACAGGAAGACCCGCGGAACGAACTGGTCAACCGACTGCTGGAGCATGAAAAGTTCAAGTCGGCAGCGCAGATGCTTTTGCAGAAGCAGCAGATCGAAGATGCGGTGCTGTCGAATCCGTCCCTGAAGGAATTCATGGAGGCGGAAGGCGCCGAAACGGAAATCGCCGCCGATGTGATCGACCTGGTCAAGACGTTTCAGCAAGTGCTGGAGCGGGTGCGCACGCGTCCGGTGCTCGACATCGACGAGGAAACGGTCACGGTGGGGCAGATGATTGATTATCTGCGCCGGCGGCTGTCGCTGGAAGATCGCCCGATCCGGCTGAAGCAGCTGCTGATGCGGATTCCGTCACGGCAGGCTCTGGTGTGCATGTTCCTGGCGCTGCTCGAAATGGTGCGGCTGCAGGCGATCCAGGTACGGCAGGAAAAGCTGTTCGGTGAAATCGCGGTCCGCAAACACACGCACTTTGACGAGATCATGAACGAACAGTCGGCGGTGCGCGACGACTGGAGGTAAGCAGTGCCGAGTACTCAGTTAGAACACGGCCGTTGCATCTGGGTTCTTACTGAGTACTGGGTACTGACAATTCATCTATGTCCTTAAAAGCTCAACTCGAAGCCATTATTTATGCGGCAGAGACGCCGATTACGCTGGAGCAGATGACCCAGCTCGTGAAGGAAAGCGTCGTCGCTGAGGGAACAGCCGACGATGCCGAGATCAAGTCGCGCGTGCGCTCGTGTATCGAAGAAGTGATCGGCGAATATGGTGGGCCCGATCACGGCATCGAAATCCGCCAGGTCGCCGGCGGATACCGCATGTCGACCAAACCGGAGCAGCACGAGGTGGTGCGGGCGTTCGCCAAGAGTTTGAAGCCGCCCATCCGGCTATCGCTGCCGGCGCTCGAAACTCTCGCTGTGATTGCTTACAAGCAGCCGGTGACGGTGCCCGAGATCAACGACATTCGCGGGGTCGATTCCGGCGGAGTGATTGGCACGCTCCTCGACAGAAAGCTGATTACGACCGCGGGGCGCAAGCAGGTCATCGGCCGCCCAATTCTTTACAAGACCACAAAAGAATTCCTGATGCGGTTTGGGCTGAAGGATGTGAACGAATTGCCCAGCATGGAGGAATTCGAAAAGCTGGTGGCCGAGACATTTCAGTCGGAATTGATTCCGGCAGAGAGCCCGACGCCCGCAACCGAGACTGCAACGCCCGACGCCGAGCCAGAGATCGAAAATATTTCGGAAACTGAAACGGCGGGCTGACAGCAGTCTTTCCCGCCAGCCCCTGGAACCATCATGCCTCTCGAACGCCTGCAAAAGATCATCGCTGCTGCCGGAGTCGCCTCGCGCCGCACCGCGGAGAAACTGATTTCTTCGGGGGCCGTGCAGGTCAACGGGACGGTGGTCACCGAACCGGGCACGAAAGCCGATCCAGAAACGGACCACGTGCGCGTAAACGGAAAACTTCTGCACGGGGCGCAGCGGCACACCTATCTTCTGCTCAACAAGCCCAAGGGCTACGTCACCACCATGAGCGACCCGGAAAAACGGCCCACCGTCATGGACCTGATTCACGGCGTCAAGGGCCGCGTCTATCCCATCGGTCGGCTCGACTACGCCAGCGAAGGGCTGCTGCTGCTCACCAACGATGGCGATCTCGCGCATCGCTTGATGAAAGCGGCCTCGCACGTGGCCAAGACCTACGTCGTGAAAGTTGCGGGAACGCCCAAGGAAGAGGCGATCAACAAGCTGCGCGCAGGAGTTTCCATCGCCACCGATGACGGGAAGCGCGTAAAGACCGGGCCGGCTTTGGTGCGCGTGGTAAAAGAAGCGGCGAATCCGTGGTACGAAATCACGCTGGTGGAGGGTCGCAACCGCCAGATCCGGCGCATGTTTGAGGCGGTGGGGCATCACGTGGAAAAGATCAAGCGCGTTCGTTATGGACCGCTCACGCTCGATGTCCCCCCGGGCAAATTTCGATCGCTCACGCTGAAGGAAATCGAAAAACTGAAATCCGCAAGCCAGACGAACTTGACCAGCATCAAGAAATCCGTAAAGTGACTTGCGCCCGTCGAAGCTAATGCAGACGCTTCTATGAAGCGGGAAGTCTGGCCGCGCCGTACAGACCGGCGTCGCTGCCCAGGAGCGCACGAGTAATGATCGTCTTCTTCCGCGTATAGTTCGCAATTTGAGCCGATGCGCCCTCCTTCTTGCCCAGAGGATCGTCGGGCGCGGTCGCCGCGTAAACCAATGAGCGCTCGCGCAATTCCGCGAACATGGGTGGAGCAAAAGCGCCCCACGCGCTGATTACCCCGCCTCCGATCACGAACATATCGAGATTGAGGATGTTGACGAGATCGGCCAGCAGCATCCCCAAGGCCACGCCGAAGCGCTGGAAGATGCGTTGAGCGTCTTCGTTTCCCTGAATCGCGAGATTGTAAATCGACTTGGCGCTGAACTCAGCGTCGGAACTCGCAGCCCTTGCGAGAGCGGGCGCCTGACCAGACTCGATCGCTTCACGCGCCATGCGCACGACCGCGGTCGCGGACGCATAACGCTCGGCGCACCCGTGGTTACCACAGCCGCAGGGGACGCCGTTCGGCTCGACCGTGACGTGTCCAAACTCGCCGGCCATGCCATTCATGCCGTAGAACATTTTCCCATTCAGAATGATGGCACCTCCGATGCCGGTACCGAGGGTAATCATCGCCATGTTGTCGACGTCGCGAGCGGCGCCCAGCCATTTCTCGCCGAGCGCGGCGACGTTGGCGTCGTTCTCGAGGAACACGCGAGCACCCAGCCGGCGCTCGATTTCGTCGCGCACCGGATAGTCGGACCAGCCGGGAAGGTTGGCGGACTTGCGCATCATTCCGGTTTCCATATCGATGATGCCGGGAACGCCGATGCCGGCGCCGACGAAGCGGCCACTCCCGCGGTACCGATCGGTAAGGCGGAGAATCGCGTCGCACATCTCGCCGATGACGTAGTCACGGCCGAGGGCGACCTTCACGCCCAGAGTTATTTTTTCCAGCACCTGGCCGTCGGTGCTGATGGCCGCAATTCGCAGGTTGGTGCCGCCGAGATCGACTCCGATGGAAAAATCTGACATGACGAAGAAGATTATCAGATTGCGAAGGCAGCGGTCTCATTGATGTTTTGTTGATTGATGATTGATGACTTCTGATTGAAAAACGAATTAATGGGCCAGAGGTTTTCAATCAACAATCAGAAATCATCAATCAACAATTGCGTTATTTCTGGCACTTCGGGCAGTAGTGGCTGCTGCGGCCGGCGATCACGACTCGCTTGATCGGCGTTTTGCAGACGAGACACGGCTCAGCCTCGCGACCGTAGACGCGGTGCTGGAGTTGGAAGAATCCCTCTTCGCCATCGGAGTTTACGTAATCGGAAATGGAGGAACCGCCGAGGGCGATGGCTTCTTTCAGAACTTCTTTGATTGCACTCAGGAGTTTGGCGAGTTGGTCGCGGGTGATGGTCGAGGCGCGTCGGCGGGGCCGCAGGCCGGCGCGGAATAAAGATTCATCGGCGTAAATGTTTCCCACTCCACGCAGCAAGTTTTGGTTGAGCAGCGCGCTCTTGATGGGAGTCTTGCGGCCACGGAACAGTGCAAAAAAACGGTCGAGGTCAACTTCCAGCGGCTCGACGCCGGCAGCGTCGAAGTCTCCAGCCTGCGCGACGCTGAGACGGCCGAAGCGGCGCGGGTCGACGAAGCGCAGTTCCCTGCCCGACGACAATCTGAGGATGGCGTGAGTATGCTTCACCACTTCGGATTGCGGCTCACAAACTTGCAGGCGGCCGGTCATGCCAAGGTGGACGATCCACTGGGCTCGTGTGGGGCGGACACTTTTGTCCGCCTCTGCGTGAGGCGCCGATGAAGGCTGGCTCGAAATGGATCCGTTAGGCCTCGGTTTTTGCTTCCAGCCTTTGGCGGGCAGAGCCCGCCCTGAGCTTGTCGAAGGGAGTGTCCGCCCCACACAATCCAAATCGAAGACGATGTGCTTGCCCATTCTGCGAACCGCCGCGATGCGGCTGTGCTCTAGCGTCGCAGCAATCGCAGAGGCGGGAGATTTCAGCGGTTCCTTTTTTTGGCTGAGCCAGACCGAGTCGACGACGTCGCCGGTGACCCGCTTGGCGAGGCCGCGCGCGATAGTTTCGACTTCGGGGAGTTCGGGCATGGGAGTTCAAAATCTTCAACCACTAAGGACACGAAGGTTCACGAAGGATCAAATTCTTCAACGCTTCAGCCGATGCGCGCGCTACTTCTTCAGGAAGGTTCCCTTCTCGAGTTCCTGAAACGCCTCTTGCAGCTGCTTTTGCGTGTTCATGACGATCGGACCATACCACGCCACCGGCTCTTCGAGCGGCTTGCCCGAGACGAGCAGGAAACGGATGCCGTCCTCTCCGGCCTGCACGGCAACTTCATCGCCGCGATCGAACACGACCAAAGAGCGGTTCTCGGCGTCGGCGGGAGGGTGGGTGTCGGCCCATCCTACGCTTTCGGTGGGCACCGCGAGCGGCCCGGAGGCATTACAGAACTTTCCGTCGCCGGCGAAAACATAGGCGAACGCGTGGCGCGTGACTTCGACGGGGAGCGTCTTCCGCTTGCCCGGAGGAACTGAGACGTCCAGGTAGGTAGGATCGGTGGCGATTCCGTCGACGGGGCCAGTCTTGCCCCAGAAATTTCCGCAGACGATGCGGACGTGAGTGCCGTCGTCGTCGGTGACCTGCGGGATGTCGCCAGTCTTCACTTCCTGATAACGGGGCGCCGTCATTTTTTGCGCCGCCGGCAGGTTCGCCCATAGTTGGAAGCCGTGCATGCGACCAGTCTCGTCGCCCTTGGGCATTTCCTGGTGGATGATGCCGCTGCCAGCCGTCATCCACTGCACGTCGCCGGCCGCGATGGCGCCCTGGTTGCCCATGCTGTCGCCGTGTTCGACGGTTCCGGCCAGAACGTAGGTAATGGTTTCGATGCCACGGTGCGGGTGCCACGGAAATCCGGCGAGATAATCCTCAGGCACGTCATTGCGAAAATCGTCGAGCAGCAGGAACGGATCGAATTCGTGAGTGTTGCCGAAACCAAAGGCGCGGCGCAGATGCACTCCCGCTCCCTCGAGCGTGGGCTTGGACTTGATAAGGCGCTTAACGGGCCGAATGGACATTTTGATCTCCGGTGTCCAGATACTCGCAGTGGACGATTTTACTTTATCGAGTGAGCATTGGATGCGCGGAGGGGCGCACAGGACGCAGGCGTGCGAAGGCACGAATTCTCAGGGTTGGGCGGGAGCTTAAGAGGATCGAAACCGTGTGACCGGTCTGTCTAGTCCTTGAGCGGGACCACCGCGCTGCCGTCGCGGCAGAAGGTGGCGACACGCTGCAGGTCACCGTTGACCCCAGGCACGGTCATCACCGGCCCGTAGCAGTAGACGGCGTGGCCGGAGGCGGCAAAGTACCAGCGTCCGCCCTTGGAATGTTTGGCGATCTGGGTGGTGGGCTGCCGCAACGGTTTCTGCGGAGCCAAGGGGGCAACCGGCAGACTGAACAACAAGGCTAGGGTCAGAACCTTCATTGTTTTTTCCTAGAGCTGGTCTTTCTCTCTCTCTTTCTCTCTCTTTTCCTGGAGCTCGTTTTCCAGCTCTTGGCGTACTCTTGCTGAACCACAGAACCAAAGCGTCGCAATCTTCAAGTTTCGCGGATCTGCGATCTTATATCGTGATCAGGACCCGGACATCGTCCACCAGTTCTAAGGCTGGTTTCGACGGCATCTTGAATTCCGGCTTCTGGTTGGCCGACTGGTTCTGGGCACGATTTTGCGGTCCTGCCTGGGAAGACGGGGCCTGACGGGCTGGAGCCTGGGTTGACGGGTACTGCTTTGATGGCTGCTGGGTCACTGGAAGCTGGGTTTTCGCGGCGTTGGATTCAGCCATTTCCTGCGCAGCTTTCATTCTCACGGCGGACAGTTCTTTACTGTCGCGGAACAGCTCGCGAATCAGGGCACGCTGCGACTCGATGGTCCGCCCCTGCTCCACGATCAGCATCGTCATCAAGCCGTAGGAGATCAGGAACAGAACGGTCAGCAATGGCAACCAGCCGCGCTTCTTGGGAGCGGCGGGGGCGTCCGTCGCGGATACGGTGGGTAAGGTCTCCGTCCCAAATAGAGTCGTCACGTGGCACCCCAATCTTTGCCCTGCACTGGCGGGCACGCCTAACGAATTGCATCCCGGCAACCAATGGCGTGGACTTTACTAAATGCATGATTTCAGGATGGTTATAGGACATTCGACGGGAAGGAAGGACGGTGACATGTGCAACTCAATGCACATTATGAGTAAGCAGGATTGGCTCCCCGCGGCCTCCCCACCCGGCTCCCCAGCTTGGGCAACCCCTTCGCCCGGCACGACTTGCTGGGCATATCGCACGGCTGATGTGGTTCTTTCTACAACCATGGTTGGTTACGCCGGTCACTTTGCGGCAATGACCTGATCTTCTAAGATCGTGAGCAAGAACTTAGAAGTACCTATTCATCTGTCTCAGGGAACCCCCATCATGAGAACTCGGTTCGTTCTGGCGCTATTTCTTCTGCTGTCCGGTGTTGTCGGACCGGCGGGAACAGCCCAAAGCCAGCAATCCTCCACCGAAGTGCGCAAGCTCGTCCGAAAAGTAGACCCAGTCTATCCGCCGATGGCGAGAAAGATAAACCTAGCCGGCACCGTCAAGGTTTTCGCGGTAGTGGCGGCCGACGGAACCGTGAAATCCGTCGAACCGGTGGGCGGCAGCCCCGTGCTGGTCCAGGCTGCGCAAGATGCCATCCGGCAATGGAAATTTGTTCCTGCGCCCGCTGAATCCAAAGAGCTCGTCGAGCTCCATTTTCATCCCGAATAGGCATCACGAGTTCGGACAGCCCTACTTGCCCAGCACCAGCTTGGCGATGGTCGCCAGCTGCATGTTCGACGTGCCTTCGTAGATCTTGCCGATCTTGGCGTCGCGCCAGTACTTCTCCACGGGATAATCTTTCGTGAATCCGTAGCCGCCGTAGATTTCGATGGCCAGCGACGTCACCCGCTCGGCCACCTGTGAGGCAAAGAGCTTGGTCATAGCGGCTTCCTTGACGAAGTTCACGCCCGCATCCTTCATGCGCGCGCAGTTGTAGACCATGAGGCGGGCGGCCTCAATCTCCGTAGCCATTTGCGCGATCTGGAACTGGATGCCCTGGAACTCGGAAATGGCTTTGCCGAACTGCTTGCGCTCGACCGCGTACTTGCAGGCAAATTCCCAGGCGCCGCGGGCCAGTCCTATCATCTGCGCGCCAATGCCGATGCGGCCTTCGTTCAGCGTTTCGATGGCGATCTTGTAGCCTTTGCCGGGTTCGCCCAGCACGTTCTCTTTGGGCACGCGGCAATCTTCCAGAATCAGTTCGCAAGTCGACGACGCCCGGATGCCGAGCTTGTCTTCCTTCTTTCCGACGGTGAATCCTGGGAAATCCTTCTCGACCAGGAAGGCGGTGATGCCCTTGTATCCGGCGCTAGGATCGAGCGTGGCAAAGAGCACAAACAATCCTGCCTCCTTGCCGTTAGTGATCCACAGCTTGCGGCCGTTGAGCACGTAGTCGCCGCCTTTAAGCGCCGCGCGGGTTTGCAGCGCAAAAGCGTCAGAGCCTGATCCCGCCTCGCTGAGCGCGTAAGCACCAACAATCTCGGTGGCCATCCTGGGCAGGAAGCGCTTCTTCTGCTCTTCAGTGCCCCAGCGCAGCAAGGCGTTGTTGACCAGCGTGTTCTGCACGTCGACAATCACGCCGGAGGATGCGTCCACGCGTGACAGTTCTTCGACGGCCAGAATCGCTTCGAAAAACTTTGCGCCGCCTCCGCCGTACTGCTCCGGAATCTCGATGCCCATCAGGCCCAGCTGAAAAAAATCGTGGATGAGGTCTTTGTCGAAGACGCCCTTCTCGTCCATTTCCTTGACTAGCGGACGTATCTTCTCGTCGGCGAACTGGCGGATGTTGTCGCGGAAAAGAATCTCATCTTCGGTGAGCGTGGTCAGAGGAGTGGGCGGGGCGGCTTGCAGCGTGGTCTCGGGCATGGAAACACCTTCATTGCAGAGTTAGGCAGCCTACATCGTAGCACCGCGAGTGATGTTAAGCGCCACAAGGAAGTTGCGGCAACAGGCGAACCCGGCGAGACGACACCTAGCCCGACGTGTGAGACGACAAAATCGAGAAAACCAATAGAGCCGTTAGCAAGAGCGCGACCACGATGAGGGTTATCTTTTGACGACGTACAGCTCCCCTCTGGAGCTGAATTGCCTCTTGCTGATTCTGGAGGGCGTCTTTGTAGTTCTCGACATGAAGCTTCTGAAGGTCTCTAATCTCTTCCAGAAGCTTAATCACCTGTTCTTCGGCCACCCGTCTTCTCCAGTTGGTGCCCTACCCGCGCTTATAGACGAGTTTCAACCCGTCCGCCTGCAGAATGCGCTTGATCTGGCTGCGGGCGTGGACCGACCACGGGCCGGAGGTATCGAGCTTGACGTAGGATTGCCAGTGTTTGAGCGCCTTGCGCGGTTCGTGGACTTTTTCGTAGGCCAGCGCCAGATTGTAGTGCGCGTCGGCGTAGGTGGGGGCCAACTGCAGGGCCGTCTTGTAGGTCTGGATCGCTTCCTGCACACGGCCGGTCTCGTCGAGCACGTTACCGAGATCGAAGTAAGCGAGCGAGTAGCGCGGATCGGCTTCAATGGCCTGCCGGTAGTGCCTTTCGGCGAGCGCGAAATCCTGCCGGTTGTAGTAGAGCGTGCCCAGATTGATGTGGGCCGCGGCGTGCATGGGCTGAATCTCGAGCACTTGATGATAGGCGGCAATGGCGTCGGGCTGCGTGTTGGGATCTTCTTCCAGCGCGATGCCGCGAGCAAACCACGACGTCACTTCGTTCTCGCGCGGACTGGGCTCGGACCTCGGCACCGGCGTGCTGGTCAGAACTTTTTCACGCGACGAAAAATCCATCAGGAACTGGCCGGCGATCGGCTCCAGCAGCTTGCCTTCGTGCCGAAACGCCACGCGGTGCTTGGCCGTCGACAGCGCACTGGCTTCGAGCAGGGGGTTCTCCACGCCCGACGACTGTTTGCGCATGGCGTCGAGCGACTGGCGAATGACCGCCGGGCGCACGCTCATGGCGCACAGGTCGCGAACCTTTTTGATTTCCAGGAGATCCGAAAAAGAATAGGCTTCCGCAGACGTTACCAGTCCGTTGCGCTCCCAGTTGGCTAACTGGCGCGGCGTTACGTGCAGAATCCGCAGTAAATCAGCTCGGCTGTACACAGAAATACACAACCATCCTACAACGACGTCGCGAACATTATCTTCAACTTGCGGCAGGAAACGCAACAGCAAACCGTGCAAAAGTCTGTGGAGAACCTGGTTGATTTATATGCAGCGGTAATGGTGCAAACGCGCCCTAGGGGCTAAAGCCGCATCAGTTTTGCCTGCTCCGCGCGGCGCTAAAGCGCCGCTCTTCCACAGGGGTGTAGAGTTCAAAGTCTTTCATCGATTGCTACACCGCCGCAACAGCTGCCTGGTAATCCTCGTACGTGCCCTTGAAGTCGGTAATCTTGTGGTCGCTCTCGAAGTGCCAGATGCGGGTGGCGACTTCGTCTATCAAATCATGATCGTGCGTGACCAGAAAAACCGTCCCGTGATAGCGCTGCAGGGATATGTTCAGGGCGTTGATGGCTTCGAGGTCGAGGTGGTTCGTGGGTTCGTCCAGCACCAGTACGTTCGGCTTCTGCAGCATGAGTTTGCAGAAGAGCAGGCGCGCGGCCTCGCCGCCGGAGAGCACGCTGGTCGACTTGGTCGCTTCTTCCCGCTGAAATAGCATCTGTCCGAGGATGCCGCGGAGTTCTTCCGTGACGGCCGCCCCGTCCCACTGATGCAGCCATTCGATCGCAGTCATGCCACCTTCAATCAGGCTGCGGTGATCCTGCGCGAAGTAGCCAATCGACGCTTCGTGCCCCCAGATCACTTTGCCCGAGTCGACGAACGGGCCCTCGTAACCGCTGGTCTTGCGCAGCTCGGCATCGGGCGTGGTCGGAGAATTCGCCAGCAGCGCGTTCAGTAGGGTGGTCTTGCCGGCACCGTTGCGTCCCATGAGAGCGATCCGCTCGCCCCGCGTGATGCTGGCGGTGAAGTCGCGAATCACCTGCTTGTCGCCGTATGCCTTGCTCAGATGCTCGACTTCGAGGATGTGCTTGCCCGAGGGCCGCTTCTGCTCAAACTTGATGAAGGGCCGCTGGATGTTCGATTTGGCCAGCTCCGTAACTTGCAGGCGCTCGACTTCCTTGCGTCGCGATTGTACCTGGCTTGACCGCGTGCCGGCGGCGAAACGCGCGATGAATTCATTCAGCTGCGAAATCTTCTTTTCGCGCTGCGCATTCTGCGACTCGATCTGCGACCGCACCTGCGTCTTGGCCACCACCATGTCGTCATAGCTTCCCGTATAGGTGATGATGGTTTCGTAGTCGATATCGGCAATGTGGGTGCAAATGCTGTTCAGAAAATGCCGGTCGTGCGAGATCGCGATGACTACGCCGTCGTAGACATTCAGAAACCCCTGCAGCCAGTGAATCGAATCCAGGTCGAGATGGTTCGTGGGTTCGTCGAGCAGCAGGGCTTGCGGATGCCCGAACAGAGCCTGCGCCAGCAGGACGCGGACTTTCTGTCCACCCTGCAACTCGCTCATCTTGCGGGTGTGCAGCTCATCGGGAATGTCGAGGCCCTGCAGCAGAATGGAGGCATCGCTCTCAGCGGTGTAGCCGTCTTCTTCGCCGACAATGCCTTCGAGTTCGCCCAGCTTCATGCCGTCGGCGTCGGTGATCTCAGGCTTCTCGTAAATCGCGTCGCGTTCCTGCATGGCCGCCCACAGCCGCTTGTTGCCCATGATGACGGTGTCAATCGCGGAATGAGCGTCGAAGGCAAACTGATCCTGGCTGAGCACGCCGAGTTTGCGGGGACGAACGACTGTCCCTTTTTGCGGTTCCAGTTCGCCGCTCAGCAGCTTCATGAAAGTGGATTTGCCCGCGCCGTTGGGCCCGGTCAGGCCATAGCGCTTGCCCGGCGTAAACGCCGTCGAGACTTCATCGAACAGTATTTTGGCGCCGTAGCGCATGGACACATTGCTGACTGAAAGCATGGTTTCTATGTAACTTCTTCAGGACCTGCGAGGAATTCCGCTTAAGACGGTGCGCAGCTGGAGTTAATAGAATACCATGCCGCCAGCCCCGGACGGTGCATTCCCGGCCGGTGCGGGAGTCGATTTAGATCAGTTGTGCCCGGACGCTGCGCTGGCTTCCACTAGCTGCTGCACCGGTGCCACCACCATGAGCAGCATGTCCGCCTGGCGCGTCTTGGCCTGTGCGATCACGGCGAGCTGTTGCGTCTTCCACGAATCCGGCGCAGGCTGGGCTTTATCGAGATAATCGAGCGCCTGCAGGCCGGCCGCGCCCAGCGCAGACAGACTCTGCGACAAAGGCTCATCTTCCTGCAGAAGATACGATTGCTCGAGCAAAGGATGCAGCCGGGCATCGTTATCCCGCCAGGTTGTGAGCCACATGCGGATCTGGGCTTCGGCGGCCTGATCTTTGTACCCGCTCTGCGCGAAAGTCTGCACCAGATCGCCGAACTGCCGCGCCACGTCGCTCTCCGGATAGACCGCATCGATCATGCGCGTCAATGGCGCGTGGAAGTCGATGGGGCCCTTTGCGTCGCTCCAGCGGTCGTAGTCCTTGACCGGCTCGACCACGTCGGCGAGGTTCCGCAGCGCAGAGACGTCGCCGTCGGCGGTGCCGGCCATGCGATGCAGCATGTGCGCGCGCGCCGAGCGGTGAGCGAGTCCCAGAAATTCCAGGTCGAGACTCACCGCATTCATCCGCGCGTACATCGAAGCGACGTCCGTGACCGATTGCGGCGACCACAGCCGCTCGGCGATCGCGGCGTTGCGCGGCCAGATGTGCGAATCGATGTTTTCCGGCGTGACCCACTCCGCCCACTGGCAGGACTCGCCGCCCAGGATGCGGCTCTTTTCTTCGGAAGCCAGCGTCGCCGCCGCGTCCGCCATGGGATCAACCGCGTAATGCCGCGCCGCCGGCCACATAAGGTCGAGATAGTATCCGAACGAGAGCAGGCCACTGTATCCCTGTTTCGCGGCCGAAGCCAGCGACTCCTGCCCGCGCCACGACTGCACGATGATCGTCTTGGGCAAATCCGGATGCAGGATTTCGTCCCAGCCCACCATGGTCTTGTGGTTTTTGGCTACGATCTTCTGCAGCCGCTGGTTGAAGTAAGCCTGAAGATCCTGATTGTTTTTCATGCCGTGGGCGTGGATGAAGGCCTGAATCTTCGGATTCGCGTCCCACTGCTTGCCATCAACCTCGTCGCCGCCAATGTGAAAATACTGGTCGGGAAAAAGCTTGGCCATTTCCGCAATGAATTTTTCCAGAAACTTGTAAGTCGACTCCTGCGTGGGATCCATGATCGGATCTATGTACCCGGGCCCTCCGCCCTCCAGTGTGTATGGGCCGGAACCGCTCGAAAGTTCCGGATATCCCAGGAACCACGACCGGCTGTGGCCCGGAATATCGAACTCAGGCATCACGCGAACGCCGCGCTCATGCGCGTACGAGATGAACTCACGAATTTCTTCCTGTGTGTAAAACATTCCGTCGGATCCCGCGCCGGTGAGCTTGGGAAATACTTTGCTCTCAACGCGAAATCCCTGGTCGTCGGAAAGATGCCAGTGCAAAACATTCATCTTCACAGCGGCCATGCCATCGATATTGCGCTTGAGCACATCGATAGGAATGAAGTGACGGCTCACGTCGATCAGCATGCCGCGCCATGGGAAGCGCGGCTGATCTTGGATGGTGACGGCGGGCGCGGCAAATCCGGTCGGAGTAATTTGCACCAGCTGAAGAAGAGTTTGCAGTCCGCGCAGAACGCCCAACGACGTCGGGGCGGTGAGCTTCGCGCCAGAATCAGTAACGCTTAGTTCGTAGGACTCATCCTCGCCGAGCTTCTGCACGGCCTGGCGGCCGTGGTCGGCATGAATCTGCAGCGTAGGCGCTGCGCCCGGCTTCGGACGAAACGGAATCCCCGTCTGCCGCGAAAGCTGGCTCACGAACCGCTGGACGGCGCCGTCCAGTGAAGCCTCGTGACTTCCCGTAACGCCAGCCGAAAACGATTGCGTGATCGGCAGCTGTCCCGCGCCAGCCTGGACGCTGGCAGGCATCGGCATCAGGTTGAGTTGGAGTTGAGATTGAGCAGCGGCGAAGGACGCTATAAAGAAAAGGACGCCAACAACCAATGAAGTGCGCATAGGGTATGGAATTCCTTTCAACCTACCTTTGCAAGTTCGCCGGGCCGGATCGACCGGAGCACTCGGAGAATTTCGGGGCCGTGCGGCAACAAATCGACCAAGCGGCTTGATTTAGCACGGATCAAGACTATCGCAATGATTCTTCCCTGCAGGTTTTGTTCGTACTCGAGGCCACGATCCAGCGTCAGAAAAACTTCAAAACCTGACTGCTCCGCGAGCGTCAGCAGTTCCCCATTTTTCTTGCCTGCCAGTCCCTCTTCGGGCACCGTGTGGCAATCGTGGCCGGGCAATAAGTTCCTGAATTTTCTGGGGACGCACTCGTCGAGTAGCAGTTTCATCCCAATTGGCTGACAACCAGTGACTTGGCGTGTTCAAGGGCATGAACAGCTGCTTCACGGGTCACGGTCGGAAAGTCCTCTAGGAACTCGTTCAGAGTTTGTCCGCCTTCCAGGTAGTCGAGGAGCGCTTGGAAAGGAACTCTTGTGCCGCGGAAAACGGGCGTGCCTCCGAGCAAGTCCGGATCTCGAGTGATCGCACTGTTTGATGCCACCATGGTCGTGGATCTCTGCCTGCTAAGTCTACTCCGAGGTTTGGGCGAACACTAGTTGACGGTTCAGCATCTCTCCCCGCGACTAACGCCCTCCGCCCACTGGGTCATTGCCCGCTGCGGTAAAAGGCAAAGACCACGACCCGTGTGTCGTTACCGGATCCGGGGCAGTTCTCGTAGACCCAGAGGCCGTGAAAGGTCTCCATTCCGTAATCCAAGGCTTGCGAGAGAGTTACATTATTCAGTTCCCCCGAGACACGTGGAATGGGAGATGAAGCCTCACTGAGCTTATCCCCTATTTGCCGGATGCCGTGCTCTTTCTTGAAAGTCTCCACTTCTGGTAAGTGGGTGATAAACCGTAGAACATTTATAGGGAACCACATCGGTTGCGCCGTCTTGTTCTCTTCGTCGAAAGAAATGTGTCCGATCTTCACATTCAGCAGGTCTTGGGGCACGGACTTCTCCACCATCCGGATAGTTCCGTCAGGCTCCTGTGTAACTTGCATGTCCTCGTCGTTCGCGAACATCTCGCGGAGCGCTTGAAGCGGCGGCGCTGATGGGCTCGAAGGTGCAGTGATGGCAGGGAAATCAGGGAAGATGTGCTTGACGTTACAACTTCCCCAGTATTCCAGAGAGCCGGAGATCTTGCCTTTACGCAAGACCTCCGTGATGGGCACAACGGTCGTCCAGTAATCTTGCCCACCGCGAGATTGGCACCAGCATGTGCCGACCAACACCAACACTGCCAACAAGTGAAGCAATGGATTCTTCATAAGCCCGCCTCATCGTTCACAGTTGGCGAACAAGTCCAGCTAATGTCCGCCGCCCAACTCGCGCACAATCCCGCCGACAAACTGCTTCGCGTCGCCAAACAGCATCAGCGTGTTATCGAGATAGTACAGCGGATTGTCGATGCCGGCGAAGCCGGGGCTCATGCTGCGTTTGATGACCATGACGGTATGCGCCTTGTCCACATCGAGAATCGGCATGCCGAAAATCGGGCTCGACTGATCGGTGCGGGCGGCGGGGTTGGTCACGTCGTTGGCGCCGATGATCAGAGCCACGTCGGTCTGCGGGAAATCGCCATTAATCTCATCCATTTCGATGAGGCGGTCGTACGGGATGTCGGCTTCGGCCAGCAGCACGTTCATGTGGCCGGGCATGCGTCCCGCGACCGGATGAATCGCGAAGCGGACCTCGACTCCCTTCTTGGTGAGCAGGTCGTAGAGTTCGCGCACCTTGTGTTGGGCCTGGGCCACAGCCATGCCATAGCCGGGGACGACGACGACTTTGTTTGCTGCCGAAAGGATTGCAGCTGCTTCTTCGGGCGTGGCGCTGCGCACCGGCTTCGCTTCCTGCCCTGCAGCGGCCGACGCCTGCACCTGGCCGAAGGCTCCGAACAGAACATTGGTGAACGAACGGTTCATCGCCTTCGACATGATGATGGACAGGATGAGGCCGGAAGATCCGTCGAGTGCACCGGCAATGATCAGCAATTTGTTCTGGAGCACGAATCCCATGGCCGCGGCGGAAAGTCCGGCGTAGGAATTCAGCAGCGAGATCACGGTCGGCATGTCAGCGCCGCCAATCGGAATCACGAGCAGCACTCCGAAGATCAGTGACACGCCGACGATGATCGGGAAGAAGATTTTCGCTTCGGGATGCAGCACGAGATAGACGGCGCTTCCCAGAGCAACCAGGAACAGAAGAAGGTTGACGAGGTTCTGTCCTTTATACGTGATCGGCCGCTGCGGCAGGATTTCCTGCAGCTTGCCCGCGGCCATCAAACTGCCGGTGAAAGTCAGGCCTCCGAGAATCACTTCCATCGACAGCACCGACATCATGAACTTCGGCACATTGGGCGAGCGTAGATAGAACTCGGCGGTGCCGACCAGCGTGACGCAGAGTGCCCCGAAAGCGTGGCTGAGGGCGGTCCGCTGCGGGACGGCGGTCATCTGCACCATGCCGAGCGGGATGCCGATGCCCGAACCGAGTACGAGCGCGATGATGATCCACTTCCAGTCGACGATGCCGTGGCGCAGCAGCGTGCCGCCGATGGCCAGCACCATGCCGATTTCGCCCGCCAGAATGCCGTGGCGCGCCGTGGCGGGAGAACTCATCCACTTCAGCGAAAGAATGAACAGGGCGCTGGCGATGAGGTAGATGATTTCGATGAGGTATTGGCTGCCGGCAAACTCGGTCATGATTGCGCTCAGCTACTTGTTGGTCGGACGACTGGTTTTGAACATTCGCAGCATGCGGTCGGTGATAATGAATCCCCCGACCACGTTGCTGGTGGCGGCGACGATGGCGATCACGCCGAGGACCGTCGCGAACGTGCTCTTCTTCTCGCCGACCAGCACAATCGCACCGACCACCGCGATCGCGTCCAGGGCGTTGGTCAGCGACATCAGCGGAGTGTGCAGCAGCGGCGAGACATGGCGGATGACTTCGAACCCGATGAAGGCCGCCAGCATAAATACGAAAAGCGCGTCGATTAGGTTGGAACCCATGGATGACTCCAGTTCTCGGTTCTCGGTTCTCAGTTCTCAGTTCTCAGTGGGCGGCGTCTATCCGCCCGCCGCCGTCAGCGCCGGCATCTTAAAGAAATCGCGCACCCGCGCGTTCACCACTTCTCCGCCGTGGGTGATCATGGTCTCGCGAATGATTTCATCCTGCAGGTTCAGTTGCAGCTTGCCGTCCTTCACCATGTAAAGCAGGAACGTGGTGAGGTTGCGGGCATACATCTGGCTGGCGTGGTACGGGACGCTGGTGGCCAGGTTGATGGCGCCGATAATCGTGACGCCATGCACCTTCACGGTTTCTCCAGTGCGCGTCAGTTCGCAGTTGCCGCCGCGTTCGGCCGCGAGGTCGACAATGACCGAACCCGGCGCCATCCCTTTCACCATGTCGGCGGTGATCAGCACCGGTGACTTTTTGCCGGGAATGACCGCGGCGGTAATCACCACATCGCTTTCCGCGACCACGCGGGTCAGCAGTTCGCGCTGGCGGGCATAGAAAGTTTCGTCCTGCGCGGTGCCGTAGCCGCGGGCGTCCTGGGCATTCTGGGCCTCGATAGGAAGTTCGACGAAACGTCCGCCCAGGCTCTGCACCTGCTCTTTGGCAGCGGGACGCATGTCGTAGGCCGAGGCCACGGCGCCCAGGCGGCGGGCGGTTGAGATAGCTTGCAATCCGGCCACGCCTGCGCCGATGACGAACACGCGCGCGGGCGTGATCGTTCCGGCGGCGGTGGTCATCATGGGAAAAATTCGTGGCGAAGTTTCCGCGGCCAGCAGCGTTGCCTTGTAGCCGCAAATCGTGCCCATGGAAGAAAGTGCGTCCATGCTTTGGGCGCGCGTGGTGCGCGGCATCAGTTCCACGGAAAATGCGGTCACGCCCGCCTGCGCAATCTGCTGCACGACTTCCGCGGAACCAAGCGGCCGCAGGAATCCGATGAGCGCCTGACCGCTGCGCATCAGCGGAAGATCGGCTTTGCCGGTGATGTCATTCGAGCCGTAGCACAGCACCTGCACAACAATGTCAGCGGCGCTGAAAACCGCAGCGCGGTCGGGCACGATCTTCGCGCCCTTCTCGACATAGGCCGCGTCCTGATACCCGGCCTGCTCACCCGCCCCGGCTTCCACAATGACATCGAGTCCGGCTTTCACGAGGTTGGGAACGGCTACGGGAACAAGCGCGACCCGCCGTTCGCCGGGATAACTTTCTTTCGGAACTCCAACGATCACGCGGAGTAGTCCTTTCGCTCAAATCGCCTGCAAAAGTGAACTGAAAACACTAACAGATCGGAGGAGGAACTGGAAGGCGGAGGCGAGTCGCACCGTAGCGCCAGCATCCTGCCGGCTGACGCGAGGGCGTATCGCCCTCGCAGGTGGCGGCGAGACGCCGCCACGACAGCCGCCGGGACGGCGGCGCTACTTGCCGAACCGATAGTGCCACGCTCTCGCCGCGCCGATCAGGTTCGTGTCGTCTCCAAGCGAGGCGAGCGCGAGTTGCGTCTTCTCGGCCGGAACGAACCGGCAGCCGCTGCGAATCACCTCGCGAATGCGGTCGAGAAACAGCGGCGCGCTCTTCATCACACTCCCGCTGAGCACGATCGCATCAGGAGTAAAAAGATTAATCAGATTGGCGAGGCCCAAGCCGAGGTAATACGCCTCATGTTCGACCGCTTGCAGCGCCACTTCATCGCCCTGTTGCGCAAGTTCGCAGATTTTCTTGGCCGTGATTCCTTCGCGATGTGGATATCCCGCAGGCGCGTGGCTTTGGATCCACGCCACCATGGCCGGACCGGCGGCCAGCGATTCCCAGCAGCCATGAAATCCGCACGAGCATTCCGGCCCCGAGGGATCGATAACCTGATGCCCAACTTCGGGATGAGCGCCGTCGACGCCGCGATAAAGCTGGCCATCGATAATGATTCCGCCGCCAATGCCAGTGCCGACGGTTATATAAATCAGGCGCGAGCGATTCCGCCCCGCGCCCCAGCTGGCCTCGGCGAGCGCGGCGGCGTCGCCGTCATTTTCCAGCGCGACGCGCACGTTGAAAATCTGTGCAAGATCTTTAACCAGACCCTTCCCACGCCAGCCCGGCATGAAATCCACGTCGCCAAACTCGCCGAGGATGGGATCAACCGGCCCCGTCGATCCGATGCCGACGCCCATAAATTCCACCCCCGCTCTGTGCGCAGTCTCACGCAGCATGCCTGCAATCAGATTCAAGCTGTCTGCGTAATTATCTGGGTCGGTGGGCGCCTGCATCCGGGCCAGCACCTTTCCGCCGTCATCGACCATGCCGACCGCGATTTTCGTTCCTCCGATGTCGACCGCACCGATCATGCGAACTCCGGTCATGAGTATTCCGGCGTGATCGCCTTCGCTTCCTCCAGCGTGATCCGCCGCTTGTTTTTGTAGGACAGGTTCGACATGTGCACGGCGATCGCCGACCGGTAGCCGATCTCCGGCGGGGCGTTGGGCACGCCACGGCTGCGGATGCAATCGATCCAGTTGGCCATGTGGTCCTGGTCTTTGGTCTTGCCCCGCGTGGACTCGCCGCTCGGACGGTTCGTCTTCTCCGGCCAGTATTGCAGCGGCTCGTCGAAGTGATGTTCGAAAGTGCCGTCACTGCCGAGGATGCGGTCGCCCAGTTCGTAATGCCGGTTGCTGAAGGTCGACTGCCAGGTCACAACTATGTCCTGAGGAAAATCGAAAGTCACCGCGATCGTGTCCGGCACTTCGCGTCCATCTTTTTCCGAGAACACCCCGCCCGACATGTAGGCCGCCGACGGCAGCGGCAGGTCCAGCGCGCGCATGATCCAGGCAATCTGGTGCACCATGTTTTCGGCGCAGTTGCCTCCGGCGAATTCCCAGAACAAGCGCCAGTTGATGAGCTTGTAAGGATCAAAAGGAATGTCTGGTCTGCCGTTGAGGAATGCGCTCCAGTTCACGTTCTGCGCGGTGCAGTCCGACGGAATCGGCCGCACCCACTGTCCCTTGCCGTGAGGAGTGTTGCGGCTCATCCAGGATTCGACCTGGGTAACCTTGCCGATCGCGCCGTCTTTGATCATTTGTTTCGCGTCCACCAGCGAGCCAGAACTTTGATGCTGCAATCCAATCTGAATCACGCGGTTGGAAGCCTTCGCCGCAGCCAGGCATTTGTCGGCTTCCGGAATCGACCAGGTCATGGTCTTCTCGGAGTAAAGATCTTTCCCGGCCGCCAGCGTGTCGAGAAAATGGCGACAGTGAATGTGCAGCGGACTGGCCACGATGACTCCGTCGATGTCCTTCATGTCGAGCAGGCGGCGGTGATCGTCGAAGGTCTGAATTCCGGGCACTCTGCCCTTCGCCTGGTCGCGGCGCCGGCTGTAGACGTCGGCCATCGCCACCACTTCGACGCCATGCAAGGGGAGAACTTGTCCCAGCAAATCGTTGCCGCGATCGCCCACCCCGATCATGCCCACCCGAACGCGGTCGTTCGCCCCCAACACCTTCGCCGTGGGATACACCAGCACCGCAGCGGTTCCCAGCGCGGCCTGCTTCAGAAAAGTACGCCTGCTTTGCTCAGTCATATCTATTCGCTCGCCTCCATGTAAACGCCCCGGGTGAGAGTGCCCCAGCCGGGGAGCTCCATTTCTCGCGCGTTCTTTACGCGAGAAGTGGGTCTTACAACGCGTCCGCCTCTTGCAGAAGTTTCTTCATCCCCGCCCAACTCTTGCGCGAACATTCTTCGGGCGAACCGCCGCCGTTCCAGTGCGTCTCCAAACTCACCGCATAGTGGTAGCCATCGCGCTTGAGCGCCTTGAACTGCCCGGCCCAGTCGATGAATCCCCCGCCCATCGGCGCCCAATCATATCCCTTGCCCTTTTTGACGGCATCTTTGCAGTGGCAGTGGCCAATGCGTTCCTTGGGCAGCAGATTGTATCCGTTCGGATACGGCGTTTCGCCAGCAGCGGCGGCGTTGCCCGGATCCCAATTCAGCATAAGCGCAGGCGACTGTACCACATTCAGAAGCTTGACGGCTTCGGCCGCGGTTGCCGTGTTGCACGCTGACTCATTTTCAAGCACCAGGATGATGCCTTTCTTCTCCGCCTTGGCGGCCGCCTCCCGCAGCTTGTCGTCGATGGCCGCGCGATAAGGAGCCTGATCCTCCAACCGCCAGAAATCGAAGCAGCGCACGCGGTCGGTCTGAAACGCCTTCGCCAGATCCATGGCGCGCTCGAGGACTTCGTCTTGCTGCTGCAGCGTGAAGTCTGCCCCGAAGCTTTTGGCTTCGCTGAACTTCGATTTTGGCGCGCCCGGCCAGTCGACTTTAAACAGCGGGCTGGCGATATCGGTCACCTTGAGCTGGAATTTCTCAAGAATGCGGCGCGCCTCCGCCACTTCGTTGTCGTCGAGCTTGAGGATGTTCTTCTTCCACATGCCGCGCAGTTCGATCCAGCTCATCCCGAACTCTTTCGACGCCACTTCACAGACGTGGCCGAAGTCCTGGGAAATCTCGTCGTTGATGACCGAAACACGGAACGGGGAGCCGGCATCGGCTGGGCCGAAGCGGGAAGCTGGCGCAAATTGCGATGTGGCGTTGGCTGCGGTCAAGGCAACCATTCCCACGAGAAATTCGCGGCGGGCAAACTGAACGGGCATGACCTGCTCCTTAGCGTAGGTTACTGCCAAGAAACGGCGGAACGAACAAATCTACCACCATCGAAACTAACGCGGGTAGAACAGCGGGCGGAAAGTTACCGGAGGCTTGCGAAGGGTGGAAAAGCGAACTACGTCTGGACAGGAGAATTTGCGCGCAAAACAAAACGCCTCGGACTCGGTTTGAGTCCCAGGCGTTTGTTGATCAGCCCTCCCCCAAGTGCTGCTCAACTACGACTCTAACTCTGCCCCGGAATCCGGTAAATGGCTCGGTCGTGCTATAGGTGGCACGAACGCGCTCACCAGCGAAAAACTCTTGCCCACAAAACAAAACGCCCCAGACTCGATTTGAGTCTCGGGACGTCTGTTGATCAGCCCTCCCCCAAGTGCTGCTCAAGAACAATCTAACTCTACCCCCACCCCCGGTAAATGGCTCACCCGTGCCATACATGGCACGAACGGGTAGGTAGCCCCAAGTACCTGATAAGAAGGGGGTATTCCGGCTTCGCGCTCAAGTGAATCGCACGCGTTTGATATCGGCAAGGAAATGCCGCGCAATCTTCCTGCCGTGGATTCCTTAGCCGATCCCCACCTTATAACGCGGCCACTGCGCCCGGATCGCGTTGTGATCGATCACGGGCTCGCCCTCGCACTCCACTTCGAAAACGGTCGTGGGACGGTCCGGCGCTTGCGACGGCAGTCCCGTCAGCCGCAGCGAAAACTCGTCCTGCGTAAAGGTCACACTCTGGCCCGTCTTCAACAGGCGCGCGGATTTCACTTTCGCTTTCAGACCGCCGATGGCAACCACGGTTGCCGGTTGAAAGAACGGCAGCCACTCCGCCGCCGGAGAGTCCCCCGGCCAGTACTGCTGGTGGATATACAGCGTGGTCCCGCGACGCGTGTAGTTGGCGTTCGAGTTCCAGCTATACGATCCGCGTTCCGTGCCGTAGATCGATTTGCCGTTGCTGTCGAGCCATTGACCCACGGCTTCCAGAATCTCCCCCGATTCCGCGGGCACCGATCCGTCGGACTTAGGCCCAATGTTAAGCAGATAATTTCCACCACCCTGCGCGCACGTGGCCAGATTGCTTACGATGGTCTTAGCCGTCTTCCATCCATCATCGCCGCGATTAAAGCCCCAGCTGTCGTTCATGGTCATGCAAGTTTCCCAGGCGCGCCCTTTCTCGGCCGCCGAGATTTCCTGTTCGGGCGTGGAGAAATCCCCTTCCAGCCCATTGCGGTTATTCACTATGATCCCGGGCTGAAGTTCGAAGACCATCTGATTCATGCGCTCCGACTCCCACTGTTCCGCGGTCAACGGCCAGTCGACGTCATACCAGAGCACATCGATCTTTCCGTAGTTCGTCATCAACTCGCGGATCAACCCATGGGTGTACGCGACAAACCGTTGCCGCGCCGCCTCGTCCGTCTTGCAGCGCACGCCATCGGGATGGTGCCAGTCCATCAGCGAATAGTAGAAGCCCACGCGCAGCCCCTCGGCCCGCGCCGCGTCCACAAATTCGCGAACCAGATCCCTTTCCGGCCCCTGCCGCGGGGCGCAGTAATCGGTGAGCTTGGTGTCGAAATGACAGAACCCCTCGTGATGCTTGGTGGTCATCACCATATATTTCTGCCCCGCGAGCCGCGCCAGCCGGGCCCACTCCCGCGCCGCATTCGGCTTCGGCTGAAAATGTTTTGCCAGCAACTCGTACTGCGGAATCGGGATCCCTTCCACCTCCAGAGCCCACTCATGCTGGCCCACCACGCTGTACAGTCCCCAGTGGACGAACATGCCGAATTTAGCTTCATGCCACCAGGCCATTCGTTGCTCCCGCGTGGCGGCTTCTTTTGTCGCTTCGGCGGAAGCCCGTGAAGCCGGGTTCTGCTCGTCCGTCCCGGCCATGCGCGCAGCATTCGCATCGTGCGCCGAATATGCCATCGCGCCTGCACCAGCTATTCCTGCCCCAGCTATTCCAAGATGTTGCAGAAACCTTCGCCTTGAAACCGTATCCGTCCTCATGGACCGTAGTCACTCCTCTGTGGAAGTTTCAACCCGTAGAGTATCCCTCTGCGAGCGCGCAGGAGCAACTGCGCGCTGGCATCGCAGGCAGGCGCCAACTTTCCGCAAGCTGAATTCTGGGGACGGAAATACTTCCGGCGAGCCTGTGATCAGAACATGCTTCGCACACGCGATGAATGCAGAAGCATTTGTCTCGAAAACTGCTGATTCGACAACTCCGACTTCCATTCCCTCAGTAAGGCAGTCAGCTCTCACAACGGACTGGCGCTCATCTAACAATCACGTTGACTCCGACAATTACCAGACGATGAACCTTCCGTAATAAGACCGACAGTTAGTATCTAGGTTACGTCAGGCATAACTTCGGATCTTTTCTCGCTTTCTGTATTTGGCTTCGCTATGATCACGCCATAACCTGAATCGTGCTATGAGGGCCGTGGCTGACAATCCAATAATAAAGTCAACGGCTCTCTCGACGGAGCAGTGATGTTGCAGCGGTCAGAATTCAGATGGGCGTCGAGTGAAAGAGTTCCGTTAGCCATTCCACACTTTGCCGGACGACGGCGGCGAGCGTCCCTAACACGACTGTCGTCGACAACAGGCAGCGAATACGTGGCCGTTTCTGTTTATCAAGGAGCCCCGTTGAGATGAAAAAGAGAGAGATCTGAAGGAGAAGTATGACTAATTTGAGGACCAAACTCGCGGTGCTTACACTTTCCGCTCTATGTGCGCTGACTACCGCGCACGCGCAGCTTACACCCAGCGGTGACGCTTACACCAACACTGGCTCCTCTTCCACTAACTACGGCGCGAATGCTCTGCTCGACGTGGTGAGCGGCTCGCAGACGACTTACATTCAATTCAATCTGGCGTCGATTCCCGCTGGCTATACCAGCACCGACATCGCCAAAGCCACGCTCAAACTCTATGTCAATACGGTGACCACGGCGGGCAACTTCAATGTGTACTACGTTAACGGGGCATGGTCTGAAGCAACCATCACTGCCAAGTCTTCTCCCGCATTGGGCAGCATTCTTGTGAGCGCCGCAGCGCTCACGACTTCCAGTACCAACCAATACATCCTCATCGACATCACTTCCGCCTTGCAGGCGTGGCTCAACGGAACCGAGGCGAACAACGGGATCGCGCTGGTTGCCAATAGTCCTTTGAACGCGAGCTTCAACAGTAAGGAAAACACGAATACCAGCCATCCCGCGGAACTGGACGTTGTGTTCGTCAATAGCGGACCGCAAGGCCCCCCTGGACCGCAGGGCTTGCAGGGTGCGACGGGAGCGCAAGGACCACAAGGTCCGATTGGTTTGACGGGAGCGACCGGAGCGCAAGGTTCCCAGGGTCTAACTGGCTCTCAGGGAACTCAGGGTGTTTCGGGGCCGGCGGGACCGCAGGGCGCGGCGGGTGCAAATGGCACTGGATTCAACTTCCGCAATGCCTTCAGCACGACGGCTACTTATGCGGTGAATGATGTTGTGACTTACAACGGATCAACTTATGTCGCGATCACAGCGAATGGTCCGAATACGCAGACTCCGGATCAAAACCCAGCCGCCTGGACCGTAATGGCGCAACAAGGTGTTGCTGGAGCGCAGGGACCTCAGGGACTCATGGGTTTAACGGGCGCGACGGGAGCAACTGGATCGCAAGGTCCACAGGGTACGACTGGAGCACAAGGTCCGATTGGGGCGACGGGGCCGCAGGGTCTGACCGGAGCGCAGGGAGCTCAGGGCGTCCCAGGGCCAACGGGGCCGCAAGGTTCCGCGGGCACAAATGGTGTGGGATTCACCTTCCGCAACATCTTCGATCCGACAGCCACCTATGCGGTGAATGACGTCGTGCAATATAACGGCTCGTCTTATGTGGCGACAGCGGCCAATGGCCCAAGTACGCAGACTCCGGATCTAAACACAAGTGCGTGGAGCGTCATGGCGCAACAGGGACTGCCCGGTTTGCCAGGAGCGACCGGACCGCAGGGATTGCCCGGAATGAACGGGGCGCAAGGTCCGCAAGGACTGCCCGGTTACCCGGGCCCGACCGGCGCCACGGGTCCCCAGGGGATGGCGGGACCTCCGGGCCCCCAAGGTCCGCAAGGACAGCTTGGCTTGCCGGGAGCCACTGGCCCCGCCGGTCCGCAGGGAATGGCCGGACCTCCGGGTGCGCAGGGAGCGGCCGGGCCGCAGGGTCCTGCCGGGCCTCCGGGCTCAGTCACGCTCGCAGCCATGAATGCCGCACTCTTGCGCTGGTATAGCCAAACTTATCCGGTGGGAACGAACCCGTTCGCGCTGGCGTTCGACGGCACCAATATTTGGGCGGTGAACTATGGCAACGGCACCGTCTCCAAGGTGTCGGCCAGCAGCGGAGCGATTGTGGGCACGTACGCGGTTGGGTTCGAACCCTTCGGAGCCGCCTTCGATGGCACCAACATTTGGGTGACGAACCTCGGCAACAATAACGTCACCAAGTTGCTGGCCAGCACCGGAGCGCTTGTGGGCACTTATGCTGTCGGGAGCAGTCCGTTCGGGATTGCATTCGATGGAACCAACATTTGGGTGGCGAACACCGGTAGCAACACCGTCACCAAGCTGTTAGCCAGCACCGGCGCGCTGGTCGGGACCTACGCGGTTGCCACGGGGCCGTCGCAGTTCGCCTTCGATGGAACCAACATTTGGGTATCCAACGAGTTCAACGCCACCGTCACCAAAATGGTGGCCAGTACCGGCGCAATCGTAGCCGTGTACTCGGTGGGCACGGATCCGACCGGATTGGCCTTTGACGGAATCAACATCTGGGTGGCGAACCAGGGCAGCAGCACGGTGACCAAGCTGTTAGCCAGCACCGGCGCGGTTGTGGGCACTTACCCGGCTGGAGTCTTTGCCGCCCAGGTGGCCTTCGATGGAACCAACATCTGGGTCGCCGACCCCGGCGGCAACACCGTGACCAAACTCCTGGCCAGCACCGGAGCAACCATCGGCACTTACTCGGTGGGAAGCAATCCGAGTGCATTGGCCTTCGATGGCGCCAACATGTGGGTGGCGAACGAGATGAGCAACACCGTAACCATGATCCCAGTCAATTGATGTCGGTTACCCGTTTCGCGGAATCCAAAAAGAGCGCGTTCTAGATTTCGGCTGAATCGTCGACGTACAGAATGGACGGCCGGGACGCGATGGGAAAACAGAGTCCTCACATTGTGGGACAAACCCGCGATGCCAAAACCAGCAAGAAGCGGAGAACTCGCGCTCGCCACATAGACAGGGGGGATAATATGGAGCCGACGAGCGGACTTGAACCGCTGACCTGCCGATTACGAATCGGCTGCTCTACCAACTGAGCTACGTCGGCTTCTGGTTTACTTTCTTTAGTTTACCAAATTGCTTAGTGGTTTTTGCTGTACAACTGCTGTACAAGCGATCTGGGCTTCAAGCTGTTTC
>JBKQID010000061.1:0-69607 GCA_052148475.1 Candidatus Sulfotelmatobacter sp. | reverse complement strand
CGGTTGCCTTCGCTACCGTGGATCATGCCGGCGGCCACGAGGAAAAGCTCGCGCTGGTCGCGACCGACACAGGCAAAGTGCGCCAGTTAGTTAAATACGAAAAAGAAGGATTTGAGACGATCCGGTTCACCCCCGACGGCAAGGCGTTGGCCTATGTCGTCCGCGAGAACGGTGTGGACAACCTGTGGCGGCAGAACCTGGACGGTTCGCCGGGAAAACAGCTCACCTCGTTCAAGTCGGAACACATCTACGACTTCCATTGGTCGTTCGATGGTAAACAACTCGCGCTGGTGCGCGGCCACACCGACTCCGACGTGGTGCTGATGCGTGACCTGCAGCCGTAAGAAATTTCATCGCGCAAAAACTAAAGGCGGCCATTGCTGGCCGCCCTTATTCGAATTGTCAACTGCGAAGCGTTTTAGACGCCCTTGACGTTCTCAGCTTGCCAGCCCTTGGGGCCTTTGACCACGTCAAACTGCACTTGCTGACCTTCCTGCAGGCTGCGGAAACCACTGGCCTGAATGGCGGAGAAATGCACGAAGACATCCTCGCCGTTCTGGCGGCTGATAAAACCGTAGCCCTTGGCGTCGTTAAACCACTTCACTGTTCCTGTTTCCATGATGGTGCTTGTTTCCTTTGTTGTTGATGTAGCGCTGAAACATTCAGGGTCTTCTTGCAGGAAGGTCACTCGCTGGGTTAAGCGGAGATGCTTTTACTGCGAAGGAGCTCTAAAGTCAAACGCAGTTAAATTGTAAAGAAAGTGCCCTGAAATAGCTACATATTTGCTGCAGGCTTTGGCTAAACAATTGATGAGAGGGATGTTATGGTTGGTCCGCGGAGTGGAGAAAAAACCTCGACTTGCGACCTTTGGGCAAACCAATCATCATCTAATCATGCGCTTGCGGATTCTGCTGGTTTCGTTTTTCCTCACGGCTGCGGCGTGGGCCGGGATTGTCGACGATGTGCGCATCGCCCTGGCCCAGAACAATTTCGCTGCCGCGGAGGCGGCGCTGAATTCTTATCGCAGCCAGCAAGGAGTGACGGCTGAGTTTCTGGAAGCGTGCTCGTGGATGGCGCGCGCGGCACTGGATCAGCGCCAGTACGAGCAGGCGGCGTCGTATGCCAGGCAGGCGCAGAGTGAGGCTCAGGACCTGCTGAAACAACGTGCACTCGACGCCGAGCCGCACCTGCCGATCGCGCTGGGCGCGGCTCTGGAGGTTCAATCGCAGGTGCTGGCGGCCCGCGGGCAACGGACGCGGGCGGTTGCGTTGCTGCAGGCCGCGCTGCGGACGTATGGCAGCACATCGATTCGAGCGCGATTGCAGAAAAATCTGAACCTGCTGTCTTTACAGGGAAAGGTAGCGCCAGCGCTGAAGGGCACGGAATTTCTGGGAGCGAAACTGCCGCTGCCGGAACAGCTTAAAGGATCGCCGGTGCTGCTGTTTTTCTGGGCGCACTGGTGTGGAGACTGCAAGGCGGAGGCTCCGATCATCACCCAGCTGCGCTCGGAATATGCGTCAAAGGGATTGCAGGTGATTGGGCCGACGCGGCTCTATGGCTACACCGCGCAGGTTGAGCATGCCTCGCCGAGCGATGAATTGCAGTACATCGATGCGGTGCGGCATCATTTTTATTCCGGGCTGCTGGACATGCCGGTGCCGGTGAGCCAGTACAACTTCGAGACTTACGGCGCGTCGACCACGCCCACGCTGGTGCTGTTGGATCGTGTGGGGAAAGTGGCCTGGTACCATCCGGGGGCGGTGCCTTACGCGCAATTGCGGGCAGAGATTGAGAAAGTTGTGCCGCGGTAGCCGTTGACGAATCCGCTCGTCTTCGTGCCCGGCCGTGCTACTCTGTTCGGCCATGATGCACCTCTCGATCAGCCCGACCTGGCTGTTTTCGCGGACGGCGAAGCGAGTTTATTTCCTCTGCGCCCTGGCGAATCTGGCCCTACTCGCGACGCGAATGGGAATTGCTGCCGCTCTCGCGGCGGCAGGCGCTTCTGCGCTCTCCCCCGAGGCTCGGCTCATCGTGAGCACACTTCTCTTCCCCGAAGTTGTGGGCAGTGCGGTGCTGTTGGTCGGCATGTCGTACTGCTGGCTGGGAATCGGAGGCTCCTACAAGAAGAAGGTATTGTGGATCATTCTATTGCCACTATTCTTGCTCACCATGCCTGTCTATTACTTTGTTTACTACAGGCCACTCGCTTCACGACAGACAAATCAGACGTTGGTTCCAGCCTCCCAGGGTTAGAATCACGCACCGCGCGGGTTTTTGTCTCAAATCAGTTATAGAACTTCACTCAGCTTCCCTGTTTTCACGTCATAGACAAAGCCCCGCACCGGAATATGCTTGGGAATCCACGGGTGCGATTTCACGCGCTGCATCTGCTGGCGGACGTTCGCTTCCAGGTCGTCGAAGGCATGGAAGTGTGCCGGCTCCTTCGCGGTAGTCCCCATCTTCTGAGTCAGGCGCGCTTTCAGTTCGTCTTCGCGCACCTTTAGCAGTCCGCAATCGGTGTGGTTGATGATGATGAATTCCTGTGTGTCGAGCAGGTGATGGGAGACGATCAGGGAGCGCAGGGCGTCGTCGGTGGCGATGCCGCCAGCGTTGCGGATCATGTGGGCGTCGCCGGGATGCAGGCCCAGGCAATGCTCGAACAGGATGCGGGAATCCATGCAGGCGAGGACCGCAACATGGCGCCGGGGGCGGACCGAGAGTTCGCCTAGCGTGAAGTTGCGCGCGAAATTTTCATTGGCTTGTAACAGTTCGTCGGCTACGGACAATTTGAGTGCTCCTGAGTCTCCTGAAAATCCCCACTTCTCGCGCCAAGAACGCGCGCGAGAAATGGGGCCCCCGATCTTGTGCTCCAATCGTTGGTTCAGGTTTAGTTTACCCGTTACAATCGGCGCGTGAACTTGGGCATGAACCGGACCCTGTGAATCTGATCCTATGAATCTGACCCTATGAATCTCGATGACACCATCGTCGCGATTGCCACGCCGGGCGGGCGCGGCGGGATTGGCGTGGTCCGGGTCGCGGGAGCGAGGGCGGTTGAGATTGCGGGACCGATGTTGCGGCTGAAGCATGAACTCGAGCCGGGGCGGGCGGTATTTGGAGAACTGATCGAGCCACCGCCGCGCGTCGCAACCTTGGCGGAGGAAGTCAAAACCCCCATTGCTCGCGCAAAAGACGCACGAGAAATGGGGCACCCGGCCAATAGCGCCTCAGGTTTGCTTGGCTCCGGCAGTCGGACAGGAGTGTCCGACTCACATGAATCTGCGCAACGCATCGACGAAGTTGTCGTCACTTATTTTGCCAAGCCGCACTCTTATACCACCGACGACATTGTGGAGATTTCCGCGCACGGATCGCCGGTCGTGTTGCGGCATATTGTGGAGTTGTGCGTAGCCGCCGGAGCGCGGCTGGCGGAGCCGGGGGAATTCACGATGCGTGCGTTTCTGAATGGGCGCATTGACTTGACCCAGGCTGAGGCGGTGCGCGATCTGATCGACTCGCAGACGTTATATCAGGCCAAAGTGGCGGCACAGCAACTGGAAGGAGCGCTGTCACGGCGGCTGCAACCGATCAAGAAAAAACTCGTAGAACTGATCGCGATGCTCGAAGCGGGGATTGACTTCGCCGAAGACGACGTATCCGTGATGGCGGATGCCACGATTCTCGGGCACATCGCTGGCGTGCAAACGCCACTCGAACAGCTCAGCGCGAGCTTCGCTTACGGCAAGATTGTGCATGAAGGATTGACGCTGGCGATCGTGGGCCGGCCAAATGTGGGCAAGTCAAGCCTGTTCAATCGACTGGCTGAGAAAGAGAGAGCAATCGTCACATCAACTCCGGGCACCACGCGCGACCTGGTCAGCGAGACGGTCGCGATCGGCGGGATTCCGGTCAAGCTGGTCGACACCGCCGGCATTCGCGATGCGCTCGACGAGGCGGAGTCGATCGGCATTCGCAAATCCATGGAAGTGCTGGCCGACGCGGATCTGGTGCTGGTGGTGCTCGACGTGTCGCAGGGAGAAACGGCGGATGACGGGGAGCTGCTGCGGCAGGCGGAAAACCGGCCGGTGATTGTAGTGGGAAATAAGAGCGACCTGGGGACTAGTGGTCAGTGGTCAGTGGCCAGTGGTCAGAAAGTTCTCACTTCGGCTGCTACCGGCGAGGGGATTGCCGAACTGCGCGAAGCGATTCTGCGCCACATCGGCGGCGGAGACGGGGTGCAGGCGGAATCTGGATTTCTGACCAACGTTCGCCATCAGGGATTGATTCAGGATTCGCGGGCGGGGCTCGATGCGGCGAAGAATGCCGTTGCCGGGAAAGTGCCGCACGAGATGCTGCTGATTGATCTTTACAATGCGCTGCGCCCGCTGGACGCCATCACGGGAGCGACCACGACCGACGACATCCTGAATCTGATCTTCAGCACGTTTTGCATCGGGAAGTAAACCGACTCCAAATAGACCTCACGATTTTCCGCCCCATTGTCATCGGTTCCCGAATTGGAAAGCTACGACCCTCTGATGGGGTCGAAAGCATTGTGTTCATTCTCGCCCAAGATTAGTTTCCGAAGATGAGGAGAAAACTATGAGCGTCATGCGCAGGTACAACCATCTCACGATCGGCTTAGTAGCATTTCTGCTACTTATTTTCGCCACCGGATGCAGCGACCAGTCGAAGCCCGCAGTCGCGCCGACGGCGGTTTCTGCGGCTCCTCTGAATGCCGCCGCCGGCGCATGTCCCAATACCATGGTCACAGTCACGTTCAGCGAAGCCATGAACCCGGCAACGATCAGTGGCACGACCTTCACATTGACAGGACCGGGCTCTGCGGCCGTGGTTGGAGTGGTGAGCTATGATGCGGCAAGCAAGACTGCGACTTTCGCCCCCTCGGCCAGTCTGGCGCTGGACACGATGTATACCGCCACGGTGACGACCGGAGCGCAGGGCATGTCGGGCAAGGCGCTGGCGAGCAACTTTGTCTGGAGCTTCACCACCGGGAACGCAATGTGCCAGGCCGGGCCCCCGGCGGTGGTTTCTCTGGCTCCCCCGAATGGCACTGCCGGCGTATGTCCCAACACGGTAGTTATCGCGACCTTCGGCGAAGCGATGAATCCTTCCACCATCGATGCCACGACATTTACGTTGACCGGTCCGGGTACGGCGGCTGTGGCGGGACAGGTGGTCTATGACGCGCCCGACTATGTTGCCACGTTCACACCCTCCGGCACGCTCGCGCTGAACACCAGCTACACTGCAACCGTTACGACCGGGGCGCAAGACCTGATGGGGAATGCTCTGGCCAGCGACTCGACCTGGAGCTTCACTACCGCGACCGCAGCCTGTCAAACGCCGCTGGTGCCGTTGGGATCGGCTGGGACTTTCGTCGTGCTGGCGGGGTCGACGGTCACCAACACCGGCCCGACTGTGATTACGGGTGGAAATCTGGGGCTAAGCCCGGGAAGCGCCGTCACCGGGTTCCCACCCGGAGCGCTAACTCCCCCGGCGGTGATGTTTGTAACCGATCCCACGGCGGCTCAGGCCCAACTCGATTTGACCACTGCGTATCTTTACACTGCGGGATTGCCCGGCGGTGCAGTTCTGCCAGGAGATTTGAGCGGCCTGACTTTCACCCCCGGCCTTTACAAGACTTCGAGCACGGTGATGTTATCGGCGGGTAACGCGACCCTCGATGCTCAGGGTGATGTGAATGCCGTTTTCATCTTCCAGATAGGATCCACACTCACGACCATCGGGAGCACGCAGGTCATTCTGGCGGGTGGCGCCCAGGCCAAGAACGTTTTTTGGCAGGTTTCGAGTTCGGCCACTCTGGGAACGAACTCAACCTTCCAGGGAACCATCATGGCGCTGCAGTCGGTCACGCTGGATACCGGCGCAACGCTCAACGGCAGAGCACTGGCGCGCAATGCCGCGGATGCGTTGGACAGCAATCCGATTACAGCTCCGTGAAGGATCCGCATAGGTCTGAGGCATTTGGGAGTGAATCAGCCTGATGCTGACCACTCCCGGGCCGGCGGCAGATTGAATCCAATCTTCAGCACGTTGCCGGGGGCGGATGTCCCCACATGGACCCTCCTGCTAGACTCAAGCGTTTGGAGGTGCTGTTTTGGCGGGGATCTATCTTCTTTCTGGAGTGCGGACGCCGATTGGGAAGTTTGGGGGATCGCTCACTTCGCTCACCGCGGCCGATATGGGCGTGATCGCCGCTAGGGCTGCGATGGAGAGGGCGGGGATCGAGCCGGCACAGATCGACGAGACCATTATTGGGTGCGCGCGACAGGCGGGGGGCGGGCCGAATGTGGCGCGGCAGATTTCGGTGCGCAGCGGAGTGCCCGAGGAAGTTGCGGCATTCACGGTGAACAAGGCGTGCGCGTCGGGGATGAAGTCGATTGCGCTGGCGTATCAGGCAATTCTGCTGGGAGACGCGAACTGCATTTTGGCAGGCGGGACGGAATCGATGTCGCGGGTTCCTTATTATCTCGACGGGGCGCGCTGGGGATACCGGCTGGGCAATCAGGAGATGGTGGACGGGATGTATCGCGATGGATTTTTCTGTCCGCTGGCCAAGATGGTGATGGGCGAGACCGCCGAGGTGCTGGTCGAGCAATACAAGATCACTCGCGAGGAGCAGGATGAGTTTGCGCTGGCGTCGCAGACGCGGGCGGCGCGGGCGATTGCGGCGGGACGGTTTGACACGGAGATTGTTCCGGTGACGATCGAAGGGAAAAAGGGAGCCACGATTTTTTCTCGCGACGAGCATCCGTTTGCCGACTCGAGTATGGAGAAGCTGGGGAAACTTCTGCCCGTGTTTTCCAAGTCCAAAGAAACGCCGGGGACGATTACGGCGGGAAATTCTTCGGGGATCACTGACGGGGCGGCGGCGGTGGTTGTGGCCAGTGAACATTTCGTAAAGCAGAACAATTTGAAGCCGCTGGCGCGAATTGCGGCGGTGGCCGCGGCGGGCGTGGATCCGCGGACGATGGGGATTGGGCCGGTTCCGGCGCTGCGCAAACTCGAGGAGAAACATAATCTGCGGCTGCACGAGTTCGGGCTGATTGAGTTGAACGAGGCGTTTGCGGCGCAGGTGCTGGCTTGCGACCGCACGCTGAACTTCAATCGCGACCGGCTCAACGTGAATGGCGGGGCGATTGCGCTCGGGCATCCCATTGGGTGCACGGGGTCGCGCATCACGGTGACGCTGCTGCACGAGATGATGAAGCGCAACACGAAGCGCGGCGTGGCCACGTTATGCGTGAGCGGCGGCATGGGCATGGCGCTGGCCCTGGAGAACGTGGTGTGACGATGCATCAGCGTTGCCTCAGGGGCTGAAGCCCAAATTCTTTGGGGATTTTTCGCGGCGCTGAAGCGCCGCTCTTCCACGTGAGCGTCTCGTGAGCGTCTTCACATGAGCGTTTTTACGAGAGCGTCTCGCGCCGAGCGCTTTTACGAGAGCATCTCGTGAGCATCTCGCGAGCGTCCTGACATGAGGGACTTCCACATGAGCGACGAGCCACAATTTCGGCTGGCGGATGAGTCGGATGCCGACGTGATTCTGAAATTCATGCAGGCGTATTACGCGTTCGACGGGCATGGCTTCGAGCGGGAGAAGGCGCGAGAAGCGTTGACGGCGCTGCTGCGCGATCCGAATCTGGGGCGGGCGTGGCTGATCTTTGATTCGGACAAGCCGAATTCGGATACGCCGGATGGCGACGCAGCCGTGGGCTACATCGTGCTGTGTTTTGGCTACAGCCTGGAGTGGTTGGGGCGGGATGCGTTCGTCGACGAGTTCTATCTGCGGGAGGAATATCGGGGGCGCGGGTGGGGGCGCGGGGCGATGAAGTTTGTGGAAGAGGCGGCGAGGGCGGCGGGAATTCGCACACTGCATCTGGAAGTGGTCGAGAGTAATACGGCGGCCTTGCAGTTGTATCGGAAGCTGGGCTTCACTGAGCACCGCAGTACATTCCTGTCGAAGTGGATCGCGCAGGATTCCACCAAGCCGCGGGGGCGCACCGGGCTCTGAACCTGCAAACGCACCTCCGGCGGGATCGTCTTCTGATATGCTTTGCCCGTTCTTTTCTCCGGCGTTTCCCGGCCGAGGGAAAGGCCATCACCCTGAAGGAGGCTGACATGGTTCAAACGATGAGTCAGAAGACGATGCTATCGACGATGCGGACCTCCGGTCTGATCGTATTCCTGCTGGTGGCGAGCTTCGCCATGGCGCAGACCGAGTTCTCTGCCGAGATGTTCGATTCGCAGAAAGGCAGCAACGGGAAAATCTACTTCTCCAAGGACAAGGTGCGGTTTGAGTCCGCGAATAAGGACCCGCGCAGCGGCGGTGTGGTGATCATAAATCTGGCGACGCAAACCACAACCGTGCTGATGAACCAGCAGCACATGTACATGGAACTGACGCCGCAGATGGCCAGCCAGCGCGCGGCCTACAACTTCTTCCGCACAGGCGACGTGGAGGCTGCTTGCTCAGACTGGATGCAACTGGCGCAAAACAAGAGCGGAAGTTGCCGCAAGGCCGGCAGCGAGACGGTCAATGGACGGAGCACGGTCAAGTATGAGGTCGCTAACGCGAAGGGTGATACCGGCAACGTTTGGCTTGATCCCAAGCTGCGCTTTCCCGTGAAGTGGGAAGGTAAGAATGCAAGCTGGGAACTGCGGAATATTCAGGAAGGATCGCAGCCGGGGAGTTTGTTTGAGATTCCCGCGGGCTTCACGAAGTTCGATATGGGCGGGATGATGCAGCGGCCGCAGTAGGCTGCGGTTGGCACAGGGGCTAAAGCCCGCAGGAAGCGGAGCGCCAACGCGGCCCTAAAGGGCCGCTCTTCCACCGCGATCTGTTCCGCGATTCGTTCCGCGATCTGCCCGCGACCTCTTCCGCGATCTGTTCCGGGTAGGCCCCCGAACTGCTCCGCTTTCTCCGCCGTTCCATTGCGGTGGGAAAATTGCGGACCTATACTCGGATCAGCGATCTGTTGGCGAGCCCCACGTGTCGCGAAGACCGCGAGACATGGGGCACCCGGTCCGGAGTGAAGGAATGACTTTATCCGCAATGATCGTGGACGACGAGCAGCTCGCCCGCGACGAACTTGCCTACCTGCTGAAAAATACGGACGACGTGAATGTCGTGGCCCAAGGCAAGAACGGGCTGGAAGCGGTCAACCTGATCAAGGAGCACAATCCGGATCTGGTCTTTCTGGACGTGCAAATGCCGGGGCTGGACGGGTTCGGAGTGATCAAGAAGCTGCTCGACAAGAAAATTCCGCTGCCCAAGATCGTGTTCGCCACCGCATTTGACCAGTATGCGGTGAAGGCGTTTGAAGTGAACGCGGTCGATTATCTGCTGAAGCCGTTTGACAAGAAGCGAGTGGCGCAGGCCATCCAGAAGGCGCGAGCCAAGCAGGAATCCAATGCCCTGCCGGCGGAGAAGATCGAGACGCTGGTGCGGATGATCGAGTCGCAGAAGCAGCCGGCCGCAAAAATTCTGCTCAAGGCGGTCGGGCGCATGTTTCTGGTGGACCAGCGGGACATCTGCTACGCCTGGATCGAAGATGGCGTGATTACGGTAGTGACCGGCGGGCCGGCGGGGATGGAGGGACAATCCAACTGCCGCACGCTGGAGGAACTGCTGTCCAGCTTAGACACGAATCTTTTCTGGCGGGCGCACCGCTCCTACCTGGTAAACATCAACCGCATTCGCGAAGTCGTCCCGTGGTTCAAGAGCTCTTACCAGTTGCGGATGGACGACAAGAAGCAGACCGAGGTCCCGGTCAGCCGGGCTCAGACCAAGCGGCTGCGGGAACTGTTTCGACTCTGAAGTATCGTGGTAGCAATCACAGAGACGGGTTTGGGCTTGCAGAGCTTGCGTTTCGGCGCGGCGGGCGTGCGAATGGGCGGATGGTCGTTGGGCGTTGACCAGCTCCACCAGCGCGAACAGATCGTTGATCAGCGTACCGGAATACATTCTTTCCTTACATCTTCTTAGACGTTCGTCTAAGACTTGCCAACAGCCTCGTTCCGAAAAAGCCGGAGGACGGTGAGAGAAAGGAAAACCGTCCTCCGGTCTACGGGGGAAGGCCTACACGGCCAGAGCCTGCAACGCAGTGCGATCGCGAATGACCAGCGTCGATCCGTCCAGGCGAATCAGCCGCTTTTTCTTCAGATTGCTCAACAGGCGTGTCACGGTTTCACGCGACGCGCCAATGCGCTGCGCCATCTCTTCATGGGTCATGGAGGAATGGATGCGAGACTCGGCCTCTTCCGCGACTTGCGTCGGGGAATGTGACAGCAACAACCTCGCCAGCTTGCCGGCGGAGGAACGGGTGAGCACCAGATCGTGAATGTCGCGATAAGCGGATTGGTAGTCGCGGCTCAAACACTGCGCGGCATGCGAGCCGACCTCGGTGTGAGTCTGCATGAGTTCGAGCAGGTGATTGCGATCCACAAAGCTCAACTGGCAGGGGGTGGAAGTCTCGGCGGTCGATTCGTAGCCGACGCCGGAAACCGCCGCGCTGAGGCCGAGAGCTTCGCCGGCTTCGGCGGTCTTGAGAATCAGAATCTTGCCCTCGCGTGAGGTAGTGGAAAGATTCACCCGGCCCGAGCAAAGGATGAACATGCCGCGCGGGCTCTGGCCCTCGACAAACAGGATTGCCCCGGCCGGCAGCGTGCTCTTGTGGCTGACTTCGTTCAGCAAGTGCAGCGCGGTTGGAGACAGACCGCAAAAGAAACCTTGGGTGGGGTTCGTGCACTCCATACAGTTGTCGGGGATCGCGAGGTCTTGGGGCGAGTTCATGTCGTTGTTCTCCGTGGCGGGCGAGCGCTTTTTCTTGGCGGCGAACCCGGAACCCGCGCCCAGACCTCCCAAATGGTGCGAATTAGCAAGCAGGGCACGGGCGTGGGCGCGGGTATCGGCGTGCGAACTTTGGGCCGCGGCCAGCAGTTCCCAGGCGGCACTGGGCTCTTCACGCTGTTGCCACTCTACGTGACAGGCAAACAGATAGAAGGGATCTACCTCCTGTGGGTGCGTGTTAGGACAGGGCTGTAGATCCGGGCCATGTGGCGTGAGGTCGCCCGATGGGTTGGGCGGCGTGAGTTCCCGCGACGAGGACGACCATCCGGTGGCGAGGTCGGAATGATTGCCAACAGCGCGACCATGCGGCTTGAGCGGGGGTACGACTGCTGGAAGAAGGCGGGGGGAAGCGCCTGAGTTCAACAGCTGACATCGGTTCGATGCTGCCACTTCTGACTCCCTAAAATTCGGCCGCGTACACCGAGCTCCAATAGCTGGTTTGGAACCGAGGCCTTCTGGGGAGGTGGGGAAAAGACGCTCGCCAGCCAGAGGCAGAATGAAGCAGTGCAGTGCACGTAGTGTTCCGCAAATGGGAGTCGGTCGGGAAGGGGGAAACTTCCCTGTTTGGAACAAGTTCCAAAATAAGAAAGGAGAAATCCGTGACGGGAACATGTCGGCGAGTGGGCACACGTGCCGGTATTTCGTCAGGCCGCGACTTTCCCAAGTCAGGAACTCGAGTAGTCGGAGCGGGTGATTTTCAGGCGCTGCATTTTCGATTGGAGTGTGGTGCGCTTGAGACCCAGGCGGTGTGCAGCGCCGCCTGGCCCGGATAGCACGCCATGAGTTTCGCGGAGGATCCGGATGATGTGCTGGCGCTCGGCGTTATCCAGGCTGTGATCATGGGCGAGGTCTGCGTCGCGATCGGGGGCAGAGGATGCGGAGTGGGTTTCGGTGTGCAGTTCCGCCAAGGGGACACGCAGGGCATGACCCTCGCTGACAATGACCGAGCGTTCCATGAGATTTTCGAGCTCGCGAACATTGCCCGGCCAGGACCATTCGGTCAACGCCTTCATGGTCTCTTTGGGGACGGTCTCGATGCCGCGGTTCATGCGCTGGGCAAACTTGTGGACGAAGTGCCGAACCAGCAGAGGGATGTCGTCCCGGCGATCGCGGAGTGCAGGCACACGGATAGGAAAGACGCTGAGACGGTAGAAGAGGTCGCTGCGAAATTCGTGGTGCGCCATGCTTTTGGCCAAATCGCGATTGGTGGCGGCGATCAAGCGCAGGTCGACTTTGATGGTGCGATTGCTGCCCAGCCGTTCGAACTCCTGATCCTGAAGGACCCGGAGCAGTTTGGGTTGCAGCTCGAGGGGGATTTCTCCGACTTCGTCGAGGAATAAGGTTCCGCCGTGGGCAAGTTCCATGCGGCCGACCTTCTGGTTGACCGCGCCGGTGAAAGCTCCCTTCTCGTGGCCGAAGAGTTCGCTCTCCAGCAGACCGGTGGGGATGGCGGCGCAGTTGACCTTAATGAAGGGCCCGTCCTTGCGGCGACTGAGGCGATGGACGGCTTGCGCAAACAGTTCCTTGCCGGTCCCGGTCTCGCCCAGAAGTAAGACGGTAGCCTCGCTGGGAGCGACGGTGGCCACCTGTTCGAGGGCTTGTTTGAGAGCCGGACTGTCGCCAATGATTTCGGGGAAGGCGCCTACGGAACGGAACTCGCCTAGCAGGTGTTTTGTGTCTGCCGAGAGCCGTTGTTTGAGGGTTTCGATTTCGGCCGCGGCGCGTTGATTTTCCAGAGCGATGGCGAATTGCGCCGCAACTTGATTGAGCAGAGTCAGGTCGTTGGGATGAAAAGCGTCGGCGCGGGTGCTGCCCAGCACCAGAACTCCCAGGGCGCCCTTGGGCCGGAAAAGCGGAACGCAACACAGGGAACGAAGACCTTCGGCGAGAAAGTTCCTGGCAATCTCGGCTTCGAAGCCCTGCATCTGCTGTTTCGAGAAAATCAGCGGGACACGCTCCTGCAGGGCGAGGCCACCGGGACTGTTGAGGGGACTGATGGGAGCGGCGGACAGAAGCCCTTTGCCCAGGGGAAAATCTTCGGCTTGGCGGATGAGCAATCCGGTGCCGGCGTCGTACAGTTCGAAGCCAGCATACTCGTGGCGCAGCACGCGGCGGATGCGGGCCGAGACTTTGGGAAAAAGCTGCTGCAGGTCCGGGGTCGAGGCCATGATGCTGCTGACGTCCAGCAGCATCTGGAGCCGGTTCATCTCTTTGCGAAGCTTTCCGGTGACGTCTTTGAGCGATTGGCGCAACTCTTTTTGGGCGCTGATTTCGACCACCACCAAGCCGATTCGCGTAACCGTTCCTGAGGAATCTTTGATGGGGAAGTGGTTGGCAATCCATTGACCGCTTCCGGTGCGGGAGGCGAACATGGCAGAAACATCGAGGTTGAGTACGGGTTCTCCGGTAGAAAAGACGCGATGGAAGGCGGGCTCGATCAAGTCCGCGAAATCGCCCAGAATCTCGCGCACCGTCTTGCCGAGGTGATCGGGAGCAGGGATGCCATGGATTTCCGCCAGCGTGTTGTTGATGGCCAAATAGCGAAGATGAGAGTCGAGAAAGGAAAGGCCAACCGAGGAGGAACTGAAATAGGTGGCGAGCAACCTCTCCTGATCGCTGAGCGGCTCCGAGTGGGCGAGGGGAATCGGGAGGTCCGGGTCGAAAAAGCCGGGGTCATTCGGCATGGAGACGAACCTCCACCGCAGGCGGGAAATCGCGTGGCTGGTTGGGAGAATCTTGGGGAAACAGAACCGCTGCTGCACTTAGGAGTGCGGACTGGTGCTGCGATTCAAACTTCAAGCGTGGCGCGCTTGAGGGGGACACCGATATAACTCCGTTGACCGCCTCCCCCTCAAAAGGCGGACTGCACTGCAACCCGAGCAACTTCGGGGATTATAACCACAAAGTGGCGGAGCACAAGTACTTTTTCTGGTTTGATAGGTTTTGCGGAAGGCCGCGGTCGGGTGGTCTTACCGTTAGTCGATTCGGCGAGAAGCCGGGTCCCCGAGAACTTATAATATTTCGGTGGCCCGAGGATGGGAGAGCAAGTCTGTCGAAGCGCAGCAAGCCGAAGCTAGCGAAAAATCGGCTAAGCGGCGTGCCCCGATGAGCGCAGAACAGGCGGCACGCTGGCGGGAGAAAGAAAGTCTTCGCCTGGCACGCCAAAGAGTGCTTGAGCAATTGCAAGCGAGCCAGAATCCGCGGCACCGCAAGCTGCTCGAGGACACGCTGGCTGGACTGGAGGAAAGGCTCAAGTGAACGGGCTTTCGGACTTCAGACCACGGAGCTCCGACCTGAGGGGTTGTGGTGTTAGGTCTGTGGTCTTAGATCTGTGGTCCGTGGTCTGACGCCCGACTTACATGGTCACGTATAATGTTTGCGTATGACAGCCTACGTCTACGTTTCGCTCAAGAAAAGCGTGCTTGACCCCCAGGGTAAAACCATTCAAGGCGCGCTGAAGAAGATGGGTTATAAGGGTCTGGAAAGTGTGCGCCAAGGGAAATATTTTGAGCTCACGCTGGACGGGGGACTCGCGCCCGCCGAGGCACAGGCTGAGGTGGAGCGGATCGCCCGTGAAGTGCTGACCAATCCCGTCATTGAAGAGTTCCGTTTCTCCCTGGCCGAGTAAGCGGCGGGTCGGTTCGACTGGACCCTAGTAAAACCTGACTCGAGTAAACCTGACCCGAGTAAATATGGGCCGGGAAATCCTTCGAAGTTTCTCTATTGAGGTTTCTGCATGTGTGGCATTGTCGGCTACGTTGGGAAGAAGAGTGTAGTTCCGATCATCATTGAGGGGCTGCGTCGGCTGGAATATCGCGGCTACGATTCAGCGGGAATCGCGGTCGCCGGCAGCGGAGAGGGGCTGCAGCTGCGGCGCGCCGAGGGTAAGCTGCGGAACCTGGAAGAAGTCATCCGGCAGAAGCCGCTCGATGGCACCTATGGTATTGGGCACACGCGCTGGGCCACGCACGGACGTCCGACGGAAGAGAACGCGCATCCTCACCGCGACTGCACGGGCAAGATCGTGGTCGTGCACAACGGTATCGTGGAGAACTATCTCAGCCTGAAGAAGAAGCTGATCGAAGAAGGCCACACGTTCACTACCGAGACCGACACCGAAATCATTGCTCATCTGGTGGAGAAATATTCGGCAAGTTCCAACGGGCGGCGGCCTTCGCTCGAGGATGCGGTGCGGCAGGCGGTGAAACAGCTGACCGGAGTTTTTGCGCTGGCGGTGATTTCGAGCGACGAGCCCAACAAGATTGTGGCGGCGCGCAACGGGCCGCCGGCGGTGATTGGACTGGGGAACGACGAGTACTTTGTGGCGTCGGATGTGCCCGCGATCCTGAATCACACGCGCGACATTTTCTTTCTGGCCGACGGGGATATGGCCGTAGTCACGCCCGACGGCGTGCATCTCTCCGATTTCGACGGAAGGCCGGTGCAGCGGCAGATCCAGCACGTGACCTGGGACCCGATCCTGGCGGAAAAGGGCGGGTTCAAGCATTTCATGCTCAAGGAGATTTATGAGCAGCCGCGCGCGGTCCGCGACACCACCCTGGGCCGGGTATCGCAGGATACCGGCCACATTTTCCTGGATGAAATGCAGATCAGCGAGGCGGAGTTCCGGGGCGCGGAAAAGATCAACATCATCGCCTGCGGAACCAGCTGGCATGCCGGGCAGGCGGGCAAATTCATGATCGAAACGCTGGCGCGTGTGCCGGTGGAGGTGGACTACGCCAGCGAGTGGAGATACCGGAACCCGATCGTGGACGCAAACACGATCACGCTGGTGATTTCGCAGTCGGGCGAGACGGCGGACACGATCGCCGCGCAGCGCGAGGCGAAATCCAGAGGATCGAAGACGCTGGCGATTTGCAACGTGGTGGGATCGATGATCACGCGCGAAGCCGCAGGCACGGTTTACACCCATGCCGGGCCTGAGATTGGCGTGGCTTCGACGAAGGCTTTTACGGGGCAGCTCACCGCGCTTTACATTTTCGCGATGTACCTGGCGCAGGTGCGCGGCGTGATGACTGCCGAGCAGGCGCAGGCGGCGATGCAGGAACTGACGCGTATTCCCGGAAAACTGGAAAACGTTCTCGCGCACGATCAGGCTTGCGACGATCTGGCGAAGCAATACCAGAAGGTGCACGACTTTTTATTTCTGGGGCGGGGCATTCATTATCCGATTGCGCTCGAAGGCGCGCTCAAGCTGAAAGAAATCTCGTACATTCATGCCGAGGGATATCCCGCGGGCGAGATGAAGCATGGGCCCAACGCCTTGATTGACGAGAACCTGCCGGTGGTTGTGATCGCGACCCGCGATGTGAACAATCCGGGCTCGGTGCTGCGCTACGAGAAGACGATGTCGAACCTGAAGGAAGTGAAGGCGCGCTCTGGCGTGGTGATCGCGCTGGCCACCGAAGGCGACGAAGAAATCGAGGAAGCGGCGGATCACGTGCTGTACGTTCCGGCGGCTCCGGAAGAATTGTCGCCGATCCTGGAGATTGTCCCGCTGCAGTTGCTGGCCTATCACATCGCGGTACGGCGCGGCTGCGACGTGGATCAGCCGCGGAATCTGGCCAAGTCGGTGACGGTGGAGTAGGCTGGCCGCGATCAGCTAGATCCCGTAGTTCAAGCGACGGAGCTCGTCTTTGTAGGCTTCGCGCTTTTCGGTGACCTTAAGGTGCGCGTCGTGCTCGATGAAGTGAGCAGCGTCCCACTTTTCCCATGCGATCATCGAGTGGTCGGGAGTTGCCAACTCCTCCTCTGCGCGGATGGCGTCAACCCATTCATCGACCGCCTTTTTGTAGTCAAGGCGCAACTGGTCGAGATCTTCTTTGCTCATAGCGTTTGAGACTAGTTCCACGCCGCCCGCCCGGTCAATTGCAGATGCCGAATTTAACGGAAAATTAATACAGGAGAATTCCAGCCAATCCATGCCGCGCGCAAGGTCGGCAGGCAAAGCTTCACAGGTGCAGCGCGTCCATGCGGGGATTCTCGTAGGCGTCGTCCTCGCCCGGGTACCGCAGCTCTTTTTCAAACTTTCCGCTTTCCTTGGCTAGCGCCCAGATCAGGCTCTCTCCGGCGGGCAGGATTTTTGGCTGGCGGTCATACACGTCATCTTTGTAAGCGTATTCCGCGTCGACGGGCTTCCATCCTTTGTTGCGGAACAGCGTAATCAAGTGATCAAGAAACATCGCGTTCAGCGCATTATGATGCAGGAGCACGGTGTGCCGCACAGGCCGATCGAGCATGCGCTGGGCCAGCGAATCGTAGAACTGGGCACGCTCCCAGATGTGCTGTAGAAGAAAGTCGCGGTATCCCGTCAAGGCGGCGTGGGGCTGAGCGTCGAGCCGCTTTTGCAGCCGAGCGGCGATGGCCCAGTCGGATGCGTCGATGGTGGCGCGACCGATGCGATAGCCGTGCTCTTGCAGAAAGGCACGCATGCCGTCGCGCTTCTCGACCGTGTCGCCTTCCTTGAAGAACGGATAGCGAAACAGCCGGGTGAAATGGTGGGAGTCGCGAATGAGCGGTTCGTTCTTGAGACAGTCGGCCTGGAACTGGGCCAGCGTAACTTTCTTGAATCCGTCGGGATCCGTGTCGGTGCTCACGTTGAAGTACAGATGGGAGTAAGAATGATTGGCGATGAGATGGCCGGCACGATCCCAGGCGGCGATGAGTTGGCGGCCGGATTCGCTGTCGACGCGTTTGCCGCAGACGAACAGGATTGACTTTAGATTGTAGGCAGCGAGCGTGACGAGAATTCGCTGGTTGAGTTCGTGCCACGTCAGGTTAGCGCCGCCGTCGGTGGTGGGGTCGTCGAAGGTGAAGGCAATTTCCGGGCCGGAGGGTTGTGCTGAGGCCAGCGGAATGCAGGCCAGAGTCGCCGTGATGGCGGTGTCGCGGAGGAATTGCCGGCGGTTCATCAATTCAGTTCGTCTCCTGCGCCGATACCGGCGCGCTTCGCAGCTGAGTCCGAAGCCGCACGAGCACTGCGACGAGAGCGGCGATCCCGGCGATCCATACCGCCAGGGCCGTATCGACTATCCAGCGCGGGGCCGCGCCAACCCGCCGCAGTAGGAATGGCAGAAAATTCCAGGTCGTGATGTGGACGTAGTCCCAGGGGTCGTAAGTCATTTCTTCAGTGTTCAGGCCCCACGCGTCCATTTTGCCGAGCGCGAAACCGGCGATGTTCTTGAAGCGCAGGGCGATCACGAAGGTGGGATGACCGAGCGTCTCCATCTGGTAGTACTCCAGCGGCAGCCAGAAGGCCAGCGACGCGATCTGAATGACGAGGCTGGCGGCAATGAGGACGAGGCTGCCGCGCCAGATCCACGGATTCAGATTCGAGCGATGGCGCACCAGCAGAGGCACAGCCAGCAGCGCGACCATTTCTACCGCGGACGCAACGTAGCGGTCTCCCCAGGAAAAGTCTCCAGCCCAGTAGGTGTAGCGGGCGTAAAAGCTGATATAGCCGGCGAGGAGCAACAGCGTGGTCACCGCGTAGGCGCGGACTTCGGTGGTGAGCCGCTTCCACAACAAAACCAGCAGCACGAGGGCGAGCACGAGAAGCGGATCGAAAAGAAAGATCGACTTTTCCGGCTTGAAAAGCGCGCCGAGAACACCTTCATGAAAGGGAGTGCTCCAGGGGAAGTTGGCGGGCAGAGTGGGATCTTGCAGCCGCGATTCCCGGGCAAAGATTGGGAGATAAGTCTGGGTGAAAGATCCAAAGCGGTAGAAACTGTACAAGCGTTCGATGAGGGCAAAGAAGGCGTAGACCGGAACGGTGATCTTTGAGTAGACCAGCAGGCGGGACCACAGGGCGCGAGCGTCCGCTGGCTCGAACCAGACGAGGGCCAGCAGGAAGACGCCGGCTGCGATCAGATCGAGACCGGTGGTCAGGCGGGTCAGCAGGTTGAGTCCCAGCGCGGTCGAGCCGATGAAGAGCGCGCGAACCCTGCTGCTGCGCAGCCACTCGTACTGATAAGAAAATCCAGTCAGCGTGAGCAGCAGGATGTAGTTGTTCTCCTGCATGTTCTGGGTGTAGTGCAGGTGGGTGGTGCAGAACAGGAGGGCCAGGACGCCGGCGGCCGATTCGTTCACGGTGAAACGAAACTGGCGAAAGAAGCGGAAGGCGATCAGCGCGGTCAGCACGTTGAGCAGAATATTGGTGGTATAGCTGACGAGGATGCTGCGCACCGCGGGATCGTCCTCATATTCGGAAAAGATGGGCCAGTGTGAGATCCAGGTGCTGACCAGGTCGGCGGGCAGCATGAGCAGCGACTGGCCGATGCCGTACCAGCTAAAAATCTGGCCGCCGCGGCCGTGCAGGCCGAACTCGGGATATTCGTTGGGAAATACCTGCGGCTGCGAGGTCCAGAGCCAGTGCGTGGTCTGCAGGCGGTGCATGGTGTCGGCAGTTCCGAGTTCGCCGGATTGCACGACGAAGGTGAGCAGTCCCGCCGTCAGGCACAAGAGAAATAGAGGATCCCGCAGCCAGCGGCCCAAGCGTGTCATTGCATTGGATGGTAACAAAGGAGCCTGCCTCACGTGGCGGCGGACGGATTCGTCCGCCCGCAGCAAAACCAAGCCTGCTCAGCAAAAAATGTCACGGCGTTCCAAAGAGCCCCGGACGAATGCGTCCGGGGCTACGTGATTTGCGCCGGCAAGATTTGCTTGTGACGCGGTAGACTGGAGCGGGAAATTTTCATGGTCAAATGTTCAAACTGCGGGACCGAGCTACCAGACAAAGTTGCTTTCTGCTCTGCTTGCGGAAGGCCCGTCGCGAATACCGACGAGGTGGCGACGCTCGACTTTGCTACCGCGACTTCACCGTTACCGCCGCGGCCCGCGTCAGGGTCTTCGGGAAAACCATCGTCGCGGCCTTCGAGTTCGGCGGAATACCAGTTGAACGAAGGGCGCTTTCTGCCTGGGCGGCTGGTGGCGTCGCGGTACCGCATTATTGCCCTACTGGGAAAAGGCGGCATGGGCGAGGTCTATCGCGCCGATGATCTGACGCTCGGCCAGGCCGTCGCCATGAAGTTCTTGCCGGATGAAGCCGGGCACGACGAGGGATTGCTGGAACGCTTTCGCAATGAAGTGCGGATGGCCCGCCGGGTTTCGCATCCCAATGTTTGCCGGGTGTACGACGTTGGCGAGGTCGAGGGCCAGACATTTTTCACCATGGAGTATGTCGATGGGGAAGATCTGGCTTCGCTGCTGCGCCGGATTGGCCGGCTGCCTCCGGACAAAGCACTGGACATCGCGCGGCATCTCTGCGCCGGGCTAGCTGCCGCCCATGCCAAGGGCGTGCTGCATCGCGACTTGAAGCCGGCCAACATCATGCTCGACGGGCGTGGGCAGGTCGTGATCACGGATTTTGGGTTGGCCGGAGTGGCCGACGACATTCGCGGGCAGGAGGTGCGCAGCGGCACTCCAGCGTATATGGCGCCCGAGCAGTTGGCGGGGAAAGAAGTCAGCGCGCGTAGCGATATTTATGCGCTCGGGCTAGTGCTATATGAGGTGTTTACCGGCAAACGGGCGTTCGCGGAGTCTGCGGCGAAGCTGGCGCTGGCGCACGGAGAGCGCACCCCGAGCCGTCCGTCGTCGGTGGTAAAAGATCTGGATCCGATCGTGGAGAAAGTAATTCTGCGCTGCCTGGAGACGGAACCCTCGGGGCGGCCGGCGACGGCGCTGGCGGTGGCTGCGGCGCTGCCGGGCGGAGATCCGCTGGCGGCGGCGCTGGCGGCGGGAGAAACGCCGTCCCCGCAACTGGTGGCTGCCTCTGGCGAAACCACCGGCTTGCGTCCCGGCGTCGCGGTTACGTGTCTGATCGCGGTGCTGCTCGGGCTGACCGTGGGAACTTACCTCAGCATCCGTTATAGCGCCGTCGAGAAGATGCATCTGGAGCAGACCCCGGAAGTACTGGCGCATAGGGCGCGCGAGATCCTGAAGCAGGTCGGCTATCCAGAGAAGCCCTCGGACAGTGCTTATGGATTTAACTACGACACGAATTTCCAAGACGCGGTGGAAAAGGAAAGCAAGACGCCTCCCAACTGGGACGAAGTGATGGCGGGGCGGCCGACCATGCTTCAGTTGTGGTACCGGCAGAGTCCGGACCTGCTGGGAGCCAGCGGTTATCGCGACAGTTTCCTGGTTCCGGGCGTGATCACTGAAGAGGATCCGGCGACCACCCTGTCGGGAATGCTCAACGTGAAGCTCGACGCGAGGGGCAGGCTGATTTACTTGCAGGCGATTCCGCCGCAGAAAGACAAGACGGCGCCGGCCAGCGCGCCGCCAGATTGGAGCGCTCTGTTTTCCGCCGCGGAAGTGGACGTTTCCAAGTTACAGCCCGCGCAGCCAGAATGGACTGCGCTGGGCATGGCCGATGCGCGCGCGGCGTGGACCGGAGTATGGCCCGGGTCGACACGTCCGCTGCGAGTGGAAGCCGCCGCATGGCACGGCAAGCCCGTGTTTTTCGCGATGATCGGTGACTGGAACAAGCCGTGGCGGATGGTGGCTGCAAAATCCGCGGACGAAAAAAAGAGCCGGGTGGGCCAGATCATCGGACTGTTGATCTTGATCGCCATGCTGGTAGGGGGCGGAATGCTGGCCCGCCGCAATTACCGCCATGGCCGCGGCGACCGCGAGGGCGCGCTGCGCCTGGCGGGCCTGATGTTCGTTCTGCAAGTCGGGCTGTGGATCTGCCGCGCGCATTTCGTGGCCGGCTTCCAAACCTTCGGATACCTGATACTGGATATTGCCGGCGCGCTTTTGTGGGGAGGCGCGACCTGGATGATTTACCTGGCGGTCGAGCCGTGGATTCGCCGGAACTGGCCGCAGGCCATCATTTCCTGGAGCCGCCTCATCTCCGGTCAGCTCCGGGATCCGGTGGTGGGACGCGACATCCTGTTTGGCGTCGCGTTCGGTACGCTGTGGCTGGTGATCATTGAAGCGGGGAACATCCCGCTAGCCCGCATGGGCGGCTCGCCCCAGCTGAGTGCGTCGGCCTACCTGCTAGGAGGACGGCAGGCGCTCGGCCAATGGCTGGTCCAGGTTCCCAACGCGATCTTCGGCACGCTGCAATTCTTCTTCGTGCTGCTGGGGTTGAAGGTGCTGGTGGAGTTTCTGTTCCGGCTGGTCGGGATCAAGGTGATGCGCACGGAATGGATTGCGGCAGTCCTGTTCGTCGCGATCTACGTCGGTCTGCAGTCGCTGCAGAACTCGCATCTGGCCGTGAACCTTCCGGTGCTTCTCCTCATCTACGGCGTCCTGGCATTGATCGTCCTGCGCTTCGGACTGGTGCCGCTGGCGGTCGGGGCCTTTACCGTCGACATGCTGGCAAGCGTGCCCTTCACCGCCGACTTCTCGGCCTGGTACATGAGCACAGCCGCCCTCGCGCTGCTCAGCGTAGTGGGGCTGGCGGGCTGGGGCTTCTATCACTCGCTGGGCGGGGAGCGGTTGTGGGTGGTGGAGGCGGAGTAAGCCGGGGCCGTGGGCTCCCACGCTTCGCAAAGAGCGCGAAACATGGCCAGCCCATTTTCGCGGAGCGGGACGGTCAGTGCGGGCCAGCAACCGAAATTTTTTGACAACACGACCGCCTAGGGGTAGGTTAATGGCAATTATGAAACCGCCAATGACGGCCCGCGCCGCTGTCTTCACTCTGCTGGTCAATCTGCTGACAGCCACCATCGCTTTCGGCGGCGACAAGACGGCACCCACCTATCAGCAGGGGACGATCGCGAAAAGCGATCCCGGTCCACATAAGTCCTATGATCTGAAGGGGACCGACACGCTCTACCATATCAAGAATTGCGGCGACTTCCAGACCGGACAGGCCGTGGATTACCGAGTGGAAGGGTTCACGATCTACATACGCCGAGAGGGCGGCAAAGAATATAAATGCCGGGTAGGAAGCATCGACAGCGCCGCCCCCGCCACCCCTCCGCCACCAAAGTATCAGCAGGGCACGATCATGGGCTATGACATCCGTCGCGACACCAGAGTCTCCGGCGGTGGTGGACCTCCAGGCATGGGCGGCGCGCCCGTCTCAAGCTCGACCCGCAACGCCAAGGTCTACCAACTGAAAGCCGGCAATCTGCTCTATAAGATGGACTATTGCGGCGCTTTTCAGGCAGGCCAGTTCCAAGTCGGGCAGACCGTGGACTTCCGAGTCGACGATGAGAGGCTCTATGTTCGCCACGACGGGGACAAAGAATTCAACTGCAAACTCGAGGGTGTTAGTGCAATAGAAGACCCCAAGCCCAACGCCGCACCTTCCACCGACGCCTCTGCGCCGCACTAGGAGCGGTCTCTGGTTTTTCTATCCTGTCTGCAGTTTTCTAACCGCGCGCAGCCCCCTATTCCAGCAAACCCCTTCGCAACTTCTTAACTGCCGGCCGCATCTAAACCTTGACAACGATTCACTCAAGTCTTAGCATGGTGCTTGACGCAATCATTGCTGCATTGATTTTAAAGAACTTAGCTGGTTCACAAGGAGAGCTTTATGGGAAAGATTATTGGAATTGACTTGGGGACTACCAATTCCTGCGTGGCGGTCATGGAGGGCGGCGAGCCCAAGGTGATCCCCAATGAAGAAGGAGGGCGAACGACGCCCTCTGTGGTCGGATTTACCAAGACTGGCGAGCGGCTGGTCGGCCAAGTCGCCAAGCGGCAGGCCATCACCAATCCTGAGAACACCGTTTATTCGATTAAGCGGTTCATGGGGCGGCGCTTCAACGAAGTCACCGAAGAGATCAAGATGGTGCCCTACAAAGTCGTCCAGTCGGGCGACCATGTGGCCGTGATGGCGCAGGGCAAGGAGTACACGCCTCCGCAGATTTCGGCGCTGATTTTGCAGAAGCTGAAGAAGGCGGCGGAAGACTATCTCGGCGAGAAGGTCACCGAAGCGGTCATCACCGTGCCCGCGTATTTTAATGACGCGCAGCGGCAGGCGACCAAAGACGCCGGGCAGATTGCCGGCCTCGAAGTGAAGCGCATCATCAACGAGCCGACGGCGGCCGCGCTGGCCTACGGACTCGACAAGAGCAAGGACGAGACCATCGCCGTGTATGACTTCGGCGGCGGGACGTTTGATATTTCGATCCTGGAAGTGGGCGAGGGCGTAATTGAAGTCAAGGCCACCAATGGCGATACGCACCTGGGCGGCGACAACCTCGACCAGCGGATTGTCGACTGGCTGATTGACGAGTTCAAGAAGGACGAAGGCCTCGACCTGCGCGGCAAGGGCAACGAGATGGCTCTGCAGCGTCTGCGCGACGCCGCCGAGCGGGCCAAGATCGAGCTCTCGACCACGATGGAGACCGAAATCAATCTGCCGTTCATTACGGCCGATGCCAGCGGGCCCAAGCATCTGGTCAAGAAGCTGACGCGAGCCAAACTCGAAGGCATGGTGGAAGACATCATTCAGCGCTCGGTCGGTCCATGCAAGCAGTGCATGAAAGACGCGGGCATCGATACCTCGAAGATCAACGAAGTCGTGCTGGTCGGCGGCCAGACGCGCATGCCGCGCATTCAGGCGCTGGTGAAGGAACTGTTTGGACGCGAAGGCCACAAGGGCGTGAATCCCGACGAAGTGGTCGCGATTGGCGCCGCGATTCAGGGGGGCGTGCTGGGCGGTGAGGTGAAGGATCTGCTGCTGCTGGACGTGACTCCGCTGTCGCTGGCGATTGAAACGCTGGGCGGCGTGGCCACGCCGATGATCCCGCGCAACACGACGATTCCGACGAAGAAGACCGAAACGTTCTCGACCGCGGCCGATAGTCAGACCTCGGTTGAAGTTCACGTGCTGCAGGGCGAACGGCCGATGGCGGCGCAGAACCGGACTCTGGGCAAGTTCCACTTGACCGGGATTCCACCGGCTCCGCGCGGAGTGCCCCAGATTGAAGTGACGTTCGACATCGACGCCAACGGCATCCTGAACGTGACCGCGAAAGATACGGCCACGCAGAAGGACCAGAAGATTACGATTACGTCGTCTTCCGGCCTGTCGAAAGAAGAAGTCGAGCGCATGGCGAAGGAAGCCGACGCGCACGCGGCTGAAGATAAAGCGGCGCGCGAGTCGATCGAAGCCAAGAACCAGCTCGACTCGATGGTCTACAACATCGAGAAGATGCTGCGCGAACAGGGCGACAAGATCTCCGGCTCGGAGCGCGGAGACGTTGAAAATGCCCTGGCCGACGCCAAGAAGGCGCTGGAGTCGAACGACAAATCGACCATGGAAAAGGCACGCGAGACGCTGACTGCGGCTTCGCACAAGCTGGCCGAGCAGATGTACAAGGCGGCGCAGCCGACGCCGGGAGCGGGACCGGGCACAGGAGCAGGTCCAGCGCCGGGCGCGACGGCTGGTGGCGACCACAGCGGCAACGGTCAGGCCAAGAAAGACGAGGGCGTGATCGACGCGGAGTACGTGGACGTGGAAGACAAGAAATAAGCTGTCAGCTCTCAGCTTGAATCGTGTGGCGCGGGCAGTCTTGCCCGCGTCACAACGTTTGTGGGTGATTCAGAAGTGGGGAGGAGAGTGAAGTGGATTTTCAGGTCAATGGGGAAACCTATTTCTTGAGCCTGGCCGAGGATGAGGCGCGGTGGCTCGTTTTTGTGGAGGGTAGCACGGGCCCGCGGCGCCTCTCGGTGTATGTGGACGAGGCCGAAGTCCAGGATTTGAAGATTGTCGTGGAAGATAAAGAGCGGCGCAGGATCCTGAATTAAGTTCGAACTTGTCCGTGATCCGATTTAAGATTGCGCGCGATGGCAAACACCCCTAAGAAGGATTACTACGAAATTCTCGGCGCGAAGATGTGGGCGATGGCCGTGGTCGGCTTGATCGTGTCTACCGCGCTGGCGGCGCAGGATTCCAGCATCACGGGCCGGGTCACTGATAGCCACGCCCAACCGATCGCAGACGTCATGGTAGCGGGGACCCAGGAACTTGCAGCAGGCGGTCCCAGAGAGTTCAAAGTGCGCACCGACGCTGACGGGAACTATAGTCTTGCCTCGGTGGGGCAGATTATTTTTTTTCGAAAAAACGGCTACCGTCCTTTCACTTACAAACGCACGGCAACCGAAACCACCTTAAACATAACGCTACCCTTGGAGGATTCGGGTTGGAAGGTTCCGCGCTGTACCGAGGAGCAACAGCGACAACGACGCTATGGCGACAGGCTCCGGTTTCAAGCTCCACGATCTGCCAAAGCAAAAAAGGGTGAGCCCGACGCCGACAACTGGAGAGTTTTTCTTTCATTTCCGGGAAATCGGAAGGAAGGGCTGATTATCTGGTCAGGCCCGCTGCTCGGCGGAGGATTTGGATACATTGCTCCGGAGCAGTGGTATAAGGAGGCGTCGACCGTGCTGGAGCGCAGTGACCGTGAGTTTGGAATAATCGACGTTCGCGGAACCACGCCAGGGGGCCGACACTGGCGCTCGATTTCATGGATGACAGACATCGTCTGGTATCACGACGCCTCCGCCGAAGCAGCCCAATTCTTTGACCGGATCATCGACTCAGGTTGCTTGAGCATCCCTTAGCAAAATGGCCACTACAAACAAGAAGGATTACTACGAAATTCTCGGCGTGAAGAAGAGCGCTTCGGCGGAGGACATCCGCAAGGCGTTTCGCAAGCTGGCGCGGAAGTACCATCCTGACGTCAATCCCGGGGACAAGGGGGCGGAGGAGAAGTTCAAGACGCTCTCCGAAGCCAACGACGTTCTCAGCGATCCGAAGAAACGCAAGATCTACGATCAGGTGGGGTTCTACTCCGACAATATTGATCCGGCGACCGCGGAGGCCTATGCCCGCGCGGGTGGCGGGGCCGGAAGAGCCGGTGGATTTCCCGGCGGTGTTCCACCGGGGGGGGCGCCGGATGGCGGGCAGGGCGGTGGCGGCGTTCATTTCGATTTTGGCGGGTTTGATTTTTCCGACCTGGTTGACAATGCGGCCCGCGGAGCCAGCAGAAACCGTGGCAGCGGCAGTAGCAGCTTCCGCGATATCTTCGGAGGAATCTTCGGCGGCGGGCATGCTGCTTCGCCCGCCGAGGAAGGCCCCGAACCTGGGACCGACCTCGAATATCAAGTCAACGTTCCCTTCTGGACAGCGATTCGCGGCGGCGTGATGCGGCTGAACATCTCGCGCCAGGACGTTTGCTCGACTTGCCACGGGCAGGGCTCGCTCGAAGCTCCCGGCAAATGTCCGGAGTGCAACGGGACTGGGCAGATCACCCAGACCAGCGGGCGGATGAAGTTCAACGTGCAGTGCCCGCGCTGTCACGGGACGGGCAAGAATCTTACAGTCTGCCCGACCTGCCACGGCGAAGGCACGGTCACGAAGGCCGAACCGCTGGAGGTGCGCATCAAGGCCGGAACCCGCGACGGACAGCGCATCCGCGTCCCGGGCAAAGGCAATGCCGGAGCCCACGGCGGGACAGCCGGCGACCTCTACGCCATCATCCGGACCGAGGAGCATCCCATCTTCCGCCGCGACGGCGACGACATCTATCTGACCGTCCCGGTGAGCTCCACCGAAGCCGCCCTGGGGGCGAAGATCGAAGTGCCCACGATTGACGGGCGGGCGCTGCTGAAGATTCCTCCGGGAACGCAGTCGGGACAGAAGCTGCGGCTGCGCGAGAAAGGCGTGCCTTCGGCGACCAAGGAAGGTGCAAGGGGAGATGAGATCGTCGAGATCACGGTGACCGTTCCCATGCCCCGCGACGAGCGCACGAAAGAGCTGCTGCGGGAGTTGGCGAAGCTGAACCCGGAAGACCCACGGGCCGAGTTGTGGGCAAAGGTGTAAGCACTTCCCTCTGATTCCCCTGTGCCCCTGTGGTGAGTGGCTTTCAGGCATTACCTCCGTACCACACCCGCCGCTTACAAAAATTTGCAAAATAATTCAAAAATTTCTTGCATCTGTGGAAAATTCCCGTAATCTCACAAATGCGAACTAACTTCGCCGAAATGCCCGGGAAATCGCAGGATTCCGGGAGCCGCGAAAGAAATCAGGGGAGACGCGGTGGTGAGAGTGAGTCGCTTGAGGAGGAAGACATAGAAATTGGCAACAGCTAGCGCTCCGCGTCAACAACTCGAAAACCCCCAGCTGCTCACCGCCGTACCTAATCGGAAAAAATTCGTTCGCCTCACGCTTTGGCCCCTGGTCGCCGCTACCTTCTTTATGGTGTCGGGCGGAACCTATGGCACCGAAGAGATCGTGCATGGCGCCGGCTACGGACGAGCGATCCTGATTTTGATGCTCACGCCGCTGCTTTGGAGCCTGCCTACGGCTTTCATGATTGGCGAGCTGTCGAGCGCGCTGCCTTACGAGGGCGGCTACTATGCCTGGGTGCGCCGCGCCATGGGCAACTTCTGGGGATTTCAGGAAGCCTGGCTCTCGCTGGTGGCGTCCATTTTCGACATGGCGATTTATCCCACGCTGTTTGTGGCCTACCTGACGCGGATGTTCCCGTGGTTTCAGGAGGGCAATCGCGGCTGGTGGGTGGCGCTCGCGGTAGTCATCGCGTGCGCACTGCTGAATATCGCTGGAGTGAAAGTGGTTTCGCTCACTTCGCTGTGGCTGTTTCTTGCCCTGTCGGCGCCGTTCGTGGCGATCGTGGTGCTGGCGCCGTTCAAGGTGCATGCGCTCGTCAACGCCGTGACCAAGCCCACCACTTCGACCGTCGACATTCTGGGCGGGCTGCTCATCTGCATGTGGAACTATATGGGATGGGACAACGCCTCGACCATCGCCACAGAAGTGGAGAGGCCGCAGCGGACATATCCGCGGGCGATGCTGGTCGCGGTCTGCATTGTGGCGGTCAGCTACATTCTGCCCTTCGCTGCGATGTGGATGACCGGGTTGAAAGCGACGGCTTGGGAGACGGGCTCGTGGGCCGATATCGCCGGACTGGTGGGCGGACCGCTGCTGCGCATTGGCGTGGTGCTGGGCGGCTTGATCAGCGCTTTTGGCATGTTCAACGCGCTGGTGATGAGCTACTCGCGTCTGCCGCTGGCGATGGCGCAGGATGGCATGCTGCCTGCTGTGTTCGGCAAGCTGCAGAAGAAATCGCGGGCACCGTGGGTGGCGATTATTGCTTTGGCCACGGGATGGGCGATGTGCCTGGGCTTGGGCTTTGCCCGGCTGGTCACGCTCGATATCCTTCTATATGGCTTCAGCCTGCTGCTGGAATTTGTGGCGCTGGCGGTGCTGCGCTTCCGCGAGCCGGAACTGAAGCGTCCGTTCCGCGTGCCGGGCGGCCTGTTTGGAGCGATCGCCATCGGCATTCCGCCCATGCTGCTGCTGGGCTTTTCGGTGATCCGCAGCGAGCATGAGTCGATCTTGGGTATGAGTTCGTTCGCCTTCGGGATGATCCTGATCGCGGCGGGCTTCGTCGTCTACTTCATCAATCACGCGCTGAAGCCGTCCGGGTGGACGGCGCCCGCAGAGCAAAAGCCTCAGCCGGCGGCGTAAGGCCAAAAACTTTCGGCCACGGATTCACGCGGATCGACACGGATTTTAAATCCGTGAAGATCCGAGATGATCCGTGGCCTTTGTAGTTTCCAGCTTGCCTAGAAGCTGTACCCAAAGCCAACCGAAATAATCGGATAGGCTTTAAAGAACGACATGCTGCTATTGATTTTGTTCTGCTCCGATTGAATGTTGCTCTGCACCCCGGTATCGGTAGCAGCGGGGCGACAGTTGACGCCGGGAGAATCGCAGACATTCCCTTCCAGGTTGAGCGTTGCCTTGGGAGATCCCTGAAAGGCCACTCCGATCTCGAAAGGAACACTGAAGTGCTTATTGCGGCCGCGCGGAACCAGGTTACCCCAGCCGATCGTGGCCACGGGAGCGGCGCGGTTGAAGTCGATCTTTCCGTTGCCGGTGACGGGCGTCGTGGCGTCGCTGTAGTAGGTAATGCCGCCCAGAGTGAAGCTCTGCCCTCCGGGAACGGCGGCGTTCGCGGTGATCGGATCGCCAATGTAGGCTAGCACGCCCGGACTGACGTGGAAGTTCCCGGCAAACGGGAAGATGTCGTAATGCGCTTCAACGGTCTTAAACGATAGCTGGCCGTCGTAGGCGATTCCATCCTTGTTGAAGCCCCGGCTGTAGCTGAGGATGTTAAAGCCAGCGCGAACGTTGGTGTAGTGCGTCACGCGCGCTGCCACCTCCACGCCCCCACCCAGCAAGGAACCCTTCACGCCGATGCCAAAGGTTCCTGAATCTCCATGCGAAGCCGGTTTGGACTGGGCTGGCGGCGGAGGTTGGTCGGCCGGATTGCTGGACTGACCAAAGGTGAGAGAACCGATCACGAGCAAACTAAACGCTAGAAGCGCGAAGTGGCGGACGGACTTGTCCATAATCGTCGTTGTCACTCTCCAGTTGTATTTGGTTTTTCCACGGAAACAGGGTGTGACTTAAGCTAGCATGGATGCAGGACGAGTCTATGACACCGACGTGCTGACACCGACGTGCGAGGATATTATGAGTAACCACAAAACTAAGGGCGGGTACATGTTGAGCCGCTTTGCGGGCGTGGTCGGAGCCGCAGCCCGCTCGCAAAATTCCGAGCGCAGCGAGGAAAGCCGTGACTAAACGCAAATCGAAGGGCGCGTACATGATCTCGTCGGTGGCCGAGATGTATGGAATTCATCCGCAAACGCTGCGGCTTTACGAGCGGGAGGGACTGCTCAAACCGTCGCGCACTGAGGGCAACACCCGCCTTTACACGGATGAAGACTTGCAGCGGCTGGAGTTCATCCTGTCGCTGGCGCGCGACCTGGGCGTGAACATCAGCGGCATGGCCATCATTCTACAAATGCGCGAGCGCATGGAGGAGATGCAGCGCCAGATCCAGGAATTCGTGCAGTACATCCAGCAGGAAGTGCTGACCCGCGCCAACGCCGCCGCCGATCCGGCGAAGGGAGCGATTGTGCCGGTGAGACGGCCAATGGTGGTACCCGTGCCTCCGCTGAAAAAGCGCTAGCCCCACTCCTTGTCATCCTGAGCAAAGCGAAGGACCCATGCAACTTGCATGCTCCGCCTCGCTGGCCGCCCGTTGCATTGATCCTTCGGCCCGCGAAGCGCGGACCTCAGGATGACAACGATTGGGCGTGACAATGATTGGGCGTATGATAGTTGGCTTCGTCATGCTTCCTTTCAAGCTCGTCTACAGCGACGCCTATTACCTTCCCATCGGGGACCACGTCTTCCCCGCGGAAAAATACCGGCGGGTTCGCGACCGCCTGATCACACAGGGAATCGCCGACGCCAAGGATTTCCTTGAGCCCCAGCCTGCGACCGATCAGGAAATTCTGCTGGTGCACACTGCCGAGTACGTGCAGAAGCTGAAGACCGGCACGCTCAGCCCGCGCGAGGAATTGGAGATGGAAGTTCCCTACTCGCGCGATCTGGCAGAAGCGTTCTGGCTGGCGGCCGGGGGATCGATCCTGGCGGCGCGGCGGTGCCTCGTGGACGGCGTGGGCATCAGCATTGGCGGCGGATTTCACCACGCCTTTCCCGACCACGGCGAAGGGTTCTGCATGATCCACGACGTGGCTGTGGCGATTCGGACGATGCAGCACGAGGCCAAGATTCGTACCGCGATGACCCTCGATTGCGACGTGCATCAAGGAAACGGCACGGCTGTAATTTTTGCGGGAAGCCGCCCCGCGACTGCCCCGTTGCCGTCGTCGTCAGCCCGAACCGTGTCGGCCCCAGCCGTGCATCACCGCCCCGGCCCGCCTGGTGGCAAGACTCAGGGAGCGCACGCCCGCGACGTCTTCACGATTTCGCTGCATCAGCACAATAACTATCCTTTGTATAAGCCGCCGTCGTCGATCGACGTGGACCTGCCCGACGGCACTGGCGACAACGACTACCTGGCGTGGCTCGACAACGCGCTCAGTTCCGGCCTGCGACAGTTTGAGCCGGACCTGCTGTGCTACGTCGCGGGCGCCGATCCCTACCGCCTGGATCAGCTGGGCGGGCTCGACCTGACGATCGACGGATTGAAGAAGCGCGATGAACTGGTGTTTCGCGTGGCCCACGCCCGCAACCTTCCGGTGATGGTGACCTTCGCGGGCGGCTACGCGCAGAATGTGGAAGATACAGTGACCATCCACAGCAACACGGTGATTGCGGCCAAGGAAGTGTTCACCGAAGCATTGTCATCCTGAGCGGAGTGGCTGCTTCGCGAAGCGGAGCGGCCACGGAGTCGAAGGACCCCGTGTTCTTCGACTCCGGCACAGACGCGGCAAGGAGTTCTTTGGACCGCAGCGTGGGTTGAGCCTCCCGCAATGAGGTGAGAACTCCCCGAGGAGCCGGTTCCACTTCCAGCGAGCACGGGGTCCCTCGACTGCACTGGCGTCCGCTTTTCTGCGGACGCCAATTTCGCTCGGGATGACAGGGCACGAGGAGTGGACTGACTACTGCTGATAAAATAGCAAACACCATATGTTCGAGAACCTACAGGAAAAACTCCAACGCGCGTTCAAAAGCCTTCGCGGGCAAGCCAAGCTGACCGAGGAGAACATTGACGAGGCGCTGCGTGAAATCCGGCTGGCGCTGCTTGAGGCCGACGTTAACTTCAAAGTCGTCAAGCGGCTCATCGACCAGATTCGCGCCAAGGCCGTCGGCCAGGAAGTGCTGACCGCGCTCTCGCCCGGCGAACAGGTCATCAAGATTGTGCGCGACGAACTAGTCGAGATTCTCGGCAAGGACACGGCGCGCATGAAGTTCGCCTCGCAGCCGCCCACGGTCGTGCTGATGGCGGGGTTGCAGGGTTCCGGCAAGACAACGACCTCGGGCAAGCTGGCGAACTGGTTCAAGGCCGGAGGACATCGTCCGTTGCTGGTTTCAGTCGACGTGTACCGTCCCGCAGCCCGCGAGCAGTTGAAAGTGGTCGCGCAGGCGGTCAAGAGTCACATCTACGAAGGCGAGGTTGGCGAGGCCAACACCGCGACGGTTGAGAGACTCGTGAAAGAAGCCCGGCGCGAGGCCATTGTTTCCGGCTGCGATGTGTTGATCGTCGACACGGCCGGCCGGCTGCACATCGACGACCAGCTGATGGACGAGATGCAGTCGCTGAAGAAGCTGCTGAATCCGTCGGAAATCTTGTTCGTGGCCGACGCCATGACCGGACAGGACGCGGTCCGCTCCGCCGAGGAATTTCACAAGAAGTTGTCGCTCACAGGGGTTGTATTAACCAAGATGGACGGCGACGCCCGTGGCGGTGCTGCGCTTTCGATTCGGCAAGTCACCGGCCAGCCCATCAAGTTCATCGGCGTGGGCGAGAAATATGACGCGCTGGAGCCGTTCCATCCCGACCGCATCGTCTCGCGCATTCTCGGCATGGGCGACATTCTCTCGCTGATCGAGCGCGCCGAGTCGCAGATCGACAAGAAGAAGGCGCAGGAAATGGCCACCAAGGCCCTGACCGGCGACGGCTTCTCGCTGGAGGATTTTCGCGACCAGCTGCGGCAAGTGAAAAAGATGGGATCGATGAAGAGCCTGATGGGCATGCTCCCCTCGATCGGCCCGTTCTCCGGCCTGCAGAAGGCCGCCGATAACGTGGACGAAAAACAGATCAACCGCGTCGAAGCCATCATCAATTCGATGACGTCACACGAGCGCAACCATCATGAAGTGATCAACGGCAGCCGCCGCAAGCGCATCGCCCGCGGGTCGGGCACCACCGTGCAGGAAGTGAATAATCTGCTTCGCCAGTATGCGCAGATGAAAAAAATGTTCAAGCAGATGGGCAAGCCCAGCTTCGCTCGCAGGCTGGCTGGGATGAAGCTGCCAGGGATGTGAAACACCCGCCCGGCTGCAACACGGAGACGGATCGCATGAAAGTACGCTCTGTTCGTTCGTGGAGTCTGCTTGTCGCAGTGCTTGCGATCGCGGCCGCTGTGCAGGTCCCGCGGTTTCTTTATGCGATTGACAACCCTTGCTGCGGACGCATCACGCCGGCGGGCCATCGACTTGCAGGAGCGTTGGACGCCGCAAACGTGGAATCGCTGTGGCTCGCTCATGAACACGTCAATTGGGAGACGGGCGAACCGGATCGCGGTGGCGACTATGAAGGTCCCGGCAAACACACTCACTGCAGCGCCTTCGCGGCTGCGATAGCGAAGCGACTTGGCGTCTATTTGCTCCATCCTCCCGAGCATGGCCAACTCTTGCTGGCGAATGCTCAAGCCCAGTGGCTGCGGAGTGAGGAGGCCGTTCACAAGGGCTGGCGCGGCGCGCATGATGCCCATGAAGCTCAGGCGGAGGCCAATCGGGGCAACCTGGTCGTGGTCGTGTTCGCCAACCCCGATAAACATGAGCCCGGCCATGTCGCGATCGTGAGGCCGTCGGAGAAATCAGTCGACGCGCTGGAACGTGACGGGCCGCAGATCATTCAGGCTGGCCAGCACAATCATGCAAGCACCGTCGTACGAATTGGTTTTGCGAACCACGCGGGAGCTTTCCCGGACGGGGTTCGCTATTACGTGCACGAGCTGGATCCGCCGCGTTGAGCGCAATTTGCCAACGTCCGCGGAAAGCGATGGGCAACTTATGAAGTGGCGCTCCCTCGAAGAATCTCGTCCCGATACTGACGCGCGACCTCTGCGCGAAATCTTCGCTGAGCGCAAGGAACTGATCGCGAAATATGTTCCGGCGGAAATGCAGGCCATTCACGCGCAGGCAGTCGCGGAACTCAAGTCGCGGAATCTTGCAGCAAACATTCTGCCTGTGGGAACGACGGCACCTCAGTTTGAACTTCCGGATCACGACGGCAAGATCGTCGCGTCCGCTGACCTGCTCGCCAAAGGGCGCCTCGTGATTTGTTTCATTCGCGGCCGTTGGTGCCCGTTCTGCGTCGGTCAACTGGAGGCGATGAACCTCGTTCTGCCGCAGATCGAGCAGGCTGGAGCAACGTTCGCCGCCATTTCAGCGCAGACTGTAAAGCAGTCGTTCTTCATGCACGATCAGCACAAGCTGCGCTTTCCGCTGCTGTGCGATACGGGCAACACACTCGCGCGGCAGTTTGGGCTGACCTATCGTGTGCCGTCTCCGCAGGAGGCTATCTATCGCCGTGCGTTCGTGAATCTGCCCTTCACCAACGGCGATGAAACCTGGGAGTTGCCGATTCCAGCGACGTACATTCTCGAGCGTGACGGCACGGTTCTCTACGCGTCGGCGAAGGAGGATTACACGGAGCGGCCGGAACCGGCTGACGTTGTGCTTGGCCTCGGGGGCTAAAGCCTATTCCTCTGGATGCACTAAGGGCACGGCTGAAGCCGTGCCCTTCCACAGACCCTCCCATGACGCCCTTCGGTAAAACACGCCGCAAACGCCATTCCGTAGCCAGCCATGAAGCGCGGCTTTCGATACACTGAATACTTATGCATTACATCTATGGGATTAACTCCGTTACTGAGGCGCTGAAGGCGCGCGGGCGGGCTTTTGAGTGGATCGGCATGGCCAAGGAGCGGCATGACATCCGCCTGCAGCGATTGATTGAAGACTGCCGGCGTCTCGGCGTGAACGTGCGATTCCTGGAGCGCACCGAGCTCGATAAACTGGCGGGCAACACCGCGCATCAGGGTGTGGTGGCCGTCACCTCTGCCAAACAATACAACGATCTCGAAGATGTCATCGCTGCCAAGCGCGCGGAATATTCGCTGGTGGTCGTGCTCGACGGCGTGGAAGATCCGCATAATCTGGGCGCGATTTTGCGGACGGCCGATGCCGCCGGCGCTAACGGCATTGTGATTCCCGAACGCCGGTCGGCGAGCGTGACGGGGACGGTGACGAAAGTGTCGGCCGGGGCGAGCGAGCATATGCCGATCGCCAAAGTGACGAACATCGCCCGCTCCATCGAAGACTTGAAAGCACACAACGTGTGGACGGTGGGTCTGGACGAACGTGGCAAACAGACTTACTACGAGATGGATTACAACATGGACTGCGCGCTGGTTCTGGGCGGGGAAGGCAAAGGACTGCACGATCTGGTCAAGCGGAAGTGCGACTTTCTGGTCTCGATTCCGATGCTGGGAAAAGTTCCGTCGCTGAATGTTTCCGTGGCCGCGGCGGTAGTGTTATTTGAAATCGTGCGGCAGCGGCGCGCCCGCTCCAGCGCTTCGGATACAAAATGAAGTTGCACGAGAAGTTTCGCCAGAAGTTCCGCAAAATGAAGCCTGCACACCGGAGCCTGATTTTTCTCTGCGTCCTCTGTGCCTCTGTGTTGAACGGCTTTGCCGTCGACCGCGAAGCCTTCAGCATCACGGATTACGATCTCAACGCGCAGATCGAGCCCGAGCAGCATCGGCTAGGGGTTCGCGGCAAGATCACGTTGCGGAACGACTCGCAGATGCCGCAGAAGATCGCGGTGTTGCAGATCTCGTCGTCGCTCGACTGGCGATCGGTCAAGGCCGGCGACAAAGCCCTGCAGGTCATCACGCAGCCTTACACTTCCGACATCGATCACACCGGGGGCCTTTCCGAAGCCATCGTGACTTTGCCGCAGCCGGTCGCGCCTCAGGGGACCATCGATCTGGACATTGCCTACGAAGGCGTCATTTTGCTCGACGCGACCCGGCTCACGCGCATTGGCACGCCCGAGGAGGCGGCGAACAGTACGGACTGGGATCAGATTGCTGCGAATTTCACGGCGGTGCGCGGAGCGGGATATGTGGCGTGGTATCCCATCGCGACCGAAGTGGCGAATCTCTCGGAAGGCAATAGTTTGTTTGACGTGCTGGGGCGATGGAAGACGCGCGAAGCCGGATCGAAGATGCACCTGCGGGTCGTCTTGATGGGGAATTATGACGCGCCTCCGCAGATACTATTCAGTGGAGTTAGCTGCCCTGTGAGTGACTTCGCGTCGACGAGCGCCCCAAACCAGCTCGTCGCCGCCGATTGCACCTGCCAGGCGTCACGCTTAGACGTCCCCACCTTTGTGATCGCCGACTATCAGGTTCTGCAGCGGCCGGCGATCGAAGTCCGCTATCTGCGCGGCCACGACGTCGCCGCCACGAACTTTGCGGATGCCGCAGAAAAGATAGATCCTTTCATCAGCGAATGGTTCGGAGCGCGGCGCGAGAAGGCGCAAACCGCCGACCTTCCCGACCCTCACGCTGCTCCGTTCGAAAGCGGAGCGCTCTTGCTCACTCCCTTGGCCAACGACGATTCCAAGCTGGCTGGACTCGCGGCCGCCCATCAATTGACTCACGCTTCCTTCCTTTCGTTTCGTCCGTGGATCGAAGAAGGCCTGGCCCACTTCGCGCAGGCTCTCTATCTCGAACGCGAGAAGGGACGTGCGGCCGCGCTCGACTACATGGGACTGCATCGATTTGCGTTAAGCCAAGTCGACGCGCAGACCACCGCACCGAGGTCCGAAGATGAAGTGAACCGGTCACTGGTGAACACGGCCAGCGAGGAACTCTATCGCAGCAAGGCGATGTGCGTCTGGTGGATGCTGCGCGACATGGTCGGCGAGGCCGCGCTCAAGAAGGCTCTGGCTGCCTACCGCCCCGAGCAGGACAAAGATCCTTCGTACATGCCGCATCTGATCGCGGCTCAAACCCAGCGCGACTTGGAGTGGTTCTTCGATGACTGGGTCTATCGCGACCGCGGGCTGCCAAACTTTAAAGTGGAGTCTGCCTTCTCGCGGAAGACTACGGCTGACTCGTTCATGCTCACCATCACTCTCGACAATCTGGGATCGGCCGGAGCCGAGGTTCCCGTCATCGTCAAATTCGCCGGCGGAGAAATCATGCGGCGGCTGGAAATTCGGGCGAAGAATAAAGCCGTAACTCGCGTGGAAGTTTCCGGGGCTCCGCAGGAAATCGTGGTCAATGACGGCAGCGTGCCCGAAAGCGACGTGACCAACAACATCTTCAAGGTTGAGTCGGTGGAAAAATAGAATTCACCACGGAGACACGGAGGCACAGAGAAAGACAAGATGGCGAAACCCTCTTGTTCCACGTTGACTCAGCCTCGTCGGCGAATTGTCTTGTCTTTATTGCCTTTATCTTTCTGATTATTCTTTTTGTTTTCTCCTCCGTGTCTCCGTGCCTCCGTGGTAGGTTGATTCGTTAGTTTCAGGAGGGAGCGCTTGGCTTACATCCAATTTCTTGGCGCCGCGGGCACCGTGACCGGCTCCAAGCATCTGATCAACACGGGGGATCCGTCGGGCAAGAACGGCTTCCAGGTTCTCGTCGATTGCGGGCTCTTTCAGGGACCGAAAGAATGGCGCGAGCGCAACTGGCGCGACATTCCGGTCCCGGCCAAACAGATCGATGCGATCGTTCTGACCCACGCGCATCTCGACCACTGCGGCTGGATTCCCCGCCTGGTGCGAGAGGGATTTCGCGGGCCGATTTACGCGACGCCTCCAACCATTGATTTGTGCGGCATCATTCTTCCCGACTCCGGCCATCTGCAGGAAGAGGACGCCCGTTACTACAACAAGACGAAAAAATCGAAGCACGATCCCGCGCTGCCGCTGTATACCTTCGAGCAGGCGCAAGACTCGCTGCAATACTTCAAGCCGGTCTCGGTGGGCGAGGACGTTCTACTCTCGCCTGAGCTTTCATTTCGTTTCGTTCGTGCCGCGCACATTCTTGGGTCCTGCATGGCCGAGGTCTCGCTGGGCACCGATGGGATGACGCGGAGGTTGCTGTTTACCGGCGATATTGGACGCGTGCGCGATCATAAGATTGCACCTGGGAAGGTGGTGCATTCGGGCCCGGCCGAGGGCGAGACAGCGGACCTGGTGGTGATGGAGTCGACTTATGGAAACCGGACGCATCCGAAAGAGGATCCCATGCCGGAACTGGCGGCGCTGATTACTGCGACAGCGAATCGCGGTGGCAGCGTGGTGGTGCCCGCTTTTGCCATTGAACGCACCCAGAAATTTGTATTCCTGCTGAAGCATCTGATGGAGTCAGACCAGATTCCGCGATTGCCTGTCTTCTGCGACAGTCCCATGGCCATCAAGGCGGTCGAGATTTTTCTGAAGCACGACGAAGAGTACAGCGACGAGACGCGCGACATGATCCGCACGTACGGCTCGCCAGTACAGTGGCCCGGTTTTACGTTCGCATCGACTCCGGAAGAATCGAAGCGGATCAACGCGACGGCGATGCCGGCGGTCATCATTTCTTCCAGCGGCATGGTGACCGGAGGGCGCATTCTGCATCACCTGGCGCAGCGACTGCCCGATCCACGGAACCTGGTGCTCTTCATCGGATTCCAGGCGCCGGGGACGCGCGGGTTTCAGATCAAGAGCAAGTCAGCCGAAGTCAAAATCTTCGGGGACCTCGTTCCCATCCGCGCCCAGATCGCAGCCCTCGAGCAGTTCAGCGATCATGCCGACCCGCCGGAGCTGCTGCAGTGGCTGCGCACGTTTCGCAACCAGCCGGCTACAACCTATCTGGTTCACGGGGAGACCGACGCTTCGGGGCAGTTGCGCGATCTGATGAAGAAGGAGTTGGGGTGGGATGTGCAGGTGGCGCAGTATTTGGAGAAGGTAGAGGTGCGGTGACGCCACCCAGCCGTGAACAAATTGCACAGGTCCTTCGCTTCGCTCAGGATGACAAGCGCATCTTAAATACTAAGAACTGGCTGAGGTGAAGCGCGCCAGAGATGCCAGCTTTTCTGCGGCCGCACCGGAGTCGATCGACTGGGCTGCGAACGAGATGGCGTCGCCAATGTGATCGGCTCGACCCGCGGCTACAAGCGCAGCGGCGGCGTTGAGGATCACGACGTCGCGCCGGGGCGACTTTTCTCCGCTGAGAACGGCGCGGATGATGGCGGCATTCTCCGTGGCATCGCCGCCAGCAATATCCTGAAGCCTGGCGCGCGCCATGCCGAACTCTTCCGGCTCCACTTCGTAGGATCGCACGGAGCCATCGCGGGCCTCGGCCACGCGCGTTGGGCCGGTAATCGTGATTTCGTCGAGGCCGTCGAGGCCATGAACGACCAGCGCGCGGTGCAGACCCAGCATGCTCAGGGCTTCGGCCAACTTCTCGACCAGATCGAGCGAGTAGACTCCCACCACCTGCCCGGAAGCGCGCGCGGGATTGGTCAGCGGACCGAGCAGATTAAACATGGTGCGCATGCGCAACTCGCGGCGTACACTCTGCACCTGCTTCATAGCGGGATGCAGATTCGGCGCATAGAGGAAGCAGATGCCGACTTCGCGCAGGCATTGCGCAGCCCGCTCCGGCGAAAGCTGAATGTTCACTCCCAGGGCTTCGACGACGTCGGCTGAGCCGCATTTCGAACTGATGCTGCGATTGCCGTGCTTGGCCACGCGGACGCCCGCTCCTGCAGTCACGAGAGCCGTAGCCGTGGAAATGTTGAACGTGCCGCTGGCATCGCCGCCGGTTCCGCTGGTGTCGACTAGGGATTCGTCACCCGAAGCTTCTTCGGTCAGAGCGTCCCGACCGGTGCCGCTAACGGCCAGCGCGTCCGCACCGCGAATCGGCAAGGCCGCAGCCGCCGCGCGGATCGCCTCGGCGAAGCCCACGATTTCCTCCACCGTTTCGCCCTTCATGCGCAGAGCAATCAACAGCGCGGCAATCTGCGCGTCCGTGCATTTTCCCGCCAACACTTCCGCCATCACGTCGCGAGCTTCGGCACGGTCGAGCGACTGGCTATGGTTGCTAATGCGATGAAGGGCGTCAAGGATCATGGGGTTCAGTCAGTGCGATCAGAAGCGTGGCCAATAGCCTAGCATTTTGCTCCTGTTCTGGCACGGTCTGGACTGAGACGCGCTGCCGAGCGTTTGCCCTATTTCCCTGCCCTTCTATAGAATTGAAAGTTTGCTGCCCGCAGTGCGACGCCGCAAGCAGGATCCTTCCGATTCTTAACTGACGTTCTTAATTGGCGAGCTTCATTATGAAAATTCATGAGTATCAGGCAAAAGCAATTCTCAAGAAGTACGGCGTAAGTGTGCCGCGTGGGGCGATGGCCGCCTCGCAAGATGAGGCCGAAGCTGTCGCCAAGGAATTATTCAGCGCGGGCGCGACCGGGGTGGTGGTCAAGGCGCAAATCCACGCCGGAGGCCGCGGCAAGGGCGGTGGCGTAAAGATTGCCAAGTCGGTGACCGAGGCCGGCGAACTCGCTTCCAAAATGCTTGGCATGAAGCTGGTCACGCATCAGACCGGGCCCGAAGGTCGAATCGTGCGCCGTTTGCTAATCGAAGAAACGCTGCCCATCGAGAAGGAACTCTACCTGGGCATTCTGGTTGATCGCGCCGAAGGCAAGCCGGTGTTCATGGCCTCGGCCGCTGGCGGTATGGAGATCGAACAAGTTGCGGCGGAGAATCCCGACGCGATTCTGAAACAGCACATCGATCCCGGCATGGGCTTGGAGGCGTTTCAGGCCAGGAAGATCGCTTTCAAACTCGGCCTGAATGCCAAGCAGATCAATCCCGCCGTGCAGTTCTTATCCAGTCTCTACAAGGCGTTTCTCGACACCGACTCGTCGTTGCTCGAGATTAATCCGTTCATCACGACCACTGACGGACGTCTGTTCGCGCTCGACGCCAAGATCAACTTCGACGACAATGCGCTGTTCCGCCACGCTGACCTGCGCGAGTTGCGTGACATTACGGAGGAAGATCCGCTCGAGGTTGAGGCCTCGAAGTATAGCCTGAACTACATCAAGCTCGACGGCAGCGTGGGCTGCATGGTGAACGGCGCGGGACTGGCCATGGCGACCATGGACATCATCAAATACGCCGGCGGCATGCCCGCGAATTTTCTCGACGTGGGCGGAGGCGCGAGTTCCGAGCAGGTGGCGCACGCCTTTGAAATTCTGCTCAGTGACAAGAATGTGAAGGCGGTGCTGATCAATATTTTCGGCGGGATCCTGCGCGTCGATACCCTGGCCACGGGCGTGGTCGAAGCCGCGCGCAAGACCAACATCAAACTACCGATCGTGTTGCGCCTGGAAGGGACCAACGTCGACGAAGGCAAAAAGATCCTGCAGAATTCGGGATTCAACTTCGTCGTCACCGACACCATGAAAGACGCAGCCGACAAGGTGGTCGCCGCCGCCCGGGGCACTGCGGGCGTAACGGAATGGCGGTAGCGAAAGATTCCACCACAGAGGACACAGAGGGGCACAGAGGATTTCACCAAGACCTGAAAGTGGCAGTTACGAGGTACTTTTCATATGGCAATCTTAGTTAATAAAGAAACGCGAGTGGTGGTGCAGGGGCTTACCGGGCGCGAAGGCACGTTTCATGCGAAGGCCAGCCAGGCCTATGGCACACAAATCGTGGGCGGCGTAACGCCGGGCAAGGGCGGCACTACGCACGAGGGCTGGCCGATTTTCAATACGGTGCGCGAGGCCGCCGATAAGACGGGCGCCAATGCCACCGTCATTTTCGTGCCGCCGCCGTTTGCCGCTGACGCGATCATGGAAGCGGCCGATGCGGAAATCGATCTGATCGTCTGCATCACCGAGGGCATTCCGACGCTCGACATGGTGAAGGCGTGGGAATTTCTGCAGGACCGGAAGTCAAGGCTGATCGGGCCGAATTGCCCGGGAATCATCTCGCCGGGGAAATGCAAAATCGGCATTATGCCTGCGTCGATTCACAAAGAAGGATCGATTGGCATTGTCTCGCGCTCGGGCACGCTGACTTATGAGGCGGTGCATCAGCTCACTCAGCGCGGCATTGGACAGTCGACCGCCATCGGCATCGGCGGCGATCCGATTATCGGCACGAATTTTATTGACGCGCTCGACCTGTTCAATCGCGATCCGGAAACCGAAGCTGTGATTATGATCGGCGAGATTGGCGGCAACGCCGAGGAACTGGCTGCCGAGTTTGTGAAGACCCACATGAAGAAGCCCGTCGTAGGATTTATCGCCGGACAGACTGCGCCTCCGGGCCGCCGCATGGGACACGCCGGAGCGATCATCTCCGGCGGCAAAGGCACGGCCGCGGAGAAGATTAAAGCGCTGGAAGCTTGCGGAATTCGCGTGGCCAAGTCTCCGGCCGCGATTGGCGAAACGCTGGCAGCGGCGATTGGAGTGAGTGTCTAGAAACAAAGCAGATTCCTCGCTCCGCTCGGAATGACAAGTCTTTTTGGCTAACGACGAACGACTAAGGACCAAAAACCGAACTTATGAAAACTCTGCAACGCACCTTCACCATCGTTAAACCCGACGCGGTCCGCAAGAACGCAGTCGGCGACATCATTGAGCAATTCGAGAAGAACGGCTTCCGCATTCTCGCCATGAAAATGCTGGAGATCTCGAAGTATCAGGCCGAGCAATTTTATGCCGTGCATGCCAGCCGTCCATTCTTCGGCACGCTCACCGACTTCATGTCCAGCGGCCCGATCGTCGTGCTGGCGCTGGAAAAAGAAAATGCCATTGCCGACTTGCGTAAACTGATGGGCGCTACCAACCCGGCCCAGGCCGAGGAAGGCACCATCCGCAAGAAGTGGGCGACCAACATCGAGCACAACGCGATTCACGGATCGGACGCGGAAGATACGGCGCGTTTCGAGTTGAGCTTTTTCTTTGCGGGATATGAATTAGCGAAGTGACGGCGCTTTGCGGGCGTGAGCGAAGCGGGAGCCCGCAGCCGTCATCCTGAACGGAATTGCCGATCGCGAAGCGGGCGGCAATGGAGTCGAAGGATCCCTCCTATGCCGATGGTTCAAATCACGATGCTGCAGGGCCGCACCGCCGATCAGAAGCGGAAGATTGCGAAGCGGATCACCGACGCACTGGTAGAAGAAGCCGGGGCGCGCCGCGAAGCAATCATCGTGGCTTTCAACGAAGTTTCGAAAGAAAGCTACGCCTCGGGTGGAGAGTTGATGATCGACAAGGTGAAGTAGTTGGTCTCCAGTGAGCGAACCACTCAAAGAGCTGCTCGATCGGCACCCACAAGAGCCCATTCGGCCGGTCGTGGACGCTGCTGCCGCGATGCTTGATGAGTGTGTAAACTACGGCACCAACCTAGTGGTGAGTTGCGATAAGGGCGCCTCTGCCATTCAAGGGCACATGGAGGCAGTCGTACTGCTCGGCCTTCATGTCGTCGAGGTGGTGGACGCCATCGCGATTCTGATCCGACATTGCAGCGTCAATCCCGCAAAGAATCTCCTCCGAAGCCAAATGGAAGCGATGTTCGGGATTGAGTATATAGCTAAGGGTGACAGGGAGCGGAAGGCAGTGCAGTATTTGGTTGCGCACGCCCACTCTCGAATGGATTGGTACAGGAAGCTAGACCCGACTTCGGCGACCGGGAGGCAACTGAGCGCACAGTTACGGAAGGACTCCACTTTCAATGAGTTGAGGATCGTGGAGCTCGACACAACGGCAAACGTTGATAATTTGAGGAAGATGCTCGCGCGGCAGGAATATGCGGACGTGGAAGCTGAGTGGCAGCGAGTGAGGCAGCAAAGACAAGGGCAGATCTGGTGGTACTCGCTATTCAGAGGGCCAGAACGAATCGAGGATCTCGCTACCGCCGTGGGGGATCACGCTTGGTACGAGATCCTATATCGAATTTATTCCGGTGAGGTTCACGCGACGAACGCGATCGACAGCCTCCATGCTACTCACGAGGTTTCGAAGGGTACCTATCAACCGCTTCGCTACCCAACCGACTTGCCGACGGTCGCCCAACTAGCCACCTCGATGGCAGTCCGAAGTTACAATTGTCTAGTCCGAATGCTTTGCCCCGATGAGGGGAACTCATTTGCTCATTGGTACCTCAATGAGGTTCAGCCCAAGTACGACAGTCTTCTGGGCTGTAAGATTGTCGATCCGACTCGGCCATCGAAGACGCTGCAGAAACGGTCCAGCTAGCATCTGTCACGGGCAGGGAGCGCCTCCCCACATAGCCTACCCTAGCGGCTCAAACAGATGCCCTTCCACGCGGTCGGCAATTCGGGGCAGGTCCTTCTTGGCATGTTGCAGAAAGTATGGGGCGGCGCGATGCGCTTCGAGCGCGGCGTCGTCTTTGTATTGCTCGTAGATGAAGAAGCGCCGCGGCTCCGTCTTATGCCGATGCACCTGGTACATGGCACAGCCCGGCTCTTTGCGGGATTGTTCGGTCAACTTCTCAAACAGTGCGCTAACCTCGGCCTCGTGCCCAACTTTCGCCATCCAGGTAACCGCCAACACCACCATCGTTTCGCTCCTTCCCGGCTCGCGGGTCAGCCGGGGAAGCGATTCTAAGCTTTTTTCGTTGCCGTCTTCAACTCCGTAACGAACTCGTCCATAAGAATGGTGTGGCTGCGATCCGGCCCGGTCGAGATCATGCCGACCTTCGCACCCGCCTCCCTCTCGATGAACATCAGATATTCGCGCGCAAGTTTGGGCAGTTTCTCGTAGTCGGTAATGCCCTCGGTCGAAGTCAGCCAGCCCGGCAGCTTCTGGTAAACGCACTCGATCCTGTCGTAGCCGCTGGCCTGCGCGGGAGCTTCCGACGTGGGCTTGCCGTCGATCTTGTAGCCAACGCAGATTGGAATTTCGGCGAGTTCATCGAGCACGTCGAGCTTGGTGATCACCAGCCACGACGTGCCGTTGATCATGCCCGAGTAGCGCAGCAGGGGCAGGTCAAGCCATCCCGTGCGCCGCGGACGCCCCGTCACCGCGCCGTATTCGTTGCCGCGCTTGCGAAGGTTGTCGCCAGCGTCGGTTTTGTCTTCGCTGGGAAATGGTCCCTCGCCCACGCGCGTGCAGTAAGCCTTGCTGATTCCGATCACGGAATTGATGGCATTGGGCGCCACGCCCGTGCCGATGACCGCCCCACCGGAAGTCGCGCTCGAAGAAGTGACAAACGGATAGGTCCCGTGGTCGATGTCGAGCATCGTCCCCTGCGCGCCCTCAAACAGGATCGATTCGCCATTGTTCAGCGCCTGGTTCAGCAGAACCGCCGTGTCGCAGACGAACGGCGCGATTTTCTCGGCCGCCTGGGCGTATTCCGTGTACATCTTGTCGGCGTCGAGCGGCTCGGTGTTGAACAGGGCGTGCGCAATCATATTTTTCTCGCGCACGGCGTTTTCGATGTGCTTCTTGAGCAGTTGCAAATCGAGCAGGTCCGCGACTCGCAGGCCGCGGCGTCCCATCTTGTCTTCGTAGGCCGGACCAATGCCGCGCGAGGTGGTGCCAATCTTGACGCGGCCCGGGGCATTCTCGGCCGCCAGTTCGATCATGCGATGGTAGGGCAGGATGACGTGCGCGCGGTTGGAAACGAACAGATGGCCGTCGATCTTCACCCCGGCTTCGCGCAGGGCACCTGCCTCTTTCAGAAACGCGATCGGGTCGAGCACCACTCCGTTGCCAATCACGCTGCGGCAACCGGCTCGTAACACGCCGCAAGGAACGAGTTGCAAAACAAATTTCTTGCCGTTGATGATGACGGTGTGGCCGGCGTTGTGTCCGCCGGCATAGCGGGCGACGACCGAGAAGTTCTCCGACAGTACGTCGACGATCTTCCCTTTGCCCTCATCGCCCCACTGGGCGCCAACAATCACCGCGGTCTTGCCTTTTTTCAATTGCAGCTCCGTCAGGAAGATTTCGAGCGGGCAGATATCTGCGCTGCCCCCGGGGTCGCACACTCCTTGCCCGCAGGGATGCCTTCACAAAAAATTACTGGGATAAGAGCGGAGAAGACGTGTACGAGCTATCTTATCGCGTCGGTAAGGCGAATAGCAACGCGAGGGGCGCCCACGATGCTCGATACGGTAAGATGAGAGCGAAGGAATGTTTCGCCGAGGAGGTCCCATGAAAAAAGTATTCCACTTCGACGCTCCGCGCGAGAAGTATCATTGCGACGCGGCCATCCTGTGGTGCTTCGATAACCGCTTTGAGCTGGGATTCCGCAAGTTCCTGAAGCGCATCGGCGTGGTGAATTCCGATCCCATTAAGATCGCGGGCGGCGCCAAGTGCATGGCGTCGCCAGAGCATGAGTCCGACCGCGAGTTCGTCCTCGATCAAATTCGGAAGTCGATGCGGCTGCACGGCACGCGGCGAGTGATCCTGATGCTGCACTCCGATTGCGGAGCCTACGGCGGCCTAGTCGGAGGATTTGGCGGAGACGCCGCGGCCGAAGCCACGCATCACGAACGCGAGCTGCAGCGTGCCGCCGTCAACTTGAGTGCCGCGATTCCTGGGGTCGAGGTGCAGGGATATTTCGTCGACTTCGACGGCATCTGGGACGCCGAGATTAACGCGGAACTCGGTGTGCCAGAAGAAACCCGCGCGCCCGTGGTAGCCTGATGCCGAAATTCGAAAAACACATTTTCATCTGTGGAAACCAGCGTCCGGCGGGCCATCCACGGGGATGCTGCGATCCTCTGGCGCAAGCCAAACTGCAGAAGCTGTTCAAACAGAAGCTCGCCGAGCGCGGACTCAAAGGCAAAGTGCGCGCCAATCAATCCGGCTGCCTCGACCAATGCGAACACGGCCCCAATTTGGTGGTTTACCCCGACGCAGTCTGGTACGGACACGTCACTGAAGCCGATGTCGAGGAGATAATCGAGTCGCACATCCTTGGTGGCAAGCCGGTCGAGCGTCTTCGCCTGGCGGATTCCTGTCTGAATACCGCGACCTGCGAGCACCGAAAGTGAGAGCTCAGAGTTCGGAAGAGGGCACGACGACGATCAGGCCGATGATCTCAGAGATGGGCTGGTAGGCGCGGCAGGAATCGAACCTGCAACCGTCGGATTAGAAATCCGATGCTCTATCCGTTTGAGCTACGCGCCCTTGTCACAGAATCCATTTTACCCAGAGTTGGAGCGATTCTAAACTCCTCATCGTGGGGATATAATCCGACGCATGAAGGCACTTGCGTGGTTCATCTGGATTTCAATGGGTTTGCTGTCGCCTCTACCCTCAACCGCACAGGCGGTTACGAGAGAAGAGGTCTTGCAGACCGCTTCCGACATTCAAAAGGCCGTTGCAGGCACCGACCAGTTGCGGCTACGAGTGAATCGCTATTGCCACGTCACAATTACCCATGAGCCGGAGGAAGCACTCCTTAAAGTGATCTCCGCGCACATCCTGAATCAGAAGTATGATATTCCAGCGTCAGAGATGCTTTACGTTATCAAGGCAAGCGTTGCAACTGAGGGACAACTACTGCTGTGGTCTGGTGATTGTGCCACAACTGGTGCCGAGAACGATCCAAAAGATAGCACTGAGCCTTTGCGTCTAACAACTCAGATTCTTGATTCTCACCGATCTCTGCACAAGGCTAATGAGCAGTTTTGGGACTTGCTCGCCAAACGAATTACCGATGAAGAACGAAGCACACTTCACGAACAATAGTTATGATTTCCACAGTCCGGTTGCTTACACTTGAAGCTGAGGAGGACGGAAGAATGGAAGAGATAGTTACAAAATGCGTGTCCGATGAGAAGGTGTTCAAAGTTGAGTACGAGGCCACACCTCTTGTTGGAATGGGGGTAACACGCGGGGCTGGTGTATCTACGATGGTGGGTGTGAAGTTTGTCTCTCACTGCCTCGGTGGAAATTCTGTTCCGGTCCTTGGTAGAGTGACGAAGTTTTGGGAGAAAGATGAAAAAGGCGAGTGGGTTGAAAAGAAGCCGCACTTCTCAGACTTCTGATGATGAGTCCGATAGCGAGTCCGTTAGGCTGAAATGGTAGGTTTTTGCTCGTAATTAGTCGCAGACCTCGCCCCCTAATCGGCTTTGTTCTCAATCACTCGGGGCATCCTGAGCAAATTAGAAATCCGATGCTCTATCCGTTTGAGCTACGCGCCCTTGTCACAGAATCCATTTTACGCGCAGTGGCAGCGAAACCTCGCTACTCCGCGCGGAGCGCCTGCATGGGTTCGATCGAGGCGGCGCGGCGGGCCGGGACGTATCCTGCCGCAGCGGCGCACAGCGCTAGCACCAAGGTCGCGCTCACCAGCGCAACCGGATCATAACTGCCGACTTCATAGAGCTGACTGGCCATCCAATGGCCGGCTAACAATGCTGCAGGAATGCCCAGGCCGAGGCCAATCAGAATCTGCCAGAGCCCCCCACGCAATACCATGCTCAACACACTGGCTCGCGTAGCGCCCAGCGCCATGCGGACTCCGATCTCGCTGGTCCGGCGGGCCACGAAGTACGACATCACGCCGTAAAGTCCCACTGAAGCGAGAATGAGGGCCAGAATGCCAAAGAGGCTGGTGAGTTGCGCGATCAGACGCTCCTGGGTGAAGTTACCCACCACCTGCGCGTCGAAGGATCGAAGATCGATCACGGTTAGATTAGGATCGATGCCCGCCAGCGTGCGGCGAGCCAGCGCCTCAACGTTCTGCTGGGGTCCGTTGAAATTCAGAATCATGGAATTGACGAACAGCGATCGCGTCTCACCCGAAATCATCTCCGGTTCCTTAAAGCCGGTAAACTGCTGGGCCAGCGGACGTAAGAAAACCGGCCGGACCGGATCGCGCGGCTGGTTCATCTTGAAATCAGAAAAGACGCCCACGATTTCAAAACTTCCCGAATACTGGGGAAAATCGACGCCGAAATGTTTTCCGATCGGATCTTCGTTGGGGAAGAAGCGCTTGACGAAAGTTTGGTTCACCACGGCGACCTGTGGCGACGTGGCCGTATCTTGCTCGGTGAGTCCACGACCGCGCAACACCGGTACACCGAGAGAATCGAGAAACTGTGGAGTGACCCGATCCCACGTGGTGCCGCACTTGTCGTTGGGGCCGGGAGCAGGGTGTCCCTGTTGAATGACGCAGTCGCTCCAGTTGTTCTCTTCCAGCGGGCTGTAGAGCGCAAGAGAAACATTGGCCACCCCGGGCAGCGTCGAAAAGCGATCTTCCATCTGCTGATAGAGCGCAGGCAATCGTTCGACGGAATAGCCTGCGCCTTCCGGATCAAGACGCAGCACGTAGCGGTTGGCGGTGGCGACACCAAAATTCTGATGCTCCAGGTTCGCCAGAGATTTGCTCATCAGAATCGCTCCTGCCACCAGCACCAGCGATAATGCCGCCTGCAGGACGACGAGGCCCTTCTGGGGCAGGGAAGAGCGATCGCGCGTGGACCGGTTCGCGCCCCGCAGCGTCTCAGCGGGCTGGGCATGAGAGGACAACCAGGCTGGAGCCGTCCCAAACAAAACACCGGTAACCAGCGAGACCAGAAACGCGAATCCCAGCACTGGCAGTGAAGGGCCCGCATCGATGGTTACATTCTTCGCATCGGGAAAGGCGAGGGCCAGAATCGTATGGGAGCCGGCATAAGCAACTGCCAGTCCCGCCAGACCTCCGATACAGCTCAACAAGATGCTCTCGGTGAGAACCTGGCGAACCAGCCTGCGCCGCCCCGCGCCCAGCGCCGTGCGCAGGGCTATATCTGCGCGACGCGTGGTAGCGCGCGCCAGCAGCAGGTTAGCGACGTTGGCGCAGGCGATCAGCAGGACGAAGCCGGAAAGGATCATCAGCATCCTCAGGCCATCACCCGCTTCCTGTTGCAAGTTCTGGATGCCACCGCCGCCGGGCACGATCACAACATGCTGTTTGGGAATCTCGGCAGCTCCGCCATTCTGGGTATAGACCGTACGCGTGGCCAGCCACTGACGCAGAGCTACGGAGAGCTTGGCTTGCAACGCGCCAACGCTGGTTCCGGAACGCACTCGCCCCAAGGGATAAAGCCAGTTCGAGTCGGCATGATGCAGAATGGAATTTGGCCCGTGGACATAGGGCTCAGTCGCCAGCGGCATCCAGAAATCGGGGGGACTGTCCGTCACCCGATCCCCGAAAAAACCGGGCGGGGAGATGCCAACGACCGTGAACGGCCGTGCTTGAATGGAAATTGTGGACCCAACGAGAGAAGGATCGGCGCCGAATTCGGTCTGCCATGCTCGATAGCTGACCACAGTAGCGGGCGGGGACGAGGGAGTGTCATCGCTGTCGCCCAGCGGGCGCCCGGAAAAGGCTCCCAATCCCAGAGTGGAAAAATAGTTCCCGGAGACAAATTCACCGTTCAGTTGTTTCGCCAGTGCATCTGCACGCCGCACACTGAACCTATTCGGGCCGGCCTGCACCGCGGCCAGTTGCTCGAACTCTGGCGCGGAGTTTTTCAGGTGCAGATAAAGGTCGTAGGAGAAGATGTCGAAATCGCCATTGTCGCTCACGTAGCCGCCTTCGACACAGCAATCGTCGGTATCGCCGATGCGGTAGAGCCGGGCCGGATCCGCTACCGGCAGCGAGCGCAACAGGATGCCCTGCACCAGCGTGAAGATGGCCGTAGTGGCGCCAATACCCAGAGCCAGCGTAATCACCACCGTGAGGGTGAATCCCGGCGCCTTGCGCAACTGCCGCAAGGCATAACGGACGTCGTGAAACAAAGTCTCCATCGAGGCCTCCAGGAACACCAGTTCATCCTCTGCGCCGCACGTGTCCTACCAAAACCGTCCCCGATGTAGGTGGTTTATTTTCAGAAAAATACGTTCGTCCCGAGCATTCCCTGGAATGTGTCCCTTGGCCGAATTCGAGAATCGCTGTCCGAGATCGAACAGGCTGGAAACTAAGCTGACTTCCCTGCTCAACTGCCGCTGCTGGCCGGGCCTGTGCCTAATCCCGTCACCGATCCGAAGGCTTTGCGGAAGAGCGACAGATTCAGACCAATCCCGAAATAGGCGCCGTGCGTCCACTGCTGCGGTCCCGTGAAGTTCGGCGTTCCAGGATAAATGTTGCCACTCACGAAGCCTGAGGCAAGGGTATTTTGCCGGAAGAAATTCGCGCCACCCATAATTTGCAGGCCGTAGGCAATCTGAAGGTCGGCTCCCACGTAGTAATCGTTGAGGTTTTGTACGGAGAGACCGCCGAAGATGCCTAAGCCATCCCTTAGAGCCCGCTTCGGGTTCCTGCTCCAGGAATAAGAGCGGGGAAATGTGTCGTAGCCGAAGGGATGGAACGACATACCAAAAACGACGCTGGAGTGGCCCGGACCGGCAGAGGCCGTCACTTGAGTACAAGCAGCGGTAGCCGTGCAGGGGAGCGGATTTGCGGTCGTCGATCCCGTCGCCGTTCCCGTGGTGATGGAATTGGTTTGGATGGAATATTCCTTGAGGCCTGGCGAGAAAGCAAAGGCAGCCACCATGGTTGCCCGGTAACGGGCATGCTGCTCAACCCTGCCGCTCATTACGGGAGTGCCGGAGGGTTGGGTTGTCGTTGTGGTGGTTGTGGTCGTTGACGTCGAAGTGGTTGTGGTCGCAATCGTGGTTGACGGTGGGGTGGGGATGGTGGGGGTCACGGGCGACCCAGGCAGCAAACCGCTCCCTTGAGGCGAACTGGGGATCTTAAACCGGGGGAACGTTTCGGTTTCGTAGATGGTGAAGGACAAAACCAAATTCCCGGATTTCTTAAGGTCGATCGGTACGTCGAGAGGTATCGTCACCTGAGAGTCGTCGTAAATCTGATTCGTGCGTGCCAGCAGCTTACTCTGATCTGCGTTGATCGCAGCTACTATGTCTGGAAGATCCCCGTTGAGGCGCCGTTGATCCTGCTCCAGCAAATCCGAAAATGTGGCGTCGATCCTGTTGGCCGCGCACCCGAGCGTCACCAGCTTTGATTCACGCGGCTCGGCTTCGCGCGGCTTTTCTTCACGCGGTTTTGGTTCCGGCTCATCGGCAAAGCACTCCGTGCCGGCAAGACGCTTTACGGAAGGCACTATTTCGTCGCGCCACAGGTAATCGAATTTTGAAACCACGTTTTTGACCGCATTTTTTCCGCCCTCGCTTTGTGTGAATGAAAAGTACGCTTCGGTTAACAAGCTCAGTTCCGCATCGTCGAGAACGGGTTTGCTGCCGCTGTTCAGTTGCTGCATCAGCTTTCCCTTGATCTGAGCTTTCGTCATGGAAGGCGTAATCGACCGCCGCAGCGTGATCGCGTCCTGCATCGCCTGCACATTGCCGCCGAGGGTATTCATATCGGCCCGCAGGGATGCCAGGTCACCATCGAAAGCGGTCAGTTGGTTAGTGAGCAGCGGCGTCTGCAGCGCCAGAGTATTGCCCATCAACGATACGGTTGCAATGGCATCATTCACCTGGATCGTCAGCTTCTGAAATCCATCCTGATCGCCATAGGGCGCCATGGCGTAGTCAAAATTTCCGCTGGTTGCCCTACGGTTCAGTCCCTCCAAACAGGCGCTGACGAATGTGAGCTGTGCTGTCTGTTCCGTCGGAGGACAGCCCTGCACAGCAGGAGGATCGTCCGAACCCCAGATGCCCACCCATGCCGACTCAAAAGAACGTGCGTCATTCCGCACGTTCTCCACCTCTCGCTTAACCACCAGCCAATCAGAAGCGATCTCGGCTGCGGGATTGGTAGCGGTTGCGGGGTTGATCAATTCTGCAGTCAGGTCTTGCGCGGCCCGAGGCTGCAAAGATCCGCTGGTCGCCAAGCCTTTGGGGACGGCGCCCTTGCTGACTGCTGCTGCGGCGGTGGACAAAGGTGTGGTCAGGTTGGCCGCGGCGCGGAGATCTTCGATTGGAAAATTGTTAATCTCCGTGATTTGGTAGACAAAGAAGGAGTAGTTGGTCAGAAATTTCCGCTTGATGACGCGCAACTGTTTGTTTTGTCCCTGCACCAGAAAATTCGGAAGAAGATGATTTCCGTCACGAATACATCCGAGCGGATTGGTGATCGGGTCAATGTTCTGCGTGATGTCGGCCACCATGCATATGTCGGCCTTCTGGGTCGCATCAAAGATGAGGGCGGCGTTGTCCTGGGCAAGGGCCGCACTTGCGGCGAGGCTGAGCCCCGCGGCCACGGCTAGTCGAATGGAAAAATGCATGCGTCGCTCCTTCGCGGAATCATCGATGAATGGAACTTCGGTACCGGGTCATAAACTGAGATCGTAAAGATCGAATGGCAAAGATCGAGCAGTTAAGATCGAATCGTTAAGATCAGGCCGCCAACTTCCAAACTTCAGTGAACCGTCTGCGGGTTTCCCAACAGCACGAACTGCAGCAGCGTCTTCTGCTTGTACTGCCACACGTTCCCCGAGCGCGCTTCGACCGAGTCGTTGTAATAGAGTTTCCGGGCGTAGCTCAGCGCTGAGCCGATCGGCTGGCCCGCTCCCACGCCCTGGAAGAAGGCGCGTGCCAGGAAATCAGCGTCTTCCAGAAACAGGTCCGAAGCGATGTAGGAACCAAACGCCAGACCGGTGGCGCCGACAAAGCTTGCCCCTTCCCGCACCAGCTTCAGGGCACAACTGTCGTCTGCCGAGCGGCCTTGAATCTGGGCTCCGTAACAGCACTCCGCAAAGCTGAGTGCGCCTGCGACGGACGAGCGGTCCAACGCGTCGGGCGTAACCGCGGGCACGAAGTCTTTTTGGACCGTGCTGTAACACTTCCAATCGGGGTCGTCGATGAAGCCGTGCAGATTGAAATAAAGAATCGAGCGAGCGGCGTCCTGCCGAGTCGCCGCATTCATTTCGTATCCCGGCGCCAGGTGCCAAATCAGCGGATCGGGCAGCGCCTGTGCCACCCTGCGGCTGTAGTCCGCCCAATCCTGGTTTACAACCAGAGCGGAGCCAGGCTGTCCCGCAACCGGTCCGTTGGCCCGGTGAGGAAAGTTTTCGATCAGCGCCACGAAGTCATTCACTCCCGCACCGTCTGGAACCGCGAGTCTGCCTACCGGCAGCGACGGCGCCAGGAATTCCTGCGAGGTATCGGCGAGAGCTCCGTAAGGATTGTCCGTGAGAACGGCGGGGTCGGGATCGGTGGAGCGATCCTCCACGGGATTGGTTAAAGAGAAGAACGGCAGAATCGAAGGCCCTCCGGCCAGCAGAATGTTTTGCGCGATCGTCGGGTAGAGCTGATAGGCCCCTCGAATTACTCTCTGGATGTCGGCGGGATCGCCGGTGGCGGGCAGCAACTTCATCGCCTGCATGTCAGCCGGGTCGTCGACCGCGACCACACGGTTCCCATCGACAGCCGCCCAAGCATCCAGCGCTTCCCGAATCTGCGCATAGCCGTCAGACCCGTAACTTTCCTGAAGAGCATTCCTCGCCGTGACGATCAGCATGGCTATTTAGGTCCCGGCTTTCCTGAAGGGTCCTCGGGCTTTCCCGTCGTTCCCGCCGAGGGCGTATCGGGCTTGCCCGAGGCAGGAGACTGAGGCGGCGCGGTTGCGGGTGGAGACGCTGGCGTCTCTCGCGTACGGAGCCTGACGTTAGTCTTCTGGCTTAATTCCTTCAGGATTCTGTGTCGTTCGGCGCTCAAGGCGGCACCCTGCGCATCTTCTTGACCCGCTTTAGTTGAATCAGCCTCAGGTGAATCAGTCTTTGGTGAATCAGCCTTAGCTGAACTTTCCTTAGCTCCTGGAGGTTTGGGAGGCTCCGGATCGAGCACATATGGGGTTAGCTTCAAGACCTGCGTGTCCTCAATGGTCTTTTTAATCAGGGCCAACACGCTCTTATCACTCTGATCTGTCGCCGGCTTGTCATTGGCGGCGCAGGTTTTGAGGAAGGCGCTCGAAATCAGAGTCTCCAGTTCGGTAAAGTACTTGTGGCGAGAATCAACGCCGGTAACCAGCAGCAACCCTTCGCCCAGGCCAAACAGTACATAGAGCATCGGGCCGCCTAACTGGAATTGCGGTCTAAACGTGACCGCGAAAACCAGAAGAAACAGCGGGATCATAAGCCCGGTACTGATCAGGCTCTGGCTGTAGTAGCTGTTCTGAAGATTCTCGAAGTCGGACCGCAACATGAGTCCCTGGCCGATGGCATACGGAGGCTGCGAGATTTTCTTCCAGAGCTTGGCCAGTTTCTGTTCACAGGTCAGTGGTTTCACCGGTTCTTTCGCCAACGACTTCACCAGGGTTTTTGCCAATTGTTGTACCAATTCGTTGGCCAGGTCCTGCTCCCCGCTGGTCGGTGTCAGATTCGGATTTTCTTCCCGCTCGTGCTGCATCGCGGACTGCTTTTTCAAATCCGCAATCAGTTTTTCCACCAGGTCTTCTGCCAGTTTTTGTTCACTGGCAGTGGGTGTCTTCTTCTCGTCGTCCGGCTGCTGCTGGCTGGTCGATGGGGTCTGCTGACTGCCTTCCGGATTCTGCCCACTGGTCGAGGGCGGCGCGTCCGTCTTCTTTGGTTTTAGCCGGTTCACCAGGTCGGTTGCCAGCTTTTGCACCAGATCGTCGGCCAACTTTTGCTCGGGGGTCGATGAATTCTGTAGTTTTTTGAGCTTTTCGATCAGGTCGTTTGCCAGCGTTCCTACCAAATCTCTCGCCAGATCCTGGTCGCTGGTATAAGGCATCTGCATGCCTTCGAGTGATGCTGCCAGGAACGATTTGACTTGCTTGTCATTCGGGGGAGGATCACCCGCAGGCTCTTTGGGCACCGATTTCAACACGCCGGGCAGGAAGTAGGCGACGACCCAGGCGAAAACCATCACGATGAAGCACTTGCCCAGAGGGCCCCACAATGGCGGCGAGGGCAGCGTGCTCAAATCCGGGACGGCAGGGACGCAGGTCGGCGGCATCGGAGCCAGCGATGCGTCGAGCATGTGCTGAGCCAGGAGCGCGCTCTTGTCCGAGTCAAAGGTGGAAAAGCCGGCGCATTTTGGCTTGACCTTGAGATTCCCAGGGTGCGAGTTCTGAGTCTGGGATTCCGGGTAGACCGGCTCCATCACCAGAACGCTTGCGCTCGACTGGAATTTCTTAGGATCGCCATTGTATTTTGCGCTGATCGTGACCGTGTGGCTGGCAGCGTCGGCCGGCTTGATTTCGTAGGTGGCCACTCCGTCGCTGTTAAGCTCTTGAGGTCCTGACGGGTTGGCCGCCCCGAAGAAAGTGACGGTTCCGGTGGGGACTTCAGACGTGCCAGGCACAATCACGGTTGCGGTTATGGTTATGGTCTGGTCTTTGCTGACAGGAGTTGGGCAGATGATGGTAGCAGTGTTCAGACCGTCCGACGAGCCGGGTTTCCATACGAGAATGATCACCAATGCCGCTATAAGGAAGGCGATTATGATGATCAGGCTGGGTCGGAACTCGGAGCGCCATCGTTTTATGGTTGCCCGCGGCCCTTCCGAGCGCCATCGTTCTATGGTTGCCTGCATCCCCTTAGTTTTTGGCTTCGTATCCTGGCCATTGCTCCCGGTGGATTTTGCTTGATCTTTCCCGGTCCACTTTTTCAGTGCCTTCTCCCCGGGCGACTCCCGCTGCGGGCGGACCTCGTCCCAGGCTTCATCGAAGCCGTTGTCGTAGAAAAAGCTGAAGACGGTGCGATTGATTGGGTCGAACAGCAGTCCCCAGGCAAAGACGAGCGTCAGAAAGCCGACGATGTGGCTGCTGAGCCCGGAGAGAATGTCGTCGAACTTCTGGGTGGGCCGGAGCCGGCCGGCATCTGCCAATCGCTTGGTGATTTCGCCTTCCAGGCGCTGCAGTTGGTTCACCCGGCGCGTCCGCTCGCTCTGAATGCGTTGAAAGTTCAATGCATGGGCTTGCAGCTCGGCAATCTCATCTTCTTTGCACGCCAGTTTTTCCTTGAACTCTCCCTGCAACGGCGACAGCGCAAGGATGTATTTCTGATAATTGGCGTTGATACCGTCCCGCTCCGCGATGCGAGTTGCAATCAACGCATTTACATTCTTGATCGCCTGATCTTCAGCTCCCTGTAATGCCTGCTCTTCCTCAATGCACCTGAAGAGAGTTCGATCCAGGTCGTCAAGAATGAGCTGATTCTTCACAGCAACCGCCGGCCTATTGCGTACTCCAGGGATGGTCAGAAACTTGTAACTATCGGCACCTTCTTTGACCGTGCAGGCAGGAGTGGATCGCTTCAGATACTCGCCGAGGCTGTCTCCGTTATCGTCCTTTAGATTACTCAGCTCGCTTGCATCCAGTCGCATCTGCGAAACGTCGATGTGGTTGTCGATGACCGTCGGGATCCGGTCATAGGGCTGCGGTGGCCAGAGGAGAAGCGCAAACGCCAGCGCTGCAAAAACCCCGGGCAGGGTCACATTCTTAGCGTTCGTAGCCAGCGTTCCCAGAGAACCTAAGATGTCCATAAGATCTCTATCCCGTTAAGCCCACGACCATCACCGGCCTTGCTTGAGCCGTGAAAAGCGACAGAAACACTACAGGCCCGAGACCGCTGACTCGAGGCAGAAGCGCGAGTCCATGGAGGCCCGCAATACGAAGGCTGTTGTTCGCCCGGAGCATTGGGCTCACGCAAACCGACTCTTAAATGACCATCAGCACAGTGGGGGAGGGAAGAAAATCGCCCCGCGTAGAAATCGAACAGCGTAGGTTACTCGCTGAAACAAAAATGTCAATGGGATTTTTTCGTGTTCGGTTTTCGCAACAAACCAGATTCCCAGGCAGCAACGGTTCTTGCACCAATCCGCGGATTGCTATGACGATCACGGGGTCGCTCACCTGGCACGACTTTCGACGCTGAATTCAAAGCAGCCGGCAGAAAGTTGCGGACCTTCGATTCACGAATGGGTCCCAGGACGGATCATGGGATTGCCGAACTGGCTGAAAGATGGTGGGCGCTATAGGATTCGAACCTATCCCCACTCAACCTTTTCAAACACTTGCGGGACTCGGGTGGCAACCAAAAGACCGCAATGGAAGCCAACGGAACAATTACTGGACACGAATTGGACACGAGCAGCTACCCTCATTGGATTCTGCTAGGCCGGGGTATACCCCCCTACCAAGCTAGGGGTCAAGAGCAAACGCGATGGCCAAGAAGTGCGAGTTTAGGAAGAAGAATGGGGACCGGTGTGGCGCCGATGCGCAAACCTGCAAGAGTCTCTGCGTCTTTCATGATCCAGCAAGAGCCTCTGAGGGGCAGAGAGCCAGAAGCGCCGGCGGCACAGCACGAAGCCGCGTGGCCGCGGTGTTGCCATCGGATACTCCGGACCACCCTCTGGGAAACGTCAGCGATGTTTCGGCGTTATTAGCCGACTCGATCAATCGAATTCGACGAGGACAACTCGATCCGCGAGTCGCCAACGCCATGGGATACCTAACGGGTGTTCTGTTGCGTGCGTTGGAACAGGGACCGGTTGAGAGCGCCTGGCCAAGATTGAGACTGCACTCGCGGCGAACGCGCAACAGGCTAAAGGAGAACAAGGGTCGTGAGGACGCGAAGCCTCATTCAAAGGATTGAGCGGGCCGAGGGAGCATTGAAAGAGCAGTCCTTCTTCTCTTCGGACTGCATCTGCTTCCCAGAGAAAGAACCACCGTCCTTCGGGTTCCCGATCGAAATGGAAATCGCTGACAGAGTGAAGTGTCCGCTACATGGTCAGCGGTTCACGCCGATTTTCCATATTTACGTCCCCATATGGCTGCGAGAGAAACTCCGGAGAAACTCGGCCGCGCATCACAGCGAGCAATACCGGAAGGCATGGTTTGCCAGCTTTCCGCTCCACCTTTGGCCTGCGGAAGAAGAAGAAACCGAAACCGGCGAGATCTGCTTAAAGCTGAAGGATGGAAGCAGGCTTCTGGCTTACGAACCATCCTGGAAGCCGCTCCCGAGAGACCGTTGTCGAACAGGACCCACCCCCGCCGCTTAGCGGTCTAGAGGTGCATAAACAGTGAGGTCAAGCGATGCAGTGTGAGCACAGGAAGCGAGATGGTAAGCGATGCGGAGCGCGGGCTCTAACTGGCCAGACCCTTTGCGGGATGCACGCACAACCAGGCAGGGCCGCGGAGCTCGGCAGCAAGGGAGGTCGGCGGCGGTCCGTGTTCAGCGCGTGCAACTTGAGGGAGTTTGAGGCGCCGAAGACCGCGGCTGATCTTCGCGATCTGCTGGCGGAATCGATCGTCGAGATTCGCGCCGGGAAACTGGATCCGCGCATCGCCAATGCCCTGGGGTATCTCGGAGCAAGCTATCTGCGGGCGCTTGAGGTGTCAGACGTCAAGAGCCGGCTGGACGCACTTGAGGGAGCCGAACGATCGCAGGAGCGCGCCATTCTGCAATCGAACCCACTCGACGGCAGCCAAGAGGGAGGGTCGTAGATGGGAAAAGGATCTGTTCGGGACCGACTGGCAAGATTGGAGAAGCGGCGGCGATTCTTAGACTGGTTTGTCTGGCAACGCTTCTACGCCAGCCTTACCTTGGAAGAGCTCGAAACCGGCGCAGCCGGCGGAGATTTTCCCGACCCCATACCAAACCGACCGAGCAGCATGGACACCCTGGACCGGAAGAGCCTCCTTAAGCTCTGGGAAGAAGACGAGCGGATATTTCGTGGGCGGAGTGAGGCAGACCGGGAATACTTCGTCGATAACGGTGTTTGGCCGGAGCAGAGAGGCCGACTCCATTATTCGATGCAAGACGGGAAGCTGTTCGTGGAATGGCGAAACGAGGCTCGGGAAGGCCCTGGAACCCCGCCCTCGGAGCAAGGAACCATGAAGCAATTTGAGTTGGGAGGTTCCAGTGTTGCAGCCACCTAAGCGCAAGAAAGAGCGGGTTACCCAAAGTGGAGCTCCCATCGAGTTGAGAACCCTAGCACGCCTCGAACTCAAGGAACGCCAACTCCTGAAACAACTGGCAGAAGTCGCGAGCCTGCACCGTCAACTCTCGCGGGAAATTGGACTGAAGAGGATACCGATTCCATGGTTGACCTGATACTCAACTAGAAACTGGGCAGCCTGGTCGATGAGTGTAATGGCGATGTTTCAACAACTGTGCGTCATGGGCGGGTCTGCGATTCGTGTAAACTCGACGTGCAATCTCAATCCTCAATTTGACCGTTTTAGTTTGGTATGAGCGATGACATCATGATTACTGGTTCTAACCCACGGGTCTGGTCTCGCGTTTGGTTGTGTGTCGCAGTTGCGCCGCTCGGGCTGATGGCAGTGTCCATGCACTTTCCTTTGCGCGTCCATGCACAAACGGCTCAGGCACGACCGGCTCGGCATGAGCTCTCGGCGGATTCGGTTGCCAAGGTGGGCACGGTTGATTCGGTTGCCACGGTCCACGTTGACGTGACGCCGGAGCACATTCTGAATACGATCAATCCCGACACGGCGACCGGCGCGTGGATGGATGATCTGAGTAAGACGCAGGTGGACAATTTGAGCAAGCCCGAGACGATTCAAGGGGTCAAAAACTTGGGTTGGGGTTCCATCACCATGCGCAACAACAGCGAGTTGCGCCTTGCGGCGTGGCACTGGAACGAAAACGGCACATGGAGCGATCCAGCGACAAAGAGCGGCTATTACGCCGGCAGCGCCGATTTAGGCGAACCGATCCACTACGGCTATTCGTATGCGTTGCCCCATCGCGACTTTATGACCAGTGGCGATTCACCTTTGGTGGCTGGTTTTCAAAGTTACTGGAAGAGCAATCCTTACCTAACCAGCCACTTCACGGGCGAGAGCGATACGCTGCACCCGCAATGGGTGGTGATCGATATGGGCACCGCCTGCGCCGTCAATGCCATCCATATCCAATGGGTAAATCCGTATGCCGTGGTTTATGTTGTGCAGTACTGGGTCGGCGACAACAACGCGATGGACTGGGACATGGGCCCGAACGGCATGTGGAAGGCTTTCTCATCGGGCGCGGTGCTGAACGGCAGCGGCGGGGATGTCCATCTGAAGCTTTCTGATGCGCCCGTCACGACGCGCTTCGTTCGCGTTTTGATGTCGAAATCCTCTGGAACCTGCGATACTCACGGGGCGCAGGATATTCGAAACTGCGTCGGCTACGCCCTTCAGACGCTGTCCGTCGGTACGATCGAGGCCGCGGGGAACTACGCGGTTGTTTATCCGGCTAACGGCGTAGAGCCCGGACCCGGGGCGCCGCCACGCTTGCAGGGCGCTGGAGACCAAGAAGTGATCGCCGGTTCGCCGGCGGACTTGGCCGGATCGTTTTTCGGTTCTTCCATCGATCCTTGGCACCAAGCTGACAACCTGATCACCGGAGGCGGCGATCAATACAACGGCATGGACAATTTCTTTACCAGTGGATTGACCATGGGCCACCCGGCGCTGGTTGCATGTGCGGCGATTTATGACACTCCCGAAGATTGCGCCAATGAGGTTTCGTACATTCACAAGCGTGGTTATCCAGTGGTGGGAATTGAAGTCGGGGAGGAGTGCGACGGCAAGCACATGACGCCGGAAGATTATGGCGCCATCTACATTCAAGTGGCGGATGCGGTCCACAAGCTAACGCCCGGCGCCAGGTTGGGCGGTCCGATTTTCGAAGGCGTCGATAAAGACATCACCCTCTGGGCGGACGATCAGGGACGCACTTCGTGGATGGAGCGATTCGTCGATTACCTGAAGGCCCACGGACATCTTGAGGATCTCTCATTCATGTCGTTCGAACACTACCCGTTTATGATCAATGGATTCAGTCCGCCGAACGACTGGGCGACCCTTTACATGGAACCCGGAATTATGAAGCACGTCCTGCACATGTGGCGTGAGGACGGCGTCCCCGCGGACGTGCCGCTGATTATTTCCGAGAGTGGAATCGTCGCGGGGCGAAGCGGACCAGGGTACTTGGGCGTGACTGGCCGCTCCATCTGGGAGTGCGATGCGTTTGGCACGTTCTTTGAACAGGGCGGCACGGCGTTCTATCGTCCGGCAATCAATAATGGAGCCGCTGGCCACGGAGGCCTCGACCCCAACGGCGGCGCGGATGGGGGCGGGGCGTATGGCACGCCGGCATATACTCCCTATTCTTCCGCACACATAATTAATTTCGAATGGTTGCAGCACGAGGCAGGAGCGAACAAGATTTTCCCGGCATCGGCCGACCTTAAGGACGCTGCCGATCGGACCGTGGTTACCTCATACGCTGTCAAACGTCCCGACGGGAACTGGTCGTTAATGCTGATTAACCACGATTTGAATGCGGCCCACCCGGTTCATCTCGTCATCGAGGATGACAAACACGTCAGCCATCCTTTCGTCGGATCAGTAGCTCTTGTGCAATATTGCAACACCCCTGCTGAGGATAAGAACATCACGATTGCTGCCACGCCCGACGGCATGTACACACTTCCAGCCGGGTCGATCACCGTGCTTCGCGGGAAGCTGCGGTAGTTCAGCCCACTTTAACCGACCTTCCTTACGAGCCCTACTCGCGCGCGAGAGTTGCAACTCCAGTTTCACAAACGGTGGGCAGGAACTCCGACGGCCAGCCGATTTCGCGCTGGGATTCTTGTCAACGACCTTCTATCCTCTTTGGCCATGGGTTGCTTCGCATGAGTTGGTTTTGTCGGGATGTCTTGGCCTGTGCCTGAAATGAACGTGAAGGCATCCTGCAAGCGACGCAATGAGCAAGCTGCCGAGCAGGCGCTCCATGCCGTCGGCCTGCAGCATTTCCTTCCGCAGGGCCACTTTTATCTGGGAGTGGCCTTGGCACGGCTCGGCCATCAGAAACGCGCTGCGTTGGCATTCGAGACATCGTTGACGATGCTGCCCGGCCTGATGGCGGCTCACCGCTGGCTAGCAACGTTGTACCGCCAGCCGGGTGGCGATCCAGAGAAGGCGGCCCGCCACAATAATATTTATCTGCAAATGAGGCACCGGCGGGAAACGAAGCGCAGGTCTGACGCGGGGTCCCGCTGCCTTTCCGAGACCTAGGGTAAGTTGGCTGGACACGTGGGAGAAATAGACTTACATTTGCGAGTCTATCGAAAGACCAAAACGCCAGCCACCTTAGGAATGCTGGCCAAGGGAGCACCTGCGCTTTAGCAACTGGCGACGTGAGTGGGCCCTGGAGTTGAAGTCATCAGCGCCGTTACCTGGCATGTGTAGCGTCTTCGGGGCGGCAAAGTAAAGCCGCAAGGTGGCCCAGACGTTGTATGCCGAGACATGACTTGTGAACGGTACGGCTAGTGACAATCCGAAGCCGATCAACATGTTACGCCAAAAAGAGTCGACTGTTGACGATAAGATCCCCATTCCACTCATTGGTATTCGCGGAGCCAAACCGTGCCCACAGCCATCAAATCCTGCGGGAGGGTAGCGAAAGATGCATCACGTGCGCCAAGAGGACCTGCCTTTTGTTGGTAGTTCGTATGAGTTTGTCGGAGCTGAGCAGGGCAACACGAGTGTTTCGGTGTTCCTGTTCCATGGGAAGCCCGATTCGGGGCCGGGTCCGCACCGGCATCCTTATGACGAGATTCAGTTCATCCGTGAAGGCCGGGGCGTGTGGACAGTAAGCGGCAAGACCCTCGAGGGCAACGCTGGAGACATCTTTGTCATCAAGGCCGGCGAGATCCACAGCTTTAAGGCGGTTGGTGATTCACCACTCGTGCAACTCGACGTTCACCTCAGTCCCCGGTTCATCCAGGAGGACCTATAGCGGCAGTGGGTCGCAAAGTGGCTGGCGTCCGCGCGGGCCTCGGCAAAAAACGCCAGCGCTCTTTTACCTAGTTGGCGTAACATCCCGATTACACTCATTGACCCGGATTCGGCCAATTCTCAAATGCGTGTAAACGCCTGATTTCGTCAGTTGACCGCAATCAGCTCACCTACGACGGATTATAATACTCAAGAACCGGGGCCAATTTCCGATGGATCTCATACCAGTGGATGAGCGAGGTCAGCTGTTTATTTCCCCGTCGATTGATGACTGGCAGCTGATTGAAGATCATGGTATTACGGCAGTGATCGACCTGGACGGCGATGTCGACCTGGGTATTCCGTGTATTCCCAATCACATGCTTTATGTCTATTTTCCCGTCTACGACGAAGGTCTGCCCGATTTGAACAAACTGCACGCGCTGGCAAGGCTCGGCGCTAATCTGGTGGCGAGCGGCGAAAAGGTTCTGGCGCACTGCGGCATGGGCTTCAATCGATCCGCTCTGGTCGCGGGGCTGGTGCTGACCTACCTCGGAATAAAGGGCGCGGATGCGGTAGCACTCCTGCGCGAAAAACGGCCCGGCGCGCTCTTCAATGAGAACTTTGCCAAGTATCTGGCAGCGTTGCCACCTCACCCCTCAGCACCCGGTCCCGCCGAGCAAGAGGTAGCCGCTTGACTCCCGTTGACCGGACGGGAAAGCTAACCGTGGGCGCTGGGATCTCGGGGCGGTGGATAGTTTTCGAGGTCGGCCCGTGGAATGTTCTCGTGCCCTGCGAACTCCCTGTTATCACTCATTGACCCGATCCGCCGATCCTCAATGAGTGTAAAGGCCTCTTAACGTCATTTGACACCTTGTGTTAACTTTCTTCGGTGTTTGCTGACGACCTAAAGCTGAGGAATCTTCAATGAAGAAACTCTTCGTGCTCTTGTTCGTTACCGCTTCAGTGGTTGCCTATGCCGGAGACGAGCGACAACCTGTCTTTATAAAGGCACGTTGTGAAGGATTAAAGTCCACGATTGTGCTCTCGTGGCTCACCAAATCTGTTAACGACTCTCCGAAGTACCGATTGGTTTCGAGTTTGGGCGACAATGGGCACTTTGGGACCGTGGTCCATACGATCTACATGAGCTGTGTGGAGAACAACGACGTTACAGCAATCGCAACCAGCTACGGGATTGCCAAGTGCAATGCCCACAACAAATGCGGTTCTGTTCTTGACGGTGAATCTATAAACGCAGCACTTTGCAATGCGAATGTTACGCCGGATTGTGGGCGTGCGCTGTTCAAGGCCTTCGAGACCTATATGAGCATTCCCAATCGCCCGTTGCAGATGCAAGAGCTTCATTGATTGGCGAAACATCCCCATTGCACTCAAAATCCCGGTCTCAGGGTCAAAACGTGTAATCGCCTGGTTTCGTAAACTACGGCCGCCACAGCGCGTGAACATGGTAGATTCCGCACAGGGGCCAAATGAAACACCAATTCGAAAAACACACAAGTTGTGATTGGCTGGTTGTGTGTATCCATTGTCACCTGATGGTGCGTGGGGATATACCTTCTTTCGTCGCCCATCGAGACGCGGACTGCATCGACACGAAGACACTAGTGGTTGGTCAGGTAGTTCATATGATCAGCAATACGATTTACGCACTCGACGGCAAGGTGGTCAAAGTTAAGCCTGACGGCGTGGACGTGCAAACTGTCAATGGACTATTGCAATTTGACACCACGGGTAACGAACTCGATGGTAGTCATCGAGACAGGTTAGGTTTTGGGCCAAGTCCTGAATCCAAATTCCACACCGTTCTTTGGGGGGGCTCCTGAGTTCCAGCCTTGGCATCTGATTCGGGATTCCGAGAAATAGACAGGCCCGCACTGGTGAAAAATCCCCATAGCACTCAAACCCCCCTCCCGAGTCCTGGCCGGGGTCAATGAGTGTTAACGCCTGATTACAGTCGTCGACGACGGTGCGGGCTCCCTTTCGCGAGAGGAATCGCGACCCGTATAATCGGCAGAATGCACGTCAAAGCCGACCATCCGACTGACGAGAAAAAGGAACGCCGCAAAGAACTCTCCACGTATGCGGACGGCATCACGGCCTTTTCGACCGCCCAACTCATCGGCTTTGTCCTCCTCATGACTCACGGCGATTGCTTCACGCAGAATGTGTTGAGCGGACTTTCCTTCGCCATTACGATCGGAGTCACCGCAAATCTGTTTTATATTGGACTTGTTGTTTTGTGCCAGTCATCGATCGCGATGACGGTATCGCATGATTCGATTCTCAAAACCGTTCGCCTCGGGATTCTTTCGCTGAATTTGGCAGCGACAATCCTTATCCTTCTTGGCATCAATCATGGATGGCATGACCCCAAACATCCCTTCGTGATCGATTGCCACGGAACGCTTGCTCCGGGCATCCACTAGCGTTTTCGTGCGCCTCGGGTAGGATTAACGGAACCCTCCACATCGTCCCATGCCCGCCGTAAGCAAGAAAAAGAAGCAGTATCTCGTCGCACGGGTTCGTCCGGTCATCGGCCTGCTCTAGCTGTTGCAAAATCCCCATTACACTCATCATGCCCCTGCCGGGGGTTTTGAGTGCTAACGCCTGTTAACGACAGTTGGACACACTATCGAAACGTGGGAATTGCCAGGTGCTCAGAACCGGCGCTAAACAGGGCTCAGGCTGCGGTATCTTCTCCGCCAGTGAAGTCTTTCCAGCAGCTATAAATGCTGTTCGGGTCGTCCAGGTGCTCGTCGAATAAAGCATGCAGTCGAATCCTGGCCATGTCGCCGTCGTACAGCCCCGTAAAGCCGTTGGTTTGAAGCGTGATGTAACGGGAAACTCGGACTATCCCGGCGTATATCTTTTCCAGCACCACAGTATCGAGGAAATCCAAAATCACGTCATCGGGAAGACTCAGCGCCCAGTCGCGGCTTTTGAGAAGAGCACTGACGATTCCGCACAGTTTCATGAACTCAGAATCCGGCAAGCGATGAGGGGATTTGGCTCTGGGGTTACCGTCGTAGTTGCCGGGGTAGTCGGCGGTATACCCGGAAACAAACTGCACTCCGATCATCCGGTTGCGTTGCGTGCCGTCAGCAAACAATTCGAGGATGGTCTCGCCGTGTGCCAGCCTCAACATTTTGTTCAACAAGCATACCGCTCGACCTTTTCTCTTGCCGGTGGTGTCGATTTTGAAAGTTTTTGTCTTCAACAGGTCCAGTGCGCGAAGAATGCGTTCTCGAAGTCTGGCTCCGCAGGAGGCGCAGGCTGAACAGTCCGAACCAGAAAGATCTCGACCCGTCGATTCAGGCGTCTTTCGGTTTCGCTCGAGGGATTTTGTACTAGCAGATCACTGGCTCCCATGGCAACAATCTCCTTGCGGCGCGGATCGAAAAGAAGTTCGTTGATCAGAGCGGTTGTACCCGAGGTTCGAGCAAGCTGTCGGATCTTGGCTTTCAAAAGCGATCGGGCGGCTATTGCACGTTGCTCGCTAATTCTCATTTCATATTGTGCGTGTGTTTCTCCCGGTTTGCGATGCGGGTTGTTGGGCCGCAGATCCCGGTCGGCATGGCCCGAGATCACTAGCAAAGCCTATTTTTGAAACACGCTCTAGAAATTCTTTTATGGGCGCCGCGAACCCAAGGCCGCGTAAACTCTGACTTCGGTCACCGTATGCCGTTGTGCGATACAGTTCGGAAGCCGATGTATCAGCCTTTTACTACAAAATTAACAAGCTTGAAATCATCCAAGGGGGGAAGTTGTGATCCAATGGCCGGAGCAAGTCAAGAGAAATCCGGCCATCCGCCGTTTGGGAGACCCCACCATGGGGCGTGGGATCAGTTGACGGGGTGAATCTTTTCGAAGTGCTGCCAGAATCAGTCGTGGAGTTCAATTGGCAATAAATCCCGATAGCACTCATTGAGCCCAGACCGGGGGTTTTGAGTGTAATGGCCTGTTAACAGCAATCGACTTCCGGTTTGCCCGTGACACGGGAACAATCGTTGAGCATTCAGCTGCTTCGAGGTTTGTGGCGACTGTGATTCTGTGCGTCCAGCTTGCAAGTTCACTTCGAGCATTTTTCTGCCGCAACTCCACGGGCGCGATGTCTCGCGAATCTGACAAAACTGGGTGCGTTTTGAGCAAAAGAGGACAGCTTACTCGTCTGCGCGGTGCCACAGTTCCAAGGTAGATGCGAGGTTAGTTTCACCAACCAGACAACCCGATCGAAGCGCAGCTTCAAAAAGAAGAGATTAGGAGAAGACTGAAATGACTCCCGTGGCTGAAGCGAAGACAAATCCAAATGCAACTCCTGAATCGGAAAGCGCTAATGGCGGAAGAATACAAGATACGAATTTCAACAAATCAACCGCCCCCGCCACTCAAGAGGGCGCCACACTGACGTTTGGCGCCACTGCCGGGATGCCGAAGAGATTCAAGGGCAACTTCGATTTCCAGTTCGTGCGAACGATGGGGTGCACAACGTATGACGGGGCTGAGATCGGCGAGTGCTACGAGACGGCCTCGCGCATCGAGGACGAAAAGGAAGATAGCTATACGGAAGCATGGCGCGTCACCGCGGAGCGGGTGGAGGCGATCGCCCGGAAGTCGCTTGCGGGCGGGCATCTGGTCAGTGCGCGTGAGGCGTTCCTGCGGGCATCGTCATACTGGCGCGAGGTGGGTTTTTACCAAAGCACAAGGGATCCCAAGTGTCGCGCGGGTTGGGAGCGGCAACGGGATTGCTTTATGCAAGCCGGACTACTGATGGACCCGCCGTTCGAGGTCGTCAGTATTCCGTATGAGAACGGGAAGTCGCTTCCCGGCTATTTCCTGAAAGCTAATGCGAGCAATAAGCCGCGACCAACGTTGATGAGTCTGGGCGGCGCCGACTCCTTGAGCGAGGAACTCTATTTCTGGGGCGGCGGCGCGGCGGCGCTTCGCCGTGGATACAACGCCTTGCTGTTCGAGATTCCGGGGCAGCGCGGTGCGATGTATTCGAGTCCCGGTGCCGAGCTGTTCTTCCGACCGGACACGGAGGTTCCACTGAAATATGTTTGCGACTGGGTGCTCGCTCGCACGGATGTCGATCCGAAACGCCTCGCGCTGGTCGGCTGGAGCCTGGGCGGGTACTTTGCGCCGAGGGCAGCCGCTTTTGAGAAGCGAATAAAGGCCTGCATCGCGAGCACGACCTTGACGAACTGGCAGAATGATGTTCTGGAAATACTCGGGTTGCCGGTGGATCAACCTTGCCCCAGAAATCTTGAGAGCAAAATCGATCTGTCGACCGTGACGAGCAGGTTTATCGCCCAGGGAGACATACGTTATCGACACGGTGCGAGCGGCGGAACGATCGCAGAATTCATCGACGGGTTGAGCAAGTACAACTTGCGGGGTTTGGAGGACAAGCTCACCTGCCCGT
>JBKQID010000060.1:0-39763 GCA_052148475.1 Candidatus Sulfotelmatobacter sp. | reverse complement strand
AGTTGGCACAGGTTTCACCGCGCGTAGGAACGCGCTAAGGAATTTTCCATCGACTTGCGGGGCGAGGGCGTCGACGTCGATTCCTTGCCCGGAGAGAAATTCGCGGGCATCCTCGGCGCGGTAAATGCGCGTAGGCTCGACTTCAATCTGCATGAAGCCTGCCGCCACCAACTTGCTGCGATAGTCGTTTTCTTCCAACGCTCCGGCGATGCAACCCACCCAGGCCAGCACGCTCTGGCGAATCTCGGGCAGAATCTCGCCACGGGTCACGACGTCGGAAACGGCGAAACGCCCACCCGGCTTCAGCACGCGGAAAGCCTCGCGCAGAACTTTATCTTTGTCGGCGGATAGATTGATCACGCAGTTGGAAATGATGACGTCGACCGAATTGTCAGGCAGCGGGATGTTCTCGATTTCACCCTTCAGAAATTCAACATTCTCAACGCCGGCTTTGCGCCGGTTGTCGTTGGCGAGCGCGAGCATTTCGTCCGTCATGTCGAGACCGTAAGCTTTTCCGGTGGGGCCGACACGCCGCGCAGAAAGCAGCACGTCAATGCCCCCGCCGGAACCGAGATCGAGGACAATCTCGCCTGCGTTCAACTGGGCCAGCGCCGTGGGATTGCCGCAGCCCAGCGAGGCCAGCAGCGCCTCTTCGGGAATCTGCCCGGCCTGCGCGGCGTCGTAGAGGTTGGCAGTAATGGGATCGCAACCGCCCATACTGGCACTGGCGCCACAGCAGGAACTGCCTCCGGACTTCACGCGCAGGGCGGCTTCGCCGTACTTCTGTTTGACGACTTGCTTGATGTCGGTGGAGTTGGCTTCGGGAAGGGCGGTCCCGGGAATGTCGCGGCTTTCAGCCGCGGGGTTTGGGTAGGGCACGGCTTCAGCCGTGCCGTCTAGCGCGGAAAAGGACGCGGGCTTTGGCCCCTGAGGTACTTCCTCGAGATTAACTCGCGTGGTCATACTCGAAGCTCCTACTTGCAGATTTGAATGATGTCCCGCGGCTTGAGGGCTTGATTGCGGGTGCAGCACTCGGCATAGAGGAATTGCAACAATTCCTGCAGGGCGGCGGTGTTGGCCGTATAACGAAGAAACGTGCCCTCGCGTTGCACTTCGACAAGGCCTTCGGTTCTCAGTTTGTCCAGATGATGGGAGAGCGTCGAGTTGGGGATCTCAAGTTCCGCTTGAATGTCGCTGACCACGAGTCCCTCCGGATGCGCGGTCAGCAGCAACTGCATGATACGCAGGCGAGGCTCGGTGCCCATGGCGGAGAACATGTCCGCGTATTTGGCCACTTGTTCACTGGCCTTGTTGGCTTTGATGGTCGTCGCCGACATGTTTCGATGTTACTAGAAATATGGTATCTGTCAAGCGGGCAGTGGACTCCGAGCCTTGTTCGGCTCGTCCGGGTCCGAGACCCGGACCCACACGGACCCCAATGCTGACGGCTGAGTGCACCGTGCTTTATGCTGGAGGCAGATGATTCGGACTCTCCGCGCCTTCGACCCGCACTCCATCCAACTCGTCATCTTCGACCTGGATGGCACGCTGATTGATTCGCGGCTCGACCTGGTGCATTCCGTCAACGCCGCACTGCGCCATATCGGGCGGACCGAGTTGCCCGAGGACGTCATTGCCAGCTACGTGGGGGATGGCGCGCCCATCCTGATGCAGCGGGCGCTGGGTGGCGACACGGTCGACGAGGCGCTGGTTCGCAAAGGCCTCGAGTTTTTTCTCTCCTACTATCGCGAGCACAAGCTCGATCACACGACCGTTTATCCGGGAATCGCCGAGACGCTGGCGGCGATTCAGAATTCGGCGAACGGCACTCCGCGCAAAATGGCAGTGCTTTCGAACAAGCCCGTCAATCCCTCGCGGGCGATCGTCGAGGCGCTGGGGCTGGGGAAATTCTTCTCGCAGGTGTATGGCGGCAACAGTTTTGCCAGCAAGAAACCCGATCCGGAGGGCGCCGCGAAGTTGCTGGAAGAGAGCGGAGTACGAGCTGAGCATGCGGTCATGGTAGGAGACTCGCACACGGACGTCGAAACCGGCCGCAACGCCGGGCTGTGGACCATTGGCGTGACCTACGGTTTCGCCCCGCACACTCTGAAAGACGCACCTCCGGACATACTCTTAGACCGCCCGGAAGAACTGGGCGCAGTTTTCTCCGGAGCATCCCGGCCGTGAGTCCGGAAAGATTTCTGTAACAAGAAGAAATGCCGCACGACCAACTATGACTTCAACCGACTCTGGCCTCACCAACGGCTTCAGCCCGAAAGAATTGCGCAAGCTGCGCAGCCTGAAGAATCCTTACGGCATTCAGAAAATGCTCGATCATATGCCGTATCACCTGGAAGACACGGCGTGGTCGCCGCGCAAAGTGCTGGCGGAACAATCGTCGCACTGCCTGGAGGGCGCGATTTTTGCCGCGGCGGCGTTGCGGGCCAACGGATATCCTCCGCTGCTGCTGGATTTCGAGGCCGAACACGATACTGACCACGTGATCGCCATTTACCGCGAAGACGGCTGCTGGGGCGCAGTCGCAAAGTCAAATTACACGGGATGCCGCTGGCGCGAGCCCGTCTATCGCACCCTGCGGGAACTGGCGCTGAGCTATTTCAACGCCTACTTCAACCTGCGGCGGGAGCGCACCCTGCGGCGCTACTCGGGTCCGGTCAATCTGAAGCGCTTCGACCGGCAGAACTGGATGACCACCGACCAGCCGGTGTGGTTCATTGTTTATCACCTGTTCGACATCAAGCATTATTCCCTTCTAACCAAAGCCCAGGAAAAGAAACTACACCGCGTAGACGAGCGGCTCTTCCAGGCAGAGTGTTTCGGGAAGGCCCATAAGGCCAGAGACTGACTTTCCTGGGCGCGGACGGAAGGTCTGCTAAAGTCCCGGCGAGATTCGGCCGATTACCAATACGGACCCTTGCGCTTGCTTGCGCTGCCTGTGGACGCACTCCCGGAAGTTTTTCCGGTCTCCCGGCAAAGTTTGTGGTCCGGGAGGCCGTAGACTTGGAACCGTACAGCGAATCCTTAGCTGGCCAGAGACACGAAATCGTGGATGCCCGCCGGCATCCCAGATTCAAGCTGGAAGTGGACATCCGCGTGTATCCGCGCGACTGCCCCGTGGTTCGGGGGCACACCGTAGACATCAGCGAATCGGGGATTTCGGCTATGCTGCGTGTGGAAGTTCCGGTGGGCGAAGTGGTTCGCCTGGAACTCACGCTGCCGCTGGGCGACGTGGAGGCGCACGCCATGGTTCGCCAACGAAGCGCCTTCCGCTACGGCTTCCAGTTCGTCGAAGCCAGTTCGTCCCAAGACATCATTGGGCGCACTTGCCGCCACCTTGCGGTGGAACAAGCCTCGCGGGAACAACGCGGAGCCGGGTCTTAGATGTCAGGTGTTGGGTTTTAGGCCTTGAGGGTTGAGTGTTATGTCGGCCGCAATGCCCAACGCCTAAACCAAGGACCTAAGGCCCACAATTCTCCTTCTGCTGCTTCCTGAACGAAACTTCTCTTGCTCTCATGCGTTAAGGTAAAAGGCATGAGAGTTCTCCACCTGGGCTGGTTTATTCTTGTTTGTACTTTGCTGGCGTCTGGCCAGCAGGAACAACCCTCCGCAGCCTCGCCGGACAAACCTCCCGCGATAGCGAACCCGGCGGATGCACGAGTGCCCGATCTCACCCCAGGACCTGACGGCAAGGTCTCTCCGGGGCAGATGCGCGAACTGTTCCGCGTGGTTGCCGACAAGGATATCGAGAACGACAAGAGGCAACGCAACTATACCTACATCGATCGCGAGGTGCAGCACAACCTGGACGGTAAGGGCCAGACTAAATCCACCGAAATAAAGACCTACGAGATTCTGGAAATCTACGGTGAGCAGGTACGGCGGCTCATCGAAAAAGACGACAAGCCACTCGACGCCAAGGAAGCGGCCAAGGAAGAAGAGAAGATCCAGAAGATCATCGACAAACGCAAGAACGAATCGGACGAAGACCGCAAGAAGCGGGAAGAGAGAGAAGTGAAAGATCGTGAGGAAGCTCGTAAGTTCGTGAAGGAAGTGGGCGACGCCTACGACTTCAAACTGGTGGGAACGGAAACGGTGGACGGACGCGAGGCTTGGGTGATCGATGGCGAACCCCGGCCGGGGTTCGAGCCGCAGATGAAGGAGGCAAAACTTCTCTCCAAACTTCACGGGCGGGTTTGGATCGATAAAGGCGATCTGCAACTGGCCAAGATGGACATCGAAATCCTCGACACGATGTCGTTTGGATGGGTGCTGGCGCGCATCCACAAGGGCACGCGCGTGATGCTCGAACAGACGCGAGTGAATGACGAAGTCTGGCTGCCCCGACACGTGATTTTCAAAGTCGACGCCCGCGTCGCCCTGTTCAAGGGCTACAACCTCGACGGCGATCAGCAATATCGCGACTACAGAAAATTCCGCACGTCATCGAAGATCGTGGGCACAGCCGAAGTGAAAGACACGCCGGAGAAAAAATAGGAACACGGAATTATTGGGCGGTGAAGTAGGGTGAGATTTGTGGAACCCCGGACGCCTCGTCCGGGGAGGCGGCGTTACTGGCCTGGCCTCGCCCGCTGGTGCCGAACGCTTGTGGACGAATGCGTCCGCCGCTACACAACCTCGCGGCGCTCGCTGGGCGGACCCTTCGGCTTCGCTCAGGGCAAGCTGCGTCCGCCCCTCCCTGCTTCGGGTCTCCGGCTTCCCCTTCAATGATGGACAGGCATGAGTTCGGTCCAGTTGTAACCGGCGGCACCATTGGGGTTGAAATTTGAATCCGTCTGCACGACGGTGGTGGCATTGCTGGTGGCGGGTCCGTTGACGAAGGTGTGATTGAAACGCCCGCTTACAGTCGAAGTCTCGCCGCTCTGCGGATTCACGTAGTACTGCTGGTCGAGCAGGATGTCCTGATAGTCGCGGGTGCGGGCCGTGCTCTGATTCATCTGCGCGATGAAGTTGTGGGCCTGTTGCGTCTGGCGGTCCATTTGGGCGGCGTTGTTTTGCTGGCTGATCTGGAATTGCTTCTGCTGGTTCGCCATGAAGGCCTGATGCTGCTGCGTCATGGCATTCATGAAGGCCTGCGAGTTCTGCTGGTTGATCATGGTCTGCGTCTGGATGGAGTGGATGATCATGTTTGAAAGTTGCTGCTGGCGGTTGGTAGTGGCCTGAACAAATTCCTGTGTGCGCTGCACGCTGTTGATAATCGCATTCAATGCCGGGTCGTATTGATCGAGCTTGCCCCGGGGCGCGCGGCGCGAGTAGAGCAAGGTCGAGACGCCCAGAAAATGCCGCCACTCGGGATGCCCGGGGTGGGGTCCGCCGTTGTAGACGAAGACGGATTTGGGATAGTCCCTATAAACCATCTCGACCCGGAGCCATTCCTCTTCCTGGTATCCCTCCCAATCGTAGTGCAGACGCGTGCGGGTGAAGTCGGGCGTGTCGTATTCCGCTGGTATGCCGAGTTGGTGCGCCGACTGCGCCATTTTCTGGTTGCCCTGCTCGTAGAATTCCCGCGCCTGCTGCGCGTCGGTGACCGGTTCATTCTTGTCAATCTGCGGCTTGGGGCGCGTACGGTAGGCGAACATGGCGGCATAGTCGGCGGAAGACATCGGCGCAAAGAATTTGCAGGCCGGCCCGTCCGGTCGCGCATCTCTCTCTTCCCAATAGTAGTAGTCCAGCCGCGGCGTCTGCTGTACCCCGATGGAGGCGTCCGGACTGTAAACCCGGTACGCGATGCTCTGGTAGTAGGAGCCGTTGCAGCCGGGCCCATGCAGCACCGTTCCTTCGAAGACCCAGTCCTTGGGGATGGTGATGGTGAAAGCCACCATGTTGTTGTAGAAGGGGTCGCGAACTTCGACCTGCTTGGTGGGGCCGAAGGTCTTCTGAATCGTGGTCTGCGGGTCCGGGAGACTTGCAGGTTGCTGTGCGGACATGCCGGCAACGAGCGCGGCGGAAATCAGCAGGGCTAGACGGGCCGTTGCGATCCAGGTTGCGATCCAGGTTGCGTTCATCCGTCGTATTCCTCGCATGTACTCCTCGCAGGTGGGATGAGGATGTCGGCGACGGCCGCCGGAGAGGGATGGCCGCCTCGCTTGCTGCACCTATGGGGGCCCAAAAAGACCCCTCGATAGTATGCAAGGAGGCCGCGGGGCGCAAGAGCCGGCGGGGTAGTAGTGCAGTTTGAGAAAAGACGATTTGTATCAGGGCTTCGCTTCAGCGATGCCACCAACGCAAGCGCAAAATTAGACGGCTTCAGCCGTTGGTTCTCTGCCGAAACAGCCGCAGCCGCTAAAGCGGGTCCAAGTTCGGCGCTTACGGCGTGCCTGAAGGCACGCCCTGATACGAATCGGGCCGAACCTCTCCTGATCGAATCACCTCTGATCGAATCCCCGAACGCGCTTATAATGCTGAGTCCCGCTTGCGGCTTCGGCGCGCGCGGGCAAGCATTCAATCGTCTTTGTCTCGGGAGCACTCGCATGTCTTCGTTGACCCGTCGTGATCTGCTTCGGTCTGGAGTTGCCCTTTCTGCCACCACCATGCTTCCCGGCTCTCTCGCCCGTGCGCATGCGCTGCTGGCGGGCTGTCCCGGAGTCGCTTCGGCGGAGGCGGGAGCCGCGGTCGCTCCGCGCGAGCATCTGCTGTTCGACTTTGGCTGGAAGTTTTTTCAAGGGCATGCCACCGACCCGCTCCGCGATTTGGGATTCGGCATGGGCCAGGACGATTTTGCCAAGTCGGGCGAGTTTTGGTTTGCCACCACGAAATTCGACGACTCCAAGTGGCGCGACCTGAATTTGCCGCACGATTGGGCTGTCGAGTTGCCCTTCGTGCACGACGAAGAACAGAACAGCCACGGCTACAAACCTCTCGGGCGCCGCTATCCCGAGACCAGCGTGGGCTGGTACCGGCGCACCTTCGATATTCCGAAGGAAGACAGCGGACGGCGCATCACCATTGAGTTTGACGGCGCCTTTCGCAGCGCGCTCGTTTTCTTGAACGGATACTTCATCGGACGCAACGACAACGGCTACGCGCCCTTCCGCTTCGACGTCAGCGACTTCCTCAACTACGGCGGGAAGAATTTTCTGATGGTCCGCATGGACGCCAGCTTTGGCGATGGCTGGTTCTACGAAGGCGCCGGGATTTACCGGCATGTCTGGCTGTCCAAGACAGATGCACTGCACCTCGGGCATTGGGACAGCACGGTGCGGACCACCATGAGAAGCAGCACCGCGGTCCTTACTCTCGGCACCAACGTGCAGAATGATGGCCAGCAGCCGGAGAGTTATCAAGTACATTGGCAGATTCTTGATGCCGCGGGCAAAACAGTGGCCACCGCGATAGCGCACGGGGACGTTGAGGCCGGCCGCTCCAAGGTGCAAAAAGGGGATATCAGCCTGCCAGATGCCGCGTTGTGGTCGCCGGAAACTCCGAACATGTATTCCGCCGTCGTAACAGTCGAGTCCAACGGCAAAATCCGCGATGCCGAGCGCATCAGCTTCGGCGTGCGCGACATCAAGTGGGATGCGGACAAGGGATTCTTCCTCAACGGCAAGTCCGTGAAGATCAAAGGCACCTGCAATCATCACGACCACGCCGGCGTGGGTGCGGCGCTTCCGGACCAACTGCAACGCTACCGCGTCGCGGTGCTGAAAGATATGGGCGGCAACGCCGTGCGCACCTCGCACAACATGCCTACGCCGGAGTGGGTAGAAGCCTGCGACCGCCTGGGCATGATGATGATGTGCGAAACCCGCCTGATGAGCGCGAATCCGGAAGGCATGGCGCAACTGGAAGCAATGGTGAAGCGCTATCGCAATTCGCCGTCGATTATCTTGTGGTCCATGGGTAACGAAGAGTCGACCATGATGTATCAGCCACAGGGCCCGCGCGTGATCGACGACATGATCGCGCGCACCCATGAACTCGATCCGACGCGTTTGTGCACGGCCGCCGTCAATACTGCGTTCGACCAGCACTTTCCCGAACAGCTCGACGTGATGGGTTTCAACTACAACCTGAAAGAGCATGACGCGTATCACGCCAAGCATCCCAAGCAACCCAGCGTCGGTTCGGAAACCGCGAGCACGGTTTCCACTCGCGGCATTTATTCCACCGACAAGCTGCGCAACTGGGTCAGCGCCTATGACCTAAACCATACGGATTGGTCCGAGCTGGCGGAAGAATGGTGGAAATTTTACGCCGCGCGCGAATGGCTGTCAGGCGGCTTTGCCTGGACCGGATTCGACTACCGCGGCGAGCCCACGCCCTACGGCTGGCCGTCAATTAACTCGCAGTTCGGCATTGTCGACATGTGCGGTTTTCCCAAGGACAACTTCTATTACTACAAGGCGTGGTGGGGATCGGATCCCGTGCTGCATTTGCTTCCGCACTGGAATTGGGGTGGGCGCGAGGGCGAGCCGATCCCGGTGTGGGTGCATTCGAATCTCGATTCCGTCGAGCTCTTTCTGAATGGCAAGAGTCAGGGATCCAAGAAAGTCGAACCGCTGACACACCTGGAATGGTCGGTGAAGTATGAGCCCGGTGTGATCGAGGCGCGCGGCACAAAAGACGGCAAAGTCGTGCTCACGGAAAAGCGCGAAACCACCGGCGGCCCCGAATCGATCAAGTTGACCACCGATCGCACCGAGATTAACGCCGACGGTGAAGACGTCGCCATTTTGCGCGTGGAAGTCCTCGACAAACAAGGCCGCGCCATTCCCACGGCGGGTAATATGATCAGCTTCAAAGTCAGTGGCGAAGGCGCGCTGATCGGCGTGGGCAACGGCGACCCCAACTGTCAGGAGTCGGACAAGGAACTGAAGCGCAGCCTGTTCAACGGCCTGGCGCAGGTGATTGTGCAGTCGACGCGCACTGCGGGGACGATTACGGTCGAAGCCTACACCGAACCTTATCCGCGGCCGAAGTTGCCCGCAACGCAGGTAACGATTACGACGAAGAAGGTAGAGCTGCGGCCGGCGGTGGGGTGAGGCCGGAATTTTCACACCCACGAATTTACGCGGATTTCACGGATTCTCTGAGGCGACCTGCGCTGATCGGTCGATGTGTATCTGCCAGACGGTTGTTGCACAGAAAGTCACGTAACCAGCCTCTTCTCCCCGCGTTATAATAGAAAGATTCTCTGGTGACGAAATTCGCTTTTGTGGAGCTGCCGGCGAAAACCTGGCCTCGCTGCGCTCGGCGGGACGGGCGAAGGCGCCCGCCCCCACACGAGCTGTCGGCTAAGAGCTAAGAGCTTCTTTCATGGACTTCAAACTCGTTTCCAGCTATAAGCCGCAAGGCGACCAGGGGCGCGCCATCGAGCAACTGTTGCGCGGGGTGTATGACCGCGAGCAGCATCAGGTTTTGCTTGGGGTCACGGGGTCAGGCAAAACCTTCACCATGGCCAAGGTGATTGAGGCGGCCAATCGTCCGACTCTGGTAATGGCGCATAACAAGACGCTCGCGGCTCAGCTCTACCACGAGTTCAAGAATTTCTTTCCGCACAATGCGGTTGAATATTTTGTGTCATATTACGACTACTATCAGCCCGAAGCCTACGTTCCGGCCGCCGATCTCTACATCGAAAAAGAAGCGACCATCAACGATGAACTCGACAAGCTGCGGCTGTCGGCCACGCGATCTTTGTTTGAACGCCGCGACGCCCTGATCGTGGCGTCGGTGAGCTGCATCTATGGCCTGGGCTCGCCGGAAGCCTACTACGGCATGATGATGTTTCTGGAGAAGGGCCAGAAGATCAAGCGCGAAGATATTACCCGCCGCCTGGTTGACATCCTCTACGAGCGTACCAACGCAGACTTCCGCCGCGGCACGTTTCGCGTGCGCGGCGATGTGATCGAAGTCTTCCCTACTTACGACGACATGGCTTACCGCATTGAGTTGTGGGGCGACGAGATTTCATCGCTCACCCAGATCGATCCGTTGTTCGGGACGGTGAAGCAGAAATACATGCGGCTGCCGATTTATCCCAAGACGCATTATGTGATGAAGGAAGAAACGCGGGCCTCGGCCGTGGCATCGATCAAGCAAGAGCTGGCGTGGTGGGAAGTCGAGTTGGAAAAGCAGGGCCGGCTGGTCGAAGCACAGCGCATTCATCAGCGGACGATGTTCGATCTGGAAATGATCAAGGCCATGGGCTTCTGCCACGGCATCGAAAATTATTCGCGGCATTTTACGGGACGGCTGCCGGGCGAGCCTCCGCCCACGCTGCTGGATTATTTTCCGCGCGACTTTCTCATGTTTATCGACGAGTCGCATGGCACGGTGCCGCAGTTGCGCGGCATGTATGCGGGCGACCGCTCCCGCAAGGAAACACTGGTCGAGTACGGCTTCCGGATGCCGTCGGCGCTCGACAATCGCCCACTGACGTTTGAAGAATTCGAGCACCGCACCAATCAGCTGATCTACGTTTCGGCGACGCCGGGACCTTACGAGCTAACCAAGTCGGCCGGCGTGGTCGTCGAGCAGATTATCCGGCCGACCGGACTGATTGATCCGCCGGTGGAAATGCGACCGGTGAAGGGCCAGATCGACGACCTGCTGCACGAGATTCGCGCCCGCGTGGAACTGGGGCAGCGCGTGCTGGTGACGACTCTGACCAAGCGCATGTCTGAAGATCTCGCCGAATACTACGCCGAGGTGGGTGTGAAATGCCGCTACATGCATTCGGAGATCGAAACCCTCGAGCGAGTGAAGATTCTGCGCGACTTGCGCAAGGGCGAGTTCGATGTATTGATCGGCATCAATCTACTGCGCGAAGGCCTGGACCTGCCGGAAGTTTCGCTGGTCGCGATTCTGGACGCGGACAAAGAGGGCTTTCTACGGTCGACGGGATCGCTGATTCAAACCATCGGCCGCTGTGCGCGGCATCTGAACGGGCGGGCCATTCTTTATGCCGACCGCCAAACCGATTCGATGAAGCGCGCCATGGATGAAACCCTGCGCCGCCGCGCCATTCAGACGGCTTATAACGAAGAGAATGGAATCACTCCAGAATCGATCGTGCGTCCGCTGGACATGACTCTGGCCGGCATCGTGGCCGCCGACTACGCCGACCTGACCGGAGGCGAAGGCGAGGGCATGCCCGAGTTCAAGTCGCAGGAAGACGTGGATGTGTACATCGCGAATCTGGAAAGCGACATGCGCGAGGCCGCGAAGAAGTTTGAGTTCGAGAAGGCCGCCAAACTGAGGGACGCGATCAAAGAACTAAGGACGAAGGAGTTTCTGTTCGCATAAAAGAAGAACTTTAACCACAGAGGGCACAGAGGAACACGGAGGAAACATTTTCTCCTCAGTGTCCCTCTGTGCCCTCTGTGGTTACGTTTGGCTACCGTCCGTACGCCGCACTCGCCGCCAGCGGTTTGCGGTGGAAAGTGTAGCCGTCGAAGGTTTCCGAGCGGAAGTTCAGGTTGGGAGCTTGGAGCTTTTCGGTCTGGCTAAGGAACAGATATCCGCCGGGTTCGAGATAGAGATGCAGCCGCTCCATGAGCGCAGTGCGCTGGACGCGGGAGAGGTGGGGCAGCACGTCCATACAGAAGATGCAGTCGAAGCGGCCAATGTAGACCGGCTTGGTCAGATTCATGGTGTTAAAGGTGACCAGGCTGCGCAGCCGCGGCTTGACCAGCAGGTGCGCGCTGTTACTCGATCCATTCCCCGAGCCGTTGGTCGAGCCATTGTTCGAAGCATTGTTCGAGCTGTTGGTCACACTTTGGTTCGAGCCATTCGGCAACCCGTTTGGCGAATTTTCGGAGGAGCCAGTCGAAGCCCCGTTCGAGCCGCCGTTGGGGCTGCCGATCTTCGAGAAGCAGGCGCGGATGGACGCCGGAGGCAAGCCCGTCAGAGCCGACTGCGGATAGAGCCCGCGCTCGGCGACTTCAATCGCGGAGGGCAGCAGATCGCTGCCCACAATGTGGATTGACCAGTCCTTCGTTCCCTGCCCTGTGGCCGGGGCGCTCTCGGCAATGCCGCCGTTCTTGCCGAATGTATTCTTTTCGCGGGCATCCTTGGCGTTGCCGTTGTTCGAACTCGAAGCATTGTTCGAGCCACCGTTCGAACTGTAACCATTGCTCGATCCATTTCCGTTTCCGCCGGGCAACCCCTCGCAAAGTGCCATCGCAATCGAATACGCTTCTTCGCCCGTACCGCAGCCCGCGCTCCAGATGCGAAGCGTGCTGGGGCCGTCGTCCACCTTGCGGGCGTAGAGTTGCGGGATTACTTGGCGGGCCAGCGCATTCATGGCTCCGGGATGGCGGAAGAAACCGGTATTCACATTGAGCACGCCGTCGAGAAATGCAGGCAGGAGGGAAGGATCCTGATCAGAAGCACGCAGACGGTCCAGCACTGCCGCGGGAGATTCCAGTTCGTGGCTCTCCAGATACTCGGCCACGTGCGCTGCTAAAGCGCTGTTGGGACAGTCGAGCAGGATTCCCGTCTGGCGCTCGACCAGCAGGCGCAACTCGGAAAGTTCGTGTTCGAGAATGGTGACACCCGCCATCAATCTATGCATAAATCCTTCCCCCGGAGGGTGTGCAAACGTTCATTCGCCGAGCTGTTCGCCCTACTGTCATCCGATCGGCGCGGTGCGAGGGGAGGAGTTCGCATACTAGTTACCAGCGGCGCCGGCCGCGTACGACTTGCCGGCATCCTGTTCGGCCTGCTGCGCGACCACGTTCATCTCCTTTTCCAAGGATGAAAAGCGCTGCATGATCTCGTGAATGCGCAGGGTCATGTTGCGAATGGTTTCAATCTGGGCGCGAGTCTGGGCGGAGAGGCTGCCGGGTTCGAGCAGCAGCAGGTCCGAGTTTCCCAGCACCGACGTGAGAGCGTTGTTCAGGTTGTGCCGCATTTCCACCATGTAACGGCCCAGCATAGCCTGGCGATCGAGCGTGGCACAGGCGGCCTCGGCGGCGCGGGCGCGCGATTCGGCTCGCGAACGGTGGACTGCCTCGCTGGCCGCCAGAACCAGGGTTTCCAACCAGTGTTCACTGTGCCGCAGCAAGGCAACCCGCGGCCAGCGCTCGTGCACAAGCTGCCCGGTGGCGGCATCGTGACAGACGCAGAAAACCGGCCGGCCGGTGGAATGCAGCGGCTCCAGAACCACCGAAAGCAGATCGCGCCGCAACTCCCCCACAATGGCCACGTCGAACACGTCGACGTTGAAGCGCGGCCACAGGTCTCCGCTCAGCAGAGTGAACGTCGGCACATTGCGCTCCATCTGCCAGCGCGCCGTCACGCGGCGAGTGAAGTCGACTTCGTCGGAGATGATTAGTACGGTCGGTGCCTGCACTTCGAAACTTCCTTTGCCTTGCAATCTCGATTTCGTCGATCCTGATTTCGTAGAGCCTGATTCCGCCTGATCACCGCTTCTGCCGAACCGCCATTCTGTCGATCAGGATTCTGGCCGATGAGGTCAAAACCGGTCCCGGCGGGCGAACGATTCACTTCTTCTTCGGTGACCCCGAGTCCGCATCCCAGCCCGGCTCACCGGAAACCTCAAACTCGAGCTCTTCAGCGGCGGGCTTGGCCTTGGGCTTCGCAGCCGCAGCCGGCGCGACGGCCTTGGCCGGGGCCTTCGATGCTCCCGCGGCTGCCGCGGACGCAGCCGGTTTGGGCGGAGCGACTGCCGGCTTCACTGCCGCCGCAGATTTCGCAGCCGGCTTCACGGCTGGCGCAGCCTTGGCGGCGGGTGTAGCTTTCCCTTCTGCTTCGGGAGCTTTGCCGCGCCCGAGGGCGTGCTCGACTGAGGCGCGCAAATCGACCAGCATGCGCAACGGCTGGCCCGACGAATATTCGGCCTGAAACATCACTTTCCACGACTGGCAGATCACGCGCAGGCGAACGATCGGTTCCTGCGCGGAAAACTGGGCGCGCCGGCAGTCGATGGTCTGCACCCCTTTGTCCTCAAGCTCGGTCAGCCCATCCAGAATCCCGTTCAGATCGCCCAGCATCAGGCGAAAAAAAGACCGCCGCATAAGATATCCGAAGCGCGTGAAAGCGACCAGAGCGACCGGAAGATAGAACAAGTCCCCGGCCAGCCCCTTGGCCTTGCGTCCCTGCTCAAGTACTCCGCCATGCAGCAGCTCGTCGAGCGACTTGCAGCGCCGCGATGATTCAAGCACCCGGTCGAGCGCGTTCAGCCACACTGGCGGCTTCAAATCCACCGCACCCAATACCGGCTTCAGCGCCTCGGCCACATACGCGAGATCCACGTCGGCGTCGGTCAGGCTGGAGGGCGCGAGCTGGCTGAAATACTGCACCAGCAGAAAATCAATCTTGTCGCGGATGACGTCGGTCTTGTGCGGCTTGGCCAGGAAGTGCTCCAGCAGGCTCTCGATCCCTTCCTCATTGACCAGAGAACTGGTTTGCAGGAACTGGCGCAACTGGTGCACCTGGACGAGTTCGTCCATTTTCTCGAGCCAGTGGTTGGCTTGTTCGACCACCTCTTTTTCGGGCGTTGCAAGGCCGTCTTCCAGCTCGGCGCAAGGTTTCACTTCAATGGCGAACTCGCGCGCCAGTTCAGAATAAATGGGATATAACCGCCGCGCGGACTTCCATTGGGTGGCGAGATCCTGTACAGGTGTGGTTGGAGTCATGATTTCACGATCCAGTTGGGCACTTCTCCACGAAAGCGCGCGGCCACCACGGTTTTGCCGGGCTGATACTGCACCGCGACCACCGCAACGGTGACGTCGAGCGAACCGTCGGAGTTTCGCAGGCGAAGATCATCGCCAAACTCCAGGGGCGTGTTGCACTCGAAAAGAACTTCGTGGGGAGTGCCAAATTCAATGACGATACTTTCGGCGAAAGGGGCGGCGGCCGAGTCGCTGCCCGGCAGGACGCGGGCGAGTTGAACGGGCATGCGGACGGGCGACGCCTCGGGGAAAAACCGCGCCAGTCCCGCCACGGTGCTGGCGTTCTGTGCGGCACGCGCCGTTGCTATGGCTGGTTGCGCCAAGCGATCAGACTCCCCTTCACCCAGACTCGTTCAGCCCAGACTCATTCAACCCGAACTCGTTCTGCCGATTGAAATGCGGTTGGGCTCCCCTCTTCCCGGTTAGGAAGAGCTGTGGGGAGCCAGAATCCGCGGTTCAGAAAAGGAGGAGCAACGCTGCAGCCATCTCCGCGAACGGAAGGATTAGCACCAAGGTGAGTGCATTTTCAGCGGCTTAGCAATCCGTTCTGAGAGTAGTTCGTGAGATCTCTTCTGCATGGCGTCTCAGGATGAGACCCCAGTCTCAGAATCAAGGCTGACATTTCACAACCAATGGCCCCAGTTTCATTTCGCGGAAAGAAAACGGATGATCTCGCGCATCACACGGTCCGCTTGGTCCGTTTGGAAGAGGAACTGGGCGTGCGCCGAGCCCTCCAGAATAATCAAGTCTGTCGGTTGGGGCGCTTTCTCGTATTGCTCGCGAATGCCTGGCACGCGGGGTCCATCCCCGCTGGCATCATTACGGGCCACGATGAATAACGAGGGGCACTTGAGCTTGTCGGCCGGGCCGCCTGGCGCCGAGCCAAGAAATACCACACGATCAATCTCCCCCGCCCGTGAAGCGATCGACGCATCCCCGGCCGCCCATCCGCCCATGCTGGCCCCGACGACCGATACGGTCTTCGCCCCTGACTTTCGCAGGTAGCGGACGGCGGCCAGCACATCCTGGTAAAGCGGCGCGGCCATCGGGTCGGAGTCGCCCGGACCTCGCGACTTGCCATAGCCGCGGAAGTCGAGAGCCAACACTCGAAATTTTGCCGCCGTGAGTGCTCGAGCCTGTTTCTGCCAGCTCTCCTTGTTGAACTGACCACCGTGGGCCAGCACAACCGCCCGGTCGCCTTCTCCGTAAACATCGGCGTAGACTACGCCGCCGTCAGCAGTCGGAAAGGACACGGTCGTTTGCGCGGCGGCATGCCCTGAGAGCAACAACGCCACAATGATAGGGACGAGTTTACGCACGCTGAAGATCCGCCTTTTCAATACCTCAATGTGCACCGCCCAATAACACAATTGCCTCGATCTGCCACTCGCCGTGCAGCATGTAGCCCAGCCGAATCTTTTCACCCACCTGTCGCTTCGCAAGTTCCGACGCCAGTTCTATCGGAGTCTTCACGGGTCTGCCATCCACCGCGTCAATCACGTCACCGGAGTGCAATCCGAGGTGCGCGGCTACTCCGTCAGGCGTGACTAATGCGATCTCCGCTCCCGCGCTGTTGCCGAGAATCACGATAACTCCGAGCGATGGTACATTCACTCCGGATCTGGCGGCGTTGACCGGCGGAATAGCACGAATAGCACCAGGCTGCGTCACTCTCGCTGGCGGCTCGCTCTCGTGTTTGGTGCCAAAGCTATAGACGATACCGGCTCCGGCGCGGTAGTTATTCTGAGTAACGGAGGGCCCGCCGAAGATGTTGTGTCGAGTGAAAACGTAATCAGCGGATGCGCGAATCGACCACGGCCCGGAGACCTTGAACTGGACGCCGCCGCCCACGAGCCCCGCCATACCATCCTGCGAAGCTGACGTGCTCGGTGAACCAACCTCCGACAAAGTACCCTTCAGATGGTCCGCTCCGAATAGGGCATGGATAAAGATCGGTTTGAAATTGATCCGCGGACCTCCCGCGAACGAGTAGTCGGCAGTTGCCTCGCCAGTTGTAGCGCCCCCTAAGTCGGCGCTGTAGGTCTTGTAGTACCCGCTCACGTCGCCATCAACTGCGAACCACTCGTTGAAGTTTCCGGAGATCGTGGCTTCCCAACCATTTGCACTCTGGCGCGAGGTGAGGCCGTTAGTGTCGATGTTGACATAGGAGTACCCGCCGTAAAGATCGGCGCGAGTCCTGGCAACAAGCGAAGCCGGGGACGGCAAGGCAGAATACTACGGCGAGGACGTAGCGCATGGTTCTCTTCCTTCTTCGTTGAGTTGTTACAGGGAAAGTGTTCGGCGAGAGAATATTGCACGTTTTCGGGTAGACCTGTCTCTGGCCCTTTGGTTGAGCACCTGCTGCTCGTTGGTGCTATCGAAACCATCGCCGATAACCTTTTTCCGCTTTCGTGGGCTAGGGGCCACCTAATCCCTTACTGCAGGGTGTGGCTCGACGACCCCGACCCGGAACCGCCTCCGCTGATGTTGTAGCGTTTCAGTTTGCGGTAGAGTGTGGCGCGGCTGATGCCGAGCATGCGCCCGGCGAGGGCTTTGTCGCCTTTGACCTGTTCGAAGACACGCTGGATGGTAGCTCGTTCGATGTCTTCGAGATCGGTGGTGGGAAGTGTTGCAAGCGGCGCCCGCTGCGATTCGGATACGGCCTGCGCTGCCGCGAGATCAGGATCGAGCACGGTCGGGCGATCCGACGGCGACGCTGCCGCAGTTCCTGCGGCAGATCCCGCGGTTGCTCCCGAAGCAATGGATGGGGGAAGGTCGCCGAGGTCGATGATCTGCCCGTTGCCCAGCGCGACGGCGCGCTCTACACAGTTTTCCAGCTCGCGGACGTTGCCCGGCCACTCGTATTGCATCATAGCCTTCATGGCGGCACTGGTTACGTGCAACTCCCCGCCCGGGGCATAGCGTTCCAGGAACCAATGCACCAGCATGGGCGTATCGCTGCGCCGCTCGCGCAGTGCCGGCACATATAGCGTCACAACATTGAGCCGGAAGTAAAGGTCCTTTCGGAAAGTTCCGTTCTTGTAGGCGGCTTCGAGATCGCGGTTGGTGGCCGCGATGACGCGTACGTCGACCTTCATGCGCTGATTACTGCCCACCGGACGCACTTCTTTTTCCTGCAACACGCGCAGCAGCTTGGCCTGCAACTCGAGGGGCAGTTCGCCGACTTCATCGAGAAAAATCGTTCCGCCATCGGCCGCCTGGAAGAGTCCCTGCTTCGACTTCAGCGCTCCGGTAAAAGCGCCTTTTTCGTAGCCGAACAGCTCGCTTTCGATCAGCGTCGGCACCAGCGATCCGCAGTCAACGGCCACGAAAGGCCGGTTGGAGAAAGCGCCGCGGAAGTGCATGGCGCGGGCGACCAGCTCTTTGCCAGTTCCGCTTTCGCCGTAGATGAGCACCGGCGTCCGCGTGTCTTTCAGTCGGGCGACCATGCGCAGGACGTCTTGAATCTTGGGGGACGATCCGATGATGCCGTGCACCGCGGTTTCCGAATCTATGCGCTGCCGCAAAAATTCGTTTTCCTCCACCAGCCGCACTTTTTCCGCCATGCGCCGCAGAAACAGGCGCAGCTCCTCCAGCGGCGAAAACGGCTTGGTGATGTAGTCGTAGGCCCCCAGTTTCATGGCCTGGACTGCTGTTTCGATTGACCCGTGCCCGGTCATGAGCGCGACTTCGGTGCGGGGCAGAAGCTTTTTTACTTTTTCCAGAAATTCCAGCCCCGACATGTGCGGCATCACCATGTCGGTCAGCACCATGTGTACCGACTGCTCTTCCAGCAGCGCCAGCGCGGACTCGCCGCTTTCCGCCTCCAGGCAGACAAAGCCCAGCGCCTCGCCCACGGTGACGCAGAGTTTGCGGATGCTCTGCTCGTCGTCGACGATCAGCAGCCGGATACGAAGATCATCTTTGCTCCCGGAGCTATTCACTCGGCCTTCCCAAACGTCCTCGAGACGATATCGATGAATGGCTGCACCCGGAACGGCTTCTCAACGCAGGGAGCTCCGGTTTCCCGCAACGTGGCGACGGTTTCCTCGTTGGCAATGTCGCCGGTAATAAAAATGATTCGCGAGGCCAGATCGGGACGATGTTGCGCAATCCACGCATGCACCTGACCACCGTCCACTCCGCCGGGGGTTCGCATGTCCGACACAATGCCCAGGAATGATCCGTTCTCCAGCAGGCGCAGAGCGTCGACACCTGACTCGCAGCAGACCACGGGATATCCGCTGCGTTCCAGAGCGGCTTGAACGTAGGCCATGACGGCAGGCTCATCCTCGATGAGCAGCACGGGCAAGGGCTGAAATTTCAGGGCAGGTAGGCTCATGGTTGTATCACTCCTGCCGCCACACCCTTCGACGCGGTGTGGGGCGCTGCGGGTAGCCGGACGATGAACGTGGCGCCCGGCCGGTCAGTATTGTTGTGGCAGAGGATTTCTCCCCCATGCTCTTTTAGGATGCCGTAGCAGATGCTGAGGCCCAGGCCGGTGCCTTTCCCAACTTCTTTGGTGGTGAAGAACGGGTCAAAAATCTTGTCCGGGTGGGAGATTCCGTTGCCATTATCGCGGAACGAGACTTCGACGGCATCGCCTGCCTTGGTCGACATGATCTCAATGCGCGCCGGCCGTCCGACTTCGTGGACGGCATCGTAGGCATTATTCAGAATATTGAGAAAGACCTGCTGCAACTGGTGAGCGTCGCCCATCACCTCGGGCAGTTCCTCGTCCAGATGTTCCACCACGTCGACGCCGTGGCTGCTGAAGTCATAAGAACGCAGTTGCAGGGTCCGGCGCAGGATGGCGTTCAACTGCACAGAACTGCGCTGCGGCGGCATCTGCCGGGCAAAGCTGAGCAGGTTCTGCACGATCTGCTTGGTGCGCTGGGCTTCCTGCAGAATCACTCGCAAATCCTTGCGCGCGGTTTCGGGCAGTTCGGTGTTCTCCATCAACAGGTCGGCGAAGCCCAGAATCGCGGTAAGCGGGTTGTTGACTTCGTGCGCGACGCCGGAGACCAACTGGCCAACCGCAGCCATTTTCTCGGCGTGCACCAATTTGTCGCGCAGCACGGCGGAATCGGTAATGTCGGTCAGCACTACTACGATGCTGGTGACCGTGCCCTGCTCGTCGCGCATGGGGCTGAGATTGGCCGAGAACTTCCCGGCCGGGCCGTTGCGCCTCACGATTTCTAACTCCAGATTGTCGACTTGCTGGCTGTCCAGCGTGCTGCGCAGGGCATCGGCCAGTGGGCAGACATAAGCGGCTCCGGCCAGTTCGAGCAACGGCCGCCCCAGCAGTTCCCCTTGTTCGAATCCCGCGTCATACCAGCGCCGGTTGGCATAACTGACCAGACCGGCGGTGTCGGCAACCAGAATCAGGTTCTGCGTATGGTTGAGAACTTTGCTCGAGAAATCGCGCTCCCGGTGCAACTCCGACTGGTAGGTGCGCAGCCCGGTCACATCCAGCATCAAGCCGCGAATCTGCAGGATGCGGCCGAGACTGTCGTAGAGGCCGAAGGCGTTGATGAGGACGTGAATCGCCGATCCGTCCTTGCGCCGCAGCGTCGCTTCATGATTGCGCAGGTGGCCCTGCTCTTTGATCAGTTCCGAATGGTGATCGCGCTGCCCTGGAGAAAAGTAGAGTTGCGTCGGAATATCGATCTGCAGCAATTCTTCCCGGCTACTATAGCCCAGCATCCGCACCATGGCGTCATTGACTTCAATAAACCGGCCGCCGGGCGTACTGAAGAACAGGCCTTCCTGAATGTTGTCGAACAGTTCCCGGTAACGGCGCTCGGCCTCGCGCCGGTCCGAAATATCTTTCAACACGTGAATCGTCTGCGGGCCTTCGCCGGACCCGCCATGCACTCTCGAAGTGGAAACCAGATAAGTGCGATCGAACACCGGGTGGGCAAATTCGTCCGAGTCCTCAGCCATGGAGCGGCAGAACGGACAAGAGTACGACGCCGTGTCGCTGGTCAAGGCCATGAGCGCGCGCATATTTACGCCAATCAACTCCGCCGGCGGCACGCCGATCATCGCGGCCAGCGAGCGATTCACGCGCAGCACCTTGTCGGCCTCGTCATGCACCACGATGAAGTCGGTGATGGCGTCGAAGATCTCCATCCAATGCCGGTTGGCCTGCTCGATCTGCGTGAACAGCCGCGCGTTTTCGAGCGCCATCGCTGCGTGAGTCGCCATGGTCTCGAGAAAGACCCGATCTTCCGCATTGAGTGGAGACGAGCGTCCGGAAAGGCACAGCAAACCAGCCAGTTCCCCGTTCGCGCCGGGCAGGCGCACCAGCGTGCAATCCGACCAGCGCAAGCGCGACGCAGGCTCCGAACCCAATATCTGCTCCGCGGATGCCGAGACCACGGTCTCAGGATGCTGGGCCGCGAACTCGGCTAGAGCCGCGCCCAGCAGGCGATCCAAGCCGCGCTCCAGAGCGCGCTCCAGCAACGGCTCGGGAGGAACTTTCGCCGGCGCACTCTCCGCGGGTGTAAGGCTTTGATTTTCCCCAGGCGGCGAAGTTTTCTGGCCGGAATCCGCGGGAGCAGTGAGCGCGGTCGATGTCCCAGCGGATGATGTCCCGGCGGTCGCTTCCACCCCGTTGTGCAACGCCGCCACCTGCCAGCGGCCCTCCTGCAGTAATGCGAGCAACCCGGCGCGGGCACCGGTCAACTCTGTGGTCCGATTAACAAAACGCCGCGCGAACTCGGGCAAGTGCAGGGTGCCGTCGATTTCGCGAGCCAGTTCGATCAGAGCTTCAGCGCGGCGCCGGTGCTGCTCCGAGAGATGCAGATTGCGGGCCGATTCCAGCACCACTGCGGCCTGATTCGACAGCGCCCGGGCGCGGCGAATGTCCTCCTGCGAGATGCCCATGCCGTCCACCCGGTCGATCACACCAAACATCCCCAGCACTGTTCCGCTCGTACCCAGCAGCGGCACGGTGAGTAATTGCTGCACTTTGTATTTCGTAACCACTTCGAGATTGATTCCGGGAGTACGGCTGGCCTCGTTGGTCCAGAAAACTTCTTTGGCGCGCAGGGCGCGCGTGGCAATCCCTTCGGGGAATAGCGTGTCCGCGCGCCGCGGTTCTCCCTTCTCGACGGCATAGCGCACCCGGAACACGCCACCCTCTTCGAGTGCGATGAAGCAGCGCCCGAATCCGAGGAAATCCGCAGCTCGCACCACAAAAGCCTGCAGAACCTGCTCCAGATTGTTGCTGGAATTAAGTTCCGAGGAAATTTCCAGCAACTGGTGCATCTCGTGCGCCTGGGCGTGGGACGTGGCATACAGTTCCGCGTGGGCAACGGCTACGGCGCCGAAGCCGGCGATGCCCGCCACCAGCGCCTTTTCCTCCGCGGTGAACATGCTCTCCTGGCGCGGATAGAGCAGGATCGCACCCTGGGTTCGCGAAGTCCGGAAGGGAGCGGCGATCAGCATTCCGGGAGATACCAGATTCCCGAGCGAGTGCACGTCGGCGCCGATCGACAGCGTGATGAGCTCTCCGGCGGCCACGGCACGCTGCGCCAAATCCGCCGCGAAACGCAGGGTTTGCCGGTCGTGACGCGCCCGGGCGGCATTCGCCAGTTGCGGAGTCTCGGCCGAAACTGCCTTCAACTCAAAAGGCTCCTCGCGGCGCAGCAACACACAAACCAGCTTGGTGCGCAGAAGCAGCCGCAAGCGATCGGCCAGGGCTTCGATCACCGCCGACACATCCGGCGTTCCATGCAGCGCGTGCGCGACGTCGGCCAGAATTTCCGCGCGGCGGTGCTCTTCGCGAGAGACCTCGCTCAGTCGCAGCGCTTCCAGCAGGCCGCCCAGCTGGCCGGCCAGGATCGTGGCCTTAGCGGCAAGATCTTCGCTAAAGAAATGGTCGTCGGAATCGTGCAGAAATGCGACGGCGCCGATCACTTCGTTGAAAACCATCAATGGCACCACCAGCAGCGATCGCGCCTCAAATTCCGGCGCCGGCGGAAAAGCGGCGGACTGCACATGATTGGCATAGATGGTGCGCCGCTGCCGCACCGCGGTGCCCGTCACCGCGCTCTGGTCAAAGCCCATGCGGACGCCGACGATGCGATCGGCCAGCTTGCCGTCGGCTTGTTCGCCCACCAGTTCGCCGCCGAAGTTGCGCCAAAAGTACGCGCCGGAGACCTGGAAGAATTCGCGCGTGGCCCGGCAGAACAACCGAATCAACGAAGGCGCGTCGGAGAGATTGACGCCATCGGCGGCCAGGCGCAGCAGAAGCGCCTGAAAGCCCTCCTCGGAGCCGCGGGTGAGACTGCGCTCCGCAGCAATGATGGGAAGACCACCAGCAACGCTCAGGCCCGCGGCGACAATTGGGGAATAGGGATCGTGATTCACAAGTGCTTGAATCTATTGGGAAAGTACCTGTCATCTCAATTTGAGTCAAGGGAAATGGGGAAGGGGGTGCCTGAGTGTGAAATCCCGAGACGGGAGTGAGATTCCGTCTCAGACTGAGAAGCCGAGGCGGGTTGGACGTGAATGAGACGGTCCTCATGTTCGCCCCCCTTCGGGCGCTCATTTCGAGACCGACTAACAAGCGCGTTTACTTACAGATACAGCCCATTACTTTGGTTTTTTCAAGAAGGTACAGGTGGCCCAGCCGTTGCACGCCCAAGTTGAACAGCTTCTTGTAAGCGAGGAGGAATTGTGTCTCGACGAACTGCAATGGCCCTGCTGTCGATCCTGATCTTAGCAGTGACTCTGGGCGCAATCCATGGGAGAGCGCAGCAGGCCCAGAGCGAGGAGATCGTCCGCCGGGCCAAGAGCAAGGTGCAGCCCGAATACCCCGCCCTAGCGAAAAAGATGAACATCGCGGGCACGGTCAAGATCGAAGTTGTGGTCGCACCCAATGGCACGGTGAAAGACGCCCGCATCGTGGGTGGGCACCCGGTTTTGGCGACCGCCGCGCTGGATGCCGCCAGGAAGTGGCGCTTTGAACCCGCCTCGGTAGAAACCTCGGGAGTTATCGACTTTAAGTTTGAGCCGCGGTAGTCAGACGGCCGCGGAGGAGACGGAAATGACGATCGGGAAAAAGCTTTATACGAATTTCGGCATCATCTTGGCCATGGTGTTGGTGCTGTTCCTGGTGAACTTCTCAGCGGTGCAGCGCGAGCACGCGGCCAAAGCCGCCGCCGCGGCGTCCACGGAACTGGCCGACGCCACCACCGCAGTCCGCTCCCAGATGATGCTGAACCGCCTCTACTTAAGCAACTACCTGTTAAGCGGCGACACCCGCGAAGTCGACCGCATGAACGAGGGTCTGCGCGCCCTCAACGACAAGCTGGAACAGGGCAAGACCCTGGCCAACTCCGATCAGGTCAAGTCCGCCCTGAGCAAAGTGCAGCAGCTGGAGCAGGCCTGGGCCAAGGAGTTCGCGCAACCCCTGATCGACAAGCGGAAAGACGTGGACTCCGGCAACGCCACCGTGGCCGAACTGCAAATCTACTATCTTCAGAAAGACGCTTCATCCTGGGTGAAGAATTCCACCGACTCGCTCGACGTGGCCAAAAGCGAGAACGACAAACTGGTCGACGATCGCCGCGCCTCCGATGACGTGGCGGCGCGCTGGACGGTCATCATCTCGGCCCTGGGAACCCTGGTGGCGCTGTGTCTGGGGGGCGCGATTGCCTTCCGCACCGCTCGCGCCATCACCCAGCCGCTCGCCAACCTGATGAATGTGGCCAACGCCATCGGCAACACCGGCGATCTGGAACACAACATTGAACTAAACCGCGACGATGAGATCGGCGAACTGGCCCGCACCTTCCACAAGATGGTCACTTATCTGAAGGAAATGGCGGGCATCTCCGAATCGATCGCGGGCGGCGACCTGGCCGTGGAAGTGAAGCCCCGGTCGTCCCATGACACCCTGGGCAACGCCTTCAGCCGCATGATCGACGGTCTGGCCGGCCTGGTGCGCAGCGTGCGCGACGCTTCTTCGCAGGTGGCCAGCGCCTCCAACCAGGTGGCCAGCGCCTCCGACGACGCGGCTAAGATCGGCTTGCAGGCTTCCTCCGCCATCGATGAAGTCACCAGCACCATGCACGAAATGAGCGTGAACGTGCAGAACATGGTGAAGAGCACTCAGGTACAGGCTTCGAGCGTCAGCGAGACGTCCGCCTCCATCGACCAGATGGTAGCGTCGATTCAGCGCGTGGCCGACACCGCCAAGGTGCTGCTTGACATCTCCAACCGTTCGCGCGAGGAAGTCCACAACGGCATCGGCACCATGGAGAAGGCCACCGACGGCCTGAACCGCATCAACACCACCATCAACTCCTCGGGCGAAATCATTGGAGCCCTGGGACAGCGCGCAGACGACATCGGCAAGATCATCGAAGTCATCGACGATCTCGCCGAGCAGACCAACCTGCTGGCCTTGAACGCCGCCATTGAAGCGGCCCGCGCCGGCGAGCATGGCCTGGGCTTCGCCGTCGTCGCCGACGAAGTCCGCAAGCTGGCCGAAAAGTCAGCGCAGTCGACCAAAGAAATCTCGGAACTGATCCAGAGCATTCAGAAGGAAGCCCGCAAGGCGGTCGAGAACATGGACCGCTCCACCACCATCGTGAACGAAGGCCTGGAACTGGGCGGCGAGCTGAATGCCGCGTTGCGCAAGATTTCGAACGTGGTCACCGAAGTCTACAAGTTCGCGCAGGAAATCGGCGCGGCTACCAACGAGCAGTCGCACGGCTCGTCGCAGATCGCGCGCGCCACTACGCGGCTGAACGAAATCACCCACGAAATCAACTCCGCCGTCGAAGAGCAGGCCTCCGGAGCGCAGGCCGTGGTTAAGGCCATGGAGCGCATGCGCGAACTGGTGCAGCAGTCGACCTCGGGTTCAACCGAACTGGCGGCCTCGTCGGAACAGATGTCGAAGATGTCGCGCGGCTTGCAGGAATTCATTGACCGCTTCTCGCTGGCCGAGGCTTCGCGCGGGCCGGCGGGCAGCGGAGATTTCGGCCGCAGCAACGCGCGCCGGGCCGCTGCCGGAGCCCAGTACTGAGGGCCGTCATTCGAGGAGCCTGAACCGGAGGCTGAACCTATGAGCCGTGAACTTCATATCGTGGGTTTCAAGGTGGGCCGCGAGACCTATGGCGTGCCCATCACTTCCCTGCACGAAATCGTGCGGGTGCCTGAAATCACCGCCGTGCCCGATGCCCCCGACTATCTGGAGGGTGTGATCAACCTGCGGGGCAAAATCGTTTCCGTCATGGACCTGCGCAAGCGTTTCGGAGAAAAGGAGGCCAAGCTGAGCCGGCATAATCGCATTCTGGTGGTCGAGCATGCGGGACGGCTGGCCGGGCTGATCGTGGATTCGGCTTCCGAAGTATTGAAAATTCCAGCCGACGCCGTGGAACCTCCGCCAGCCGTGTTTCAGGACGGTGGACTGAACTGTGTGACCGGACTCGGCAAGGTGGCCGGGCGCCTGGTCGTGCTGCTCGACATGAGCAAACTGCTGGCTCCGGGCAGCCTGCAAGTCAGCAGTGAGCCCGGCGAAAAGAAGGCGGACAAGAAAACGTTAGCCAAGACCGAGGCGCGGGGCGCCGCGGCCCGGTAACGAACGAGCACGGTGGTTGCAGGATTGAATTTCAGTTTCAGGCGAGAACGGGAAAACGAATGAGTACATCCGGAGCGGCACCTGCTCCCATACTGACGGAAGCGGAACTGAAGCTGTTGCAGGCTCTCGTCTATCAGGAGTGCGGCATGCACTTCGACGAGCGGCGTACGCACTTTCTCCAGGACCGGCTGCTGCGGCGCCTGAAGGAGTGCCGCGTCGATTCCTTCTATTCCTATTACCGCCTGCTGATCAGCCAGCAGGGCAAGGACGAACTGGCCAAGCTGCTGGAAAACCTGACGGTCAACGAGACCAGCTTCTTCCGCCACAAGGCGCAGCTGGATTTGTTTCAGAAAACCGTGCTGGAAGAAATGTTCAAGCACAAGAGCTCGCGGCGCGAATATTCGATCCGCATCTGGAGCGCGGGCTGCTCCACCGGGCAGGAAGCTTACACGCTGGCCATGCTGGTCACCGACGCCTTGGCCTACTACTACCTGCGCAATCCGCTGCCCATGGACTTGCCGTTGCCCAAGCCCCTGGTACCGCCGCCGTGGCGGGTGGAAATTCTGGCCTCGGACATCGCGTATTCGGTGTTGCGGCACGGGCAGGAGGGCACCTACAGCGAGAACCAGATGTCGATGGTCGATTACGGCTACCGCCTGCGCTACTTCGACAAAATTGGCGAGCGCTATGCCATCAAGAAGCCGCTGAAAGAGATGGTCCACTTCGACTTTCACAATCTGAAGACCGAGTACCTTCCGCAGCGCAACGATGTGATCTTCTGCCGCAACGTGATGATGTACTTCGATGAGGCCGAGCAGAAGCGGCTAATCGAAAAGTTCTACCGCTGCTTGAACGCCGGCGGCTATCTGTTTGTGGGACATGCGGAGAGCCTTCTCGGGTTGACCAAGAAGTTCCAGATGCTGCACAAGGACAGCGGTACGGCGTACCAGCGGCTTGAGGTGAGAGAGTAAACGCATGACCGATCATCCCCCAGACGAGCGCGGCCTGGAACTGCGAGAGCTGTTTTTCGAGACTTCGCAGGAACTGCTGCAGGCGCTCAATGAAGAAGCATTGAAGCTGGAGAAAAAGCCCGGCGACGAGGAAATCGTGCGCGTCATCCGGCGGACCGTGCATACCCTGAAAGGCGACTCGGCGGCCTGCGGCATGCGCGAGTTGAGCGAACTGGCGCACCAGTTCGAGGATGCACTGTCGCTGGAAGGCACGGCCACACAAGCCGCGGTGGCCGAGATCGCTTTTGCCGCCGCTGACGTCTTCACTGAAATGATTGCGGCCTACCGCAACGGCGGCAAGCTGCCGTCCACGAAGAATCTGAGCAAGCGGATCAGCGACCTGACGGCAGCGCCGGCCGCGGCCCCGGTTTCAGCCAAAACCACGCGGGCGCGATCTACCGGCTCGAAGACCATCGGCTCGAAGACGGACAGCTCAAAATCCACAGGCAGGAAGTCGTCCAAGAAGGCCGGCAAGAAATCCACAGTAAAGGCTTCGGTTGGCCTGAAGTCGGCGGGCAAAACGGCCGTTGCCAAGCGGACGAATGCTAAGAAGACCACAGTCAGAACGACCAAAGCCAAGACGACTACAGTCCGGACGATCTCTGATCAGGCAACCGAGGCCAAGTCGCCAACCGCCCAGACTTCGGCCCCGCGCGCCTTCACCACGCGAAGCTCCGCCAAAGTCGGGGCCCACTGGACCGAGTACGAGAAGCTGGGCATGAACCGGGCCCAGGCCGCGGGCTTGGCCGTCTATCACGTGGTGGTAAAAATCGATCCCCACTGCGCCATGCCCATCGCCGGACGCCAGTTGATTCACAACGCTCTGAGCGCGCTGGGTCAAGTGATCGCCGTGCATCCCGATACCAAGTCGCCGGCGGCGGCCAAGCAGGTTGAGTTCGTGCTGGGCAGCGCGCAGACCGTCGCGCAGATCCAGGCCAAGGGCCGGATTCCGACCATCGCCGAGGAAGTAACGGTGGAGTTGATGCTGGGGCCCAGCCCAGCGCCGCAGACTGCGGCGGACGAAACCGATCTCGAGTCGGAAGCCGCCGTCGAAGAAAGTCTTTCGCAACCCGCCGCCAGTGCGCCGGAAATGCCCACTGCTGCCGCCCCGGCAGCGGCCATTCCCACGGCCATTCCCGCGACCCAGGAAAACCTGCTGCGGGTCGAAGCCAGCCGCATCGACAGCGTTCTGAACCTGGTGGGCGAGCTGATCATCGGCAAGTCGATGTTGCAGCAGGCCTTGAACGAGTTCTCCAAGCGCTATCCCAAAGAACTGCTGCGCGGCAAATTTTCCGACGCCATGGCCTTCCAGGCGCGGGTGCTGAACGATCTGCAGCGCTCGGTGATGAAAATCCGCATGGTGCCGGTCGATCAGCTGTTCCGCCGCTTCCCGCGCATGGTGCGCGATGTGTCGCGGCAATGCGGGCGCGAAGTTGAAGTCGACATCAGCGGGCAGGACACCGATCTCGATAAAGGAATTCTCGACGCCATCGCCGAGCCCCTGACCCATCTGGTGCGCAACGCGGTCAGCCACGGCATTGAACCGCCCGAAGAGCGCCGCAAGCTGGGCAAGGCTGCGCGCGGAGTCATCCGGCTGAACGCCTACCACCATGGCAACCAGGTGGTGGTCGAGGTCATCGACGACGGCCGGGGCATCGATGCCCAGAAGATTCGCGCCAAGGCCATTGAACTCGGCATGACTACGCCCGAGGAAGCGGCGCGGCTCAGCGAGGCGGAAACTCTCGAATTCATTTTTCGGCCCGGCTTCTCGACCGCCGAGCAAGTCACGGAAGTTTCCGGGCGCGGCGTGGGCATGGACGTGGTGCAGAGCGTGTTGCACCGCTTGAAGGCCGCCATCAGCGTCGAGACGCGTCCCGGACAAGGCACGACGTTCCGCCTAAAGCTGCCGCTGACCCTGGCCATCATCAAGGCGCTGCTTTTCTGGGTCGAGCAGCGGCTGTATGCCATTCCGCTGAACGCGGTGCTCGAGATCGCCCGCACCTTTGAAACCGAGGTGCACCAGGTCGACAACTACGAAGTTCTGCAGCTGCGCAACCAGGTTCTGCCGCTGCTGCGGCTGGGCCGGCCGGTGGGGGAGGATCGAAAATCCAAGCTCTTTGTGCTCGTCATTACTGTAGGAGAGAGGAAATACGGCTTGATTGTCGATGCGCTCGAAGGCGAAGAAGAGTTAGTCATCAAAGCGCTGGATGACCACACGTTCCACACCGATCTGGTTTCCGGCGCGTCTATTCTGGGCGACGGGCGGGTGGTGCTGATCCTCAACCTGCCCGCCGTGGTCGAGCACGTGGCCCGCGCGCGGCCCGAGCAGTTGGGACAATGCAACGCGGGCTTGTTGTTGTCGCACACCGACCGCACGCGGCTGGCCATGTCCCAGACTATAACCCCAACCGTGGGAGGCCAGGCATGAGGAAGCCTCCGGTGCGCGTGCTGGTGGTCGACGATTCGGCGTTGATGCGCAAGCTGATTCCGCAGATGCTGGCCTCCGATGAATCCATCGACGTGGTGGGAACCGCGATGGATGGCACGTTCTGTCTGAAAAAGATCGAGGAACTCAAGCCCAACGTGGTGACGCTCGACCTCGAAATGCCGGGCATGAACGGCATCGACACGCTGAAAGAGATCATGCGGCGGCACCCTGTGCCGGTAATCGTGTTCAGCTCGCACTCGACCGAAGGCGCGTCGGTCACCATGAAGGCTCTGGGGCTGGGTGCGTTCGACTTCGTCACCAAGCCTAAAGATGCCGCGGCGCACATGGCTGAGACCGCGCGCGAATTGATTGCCAAGGTGAAGGCGGCGGCCGAGTGCAAGCTGAAACCGCGGATGCTGCCCGGAGTTCCGCCGCGGCCGGAGAAACTGCCGGTTTCCTCGGCTTCTCCCAATAAAGTCGTCGCCATCGGAGTCTCCACCGGAGGCCCGCAGGCGCTGGAATTCGTGCTGTCGCAGTTGCCGGGGGATTTTCCGGGAGCGATTACCGTGGTGCAGCACATGCCGGACGGGTTTACCGACATGTTTGCGCGGCGGCTGGATGAGCTGTGCGCGCTGCGGGTGAAGGAGGCGCAGTCGGGCGATCTGCTGCAGCCGGGCCGGGTGCTGATCTGTCCGGGAAGCCGCCATATGAAAGTCAAACGGCTGCCTTTGGGCGACATCGTGGTGCTTTGCGATGAACCGCGAGTGAACGGGCACCGTCCCAGTGCCGATGTACTGTTACGGAGCGCGGCCGAGGAATTCAAGGCGCAGGCGGTGGGCGTGCTGATGACCGGCATGGGTGACGACGGCGCCGAAGGTTTGGGAGCGGTGAAGAAAGAGGGCGGCATGACCATTGCGCAGAGCGAAGAGTCCTGCGTGGTGTATGGCATGCCGAAGGCGGCAATCGAACGAGGATACGCCATTCGTGTAGTCGGTCTGGATGTTATGGGGGCGACGTTGCAGGCTATCTGCGGACGGAACATCGGGTCCGAAGCGGGCCGGGCAGTGCGCGCCGGATACTAGGAATCGGGCCGGGCCAGGACCGTGACCAGAGTGATCTGGTGCGGGACGAGCCGGGCATGATATGCAGTAGAAAGGGGAGGTCTGTATGGAGCAGTTTGCACCTGTGAAACGCAGCAAAGACGGCCAGCCGGTCCGGTACCTGATTGTGGACGACTCCGTGTTTGCCCGCAAGAATCTAGCCCGCATGATCGAAACCTTCGGCGGGCAGGTGGCGGCTGAAGCCGGCGACGGCTTGACTGCCATCAGCGAGTTCGACCGCACCCATCCTGACGTTGTGCTCATGGATATCACCATGCCGCAGATGGAAGGGATCGAGGCAGCCGAACGGATCGTCCAACAGCATCCAGAAGCGCGCATCGTGATGGTTTCCTCGGTGGGATACCAGGAAAACATTGTCGCGGCGCTGCAACGGGGTGCACGCCATTTCGTGCAGAAGCCGGTGAAGCCGGAAGTGCTGTACGAAGTCATCAAGTACGTCATGGGTGACGATGGAGCGGTGGCCAACGCGGCCGGAGCGGGAGTCTAACGCAATGAAGATGGAACTGATCCAGCCTTTCATCAACGCGGCCGACGCCGTGTTGTCGCAGGGCCTGCAGGGCACGACCAAGGTGGGGAACCTCACCATGGAAGAGGATGCCTACCGCCGGAAAGGCGTGGCGGGCATGATCGCGCTGACCGGCGACATTGAAGGCCGGATCGTGCTCGATCTGGAGCCGCAGACGGCAGTGAAAGTGGCCAGCCACTACGCTGGCGCCCAACTGCCGGAGTCGGACGAGCTGATCAAGGAAACCATCTTCGAACTTGCCAATCAGGTCGTGGGCAACGCCATTTCCGCGCTCAACGACCAGGGCTTCCATTTCCGCGTACATCCCCCGCTCCTGCTTACCGCGCAGGAGGGCGACAAAACCAGCGAAGACACGGAAGCTCTGATGATCTCGTTCGAGACCTCCCTGGGCCACGTCTTCATGAACGTCGCGCTGCGCTACAACAAGCGCCGGATGGCCGACCATGCGGCGTTAGGCGCCTAAGGCCGGATGGGAATCTCGAATAGATGAATAGCGGGTCGGGCGCGAAGGCCACGCCCGTCAACCATATTTGCGCGGGTCGATACCTCGCACTGTTCTTCCGCCGAAACCAATCAAGTCCTTGAGTTTGCGCCAGTCCCTTGGGCATGAGATCCGCGGGGCGCGCGCGCAAAATACCGCAGATAAACTCTCTCCACCCTCTCATTAGAATTCATAGCGCAGGGCGAACTGCATCACGCGCGGCTGTGTGAGTAAGCTCGAGTAGGCGCCGAAGCTGTCCGGCTGCTGCGTAAGCGACGTGAGCAGAGACGACGACCCGATGCTCTGCGCATTAAACCGCGTCAGGTTCGGGACGTTGAAGACATCCCAGTGGAATTGGATGCTGTGGGCTTCGTTGTAGGGCATCTTCCAGCTCTTGACCAGGCTCATGTCCAGAGCGGCGTAGCCGTCGCCCCGCAAAACGTTGCGCGAGCCAACCTGGCCGGGAAGCGGCAAGGTAAAGTCCTGCTGCGCGGCGGCGGGATCTGCGAAGACGTTTACCGTGCCGTTGCCTTTGAACGTCCCGGTTTTCGGTCTAGACGTCATCTGCCCGACCGCCGTCAGGAACCAGTCCGTAGGCCAGCGCTGGCCTCCATCCACGCTGAAAGGAAAACCACTGGTCCAGCGCGCGACTCCAGAAAGCTGCCAGTTTCCGGTGAAAGCATTGGTAACGGCGCTGGCATGGCTGGCGAAGGCACGTCCTTTGCCAAAAGGAAGTTCGGCGACCCAGTTGAGGTTGAGCTGATGAGTGAGATCGAAGTCCGAGGGCGCCCGCGCCAGATTCGGTGAGAACGCGTTGGCCAGGCGGCTTCCAACCAGGCCGATATTGGTGTAACCATACACCGCAAACCCGACCCGGGATGCTGCCGAGGTGATGTCGATGGACTTCGAGTACGTATAGTTCAAATCGAACTGCACGCCCTGGCTGAATTGTTTCCTGAGGTTGACCTGCAGCGCGTTGTAGCTGGAATTGCCAATGGAACTCCAGCCGTACATCGAGAACGCCTGATTGTTCAGGAACTGGCCCGAGCCATTGCCAAAGAACCCCGGAGGACCGTTGAAGAAATAAGAGCCGGAACCGATGTTGTCCCCGATCCCGCCGTAGGAATCGATATCGGCTAGGCCGACGATTTCATCCCCGATTACCGAGAGGCCGGGGTTGTAATACATATTGAAGACTTCCTGAATCAGGCTGTCCGCGGGATTCGGCGTCGGAACCAGACCGGTGCCAAAAGTATCGGAGTAGTAAGACGCGCCCGGCCGGAGCGGCTGAATCATGTCAATCCAGTACTGGGCGGTAGGGCCCAGTCCTGCGGCAGTGACGCTTTCTATCTGCGCGGTCGTGGGGAAGCCCTGGTAATAATTGGTCGGCTGGCCGCTGTTGTTGGCCAGCGCAAACTGCCTGGCCAGATTGGATAGGGCTGAGGCAGCCGTGTAGTAGTCAATGCCTGTCTTCGGATCCCTGATATCGAGTGGCTGGGTCAGATCGCGCTGGGTCAGCAGATGCCGGCCGAAGCGCCCAACGTAGGAAACTTGCAGCGAGAAGCGTTTCGGCAACTCTCGTCCGATCGAGAAATCGGCGGTGTACGAGTACGGAGTTTTCAGCGTGTTGTCATTCCCCCACAAGTTGGCTTGGGCGTTGGTAGCGGGAATCTGTGGCCAAGGAGTCGGGATCGTGGTCGGCGGCGGCTGCAGGAACTGAACACCGTTGATGTTAGTGGCCGGAATATTGTGGATGCCGGTGATGCGCGGCAAATCCTCGGCGCTGGTAACGCCGTAGGTGCAGCAGGCATTCTGAATCGTCGTGGACAATCCTGCGGCGCCGGTCTGGTCAAAGCTGTTTAGAAGGGCAAATCCGGCGCGGTCGTAAACCCGGCTCAGGCCCAGGCGAAACACGGTTTTGTCGTTGTCGCCGAAGAGCTTCTTGAGCAAGCCTCCGGAGGGACGGGGAGAGTAGGCGATGGATATCCGTGGCGACAGGTCGGTTTTCTCGAGCGGATAGAAACCCGGCCCCCGACCCAGGTTGAACTCGATCGGCGGCATTGCGCCGTAGCCGATCCCCTGATTCATATTCTTCACGTTCTGGTTGAATTGCGTTCCCAAGCCAAAGGTCGAATAGGTTTGCAGCCCATTCGTTTCCCAAGGCGCCGGGAAGAACGACCAGCGCAATCCGTAGGTCAAGGTCAGGTTGGGTTTCACCCGCCAGGTGTCCTGGCCGTAGAACTCATACCAGTCGAGACCATAGCGCCGGTTCACCGGAGCGCCTTGCGCCTGTGCATTACCGTCCTTGTCCAGGTTGTAGTTGGCGACCACGTCCGAGACCATGCCGTACAAGGCCAGCAGCGGACGATCGTATTGGGTAGAGGTCTCAGGCTCCGGACCACTGATGCCCGGGTGCCCGGCCGTGTTGGTGGGGTCGAGGGTGCTGGTAGTACCCGCGAAACCAATCGGGGAGGTCCAGTTGGTTGTGCCCAATCCGATGGTGTTGGAGTGGAGGTAACTGGTGCGGGGATCGCGCGCGATTCCAATCGCGGCGCCGAATTGGAAGGCATGCGTTCCCTTGGTCCAGGAAACGTCGTCTACGAAGTTATGCAGAGGTACCTGGAAGCTGTGGCTGAAGGTGACGCCCTGGTCCAGGCCGAGAAACTCGTTCCATTGCTGGTCCGTGTTGCCGATCAGCCCATAGCTCAGGCGCGTGAAGCCCCAGTGAAAAGAATTGGTCAGAGCGGGCGTGAGCAGCGAAAAATAGCCCAGGGCGAAACCCTTGCTGTGATTGATGGTTGTGGACTCAGGGCTATCGCCCGGCAGAAAAGGGGCGCCCGGATTGCGGAGGTCCTGCGACGCTCCACGTAAGAACAGAGTATGGCGGCCGTCGGAGGTGAGGCGGTAATCCAGCCGCACAACCGCGACATCGTTGTCCAGACTGGTGGGTGCGCGGAACACGTAGCCGGCGTAGTTCAGACCATCTCCAGCAGAAGAATCGTTGGTCACCGTGTTGCCAGTACAGAACGTCTGGTCGAGATAGCCGGTGTGATTGGTCAGGTCGAGCATGGCGGGATCAATCCCGATGCCGTTGGGGTCAAGGAGTTGGAGCTGGGCAGCGTTCCAGACGGTGGTTCCGGTGTTGCCGGCGTTCACATACTGGAATATTCCCTGGCAAAGGGAGGGAGTAGGAATCACGCGCTCGGCGCGCTGTTGCTCGCGTTCGCGGGTGCCCTCGTAGTTGGCAAAAAAGAACACATTGTCCTTGCGCAGCGGCCCGCCGACCGACACTCCGAAAATGTTGCGGTTCAACTGCAGGGGCTTGTTGGGAAGGCCGATGTTTAACTCCGACTGCTTCACCAGATAATCGTTGGCGCTGGTGATGGTATTGCGGAGGTATTCGTAGAGTGAGCCGTGCAGCGAGTTGGTGCCGCTCTTGGTGACCAGCGCTACCTGGGCGCCCGATCCCTGTCCCTGATCAGCACCATAATTGGTCGTCGTGACGCGGAATTCCTGCACCGAATCCTGCGTCACCGGCAACACGGAAGTGAAAGCGTACCCGTTGGACTGATCGTTTACGTCCACCCCATCGAGGGTGACGTTGCTTTGATCGCTGCGCGCTCCGTTGACGGCCCCGTTGCGCGTGTCCTGATCTTGGTCTGCAATGCGGTTGCCCGTATACGCCACTCCGGCCTGCAGGCTCAGAAGATCGGGAACGTTGCGGCCCTCCAGGGGAATCTGGCGGACCTGTCGCTCGTCGAAGGAATTGCCCAGCGAAGCGTCCACCAGGTCAATGGCGGGAATCTCCGAGGTCACGGTCACCAACTCGGTGGCGGCGCCTACCTTGAGCTGAACGTTGGCCGTGGCCGGCGTGTTCACCAGCAGGACAAGCCCTTTCTGCTCGTAGCTGCGAAAGCCCGCGGCTTTGACCGCGAGCGTGTAGGTTCCGGGAGGGATCGGGAGAAACTGATATTCGCCCTGAACGCCGGTGGTCGCGGTGCGTTCGGTCTTGGATTCGGAGCTGGAGAGCACGACGCTGGCGCCGACAATCGCGTTTCCGGCGGGATCGGTGACCGCGCCGCGCACCGAGGTGCTCGCCTGGCCCCAGGCAAGAGTGGAAGCGCTCACCGCAAGCGACGTCGAGAGCGCGGCCGCAGCCATCCGGCTCCAGAATCTTGGCTTTCGAGACGTCTCAAGAGCAGCGGAGGATAACCAGTGCCTTCTAGTCATCGCGTCACCTGTTGCACTGCAAGGATTCTACGAAGCCCCAAACACTACTAGAATTCAGGAAGGTTACGAGCGGGTGAGCGGGACTGTCAAGCAAGAAAAATTGATAGGCCGAATCGTCCAGAGCGGCGCTTGCCGGTTGTGGCTCGCTACTGAAGCGCAGGATAGTACTCTCAATCGCCCTCAATTGTGATATGTCAAAACCAAGCCGGCTAGACCGCATTGACGCTAGTTTTTCTTCTTCAATTCAGGCCAGCAACGAGAACTGGTTGCCGGGAGGTGAACCGTCGGAGTCCTCGGCGGGGTCGGCAAATCTTCTTAGCTCAGGATATTTCTGCACGAGCGTGGGGGGCGCTGAGACGCGCTTGCCGGTGATCATGGCCTTCAACTCCAGCGCGTTGACTCCGGCTTTGCTTTCGAAGTGGTTGTTGGTGATGACGTAGGTGGTCTGGGCGCGCGTGGCGACGTTTTCGATGCGGTCCTTCCAGCCCGCCAGTTCCCTTTCGTTGTAGAGATAGTTGTAACGGTCGTTGCGGTTGTCGGAATCGAACCACTCGCTGTAGTTGCGGCCGTGCAGGCGCACGTAGGCGAGGGGCGCGGTGACGTGCTCGGTGGGGGCGAGCGAGTTGCCAAGCACAGGCTGATCGATGTTGCAGAACGCGACGTTCTTCTGAGTAAACGCTGCGAGGGTTTCAGCGTTGTTCCAGCTGGAGTCGCGCACTTCCACGGCGCGCGGATATTCAATGAATTGGCGCAGGAGGCGGTCGAGATATTCGCGGTTCAGCGAAGTGTTTTTGAAAGAGACGGGAAACTGGATCAGCAGGGCGCCGAGCCGGCCTTCGGCGGCCAGAGCGTCGAGGCCCTCGCGGGTGCGGGCTTCGTCTTCGTCGGTGGGACGAATGGTGGCCGCAGAGGTGGGCTCCATCACTGCGAGCGGCGATTGAGTGAAGGCGCGATAGAGCTTGGCGGTGAAAAGGAAGCTGGGATTCACCGCCGCGACTTTGCGGCACCAGAGCTTGGCCAGTTCGGGTTTCAGCGGTCCGTAGAAAGAAGTATTGATTTCGGTCGTATCGAAGAAGCGCGCGAGATATTCGAGAGGGTGCAGCTTTCGGCGCCGCATGCCCGAGGGATAGAAGATGCCGTCCCAGTCTTTGTAAGACCAGCCGGCGGTGCCGATGCGGACCTGGCTGGGGTGAATCGGAAGTGCGCGGGGTTGTGCCGTGGATTCCATGAACGGAACCGCAGACGAGGGCAGGGCAAGGGTAGCACAGAGGCGAAAACGGAGGATCTTCGTTTAACCCCTCGCGCGTTTTAGCCCTCGCGAGATCCCTTCAGCTCCGCTCAGGGCAGGCTCTTCGCTCCGCCTGAAGAACGGCAGGGTCAGGAGGACGCCGCATAAGCGCTAACTTAAGGAGCTCTTGTTTCCGAGCAGCCCGTCACACGGGAGGAATCCCCGCCGGCAACAAACCCCGAGCAAGGAAGCCCCGCTCGTGAGAGCGGGGCCTTCGATTTCGGCTGGAACGGTGATGACTATATGGGATGCTTAGCGCCTGCCGCCGTGTCCGCCGCCACTGTGACCACCACCGCCGCCGTGTCCGCCGCTAAAGTGTCCGCCACCGTGCGAACCGCCGGAGCTTTCATGCGAGGAGAATCCGCGCGACTGACCGCCGCGGCTGCCGCTGAAACGACCAGCGCGTGGCGCCCTTGATGCGCGTCCAGCAAAAGCTCGTTGGCCGCCGGAGAATCCCCGGTTGCCTGCGTAGGCTCGGTTACCTTCAGCTCCCCGGTTAAAGGCTGCCCCGCGATTGCTTCCGGCGAAGCCGCGGGACGCCCCCGCGTAGCCTCGTGCGCCCTCATATCCGCGACCTGCGGCGGAGCCAAACCCCCGCCCATCGCGACCCGCAAATCCGCGCGCTCCGAATCCGCCACGCGCGGAAGAGAATCCGCGATAATTTCCGTGCACAAACGCGGCGCGGTTATAAAACGCTCCGCCCCGGTAGGCCCAAGGGTGGCCACCGAAGAAGACTCCACCGTGGAGGCCCCAGCCGATGCCCCATCCATGCCATCCCCAACCGAAGCCGAAGAACGGCGAGATCGGGAAGCCAAAGCCGAACGAAATGGCCGGGCCGCCAAATCCCCACCACGGATAGAACCCAGGCCACACGCCTACGGGATATCCGTACACATACGCCGGGTTGTAAGTGGGCACATACACCACATCCGGATCAGCCGGCTGGATGTCCACATTCGGCCCCTGCTCGTACACGCGCTCTTGCGGCGTACTCCGCAGATTGCCCGCGTCGTGCGCCTTGTGACGCAGGTACTGGATCGCCTGCATCACGTCATCCGGCTGGTTCTGATAGGCTTCGCCCAGCTCAGAAGTCCACGACAAATCCCTGTCCAAGTTCGCCAGCACTGTAGGAAACTCCACCAGAGACTTCACGCTCGGATCCCAATCCTGCCGGTCCACTTCCTCGGCCAGATCCTGTCCCTTCAGCCCCGGGTTCTCCTGTGCCATCCGGTTCGCCTCCACAATCTGCGTTGGATACGCTGAGGCGGCCAGTATCTGCGCCACGAGCGCATCGGGATACAACGCGATCGGAGCTACCAGCTTGTTCAACTGCTCCGGAGGCAACGATGTGTACTGCCGTTGATTCGGCCCCGCAGGAGGCGGGGGCGCCTGGTCTTGGTATGCATCTTGATCTTGCGGCGCTTGATCTCGCGGAGATCGAGGCGCGACATCTTGAGGCGCGCTCTGGTCTTGCCCATTATATTGCGGCGCATTGTATTGCGGCGCGGTCTGCTCTGGCGGCGGTCCTTGATCCACCTGAATGCGCACACCCGCTGACGGCTTATCCATCGACTGGTCCTGCGCCCCCAAGGAAGTGCCAGTCCCGAGCGCCATTGCGCTCGTCAACACCGTGGTAAGAAGCGTTTTAGAAAACTTGGTTTTCATAATGTCCCTCAGAATTCCTGTTACTAGATTGAACACTGGGAATGGGGAAGAGTTCCGTTCTATTAATTGACTTACACCGGTTGATTTCGGCCAGGGGGTGGTGGATTTCGCGCAATAAATACGCTTGCGACGAGAGGACAACCGTAGTTTTTTCTAACTTACGGTAACCTGCGAGAAAAATATTTTTGCTAAAGCCAGGTTCTCACGTTTCCCCGGTGTCGTGTACGCATTGATTCTCCTATAGCACGCTGTGTGTAGGTTTTGGTAATGTGCCAAACCGCGTTCGTGTTGGTGCCTGCATGCGACGAACACGGGTACCAAGCAGACTTTCTGGGCGGTTGGTCGGCAAACCTTCCCTTACAAGATTAGGGAAGAGTAGCCCATCATGCATTCCGAATCTGCCTTGTGCCAAAACCAGTGAAGTACAATTTGACTTCGTGCCTCAAAAGCCCGGCCACGGGGCGCGGTTTCAAACGAGGTAATGACAGCGTAGAATTTGTGCCAATTCCACTAGAGCGAAAAACAATGCGCCGGTACCATCACATCGGAATTCCCACTACTGAAGCGAAGCGTGGCGAGACCCACTTGAAACATCTGAAACTCTTTGTCGTCAGCCACGAGAAAAGCGAATTTGGCGTGGAGTGGATGCGTTTCGAAGCGGACGCGGCGGTCCCTGATCTCGTCCGGCAAGTTCCGCACGTCGCGTTTGAAGTGGCTGATCTCGCCTCCGAGCT
>JBKQID010000059.1:0-115056 GCA_052148475.1 Candidatus Sulfotelmatobacter sp. | reverse complement strand
GATTCCGACCCGCGCAGGCTATGACTTTTAATAATGTTATCTATTTGTTGGGAGAATTGTTCCGGCCCGGCGGCGAAAGTGTGTGACACAACCATGTAACACCGATCTAACACGGATCGTATGCTATTGCAGCAGCAGCATTTTACCGCAGTAACCGTTTAAAACCTAGTGAAACGTCACCCCCTACCATTTTTGTACTACAAGTTGCACACTCAACCGGTTCTGCGTCGAAAAAGTCTCCCGACGTCCGTGAAGACGTCTCTGATTTGGAGGAAACATGAAGGCAAAGTTCTCTCTGGTTCTCATAGTTGTTCTGTGCCTGGCCGGACTGGCGCTGGCTCAAACCGACACCGCGCGTCTCTATGGAACCATCACTGATCCGACCGGCGCCGTCGTCCCGAACGCGACCATCACTCTGACCGACGCCGCAACTGGACGGGTAGTAACCGCGCAGACGAGCGACTCGGGCACCTACGCTCTCAATGCTTTGCCCATCGGAAAGTATCACGTCGAAGTGAAGCAGGAAGGTTTCAAGACGGCGAAAGCCGACTTAGAGCTCCAAGTTTCCCAAGTTCAGGAATTAAGCTTGAAGCTGGAAACTGGTTCGGCGGCCACGACCGTGGAAGTCACCGGCGACATCCCGGTGGTAGACACCGCTACGTCCAGTGTAGGCGAGGTGATTGAAGGACGGCAAGTGGTCGACCTGCCGCTCAACGGCCGCAACTTCTCGTCGCTGGCTTTGATGACCCCGGGCGTTAGCCGCGGTGCTTACTCCAATAACGCAGCCGGCATCGGCCCTGGGGGGGCTGCATCCGAGACTTGGCGCAACTACGATTCGGGTGGAGCTGCTTTGGCGGTAAACGGCCTGCGACCTCAGGCTAACAATTGGATTATCGACGGCATTGACAACAACGAGTCGTTAGTGAACACGATCGTGATCTTCCCGGCGATCGAAGACATCGCGGAATTCAAGACCACTACCAACGTTGCGCCGGCGGAATTTGGACGCGCGGGAGGCGCGGTCGTCCAGGTTGCCACCAAGTCCGGAACCAACCAGATACACGGCTCCGCATACTGGTTCAACCGTTCCAAAATCGCTGCCGCGGATGTGTTCCAGTACACCGCCGAGCCCCATTGTACTTCCCTTGGCGAGTCAGGCTGTGTAGCCCTTCCAAACCTAAGCCGCAACCAGTTCGGCGCGTCGCTGGGCGGACCCATCTGGAAGCAAAAGGTGTTCGCCTTTGTTGATTACCAGGGTTGGCGCCAGGTTCTACCCTCTGGCGCTTACATCAACCGAGTACCGACGGCTCTGATGCGCACGGGCAACTTCACCGAGCTGCTCAGCCCCACCGGAGCGGCAACGGCCACTAGCATACCCTACTCCGGATTGCCTGGCTGCGCCGCTGCCGCGACCGCCCAGCCCAATGCCTTCCTTACCACTAGCAGTGGCAATTACGGATATGTTTTCGACCCTCAGACTTGCCTGCCCTTCGGTTGGGACAGCACTTCCGACGCGCCCGGACCCAGCATCAACGTGATTCCGTCTGCCAATCAAGTCGGCCCCGGCATCCCCTATCTGAACTTGTTTCCACTCCCGAATATTGCGGGGGCGAACCCCGCGACCAACGACCTTAATATCAGCCAACCACAAAAAGAGATCATCAATGAGAACGATTACGACGCGCGCCTGGACTTTGTCGTCACTTCCAACGACACTGTCTTCGCCCGTTACAGCTTGGGCACTGATTTCCTGAATGGCACAGAAATACTGAGTGACTCCACCCATAACTTGCCCGTCGGCGGCGGTACCAACCCGTCCCATCCGCGCCAGGCCGGCCTGGGCTGGACCCACATTCTGAGCCCCACGATCGTCAACGAGTTTCACTATGGCTACATTCGCGATCTTCTCGGTTACCAGCAGCCTAACGGCAACATTCCGGTGGCGACCAACCTGGGCATTCAAAATGCCAACACTTCTCCGCTGCTCGGTGGCATGCCCATCATCGGAGGCTGGTATGGGAACATCAGCTACGTCGGTGACGGCGGCCCCTATCTCGTTATCGAGCCTACGCAGCAGTTCAGCGATGCAATCACCTGGATCAAGGGAAAGCACACCTTCAAGTTTGGAGCCAGCATTATTCATCGCGATGTGAATTGGGATCAGGGAAATGACGCCAAAGGCTACTTCTGGATCGATGACGGCAACTATGGCGCTTATCCAGCCCACACTTCCGGCCACGGAACGTTTACCGGATATGAGACTTCCGAACTGCTTGCCGGGTTCATGGGCGCCTACTCGGTTGGCGCATTTAGCGGGTACTTTCAGACCCGCAGCTGGGAGAACGGCTTCTTTGCGCAAGACGATTGGCGAGTTACTCGCAAGCTGATACTGAACCTGGGCCTGCGCTACGACATCCTCAGCTGGCCGAGGGAAGCCAGCAACCACCAGTCCGACTTCAATCCCGCAACCGGAGAACTGGTTGAGGCCGGAACCCACGGCTTTCCCGCGGCTCTGATCAATACCCCGAAAAAGGACCTTGGTCCGCGGGTTGGGTTTGCCTACGATCTGTTTGGAACCGGCAAGACTGTGCTCCGCGGCGGCTACGGATTGTTCTACTACGTGGACCGTGGCGGCGTTGGCAACGAGCTCTCCAACAACGCCGACTTTAACGGGACTTCGACCTATTATGCCTGTCCGACGGCGACCACTTGCGGGAGCGGCTACCGATTTGCGTTCACCGGAGCGGCGGCTGCCGGAGCCACCGATCCCACCACGGCCACGGGAGCTCTTCCGCCGAAAATTGGCATCGCCCCGACTGCGGTGAGCAGTACCACCAACGTGATTTACTACCCCGAAAACAGCCCCAACTCGCACATCCAGGAATGGAACTTTCAAGTCGAGCAGGCCTTGGACAACCAGACATCGTTTGACCTGGCCTACGTTGGAACGAAGATGGGAAATCTCGCCACTACGTTCAACGCCAACGAGACGGTTCTAGGCACTGGCTGTGGTAGTACCTGTCCCCCCGGGACAAACTGGTTCCCGGTTGGGGGTGCTATCAACCCGAATGGTGTCGGCTCTATCAATGCGACTGAGATGATTGGCAGCGGAAGCTACAACAGCCTGCAGTCAAAACTGACGCGCCGCTTGAAAAGCGGACTTCAAATCACAGCGGCCTACACCTGGGCGCACACCCTGGATAACTCCGCCTCCGCATTCGGCTCATCTGGCGGCGTCTTGGACGGCCCTAACGGAACGCCACTGCTCCATTATGAGCGCGGCAACTCGGATACAGATCAACGCCAGCTCTTCACTTTGAGCTCCCTCTATGAGCTACCTTTCGGACGGGGAAAAATGCTGGCCCACGACGCTCCGAAGGCCGTGGATTACGTGATTGGCGGCTGGCAGTGGAACAACGTGGTTGTGCGGTCTACCGGTACGCCACTGGACCTTTCAGGCGGCGGGGGAGCGAATGGCCGCCCGGATTACAACGGGGGATGCCAAACACACGTCTCGTGGCATGTTTGGATCGCCTGTCCAAAGGGCGCCTTCACAACCCCCGTCGGCCTAGTTGGCAATCTGCCCCGGAACTTCTTTCCGGGGCCGGGGACTTTCAGCTGGGACATGTCCCTCGTAAAGAACATCACGATCGGCGAGCGGGTGACGACGCAATTGCGCGCCCAAGTCTATAACATAACGAACACGCCACAGTTCCAGAACCCGGACACCAACATCAACGACACCGGCAACACAGGGTTCGGCACGCTGCTCAACCCTCGGGTCTCCCCCCCGAATCGTGAGCTCGAACTGGCTTTGCGCGTGTCCTGGTAACTGAAAGCCCAGAGGAGACGCTTGAGAACGGTTCTCAAGCGTCTCCTGATTCTTTGGAGCCTTGCAGCAGGAGACTCTCCTTTCCTAGCAGTTTGGTCCACGTTGCTCGGTAAGTCTGACTTGGTTGGTCGTTCTCAGTTTGGTCGGCCTCAAATCCGGGCGCTGGTTGTCGCCATGAAAAACAAACGTACCATTGCGCTGCTGCTGATCGTGGTCTGCCTGCTCGCACTGCCGGCCTGGCCGCAGTCGGCTGCCGGAGCGCCGCAAGCCCCGGTGGTTCAGAAGCCGCTGGTTCAGAAGATCGAGCCTCCCAACTGGTGGGTGAACTACACACCTCAGCTCACCTTGCTGCTCACTGGTGAAAACCTAAGCGGCGGGCGCGTGGAAAGTCCGACGAAAGATGTGACTCCGCTGGGCGCCGAAGCATCTGCCAATGGACACTATCTCTTCATCCACCTGCAACTCGGATCCAGTCTGCCTGCAGGAACGGTTCCCCTGAAGCTGATTACTTCGGCCGGCTCGACGACGGTCGCGTTGCCGCTGCTGGCCCGCGCCGATGCACGCGGCCATTTCGAAGGCATTTCTCGCGACGACGTCATCTACCTGATCATGCCCGACCGCTTTGCCGACGGCGATCCTGCGAGCGATCAGCCGTTCTATGATCGCGGCAAACCCATGGCCTATCACGGCGGCGATCTGCGCGGCGTTCGCGAGCATCTGGCATACCTGCACGATCTCGGCGTCACCACGATCTGGCTCACTCCGGTCTGGAAGAATACCGACGCTGACTATCACGGCTACCACGTCGTCGATTTCTACGCCCTCGACAATCACATGGGCTCCATGCCGGAATACCAGGCGTTAGTGGCCGAGGCTCACCGGCTCGGCATGAAGGTGCTGATCGATTACGTGGTCAATCACACCGGCCCTCACCATCCCTGGGCCAACGATCCCCCGACGCCCACGTGGTTTCATGGCACGCCGGCGCACCACCTGGAGCCCGCTTACAGCTTCAACGGGCTGGTCGATCCGCACGCTTCGCCGCGCGAGTATCGCAGAACGCTCGACGGCTGGTTCGCGGGCAAGCTGCCGGATCTGAATCCAGACGACCCCGCACTCGCTCTCTACCTGACGCAGAATGCGATGTGGTGGACAGAAATTGCCGAGCTTGATGGCTTCCGGCTCGACACGTTTCCTTATTCCTCGCGCCAGTTCTGGAGTGGATGGTTCGAACGGCTCGGCCAAGTCTATCCGCAGATCAACGCCATTGGCGAAGTATCCGATCCCGATCCGACCATCACATCATTTTTCGAAGGCGGACGAAAACAATTTGACGGCATCGACACTGGCCTGGCCACGGTGTTCGACTTCCCGCTCTGCTATGCCTTGCGCGATGCTGTCATCAAAGGCGCTCCGATGGAGAAGATTGTCGAGGTCTTGCGGCACGACGAACTCTATCCGCATCCTGAAATGCTGGTCACGTTCATCGGAAACCACGACCAGAGGCGCTTTCTCAGCGAAAAAGACAGCAACCCGGCAAAACTTAAGGCGGCAACGGCACTGCTGCTGACCCTGCGCGGGATTCCGCAGATTTATTCGGGCGACGAAATCGCGATGCCGGGCGGCGACGATCCCGACAACCGGCGGGATTTTCCGGGCGGGTTTCCCGGAGATCCGCGCAACGCCTTCACCGCCAGTGGCCGCACCGCTGAACAACAGGATTTATTCGTCTACGTGCAGTCGCTGCTGGCGCTGCGCCACAACCACGCCGCTCTGCGTACCGGAAAGCAGTGGCACATCGGATGGGATGCCAACTATTACGCTTTCCTACGCGAGTCGCCGGAGGAGAAGCTGCTGGTGGTCTACAACAATGCGTCTTCCAGTCGCGACCTGACGATTCCGCTGGCGGACACGCCGCTCGAAACTGCCCACCAGTTGCAGACGGTGTTTGGAACCAGCGCGGCGGAAATTGTGAGCGGCCAGGTGCGCGTCTCTCTGCCCGCGCAGACACTTTCTGTGTTCAGTGTGCGTTAGCGCCGTGTGCATCGGAGCGATGTTGCGCGGCATTGCCAATGGTGGGTTGTGGATGCGTAGCGACTGTGTGACGAATCAGAGAACGAAGCGCGCCACGATTGTGGGGGCAATCTGCTGCTTCACCCTGATTGTGACCGGCTGTGGGGGTGGTGGCACGAGCAGCCCACCTCCTCCGCCCAACTTCACCCTCGCAGTCTCTTCAGGTTCCGTGCTGGTCTCGCAAGGTTCCACGAGCACGCCGGTCCAGATCAGCGTGCAAGCGGTGAACGGCTTTCAGGGAACGGTCAGTGTGAGCCTGCAAGGGCTTCCGGCCGGAGTCACCACGTCGCCCGCATTTCCACTTTCCATCAGCGCCGGCAGCAGCCAAGCGGCTACCTTCACCATCGCCAGCACGGTGCCCCGCGGAAACTACAACCTGACATTTGCCGGAACCAGCGGCACTCTTTCCAGTAGCGGTGCGCTCGTGCTGACCGCCAGCGGCGCTGCAATCAACGGCCCGGCGCAGGATTTCAAAAAGCAAGTCATCTTTCAGATCGTGACCGACCGCTTCTTTGACGGCGATCCCAGCAACAACAATCCACCGCAGAGCCCGGGCATGTTCGATGCCACTAAGACCAACTGGCAGTTTTACTGGGGCGGAGACCTGGCGGGAATTCAGCAACAGATGGCCTATCTGGCGGGCATGGGCGTCACGGCGATCTGGATATCACCGCCCGTCGACAACATCGATGTCGTCGCCAATCTGAGCGGAACGGCCTACGCTCCGTACCACGGCTATTGGGCGCGCGACATGCAGCAGATCGAGGAACACTTCGGCGATGTCAACAATACCTGGGCCGCCTTCGACAACCTGGTGACGGCCGCCCACCAGAACGGGATTCGAATCATTGTGGATTTCGCCGCCAACGACAGTAATCCCGACGATGGTGGCGAGTTCGGCGCTCTCCTCAACCAAGGCCAGCCATTCGCCAGTTATCAGAACGATCCTGCGCCTCCCAACAACTTCTTCCACCATAATCCGACCATCACAGACTTCAATGATCCATTCCAGTTGCAGTACTACACACTGGTCGATCTGGCCGACCTGAACCAGGAAAGCACGCCGGTCGACGGCTACCTCAAAAGCGCGCTCGCGCAGTTCATGCAGCACGGAACCGACGGGTTTCGGCTGGATGCGGTGAAGGACGTGACCTGGGGTTGGCAGTACACGCTGGCGAACTCGGCCTTCACTGCCGGACCGACCTTCCTCTACGGAGAGTGGGATCTGGGCGGGACCAGCGATCCGACTTACGCCGACTCCGTCCAGTTTTCCAACCGCAGTGGGATTCCGCTACTGGATTTTTCACTGGCGAATGCGATGCGGGACGTGTTCGCCAACAATGGCGACTTTCACGAGATCGACGACACCATCAGCCAGGAGGACAGCGATTTTGCCTCTCCCAACGACCTGGTGACCTTTGTGGACAGCCACGATCTGGCGCGGCTGCTGAGCCTCAACAACAACCAGAATCTGCTGAATGAAGCGCTGGCGCTGCAACTTGCATGCCGGGGAATTCCGGTTGTGCTGTATGGTGATGAACAGTACCTGCACAACGATACCGGTGGCGGCACCGTTCCCTATAACCGGCCCTGGATGTCATCGTTCGCCACCACCACCACGGCTTACGAACTGGTCAATCAGATGGCGAACTTGCGCCAGGCGAATCCGGCTCTGGCTTACGGCACCTCACAACAGCGCTGGATCAACAGCGATGTCTACATTATGGAGCGGCAGTTTTTCAATGATGTAGTGCTCATTGCCGTGAACAAAAGCCAGACTGCAGCCTACAGCATCACCGGCTTGTACACTGCGCTCGCACCCGGGGCTTTTTCCGATTATCTAAGCGGCGTGCTGGGCGGATTCTCCATCCAGGTGAACGCAGGCACGGGCGGAAATAATCCGGTCACGGTGTTCAGCCTGGCACCGAACACCGTTTCGGTATGGCAATCGTCCGCGCCGGCTACGAGGCCCGAGTTGGGATCGCTGGGCCCGCGCGTCGCGCAGGCTGGACTCACTGCAACTGTCGGCGGCGATGGGTTCGGGTCGTCCGTGGGCACGGTTCTGGTGGGGACAACTGCAGCCACTGTGCAGGCTTGGTCCGATTCCTCCGTCACATTTATCGTGCCGAACGTGCTGCCCGGCAATTACAACGTCAGCGTGCAGACGAGCGCTGGGTCAACCTCCAACGCACTGCCATTGACCGTTCTCACGGGGAACCAGATCCCTGTGACCTTCACCGTTAATAATGTTCCACTGGCTACGGGCGCTTCGGTGTACGTGACCGGGAACGTTTTCGAGTTGGGGAACAACGTTCAGAGCGCGGCCGTCGGCCCACTTCTGGCGTTACCCGGCGCAACCATGTCGTGGTTCATCGATGCATCGGTGCCAGCGGGTGCGCAGATCCAGTTCACGTTCTTCCAGGTGCTGCCGGATAGCAGCATCGTTTCTGAAGACACCTCGCATTCCTACAGTGTCCCCAACAGTGGGGTGGGGAAGATTTCGGTGACTTGGTAAGGATTGCGCCTGGCAAGTTGCACGTGGCAGCGAATCGAGATCCGTTCGGATGTTGACTTTTGTTAGCGGCCGGCGGAAGCTCGATCATAATGTTCTGTGATTTTGTCGAAGATTTGCCACAGAAGGTTTGCCAGAATTGAGAAGCCATTCCTGGCCCGCCAATCATCTCCGCGTAATCGTGGGTCTGGCGACGCTGTTTGCCGCTGGAGTAGCGTCGGCTCAGGCTCAGAACGGCCATCCTTCCGAGTCTTCTCTCATGCCGCAACTCCGTCAGGCGCTTAGCCTCAACGAGCATGGGGACCGCCAAGGGGCGATGAATCTTGTTCTCAGCTTACTAGATCAGCATCCGGATTTTGCGCAGGCCATCAAGCTGAAGGGCCTGTTGCTGGAGGAGGCGGGCCGCACTTCTGAAGCGTCGGCTGCTTATGAACAGGCTCTGAAACTGGCGCCGAACGACGGCGATCTTCTGCTGAAAACAGGGATGTACAGACTGGCTGCGGGCCAGAAGGAAGAAGCCATCCAACTGCTGGAGCATTGTCTTCGTGTGGTTCCCGGCGACGGCGACGCCGAGTTTTATCTTGCCCAGGCGTATCACCTGAATGGGCAGGAGGACCTTGCGCTGCGGGCCATCCGGCAGAGTTTGAAAGCTGAGCCCGACAATGTCGACGTGTGGCAGAAGTATGGGGAACTGTTGTGTGTCACCGGCGATTGCGAGGGAGGACTGAAATGGCTGCTTAAGGCACAGCACGCGGATGCCAAGCGGCCTCGCCTCGATTATGACATCGCCGTCACGGACTTGAAATTGATGGACCTCGCCGGGGCCGCGCAGTATGGCGCGCGAGCGCTTGAATCCCAGCCCAACGATCTATCGGCGTTGCAACTGCTGGCCAGCGTGGATGTAAAGCTGGCCAAATGGCAGGAGGCTAAGAGTGCATTCGAACGCGTCCTTGCACTCAAGGCCGACGATGTGGATGCGTTGCTGGGCTTGGGCCAATGCGAAGTGGAACTGACGAACTACGCGGCCGCCGTCGATAAACTGCAATTGGTGCTGCGGCTGGCCCCGACGCGGCTGCTGGCCCATTTCTATTTGTCACGGGCTTTCGCTGGGATGGGCAAAACGGCAGACGCGCAACACGAAGCGGCGCTGCATCAGTTGATGATGGAGCAGATGACGTTCGTCCGTTCGGTCGAGCGCGAGGGAAGCGAAAACCCGATCAAGGAGCAGGCTTATCAATTGCTGGCAGATCATCACGAGGAGGACGCGTTGCAGCTCTATCGCAAGCGCTTCCAGGGCACTGCCGCCACTCTGGCCGATGCCTACGTTTTTATTGGGAAACTGTATTTGACACTGGGAAGTGAGGAGGACGGCCAGCGCTGTCTTCATCATGCGCTGGAACTGCAGCCCACGGTTCGCGGCGCTCACACGTATGAAGGAATCCTGGCGTTGAAGCAGGGCGACGTGAGCGCGGCTGAGACGGACTTTAAGGCGGAACTCGCGAACGATCCAAGCTATCAGACGGCGATTGCCGAAATCGGTGAGGTTCGCTACCACCAGGGGCGCTACTCTGACGCGGCGGAACAACTGGCGAAGTCAAGAACTATGACGCCGGAATTGCTTTATATGCTCTGCGATTCTTACTTCCGCATCGGCAAAGTGTCGGATGCCGACTTGACCGCTGAAACCGTAGCGGTCTACGGCAGAAACAACACCGAACTCATGAAAGGCCTCATCGACCTGCTCCGGCGCAACGGGCAATCCGAGCTGGCGCAGCGTTTGTCAGCCAATCTCGCGCAAAAATAAAGTCGATCCACGCTGCACGATTTTCCCGTCGACGGCGACCTCTGACCTCTGACCTCCGACCTCAGACGTCAACAACTTGGAAGGCTGAAGTCCGAGCTCCAAGGTCCGCCTCCCGCAATCAACTTGCTAATCATGACTTCGGCGCATACTCTCAGAGTAGGTCTGGTTTGCGGCTGCAAAGGGAGAACATCTGACACACGACGAAATGAAGGCTGCTTACGTTGTGATCCGCCACAACGTCCGTACGTACGAATCGGCGGGAGTGGTCGAGGTGGTCAAGGGACGAAGCAACGCCGAATCCACGTTGAAGAAATTTGAAAACAACCAAAGCTCTGCTGATCGCCATGAAGGCTGGCGATATTTTCTCGAAAAGAGCAATCTGAAAGCGGGTACGGACCCGGCCGAGGCCACTGAGCTTCGTCAGGCAGAACTGGAAAGCCGGGAGTCCAAGGCCACACAAGAAGGCACCCCAAACGTGGGCGGGACGTCGAGGTAACCGGCATCCCGGCCTTCCTCGCTGCAATTTTCTTGCTAACCTGTGGCCTTGCGGCGTAGCATCCCTGTGTGCGTTGAACGAATCGGTCGTGAGCAGTTCTCGCCTAATCAGCCAGCACCTGCCTAGCCGTACCTCCGAATCTCTCCAGCGTAAATTGATTGAAAGGAACACCGTCACAACATGGCAGAACAAGGAACAGTCAAGTGGTTCAATGACGCCAAGGGCTATGGCTTTATCAGCCGGCAAAATGGCGAGGATGTTTTTGTGCACTTCTCAGCGATCCAGGCGGGCGGCTTCAAGAGCCTGCAGGAGGGCCAGACAGTGCAATTCGACGTGACCAAGGGACCCAAGGGCTGGCAGGCGGAGAACGTCCAGCCGCTGTAACCTCATCCCGGAATCGGAAGGGCGATCTCTCCGGAGATCGCCTTTTCAGTTTCTGGACGACCTGCAAAAAGGCGCGGCCTACTGGGCGTGTTGCGGGGTCGCAAAGTCCGCAGTTCCAACTTTGACGATCGTTCCGCGCGGCTGCGGTTTCGCTTCTTTCGATTCTTTACCTTCCTCAGGCTTGGGCTTCGCTTCGGGTGCGGGTGCAGGTTCTTCGGTCCATGCGCCGTAGACGCGCCCTCCATACGCCGCAATTCCGCTGTAGTCGCCGAAGAAAACGCCGCTCACTTCAAACGGTTCGTCGGTCCAGGCGTAGTTGTTGAAAGTGTGTCCGCCGTCGGTGGAACGCGCCAGAACTACGATTTGCTTGCGGTTGGCAGGATCGCGCCGGCGGTCATAAAAAATAGCGTTGACCGAGCCGTCCGTCGGGTCCACGGCGAGCCATTGAAAAAACTGATCGGCCCCGTTGTGAATCGGGTCATCGTTCACGCGGACCGGCGCCGACCAATGCTTGCCGCTGTCATCAGAAATCGCCAGAAAAACGTCAAGGTCGCCGTTGCGATAGTCGCTCCAGGTCACATACAGACGCTTGCTTTTCGGGTCGATGGCAATCTGCGGGAATCCGTTGGCCCGCTCGAGTGTATCGATGGCGAACATAATGGGCGCCGTATGAATGACAGCGCGTGCCCGCGAAAAACTCACGCCACCGTCGTGGGACGTCGCCAGCATGATCGCGTCATCCTGGCTCCATATCGCGTACAGCGTGCCATCCGGGCCAACCGCGCCTGCGAATCCTTCGGCGGCGCCATTGTCGTCGCGCGGCAATCCGGGATGTGCATCGATCTCAACCGGCTGCGACCAAGTCTTGCCGTCGTCAGTGGAGCGCGAGAGGACCATCTGCGAATCGGTCAACCGCCACCGCGTCCACCCTACATAAAGATTGCCCGCATAACGGCCCTGCGTATTGTCCGCCACAATGTAAGGCTTGTCTTCAAACGGAATCCCCGGCAAACTCGACTGTTCCGCGACAGGGAAGTGATCCGCTTCCCAGGTTTTTCCGCCATCCAGCGAGCGCCGCACAAAAATTCCGTTACGCGTCGCGCCATGTGCCCAGTAGTTAAACGTTCCCAGTTTGTCGAAAGCGATATAACACACAAAGGCGTGGCCCTGATTATCGAAGGCCACCGACACATCGCCCGAAACGCGATAGTTCTTCGGTTCCACGCCGTCGGCCAGTTGCCAGGTATGACCCGCGTCCTGCGAGTACGAAGCGTGCACATTGTCTTGAAACACGCCCACCACCTGCTGCGGATTCTTCGGATTCACGGAGATCGCCGGCTCCGTAAATCGCCCCGCCGTCGGCGTGAGCGGAAAGACTTGGGCCCGAGGAGCCTTGAGCAGATCCTGCCCCTGCAAGAGTAAAGGAGCCCTGCAGAACAGTGCGAAAACGGCCAATGGCACGAACCGGCGGAACTGATGGAAGCAGAGCATTCAAGGGCCTCGTGATCAAGTCTGACTAGTTAGGGATGGTCTGCAGAGCATAAAGCAGCGCCTCCGGCAATTCCAGCATCGGCCCCGTAGTGCGCCATCAGCAGCGGAATTTCCGAAGCTCGTGGATTCACGCACCAACTGGGAAGGCGGTTCTTGATGTCGTCGAAAAACGGTTTAAGCATGGCCGCTACGCCCCCGCCCATCACCAGAACGTCGGGGTCGAGCAGGTCGACGATGTTGCCGAGCCAGGGCGTTATAAAGTCGACCGTCTCTTGTAGAATTTCCTGCGCCAGCGCATCGCCCGCCGCATACGCCTTGCCTACCATTTCGCTGGTGATGGCCGCAACTTCGCCGTTGGCCAGGTCAAGAATGGCCGATCGCAGCGATGGATCGTTCTTGAATTTGTTTCGCGCCCGGGCACCGATAGCAGGGCCCGCCGCCAGGATCTCAATGCATCCCAGTTTTCCGCAGTTGCAGCGCGGCCCGCGATAGTCGATGCTCACATGGCCGCCTTCGCCCGCCGAGCCGGTGTTGCCGTGGTAGATGCGGCCGTCCAGAACAATGCCGGTGCCGATCCCAGTTCCAATCGTGGCATAGAAAACGTAGTGGAATCCGCGGGCCGCGCCCCAGCGCGTTTCCGCCAACGCCGCGGCGTTGGCGTCGTTATCCACTTTGACGGGCACGTGATACATCTCCACGATCTTGTCGGCCAGCGGAAAGTTCCGCCAGCAGGGCAGATTCGGCGGATTGAGAACTACACCGGTCTTCGGATCGAGCGGACCCGGAGCGCAGATTCCGATGCTGTGAAATCCGCCGTCCGGAGCCGCTGCCTTGGCCATGGAATCAATCGCCCCAGCAACCGCCTGCAAAGCCGCTTCGGCCGTGCCGTTGGCCACCATCGGCTTGCGGCCCTGCGCGAGTATTTTGCCTTCGCGGTCCACGAGTCCGACTGCGACTTTCGTTCCGCCAATATCGACGCCGAGAATTGGACTGCCAGGTTTTGAATTCTCACTCATGGCTTAGGCATTGCCGCCATCTGCGGCAGGGAGGAGAACTGCACCTTGATGGTTTTGATTTCGTAGGGCTTCGTGTGCAGCGTAATTCCCCCATTCTGAATGGGGATGCCGCCTGTCGGTTTTTCCATCAGATCGGTCTCCGCCGCCGATTCCGCTCCCGGCGGAAGTTGAATTGTAACGTTACCCTCCTTACCCGCCCATTCGTAGTAGCGGAGAACCAGCGCGTTCTGGTCCTCAGCTTTTTTCAGCGCGGTCACGATAACGTTGTCCGGTTGGGCTTGCACAAACGAGTGCTCCGCCGCGAGCGCTCCCTGATGCTTCCCGAACGGCAGCGAAAGCAACTTGTAGTTCAGTTCGTAGCCGCGGCGAATGGTGAGCGCATCTTTCCAGCCTCCACCATGCGGATACAGCGAGTAGGTGAACTCATGATGACCCTCGTCGGCGTGAGGGTCGGGCCATTCCGGTGAGCGCAACAGCGAGAGGCGCAGCACATTTCCCCTGGCGTCATACCCGTATTTGCAGTCATTCAGCAGACTGAAGCCGTGGGTCGAGTCCGAGATGTCTGCCCAGCGCTGCGCCGGAACCTCAAACTGCGCCTGCTCGGCAGGAGTGTTGCGCGTTGTGGGTCGCTCGACCGAGCCAAATGGAATTTCGAACGCCGCTTTGTTACTGTGCGCGCTGACCGGGAACGCAACCTTGAGCAGGATGTGCTTCTCATGCCATTCCGCCTGCATCTTCACATCCACGCGAGGCGCACCCGCATACAGGATGATGTTGCGGACAAAAGTCGAGTTCTGGAAATGATTCTTGATTTGGATGACCGCCCGCAGGGGGCCGCTCTCCACCAGCTTCACTTCATCCGCCTTATCCAGATCCCAATGTTGCTTCTCGAAATCGGCATCAATATTCCACGCGTCCCACTGCTTGGGCTTGTCGACGAATGTCTGCAGCAGGTTCCCGCAAGTTGAAGTCTTAGGCCCGCCTGTATCGGTTTCCGCGGGCGCCAGCGCTTCGGTGCCGCTGCGTTTATCGAACAGGCTGGTCATGCAGCCCGTTTGCGGATCGAGCTTCACGCGAATGAATTCGTTCTCCAGGCTATCCGCAGAGGCTCTCAGGAAGGTAGGAGTTGCTTGGGCGCTCATCGCAGGTCGCACGAAATACGTCTGGTAGCCGAGCGACGGCGTGTTGGCCATCAACAACAAGTGCACGCGATGCGTCTGCTCGTCGACGGAAAGCAGTTGCGATGGCACCAGCTTTCCGCTGGAGTCCGCCACTTCAATCTGATTTGCCGGCGTCGGCAGTTGAGCCTCGACTTCGGTCACCTCGGTTCGCGGCCAGGAGAGTGAATTGAAAATCAGTACCGGGACCTCGCTTTGAATGTTTCCGCCCTGCGTGTTGACGTGCGCGGCAATCTCGCGCAGCGCTCCCATAGTCACGTCGTTGGCAGCGCGGTCCACATCCTCCAGGTTGCGCTTGGCATCGAGATAATTCACCGCGATCCCGGAACCTGGCATGATGTCGTGGAAGTGATCGAACAGAAGATTTTTCCACGTCAGTTCCATCCCGTCCTGCGGGTAAGCCCGGCCGTAGAGCGAGGCCAGCGACGCGAACTTCTCGGCGTTGAGCACGGTTTCTTCGGCGCTCCGGATTCTGCGTTTGGTTTCGGCCTGTGTGGTGAAGACTCCGCGGTGATAGGCGAAGTAGAGTTCGCCATCCCACGTCGGAACCTGCATGCTGGGGAGTTTTTTCTCCAGATCGCTGAAAAAGTCGCGGGCAAAACTGAACTCAAGTTTCGGAAACACTGCATCCGGGGCCCGCAACCGGTCGGCATTGTCGAGCATGATGCGTGTCGGCCCGCCGCCGTGATCTCCCACGCCGTACAGGTGCATCATCTCGGGCTTGTCGGGGATGGTTTTGCCGTAGATCGACGGCATCCAAATCGACACATCCGTGCCAAGAGGCTCGGCGTCGATGCCACCTGCATAGTCATGCGGAAAATATGTGAGCAGCCGGCTGCCGTCGGGCGCCTGCCACCAGAACAGCTTGTAGGGGAACACCGTGAATTCGTGCGCCCACAGCAGTTTCTGGGTAACGAAATAATCCATGCCTGACTTCTTGTAGATCTGCGGCAGTTGATAGTTGTATCCAAACGAATCGGGGTTCCAGCCGATCTTCACATCCACGCCGAAATTCTGTTGAAAATATCGCTTGCCGACCAGAATCTGGCGGACCAGAGATTCTCCATCGGGCATATTCAAATCCGGTTCGACCCACATGCCGCCGATGATTTCCCACCGGCCCTCCTTCACACGTTGCTCAATCTGATGGAAGAGGTCAGGATATTTCTCCTGCATCCATTCATAAGTGCGCGCGGAAGACATGGTGAACTTGAAGTCCGGATACTCGCGCATCAAGTCGAGCACGCTCTGAAACGTGTTGCGCACCACCTCGACGGTCTCGGTCCACGGCCACAACCATGCCATGTCGATATGCGAGTTGCCCACGATGCGAATGTTGAACTTCTGCAGCCACGGCTTCAGGGCTTCGAGTTTGGCCTGGGCCTGTTTGAGCGACACATCGAACGCAGCTTGATCTCCGCGGTCGAGCGGGGAGAAATCAATGGCCTTCACCGCGGCGTCGAGTTCCTGCTGGCGCGCAGCCTTACCTTCCTCGTAGGCCGCAATCATGGGGCGGGCGGCGAGAATCTCGGTGCGCAGAAACGCCGGGTCGGGACGTGTGTGCGGCTGCTCGATCGTGAGCTCGCTGTGAAAAAATTCGCCCTGTACGGCGTCTCCCGCGACCACCCTCGCCGCGACCAGAAATTTCTGGCCCGGCTGTGCGTTTGGGGTCAAAAGCATGGGCAGAATATCGTCGTCGCTGCCCCGATAGAGAATCGCTCCATTCGAAAACACGGTTATCTTTAAGCTATCCGGGCTGCCAAAGCGCAGATCAATCGACACGCGCGAGCCTTGCGTAGGGTAACCGGTAATCTTCTCGGGAATCTGAATCCAGCGACGGAACACGCGGGTTCCCGCCCAATGCTCCTCATTCGGATTCTTTCCCCCCGGTCCGGATTCGTTCTTCACCTTGAACACGCCCCAGCCGGAGTCATCCAGTCCGGGATCCTCCGGATGCGGAACGTCATCATGAAAGCGCCATTCCGCCTCGCGCTGACGGCTGAGCGCCCCCAACCGATCGAGCGTCGACTTATAAGGATCGGGAGCACTGGAAGACTGGGAAACTGCAAACGCCGCGTGCAACAGAATTGCAAGTAAGAAGGCGAGCGAACGCTTCATCGAGAACACACCTTTCGAGCGAGGTCAGAAAAACTGCGACCCCTGTATTTTGCGGCCACCAGAGATTATCACTCAACCATTGGTCAGCAAATTCTAAGTTGTTGATTCTACAGCGAGCTGAACCCGCCTGCGCGAGGATGCAAAAATTATGATTCCTTCCAGCGGAATTATGAATCCAAGGGTTACGTAAGATTGTTGACGGCGCGGGCCGCCCAACTTACAATTCAATCTCCAATGTCAGAGAACTGCAATCTTCGCGCCATGTGCTGCTGCTCTTGTTGTTGTTGTGCATGCGTGTGCTCTGGCACGGGGAGGCTGCTGACCTAAGAATTCTTTCTTAACACGGCACTTATAAACCCATCGCCAGACGAAGCTGGCGGTGGGTTTTTTGTTTCTGGCCGATATTTCAGATTTTGACTTTATGGCAAACACAGCGAAAGAAACGACAGCCCAGCGAGTTGAGGGCCTTAAGCGCGCCATGAATCCATGGGAAGGGCTGGAGGAAATCCGGCGCTTCGCCCGCGAGGGATTTGAATCGATCCCACCCGAATGGATCGGAACGTATTTCCGCTGGTGGGGCGTTTATACCCAGGGTGATGGAGCGGGCGTAACCGGCGGCCAGGGCGGCGTGGGACGCGCGTTGCAGCGCTTCATGGTGCGCATCCGCATTCCGAACGGCATGATGACTTCGCGCCAACTGCGCGCCATCGCCGACCTCACGCGCCAACACGCCAACGGAATTGCCGACCTCACCGTCCGTCAAAATATTCAACTGCACTGGGTCACCATCGAATCGCTGCCGCAAGTGCTCGACGGCCTCTGGCAAGTCGGACTCAACACAACCGGCGCCTGCGGCGACGTCGTACGCAACGTGACTGGATGCCCCGTGGCAGGTGTGGACGCAGACGAAATCGTTGACGCATCGCCTCTGGTTTTGGAAGCTTCCCAGTTATTAGCGGGGAATGCCAAGTTTTACAACCTGCCCCGCAAATTCAAAATCTCAATCACCGGATGCCGCGTCTGGTGCCCCTATCCTGAAATTAATGACGTGGGCCTGACGGCGATTACCCGCGTCACCGGCGGAAAGCCGGAAGTCGGCTTCTCTCTGCGGGTAGCCGGCGGCCTTTCGACAGAGCCCTATCTTGGCGCCCGGCTGAATGGGTTCGTTCGCTGGAACCAGGTTCTGCCGGTGATCCAAGGAATCGCCGAACTGTTCCGCGATTCCGATGTTCTGCGCGAACATCGTGAACGCGCCCGTTTGAAGTTTCTCTTTCTGCGCCATGGCTGGACCGCCGACCGTTTTCTCGGCGAACTGCAAGAGCGTATTGGGTTCCAACTTGATCCCGCGGTCGAAGAGCATCCGCCCGATGATGTGTATCGCGACCACGTCGGAATTCACGCACAGAAGCAGCCTGGTCTCTCTTATGTGGGGGCGGTGGCGCTCCGTGGGCGCATTACTGCAGAACAGATGCACTCGGCTGCGGATCTTGCCGAGCGCTTTGCTGGCGGCGAGTTGCGCGCCACCAACATGCAGAACCTTCTGGTCGTAAATGTTCCGACTCTCCATGCCGAGCTTCTGGCCAAAGAATTCGACGCAATCGGACTGAAAGTTAGCGGTTCGTCCTTCTGGCGCGGGACGGTGGCGTGCAGCGGGACGGAATTCTGCAAGCTCGCGATCACCGAAACCAAGAGCTTCTCCCGCTGGCTGGTCGAAGAATTGGAGGAGCGTCTGCCCGGTTTCGATCAGCATCTGAAGCTGCACGTCACCGGATGCCCCAACAGTTGCGGCCAGCACTGGATCGCCGACATCGGCATCGAGGGCAAGAAGATCAAAATTCACGATCGGATGGTCGATGCGTATTACTTCTGCGTGGGCGGCGCGCTCGGTCTGCACCAGGCCACGGCCCGCCCGGTCGGATATCGCTGCGCCGCGACTGAAGTTCCGGATGCTCTCGAACGCTTGCTGGGTACTTATCTGGAGCAGCGCGGGCCCGGTGAAAATCTGCGCCGGTTCTTTGCCCGCCACAGCGATACCGAGTTGCGCGAGTTTCTTGCGGGAGAAATCGTGGCCGAGGTCGCTCGCGATTTGCCAGATGCGACTCGGGGTTTGAGCGAATCAAGCCTGGCTGAGTCCGGTCTAGCTGCGTCAGGAGGGATCGGTGACTAACTTGTTTCCTATGTTTCTGAAGCTGGACGGCCGGCAGTGCCTGGTGGTGGGTGCCGGCAAAGTCGGCGAACCGAAAATTGGCGGCCTGCTTGAAACAGGTGCGCGCATTCGCGTCGTCGCCCTCGAAGCCAGTCCGACGGTCCGCGAATGGGCGCGCGCCGGAAAAATCGACCTCGAGTTGCGAGCCTTTGTGGCCGACGACCTCGCCGGCGCGTTCCTGGCAGTCGTGGCCACGAATTCGCGCACGTTGAACGAGCGAGTGTATGACGAGGCGCAAAGACGCCGCGTGCTCTGCAATGTGGTCGATGTTCCCGACCTCTGTGATTTTTTCTATCCCGCAGTGGTGCGTCGCGGCGATCTCCAAATCGCGGTCTCGACCGCCGGGCAAAGTCCGTCGCTGGCTCAGAAGATTCGCCAGCAGCTCGAAAGACAATTTGGCCCGGGATACGCCTCGTGGGTCGCCGAACTTGGCGAGACGCGAAAGCGGATTCTTGCCAGCGGTCTCGACAAAGAACACAAGCTGGACTTGCTGCATTCGCTGGCAAGCAGGGAAGCATTCGAAGCGGCCCTGGCGGAAACGTACGAAACCACCGCACTGGCCGCCGAGGCGGAGGGAGCATGAAGGGGAAAGTTTATCTGGTGGGTGCGGGTCCGGGAGATCCTGAGTTGCTCACGCTGAAAGCGTTGCGTGTCCTGAAGATGGCCGATGCTGTGCTGCACGACGATCTTGTCCCTCCGGAGATCCTGAAACTCATCCCGGTAACCGCACAGCTTCACAACGTTGGCAAGCGCTGCGGCAAGAAAAAGATCCTGCAGGAAGAAATCAATTTTCTGATGATCGCGCTCGCCGACTCGGGATTGCGTGTCGTCCGCCTCAAGAGCGGCGATCCGCTTATTTTTGGCCGCGCGGGAGAAGAGATCGAATCGCTCCGCCGGGCCAATATTCCCTTCGAGATTGTGCCGGGCGTTAGTTCCGCCATGGGAGCGGCGGCCGCCGCGCAGATTCCCCTGACTCATCGCCGTGCCTCGTCCGCACTCGTGTTGATCACGGCGCATCAGGCCTCCGGAGGCGAAGCGGCAAACTGGAGCAAGCTTGCGGGAAGCGGCGCAACGCTGGTGATTTACATGCCGGGACAGAACTATGCTGAGATCGCCGCGAAGCTGAAGGCCTCTGGGCTGGCCGGCGAGACGCCCTGCGCCATCATCTCGCGCGCGACTACCACGCAGCAGCAAACGCATTTTTCGACGATCGCCGAGTTAGGTCGCTCGCCGAAGCTGGCCGCTCCCACGCTGCTGGTCGTCGGCGAAGTTGTGCGCCACGCCGATTCTGTAGCTCTGGCGAAGCAATTCGTGCCGCCCCTGTTTGCCGGCAACGACAGCCCTCTGCCCGCCGCTCTATTTGACTTCGGAACGAATGAGGAGCCACTCGCGTGAAAGACCAGATCCAGAACGATCAGATCCAGGATATCCAACAGCAGATTGCCGAGGTTCAGCACGCCGCCGAGAACTGGACCCCGCAGCACGCTCTGACTTGGGCGTTCCAGACTTTTGGCGAGGCCGTGGCCATTTCTTCGGCGTTCGGCGCCGAAGGAATGGTGCTGATCGATATGGCTTCCCGCGTCCGGAAGGACTTCCGCCTTTTTACCATCGACACCGAATTTCTTTTTCCCGAAACGTACAACTTGATGGACCGGATCGAAGAAAAGTACGGAGTCGCGATCGAGAAAGTGTATTCCGTACTCTCACCCGAAGAGCAGGAGCGCTCCCACGGAACAGCCTTGTGGACGCGCGATCCCGACCTCTGCTGCAGCCTGCGGAAAGTCGAACCGCTCCGCCGCAAGCTCGGCGAACTGAGCGCGTGGATTACGAGCATTCGCCGTGACCAGACCTCAGTCCGGTCCGAGTCGCGCAGAATCGAATGGGACGCAAAGTTCGGTCTGGTGAAGATCAATCCAATGGTGGACTGGACTTCAAAGCAGGTATGGCGCTATATCCACGACCATGATGTTCCCTACAACGCGCTTCACAATCAGGATTATCCCAGCATCGGCTGCACGCATTGCACGCGCGCCGTTCGGCCGGGAGAAGATCCGCGTGCTGGGCGCTGGCCGGGATTCGCTAAGACCGAATGCGGCCTGCACATTATTGAGCCTGTGCCGGAATCGCCTGCTGCAACCGCATCGAAAGCTGCCAAGTTCGGAAACTGAAACGGCGTTGCGCCTAACCCGCCTGGCAGTACGCGCTGGAGATTCCTCCCCAGTCGGGCACGGGTTGCGGCTGCGGGAAAAATATTCCGTGCAGCCGCCGCACCGATTCCTCAACCTTCGATTCTTCCACCAGAAATGAGATGGTGCGGTCCGACGCGCCCTGGCAAACGACGCGTACATCCATGTCCGAAACCGCCGCGAACGCGCGGCTGGCCACGTCCGGCTGCCGTCGAATGTTCTCACCCACCAGGCACACCAGCGCCTGGTGATTCTCCCAGCGCACTTCGGCTACGCCCCGGAGTTCGGCAGCAATCGCGGGCAAGGCAGAGGCCGAGTCCACCAGCAATGAAATGCAGCCCAGCGACGTCGCCATCACATCCACGGCGCAAGCGTGCCGGTCGAACACAGCATAGACCGTATGCAATAGCTCTGAGTTAACGTGCGCGGATTGAATCTCAACCGCCGCTACGTTTCTCTTCGCGGTGATGGCGCTGACCGAATTGCCGGTTTTTGCTCCTGCCCGTGCCCGCGCCATAATTTCCGTGCCTTCTCGTTCCGGACGTCTCGAATTCAAGACATAGACCGGAATGTTTTCCCGCATCGCCGGCGCCAGCGTCGCCGGATGCAGCACCTTCGCTCCAAAGTGAGCCAGTTCCGCCGCCTCATCAAAGCTCATCTTGCGAATGACTTGCGCATCGGAACAAAGCTTGGGATCGGTGGTCATAATGCCATCGACGTCGGTCCAGATCTCAATCCGGGCCGCACACAGCGCGGCGCCGACAATCGCGGCGGTGAAGTCGGAACCGCCGCGGCCCAGAGTGGTCGGGACCCCGTCGCTGGTAGACGCAATGAACCCGCCCAGCACTGCAACCACGCCCGACTGCAATAACGGACTCACGGCCGCCTGCAGCCGCTGCTCGGTCACGTCCCAGATCGGACTCGCCTGGCCGTGGCGTGTCTCGGTCACGATGCAGGCTCGCGCGTCGACGTGCGCTGCGTGAATCCCGGCCTGGCTCAGCGCTTCCTTGATCAGCCTGCTGGAGAAGCACTCGCCAAATCCCAGCAGATGATCGCGCGATTGGGCGTCCAGTTGGCGCGAAGCCTCCAGGCGGAGCAACAGGGATTCCAGTGCCCGAAACTCGCCGCGGAGTTCGCTATCGAGAGCGCTGTAAGCGGCGCCGTCGACGAGCGAGTCGGCCAGCTTCTCATGCCGAACATATATCTCCCGCACCGTGGCCAGAGCCGCGCCCAGGTGGCCGTTCGCCGCGGCGATGCCCGCTTCCAGCAGTTGGTCGGTCACCCCCGCAAGCGCGCTGACCACGACCACCAGGTGCGCTTTCAGCCTGCTCCGCACGATGCCGATCACCCGGCGAATGGCGGCCGCATCTTCCACCGACGTGCCGCCGAACTTCATGACCACTACATCGTCGCCTCGCTCGAATCTGCTTGGTCGCTCCAGTCCTTGTTTATGTCCGCTCATGTCCAACTCCATTCTCAGTTTTTGGCGCAAAGAAAAACCCACCGCCAGATCGCTTCTGGCGGTGGGTTCGGGTGATTCTCTTAAGAGTGCTTTACTTCATCCGATCCCGTCCTCCAGAAGACACGTAGTAATTCGTGTCGACATACCTGTGCTTGTCGATGTAATTCGCGTGGCGTTCTGGATGAGGGTGATCATGAAAATGACTATCGCGTGAAACAACCGCAACCTAAGGCTACTGGACGCCGCCGTCCGGCGGAAATTCAAAATTCCGATAAGAACGATCAAAATTTCAGCAAGTTGACTGCCTAACCGTCCGTCTTCATTTGCGTGGCGAACTGCCGCAGGAGGGCGACAAACGCTGTCGAAGCTACGGAGAGCGTCCGGTCGCGCCGGTAGGCGAGTCCGAGTTCGCGATAGAGCACCGCGTCCTCCAGATCAATCAGCTTGACCCGGCCGGAGTCCACCTCGTCCCGAGCGAACGACGCGCTGATGAGCGATACGCCCAAGTCCGCCGCCACGAAGCTTTTGATCATGCCAATGCTGGGCAGTTCCATTCGTACCTGGAGTTCGGCGTGGTAGGGCCGAAACAGTTTGTCCAGCAGCCTGCGCGTGTGTCCCGTTTTCGGCAACAGCAGAGGGTGTTTCACGATCTCGCTGACCGGCACTACCTTGAACTTGGCCAGAGGATTCTTGGGGCTCACCATCAGCATCAGCTTGTCGCGAAAAATCGGCTGGATCTTCAAACTCGGCGACTGAATTGGCAGCGTAAGAATGCCGACTTCGACCTGCCCGTTCTCCAGCTTTTCCACGATTTTGTAGGTGAAGTTCCGGTAGATGCTGATCTGCACCGGCGGATAGCGCCGGCAGTATTCCCCGAAAACTTCGGGCAGAACATACAAACACGTCGCCTCGTTCGCGCCCACGCGCAGCGTGCCGCGAGGCGTACCGCTGTGGTCGGCAACCGCCATCAACGATTCGTCACGCAGGGCCTTCAACTTTTCGGCGTATTCGTAGAAAACCTGCCCGGCGGGAGTCAGTTTTACGGTCTTACCCGAGCGGTCGAGCAGCCGGTCGCCGTACTCCTGCTCCAGCTGTCGAATCTGCGCGCTCACCGCCGACTGCGAACGGAAAACCTTCTCGCCGGCACGGGAAAAACTTCCCTGCCGGGCCACTTCCAGGAACGTGATGAGTTGATCGAAGTCCATTGTGGTTTCAACGAATTATAGCGAACTTCGCCTCCGATCGAGGTTAATTACCCGGAATCCACCGCCTCATCGAGCGCCCCGAAATTTGCATGACTCGCATCGAAATTCTGCATTGTACTTTGCTTGCCCGCAGCCAAGACAATACCAACATCTGTTCCTGAGCCGAAGTGTGCGACGCTCGGTTGCCCTCGCGAGCCGCGCCCAAGAACAAATTGATTCAAAAGGAATTCAGTCTGCCGGAACGAGTCGGATTCCAGGATGATGACGACGCGTCTCAATCCGAGAAATGCTCTCCCGAAAGATGGCCTGCCGCCCGCGCAGGGACTCTACCATCCCGCGCACGAGCACGACGCCTGCGGGATCGGTTTTGTCGCCAGCATCAGCGGCCATAAGAGTCACGACATCATCCGCAAAGGTATTCAGGTTTTGCTCAACCTGGCGCATCGTGGCGCCTGCGGCTGCGACCCGGAGACCGGCGACGGCGCCGGCGTGCTCATCCAGATTCCACATAAGTTCTTCGCGCGCGAATGCGAAAAGCTGGGTTTCGCGCTTCCGAAACCTGGAACCTATGGTGTCGGCATGACGTTTCTGCCGGTCGAGAAACACCAGCGCCTGCAGTGCGAGGGAATTCTCGAGCGCATCGTCCGCGAAGAAGGTCTGATGCTGCTCGGCTGGCGCGATACTCCAGTCTATGCGTCTGCGATCGGCCGCGTGGCGCGCGCTTCGCAGCCCTACATCCAGCAGATTTTTGTTCGTTGCTCCCCAGGCATGGACGAGGACGCCTTCGAGCGCAAGCTCTACGTCGTGCGCAAGCGCGCGGAAAATGAAATCCGCGAATCGGGTATCGAAGACGCGGAGATGTTCTACATCCCGTCACTCTCCTGTCGCACCATTGTTTACAAGGGCCTGCTACTTGCTCCGCAGATCGCCAACTTCTACCGCGAGCTTGCCGATCCCGACGCGGTCAGCGCGTTGTGCCTGGTGCACCAGCGTTTCTCGACCAATACGTTTCCCAGTTGGCAGCGGGCGCATCCCTACCGCTATATCGCCCACAACGGCGAGATCAACACGCTCCGCGGTAACGTCAACTGGATGCAAGCGCGGCAGTCGCTGCTGGAATCCCCGCTCTTCGGCGACGATCTGAAAAAACTTCATCCCGTCATCGCTCCTGACGGCAGCGATTCGTCAAACTTCGATAACGCAGTCGAGTTGCTTCTGCAGGCCGGGCGCAGCCTGCCGCACGTCATGGCCATGCTGATCCCGGAAGCCTGGTCGGGCAATCCGCACATGAACCCGGACAAGCGCGCATTCTACGAGTACCACGCCTGTCTGATGGAACCGTGGGACGGTCCCGCCGCGATTGCCTTCACCGACGGGCGCGTTATCGGCGCGACCCTCGACCGCAACGGCCTTCGCCCCGGACGCTACGTCGTCACGCATGATGATCTGGTGGTCATGGCCTCGGAAGCCGGAGTGCTCGACATCGCGCCCGAGCAGGTCAAGAGCAAAGGGCGTCTGCAGCCGGGGAAGATGTTCCTGGTCGATACCGTCGAAGGCCGCATCATTTCCGACAAGGAGATCAAGCAGAAACTCTCGTCGCGGCAGCCCTACGCCCAGTGGGTGAAAGAAAATCAGATCACGATCGACCAGTTGCCCGACCCTTCTCGCATGCACCACCCCGACGCCGAAACTCTTCTCCGCCGCCAACGCGCCTTTGGCTACAGCGACGAAGATCTGCGCATGATTCTCGGCCCCATGGCCTTGAAAGGCGAAGAGCCGATTGGTTCGATGGGCACCGACACGCCGCTGGCCTGTCTTTCCGACAAACCGCAGTCGTTGTTCAATTACTTTAAGCAATTGTTTGCGCAGGTGACCAACCCTCCGATTGATCCCATTCGTGAAGAGATGGTGATGTCTCTGATCAGCTACATCGGCAGCGAGCGCAACATTCTCGAAGAAGCTCCCGAGAATTGCCACATGCTGAAGCTGGCGCATCCCTTGCTCTCCAATCGCGAACTGGAAAAGCTGCGCCGGGTTTCGAATCGTGATCTGCTGGCGACAACCTTGCCCGCGCTGTTCCGAGCGAAAGACGGCGAAGAAGGACTCAAGCGCGCTCTCGACGAATTGTGCCAACGAGCCTCGCTGGCGGTGAAGGCCGGCTACTCGCTGATGATTCTTTCCGACCGCGGTGTGGACAAGGACTACGCTCCCATCCCCTGCCTGCTGGCGCTGGCGGCGGTTCACAACTTGCTCGTCAGAGAAGAAACGCGAACCCAAGTGGCGCTGATCACTGAATCGGGCGAGCCCCGCGAGGTCATGCACTTCGCCCTGCTCAGCGGCTACGGGGCTAGCGCAATCAATCCGTACCTCGCGCTCGAGAGCGTGGAGAACCTGGCGCGGCGCGGAGAACTGGGGGATGACACAACTCCGGAACTTGCCGCCAAGCACTTCATGAAGGCCATCAAGAAGGGCTTGCTGAAGACGTTCTCGAAAATGGGGATCTCCACGCTGCAAAGTTATCAAGGCGCTCAGGTGTTCGAAGCCATCGGCCTGAATAAGGAATTGATCGATGCCTACTTTGCGGGGACCACATCGCGGATCGAGGGAATCGGACTCTCCGTTCTCGCCGCCGAAGCCCAGCTGAAACACGAGTACGCCTTCCGTCCGCTCACCGAGTTTGAAACCGAGCTCGCGGTCGGAGGTAGTTATCACCAGCGCGTCAACGGCGAATATCACCTGCTCAATCCGCAGACCATCAGCAAGCTACAACAGGCCGTGCGCCAGGATAGCTTTAAGACATTCCAGGAATACACCGACCTCATCGATAACCAGAATGCCAACCTCTGTACCCTGCGCGGCCTGATGAAGTTCAAAAAGAGCGACGTGCCGGTTCCGATCGAGGAAGTCGAGCCCGCCAAAGAAATCGTAAAACGCTTCACCACCGGCGCTATGTCGTTCGGATCGATTAGCAAGGAAGCGCACGAGACGCTGGCCATCGCCATGAACCGCATCGGCGGCAAGTCCAACACAGGCGAGGGCGGAGAAGACGAAGCGCGCTTTACCCCTGACCCCAACGGAGATTTGCGCCGTAGTGCCGTTAAACAGGTTGCCTCGGCGCGTTTCGGCGTGACCGCAAACTACCTGGTCAATGCCGACGAGTTACAGATAAAAATGGCGCAGGGCGCGAAACCCGGCGAAGGCGGCCAACTCCCCGGCCACAAGGTCGACGAGGTGATCGCCCGTCTGCGGCATTCCATCCCTGGTGTGGGTCTGATCTCGCCGCCGCCGCATCACGACATTTATTCGATCGAGGACCTGGCGCAGCTGATCTACGATCTGAAAAACGTGAACCCGCACGCGCGCATCGCCGTAAAGTTGGTGGCGGAAGTCGGCGTCGGTACTGTCGCAGCGGGCGTAGCCAAAGCCCACGCCGACGTCGTCCTCATCAGCGGCGACACCGGCGGCACGGGCGCTTCGCCGTTGAGTTCCATCAAGCATGCCGGCGTTCCGTGGGAGCTGGGCCTGGCGGAAACGCAGCAGGTCCTGTTGTTGAACGATCTGCGCAGCCGCATCCGCGTGCAAACCGACGGCAAACTTCAGACCGGCCGCGACGTGGCCATTGCGGCATTGTTGGGCGCGGAAGAATTCGGATTCGCCACCACGCCTCTGATCGCGATGGGCTGCATCATGATGCGCAAGTGCCATCTGAACACTTGCTCGGTGGGCATCGCCACGCAGGATCCCGAATTGCGCAAGTTGTTCAAGGGACAGCCCGAGCACGTCATCAATTTCTTTTTCTTCATCGCCGAACAGCTTCGCCAGTACATGGCGGACCTTGGATTCCGCACGGTCGACGACATGGTGGGCCGCGTCGACATGCTCGACGTGGAACCCGCGGTCGATCATTGGAAAGATCATTGGAAGGCTCGCGGCCTCGACTTCTCGGCGATTCTCTACAACCCGCCCGTACCGTCGCGCGTTGCCCGCCGCCGCGTGCAGGCGCAGGATCACGGTCTGGAGCAAGCCCTCGATCACAAAATTCTGGGGCAGGTGGCATCCGCTCTCGAAACCCTGGCGCCGATTGAAGTCAAGTTCCCGGTACGCAACATTCACCGCTCGGTAGGCAGCATGCTGAGCGGCGAGATCGCGCGCCGCTACGGCTCTGCGGGGTTGCCCGACGACACGGTTCGCATTCACCTCACGGGCTCGGCGGGTCAGAGCCTGGGGGCGTTTCTTGCCCGGGGCGTCACGCTTTCGCTCGAGGGCGAGGCCAACGACTACGTGGGCAAGGGCCTGTCCGGCGGCAGAATCATCGTGTTTCCGCCGCGCGCTTCTGGCTTCGCGGCGGAAGAAAATATTCTTATCGGCAACGTCGCCCTCTATGGAGCGACCAGCGGTGAAGCGTTCTTCAACGGAGTGGCTGGCGAGCGTTTCGCTGTCCGCAACTCCGGAGCCACTGCGGTGGTCGAAGGCGTTGGCGATCACGGCTGCGAGTACATGACGAATGGAATCGTGCTGGTGCTCGGCGCCTGCGGCAGAAATTTCGCTGCCGGCATGAGCGGCGGTGTCGCTTATGTCTTCGACGAGCGCGGCGACTTTACCGAGAAGCGGTGCAATCTGGAGTCCGTCGATCTCGATCCGTTGCTCGACGAGCCCGACGTCGTGATCGTTAAAGATCTTCTTTTATCTCACTTGGAACTAACTGCCAGCCGCCGCGCCAAATGGATTCTTGACAGCTGGCCGGAGATGGTCTCGCGCTTCATCAAAGTCTTCCCACACGAATTCAAGCGCGTGCTGAGTGTGGCCCGCAACGAGCAAGCCTATATCCCGAGCCAACTCGTACCCCTGATGCAGACCGGCGAGCCGCTTCAGCAAGAACAGGTGCAGGATGGGCAGGCGCTGCATGGGCAGGTGCTGCATGGGTAAGACCACCGGCTTCATGGATTACTCGCGCGAACTGGCACCGCGGCGCCCCGTTGCTGAGCGGGTGAACGACTGGTTCGAAATCTACCAGGATTTTCCGGAGGAGAAGCTGCGCAAACAGGGCGCCCGCTGCATGGATTGCGGCGTTCCGTTCTGCCAAACCGGATGTCCCGTCAGCAATCTCATTCCCGACTGGAACGATTTGGTCTATCGCGGGCGTTGGAAAGACGCGGTTCGCCAGTTGCACGCCACCAACAATTTTCCCGAGTTCACTGGGCGAATCTGTCCCGCGCCCTGCGAGGCCTCGTGCGTACTGGGCATCAACCAGCCTCCAGTCACGATCAAGCAGAACGAAAAAAATATCGTGGAACGCGGATTCCTCGAAGGCTGGATTCACCCCGAGCCAGCGAAACTGCGCAGCGGAAAAAAAGTTGCCGTCGTCGGTTCGGGTCCGGCCGGACTCGCGGCGGCGCAGCAGTTGTGCCGCGCCGGCCATACGGTTGTGGTTTTTGAGAAAAATGACCGCATCGGCGGACTGCTCCGCTACGGCATTCCCGAATTCAAGCTGGAGAAACACATCATCGATCGCCGCCTCGATCAGATGTCGGCCGAGGGTGTGAAATTCGTTACCAACGCTGAGGTCGGCAGCAAGATTCCGGTGGAAGATCTCCGCCGCGACTTTGACGCCATTGTTCTGGCGGGCGGCTCGGAGCATCCCCGCGATTTGAAGATTCCCGGCCGCGAGCTGAAGGGAATTCACTACGCGATGGAATTCCTGCCGCAGCAGAACAAGCGCTGCCACGGCGATACGCTCGAGCCTGCAAGAGACATTCTTGCTGCCGGCAAGCGCGTGGTTATCATCGGGGGCGGCGACACCGGCGCCGACTGCCTGGGCACCGTTCATCGCCAGAAACCGATCTCGGTTCATCAATTTGAAATCATGCCGAAGCCGCCCGAAGAGCGCTCGCCGCAAACTCCGTGGCCACTCTGGCCCATGCAGTTGCGCGTCGAGGGCGCTCACGAAGAAGGCGGCGTGCGCGACTGGAGCATCGCCACTACAAAATTTAGCGGCGACGACCATGGCAGAGGTAACGTCCAACAACTTCACGCCGTGAGGGTCGGCCCTCCTCCGAAGTTCGACCCCATCGCCGGCACCGAGTTCACCATGGACGCTGACCTGATCCTCATCGCCATGGGCTTCCTCGGCCCGGTACGCAGCGGCATGATCGAGCAGTTCGGCGTTCAACTCGATAACCGCGGCAACGTGGCGACCGATCAGAATTACATGTCGTCGGTTCCCGGTGTCTTCGCCGCGGGCGACATGCGCCGCGGCCAGTCGCTTGTAGTGTGGGCAATCTCCGAGGGCCGCAAAGCTGCCGCCTGTGTCGATGCCTACCTGAAGTCGCTTGCACTGCGTCCAGTTGCTCCGTTGGCTGCGAGCGCTCGCCCCATCGCTTCGTGACCCTCCCAACCATCGAACACCGGCGATCGTAGGACTCCTTGGTGTACCTTCACGGTTTATGAATTTCACAATCTCATCCCGACTCCAACTCGGGACAGATGCAGTATGATGGCCGCTCAAGAGTCATGATCCAACTTTCCGATATTCAAGCTGCTCTCGAACGAATCCGCTCCGACATCCGCGTCTCTTCCTGCACGCACTCGGAAACATTCTCCGGGCTGACCAACAATTCCATCTTCCTCAAACTCGACAACCAACAGCGCACCGGTGCATTCAAAGAACGCGGCGCTCTGAACAAACTGCTCACCATGAGTCGCGACGAACGCGCCCATGGCGTGATCGCCGCATCCGCCGGCAATCATGCGCAAGGCGTCGCCTACCACGCGGGACGCCACAACATCAAGGCGCGCATCGTTATGCCCCTGCCCACGCCGCTCACGAAAGTTTCGGCGACGCGAGCTTACGGCGCCGATGTCCTGCTGCACGGCACCAATTACGACGAAGCTTATGAAAAAGCGGTCCAGCAGAGCCGGGAGCACGGACTGACCCTGATTCACGCCTTCGACGACGACGCAGTCATCGCCGGGCAGGGAACCGTGGGACTTGAAATCCTGCAGCAGCATCCTGAGATCGAAGTCATCGTCGCCCCCATCGGCGGCGGAGGGCTGATCGGCGGAATCTCCTGCGCGGTCAAAGAAACAAATCCAGCGATCCAGATTTTCGGAGTGCAGCCTTCCAGAATTCCATCCATGAAAGCCGCGGTGGCTGAGGGCAAGCCCGTCACGCTGGCGTCTGCCAAGACGATTGCGGATGGTATTGCCGTGCGCCGAGCCGGAGAGCGCACGCTCCCGCTGGTTCAAAAATATGTAGACGACATCGTTACGGTCGAAGAAGAAGAAATCGCGAACGCGATTTTGCTGCTGCTGGAGCGCGAGAAGACGCTAGCTGAGGGTGCGGGAGCGGCCGCTATTGCCGCCGTCCTCAATCGCAAGTTGCCGTTGCAAGGTAAGAAAATAGCAGTCCTCGTGTGTGGTGGAAATATTGACGTTACCTTGCTCTCACGGATCATCGAGCGCGGTCTCGTGAAAGATGGACGCCTCGTGCGACTCCGCGTTCACCTCCCGGACTATCCCGGTGCGCTGCACCGCCTGACCGGAATCCTCGCTGATCATCGCGCCAACATCGTTGAAACCGCGTACGACCGCGCCTACCATGGCGTCAATCTGGGGGACACCGCCATCGACATCACCATGGAGACGCGAGGTCCGGATCACATCGCGGAGCTTCTGGCCGCGCTCGTTTCCGCCGGTTACACGCACGAGAGAATTCTGTGAGCACACGTAGAATGATGATGTATAGGAGTGCGGACGGCCATGAGGTTGACGGGCAGGCTGAGCCGAGCTCTGGCTCAGGGTGACGACCTCAGGGCGACGACGAACTGACCGGCGTCTTCCCGCCGGTGCCGTGACAGAGCAGAACGCAGAGTAGAATACCGGTGCCCCCAGCTCCGTAGGCAATCCATTTTGGATTCAGACCTGTACCGGCTCCCTTGATAGGTGCCGGTGCTCCGCAAAGTGCTGACAGGTCGAAACTCTTCTGTTCTCCCTCGCGCACCGTGGCTGATTGTGCCGTTTCCACTGGCGTCGGCGACGGCTTCTTGTGATCCGTCTCGCGCTCGACGTTTACATCATTCTTACGCGCCGCCACTTGAACGTTTCCATTTACGTTGGTCACCTCGTATTGCGTCCATTCGTTGACGACTGGAGTCACCGTGATGCAATTGATCTTCACCTTGAAGCGCTTCGAAGTTCCCACGGAGACGCCGCCATGGTCGAGCTCCAGAAAATTGCTTTGCAGCCGGGCCACCGATTCCGGCTGGATCAGAACTGTCGCCCCGTCCAGAGTCAAATTCGCCGGAGACCCGGGCTTGGTTTCCATCAGGTCCCCGGGAAACACCGCGGACGAATCCTTGGCCTCGTAGCCGTTCACCCACACTCCACCTAGCGTGTGCAGAATCGCCGCTGCGGTCCCCCCCGTCTGGCCCGGGGTGTTTTGAACTGGTATGTCTTGACCCGATGTATTTTGACCCGGTCCCGTTTGAGCCGGTTGGGTCTGACTGAGTCCGGTTTGACCCAAACCCGCTTGACCCAATTCAGGTTGGCCCAATTCAGGTTGACCCAGCAAAGACACCGGCACGATCACAAACATCGTCCAGCACAGAAACCCACGTAAGATGGAGAATTGCATCCTGAAGACCAATTTGCGCAAACTTCCCAAAAAAAATCGTATCCGCACGTGCCCGTACTCGTCTATTGGCTCTCTGGGTGCCCGCAGGTGTCGGGTTCGCGAAGGCAGCAGTTCACATTCTTGTAACAACTGTTATTTCTGGGTAAAACTTTGTAAACATGCCGTTTCGCGGCTCGCAGCCATGTAAATTAGAGAGTGGGTGTATGAAGAATAAAAAGAACACGATAATCGTAGCGTTGTTGTCTTGCGTGATCGGTGTTGCAGGTCCGAGTTTTTTGCCTTCGTCGTTCGCATCCTCGATGAGCCAGCCGCAGAACGTGGGACAGTCGGCAGGCCAACCTTCGATTGCCAAGCGCGTCGGAGCTATAAAAACGATCAGCGGAAATGTTCTCACGCTGGCGGCGGATTCTTCTGGTCCAGAAATCACAGTCACGGTCCAACCCAGTGCGCGCCTCTTGCGCCTGGGGGCCGATAAGGATCTCAAGAACGCGACCCCGGTCCAGTTGCAGGATCTGCAGGTCGGCGACACCATTCGTGCGCGCGGCCAGGCGTCGGACGACGGCAAGTCGATCGCTGCCCTAGAAATTATTGTGATCACGCGTTCGGCGGTCCAGGCCGTCAGCGACCAAATCCGCCAGGACTGGCAGAAGCGCGGACTTGCCGGCATCGTCGCCTCCGTCGACCCGGCCAGCGGAACCGTGACCATCTCGATTCCAAGTTTCGGTGAGAAGAAAACGGTCACAGTGCACACCAGCAGCAGTACTGTGATCCGAAGGTATGCTTCTGATTCCGCCAACTTTGAAGCTGCCACAGCAAGCACCCTGCAGCACGTTCACGTGGACGACCAACTGCGTGCCCGCGGCGACCGCAGCTCCGACGGAAACGATTTCACTGCGGTCGAAATCGTTACCGGTACTTTCCCCTACGTCGAGGGCACCATCAAGTCGGTCGATGCAAGCGCGAACACGATCACCGTTCAAGATGTGTTGAGCAAAAAGACAGTGCAGCTGAAGGTCACCGCCGATTCTCAACTGCATCAGGTCCCGGCCGACGCGGCCCAGCGGATGGCTTTCATGCTAAAACGAGCGAAGTCGCAGGGCGGAACAGGTCCATCCGCATCCGGGTCTTCTGCTTGGGCAGGCAACGCCGCCGGTAACCAGGCTGGCCCGCCTTCTGGTGGAATGGCGCCTGGAGGAGCAGGCGGCGGGGCGGCGCGCGCGGGAGGAGCTTCGGGACTTCAGCGCATGCTCGACCAAACTCCTTCGGTAACGCTGGCTGCCCTTCACAAGGGAGATGCGCTCGCAATTTTAGCCACCGAAGGCGCCGCGTCAGGCTCCGGCACCATTATCAAGTTGTACAGCGGGGTGGAACCAATCCTTGAGGCTGCTCCGAATGCGATGATGCTGGCGCCCTGGAGTCTAGGGGGCGCTCCCGGCGGCGACTCAGGTCAGTAGCCTTGGCCGTCTCACAAAGTCCGGTCCGCGATTGACGCGCTGACGAGAACTCGAGACTCATAACAAAGCGATCCTAAAGCATCAGGCGTCTAAGAGAAATTAAGCCCCGCACGAACATAAGATTCGATGGAAATGGGGATAAGAATTTAGGAAAGAAGATAAGAATGAAGGTTGAGAAACACTTGCGATTCGTCGTCATAACTTTATTCCTGCTGTCGGTGAGTGCGTTGCTGGCGCAAACCGCCCCGGGATCTCTCCGCGGACAAGTCACCGATCCCACCGGGGCAGTCATTCCGGCGGCGAGCGTGATCGTGACTCCCGCCGCCGGATCTCCGCTTGTGGTGCAGAGCGACGCTCAGGGAATGTACGAGTTCAAGACACTAGCCGCCGGCAAGTACACGCTCACGGTTGCCGCGACCGGATTTTCGCTCTATGAAAACGACAATGTCGTGATCGCCGCGCAGCCGCTCCGGCTCAACGTCACGATGGCCATCGAAGTGGAGACCCAGAAAATTCAAGTCTCCGATACGGCGCCGACCGTTGATGTGAATCCTACGAACAACGCCGGCGCGATTGTGATCTCCGGCAAAGAACTCGAAGCTCTGCCCGACGATCCCGATGAGCTGCAGTCCGATCTGGAAGCGCTCGCCGGACCTTCCGCCGGACCCAGCGGCGGGCAGATGTACATCGACGGCTTCACCGCCGGCCAGCTTCCGCCCAAGTCGTCCATTCGCGAAATCCGCATCAACCAGAATCCGTTTTCCGCCGAGTATGACCAACTGGGCTACGGCCGGATTGAAATCTTCACCAAGCCCGGCACCGACAATCTGCACGGACAACTTCTTGTCATCGGTAACGACTCTGCGTTCAATTCACCGAACCCTTTCGCGGGTGCGGAGCCTCCCTACGACACGACGCAATTCAGCGGCAACATCGGCGGCCCGATCAAGAAGACGGCTTCGTTCTTCTTCAACATCGATCGCCGCAACATCAACGAGCTGACGGCCATCAACACCCCGATCCTCGATTCCGCTTTGTCCCCGACTACATTGGTCGAGTCGATTCCCAACCCGCGTCAGCGCACCAACCTCAGCCCACGCCTGGATTGGGCGCTGTCGAAGAACAACACGCTCACCGCACGCTACCAGTACTACCGCGACACAGAAAGCAATAACTGCGTGGGCCTATTTAGCCTCCCGTCCCAGGCCTGCTCAACCAAGTCCACGGAGGACACCCTCCAAATTGGCGATACGCAGGTGTACGGGTCGAAGATCGTGAATGAGACGCGCTTCCAGTATGTCCGCGACAACAGTAGCCAAAATCCAGGGGACACTAATCCCGCGGTTAGCGTGATCGGCGCTTTCAGCGGCGGGGGCATCGGCAGCGGTACCTCGAACGACCAAACCAACCACTATGAACTGCAGAACTACACCTCGCTCATTCACGGCAATCATGTGCTGAAGTTTGGCGGACGATTCCGCGCGACGCAGGATACGAATTACTCTACCTCGGGATTCAACAGCACGTTCACGTTTTCTTCGTTGACGGGCGCGCCCGATCTGACCAACTGCGTAGGCGAGAATCCACCCTGCCCCATCTCGCTGGCTTTCGCGCTGGGACAGATTCAGAATCCATCAGGCAACGGCGGCCAACCTCCTTATGCAACCCAGTTGACCTATACGACCGGTCTGCCGACGACCGAAGTCACCTACTATGACTTCGAGCCCTACATCCAGGATGACTGGCGTATACGGCCGAATATCACTCTCAGCGCCGGCCTTCGCTTCGAGACGCAGAACGCTATTCACGATCATGGCGACTTTGCTCCGCGACTGGGTTTTGCCTGGGGGGTGCGCGGCCGCAATAAACCGCCAGTGGTCGTAATTCGCGGCGGTTACGGCATTTTCTATAACCGCTTTCAGTCCACACAAATCCTGCAAGCGGATCGCTTCAACGGCGTGGTCCAGCAGCAGTTCATTATCAACAACCCGACCTGTTTCCCGGGCGTCGACGTAGCTCTCACCAGTTTCTCGAGCTGCGGTCCCACCACTTCTGGCGCATCTGCCACTTATCAGATCAGCCCCACGCTGCACGCCCCTTACACGCTGCAGGGTGCGGTGAGCGTGGAACGCCAAGTCACCAAAGTGGCAACCGTTTCGGCTACATATTTGAACTCGCGCGGTTTCGACCAGTTCATCACCATTAACGCCAACGCCCCGTATCCAGGTACGCCCTGCGCAGCGGTCGGCGTGACCTCCAGCCTCCCAACCTGCGCGACGGTGACCGGTGGCAACCTCTACCGGTACGTTTCTGAAGGGAATTTCAAGCAAAACCAGCTGATCCTGAACACCAACATTCGCGTCGGAACCAAACTCCAGCTGTTCGGGTTCTATACTTTTGGCTACGCCAACAGCGATAGTTCCGGCGTTTCCTCCTTCCCGTCGAATTCCTATGACATCAGCCAGGACTGGGGCCGAGCTTCGTTCGATGTTCGCCACCGGCTATTTCTCGGCGGCAGCCTCGCCTTCCCATATCTGATTCGTCTCAGTCCGTTCATGGTGGTCAGTTCCGGCGCACCCTACTCCATCCTGTCGCCGATCGATGAGAACGGAGATTTTCTGACCAACGATCGGCCCGGCTTTGTATCCTCCGCCACTTGCCCGGCAGGCATGAATCCCGCGCAGGGTTCCACCATCTATTGCACGCAGCTGGGAACCTTCGACGCGTCGGGCGCCACCGGCACGCCTCTTCGCATTAATTCGGAGACCGGCCCGGCCCACTTCGTACTGAATCTGCGTCTCACCAAAACCTTCGGAATCGGGCCCAAAATAAAAGCGGCGGCCAATAATCAGGGCCAGGGCCAAGGTGGACCGCCGGGCGGCGGTGGAGGTAGAGGCGGCGGTCCTCGCGGGCCGCTCTTCGGCGGCGGTGGCGGATTCAACACGTCGTCCAATTCCGACCGCCGTTACAATCTCACCCTCGGCGTGGGTGCCCGCAATGTCTTCAACAACGTGAATGTGGCCAATCCGAACGCGGTCCTCGGCTCCAAGTATTTTGACGTGTCCAACGCTTTGCAGGGAGGCCCGTTTTCTCAGGGCAGTTCGTCGAACCGCCGTATTGAACTGCAAGCTACTTTCGCCTTCTGAGCGGGAGCACTCCTCTCGTCATATCGCGAACCGGCGGGCCGGGGTATGCTGAAAAAGTGCGGCCCCGGTGCCGCGGAATCTGAAATTGCAAGGGTCCAAGACCGATTTGCCTCTTCTTCCTACCACCAGGCGGAGATTCATCCGCCTTGCAGCGGCCGCTGGCGTGGCCGCTCTGGCTGTTGATTCCATTCTGATCGAGCCCAACCGGCCGCGGATTGTGCGCCGGGAAATTCCCCTCCGGCGCTGGCCAGCGCGGCTGGAAGGCTTCACCATCGCGGTGCTCAGCGACTTTCATTACGATTCACACTTTTCCATCCATCCTCTGCGCTCTGCGATCGGAATGGTCAACGATCTGCATCCCGAGTTGATCGTGCTGGCCGGGGATTTCGTGAGCGTGCCATTGTTCGGCGACGCTGCCGCGGCCGCGTCTGCCGCCGAACCTTGCGCCCAACTGCTGCGGCAAATGAGGGCTCCGCACGGACTTTGGGCCGTGATGGGAAATCACGATTGCTTCACCGATTCCGATCGTGTGACCAGCGCACTTCGCGCCGAAGGCATTCAGGTCCTGTCTAACCAGTCCGCTCCTATTGAGTCCGACGGCGACGGCCGCTTCTGGCTCGCTGGCGTAGACGACGTGCTGTGCGGCGGCGCCGACCTGGCCGCGACTCTGCACGACGTTCCTGCCGACGAAGCTTCCGTCCTGTTAGCTCATGAGCCCGACTACGCCGACTATGTTGCGCGCTTTCCAGTCGACCTGCAGATCTCAGGGCACTCTCATGGAGGCCAGGTGCGGCCCCCTCTCGTCGGTCCGCTTTTCCTGCCAGCCATGGCCAAGAAGTATATCTGGGGGCTATACAAGATCGGCGCTCTCACTCTTTACACCAACCCAGGACTGGGCACGGTCAACGTTCCCGTCCGCTGGAATTGCCCACCCGAAATCACGTTACTCACTCTGCGGCGCGCTGCCGGCTGATGCTCGCATCCGTCGCAGCACTAGGCGCCAACACTATCCGCTGGCACTGTCCGCTAACAGCAGACAGCGACTTGAGCACATACGCTATCATGGAAAACGCATGCCGCAAGTCACCATCCACGTCCCTCCCCGGCCCTATCAGGCCTGGATTGAGAACGGTCTGCTCACGCGCTCGGGTTCGGTGCTGAGCGAACTGCTCCCGCAGGCCAGCCGGATTTTTGTGGTGACCGTCCCTCCGGTGCGCAAGCGCTGGGGATCGAAGCTGGTCAGTTCCCTGAAGGCCAGCGGCTTCACGCCGCAAGTGATTGCGATGCCCGATGGCGAGCCGACCAAGCGCCTGGCGACCGTGGAGGCTCTCGCCGACAAACTCGTGCGTCTCGGGGCCGACCGCAAGGCCGTCGTCGTCGCCCTGGGCGGAGGAGTCGTGGGTGACGTCGGCGGACTGCTGGCCTCGCTCTATATGCGCGGCATTGAGTTAGTCCAAATTCCCACGACCGTGTTGGCGCAGGTAGATGCATCGATCGGCGGAAAAACGGGAGTCAATCTCGTTGCAGGCAAGAATATGATCGGGACGTTCCACCATCCGCGGGTGGTGCTGATCGATCCCACGGTGCTGAAGACTCTGCCCGATCGCGAGTTTCGCGCCGGACTCTATGAAGCGCTGAAGTGTGGCATCATCGGAAACATCGAATTATTTTTGCGCTTTGAACAGAATCGCGCCCGCATCCTGAAGCGTGATCCAGTGGAACTGGAGTGGCTGATCGCGCAATCGGTCAGGCTGAAAGCTGAAGTGGTTTCCGCCGACGAGCGCGAGGGCGGCCTGCGCCGCGTGCTCAACCTGGGCCACACCATTGGCCACGCACTCGAGGCTGAAACCGGCTACCGGCGCCTGCTGCACGGCGAAGCCGTCGCCTGGGGCATGATCGCCGCCACCAATATTGCGCTCAGCGTGGGCCGCACCGACAGCGTAACCGCGGGCCGCATCGCAGATGCCGTGTTGAGCCTGGGCCGCCTGCCGGAAGTCAATGTCAGCTCCCGCAAAATTCTTGCCCGGCTGCAGTCTGACAAGAAGACGCAGAATGGTGTGGTGCACTTCATCCTGCCCCGCGAAATTGGCAAGGTGGAAGTGGCCAGCGACGTGCCCGCAACCGCCGTGGTTGACGCCGTCGAAGAGCTGCGGCGCCTGTCGCGCGGCGGCTGGGTTTGGGGAAAATCGTAAACACCTGACGAGAGGAAAATATGCAGGAAACAGCGCAGCAGTACATCCAGCGAATCTTGAGCCACGTAGATGGCCAGGATGCGATTAAAGTGCAGCGGGCAACCGCCGCGAAATTGAAGAAACTAACTCATGGGCTGACATCCAAGGAACTGAAGTGGAAGCCGGAGCCAGCGAAGTGGTCGATCGCCGAGATCATGGCGCATTTGTCGGATGTGGAGATCGTAGTCGGTTGGCGCATGCGCTCGATTGCGGGTGCCAGTGGAGTAACCACTCAACCCTTCGATCAGGATGTGTGGGCGTCGCTGTTCCAGTACAACAACCGCGATGTCAAACGGTCTCTCGAGGTGTTCCGCGTGCTGCGCGAGAACAATCTCGCCATGCTCAAAGCTCTCCCCCAGGAAACCTGGGACAACTATGGCACGCATCTCGAGCGCGGCAAGGAAACCCTTGCGCACGTGGTGCGCCTGATGGCCGGGCACGATAACAACCACGTCCGCCAGATCGAAAACATCGTCGCGCAGTTGAAAAGTGCGCGCCGAAAAAGCGCTGGCAAGAAAACGAAACGAAGGTAGCCAAGGGCCTCGATCAGCGGTCACTGGAGCAATGGAGGAAATCAGCAAATCTGCGGTCGTAGTCGGCGCTGCGCCGCAAGGCGCCAGCGATCCCCGATCGGCCGCGCGCGCCGTTCGCGAGATGTTTACCGCGATCGCGCCCCGCTACGATCTGCTCAACCACGTGTTGTCGTTCAATATCGACCGCATATGGTGGCGTCGCACCGCCCGCGCCTTCGGGCACATTCTGGCCCGGCCCGATGCACGTATCCTCGACTTGTGCTGCGGAACGGGGGACATGACGTTCGCGCTGCAGCGGCAAGCAGGGAAGTCCGCGCCGCAGATTCTGGGTGCCGATTTCTCGCACGCCATGCTGCAGCGTGCCGCTGAGAAATCGTCAGCCGCGCCAACGTCGGGACCAGGGTCATCGGGACCAAGCTGGATCGAAGCCGACGCCCTCAACCTCCCACTTCCGACCGCGCACTTCGATCTGGTGACTTCGGCTTTTGGTTTCCGCAATCTCGCCGATTACGACGCCGGATTGCGCGAAATCGTCCGCGTGCTGCGTCCCGGCGGGGAGTGCGGCATCCTCGATTTCGGCGAGCCCGGTGGAATAATGGGTGCGCTCTACCGCATTTACTTCAAACAAATTCTGCCGCGCGTGGGAACCGTGATTTCGGGCGTCCGCGGCCCGTACGCCTATCTCCCGGCATCGGTCGAGCGCTTCCCTCCACCCGAAGAAATGCTCGAAAGGATGAAACGCGCCGGCTTCGCCGAAGCCACTTGGACGCCCTACACGTTCGGAATCGCAGGCCTGTATCGCGCGAAGAAGTAGTGCACACCGGAGACTACCGCACATCTTGCAGCAGTTTACTCAGTGCCTGAAGATCGCCCGCGCCCACGTCTCCCACCACGAAATAGCGCAGCCCATCCTGCGTCCAGTTTTCCACGTTGAAAGAAAGCGCGTGCGCCTCGCCTGAGGGCAAGCTGGCCACCGCTTCTCCGCGATCTTCAAAAGCACGATCCTGAAAAATGAAAACCGAGACTTCGTGCTTACGCACTTGGTAGATCAGATGCGCCCCCGGCGTTTGCGCGAAATACGTAACGCGCCCGCCCAGCAACGTGAATTCCGATCCCTGCAATTCCGGCAGATTGAAGGTGAAAGGAATCTTCCCTTGGAACCACGGCTTCACGGTATGCCGGTCCGTGGAGATGACGTCGACCGGTGCCGCGCTGGCCAGAGCGGCAACGTGCAGGTCAGCTAGTTCGCTGTAGACACGCTGCCGGCGCCCGCTCTCACGGCCCATATAATAATTCGTCGCCACCGAAAGCATCAGCAGCACGAGCGCGGGAGCAGCGAGTATCTGCCAGTGCCAGATTCGCCGGCGCGGTTTCGGGGTCACCGACTTCGAAATGCGATTGCGCAGTTCGGCGCTCGCGGTGTAGCGCTTCCCGGCCGCCTGCACCGCGCGTTTCATTTGCACTCGTTCAAGCGCGTCCGCCGCACACGCCGAGCACGTTCGCACATGTTCCGCCAGCACGCGTGCCTCCGCGAGATCGAGTTCACCATCAACGTAGGCATCGAGCTTGCCGCGCCATTGCTCACACCCCATCTCGACCTCCATCGCTCTGCTTCCGCAGCAAGTCGCGCAGCGCCTTCCGCGCCCGATACAAGCGCGACATCACGGTACCCATCGGAATGGCAAGCGCTTCCGCAATCTCCTGGTACGACATCTCCTCGACCTCGCACAGCAGCAAAATCTCGCGCGACGGCACCGGCAATTCCGCCAGCGCCCGCTGCACCATCGCGCGGTCCGCCTGCTCGATCAGGATGCTCTCCGGCGTCGTACTCTCGGCGGGCAGCAGATTCTCCTCACCTTCTCCATCGATCGCCACCATGGTCTTGAGTCCCGTCCGTGAACTCAAGAACGAGTTCCGCAGGATGCGATACATCCACGCCCGGAAATTCGTGCCCGCTTGAAACGACGCAAATCCGCGCAGAGCCTTGGTGTAGGTCTCCTGCACCAGATCTTCAGCCTCGGCCGTGTCCTGTGTCAGCCAGCGCGCGAAGTTGTAGAGCTGGTCGAACAAAGGCATGGCCAGTTCTTCAAATGTCGCGGCAGACACGTGATTTTCCGGCGCCTTCATAGGTAAACCAGTTCCACGCTAGTTTATTCCCTCTTCGGCGGCAAATTCTTGCGGGAGAAAAACACAATGTTGATGATCTGTTGATGATCAACGGTACGAGCGCCGAGTTCAGGTCGTGGCGCCAGCACGCCGAAAGGAATCGGCGAACGCGTCAGCAATGGTGTAACGCATCACGTGCTCGTACTCTGGGCCCAGGAACCGGCGCAGGCGGTCGGTATTCATGATGTACTCCCCAGTCATGTAGGGAAGTGCGTCGGGCGGGATGGCGGAAATCTTCTGCCACCAGAGGAACGCCAGCACTTGCCTCATGGCCCATTTTCCGGGGACGCGCACCAGTTTTGCCTGGGCCATTTCGATGCAGCGGCCGAAGCTCAGAGGCTCGCCCCGGCCAGCGACATTCAGCACGGTCAGTCGCTGCGTCTCCGGCTCGCGCTGCAGGATATGCCGGACCAACCGTGCCATGTCATCGACGTGGACGAACTGAATCTTATGTTCGAGGTACTGCTGGCCGCGCGGCAGCAGGCACGGGAGCCGCTTGCCCTCGCTGCGCATTTTCTCCGCGCGCGCGCCCTTGCCGTTGGGCGTGCCGCGGAACGCTCCCATCAGGTAATTCTCGACGCTGGTGCCGGCAAAAATGTGCGGCCGCAAAATATACACGCTGCATCCACGGAGCGCATGCGAGCGCGTTTGCACCACCTCGTCGGACTGTTTCTTGTGGAGCGCATAGGGCAGGGTGTGCGCGGCCAGCGGCGATTCTTCGGTTGCCGGCGCGGGCAGGTTCGACCCGTATGCGGATACACTGCTGGGAAAAATGAACTGCTTCACGCCGTCGTCAGTCGTGCGATTGGCCTCGGTGATCGCTTCCATCACGCGAGCCGTTCCCGCCACATTAATCTGCCACATGCGCTCGACGTCGACCACACCCGCACGCACCGGGTCGATCACGAACGCGAGATGAACTACTGCGTACGCGTGCGTGTCGCGCAGCAATTCGTATAGAGCCCGGGTAGACGATTCCAAGCCCAGGTCCATGCTCTCAAACTGCAACTCGGAGTCGGTTTGGGGCGGATGCAGGTCCACCCCAAGCACCGAATAACTCCCCAGCAGCGGCAGAAGCCTGGAACCCAGGTTGCCCGACACACCGGTTACGACCACGACAGGTTTAGCCATCAGTTCGGTTGTGGCGCCGAAGGTTTCGCCGGAGGCGGCATTTGCGGCTGACCCTGGCCGCCAGGCGGCCGGCCGGGCATCGGCATCGGACGTGGACCTCGCGGCGGTCCCGCCGGCCCAACCCCGCCCGGACCGAAGTAGGCGTCGTTGGTTTCCACCTTGAACGAACTATTCATCTTATCCGTCAGTTCGCGCGTCCGATCGTTTTGCAACTTGCCCCGAATCTCTTTCTCGGCCTGATCGAGCGGGATCTCGGTCTTGCTGTTTAGCTTGTAGATATAGTGTCCGCCCGCGTCATTGATCACTTGCGAAACCTCGCCCGGCTTCAAGTCAAACACCGCGACATGTCCAGCGCTCAAGCCACCGCGGCGTACCGTCGGCAAATTCACGGTGGGAGACTCAATCTTCATGCCGGCGGCCTCAAAGGCCTCCTTCTGCAACTTCACGAAGTCCTCACCGGCCGCGGCCCGCGCGCGCAGGCTCTCCGCGAGCTTGGTCATCCCCTGTTCGGCTTTGTCGGCCTTCGCCTTGTCCTCGGCTTCTTTGGCCTTCTTCGCTTCTTCGTTCAGATTCTTGTCTTCCGCTTTCTCTTCCTTGGTCTCGGCCGGCGGTTGCTTGGTGCGTGGCACAAACATCCGGTCCACATTGAACTGCTCGTAGGTATCGGCATGTTCTTTGTAGTACTTCTCGATCTCCTCCTGCGGAATGTCCGCCGCTTCCTTCGAAATGTCTTGCTGTACCATCTGGGTCAGAATCTGCATCCTGGCGATCTTGACTTTATCTTCAAACTGCGGAGTCTTGTCCAATCCTTTCCTCGTGCCCTGATCCGACATCGCGATCCAGCGCGGCAGGTAGCCGGCCAACTGCTTTTTCTGCTGCGGAGTTATGTTCGGGGCTAGATTGTTGGCCAACGTTTCAAACTGTGCCTTGGTGATGACTGTCTTGCAGTCGATCGCCGGAACGCTCTGGGCTTGGGTCGCATTCCCATTGGCGGTCTGCTCCGGACACACGCCGATTACCGTGATCACCGCCGCATCATCCGGGACCGAAGCGGCCGTATCCGGTGCCGCCGCCTTCGGATCTGCCATCGCACTGGCCGGAATTCTGCCCGCTGCGGCCGGGGGAGGGGCGGTTGGGGCGGCTTGTCCCCAGGCCAGAGTTCCCAGCAAAGCACACATCAGCCAACTCTTACGCATAAGATATTTCCTCCAGGATTGGTGCATCAGAAAGATGAAAATGCCAAGCACTAAATCGTAGCACAATCGCCGTCTTTCCTCGCCTGCCGGCCCCTTCAAGTCTTGTCATCCCGACCGGAGCCGGAGAGCTAGCGACGGCGGAGTGGAGGGAACTGCTCTTTCTCAGCCGCGATTTGCTTGGCGCTTTCCACTCGCAGAGGCGATAATTCCTGCATGTCCGGAAGCTCCGCGTTTTCTTCGTCCGACTTAATGCGCTCAGAAAAGCGCTCGGCCGCGGGAAACTCCGTTCTGGCCGCGGTGGTCATCACCAGCCTCAAGATTGTTGTCGGAGTCAGCACCGGTAGTCTTGGTATTCTCTCGGAAGCCGCGCACTCCGGACTCGACCTGATCGCATCTCTTCTCACTTTTTTCTCGGTCGGAGTTTCCGACAAGCCCGCCGACGCCGAGCATCAATACGGTCATGGCAAAGTCGAAAATTTTTCTGCTTTCGTCGAAACCGGCCTGCTCCTGGTGACCTGCGCCTGGATCATCTACGAAGCCGTGTCGCGTCTGTTCTTTCACCACATCGACATCGAGCCGTCCATTGCGGCTTTTGCGGTGATGTTGTTCTCAATGGGACTGGACTGGTGGCGCTCGCGCGTCCTTGGCCGCATCGCCACCAAATACGATAGCCAGGCTCTGGAAGCGGATGCGCTCCATTTTTCCACTGACATCTGGTCCGCCGGTGTGGTCGTGCTCGGGCTGGTGCTGGTTCTCATCGGCCGCACCTATCGCATCGAATGGCTGCGCGATTCCGATCCCATCGCCGCTCTCTTCGTGGCCGGCGTGGTGGTTTCCGTGAGTTGGCGCCTGGCCCGCCGCACCGTCGATGCCCTGCTCGACGCCGCCCCGCCGGGAGTCCGATCCCAGATCTACGACGCCGTCCTGCGCGTCGACGGCGTCCTCGAAGTCGACCGTATCCGTATTCGTCGCGCCGGCAACCGCTATTTCGCCGATCTCGCCGTGGGACTCGCGCGCACCGTCACCTTTCAGCGCTCCGGCCAGTTGACCGCGTCCGTCACTGAGGCAGTTCACAAAGTGCTGCCCGACTCGGATGTAACCGTGCAGCCGGTTCCGCGCGCGCAACGTTCGGAGAATATTTTCGATCGCATCCGGGCCGTCGCCACCAACAATAACCTCAACGTGCACGACATCAGCGTGCAGGATTTTGCCGGCCGCCTCCATGTTGAGCAGCACATCGAACTCGAGGAACACATGACCCTCAAAGACGCGCACGATCAGGTCACCGAACTCGAAGCCGACATGCGCCGCGACGTCCCGGAAATTGCCGACATCCTCACCCACATCGAAAGCGAGCCGGCAACCATCGAACGGCCCGAAGAAGTACTCAGCGACGCCGAACTCGAGCTTCGTCTCAAGGCCGTGGCCTCGCACTTTCCCGAAGTGCTCGACGTGCACGACTTCGTCATTAAGCGGGTTCGCGGCCGCATGTATATCTCTTGTCATTGCACCCTGCCGGACGATCTTTCCCTGGCCCGCGTGCACGACATCCAAACCGAGCTGGAAATCCGCTTCAAGCAGGACGCGCCCGAGTTGTTCCGCGTTCTGATTCACCCCGAGCCCAGCACCGACAACCGGAGGTAGGGAGGTTGTGACATCTGTCACAGACAAAAGGCGGCAATATTGTTGATTGTTGATTTCTGATTGCTGATTGGAGGGCCTCGATGGAAAACCAGGCCGAAGTTCTCAAGAATCGCACAAAGCAGTTTGCTTTGCGCCTCATCCGGGTGATTCGCTCTCTGCCACCGGGTCCGGAAGGGAAAATCATTTCTCACCAGCTGTTGCGTTCAGGGATGTCAGTGGCAGCAAACTACAGGGCGGTCTGCAGGGCACGTTCGCGGCCAGAGTTTCTTGCGAAACTTGCGATCGTGATCGAGGAGGCCGACGAATCCGCATTCTGGCTGGAGTTGCTGGTGGACGCGGGTCTGGTTTCAGAGTCCAAGCTGAAGGACCTGAAATCGGAAGCGAACCAATTAGTTGCGATTTTCAATGCCTCGCGAACCACAGCGAAGAAGAGGGTTCAATCAGCAATCAACAATCAGCAATCAACAATTCCTCAAAAGAGGGTATCGTGATCACCGCCAAAACAATCTGGACCGATAACGAGCGCTACATCGGCGAGGCCAGCTCGCGCCACGCCATTGTGATGGATACTGCGGCCGAGAAAACTGCCAGCACGCCCATGGAACTGGTGCTGATCGCGCTGTGCGGATGCACGGCTTCCGACGTGGTCGGAATTCTTCGCAAGAAGCGCGAGCCGTTTACCAGCCTCGAAGTAAGCGCCAGTGGCGAGCGCGCGGCGGGCTATCCGGCCGTGTATACAGAAATTAATCTTGTCTATCGCATCGGTGGTAAAGTTTCTCGCAAAGCGGCGGAAGACGCGGTTCGGCTCTCGAAAGAGAAGTACTGTTCAGTTTCCGCCATGCTGGAAAAGACCGCTAAAATTAGCTTCAAGATCGAACTGGCGGAATAGATGCCGCTCACCCGCGTCGTATTTTTCACCCAACCCGGCTGCTTCTCCTGCGAACTGATGAAACTGTTTCTCGAGACCAAGCAGATCGCATTCGAGCAGCGCGACATCAGCACCGACATCGAGGCTCGCCGGGCCATGATGGAGCAGCACGGCAGCACCGAAACTCCAACTCTGGTGATTTTTTCCGGCGAACTGCAGGAAGTGATTGTCGGCTTTGATCCGGTGCGTCTTGACCGGTTGCTCGATTCAGCCCCATCATCGGATTCGGTGACTGAACCCTGAACTCCGGCCATCCCACTCAAGACCTGCCTCACCCCCTGCGCGGATATTTCTTTATCGCGTCCGCCGCGTTTTTCTGGGGAGTCTGCGCCGCGCTCGGCCGCGCCGTTTTCACTGGACGACTCCCACTGACCGGCCAGGCCCTGCATCCCATCGACCCACTCATCCTGTCGCAAACCCGGACGACATTTTCGCTGCTGGTGTTGCTCCCGCTGCTGGTGGGCCGGCGCGGCTGGCGGCGCATTCAGCTTCCCATGCCCGATCTCATCCAATGCCTCGTGCTCGGCATGCTCGGAGTAGCTGCTTCGAACTATTTCTATTACGTCGCCATTCAGAAGACGAGTGTCGCCATTGCCATCATCGTGCAATACACGGCGCCGGTCTGGGTGCTGTTGTTCGTGGTCGCCCGCGGCCAGCAGAAACTTTCGTTGCAGAAAGTCGCCGCCGTCGCGGTTGCCATCTCCGGCATCGCTCTGACTATCGGCATCGTCGGTGCGAAGTCCGGTGGAAAATCGGCGTCGGCTCTGCATCTTGACTCCTACGGTTTATTCGCGGCCCTGCTGGCTTCGTTTTCGTTCGCGTTTTACAACGTCGGCGGACACCGCATCCTGGCCCGCTACGACCGCTGGCGCGTTCTGGTCTGGACGCTGACTTCGGCCGCGGTCTTCTGGCAGTTCGTGAATCCTCCATGGAAGGTTGTGGCCGAGCACTATGCGCCCGCGCAATGGGGATTTCTGTTCTTCTTTTCGATGATTTCAGTTCTAGGGCCGTTCTCGCTCTACTTCCTCGGCTTGCAGCATCTGGAGCCGACGCGCGCCATTATCGCGAGTTGCCTCGAGCCGGTATTCTCCATCCTGCTGGCCGCCATATTCTTGGGCGAAGGCCTGCGCCCCGTTCAAACGTTGGGAATCGTTCTGGTGCTGTCGGCGATCGTGATCGTGCAACTGCCGGGCAAAGGCACCGCGCCACGACAAGACGCTGTGGTAGTAGAGCCAATCGAATAAGCCATCTCCCGGAATGTCAACCTCACCACAGCGCAGCGAAGTAAGGGAGTGGAGAGCCCGCCCTGAGCGGAGCCGAACGGAACCTTGCTTCTTCTGCGGTGTACGGGTAGAAAAAGCTGGTTACTCCCGCGTTACTTCGGTGCGGCCGTTTACATCTTTTTGACAACCTGCCTGTGGGTATTTCGCTAGCCTAAGACCATCCCCCAAAAGACAGTTTCGAGGTTTATGCGATGAGAATCCGCTCCGCGATCTATGTTCTCGCATTTCTATCGGCGTGCCTTACGCCTTGTTTTGCGCATCACACGGCCGTGGTGGTGAACAAAGACAACACTGTTGAAAATGTCACTTCCGCTCACCTCGCGAAGATTATTCGCGGCGAAATCAAGAAGTGGCCCGACGGCAAGAACATTGTCCTGGTGCTCCACAAGGACTCCGCCGGCGAGACCGAAACTCTGGAGCGGCTGAACAAGATGTCCGACCCCGAGTGGAGGAGTTTTCTCACGGCGCACAAGGATTCAATCCTGTTCGTCGACACCGACGCCGAGGTGCTAAAAACGGTGCAGGCCGAACCTGGCGCCGTTGGCCTGATCGAAGTGCACTCCATCGACAACACTATCAACGTGGTCCATGTCGACGGCAAACTGCCCATGGAGTACGGTTATTTGCCTCACTAAAGTCAGGCCGACGACATGCGGCCTCGGCTGGTGTCGCTGACCGTCTGCAGCAAATGAAAATAACGCCGCGCCTTCTTTACGTCGCGCGCGATCTGCTCGCGCAGAGCTTCGACCGACGGAAATTTGATTTCATCCCGCAGCCGCTCCAGAAAACAGATCTCCACCTCCGTCTCCGGGTTCAATTCAAGGGGATGAAAATTCAACAAGTGCGTTTCAATGGCAAACAAGTCCGCCCCAAAAGTTGGACGATTACCCACATTCGTGACTGACTCAAAGCCCTCAGCCCCGACGCGCGTGCAGGTGATATAGACGCCGTCCTTTGGCACGAGTTCTTCATAGCGCGCCAGGTTAATGGTCGGCACCGTGTACTTCGACCCATACCCGCGGCCGCGCCCCGGCGTTCCCAGAATGCAAAACGGCCGCGCCAGCAGATGCCGCGCCCGGCTCACCCGCCCGGCAGCGAGCAACCGGCGAATCTGGCTGCTCGAAACCGGCTCGCCGCGCAATGTCATCTCGGGATAAACCTTGACCTCGAATCCCATCTCGCGCCCAAATTCAGCCAGCAGAGGCATGTCGCCCGCCGCCTTATGGCCAAAGCGGAAATTAAATCCTTCATGCACTTCGCGGGCGTGGAGCCTTTGTTTCATAATCTCTTCCGCAAACTGCCGCGGCGTCATGAGCGAGAGATCGCGCCCAAACGGAAGGAGCAGCACGGCGTCGATGCCGGTGCCTTCGAGCCACCGCAACTTTTCGGGAGTGGGCGTGAGCAGCTTCAAGCCCGCCTCAGGCCGCAGAATGCGCGTGGGGTGTGGCTCGAACGTTACGGCCACAGCCTTGGCCCCGGTTGTCCGCGCCCGCAACGCGATTTCCCGCAGCACATGGGCATGCGCCCGGTGCACTCCATCAAAATTACCCACACTGACCAGCGTGGGCCCGAAGTCGCCGGGAACGTCGTCGAGTTTATGAAAGACGTGCATGAGGACAGTAGTCAGTGGCTAGTGGCCAGCAAACCCCAGCCCAGCGCGAAAATGAACACTGGCCACTGATCACTGTCCACTGATTTCAAACTCCAGCTTCATCCCGTCATGCGACAGCCGCACGTTCCGCGGCAGCGAGGCGTTGGTTGTTTCATGCGCCAGATCATGGCAAATGTGCGTAAAAAATGCCCGCTTCGGTTTGAGCCGGTCGACAATCGCCAGCGAATTCTTCACCGTCGAGTGCGTCGGATGAGGTTTGTGCCGCAGCGCATCCAGAAACAAGATGTCCAGCCCTTCCAGTTGATGCAGTGACGATTCCGGAATTTCGCTGTGGTCGGTCAGGTACGCTCCCGAGCCGAACCGGTATCCGTAAATCTGCGTTTCGCCGTGAATCAGCACCACCGGCTCGAATCGCACGCCGAACACGTCCACCGGACCATCGATGGGGCGCAACTCCAGCTGGGGCAGCCCGCCAAACTTATAGTCCCCGTCGAAAATGTAGCTGAACATTCTTCGCAGAAACGCGGCCGCGTCGGGCCGCGCGTAAAGCGGGAGTTTCTCCGGTTTGTGCCGGTAGCTGAGAGGCCGCAAGTCGTCGATCCCCAGAATATGGTCGGCGTGGGTGTGGGTGTAGAGCACGGCGTCCACGCGCGTAATATTCTCGCGCACGGCCTGCGCGTAAAAATCGGGAGTGGTATCGATCAGCACGACCTTGCCGCCGTACTCCAGCATGATCGATGGCCGCGTGCGCCGGTCGTGCGGATCGCTCGAATGGCAGACGGCACAGTCGCATCCCAACGTGGGCACGCCCATCGACGTCCCGCTGCCCAGCACAGTCAACGTCGCTTTCATTTTCCTCGAGTTCCGGTTCCTGTTGCAGGACCCGGTTGTGGCGGCCGGGCCAGCGCGTTGGTTACTTCTACATAAGCCATGCGCAGTTCATAAAGACTGTTCTGCAGAAAACCCTCTTCCACCGCAGTGAGATTCCCCTTGGTCTTCTCCGCGATCAGGCTCAGCGTGTCGATGGTCTGGCGCGCTCCAATCAAGTCGACGCGCGGCTGTTCACCCTGTTGCCGCATCATTCCCAGTTGCATCATGGCCGTCATATAGAGCGAGGCCATGAAACGCTCAAATGTAATCTCGAAATCCTTGGCGGAATGCCCGCTCAGTTCAACTTGCGCGTCGAGATCTTTCGAAGACTGCCGGTAGGCGGCCGCCTGCGCGGCCTGCTCAGCGCCGCTAGGTGGCGTGGGCATTTCACGATCCGGCGTCGCGCCGGTATCTACTCCGCCGGCGTCCACTGCCACCGGCGCTGGAGTTTTTTCCGGGGCCGGAGCGTCTTGGGTCACGGCGGGTGTAGCCGCCTTCGGCGCCTCCGTTTCTTCGGGAGCTTCGGAGCGCAACTCGCCCTCCGAAGTGAACAGCCTGCGGTCGGTCACTTTAAAACCAGATTGTTCCTGTCTTTTCTCAGCCATAGAACCTTTCCTCAACAGAGTGCCCGTTCTTCACGGCGAGCTTCGCGATGCCTCGCCGAATTGCGCGCTCGAATTTTCATCACGCCGGATGCTGTTCCAATGCTCTCTCTTCGAGCAGCGCGCGATCGGTGACCGACAAATCGGCGACCGGCAACTGCACCACGGTCGCCTTCGCCGCGCCGATCGCAACCTCACGCCCCGGCAACCCGGCCTCGCGCCGAATGTATCCGAGCGCGACAGTCTTACCTCCACCCGCGAGTGGCAGGGCAGCGGCACTGGTAATCTCTCCCACTTCTTTCTCCCCCGCGACAATCTTGGCCCCGGCTGCGATCTCGGCCACACCTTCCACAATAAATCCCGTGAACTTGCGATGCACCGTGCCCCGCGAGCGAATGCGCTCCACAATCTCCTGCCCCACGTAGCATCCCTTGTTGAAGTTCAATGCGCGTGCCTGCTCCGTCTCTTGCGGCAGGTCGCGCTCGCGGATGTCCACGCCATAGCGCGGGACGCCGGAAACGATGCGATGCATCTCCAACGCCTCGGAACCAACGGGCGCAGCGCCAGCGGCCAGCAAAGCCTCCCAAAGCTGCAACGCGCTGTCGGGCGCAATCCAGATCTCATACGAGACGCGCTCCGGGTCTTCGCCCCGCACCAGCGTGCATTCCGTACCTTGCCAGGTCACGGAATTGATATGCAAAGCTTGCATCTCCGGAGTCTGAAAGCCTGCCGCAGACAATACCTCGCGCGACTTCGGTCCGCTGATCCCGACCGCCGTCAGTTGCTCACTCACGTTCGCGACCTCAACGTCATCCATAATGATGTAGTGGTCGAAGGTCGCCAGAATCTTTTCCGCCTGCCCGCAGTCGGTGTCGACCGCAATCGACTCTCCGCGGTTGTACGCATACAGATCGCCCAGAATGTGTCCCTGCGGATTCAGCAGAAACGCATACACTCCCTGGCCCGCACTCAGGTCGCGGATATTGTTAGTAACCATGCCATTCAGCCAGCGCACGCGGTCGCCGCCGGTAAGCGAGATCTTCGCCCGGAATCCCAGGTCATACACGCCGCAAGCGCCGCGCGAGGCCGCAAACTCAGCCTGCAGGTCGCCGAACCGCGCTGCCGTGGTCGAGCCGCGATACTCGCCCACGCTCACCGCGCCTAATCCTCCGCCACGATTCTGAAGTGCAGTATTCCCCATACTGGTAGTTCGATTATAGCGATTGTGTTAACTTTCCTGCCGTGGACTCAAAAAAGGATACGCAAGAACTTGGAAAGAAACGCATCGCCGTCATCTCCGGGGACGGCATCGGCCAGGAAGTCATCCCGCAAGCCGTAAAGGTCATCCAAGCCACCGGCGCCAAGGTTGAACTGACCGAGTTCGACTGGGGCGCCGATCGCTACCTGCGCGACGGGGTCACGGTTCCGCCGGACGGCTTCACGATGTTAGCCCGCGATTTCGATGCGATCCTGGTCGGCGCTTTCGGCGATCCCCGCGTCAAAACCAACATCCACGCCAAAGAAATCCTGCTCGGCATGCGCTTCCAAATGGATCTTTACGCCAACCTGCGCCCAGTTCGCCTGCTCGATGCCACGCTGTGTCCGCTGAAGGGAATCGAGCCGAACGACATAGACTTCGTCGTCGTCCGCGAAAATACCGAGGGCGTCTACACCGACGCGGGCGGAATTTTCAAACAGGGCACGCCCGACGAGATTGCCACGCAGGAAGACATCAACACGCGCAAGGGCGTTGAGCGCATCATCCGCTACGCCTTCCAATATTGCGAGCGCCACACCAAACTCGACGGCTCGCCCCGCAGCAAAGTCCTGATGTGCGACAAATCCAACGCCATGACCCACGCCGGAAGCCTGTGGCAGCGCGTATTCAAAGAAGTCAGCGGCGAGTATCCGCAAATCTCCGGGCAACACATGTACGTTGACGCGCTCTGCATGCACATGGTCCGCGATCCGCGCCAGTTCGACGTCATCGTGACCAACAACATGTTCGGCGACATCATCACCGACCTCGCCGCCGGCCTGCAGGGCGGCCTGGGCATGGCCGCCAGCGGCAATATCCATCCGGGAAAGACTTCGATGTTCGAACCCGTCCACGGTTCCGCCCCGCCGATCGCCAACAAGAACATGGCCAACCCCTTCGGCGCGATTCTGACGGCAGCGATGATGCTCGCTCATCTCGGGATGGCGAAGGAATCGGCGAAGATTGAAGCCGCCGTGCTCAATGCTGTTCGGGAAAAGAAAACCACGTCAGATATCGGCGGACCGCTGGGGACGCGCGAAGCCGGCGATTGGGTGGCCAAACAAGTCAGCCAATCATAGTTATGTTGTCCTGGGCGGAGCGTGCCGGTGCGCGAAACGCGAACCGGCACACGCAGTCGAAGGATCCCTACGTCCTCCGTCCCGCCAGCAGCGCCAACTCCCGCCACTTCCAGGCGCAGTCCACATCCACAAATCCAATCTCACGCAACCATCCCAGCTGGGCTTCGATATCCAGCAGCTTGTTTGACGGATCTTCCGTCTCTACCGTGAATCCGATGCGCTCCAGGAATTCCTGGTGCAGCCGCGGAGTCGGCGAGGCGACGTGCTCCAGATTGCAGAAAACGCCGCCCGGATTCAGCAGGCCATAAATCTCCGCGTAGAGCGCCTGCTTGCGTTCATGCACGAGATGATGAATCGCGAAGCTGGAGATCACGGCATCGAACTTTCCCAGAGCAGGCAGAGGTTCGTCCATATTGTGAGTGATGACGCGCACCGAAGACTCCCCGGCGAAACGCTTGCGAACAGCCTCTAGCATGGTCGGCGAGAAATCGACGGCCGCTGCTTCGGTCGCAGGCTGCCCGCGCCGGGCCAATTCCTGGCGAACCAGGCTGAGCAGGCGTCCGTCGCCAGTGCCCAGATCGAGGATTCGGCGCGTGGTCGGCGGGATGAATTCCAGCAGCGCCGCCTCCCCCTCGCTGCGATGCGATATAGAGTCAGCGCGCTCCAGGTAGTCGCGGGCGTGCTCGTTTGAGGTCCAGAGATTCACCGGCTTAGCAGCTGTCATGAGGGAAAAGTATACGGAAACGTATAAACTCAATCTCAATGAATAAGGCCCAAAGGCGTTCCTCAGGGATTCTTCGGCTGCTTTTTGCGGTTGGACTGGTTGGACTGGCGGCGGCCATGTGGGCGCTGGCGCGGGCGAACGCGCAAGACGCACAGCCGGCGGGCCAGCCCCCCGATCAGAATGGCCAAAATGGCCAGTCCGCTCAACCCGCTCAGCCCACCGCACCGGCCGCTACGCAGGAACCATCCCAGCCTTCTGCTCCGAAAGAAGAACCGCCGAAGCCCGAAGTTAAGATCACCCCACGCCAAGCCCAAGAACTGTTTCACTCGGTCGACGAGATTCTGGACTTTGACAGCAAGCAGACCGGCCTGCCCATCAGAAAAAATGTAAAGCGCAAACTGACCAGCCGCGACGAGGTCGTCTCCTTTCTCACCAAGCACATGGACGACGAAGACACCAAGCGCCTGCGCCGCTCCGAACTCGTTCTGAAAAAATTCGGGCTGCTTCCCCCCGACTTCAACCTGGAAACTTTTCTGGTCGCGCTGCTGCGCGAAGAAGTGGCCGGTTACTACGATCCAAAGACAAAAACTGTCAACCTGCTCGACTGGGTCCCCATGGAAGAGCAGGAACCCGTCATGGCGCACGAGTTGACCCACGCACTCCAGGACCAGTCAGTGGGCCTGGAGAAGTGGATGAAGAAAGGCGAGAAGGATCTCGCCGAAATAAAAAAGGATCCAACCCCCACCGACATTGAAAACGACGAGACCGACAACGCCCGCGAAGCCGTCATCGAAGGCCAGGCCCAGGCCATCATGTTTCAATACGCCATTGCCCCCACCGGCCAATCCATTGCCAGTTCGCCGGCACTGGTGGGCGAAATGGAAGAGGAGACCCTGACGGGAACGTCCGGCACCAAGGTTTTTAACGAGGCGCCAATTTTCCTGAAAGAGTCGCTCACCTTCCCCTACAGCTATGGCATGGATTTCGTCATCCAAGTAATGAAGAAAGGCGGCAAAGAGAAGGCGTTCGCCGGCGTGCTCAAAAATCCCCCGCATACCACGCGTCAGATCATGGAGCCGGAAACTTATTTGTCGGAGGAAAAGCTCGAGCCCATGCCCGTCCCCGATTTCAAGCACGATTTCAAGGATTATCAGAAGTTCGATGTCGGCGCTATGGGCGAGTTCGATGTCGCGGTCCTCATCGAGCAATATGCCGGCAAGCCGCGATCAAAGCAGCTGTATCCCGCATGGCGCGGCGGATATTACTACGCCGCGAATCCCAAGCCGGATCCGAAATCTGATGTTGTGGTGACTGCGCCTCTCGGTTTGCTTTATGTCTCGCGTTGGTCGAGCGCCGAGACAGCCGCCGAGTTCGCCGCGATCTACGCGCAGTCTCTACAGCAGCGCTACAAGAAAGCGGAAGAAGCAAATCCAGCGCTCGAGCCAGCCGTTGCGTCCAATGCGGAAGCCAAGGTGGACCACTTAAAGGGCCGCCACGTCTGGACTACGGACGATGGCCCGGTTGTGATCGATGAGGAAGGTGACACGGTGCTGGTCAGCGAGAGCCTGGATGCGGCCACCACGGCAACGGTTGAAAAAGAAGTACTCCCAGCGCCCCCGGCGCCGAAGTGAGCCGTCGCTATTTCTTTTTCTTGCGCTCTGCCTCGTCCGGAAGTTCTCCCAGGAAGTGTTGAACCTTCGCCGCGACCGTGAATTGCCTGCCCGCGCGCTCAACGGTTAATTTGCGTTCCTGCCCCTGCGTTCCTCCGAGCATCGCCCACACCTGTCCCATGGTCGACCCGCCCACGGGAATGCCATTCACCGCGACCAGATGATCGCCCGGCTGCACCCCGTCCGGCCCCTCGGGCAGAGATGGCTTGCCCTCGAGGTCCGCAACGCCGAGGATCGTGAAACGGCCGTCGTCTTCGGGACGCAGGGTGAGCCCGATGACGTCGAAGTCCGGGAAGTTGAAGTTGCGGCCAAACTCGAAGTAGACGGTCGAGTGCGCATAGTCGAGGCCGACGCGATAGTTGAGCAGCGCGTCGGACCCGAGAACGCCAGCCGTCGGCACACCGGCGCGTTTTTGAAAAAACTCCATCCGGTCTTTCGGGAACTCGACCGCAGGCACGTTGGCCAGAAAAAGCGGCCCGTACTGCAGGCGATCCAGACGCATTACCGTCCACTTCGCTTCATCGTCCAGGCCCCACAGGTTGGCCGAGCCTACGGCACCGGTCATGTGCGGCCAATCAGGATGAGCTGCCGCGAGCTTGTCGAACACGTCTTCGGAAAGAAAACTGATCGAGGAGCCGAGGTCGAGCGCGAGATTGCATTTCTTCTTCTCGATCTGGCTGGGAATCTGGATCAGTCCATTCTCCGCATTGACCTGAACCTTGCCGCTGGGCCCACGGAAAGGAATCGTACCCGGCGCGCCGATCGAGACCCTGCGCTCGGGAAAGTCGATGAGCACGTCATAGTGCCGCAGAATGCTCGACGGCAACGTGATCTCAACCCCCATACCCGCGGCCAACACCGAGGCCGCGTTCACCGGCTTCAGCGGAATCTTCGCTTCCTTTAGGCCGGCCAGTGGAATTTTCATCCCTCCGACGAGGATTTCCGGTGGCGGAGGAGAAGTGCACTCCTGGTCATTTTCATTGCAGGAAACCGCCAGCCCCAGCAGCGTTGCCAACCGCCGAGAGATGTACAGATCAGGATTGCCGTTATCCACCCAGGCATGAACCCGCTCGGTTGATCCGTTAGGAAGCGGGACGTCCGCATTGATGACGATGCGGTTGTGATCGATGGCCGCGGGGACCGTCACCGACCTCGGCTCGGGCTGGGTCGCTGATTTGCCCGTTGGTTTGTATGGCGCGTCGCTCCAACCGCACAGCAGGAACAACGCGCAGACCGCGGTACAGAAGCTCATAATCCAAATTGTAGCGCCATCGCAGCGTTGTCCAGAAAGATGGATTTCGTCTTTGACTTTTCTTCCTTCGTGATACTTCGTGTCCTTAGTGGTAAAGATTTGCCACCTCGCGGTCGGCGCGCAGCCGCCAGATTCTCGTCCTGTATAATCACCAGTTTGACTTGCGCGTGCATAAGCGTTTCGGAGGACGATTGGCACAGGCGGAAATCGGAGTGATCGGCGGCAGCGGTTTGTACTCCATGCCCGGCCTTGGCAGAGTGAAGGAACTGCGCCTGAAGACGCCCTTCGGCGCGCCTTCCGACGCCTACGTGTGCGGCACCATCGAGGGACGCAAAGTCGCATTTCTGGCGCGTCATGGACGCGGCCATCGCCTCCTGCCCAGCGAACTCAATTTCCGCGCCAATATTCACGGCTTCAAGCAACTGGGCGTTGAGCGCATTGTGTCGATCTCCGCCGTCGGATCGCTGAAGGAAGAACATAAACCCCTGGACTTCGTCATCCCCGACCAGTTTTTCGATCGCACCCGCCATCGCGTGGATACTTTTTTCGGCGGCGGCGTGGTGGCGCACATCGCTTTTGCCGATCCGGTTTGCGCGGAGCTGGCAGGCGTAGTCGAGTCCGCCTGCCAAAAAGTCGGCGTCGTCGGCAAGCACGGCGGGACGTACTTGTGCATGGAAGGACCGCAGTTTTCCACCAGGGCGGAGTCGAACGTCTATCGCGGCCTGGGCATGGATGTGATTGGCATGACCAACCTGCAGGAAGCCAAGCTGGCCCGCGAGGCGGAGCTCTGCTACATCACCGTCGCAATGGTCACCGACTACGACTGCTGGCATCCGCATCACGACTCGGTAACGGTCGATCAGATCGTCGCAGTGCTGCTCAAGAACGCCGACAACGCGACCAAGGTTGTCCGCGAGACGGTGGCTGCAATGCCGCGCGGTCGGTCGTGTAAATGCGCCTTCGCGCTGGCCCACGCCATTCTGACGGATCCCAAAAAGATTCCCCCCGCGACGAAAAAGAAGTTGAAGCTGATTCTGGGCAAATATCTTAAGAACAGTGGCCACTGATCACTGATTGCTGATCGCACCCATCTCCAAGGAGCCATTCGCCGCATGAGCATTCTCGTAGTCGGTTCGGTTGCATTCGACGATGTCACTTCGCCTTCGGGCAGCGTGAAAAACGTTTTGGCTGGAGCGGCAACCTATTTCTCGCTGGCCGCGAGCTATTTCACGCAGGTCCGCGTCGTGGCCGTGGTCGGCGAAGACTTTGGCGCCGAGCAGGAAAAGGTTTTTCTGAAGCGTGGAGTCGACATTCGAGGAATCGAGCACGCCAAAGGCAAGACGTTCCGCTGGGGAGGAACCTACGGCGAAAACCTCAACGAAGCCAAAACGGATTTTACCGACCTCAACGTTTTCGAGGGTTTTCAGCCGCGGATTCCGAAAGAGTACGAAGACACCGAGTTTCTTTTTCTGGCGAATATTCAGCCGACCTTGCAGGCCGATGTGCGGCGCAAGATGAGCGGCGTACGCCTGACCGGCTGCGACACCATGAATTACTGGATCAAAGGCGCCCTCGTAGAACTCCGCGAAACCCTGAAACTTGTCGACGTTCTTCTGATCAACGACACCGAAACGAAAATGCTCGCCGGCGAAACCAACCTTCCCCGGGCCGCCAACAAGGTGCTGGCCATGGGTCCGCAAGCGCTGGTCATTAAGCACGGTGAATACGGTGCGACAATCTTCTTTCGCGAGGGAGCGTTTGGCATCGGTCATCATCCCTTTCGCGCCCCCACGCTGCCCATCGAAGAGGTGAAAGACCCGACCGGCGCGGGGGATTCCTTTGCGGGCGGATTCATGGGTTACCTGGCGTCGCAAAAGGAATTGAGTCGTGACGTTCTGAAGCGCGCGCTGTTCTACGGGGGCGTCATGGGATCGTTCGCGGTCGAACGGTTTGGCACCGAGCGCCTGCAGTCGTTGACCCGGGAAGAGATCGATGCACGATTTCAGGTCTTTCGCGAACTGACTCACCTCGAGTAATTTGAACGCGCTGCGCGGACTGCAGACGAGGTCTGGTCGGTCGGGGTTTGAGAGGGCGCGGCTTTAAGCCGCGCCGTCAGCTGTCAATCGATGACGCCTTTAGCCGCTGAGGTAACTCGCTACTTGCGGGATGCCTCGATTGTGAAACACTCTTTATCCAGCCCCCGATGCCCCGGAAAATAAGAAACGCGATCCCCAGTTCCCCCTGGGACTCCGAGGTCAGGCTGCTGGCCTGGCTGGCGACTTGCGTCTCCGTTTTTTCTTTTCTATTTTATTTTCAGCGCGGCGATGTTCTGCTCTACGGCGACGCGGTCGCCCACATCAACATCGCGCGCCGCGTCTTCGATTCGAAAACTCCCGGCCTGCTGCAACTCGGAACCGTGTGGCTGCCCCTGCCGCATCTGCTGATGGTTCCTTTCCTGTTCTCCAACGAAATGTGGCGGAGAGGTGTGGGCGGTTCGATTCCCTCCATGGCGGCATACGTGTTCGGCGTGATCGGAATCTTCCGGCTGGTTCGAGGCGCGCTTTCCCGAGGCCCGATTTCCGGACGCACTGAGCCAGACAGATCCGCAAGCCTTGCCGCTTGGACCGCCGCATTGGTGTATGCCGCAAATCCGAATCTGATCTACATGCAGACCACCGCTATGGGCGAGGCGCTGTACCTGGCGTTCTTCGCCTGGGCGGTGGTTTATTTCGCCGAGTCCATGCGTGGCGACGCGAAGGCGTTGACCAAGTGTGGGCTGTGTCTGGCCGCAGCCTGCCTGACCCGCTACGACGGATGGTTCCTAGCCGTGGGCATGGCGGCAACGGTCGTGACAGGCAGCGTCCTTTCCGGGATGGCGGTAGCCCGGATAGCGCCGGCGTTTCGTTTCACCCGAACCGCCGTCGCGAAGTTCATCTTGCTTACAGCGGCCGCGCCTTCGTGGTGGCTGGCCTACAACGCAATCGTCTACCGCAACCCGCTCGAATTCGCCAACGGACCCTACTCCGCGAAGGCCATCGAACGCAAAACCCAGAGTGGCGCCAATCCGGGCCATCCCGGTAGCGGCAATCCGGTACTGGCAGCCAGGTACTTTCTAAAATCGGCCGAAGCCAACGTGGCGGAAAACGAATGGCTGCAGAGGGCTTGGATTCTATTCGCGGCCGCAAGCATCGTGGTTGCCCCCTTCGCTTATCGCAGCGGAAACAGTGACGCTTCGCCATCCACTCCCAAAGCATGGCCGCTGCTCTTCCTGCTCGTTCCCGTGCCGTTTTACGCGCTCTCGGTGGCCTACGGCGGGGTTCCTATCTTCATTCCCACGTGGTGGCCGTTCTCCCACTACAACGTGCGGTACGGATTGCAGCTGCTGCCGGCCTTCGCGGTCGGGCTCGCAATCCTGGTGCATCGAGCGGTGCGTGCGGAAAACTGGAAGCCCCGGTTCCGGCTGGTTTGCATCGCGGCGATATTCGCGGTGGTGATCGCGAGTTACACCTCAGTCTGGCGCGCCGGACCGGTGTCGCTCAAAGAAGCTCAGGTCAACATGGGCACTCGCAACCAACTCGAGTCCCAAGTCGCGCTCTGGCTCGAAAAGCTTCCGCCGGATTCCACTCTGCTCATGTATGTGGGAGACCATGTCGGCGCCCTGCAGCAGGCCGGGATTCCGCTTCAGCGCGTCATCAACGAAGGCAATCACCGCACCTGGAGACAGCCCGCCGATCCCGAAGGTCTGTGGGAACGGGCCCTGGCCGATCCCGCGCACTATGCCGACTACGTGATGGCCTTCGAAGGCGACAGCGTTTGGCAAGCCGTCCAGGCGCGGCATCTGCCGGCACTGGTAGAAATTCACGTCACTGGGCAGGCGCGGGCGGTCCTCTATCGCGCGCGCTAATCGGCGCGCACGGTAATCACGCAGGTAACGCCGGGGCGAACAAGTCCGGTGATAGAATCCGGCCATCGGAAGCCTGCTTCGAGCAGGCCTGCAGCCTCAAAGCTTGGCCGAATAAGACCTGGCAAAACATGAACTGGCAACACTTCATCGATTTGCTGCACTCAGAGATGGCGAGCGGAGCTGTTGGCAGTTCGCTCACGCGCCTGGTGCTGGCGGCCATTCTCGGTGGTCTCATCGGCATGGAGCGCGAGCTCAAGCACCGCGCCGCCGGCCTGCGCACCAATATGTTTATCTGCTTCGGCGCCGCCATGTTCACCCTTCTTTCCGAGAGGCTGGCGGGCGTGCCTTCCGACTCCGCCAGAATTGCCGCGCAAATCATTCCCGGCATCGGTTTCATCGGTGCGGGCTCAATTCTGCATATGCGCGGGCTCACCACTGGACTGACTACGGCAGCCACGCTGTTCGTGGTCGCCTCTGTTGGAATGGCCGCGGGCGGCGGCCTCTACCTTACGGCCATCTTCGCCGCTGGACTGATCCTGCTGGCGCTCCTTTTTCTCGGCCACGCGGAACAAACCTTCAATCTGAAGCTGCTGATCTTTGGCTACGAAGTCACCGGTGTCAGCGTCGAAGAAATGAGCAACGAGGTCAACCGCATTCTGGAAAGCCATCACCGGATGATGCAAAACATTCTCACCGGCAACACCGGCCAGCACATCCGCCTGCGGTTCGACGTCGAAGGCTGCAACCGCGAGCAAAAGGAGCTGCTGCTGCAGTTAAGGGCGTCGAAGGTGCTGCTCGGCACAGCCTGTCTCGGCCCGGTGGACGCAGAGTGAACTCCAGCGTTCGCACCATCCCCTTCGTGAAGGCCAGCGCCTGCGGCAACGATTTTCTGCTGATCGACGGCGCGCTCGCTCCGCCCAATATTGAGGCCTTCACCGCCCTCATCTGTGATCGCCACAACGGCGTGGGCGCCGACGGCGTGGAGTGGATGCTGCCTCACTTCACCGCCGACGTGGAAATCCGTTTGATCAATGCCGACGGCTCTTCGGCTGAGATTTCCGGCAATGGCACGCGCTGCGTCGCCGCTTATGTCTGCTCCCAGTTGGGCAAGGAACGGATTTCAGTTCTAACTGGGGCCGGCGTGAAAATCTGCCAGCTGACATCACGTCGCGACTCCGACTATGAATTTGAAATCGAGATGGGTCAGGCCGTCGTCGAGAAAGAACTCGCGCTGAAGATTGGCCCGGGAAAGATTGGCGCGGGAAAGATGGGCGCCGGGGAAGTTCCTAGAGAAGTGCGCGGCATTCCCGTATCGGTGGGCAACCCGCATTTCGTGGTCTTCGTTCCTGAGTTCGCCACAAATTGGCAGACCCAAGCGGCGGAGATTCAGCGCAATGCGCATTTTCAACAGGGAGTGAATGTTGAATTGGTCGCGATCGACAGTAAATACGATGTAAGAGCGCGCTTTTTTGAGCGTGGCGTCGGGGAAACGCAATCCTCTGGCACCGGCTCATGCGCCTCGGCAGTGGCCGCAATCGCCGTGGGCCGGGCGATTTCGCCGGTCAAGGTCCGCGCGCCCGGCGGAGCGCAGACCGTGCGCACTGTGGGCAGCAACGTCTTCCTGCGCGGTCCGGCGCGTCTGTTGTGCCGGGGAGAATTCTTTCTGATTTGAACGCTGCCTGGGCTGCTTAGTTGGCGCAATTTGGATTGGCGCAACCTGGATTGGCGCGGTTTCGATTGGCGCAGAAGCTTTGGAACCTAATGTCCGCATCCGGCCTACAGCCCGTCAAACCGCCCGCCCTTCGCCCCGGCGATACCGTGGGCATCGTCGCGCCGGCCAGCAATGTTAGACCGGCTGAGCTGGAAGTGGGCTGCGATGCTCTGCGGCGAGCCGGGTACCGCCCGTTTCATTTCGACTCCATTCTAGAGAAGGATCTTTATTTTGCCGGCTCCGTCGAACGCCGAGCGCGCGAGTTGGAGGAGATGTTCGTGCGCGACGATGTTCGGGCAATCGTGTGCGCGCGCGGCGGTTACGGTGCCAACTATCTGTTGCGCGCGCTCGATCTGGAAAAAATCAGGGCGCATCCCAAAATCTTCGTCGGTTACAGCGACCTCACGACGCTGCTGACTTATTTTCACGACGCTGCAGGTCTCGTCACTTTTCACGGCCCGATGGCCGCCAAAGACTGGTCGCATGAAAACGGAGTCGACCTGGCATCATGGCAGGCGGCCGTCTCGGGCACCACTCCGTGGGATGTGCCTGCGGGCGCGGGAATCAGCGGGTTGGTCGAAGGCGAAGCCGAAGGTGTTTTATACGGTGGATGCCTTTCGCTACTGGTCGCGTCCTTGGGCACTCCCTACGAAATCAAGACGGCCGGCACGATTTTGTTCCTCGAAGATCTCGCCGCCAAGCCCTATCAGATCGATCGCATGCTGATGCAACTGAAGCTGGCCGGGCATCTCGATGCCGTGCGCGGCATCGTCTTTGGAGAAATGCTCGACTGCGTGCAGACCGCAAATCAGGGCTACACTCTGCAGGATGTCGTCACCCGCATCGTGGGCGACCTGGGGATTCCGGTTGCCTTCGGCGTAAAGTCGGGCCACGTGACCTCGGGCAACATCACACTCCCTTTCGGAGTGCATGCGAAACTAAGAGTAAGTGGCGGTCAGGTCGCTCTGCGGGTTTTGGAATCAGCGGTTACGCTGTAGCAGTCGCGAACAGATTCTGGCCTGAAAGAAGCTGATTCTGGAAACGACGCTGATTTAGGAAGGATCGCATTAAGCAGCGACGCTGACTTAGGGAGAATCAGTTTAGCAACGTACGCTGATCTTGCGAGAATCGGGTTTTGGGTGGCGCAGCGCTTCAGCGCTGCGATAGCTGTTTTGTTTAGATTGGGCTTTAGCCCCAGAGGTATTTGCTGACCACAAGATGAACGACAAAAAACACATTCACCTGATGGGCATCTGCGGCACAGCCATGGCCTCGCTCGCGGGAATGCTGAAGCAGCGCGGATTTCAGGTGACCGGCTCCGACGCCGCAGCCTATCCGCCCGTGTCCGATTTCCTGCAAGAACTGGGCATTCCCGTCGCCCAGCCCTTCGCTGCGGAAAATCTGGAACCTCGCCCGGACTTGGTGGTGATTGGCAATGCCATGTCGCGGGGCAACGTCGAACTGGAGCACGTCCTCGACCAGCGCATTCCATTCTGCTCTTTGCCGCAGTTGTTGCACGACGAATTCCTTCGCGGCAAGGAAGTACTGGTCATTGCCGGAACCCACGGCAAGACCACCACGACTTCCATGCTGGCATGGATCTTTCACTCTGCCGGATTGCACCCATCGTTTCTGATCGGCGGTATCGCCGAAAATTTCGGGTCGAGTTTTCATCTCGGCGAAGGCAAGCACTTCATCCTCGAAGGCGACGAGTACGACACTGCCTTCTTCGACAAAGGCCCGAAATTTCTGCATTATTTTCCGGACTCCATCATTCTCACCTCGGTCGAGTTCGATCACGCCGATATCTACAAAGATCTCGATGCCGTGGAGACGGCCTTCAAGCGCCTGGTGAATCTGATTCCGCGGCGCGGACGAATCATTGCTTTCGACGGTTTCGCCGGCGAAGCCGCGCAGACTCCAGGTTCGCAAAGTCTCGACCGCTGCCTGGCCAAGGCGTTCTGTCCCGTGGAGCGCTACGGTGCCGGGCCGCGCGCGAACTGGAAAGTCACAAACCTGCGCCTCGGTCCCGCGCGCACGACTTGGACTGTCCTGCACGACGGTCAGCCGTGGGCCGAGCTCGAATTTCCGCTGGCCGGGGAGTACAACGTCTGGAATGCCACGGCGGCAGCCGCGCTCGCGGCTTCCTGTGGTGTTCCAACGGAGGCGATCGCCGCGGCGCTGAAATCTTTCAAGAGCGTGAAGCGTCGCCTCGAAGTCAAGGCGCAGGTGAACGGCATCACCATCATCGACGACTTCGCCCATCACCCGACGGCGATTGCCGGGACGCTAAAAGCACTGCGGTCGCGCTACCCTGGCGCGCGCCTGTGGGCAATTCTGGAGCCGCGCTCCAACACTCTACGTCGCCGCGTCTTGCAATCCGACTTGGCGCGCAGCCTGGCGCAGGCCGACGAAGTTATCGTGGCGGGCGTGTTCCGCTCCGAAGCGGTTCCGGAAAACGAGCGCCTGGAGTTGCCGGCCCTCGCCGCGGAGATCGCGCACAACGGCCGGCGGGCGCGGCTTTTGGCCGATGCCGACGCCATCGTGGAAAGCATCGCTCCGGAAATGCGCCGTGGCGATGTCGTGGCGATTCTCTCCAACGGCGGCTTCGGCGGAATCTATGAAAAGCTGCCCGCACGCTTGCGTGAACTGACGGGGAACGGATGAATTTCTCTTCCGGAGTTTTTCGAGGGACTCTTCGGCGAACGCTGCGGCTCGTCCTGTGCGCCGCAATTCTCGCTGTATCTTCCTCGCCAGCGCAGTCCCTGTTCGCACGGGTGACGCTCGCACCGGCAGCTCCCGCCCCGCCGGTCGACTATGTCGTCGATCTCTCCTCCCCCGAGCAGCATCTGGCAGATGTCCAGATCTTCCTGCCCGCCGGCGCTGCCCAGCGAGAACTCCAGCTTCCCGTTTGGAATGCTCTCTATCAGATTCGCGATTTCGCCCAATTCGTAAACTGGATTCACGCTCAGGATCGCGCAGGTCACTCGCTCCCGGTGCGCGAACTCGATAAGAGCCGCTGGCAGATTCAAGGCGCCGAGGGCGGCGCGATCGTCGAGTATCAAATCTACGTCGATTCGCCCGGACCCTTCGGCGCGCAACTGAGCCCGCATCATGCCTTCTTCAACCTGGCGCAGATTCTCATGTATCCGGTCGACGCGCGCGCGGCCCCATTCAATCTGCGCTTCGGTCATGTTCCCGACGGATGGCACATTGCCACTCCTCTGGCCCCGGCATCCGAAGGCGAGTTCACCGCCCCGAACTATGATCGTCTGGTCGATTCCCCCGTCGAGATCGGCAGCTTTCAGGAGTCTGACTTCGACGAGGCCGGCGGCCATTTCCGCGTTATCGTCGACGCCGACCCTGCCGACTATGACATGGCAAAAATCGTGGCCGCGCTGCACAAGATCGTCATCGCCGCGACCACTTGGATGAACGACCGCCCTTTCGACGCTTACACATTCATCTATCATTTTCCGCGGGGCCCGGCAGGCGGCGGAATGGAGCACGCTTACTCCACTGCCATCGATCTGACTGCTGACAGCATGAAGCGATCGCTCGACGCTCTCACTGGCGTCACCTCGCACGAATTCTTCCATCTGTGGAACGTCAAGCGCATTCGCCCGCAAGCCCTCGAACCGGTGGATTACACCAAAGAAAATTACACACGCGCGCTGTGGTTCAGCGAGGGCGTCACCAGCACCGCCGAAGGCATCATCGAATTGCGCGCGGGCCTGATCGACGAAAAACAATATCTCGACCAGCTCAGCGAAGAAATCACCGAGCTCGAACGGCGCTCAGCGCACCTCACGCAGTCCGCCGAGGAATCCAGCCTCGACGCCTGGCTCGAAGGCAACCCGTATTATCGCCGTCCCGAGCGCAGCATCTCTTACTACAACAAGGGCGAGCTGCTGGGTGTGATGCTCGACCTAAAGGTTCGCGAGGCCAGTCACGGGCAGGCGTCTCTGCGCGAAGTTCTGCAATGGATGAACGCGAACTACGCTAAGAAAACTCGCTTCTTCAACGACTCTGACGGAGTTCGCGAGGCCGCCGAGGCGGTCAGCCACGCCGACCTGACTTCGTTCTTCACGAAATATGTCGCCGGAACTGAAGAGATTCCCTGGGACGATTTTTTTCGCACCGTCGGCCTGCACGTAGAGGCCGTTGCGAACAACGTGCCCGATGCCGGTTTCATTGCCTCGCGCAACTTCGATGGTCCCATGCTGGTGGCAGCGGTCACGCCTGGCAGCGCCGCCGATCAGGCTGGGCTGCAGGTCGGCGATACTATCGTCGAACTCCAGGGCAAGCCCGCCGGTCAGGAATCTCGCCAGGAGTTGGCCGAACTGAGTTCCGGCGATACCCTCGCCGTCAAAGTTCACTCGCGCCGCGGTGGCGAGCGCGAGTTGAAGTGGAAGGTCGGCAGCCGTCAGGAAATCTCGTATGAAATAAAAGATCTCGACCAGATTAGTACGGCGCAGCGCGAGCGCCGCATCGCATGGCTGAAAGGCGAAGCGCAGAACGCCCCCTCGACTTCGGGAGCCGCAGCAGGGCCCACGTCATCAGACGCCGTAGCAAGTGGGGCTAGGCAAAAATGATCCGCACCGTGCTCATGCTGATCTTCTGGGCGCTGGCCGCGCCCCTGGCCGCGCTGATCGGCTTCCCCGCGTCCTTCATCATGGGCGACGTCCGCCTTTTGTATCGCCTCTTCATGTGGGGTGCCTGGGCCGGCGTCTGGATCACCGGCGTACGCGTCCAAACCATCGGGCTCGATCAGTTCGACCATTCCCGCAGCTACATCTTCATGACCAACCACGTCTCCAACATCGATCCGCCCATCCAGATCCCGCTGATTCCCAGGCGCACGTCGGTGATGGTGAAAAAAGAGTTGTTCAAAGTTCCCATCCTCGGCCGCGCCATGCGCATGGGATCGCTGGTGCCGGTCGACCGCGGCAATCGCGATGCCGGCATCGAAGCGGTCCGCGCCGCGAAAGCGGTGGTCGATCAGGGACTCAATATGGCCATCTACGTCGAAGGCAAGCGCTCCTTCGACGGCAAACTGCTCCCCTTCAAGAAAGGCCCGTTTTATTTGGCCGTCGAATGCGCGGTCCCCGTAATCCCGGTAACAATCGTGGGCACGCACTACATCATGCCCAAGGCAAGGTTCGCCATCAAGCCCGGACTGGTGAAAGTGATTTTCCATCGGCCGATCGAGCCGCAAGATTTCGGCGACCGCGAATGCCTGATGGAGAAAGTTCGCGCAGCCATCGAAAGCGGCTTGCCGGAAGAGTTTCGCCACCCGGCCTCGGCGCCCGCAGAGGACCGAGCGAAGGGAAGGGAAGCGCCGGAAGGACCAGCCTACGCCTGAAGTTTCCCCGTGTTCCACAGTGTCCGGAGCCTGCCCTGAGCGAAGTCGAAGGGTGGTTATCCTTTTGGTGTTTTCCCCCGCACCGCCCGCACAATCTCCGGTAACCGCGGCAGGATCGCCGAATACTTCAGCCACAACTTGTGATCCACCGCAGGCGCTCCGCTCACCAGCGCCCCGGCGGGAATGTCGTGAGCCACGCCACTCTGCGGAGTCGCAATCGCATCGTCTCCGACCTTGCAGTGCCCCACCACCCCGACCTGCCCCGTCAGAATGACGCGGTTCCCGATCTCCGACGACCCTGCCAGCCCGACCTGCGCGCACAGCAGCGCGTCTTCGCCGACATGCGACCCGTGCCCCACCTGCACCAGGTTGTCGACCTTCACCCCGCGCCCGATGCGCGTTTCCCCCACGCTGGCGCGGTCGATGCACGAGTTCGCCTGCACTTCCACGTCGTCCTCAATCACCACCGGCGCGGGCTGCGGAATCTTATGCCAGCGTCCCTCGGCAGTTTTTGCAAACCCAAAGCCGTCCGCCCCAATCACTACGCCATTCTGCAGAAGGACGTTGTTGCCGATACGGCAGTTTTCTCGCACGATCGCGTGCGCATGCGCAAAAAAGTTGTCGCCGATATTCACTCCGCGATAAATGACAACATGCGCCAGCAGCACCGCGTCTGCACCAATCTCGACGTCTTCGCCAATGACCACATAAGGCCCGACGTGCGCATTCGCTCCCACTCGCGCGCTGCCATCCACCACCGCCGTCGGATGCACCCCAGCCGCATAACGCACCGGCGGATGAAACAGCTCGAGCGCCCGCGCGAACGTCAGATAAGGATCCTTCGCCCGCAACATCGCCGCCGGAATGGCAGGGAAGCCTTCGCCCACAATTACGGCCGAAGCTTTGGTGGTCCGCGCCGCGGCGGAGTATTTCGGATTCGATACGAACGTCAGTTCCCCCGGCCCGGCCTGTTCAATCCCGTTAAGCCCGCTGATTTCCGTATCAGGAGAACCATTTTCCAGACGCAAGTCGAGAGCAGAAGCAATGGCAGAAAGTTTCATGGGAGTGGATATATCGAAGAATTGAGGCGCGCCTCAATCGTACACCAGGGCAATGCCCTCTCCGCGGGAATCCGGCCCCGGAATGGCAAAGTTGAAGCGCCGTTTTGCGCGCAATCCTACTGTACAACCAGGGTGAACCCTGTCTGGCTCTTCGTCGTTCCGCTGGTCGCGGTCACAATTACATTGGAATTACCCGTGGGTGTCCCCGTGTTTGGAGGCGGGCCGCTGCTGCTTCCTCCACCACAGGAGGGAACCGTTACCGCCAGCGCCACGATGAGCAGCAATAGAACTCCACGCGCACGGGGGTGTTTGGAACTCACGACTAGCGCGGAGAAAAGCAGGCCCGTGCCCAGCACCCAGCCAGTCGGCAAATACTGCTGTGATCGGGGTACAGCCGCCCTGGTTGTCGCTGGAGCAGTCGTGCTCACGGTGATCGAGGCGTAAGCCGTGTTCGGCGTGCCGTTGGCCGCGAGCGTGGACGGGGTGAAGGTGCAGGTCGCTTCATAGGGAAGCCCGCTGCAAGCCAGGCTGATCGTACCGCTGAAGCCGGTAGAGTTGGCGATCGTAACTTGCGTTTGTCCAGAAGCGCCGGGAGCCGAAATCACCACAACGGTCGGTGCGTTACTAATCGACGCGTAGAAACCCGGAGTGATCGTGAAAGTTTGAGACTGGGTGCTGCTGCTGGGGTTGAAGCTGCCGTCGCCGCTGTAACTCGCCGATATGGTGTGCGTCCCGGTGTCGAAATTGAGAACGCCGTTGGGAGTCGCAGTATTGCCTTGCGTGTTCAACGGCAACGGGTAAGGTACACCCGGAATCGGACCGAAAGAATCGGTGAACGTTATGGTGCCCCCAGGAATGCCCTGCCCGGATTGTGCGGCAACATCCGCTCGCAAGTACACGAAGCTGCCGAACGGTCCACCAGTGAAGGGGACAGCAGTTCCGTTCTGATCCGCAGTCAGCACAGAGACAGTCGTCGAGCTTGGCTCGGGGTAAACAAAGATGTAAGAAAACTGCGGGGATGTGCTCGGAGCATAAGTACGGTCCCCGCCATAACGGGCAGAAATCGGGTACACTCCGCCCGGAAGCGCACTGGTGCTTGCTGAAACGGAGCCCGCGGACAGTGCCCAGGGACCCAATGAGCCGGTTACCAGCCCCCCGATGTCGCTTTCGTAGATCAGCAGCGAAACATTACCGCTGGGTATCCCACTTCCGCTGTTCGGCGTCACGTCCACGCTGAAAGGCACGGGAGTGCCGTGCGTAATCGTGTTAGGGATGGTTACCGTCAATGTGGTCGTGGTGGGATTGAAACTGACGGTACTCCAGTTGTTCACTAGATTGCTGACATTCACCGATCCTAGCCCAGTCGCCATGTCATAACCCGCAGCGGCTTGATACTGCGTGCCGGTTTCACCGGGAACCACGTTATTCCCGGTGGTCACGTCGTTGAAGACGCAAGTGTTCACGGGAGGGGAAGCCGTGTTCGATCCATCGCACTGGGATGGATAGGACTGCTGTGCAGCGGCCAGCCCGTAAAGCACATAATTGGCCAGTCCCTGGCGCGGAAAGTAGCCATAGCTAGTTGTTCCCACAATGGACTGATCCACCAACGCCATAATTGCCGCAAAGGACGGGGTCGATGCTGAGGTCCCGCCGACGGTGTAAAAGAAAATCTCACCCTGCGCGTTCGGTTCGCACGAACCGTCAAGACAGAGGAGGTAGGGATCGTGGCCTGCCGCAGTCAGCGAGACATCGGGCAAATCGCGCACTCCGTTCGGAGGGATGCCTTCGACCCCGTATTGCCAATTCGGCTGCGCCACGCCCGCCGTGGTTCCTCCGAACCCGCCGTCGAAGTTTCCCGCGCTGGCTCCCCCGCTGCTTGACCAAAGACCGTTCGTCGAGCTGCTCTCATTCCAAACATTTTCTGGAATGTAAGAAATCGCGGTCTCGGCAAGCGGCGCAGCAGAAGTCCAATACTTGTTGGGATCTCCATTCTCGTTGAACATCGTGCCACCGACCGCAACGTTGAACGCGGTCGAGGCCAAATAGTTGACCGAAATGGGATGGGTAGCCGGCGCTTTGCCGGGGTCGTCGCAGCCCTCAGCTCCGTCATCGCCGGTCGAAACAAGATACGTTATGCCCTGGCCTGCCGCTTGTGCGGCCATGGCTCTTTGACCCGCCAACTGGGCGTCCGTCGCATACAACTCGCAAGCGCTGAAACTCTCGGTCATGACATCTGCGCCGTTACCTTCGACGATGGCGGCCTCAGACAGATCAATACCGTCCGTTGTATTTGTCGTGGCAGAAACCACCAGCGTCACATTTGCATCAGGAGCGAGCGCTCTTGCCCAGCTCGAGTCCAATGTCGCTTCGGCCTCTTCGCTGCCGCCTAAGTCGCCGGGATCAGGGCCGTTTTGCGTGGTGACGAAATTCCCGGAACCGTAAGCGCCGCTGGCGAAGCCCAATACATTGGTAAAGTCGTAAACATCTTGAGTATTTAGATCGGTCCGACCAATCACCGCAATGTTGATGCCGTTGCCGGTGATGCTGCTCGTGTACACCGGCTTTATGTTGTAGATCACGGCATAATCCTGTGGTCCGAGCGCGTTTAATGCGGGCTGTCCATTCTGCGGCGGGAACGTTACCTCTGGCTTCTTTCCCGGGATGAGCTTCGCTGGAATCTTCGTCCCGGTGAAGTGAATCGCGGGTTTTTTGATGAAGTTGTGCAGCGTCAGCACTCCCGCCACCGCCGGGGTCAGCGCTGTCGGAATCTGCGGATCGCTCGCGTTCGCCCAGTGCTGCTCTCCGTTCACTATATATTTGTGAATCGCGGTGTGGAACGCTTCCTGCACCTGGCTGGCCGACCCGGAAAACTCCAGCACGGTACGTCCTTTGGTCGTGCCCACGCGAAATCCGTGGGACTGCAACCAACCGGTGATGGTCTGCAGGTCTTCATCGGTCGGCCCAAACTGATTGCCGAACTCTTCCGGCGTCAACCACTGGTGATAGTTCGGCGAGGCCTTGTCGTGCTGATTGTCCAGCAGTTCGCCGAGGGCTGCCTCTTGCTCTGGGCTGCGCTTCAATACCAGCAACATCCGCTCCATCGGCAGGGTCGCCGGAGCCGTGCCCAGATCAAACTCAGGCCGGGCCAACAGATGAGTATTGCCCTTCAGCGTGGTGAGCTTCGACTCATCGACCGGCTGCGTGATCAGCGCGCGCGCCGCGGTAACCGGCTGCGCTGACTCCTGCGCCAGCGCCGTTGCGCACAACAGCAGCGTCAACGTCAACATCATCACTATCACTGCTGCGATCAGGCTGGAAGGTGTACCGAAAAAAGAGCGACGAGAACTCGACACTTGCATTGCGCGCATGTAGGACACACCTGTGCACAGAGATGGACCGCATCCACTGAAGTTCGAGCGGACGGGAGGAAGGAAGGGATGTCCGATCGTCTCTTTACAAGCCGGAAGCCCTGCGTGGACTCCACACGTTACATCAACCCTTTCCGGATTTCAACGCATTTCAAGGCAGGCCGATGCCCAGCTAAAGTGATTGCTCCTCGCCTTCTGGACGCGCCGCTGCACGGCCTTTTCGCGCGCCTCGGGCTGTACTAAAGGGTCTTTTCGAGGCGGGAACGGAATGGCATACTAACCACTCCATCGGACGATCTCTGGGGGGGGCCATGAAAAACAGAATCGCGGGAATCTTGGTGTTCGTTCTGGCGTCGGCTGTCCTCGCGGCCGCGCAGACTTACACCATCACCGAGATCGGAGTGCTTAAGGGCGACAACGAGAGCAGCGGCTTCGCCATTAACAACTTCGGCGACGTCGTCGGCTGTTCCGACATCCAGAGTACCGAGGGCTATCCCTGCACCGGCCTGGTAGCAGGCCAACATGCGTTTTTCTGGCACAAAGATGCTGGCATGAAAGATCTGGCCCCGCTCTCCGGAGCGACCGTCAGCGGCGCCATTGGGGTCAATGATTCCGGCGTGATCGTCGGATACTCCAATGTGGAGGGCCAACCCGCCACCAATTTTGTCGCCGCGCAGTGGACCTCGAAAGGCGTCATCACCAACCTGGGCGGGCTTCCCGGAGGGTCTTCCAGCGCCGCTTTCCAAATCAACTCCGCCGGGGAGGCCGCTGGCGATTCCTTCCTCAGTTCCGGTGCGGTGAATGCCACCAGCTGGACTGGCACGATAATCAAGAACCTGGGCTCTCTGCCCAACGCCATCTTCACTGCCGGCCTGGCCATCAACGACAGCGGCCAAATCGTGGGCGAGTCCGTTTTCAGCTACGGCCCGCCGTTCCGTTCGCACGCTTTCCGCTGGAACGGGTCCAGCATGAAAGATCTCGGCGTGCTCTCGGGCGGCGTCACCAGCATGGCCAATGCGATTAATACCTCGGGAGTCGTCGTGGGCCAATCCGACGGCACGGCCACCGGGGGCCTTTGGCATGCAGTGTTGTGGAGCGCGTCGAATAAGATTCAGGATCTGGGCGTGCTCCCCGGCGGCACCTACAGCGTCGCCTTCGGAGTGAACGACTCCAACGTGGTCGTCGGCTACGGCAACATCTTCACCAACGCGGCCCACGCCATGGTCTGGACCGCCGCCGGAGGGATGCAGGATCTGAACTACCTCATCCCCGCCAACTCCGGATGGGTGCTCATCAACGCCAACGCCATCAACAACGTCGGCCAAATCACCGGCTACGGCACCAAGAACGGCCACAACCACGCCTTCGTGCTGACCCCGGTGAACTGAGCCGTGGAGGTCACATTGGATCGATGCTGGGCTCGTGCGTGGGCCCCCCTCCCCCCTCTTTTTTTTCACCGTTTTGCATAAAATGCTCATTGGCGGGTGGCCCAGCCTTTCTGGGACTGTTTTGTTTTCCCGTTCCGGGACTGTGGGTGCCCCGTCCTTGCGTTCTTGGCAAGGGCGGGAACGATGCTGCCTGTAAGATGGGTTTTGTCATGCCCAGTGGACTACATCGCACTTACGGCGCGCATCATCTGCACTTTATCACCTGCTCGTGTTACCGGCGATTGCCTTTTCTGCGCGCGGCGCGCAGCTGCGACCGCTTCCTTTCGATTCTGGAACAGACGCGCGAGCGCTATCGCTTTGTGGTGGTGGGATACGTCGTCATGCCGGAACATGTTCACCTGCTTATCACTGAGCCGGAGGTAGGAACTCCGTCGACGGTGATGCAGGTGTTGAAGCAGCGCACGGCCCGCGCTTTGCTGCCGAAGCAGGAACGGGTGGACGCGCGCCAGCGTCGGCTGTTTGAAGGCGTGAGTCTGCGTACATCTTTCTGGCAGGCCCGCTTTTACGACCTTAATGTTTGGACGACCAAGAAGCGGGTGGAAAAGCTGAGGTACATGCATCGCAATCCGGTGAGGCGGGGTTTGGTCAGTTCGCCGGAGCAATGGGGCTGGAGCAGTTACCGGTTCTACTTCTTGGACGAAGCCGGGCCGGTGCGGCTGAATCAGGGCTGGACGAAGATTTCGTTGCGAGCGCCGGCAGCGTGAATCGGCCCCGTTGTGCTGGCATTTCCGACTCCCGCCCTTCGCAAAGTGCGCGAAGGACGGGGCACCCAGAGTGTTGGTCATGCCAGCGAGATCAAAGGGCTAGGCCACCCGGCTGCAACGATCTCACGTGAGCTCCGGCCAAATTCCTCTGGCATCTCGCCTCATTTTCTGGCATGTTAATCTCTCCACTGTCCCCTGCACTGCTCCCGCTGAAGGAGTTCCCCGTGTTCTGCAAATCGGCACTCTTGATCGCCCTGGGTTCTACTGCCTTACTCGGCGGCTGTGGGGGCGGCGGTAGCTCCTCTCCAACGCCACAGCCGATCACGATTTCTCTTTCCACAGCTTCCGCGACCGCACCGCTCAACGGGGCCTCCACGGCGGTGACCGTGACTGTCAGTCGCGTCGCCGGAGACACGAACCCGGTCCTGCTAACCGTCACCCAGGTTCCAAGCGGCGTCACGCGGCAGATCACATCCCCCGGAACCGGCGATTCCGGCAGCATCGTATTCAGTGCGGGTGGGGAGGCTACTGCGGGCACTTACCCGTTAGTCATCAACGCAACCGAAGGCGGTCCCACTGTCACCGCCAATCTCTCCCTCACCGTCTTGTCATCCCCGGTCACGGTCAACGTCGGCGTGAGTCCCACTGTGAACACCAGCGTCGGCTTCGGGGGCCAGTTGCAAACCGTCATGACCACGCAGTTGCAGGCCGCCGAGTGGACTGAATCGTTCTTCCAAAGCCTCCCTGGCGCGACCACGACGCTGGGCAATCTTGAACCCGAGCACATCCGGGTTTACACCGACAGCCAGGGAATTCCGCAGGACATCAACAAGAATTGGGATTTCACCGTTCTCGATGCCACCCTCGATCCGGCGATCGGGGTCGGGGACAAGAGTATCAACCTGGTTCTGGTGCAAGGGCCGGCATGGATGTGCACGGACGTTGGACCCAATTGCGTGCTCCAGCCCCCAAACTACCCGGACTTTGCCACCTACGCGGCGCGGATGGTGCAGTATTACAACACCACGACAGGATTCACCGATGACAACGGAGTGCAGCATGTACACTCGTCCTTCACTCCCATTACCTACTGGAGCATCTACACGATTCCTGACCTGGTGGGCATGACCCCGGCGCAATACGCCAACCTCTACAACCTTACGGTGACTGCGATGCAGAACGCCGGATCGCTGGTGCCGCTGAAGTTTGTCGCAGTTGAACTGAGCGGCGTGACCGATGCGAACGACTATGTTCCGGCGTTTCTCGATGCGGTAACAGCGCAAATCGACGTGGTGTCGCAGCAGCAGTATGCGGTTTGCGGGTGGTTCTACACCGACGCGGTCGCGATGGGCGCGGTGCCCTACAACTTCGCGCAGTACGCGCGCGATTTTGCCAACATCGTGGCGACCAGTCCCAAGCTGAGCCACGCGGTGCTGTGGATGACCGAGAACAATGTCGATGCCGATTTCCAGGGGAGCGGGTGCAGCAATCCGTTTGAAATCGATCCGCGGGGTACGAGCGCGTTCTTCGCCGGTTGGCGGCCGTACGTATTCTCGCAATGGGCGCAGGCCGGATCGCACACGGTCGTGCACTCCGACTTCAACAACGGCGCCGGCGACATATCGCTGATGTATGCAGAAGTCGACTACGCAACCGCCCAGCCTTACATCAGCTACTGGGTCGACTACAATCTGCGGCACTATTTTCCGTATTGCCAGCCGGATGAGCCGCCGACGTGTCAGGCGCCCACATCGAGCATCCTGACGGTTTCAAGCAGCGAGCCGGCAGGCTCACAAACCGTGGAGATTCTCGCGACCACGAACAGCGATGGATCCGTGGTCGTGATGGCCGCCAACCACGCCATCAACGGGCAGAATGACGACAACGGTCCGGGCGCGCCGCGCACGGTGGTGATCGACATTTCGCAGCTCGGCCACTTCTCCTCGGCCACCGAACTTACCATCGATGCGAGCCTCATCGACCCCACCACGAGCCTGGCCACCGAGCCGGTGGCCCAAAGCGTCGTGCCCGCGCCGCAGATGACGCTCAACATGGGTGGCTACAGCGTGACGTTCTTGAAACTCCTGCCGTAGTGAGATGAGTCAGAGGCTAACGCCCATCTTCGGGGCGTCAGCCCAAAGCTCGGGGAGGGTAAGTTACTCTTCGAATATTACTCTTCGAACATGGGGACTTGCCGCTGATCCTGCGGACGGCGCTGGCGGCGGGTGGCGCCGATTACGGCGAGCACCGTGAGCGACTCCAGGGCGGTGCGCGGGACGAAGATGCGCTGCGTGTTCGAGCGCTGGTCGGGAGGATTCACCAGGAATCCTTCGGGCGTGGTCTGCGTCAGGTCGGCGGGCATGAGGCCTTCGAGGATTTCGCTGTCTTTAAAACGCAGCCGCACCCACAGGCCTTCCGAGCGCGGGCGGGAAGTGAAGGTCTTGCGGGTCAGAGACTCGGAGTCGCCGAACTCGCGCACAAAATACACGCCCTTGATCTCGCGCAGGTCCATCGAGATGACCGTGCCCGAGGTATTCAGCAGCTCCAGCTTGCCCTCGTGGACGAACTCGGCTGGAGCGACGTAGCCCGACACCGTGTCGCGATCCATCTTGCGAACAATCACTTTCTTGTGGGTCGAGGGCATAGGGATTCGGTTTCGAATCTTCCGGTTCCGTCCGGGGGCTGAAGCCCAAACTCGTTTGGTGCGCTGGCGCGGCGCTAAAGCGCTGCTCTTCCATCATGAACCAGACGCCCCTAGGAGACCGACTCCGATTCTCGCACCTTTTCCCACAAACCCGAGCGGAATCCGCCTTGGCAGTAGCCAAAATGTAAACGGTGTGTTATTTTCTTATGCTTGCCACAAACATTCCACTTCGCATAAGTACTTTATCTTAAGCCACTTGCATTCGGGTGGCTGGGGCGCTGGAGGGTAGGGTGCCCCGGGCTGTGGAAATCTTGTGGAAAGCTTGGCAGGTTCGGGGTCTCCCCGGACGCGATTCGACCGCGAATTGCGCCCGAACGCAGGTCCTGGCAGCCGCTTGAAAGCGAATGGCTGACTACATTTACACGATGGAAATCCGGCTGACGCCGGACCAACTGAAGGGCGTCGGCTTGGTGCAAGACGTAGCCCGCGCCGCGGGGATGAATCTCTACCTCACCGGCGGCGCCATCCGTGACATCATCAGCGGCTTCACCATCCGCGACCTCGATTTTACGGTCCAGGGCAATCCGCTCAAACTCCAGAAAGAGCTGGAAAAAGCCGGCGCGAAAATTACCGCCGTCGAAGAGGACAACCGCACCATCTTCATTTCGCTGCCCGGCAACGCCCGCGCCGAAATCAGCATGGCGCGTACCGAGCGCTTCGAGAAAACGGGCAAGCCGCCGATCGTCACGCCCGCCACCATTCACGAGGACCTGCGCCGCCGCGACTTCACGGTCAACGCCATGGCGCTATCACTGAATGAAGGCTCGCGCGGGCTGTTGCTCGATCCTTTCAACGGCGTGGCCGATATCGAGACGAAAGTCATTCGCATTCTGCACAACTATTCGTTTCTCGAAGATCCCTCGCGCCTCATCCGCGCCACGCGCTTCGCGGCCCGTTTCCACTGGCTGCTCGAAGAGCGTACGCAGGCTCGTTACGACTCGGCCAAGGAAGGCAAGTACATCGACCACATTCTGCGTTCGTCGATCGGTCACGAAATCGCCGCGCTGGCGCACGAAGACGATCCCCTGCACGTGGTCAAGATGCTCGAGAAGGAAGGCTGGCTCGAGATCCTGCACGACCACTGGACCGTCGCCAAGGTCGACACCAACGGCATCACGCAGCTGATGAAGACGCGCCAGCAGATGGTCGACATGGGCTACGCTCCCGACGCCGGCCCCGCGGTGATGTACTTCCTGACGTCACATTTTTCGGACAAAGATGTTGCGGATATTCAAAAGCTGATTCCGCGCAAGGATCTGGTGGAAGCCTGGCGCGATATTGAAGACCACGCCAAGGAACTCGCCAAGAGGTTGATGGGGAAAGAAGCGGCCACGCCCTCGCGCACCTGGCAGTTGCTGTCGTCGGCGCGGCCGGAGATGGTGCTGTTCCTGGCCGTGACCGCCAAGCAGCAGTCAGTCGAACAAAAGATCAAGAATTACCTCACCAAGTGGCGGCAAGTGCAGCAAAAGATTCCGTTGCCCGAAATGACGGAGCTGCTCATCACGCCGCAGTTGCCCATCTATCCGAAGCTGGCGCAGGATGTCTTCCTGCTCCTGCTGGATGGTAAGCTGCGTTCGCGCACTGAGACGCTGAAATTCCTGAAGCCGTTCGCGCCGCCGCCACCACCGCCTCCGCCCGCACCGCGGCGCGGACGGGCCGCCAAGGCCGCTGAAGCTCCGGTGGCTGTTGTCGCGGCGGCCCCGGGCAAGCCGGGCCCGAAAGGGAAGAAGGGGAAGGCTGCCGTCGCTGTCGCGCCAGCCGCTCCCCCAGCAGTCCCACCGGCCAAGCCGGCAGCGAAAGCTGCACAAAAATCCAAGCCCGCGCCCAAGCCGGCAAAGCCCGCCGCGAAACCTGTGAAGAAGCCTGCGCCCAAGAAGCCCGCCAAATCCGCCAAAGCAAAAAAGAAGAAATAGGGCGGTCGTTTGCGATGACGCACGCAAGAAAACCTAGCGTTTTGCGTTCTAACCCAGTGAGGCCGCCACACGCGGCTTTTCGATGAGGGAACGCGACACACCTGCATGTTATAGAGATTCGAGAGGTTATAAATTGTTCGAGGCCTGCCCAAACGGGCCTATAATGGAGGCAGTATGCGTCGCCTGATGATCATCCCGGCGTTCGCGCTCTTTCTCGCTGTACCGCTGTGGGCGCAGCATGGCGGCGGAGGTCACGGCGGTGGTGGTGGGCATGCTGGCGGTGGTTTCGGCGGAGGCCACGCCGGTTTCAGCGGAGGCCACAGCAGTGGATTCAGCGGTGGTGGCCATGTTTCCGGCGGCGTACGTTCGGCTCCCAGCGTTTCCCGTGGTCTGGCATTTTCCCCACGCAGTTCGGCTACTCGCGCCTTCAGCCGGCCCTTGAGTCGTCCCTTCCTGCATGATGGTTTCCGTGGCCGTCGCACCCGAAGTTTCGGATTCAGCAACGGATGCTATGGATATCCCTGTCGCGGCTATGGCTATTACTCGCCTTGGGCTTACGGCTACTACGATCCCTACTGGTACGATCCGTACTGGTTCTGGGATTCGGATTCGTCTAACGATAACGGCTACGATCAAGATGTCGCTGCCGCGGCCGAGATGAACCGGCAGAATATCGAAGAGCAGCAGATGATGCGGCAGGAGCAAGCCGACGGCGATCAAGATATTTATGCGGGCTCCGTGCCGCCGCGTGCCGTTCCGCACCAGGCCGAGGGTGCGCCCATCCTGCCCGACACGATGCTGGTGTTCCGCGATCAGCACAAGCAGGAAGTCCGCAACTATGCCATTGTCGGCCAGACGCTGTGGAACTTCTCTTCGCAGCGCACCGAAAAGATTCCGCTCTCCGATCTGGACCTGCCCGCGACTACCAAAGCCAACGAAGAGCGTGGCGTGACTTTCCGGGTTCCAGCCGGCGGCGAAGGCCAATAGCCGACTCCGCCTGGCCCATCCCCACTCCCACTTACCGCACCGTTTCCCCTTTCGCTGCATCCAACCCTGCATTCGGGTGAACGGCGTTCCTTTTTACTGGCAGAGCTAGTACAGTGAAATCAAGCGTTTAGGTCATGTACGACGGGCTAGGGGAACCTGCAAGAACACGAGTGAGACGCGGGACGAAGCCTGTCCGGATGTTAAAATTAAAGAATATCTACTATGCCTCTAAAAACACTGTTTCTGAATCCTCCATCGTTTGAAAACTTCGACGGAGGCGCCGGCTCACGTTGGCCCGCCACCCGCGAGATAGAAAGTTTCTGGTATCCCGTGTGGCTGGCTTATCCGACGGGAATGCTGGAGGGGGCGCGGCTGCTCGATGCGCCGTCGCATCACGTGTCGGGCGAAGAGACCATCAAGATCGCGCGCGACTACGAGTTCCTGGTGCTGTTCACTTCTACGCCCGGATTTCCCGGCGACATCCTGCTGGCCAAGGCCATCAAGCAGGCGAATCCCACGATCAAGATTGCGTTTGTCGGACCGCACGTGACCGTGTTGCCGGAAAAATCGCTGCGCGATTGCCCGGAAATTGATTTCATTTGCCGCAAGGAATTCGACTACTCGGTGGTCGATTACGCCAAGGGCAAGCCGCTGGCGGAGATTCCCGGCGTGTCGTTCCTGCAGGAAGACGGAAAGGTCGTGCACAATCCCGACGCTCCGCAGGTTCAGGATCTTGATGCGCTGCCCCACGTCACCGAAATTTACAAGCGCGATCTCGATATCAAGAATTACAACGTGCCGTTCCTGCTGCATCCGTATGTCGCGCTCTACACCACGCGGGGCTGCCCGGCGCAGTGCACGTTCTGCCTGTGGCCGCAGACGCTCAGCGGACATCCCTGGCGCAAGCGCTCGACCGATGACGTTGCCGCCGAAATGGCCAAGGCCAAGCAGTTGTGGCCGGACGTGAAGGAATTCTTCTTCGACGACGACACGTTCAACATTCAGAGCGCGCGCACCATCGAACTCTGCGCCAAGCTGAAGCCGCTGGGTCTGACCTGGTCTTGCACTTCGCGCGTAACCACGAAATTCGAGACTCTGAAGGCGATGAAGGAAGCCGGATGCCGCCTGCTGATCGTGGGCTACGAATCTGGAGATGCGCAAATCCTGAAGAACATCAAGAAAGGCGCAACCCTGGAACATGCCCGCCAGTTCACCAAGGACTGTCACAAGCTGGGCTTGGTGATTCACGGCGACTTTATCCTCGGCTTGCCCGGCGAGACGCACGAGACCATCAATAATACGATCGCGTTCGCCAAGGAACTGGACGTCGAAACCATTCAGGTTTCGGTGGCGCATGCTTATCCGGGCACGGAACTCTACGATCACGTCGTGAAGAGCGGCTTCATCGTTGGCGACAACAAGATGGTCGACGAAGGCGGACATCAGCTGGCGCAGATTCAGTATCCCGGGCTGCCGGCCGATGACATCATGTCGGCGGTGCACCGTTTCTACGACGAATATTATTTCCGTCCGAAAGCGGTGTTCCGCATCTTGCGGAGGGCGGCGTTCGACAGCAACGACCGCAAGCGCCTGTACAAAGAGGCGAAGAGCTTTTTGAAGCTGCGCGCGGCGCGCAACAAGATGGTGAAGCAGCACGCTGCGGAAGCGGCGGCCGCCGAGCCGGTCAAGGCATAGCAAGCAGAAGGTTTCTAAGGTGTCTCAGAAGTTTCAATGTTCCAAGGACTGAGACCTGAAAACCTTGCAGCCTCGCCATTTTGAAACTTTAGTACTGGTGCGATTTGAGAAGAGTGGTCCGTATCAGGGCATCGCTTTAGCGATGCCGCCGGAGCGCGTGAGATCTAGCGGCTTCAGCCGCTGAGGTTGGGCTCGACAGCGGCTAAAGCCTGTTGTGAATTGTGTAACGTGTGGCATGCCTGAAGGCATGCCCTGATACGAACCTTCTTCTCAAGCTGCGCCACTACCAAACTTCGGGGTAAAGTGACCTTTCGCAAGTATCTGGTGCTGGCTGGCGTCACCGTCTTTGGAGCGGCGGGTGACTCCGTGCTCTCGCACGGGATGAAGCAGGTCGGCAACATTTCCATCCACGATTTGCCCAGCTTGGTTTTCGCCGTGCTCAATCCCTTTGTCGCGCTGGGCATTCTGCTGCTTCTGGCCTTCATTGTCCTCAACATGACCGCGCTCTCGTGGGCAGACCTGACTTACGTGCTGCCGGCGACTTCCATGGGATACGTCCTGCTCGCGCTGAGCGCGCGCTTCATTTTGCACGAGCAGGTCAGCGTGATGCGCTGGCTCGGCATCGTGCTGATCTCCGGGGGTGTGGGATTTATTGCCGGAAGCCCGGCGCTCACCTCGCATTCGCATGAAGATCCAAAATCCCCACTTCAGCCCCCACTTCTCGCCGCAAAGGACGCGGCGAGAAATGGGGCACCCGCGGGGACACCGGCGGAAGACGTAGTTTCCAGTGGAGTGGAACCGTGAAACACGCTTACATCTGGGGCGGGATTCTTACCATCGCCTTCTTCTCCGTTGTGGGCGATGTTCTGCTGGCGCGCGCCATGAAGCAGGTGGGCGACGTGCACGCGCTGTTGCGAGGAGCGGGGCTGTGGACCGTGGTCGGCCGGGTGGCCACGAATCCGAACATTTTCATGGGCGTGGCGGCGATGACGGTCGCCTTCTTCACCCTGCTGTTCGCGCTCTCCTGGGGAGACTTGAGCCTGGTGGCGCCCGCTGCGGCGTCGCTCACGTTTATCGGCAACGGGTTCGCCGCAAAAGTCTTTCTGCATGAAAAGGTAGACCGGCGGCGGTGGATCGCGGCCGTGCTGGTGGCGGCGGGCGTGGCGTTGCTGGCGGGGTAGAAACGCATCCCAGGTCTCCCCTCAGAATCTCTTGCGCCGCGATCCCGAAAGGTGGCATACTCTCGCGCAAAGGGGTGCTCCTATGCATAGAATGGCATTGCTCATCATGGTCGCCCTGCTCAGCGTCAGCGCAGGTCATTCGACTTCGCCGGCGACGGACTGGGCGATCAACGCCACTGCAATTGAGGCGTGCAGCTGTCCACACTTCTGCATGTGCTATTTCAACGCACATCCTGCAGCTCACCACGAAAACGGGAAGACCGAACACTTTTGCAAGTTCAACAACGCTTACAAAGTCAATAAGGGACACTACGGAAACGTCGATCTCACCGGCGCCAAGGTATGGCTGCATGGCGACCTCGGCGGGGATTTCTCACAGGGGCAGATGGACTGGGCGGTCGCAACTTTCGATAAAGGGACCTCTGCCGAACAACGGCAGGCGTTGGGCGAAATCCTGGGGCATGTATTTCCCGTGAAGTGGAAGTCTTTTCAGACTGATGAGGGAGATATCGACACCTGGACCTTCGATAAAGATCAGGCCCACGCCACTCTCAACGGCGGCAAAACGGCTGAGATCAAACTCAAGCGTTTTCCAGGGATGACCGACGAACCAGCGGTGCTGAAGAACGTGAAGTACTGGGGAACGCCGCGCAACGATGGTTTCGTCATGATGCCCAATGAGTTGGAAACATACAAAGAGGGACCTAAGGCGTATGAATTCAAGGGAACGAACGGATTCATGCTCACTTTTGACATGACTTCCAAAGACGTTCCGGCGCCCAAAGGCTCGTCGATGAGCTACTGACGAAAGTTTTCGCACATGACTTGAATGCGCCGAAGCTTTTCGGCGCATTTCTTTTTGCGGAGCGACCTACTCGGACTCAGAACAGTCGCATGAATCCGCCGGCGGGGAGATCGGGGGAGAGGAAGTGGGAGTCTTTGAATCCGGCGGCGCGGGCCAGGGCTTCGGCGGCTAGATATCCGCTGCGGACGGCGCCTTCCATGGTGGCGGGCCAGCCTGTCGCGGTCCAGTCGCCGGCGAGGAAGACGCGCGGCCAGGCCGTTGCGGACGTGGGGCGGTGGGCGTCGATTCCGGGGCGCGGGGAATACGTCGCGTGGAGTTCTTTGATCACGGTGGACTTTACGAGATTGGCTTCGCGGGCAGCGGGAAAGAATTCGCGGACTTCGGCGAGGGCGAGGTCGACGATTTCGGCGCGCGATTTGTCGATCAGAGTCTTCGACGAACTGACGACCAGTTCGATGTAGCTGCCGCCCTCACTGGAATCAGGGGCTAAAGCCCCATTCGGTTTCTTGACGCTGACGCGGCCCTGAAGGGCCGGTCGTCCACGGTCACGGTTCTGCAGACGCGATTTGTGGAACATCCACTGGATGGTGCGGTCGAGGAGTACGGCGTGGTCGAGATCGGAGATCTGGCGGTCGAACCACAGGTGGATGCCGGTGATGGGCGCGGTTTCGAAGTGCGAGAGTTGCTCGTGGATGGGTTCGCTTTCCGGAGATTCGGGAAGAACTTTATCTAGCGCTTCGAAGGGCAGGGCAAGGACCAGGTAGTCAAAATCCCCACCCTGTCCCTGCAAACTGCGCAGGGACAAGGGTGGGGCACCCTCTGTTGAATTATTCCCACCCTCGTTTGAGCGGATTTGCAATTGAACTTGCGATTTGTGAGTGGTGAAACCTTCGATGGGTTGACGGAAATGCAGTTCGCCGCCGCGGGCGCGGATGTAGTCTCCCGCCTTGTTGTAGAGGTCAGTGAGCGGAACGGTGGGCACTCCCATGTGGCGGGCGGCGGGAGATTTCATGGACTCGCGGACGACCTGGGCGGCGGCGGAAATGGAAATCAGGTCGAGTTCCTCGCTCAGGGCGCTGACCAGGATGGGCCGCCAGAAGCGCTCGACCGCGGTTTTGGTTTGGCCGTGGTGATCGAGCCAGTGCTGGAAAGATTGTCCGGTGTCAGGTTGCGCAGTGAGGGTTAACGGAACCAGGGCGCGCGCGATGGCGAATTTGTCAGCGGAGCTCAAGAATGAAAAATTCAGGAACGACGGCGCTGTGTGCAGCGGGGCGGGAAGTGGCGAGGACTTCATTGTCGAGGTTCGGCCGCCGGGTTCGATGAAGGTCATCTGGTCGTACCAGCGGATTTGATCGGCGACACCGATGCGTTGGTAGAACTCCATCAGGTTGGTGCAGACGCGGAACAGCACGTGCTGGCAGTTGTCGACGACTTCGCCGGTGCCGGGATGGTCCCACGACGAGGCGCGGCCGCCCAGGAAGGGACGCTTCTCGAACAACGTCACGCGGAAACCTGCGTCGGATAAGGCGCAGGCGGCGGCGAGTCCGGCGAGGCCGCCTCCGGCGATGGCGACTTTGGGTTGGGTGGGCTGGGACATTCTCAGTTCAGAGTCAGAATTAGTTCGGAGTCAGAATCCCCACCCTCTTTCGCACAGAACGCGAAAGAAGGATGGGGCACCCACGGGACAAGATCCCCACTTCTCGCGCAAAAAGCGCGCAAGAAATGGGGCACCCGTCAAAACCTGAACTTCGTGGCGTCACAGGATGCGTTTGAAGAAGCCTTTCCCGAGGATGCGCAACTTTTCCCAGCGGCTGAGGGAGACTTTGGCGGTGAAGACGTCGTATTGTTTTTCGGCGATGCGCTCGAGCAGGCGGCGGTAGATGGTCACCAGCACCCAGAGGGCGGGCTGGCTGTCTTCCGCAACGTAGGGGATGAGTTCTTCGCCGGCGCCGTAAAACTCGCGGGCGCGGTCGGCCTCAAGCGCGAGCACGGGACGGAAGCGCGCGGGGTCGGGCGTCGCCAGCAGTTCAGCGGCGGATAGGCCGAACTTGGCGAGATCTTCTTCGGGAAGATAGATTCGGCCCATGCCGGCGTCTTCTTTGACGTCGCGAATGATGTTGGTAAGTTGAAAAGCCAGGCCGCAGCGCTCGGCTAGCGGTTCGGCGGCGGGATCGCGGTATCCGAAAACATGGATGCAGACTAAACCAACGACGGAGGCGACGCGATAGCAATAGAGAAGCAGGTCTTCGAAAGTTCTGTACTGGATGGTGAGGCCGGGGGCGCTGGTGGTTTGAGGGGAAGCCTCGGCTTCGACTTCCTCAATGTCCATGGCGGTGCCGTGGGCGAGTTCGTCGAGCAGGCCGGCGGGAATGGAGAAGCGGCGCTGGGCGTCGGTCAGGGCGAGCAGGATTGGGTCGTCAGTGGGTTCGCCCTGCTGGGCGCGGTGCAGGGCGGCGAGCCAGGTGTCGAGTTTCTGACGGCGGTCGAGCAGGCTGAGGGAAGCGTCGTCACTAATGTCGTCACAGCGGCGCATGAAGGCGTAGACGGCGCACAGGGCTTCGCGTTTGCGGCGCGGCAGGACGAGGAATGCGTAGTAGAAATTCTTGGCAGCCGTGCGGGTAATGCCTTTGCACACGGAATAGGCCATGACCAGCTGCGGCGGAGCCGGGGTCCAGGGTATGGGGAGCGGCTGCGTACCGGCGCTCATAATTGGTTTACCCCTGCACCCGGTTTGGCCCCCGCACCTGCTCTGCCCGAGGCTGCTTTGCCCCCCGCACCGAAGAGCTTGCTGATGGCGGCGCGCGCGACCAGGGCGAGCTTGCGGGGCTTCGAAATGGCGGGCCGATTCCCGAGAACGGCGTAGTCCTGTTTTTCGATGGCGCTAAGGATTTCCTGGCCGCCGCGGCTGAACAGGTCGAGATCGATGGCCAGTTCGTGGTCGACTTTTTGAATCAGCGGCAAGCCTTGTCGAAACCAGTCGCGGGCGCGCTCGACTTCGAACTTCATCATGGTGCGGAAGGCGGGCGTGTTCTGGTTGCGCGCGATGTTGTCTTCGGCGACATTGAAGCGGCGAAGGTCTTCGAGCGGAAGATAGATGCGGCCTTTGGTGTAGTCGGTGCTGACGTCCTGCCAGAAGTTGGCGAGTTGCAGTGCGGTGCAGGTGAAGTCGGAAAGCTGCTGGCGCTCGGGGTCGCGGTATCCGCAGAGGTAGAGCACGAGATGGCCGACGGGATTGGCGGAATATTTGCAATAGGCCAGGACGTTGTTGAAAGTCTCGAAGCGGGTGACGGTTTGATCCTGACGAAAAGCGATGAGCAAGTCGGAGAATTCGTGCTTGGGAATATCGTAGAGCCGAACCGTCTCCGCGAGCGCGACGAACACAGGATGTTTTGGATTGCCTTGGTAGCAGGCATCCAGCTCGCGCTGCCATTCATCCAGCAATTCGAGCGATGCGGCCGCGTCGCCGACTTCGTCGCCGAGATCGTCGGAGATACGGCAGTAGGCGTAGACGTTATAGAAATCCTGACGCAGGCGGCGCGGAAGAAACCAGCTGGCGACGGAAAAATTCTCGTAGTGAGTGCGAGCCAGCCGGGCGCAGTAGACCCGGGATTCGCTGAGCGACGGAGCGCTGGCAGGAGTCCGGTACGACGGCGGGAGTCGGCTCCAACCGCGCAGCAGGTGCGTGTTTACAGTGCCAATTGCGGGCATACCTTTACGAACTCACTGCGCAAGCATTTGTGAGCATCGCCGAGATTCCAGGCTGCGCTTGTGGCGGTCTCTGCGCGGCAGGGATCCTTCGACTCCGTAACGAATGCGCATCCGCGCATTCGTTACTCCGCTCAGGATGACAAGAGCTTGGAATCAGGTCTTCAATCAACAATCAAAAATCAGCAATCAACAATTTTCAGTGGCCGGGGATGATTGCGGTTTTAATGTCGCCGCCGCGGTTCAGCATGTGCCGCAGAACCTGCTGCAGGCGCGACAGCGGTGCCTCGCCGGTGATGTAATCTGTGGGGCGAATCTTCTTGGCCGCAATCAATCCGAAGGCCCGGCGAACCGTTTCCGGCGTGTGGTGGAACGTGGCTTTGAGAGTGATTTCGGAATAGTGCAGGCGATTGGTTTCGAGTTGCACTTTCGTTCCACTGGCGCAGCCGCCGAAGAAATTCACGGTGCCGCCTTTGCGGACCATGTCGACCGCCCACTCCCACGCTTCCGGTTTGCCGACGGCTTCGATGACGACGTCGCACCCGCGCTTATTCGGAGATAGTGCGCGGACAGCATCGACCACGCTCGATACCTTGGTGGTCTGGATAATTTCATGCGCGCCCATGTGTTTTGCGGCTTCCACCTGGCCGTCGCGCTTGACCACGGAAATCACGTTGCAGCCGATGGCGCGGGCGACTTGCACGAACATGAGGCCAATAGGGCCGCCGCCGAGGATGGTGACGGTGTCGCCGATCTCCACCCCGGTTTCATGCAGGCCGCGCAGCACGCAGGCCAGAGGCTCGGTCATGGCCGCGTCTTCGAAGCTGACTCCGGGCGGGATGATCAGCATGTTGGCATCAACGATGCGGCGGGGAACGCGAATGTATTCCGCGTAGGCGCCGTTGTTGAAGAGCAGATCTTCGCACAGATTCTCCTGATGTTTGGAGCAGTAAAAGCACATCTGGCAGGGAGCGGAGTTGAGGGCGACGACGCGCATGCCCTTCTTGAAGCCATTGACGCCGGCGCCGACTTCCTCGATGACTCCGGCCAATTCGTGGCCGAACAGGGCGGGAGGAACAATCATGCGGGCGTGATAGCCGCGCTGGAACACCTTGAGATCAGTGCCGCAGGTCAGGGCGACTTGGACCTTGACCAGAACCTCGCCGTCTCCCACGCGAGGGATGGGCACTTTTTCAATCTTAAGGTCTTCTTTGCCGTACAGGACGGCAGCGGTCATTTTTCCGTTCACTGCGGGTTTCCTTCCCAAAAACTGCCGGGCTGAATCATGATCTTCATTGACGAAGGTTGCGGATGGGCCGCCAGATCCAGGGCTTGCGGGCTCTGCGGGAGCGGGAAGCGATGGCTGACCAGCCGTTCCAGATCCATCACACGGTTCATGACGAAAGCGACCGACTCTGCCTGCAAGTCGACCGAAGCACTATAGGACCCCACTAGAGTTTTCTCATCGACACAGACAGCCGCCGGATCGATCAATGCCTCTCCATGCTGGGTTTGCGCAAAAAGCAACACCCGCCCTCCCGGACGGGCCGCATCCATTGCAGTACGAATCAGGGAGTTGCCGCCGACCGCGAGAATTACCGCATCGGCGCCGCGTCCCTCCGTCAACTCGCGCCCCCGGTCGACCACATTGGCGCGCGATGCATCAATTGTAAGGTCTAATCCGAAACTTGATCCTATTCTAAGCCTCTCGAGATACAAATCGGAAGTAATTAAGGTGGCCCCAGCCTGCCGGGCCAGCACACTGAGTATGATGCCGATGGGGCCTTGCCCGATGGTGAGAACGCTCTCACCTTGGCGGAGGCGTAGGGCTTCGATTCCTTTCATGCAAGTGTTGACCGGCTCGACGAAGCAGGCCTGCTCGTAAGAAACGCCGTCGGGAATGCGGACCGTGCCGTGCTCGACGATCCAGTCCATGACTCGGACGTACTCGGCGAAACCCCCGCCGGAAGGCTCGAATCCAGCGGTGCAGCCGACTTTCTTGTAGGTCGAACACTGGGCAAATGTTTTGTTATGACAATAGAAACACTGGCGGCAGGGAATGTGATGGAAGACCATGACCCGGTCGCCCGGCTGATAGGTCTGAACGCCTTCGCCGACGGCGGCGACGATGCCGGAGGTCTCGTGTCCGAAGATGCGGGGCGCGGAGTGGGAGCCTGTGGAAATCTTTTTCAGATCGGTGCCACAGACACCGCAGGAATGGACGCGGACCAGCATTTCTCCGGGGCCGATCGTGGGCACAGGGACGGTTTCGAGGCGGACATCGTTGACGCCGCGATAGACCGCGGCTTGCATGGTGGCGGGGATCGCGTGCGGATGACTTTCGACCGCAAACTGTCCGGCATACTGTCCACCCATGCCCATCGCGGTATTTTAGATGATGTGGGAAGGGAATTTGCTTCAAATCAGGGAAGGGATGCCCAATGGTAACGGCTGGGGTTGGTGCGGTGGCGTACATTGCGGCTCTAGAAGCTTCGCGAATCCGCGGGCGAGACGCCCGCGGGACCGCCGGCAAGATGCCGGCGCTACTGGGCAACGGCTTTCATGCTATGCTGCGCAAACTTCGGCTTTCCAGATTTCGGCTGAACAGGAAACACTGTGCTGATTGAAATGCGGCTCGAAAATTACGCGGTGATCGACAACCTGGTGGTGGAGTTTGGGCACGGGCTGAACCTGCTGACCGGCGAAACCGGGGCGGGGAAGTCGATCCTGGTCGATGCGCTGGCGCTGCTGCTGGGGGAAAAGGCGTCGAGCGACGTGATCCGCGCCGGGGCGGAGCGCGCCGTCGTGTCGGCGGTGTTTGAGGCTGGGAGTGCCGAGGGAAGTGCGGAGGGAAGCGCGGCGGAGAAGGCTTTGGCCCGAATTCTGGAAAACAACGGGCTGGACGAGTCGGACGACGGATCGCTGATTGTGCGGCGTGAAATTGCGGCCGGGGGCAAGGGGCGGGTGTTCGTAAACAACCAGCCGGCGACGGTGGCCGTGTTGCGGCTCCTGGCGCCGCATCTGGCGACCATTCACGCGCAGAACGAATCCATTCTGTCGTTTGATGGTCCGGCGCGGCTGGGGTTGCTGGACGCGTTTGCGGGCAGCCAACTGGAGGTCGTGGAGGCGGGATTCGCGGCGTGGGACCAGATTCGCACCCGCATCGAGGAGTTGGAGCGCGGCGAGCAGGACCGGCTGCGGCTGGTGGATTTGTGGATCTTCCAGAAACGGGAGATCGAAGAAGCGCGGTTGGAGAGTGGAGAAGATGACCGGCTGGAGACGGAAAAGCGCGTGCTCGCCAATGCCGAGAAAATCTACAACGCGGCCATGAATGCGTTTGATCTGCTGTATGAGGGCAACGGCTCGACGGCGTCGTCGCTGCGGGCGGCGCAGAAACAGGTGGAAGAGCTGGTGCGTTACGAGCCCAAGTTTCAGGAAGCGCTGGCGGCGCTGGAAACGGCGCGCATCAGCGTGGAGGACGTAGGGGCGACAGTGCGGGATTATGCCGGCGGAATTCACGCTTCTCCGGAACATCTGGCGCAGGTGGAGGATCGGCTGGCGCTGCTCGACCGGCTGAAACGGAAGTACGGGCCGACGCTGGAGGAAGTAATTCAGTTTGGGGCGGAGGTTGCGCGCAAATTGTCGGAGGTGGAGAACAAGGACGAGATTCTGCGGGGATTGCGGAGTGAGCTGGCGCAGGCAGCTGGGGAATATCTGCGGGCGGCGCGGGCGCTCTCGAAAAAGCGGGCGGAGGCGGGGCGGCGGCTGGAAAAGCTGGTGGAGGCCGAGATCAACGATCTGGCGATGAAGTCGACGTTCCGGATTGAGATGACATCGTCAGAGGAAGAAGGGAACTGGAGTGGGTCGGGAATCGACACAGTTGTGTACATGATTTCGACTAATCCTGGGGAGCCGTTGCGGCAACTGGAACATATTGCTTCGGGTGGGGAATTGTCGCGGGTAATGCTGGCGCTGAAGGCCAGCGTGGAGGCGGGGGCGGATCCGGCTTCTCGCAAGGAACGCGAGAAATGGGGCACCCGGGAGAGAGTCAAAACCCCCGCCCCTTCGGCAGGCTCAGGGCAGGCTCTGTCGCAAAAGGCGCGACAAGGGCGGGGCACCCAGCGGACTCTCGTATTCGACGAAATTGATTCAGGGATTGGTGGTCGTGCGGCCGAGGCGGTGGGAAGAAAGCTGAAGTCGTTGTCGCGGTCGAATCAGGTTTTGTGCGTGACCCATCTGCCGCAGATTGCGACCTTTGGCGATCATCACTACGTCATCGAGAAAAAAGAAACTGGTGGGCGCACGCGGACTACGATTCGCGTGGTTACAGGAGAAGAGCGCACGGAAGAAGTGGCGCGGATGCTGAGCGGGGCGAAGCTGACCGAGACTTCGCGCAAGCACGCCGAGCAGATGATCAGGGCTAACGAATAACGCCAACGGGTAACGCGAACGGCTGGGGCGAACGGGTAAGACTACCGGCTGAGGATGCGGATACCTTCGGTGCGGGTCTCGGCGAGGGTGGTTCCGGAGTTGTCGGCAACTTTGATGGTGAAGTTGACCGTGATCTTGGCCTTGGTTTCGACGGCGTGGCCGTTCTCCAGGATCGGCTTGAAGCGCCATTCGCGAACCGCGTCCTGGGCGGCTGAGGCGAGGATGCCGGGACCGCTGAGTACGTGGAGATCCTGAATCACGCCGTCGGCGCCGATGACGGCCTGCAGGATCACCGATCCCTGTACGTTCATGTGCTGCGCCAGCAGCGGGTAAGACGGCTGAGGAATGTCGGCGGACATGCGCTCGAGTTCGGCTGCGTTGGTGGCCGGGGCAAAAGTAGCAGCGGACTGCGCCGGGTGCGTGAGCTCAACTTTGGTGGTGTTGCTGCCGGGATGGATCTTGCGGTGGGTGTCGCCGGCGACGACTTCAACGTCCAGCGGAGGCAGCACGGTCCGGGTCACCGTGGCGGGTGCGTCGGAGGGCTGCGGCTCGGGAGCGGAGTTGGCGGCCGAAACCTGCTTCTTTGCAGCAGGAGCGGGAACTGACTTGGCGTGGTTGACGGCAGGCCGAACCGCGGTTGCCGTCTTCGCCGCGGCGCCGTATTCGGTTCCATCCAATTCCACGGCCGATGGTTGAGAGCCGAACCAGAATTGCCGGTCTTTCATCACAACCACGCCGAGCGCCACTACCAGGATGAAGAGTGCGAGCAGCAGCCTTCGGTGCTGCCGGTCGTCGGAAACTCGTCGATCCGGAGTGGGCCGGGAAGATCGGACGGTCGGTCTTGGTTGCAGTTCCAGCATTTCTAGGGGACCTGGAAGTTAGCTCAACGACCTCAATATGTTGCTTCAACTGGCCTGTGCCGGCAATGGCACAGGGAGGGGAGTTAGTGGCACGACCGGGCCATGCGTCGGAACCGAGGAAAACGGGGAGACTTGTGATCGGGGGAGCGATCCCTTGTGATTTCTGTCACTGAGATGCGGGGCAGGATCCGATATAGCAGAGAGGATGAGCCCGCAAAATGAGAAGGATCGAGTGGCGTGGCTGCGGGGGGCTTCAGCCCAATGCGAGGCTGCGCCAGCGAATGATCCGAAGGCTTGGAGGCTGGTGCTGTTAGGAGCGCCGGGCGTCGGTAAAGGAACGCAGGCCGATCTGCTGAACCAGCGGTTGGGGGCGTGTCATCTCTCGACGGGGGACGTTTTCCGGGCAGCTGGAAGCCAGAGCGAGTGTGAGCAGAGCGCGGCCATGAAAGAAGCGCTGGGCTACATGCGGCGCGGCGCGCTGGTGCCGGATTCCACGGTGTGGGAGATGGTGCGGGAGCGAATCGCGTGCCTGCGCTGCGGCGGTGGATTCATCCTCGATGGTTTTCCGCGCACGCTGGGGCAGGCCGAGTCGTTGCAGCAGTTGATGGACCGCGAAGGGCTCGCGCTCACGGCGGTCGTCAACTACGAACTGCCCACCAATGAGATTGTGGCGCGGCTGGGCGGCCGGCGAACTTGCGAGACATGCAAGGCGGTGTTCCACGTGACCGAACGTCCTTCAAAGGTTGCGGGTTGCTGCGATCGCTGTGACGGCAAGCTGTTTCAGCGGGACGATGACCGGCCGGAATCGATCAAGGTGCGACTGGAGGCCTATGCACGCAGCACGGCGCCTCTGATTGAGTTTTACGGCAAGGCTGGGTTGCTGGTGCGGGTCGCCGCCACGGGATCGCCGGACGAGATCTTCGAAATTACGCTCACGGATCTGAAGTTGCGACGAGCGCGGCAACTGGCGAACTGAAGCGGCACGAGCGTGGGATATCCCCCTTAAACGCTAAAGAAACTCTGATTGATGTCCCGACAGAAAACGTAAATCACAGAGGACACAGAGGCGCACAGAGGAGCCCGGAGGCTTAACCAAAGGGATCTCCGCAATTAGGTTCCCTGGCCGCGAGCTTGCCCCTCAGTGCGCCGTATCGTCAACACGACACGTCCCACAGTCATAGCGTGTGCCGGCGATGTGTAGTACGGTCTTCGATAGAATGAATTCTGAGAATCCTGAACCGCACTTCATACTTTCTTAAGGAGGCTTCATGGCAGCAAAGCGAATTGGTATCCTCACCGGCGGCGGCGATGTCCCGGGGCTGAATTCTGTGATTAAGTCGGTGGTTTATCGGGCGTCCGAAATCGGATGCGAGGTGCTCGGCATTCGGCGCGGCTGGGAAGGATTGACGCACGTGGATCTGAAAGATCCGGCCAGCCGATCGCGTTACACCCTACCGCTGAACCGTGAGAACACCCGCACCATTGATCGCACGGGGGGCACGTTTCTGCACACTTCGCGCACCAATCCCACCAAGATGCAAAAGCTGCCGCCCGTGCTCGCGGGGCAGCAGTTTTCCAGCAAGGAATCTACCAAGAAGGGCGTAACCAGCACGGTGTTCGACGTGACTCCCGCGGTGCTGAAAAATATCGAGACGTTGGGACTCGATTACCTGGTGGCGATCGGCGGAGATGACACCCTGAGCTATGCCGCCGAACTGGACCGCCAGGGAATGAAGGTGATTGCCGTCCCGAAAACCATGGACAACGATGTTCGCAATACCGAGTATTGCATCGGTTTTTCGACGGCCATTACGCGCGCCATGGACGCCATCGAGCGGCAGCGGACCACGGTGGGCTCGCACGAGCGCATTGGGATTTTTCGGGTGTTCGGCCGCGATGCCGGCTACACCGCCCTCTACACTGCGTTCGTCACATCGGTGCGCTGCTGCATCCCGGAGTACAAGGTGAATTTGAAGCATCTGATCGACATCCTGATCACCGACAAGCGCAGCAATCCCAGCAACTACTCGCTGGTGATTCTTTCCGAGGGCGCGGAGTGGGAAGGCTATACGGTGAAGGAATATGGCCCAGCGGATGCCTTTGGCCACCGCAAGAAGATGAGCGTGGCCGAGGACCTGAGCGACGAGATCAAGACGGCCACGGGAAACGAAACGGTAGTCAGCGACTTGACCTACGATCTGCGTTCGGGCAGCCCGGATTTCGTCGACCGCATGGTGGCCATCACCTATGCCGGCATGGCGATGGATGCCGTGGAGGACGGGAAGGCCGGCCTGATGACCGGGATCAGCAGCGGTTGCTTTGCCATGGTGCCGATCCCCGATCCTAAACTCGGGCCTCGCCGCGTGGAGGTCGCCACCATGTACAACACGGAGCGTTACCGGCCAACCTACGATCGCAAGCTGGGACTACCGATTTTCCTGACGCGAGCCTAGCGCGAGACCTCTGTCCTGAGGGCCGTTTCTTCGGGCTTCGGAATAAACGGCCGCAGGGAGCCACAAACAGTCTTGTGGCAGTGGACCCTCCCACTGGGGCCTTCGTTTTCCCCGTTCACTGCTAATCCCAGCGCTTTCTTCGGTTTACGTTGACCATCCCGGTACTTTTCGATAGTTTAGTAGCATCGCCACAATGGGGATCGTGTACCCTGAAGGCAGGGGATTTTGTGGCGATTCCTGACGTGGAGTGCATCTATACGGTTGAATAAGTGGGGTGCAATGGCTGGCATTCTGGCGAAGACTGACGGGAAGACTTTACTTTTGCTCAAGCCACGCGGCTTTTGCGCGGGCGTGGTGCGGGCGATTGATGTGGTGCGGATTGCGCTGGAGGCGTTTGGGCCGCCGATTTACGTGCGCAAGGAGATTGTCCACAACAGTTTCGTGGTCGAGGAACTGCGCGGCAAGGGCGCGATTTTTGTCGACAGCGAGGACGAAGTGCCCAACGGCGAGCGCATTATTTACAGCGCCCACGGAGTTTCCCCGGAGGTACGCGAGCATAGCGAGCGGCGCGGCTTGCGGGTGATTGATGCGACCTGTCCGCTGGTCACCAAGGTTCATGTGGAAGCGGTGAAGTTCGCCAAAGAAGGGTATTCGCTCATTCTTATTGGGCATAAAGATCACGATGAAGTGATTGGGACGCTGGGCGAGGCTCCGCTGGTGACGCAGGTGGTGGGTTCGCCGGAACAGGTGGGATCTTTGAGTGTGCCGGATCCGGGGCGCGTGGCATATCTCACGCAGACCACGCTGAGCCTGGATGAGACCAAAGATATTATTGCGGCACTGAAGAAGAAGTTCCCTAACATCAAGGGACCGGCGGCGCAGGATATTTGTTACGCCACGGAAAACCGGCAGGTTGCGGTGAAGCAAGTGGCGTCGGAAGCGGATTTGCTGCTGGTGGTGGGATCGGAGAATAGCTCGAATTCCAACCGACTGGTAGAAGTGGCGCGCAACCTGGGCACGAATGCGCATCTCATTGACAGCTGCAACGACATCGAAGCGGAGTGGCTGAAGGACGTGAAGACGATTGCGCTGACCGCGGGCGCTTCGGCGCCCGAGCACCTGGTGGAAGAGACAGTCGAATTTCTGCGCAACAAGGGATTCGGCAACGTGGAAGAACTCGAAGTGATGCCGGAAAACGTGCGCTTCGGGTTGCCGCCGGAGATTGTGGAGGCGATTGCCGCCGCGCCGGCGAACGCGAGCGGGGACTAGCTCTGATGGATGTGTATGGGAGGTGAGCGATGACGATTGATGAACGTCTTGATCGGCTGACTGAGCGGCACGAGGCCCTGACCCAAAGCGTGGAGATTCTTGTCCGAACTACCCACGAACACAGCCAGCAGATTCACGAACACAGCCAGCAGATTCACGAACACAGCCAACAGATCACGGAGATCATGGAAGCTGCCGCAAGACTCCTGCACATTGCGCAGATCCACGAACAGCGCCTCACGCGGCTGGAAGGTGGCGAGCAATGATCGGACAGGCAGCGATCGGCGAGGCAACGATCGGCGAGGCAACGATCGCCCTGGCCATGATCTGCTGTTCGGGTCTGCCTCAACGTTGCGATTGAAACGGAGTAGCGAATTCATGGACACAAACTCCCCCGATTCTCACTTTGCATCCGCAGGAACAGGTTCGAACCCACAGCTTCGCTTCGGCAAAATTGAGGGACTGGGCAGCCGCGTGAGCGCGGCGGTTGCGGCCGCGAAGAAGTTTCTGTTCTCGCAGCAGCATGAGGAAGGCTACTGGTGTGGCGAGCTCGAAGCCGACACCACGCTCGAATCGGATTACATCCTGCTGCACACGCTGCTGGGAACGGGGAATCCGGAGCGGTTCCAGAAGGCGGCGAACTGGATTCTGCGCCACCAGAACGAAGACGGCGGATGGAGCATCTATGCCGCTGGGCCGTCGAATATCAGCGCCTCGGTGAAGGCCTACTTCGGGCTGAAGCTGGCGGGTTACACCGCCGATCATCCAGCCTTGGCACGCGCCCGCACGAGGATTCTGGAGATGGGCGGGGTCACCGAAGTCAATACATTCACCAAGATCTATCTGTGCTTTTTTGGGCAGTATGACTACGATGCGGTTCCGGCCATTCCGCCGGAGATTGTGCTGTTCCCCAACTGGTTCTGGTTCAACATTTACGAGATTTCGTCGTGGTCGCGCGCCATCCTGGTGCCGCTGTCAATCTGCTACGCCAAGAAACCGTTCAAGAAAATTCCGCGGGAAATGGGCGTCGAGGAATTGTTCGTGGGCGGGATGCAGAAGTCGCGCATGCACCTGCACTGGGCGAAGAAGCTGGTTTCGTGGCGGAATTTCTTCCTGGTCTTGGATCGTCTGACGCACTGGTTTGAGCGCGTACATGTGCGGCCGCTGCGTTCGATCGCGCTGAAGAGCGCGGAGAAATGGATGCTGGCGCGCTTCGAAATGAGCGACGGGCTGGGCGCGATTTACCCTTCGATGATGAACGCGATCATCGCGCTGCGCTGTCTGGGATATTCGCTGGACGATCCGCAGGTGATTCGCGCGCTGGATGAATTCGAAAAGTTGGGGATCGAAGAGGAAGACACGTTCCGCATGCAGCCCTGCATGTCGCCGGTGTGGGATACGGCGTATGCGCTGTTCGCGCTGGGCGAGGCGGGAGTTCCGGCGAACGATCCGCGGATGGTGAAGTGCGCCGACTGGATTCTGCAGAAACAAGTGCGTAATGTGGGCGATTGGAAAGTGAAAAACAAGAAGGGACAGCCGGGCGGCTGGTACTTCGAGTTTAACAATGAGTTTTACCCGGATGTCGATGATAGCGCAATGGTTTGCCTTGGACTCAGCCGAGTGGAGCATCCCAATGGGCGCTACCAGCGCGAGTCGGTGCAGCGCGCCATTGACTGGATCTTTTCCATGCAATGCAAGAACGGCGGCTGGGCGTCGTTCGACAAAGACAACGACAAGATGGTCTTTCAGTACATTCCGTTCGCCGATCACAACGCCATGCTCGATCCGCCGACAGTGGACATTACGGGGCGCATCCTCGAGATGCTCGCGACCTACGGGTATGACAAGAATCATCCGGCGGTGAAGCGGGCGATCACCTTCATTCGAGAAGAACAGGAGCCCGATGGCAGCTGGTTCGGGCGCTGGGGCGTGAACTACATTTACGGCACGGCGCTGGTGCTGCGCGGGCTCGACGCGATGGGCGTCGACCTGCACGAGCCTTGCATCCAGCAGGGCGCAGAATGGCTGCGCATGGTGCAGAATGCCGACGGCGGATGGGGCGAAACCGTGGGATCCTACGATGATCCGAATCTGCGCGGGCAGGGCGAGAGCACACCGTCGCAGACTGCATGGGCGATTCTGGGATTGCTGGCGGCCAACGACATTCGCAGCGATTCGGTGGCGCGCGGCGTGGCCTACCTGCTGCGCACGCAGAGAAAAGATGGGTCATGGGATGAGCCGTTCTTTACCGGCACCGGATTCCCGCGCGTGTTTTATCTGATGTATCACCTCTACCGCGATTACTTCCCGCTGCTGGCGCTGACCACGTACGCGAAGATTATGGAGAAGGCGCAAAACTAATTCCCAGTTCTCGGTTCTCAGTCGAAAACAGCTGGCGACAATCGGCAGCTGACACGGTCTTGGTTCAACCGGCGGTAGCTTTGCAGATGCTTGAAACCGTTCTGAAGCGTTTTGAAGAGCCCGACGAAGTGCGAACTTTCGAAAAGGGAAAGTTCGAACTGGTCCATATCGGTGGCATGACCATTGGTCGGGCCACGTATCAGCCGGGTTGGAAGTGGTCAGTTCACGTAGGGCCCGGCGTAGGCGCCTCGCGCTGCAACGTCGAGCACGTGGGACTGGTCGTCTCCGGTTGTGCCACGGCTGCAATGGAGGACGGCACGATCCATGATCTCCGCGCCGGGATGCTCTTTTACATTCCACCCGGACCTCCCGGTCATGATAGTTGGGTGGTAGGGGATGAGCCCTACGTCTCGCTCCATTTTCTGGGGGCTCAGCAATACGCAAACAAGTCATGAGAACTGAGAAGCCTTGAAAGCTTTCGTCACTGGCGCCACCGGATTCTTGGGATCTCACGTAGCGCGCTCTCTGGCCGATCAGGGAGCGGACCTGCGCCTGTTGGTGCGTCCCACAAGCAATCTGCGGAACCTGGAAGGACTGCTTTCCTCGGGAACGAAGGCCGAGACTGCCACGGGCGATCTGCGCGATCCGGCATCCCTGGAGAAAGCCATGTCGGGATGCGACACTGTGTTTCACGTGGCGGCCGACTACCGGCTCTGGGTGCGGGATCCGGAGGAGATGTACCGGTCGAATGTCGAGGGGACGCGGGCGATTCTGGAAGCGGCGCGAAAGAATGGCGTGCGGCGCGTGGTGTATACCTCGAGCGTCGCGACTGTGGGATTTACCAGCAACGGAAATCATCTTGGACAACCCGCGGATGAGGATTCTCCGGTTTCACTGGCGGATATGATCGGGCCTTACAAGCGGTCGAAGTTCATGGCCGAGCAGGTGGCGCTGGAGGCGGGACGCAGTGGGATGCAAGTGGTGACGGTGAATCCGACGACGCCTGTGGGCGAGCAGGATGTGAAGCCGACGCCGACCGGGCGGATCGTCGTGGATTTCCTGAAGCGCAAGTTTCCCGCCTACGTGGACACGGGATTGAATCTGGTCGATGTGCGGGAATGCGCGCGGGGGCACGTGGCGGCTCTGGAAAAAGGGAAGTCGGGCGAGCGTTATATTCTGGGCGGAGAGAATCTTACGTTGAAGCAGCTTCTTGACACTCTCGGAAGAATATCCGGGCTGCCTTCGCCGAGCGTGAAGTTGCCCTACTTTTTCGCACTAGCCGCGGGTGTGGTCGACGAGACTATCACCGGGCGCTTGTTGCATCGCGAGCCGCGGGCCACCATCGATACGGTGCGCATGGGAAAGAAAAAAATGTTTGCCAGTTCTAGCAAGGCCGAGCGGGAACTGGGGTGGAAGATTGTCCCTGTGGAAAGTGCCTTGCGGCGGGCGGTACAGTGGTTCCGGGATAACGGATATGTCAACGGATAGGTTTAAGGTCGCGATTGTGGCCGCGCTGGAGCGCGAGGTGCGTCCTCTGGTGAAGCAGTGGCGCGTCAGCGAGAAAGAAGCTGGCGACAGACGGTTTCGATTTTTTGAGAAGGACGACATAGTTCTGGTATGCGGTGGGATCGGAGCGGAGGCGGCGCGGCGGGCGGCGGAGGCAGTGATCTCGCTCTATGCGCCCAAGGTGGTGTGTTCAGCCGGCTTCGCCGGGGCGCTTGATCCGGGCCTGCGAGTGGCGGATATTATTCATCCGATGCGCGTGATTAATGCGAGCGACGGCAGCAGCGTGAACCTGAACCGGGGCGAAGGCGTGCTCGTGAGTTTTGGAGCGGTGGCGAGCCCGGCGCAGAAGGCGAGGCTGCGCGGTTCGTTTGCGGCACAGGCGGTTGATATGGAAGCGGCCTCGGTGGCGCGCGCGGCGGAAGCGCGAGGAGTCGGCTTCGCGGTGGTGAAAGTGATTTCGGACGAATTTGATTTCAGTTTTCCGGCGATGGAACGTTTTGTCGATCCCAGCGGACGTTTTCTGGAAGGGCGATTTGCTGCGTTCGCCGCGGTGCGCCCGTGGCTGTGGCCGCGAGTTCTGCGGCTGGCGCGGAATAGCGGCCGAGCCTCTCGCGCACTGTGCGACTGGCTGCGAAAAATGGACGCAGAGGCGATGGCAGCTTCTTCCGGCGTTGACGCTAATCTGGAGGCGGCGAACCGGCCGTGAAGCGAATGGAGATGAACCGAGTGGAGATGCAGCGAGCGGCGCTCTCGATGCTCGTGTGGGTCGCGATGGCGGTGCCGCTACTCGGCCAGAATCCTCCCGCGACGATTTATGCCGAGAGCTTCCGGCAAGGTTCGATCCACATTACCGAAGAGACCTTCGACGCCAGTCTTAGCCCGGAGAATGCGACTTACCGCGAGCGTATTAAGGATTCGGCGGGCAATGATCGCTATGAGATGACGATTACGCCGCTGGTGCTGGAGGCCAGCAACCAGGTCACGTCGTGGAAAGTGGCGCTCAAGGATCTGCATCACAGCATCTATAACAACATTCTGCTGGCGGACCAGGTGCCTTCGCCGGACCCAAAGAACAATCTGTGGTGGCTGAACCCGAACCGGTTCAGTCCGGTGCCGGTTCGCGCCAAGCGAATCGTGAAGGTCGACGGATTTTATGTAGTGATCCAGGTGAAGGATCTGCACTTCACGCCGCTGGATTCGCCCTACCTGGATTCGATGACCGTGCAGTTTGCGTTCAGCAATCGCGATCCCCGATCAAGTCATTAAGCCCCGGCAAGCGAGCGCAGGCAGGGAGGGCGGGAGGTCCAAGGGGCAGAGGCCCTTTTCGCGGCAGGCGAACGCACCTCAGGGGCTAAAGCCCAGTTCGTATTGGACGCCCTAACGCGGCGCTGAAGCGCCGCTCTTCCACGAGGCAGAGCCGCAAACACGAGGCAGAGGTGCAAACACGAGGCAGAGCTGCAAACACGAGGCAGAGCTGCAAATATTTCGTTGGCGGATCAGGTACGTGCGGAAAAGCGCGTGCGCCGGTTCATCTATAATAAAAAAAGGCATTCTCCTAAACACAATGCATTTCTTCCCCTTGCTGGTAGTGTTCGTCGGCGGCGAAGTCGTCGACATGCTGCTTAACACTGGCGCAGTGGCCAAGTTGGTTCTGGTTGCGCTGCTGGGGTTCAGCCTGGTTTCGTGGTCGATCATCCTGACAAAATGGAGCCTGCTGCGGCGGGCGAAGGCGCAGAGCGGGCGATTCGTGCGCGCGTTTCGCAAGGCGCAGCGACTGCAGGATATTGCCGCCGTGGCCGAGCAGTTCAAGCCCAGCCCGCTGGTGGGCGTGTTTGAAGGCGGGTATGAGGAATACAAGCGTCAGGCTGTAACCTCGGGAACGATCCGGAATCTGCTGTCGATCCAGCGCGGAATGCAGATTGGTGCGTCAGAGGAAATCACGCGGCTGGAGCGGAATATGCCGTGGCTGGCGATTACGGCCGCCGTGTCGCCGTTTGTCGGGCTGTTCGGCACGGTGTGGGGCATCATCGATGCATTTCAAGGATTGGGCACCGCTGGCGCGGCAACGCTGCGGGCGGTGGCTCCCGGCATTTCGGAGGCTCTGATTACCACGGCGGCCGGGTTGGCGGCGGCGATTCCGGCGGTGATTGCTTATAACCTGATTGGCGCGTCGATTCGCGAGTTCGCAGCGCGCAGCGACGACTTTGCCCTGGAAGTGCTCAATGCGGTCGAGCACAGCCAGGCGGCTGCTCAGGTTTCTGCAGAAGTGAGGCGCTGATGGCTTTTACTGCTTCCAACGGACGCACGCAGACAGCGCTGGCGGATATCAACATCACTCCGCTGGTGGATGTGGTGCTGGTGCTGCTGATTATTTTCATGGTGACGGCGCCGGTGCTGCAGTCGGGAATCGACGTCAGCGTGCCGAAAACGAAAACCGTGCGCGAGATCACCCAGGAGCGGCTGGTGATCACGATTAACAAAGATCAGCGTGTCTTTTTGGGCAACGACAGCATCAACATTAATGAGATTGGAAGCAAGTTGCGGCAGAAGATTCGGGACCCGCGCAATCAGTTTATTTTTGTGCGGGCCGACGAAAATGTTCCGTTCGGCGCCTTTGCCACGGTGATGGATGCCGTGAAATCGGCGGGCATAACCAACGTCAGCATTGTGACCCAACCTCTCGTGCAAAATGGCAGCAAACGCTGATATCTATTTCGAGCATGACCGCTGGGGCCGCGCCCTGGCGTGGTCGGCGGGATTGCATGTGGGGATCACCGCGTTTGTGCTGATCCTTTCGATGGTTCTTTCCGCGCGAACCGGCGACACTTGGGGCGCAGGTGGGGGTGGGGAAGCCATTGGCGCGACGCTGGTGAGCACGGTTCCGCTGTCGGTAGCGCCCTCCCAGACCCAGAACGTGCTGGCCAATGAATCGAAGGGGTTGACTCAGTCGCAACCCAAGATCGAAGAGAAGGCGCCCGACGCGATTGAGATTCAGGGCAAGAACGCAAAAATAAAGCCGAAGAAGAAGCAGGAGACCGTTTCTAAGGAGAAGCCGCAGCCCGCGCCGGAGGAAGAGAATAATCAGGTCGCGTTTGGCGAAGGCGGCCCGGTCAGCGGGCCTTACGGAACGTTCAGCGCGGGTGGCGCGAAGGGTGGGTTCGGAATCACCGGTGGCGGCGGCGATTTTGGCACCAAGTACGCCTGGTATGTGCACGTGATTCAGCAGAAGGTGGCCGAAAACTGGCTGAAGTATGAGGTCGATCCACGGATCACGAGCGCGGAGCGGGTGTACATCACGTTCGACGTTATGCGGGACGGGCATCCGACCAACGTGCAGATTGAGCAGTCGAGCAACGTACCGTCGCTGGACAACTCGGCCAAATACGCGCTGCAGCGGATTGACACTTTTGGTCCGTTGCCATCGGACTACTCCGGCGGCAAGATTTCAGTGGAATACTGGTTCGATTATAAGAAGTGAACATTTGCCAGAGAACGCTGGCCAGAGGGAAGAAGCCTTGCAAAGTAATACATATCGGGATACGATATTATCGTACGGAGTACGTTTTTCCCCTCCACGGATGGACGAGAGCGCTAGACCAACTTCCCGGCGATGGCCCAGCAGTTTCCGCGGCCCCGTGATTGCGCTGTTCCTCGCAGTTGTTGTCCTGGGCCTGCTCTCTGGCCTGTTTTCCTCTGCGCTTTCGGCTCAGGATTGGGTCAAAACCGGCACCAGCCTTGGAGTGGAGAAAGTGCGGCTGGCTGTTCCGGACTTCAAGCCTTCGAACAACGATCCGCAGAACGCCGCGCTGCTTGCCACTTTTAACAACACACTGTGGAACGATCTCGACGTCTCCGGGGTGGTCGAACTGGTGTCGAAGAGCTTCTATCCCTTGCAGGCTCCGGGGCAGCCTCCGGAAGTGAATTTTCTGATGTGGAACGTGCCCCCGCCCAACGCCGCCATGCTAGCGTTCGGCAACCTGGGAGTAGCGGCGGGACAGCTGACTGTACAGGGCTGGCTGTACGACGTGAAGAACACCCAGTCACCCCAGGTTCTGGGCAAGCAATACCAGGACACGGCCAGCGATGCTTCGGCGCGGCTGATGGCCCACAAGTTCGCTGACGAGATTATTTTCCGGCTGGGTGGGGGCATTACCGGGATCGCCGAAACGCAGATTTATTTTGTCAGCGACCGGACGGGGCACAAAGAAATCTGGGCCATGGACTACGATGGCTCGAACCAGCGCCAGCTCACCCATTCGGGTTCGATTTCGCTGGCGCCGCGGGTCTCGCCAGACGGATCGCGCGTGGCCTTTAGCGGTTTGACCAAAAGCGGCTGGGAGATCATGATGTACTCGCTCGACCTGAACCGGACGGTGAGTTTTCCCCACCTGGGGGGAACGAATCTTTCGCCGGCGTGGTCGGGGGACGGAACCAAGCTGGCGTTTTCGTCGTCGCGCGCGGGCACACCGGAAATTTATGTTTCCGACGCCTCTGGCGGGAATCTACATCGTATGACGACGGCGAAGGGTCCCGACGTTTCCCCGGTATGGAATCGTAAGACCAATGCGCAGATCGCCTTCGTTAGCGGGCGCACGGGATTGCCGCAGATTTATACCATGGAAGCCGACGGCACCAACCAGCAGCGCATGACCGATCAGGGGTATGCGGTGTCGCCAAACTGGGCGCCCAACGGGCAGTTTCTTTCGTTTGCCTGGGTGCGGAAGTACGGCCCGGGTGAGCCGGGAGCGTCGGATCTTTACCTGATGGATATCGCCAGCAAGCAGTGGGTGCAGCTCACGCACGATGGCGGGCGCAACGATTTCCCTTCCTGGTCGCCGGATGGACGGCATATCGTGTTTCAATCCAGCCGGTCGGGCAAGGAAGAAATCTGGACAATGCTGGCGGACGGCACTAAAGTTCAACAACTGACTTTTACCGGACGTAACACTCAACCCAATTGGAGTTGGAAATAGTAAATACGCTTCGTCTGATCCTGGAGGTAAGCTTCTGGGGTCGCAGGAGGAAATAAAGTGAAGCAACAAAGTATCAAGTGGTTTCTGCTCGTGGTTACACTCGGCGCTTTACTGACGCTTGGCGCTTGCGGAAAGAAAGCAGCTCCGCCTCCGCCCCCACCCCCGCCGGCACCCCCGGCCCCAACCGCTTCCATCTCGGTGAGTCCAAACTCGATTCAGACGGGACAGTCAGCGACCCTGACCTGGCAAACCAGCAATGCGACCGATGTGTCGATCGATGGCATTGGAGCTGTCCAGCCGAACGGATCGCAAAGTGTGTCTCCGACGGATTCCACAACCTATCATCTGACGGCCAAGGGAACGGGCGGCTCGCAGGAAGCGACCGCACGGCTCACCGTCACGCAGCCGCCGCCGCCACCGCCGCCGCCGGCTCCGACGGTTACGGACGAAGACTTGTTCGGCCAGAACATCAAAGATGTCTATTTCGACTACGACAAGTCTGACATTCGCGCCGACCAGCAGTCGTCGATCCAGGCCGACGTGGCGTTCCTCAATGCGCATGCCAACATCAACTTCACGATTGAAGGACACTGCGACGAGCGCGGCTCGACCGACTACAACCTGGCCTTGGGCGACAAGCGCGCCAGTGCAGTGAAAGACGCATTGACTTCGGCCGGCGTCAACGCCAGCCGGATCAAGACCATCAGCTACGGCAAGGAAAAACCCTTCTGCACAGAAAGCAACGAAGCTTGCTGGCAGCAGAACCGCCGTGGCCATCTCGTCTACCAGAAATAAGGATTGAGCGGGGGGCGCGCCGGCGGCGTCCCCCGCTTCATCTTGAATGGAAGAGCGCATTCGTGTGCCCGGAAAACGCTGCGCCCCTAGAATTGCTGGCAACCCCATTGCGTACTCCGGTTCCCGGGCAGCCCTTTCTGTGCGGAATCCTCCCAGCCTGTGGGACAATCGAAGCATCTAAGAAAACTGGGCAGGTGCAGGGAATCCTTATGAAACCACATCGTATTTCCGTGTTTCTTCTGTTGTTGTTGGTGCTGTCGCTGGGACTGAGTCCGGTTTCTGGCGCGAACAAAGACATGGTCCAGTTGCAGACCCAGGTGCAGCAACTGCAAGAACAAATGACGGCCATGCAACGCAGCTTCGATGAGCGCATGGGCGTCATGAAGAACCTGGTCGAAACCGATACCGACGCGGTCAATAAAGTGGTGGTGGCTCTCAATGGGCTGCAAACCACGCTGTCCAAACAGCAGGGAGACGCCGGGTCGAAGACCGACCAGCTTTCCGGCCAGATGCAATCCCTCAACGACACTCTGGATGAATTGAAAGTGCGCCTGGCCAAGGTCAGCAAGCAACTGGAAGACATGCAGGCGGCGCAGCAGAGTCAGGCGGCGCAGACGGCCACGCAACAGGCCACCCAGCAGGCGATGGCGGCGGCGCCCCCTCCGGATGTGCTCTACAACAACGGCGTGCGCGATTACAACGGTGGCAACAATGATCTGGCCACGCAGGAATTTTCCGACTACCTGAAGTTTTATCCCAACACAGATATGGCGGGAAACTCCTATTTCTATCTTGGGGAAATCCAGTTCCGTCAGGGCAACTACCAGCAGGCGGCACAGAGTTACGATCAGGTGTTGCAGAACTTTCCCAGCGGAAACAAGGCTGCATCCGCGCAGCTGAAGAAGGGATTCGCTCTGATCGAACTGGGGAAACAGGATGACGGAGTCAGCGAGTTGCGGCGTTTGATTCAGCGCTATCCGCACTCTCCGGAAGCGCTGCAGGCGCGCGACCGGTTGCGCAAGCTGGGCGTTCCGACCACGGGAAAATAATTACAGACTGGCAGATTGAAGCTCGCAGTTCCGGCGTAAACTGACATTGCCGGAAATTGTTGCCGAGGTGTAATCATGCATAAGACGGACGATCAAGACACAGCGAAGGGCGCCACCGAAGCTGAGGATCACAAAGTGCCGGGGAACATCGGTCTGCAGGAGCAGCTTGGTCATCGCGATCAGGACCCGATGCTGAAAGACGCGGACTCGGATTTTCCCGAGCCCGGACAAAATCCGGAACACAGCGGCGAACCGGAGCGGAAGACCGCGTAACTGCTCGTATAAAGCGAGCGAAAAGGCGGGTTCCTCACCGGGCTTTCCGCCCAGTTCGGAATGACAAGAAACAGCGCCCGTAGCGACTACTTCTGTGCCGACTGCTGTCGACGCGAGACTAGCGCAACTCTTCCATCACCGCGTCCAGCACTTCTTTTCCCGGGCGCGTCATCGAATCGGGCAGCGTGGCCAGCGGTTGGTCGACGACGTTCAGCATGTCGATGAAGTTGGGAGCTTCGGGATTCACGTAGAACACGCCAGTCAGCACTTCGCCCTTGTCGTGGGCTTCGGTGAGCCGGGTGATGGCGCGAATCTTGTCGGTCGGGTCGTAGTCTTCTTCGAGCTTGCGCAGGTGCAGGCGTGAGCCGTCGTGCATGGTGACTTCGACGGTTGTGCCGGGATCGTATTCCACGTCGATGTCCTCGAAGTGGGGAACGAAGCTGACGTCCTGCAAAGTTTCTTCGTGCTCCTTCACGTACTTGTAGGATTTGGTCGAGCCCTCGTGATCGTTGAAGGTAACGCAGGGCGAGACCACGTCGAGCATGACCGTGCCCTTGTGCGCGATCGCAGCCTTGAGCATGGCGCTGAGCTGGCGCTTGTCGCCGGAGAACGAGCGGCCGACCAAGGTCGCGCCGAGTTGAATGGCGAGCGCGCAGGTGTCGATCGGCGGGAGGTCGTTGACGACTCCCGACTTCAGTTTCGATCCCAGGTCAGCTGTGGCCGAAAATTGGCCCTTGGTCAGGCCGTAGACGCCGTTGTCTTCGATGATGTAGATGATCGGCAGATTGCGCCGCATCAGGTGAACGAACTGGCCGATGCCGATGGAAGCAGTGTCGCCGTCGCCGCTGACGCCGATGCAGATCAGCTTGTGGTTCGCCAGCAGAGCTCCGGTGGCGACCGAGGGCATGCGGCCGTGCACGGCGTTGAAACTGTGCGAGCGGTTCATGAAGTAGGCGGGAGTTTTTGACGAACAGCCGATGCCGCTCGGCTTGATGAGCAGTTCAGGCTGCACGCCCATCTCGTACATCGATTCGATGATGCGCTCGGAGATGGCGTTGTGGCCGCAACCGGCGCACAGCGTGGTCTTGCCGCCTTTGTAATCCATGACGGTGAGACCGATGCGGTTGGTCTTCGGGCCGGGTGCGGCGGCTCCGGGTTCGACAGTCGTGGTGCCCATTGCTTGCTCCTCAGGGGCTAAAGCCCTCTTTCTTTATCGCCTATACGCGGCCCTGAAGGGCCGCTCTTCCACGGTGCGGCTACAGCCGCAATCGAATTCGAGCGCTTACGGCACGAGTAAAACTCGTGCCCTTGCCGACTCATTTCCCTTCCATGCTGGTCAATTCGTCGGTGATGGACCGCGCGTCGAGCGGCAGTCCGGTGATGTGGGCGATGCTGCGCAGGCGCGTGGTCAGTTCGGGCTTGAGATCGAGTTTGAGCAGGGCAAGCATCTGCGCGTCGCGGTTCTGCTCGACCAGATAAATGCGGTCGTGCCGCTCGACAAACTCATGCACTTCGCGGCTGAAAGGATATCCCCTGAGCCGCAGGTAATCAGTCTCAATGGCGTATTCGTCGCGAAGTTGATCGCGACTCTCGGTGATGCCCCAATGCGAAGTTCCGTATCCGATGATTCCAATCTTCGCATCTTTGCCCTTGGTGATCTCCGGGCGCGGAACGAAGGAACGCGCGGTTTCAAATTTGCGGTTCAGGCGCTCCATGTTGTTCTCGAAGTCGTCAGCGCGCTCGCTGTATTGGGCTTTCTCGTTGTGGCCGCTGCCGCGCGCGAAGTAAGCCGCCGCTGGATGGATGGTTCCGGGTAGCGTGCGGTAGCCGATGCCGTCTCCGTCAACATCTTTGTAACGCGCGAAGCTGCCGAGCCGGTCGAGATCTTCCTTGCTGAGAACCTTGCCGCGATTGATCGGCGTTGTCGGATATTCGAACGGATCGGACATCCAGTTGTTCATGCCGAGATCGAGATCGGACATGACGAAGACCAGCGTCTGAAATTGTTCGGCCAGGTTGAACGCCTCGGGCGCCATGCTGAAACACTCGCTCACCGAGCACGGAAACAGCATGATGTTCTTGGTGTCGCCGTGCGAGAGAAACGCCGTTGAGAGAATGTCGCCTTGTGAGGTGCGCGTCGGAAGGCCGGTTGACGGGCCTACGCGCTGGATATCCCAGATCACGCCGGGTACTTCCACGTAGTAGGCGAGTCCGGCGAATTCCGACATCAGCGAAATGCCGGGGCCGGCGGTGGCGGTCATACTGCGCGCGCCCGCCCAGCCTGCGCCGATCACCATGCCGATCGCGGCCAGTTCGTCTTCGGCCTGCACGATGGCGAACGTCGCTTTGCCGTCGGGACCGATGCGGTATTCCTTCATGTATTCGATCATCGTCTCCACCAGCGACGACGACGGCGTGATCGGATACCAGGTAACGACCGTGCATCCGGCGAACATACAGCCCAGCGCGGCGGCGGAGTTGCCGTCGATGATGATCTTGCCGGCGGTGGCGTTCATGCGCTCGATGTAGAAGGCGCCGCGCTTTTGCAGATTCGCCTTGGCGTAATCGAATCCTGCTTGAGCTGCCGCGAGATTCAGATTGGCCGCTTTCACTTTTTTCGCGAACTGCTTGCGGATCGCGATTTCGACTTCGCCCATTTCAATGGTGAGCAGGCTGGCAACGACGCCGACGTAAACCATATTCTTGACCAGCTTGCGCAGCTTGGCTTCGGGGCAGACGGCGGCGACCAACTTGTCGTAGGGAACAGAGTAGAAAATGAGATCGTCGCGCAGCTTGTGCAGTGCGAGAGGTTCGTCGTAGAGCACGGCTGCGCCAGGCGCCAGCGACATGGTGTCTTCCTGCGCGGTCTCAGGATTCATAGCTACCAGGAAATCGATTTCCTTCTTGCGGCCGATGTAGCCGTGCTTGTTGGCGCGAATCGTGTACCAGGTGGGAAGTCCGGCAATGTTCGAGGGAAACATGTTCTTGCCGGAGACCGGTACGCCCATCTGGAAAATGCTGCGCAGGAGCACTGTGTTTGAACTCTGCGAGCCGGAACCATTGACCGTCGCGACCTGAATGCTCATGTCGTTGACGATGCGTTTGTGCCCCACGCCGCCGGAGGATTCCCGGGGCGCGACATCCGTAGTGGCCATTCCAATACCTTCCTTCAATTAGCGGGCTGAACCCTGTCGCCCTTGATTTGTGGATTGCAGTGGAGGAAACACTTCATTATAAGGCGGCTGGCAGCGCCGCGTCGCGTCAAATTGCCCGCCTGTAGCCCGCAGGAACCTGGTTTGAAAACTGTGGAAAGTTCTGCACGGATTCGCTATTCCGTCTTGTAGAACTGGGCCATATTGCGGAACTTACTATATCGGGACGCGAGCAATTCCGCAGGCGGCATCTTCTTTAGTTCCGCGTAATGTTTCTGCAGGCTGGCGTCGAGCAGATTGGCCGCGGCTTCGTGGTCGCGGTGCGCTCCGCCTTCGGGCTCGGGAACAATGTCGTCGATGCAGCCCAGTTCGCTGAGGTCGGTTGCGGTAATGCGCATGGCTTCGGCGGCAAGCTCTTTCTTGGCCGCGTCTCGCCACATGATGGCAGCGCAACCTTCGGGCGAGATGACCGAATAAATCGAGTTCTCCATCATGAGGACGCGGTCGGCTACCGCGATCGCCAGGGCTCCGCCGCTGCCGCCGACGCCAATCACGGTTGCAATGATGGGGACTTCGAGGCGCGCCATTTCACGCAGGTTGTAGGCGATGGCTTCGGCCTGCCCACGCTCTTCGGCGTGGATGCCGGGGTAAGCGCCGTCGGTATCGACCAGGGTAAAGATGGGGCGGCGGAATTTTTCGGCGAGTTGCATGATACGAATCGCCTTGCGATAGCCCTCCGGATGCGGAGTACCGAAGTTGCGATGGACGCGCTGCTTCATGTCGCGGCCCTTCTGGGTGGCGACGATCAGTACTTCGTCGCCATGAAAGCGGGCCATGCCGCAGATGATGGCGGCATCATCGCCAAAGCTGCGATCGCCGTGAATCTCGCTGAAGTCGGTAAACACGCGCTCGATGTAGTCGAGAGACTGAGGACGCTGCGGATGCCGCGCCAACTCGGTTTTCTGCCAGGCAGTAGGTGGCGCATTCATTTCAATCCTCAGGGTCTCGAGGCGTTCCTGCAGTTTGGTGATTTCGCGGCGGGTAGCGTCGTCGGCGCCGGGATGTTCCAGTTCGGCGACCTGGCGCTCGATTTGCTCCAACTCCTGCTGTACTTTTTCAGTGGCGGCCATGCTTTGAATCAGGCAATGATGCGGACGCTGCCTCGCCCGCACAACTGTTCGACGCGGGCGATGAAATTGCGGTCCGGTAGGACATTATAGCCTTCCGCTTCCATCACCACCATGAAATCGCCTTGGCGTTCCACGTCAAACAACACTTTGGCCTCGCCTTTGCGCTCCAGAAAGAGTGTGTGGAGATCGTCGACGGTGGTTTCAAGCGAAGTCTCCAGCGGCACGCGAATGCGGATGGCGCGCGGCAGCGGGACCTTGGCTTCTTCGAGCGGCTGAATTTCGGCCGCCGTGATCTTAGGGTTGGCGCCTTCCTCGATGCGTACTCCAGCCTTCACCAGCACGGGAACTTCTAGTTTGACTTTATCGCCGATGCGTTTGTAGGCCTCGGGAAAGACGATCATGTCGATCGAACCGGACATATCTTCGAGCGTGGCCTGGGCATAATAATCGCCGCGCTTCGATTTGAGCACGCGCACGTTGCCGATGATGCCAGCGGTCACGATGGTCTCGTCTTTGCCGGTCGATTTCGTCATGGCCGCAATTTCTTCGATGCTCAGCGCCTGCAGGTCGGCGAGCTTGTCTTTGTATTTCTGCAGCGGGTGGCCGCTGATGAAGAAGCCGAGAATCTCTTTTTCGGCAGTGAGCCGGGTGTGCTCGTCCCAGTCAGGAATGTTGGGCAGTTTGTCGTTTTGCATTGCCGCTTCTTCCTGTTGGAATACGCCAAACAGGCCATGCTGGCCGGATTCGGCGTCGCGCTGCGCTTTCTGCGCCTGCTCCATCGCCTTGTCGAGGACGGCCATGAGCTGAGCGCGGCGGCCCATGGAATCCATGGCGCCACTCTTGATCAAAGATTCCAGGACACGCTTGTTCAGCAGGCGCAGATCGACGTTTTCGCAGAATTCGAAGATGGATTGGAAGCGTCCAAGTTTCTTGCGGGCGGCAACGATCGATTCAATGGCATTGCCACCGACATTTTTCACCGCCGCGAGGCCGAAGCGGATCGACTCGCCGTGCGGAGTGAAGTTGGCGTCGGAGACGTTGATGTCAGGAGCTTCGACGGCAATGCCCATCTCGCGGCATTCGTTAATGTACTTGACCACGTCGTCGGTCGAGCCCGTGACGGAAGTCAGCAGCGCCGCCATGAACTCCACCGGATAGTGCGTCTTCAGATAGGCGGTGTGGTAGGCCAGCAGCGCATACGCGGCCGAGTGAGACTTGTTGAAGCCGTATCCGGCGAACTGCGCCATGAGATCGAAAATCTTTTCGATTTTCTTCGGTGGAAATTTCTGCCGCGCGGCCCCTTCGACGAAGCGCTCGCGCTGCTGCGCCATTTCTTCGGCTTTCTTCTTGCCCATGGCGCGGCGCAGCAGATCGGCTTCACCCAGCGAGTAGCCCGCCAGGCGGTTGGCAATCTGCATCACCTGTTCTTGATAGACGATCACGCCCAAAGTTTCCCGCAGAATCTCCTGCAGTTCAGGCAATTCGTATTCGACTTTCTTGCGGCCGTGTTTGCGGTCGATGAAGTCGTCGATCATGCCGCCCTGGATGGGGCCGGGCCGGTAAAGCGCGTTGAGAGCCGTGAGGTCCTCGATGGAATTCGGTTGGTACTTGCGCAGCACGTCGCGCATTCCGTGCGATTCAAACTGGAAGACGCCGGAAGTCAGTCCTTTATAGAAAACCTTTTCGTAGGTTTCGTGATCTTCGAGAGGAATCTGTTCGAGCGTGATGGCTGTGCCGCGGGTCTGCGCGATCAGTTTCAACGCATCCGTAAGAATGGTGAGTGTGGTCAGGCCCAGGAAGTCCATCTTCAGCAGGCCCAACTTGTCGATGGCGACCATGTCGAAGGCGGTCACGATTTCGTCGTTCTTGGTGCGGTGCAACGGGACGAGATCGGTGAGCGGGCGTGGAGAGATTACCACTCCGGCGGCGTGGACGCCGGAATTGCGGACCATGCCCTCCAGCTTTTTCGCGGTGTCGAACAGCTCACGAATCTGGCCGTCCTTCTCGATTGCTTCGCGCAGTTGAGCGGAGTCTTCGATGGCCTGCTCCAGCGTAATGTTCAGCTGCGTCGGGACCATCTTGGCGATGCGGTCGACATCGGCGTAAGGGATGTCCATGGCGCGGCCAACGTCTTTGATGGCGGCCTTCGCGGCCATAGTGCCGAAGGTGATGATCTGGGCGACGTTGTCGCGGCCATATTTCTGCGTGACGTATTGGATGACCTCGCCGCGGCGGTTCATGCAGAAATCGATGTCGATGTCGGGCATGGACACGCGCTCGGGATTCAGGAAGCGCTCGAAGAGAAGTTCATGCTGCAGCGGGTCGATGTCGGTGATGCGAAGCGCATAGGAAACGAGCGAGCCGGCGGCCGATCCGCGGCCGGGGCCGACGGGGATGTCGTGCTCGCGAGCGTAGCGGATGAAATCCCAGACAATCAGGAAGTAGCCGGGGAACTGCATCTGCTGGATGATCGCGAGTTCGCGCTCCAGGCGTTGCTCGTAGTCGGTGATGGAATGCTTCAGCTTGCCTTGGTCATGTAAGGGACGAAGGGCCTCCAGGCGGCGGGCGAATCCTTCGCGGGTTACGTGCACGAAATAGCTGTCGATGGTGTAGCCGGGCGGGACTTCGAACTGCGGGAACGGATTCGCTACTTTTTCCAGACGAAGACTGCAGCGCTCGGCAATGTCGAGGGTGCGCGTGAGCACCTGCGGAGAGTCCTTGAACACGCGCGACATTTCGTCGTGACTCTTCACGAAGAACTGGTTGCCGTCAAACTTCATGCGGGCCGTGTCGTGGATCGACTTTCCCGTCTGGATGCACAGCATCACGTCTTGCGCGTGGGCATCGTCTTCGCAGAGATAGTGGCTGTCGTTGGTGGC
>JBKQID010000058.1:0-17419 GCA_052148475.1 Candidatus Sulfotelmatobacter sp. | reverse complement strand
TCGCCCAGTTCTTTCTGGATGGCCTTCATCTGCTCGCGCAGGTAATATTCGCGCTGGGTTTGCTGCACCCGGTCTTGCACTTCGCTCTGAATCTTGTTGCGCAGTTGCTGGACTTCCAGTTCCTTGGCCAGATGCTGGTTGATTTTTTCCAGGCGCACGTGAATGTCGAGCGTCTCCAGCGTGTCCTGCTTGTCGGGCGTGGAGAGCGACGGCAGCGATGACGCGATGAAGTCCACCAGGCGGCCGGGTTCATCAATGTTCATGGCCACGGTCGAAAGTTCATCCGACAGCGTGGGCGAACCGGCAACGATCTGTTGGAACAGCGTCAGCACATTGCGCTGCAGAGCTTCGATCTCTGAGGTGGCAGCCGGCGTTGTGCCTTCCGGCAGAATGGAATAATGCGCGCTCATGAACGGCGCCAACTGCGTGAACTCGCCCAGCTTGATTCGCTCCAGGCCTTCGGCAAACACGAACAGGCTCTGGTTAGGCATCTTGACGACCTTGTGCACCACGGCTGAGGTTCCCACCGTGTAGAGATCGCTGGGTTGGGGGGAGTCGACCCGCGCCTCGCGCTGGGCCACCACGATGATGGTCTTGTCTTCCCCAAGAGAATTGATTAGTTGAACCGAGCTCTCCCGGCCCACGGTCAGGGGCAAAACCGCATGGGGAAATAAGACGGTGTCCCGTACGGGGAGCACCGGAAGCGCCTTCTGGTCGCCGGTTTCCTTTGTTTCCTTTGTTTCCTTATGCTTAGGAGTGCGCTCGACTGGCGTCTGCTGACTCATTAGGTCTCCTTGAGTGTAACTCGCTCAAGTTTAGATGATACTCCTGCGGGAAAGGTTTCAGGAGCCCCCGGAAGGATTCCCGCAAGATATTGGATTCTATTCCCTTACGGTCTGTGGGGAATGTGCCTAAAGTGCAGAGGCTAACGCCGGAAGGGCCTGCTTGCCAAGCCCTAAATTGGGAATCGAGACCTTCCCTGCTCTTTTTCGCGGGGCCCGATGCCGCAGAATGATGGGAGTGTCAGGAATCTAGAAAACGTGCTTCGCAGTATCGCCGGCGAGGACCAGTTCCTGCAGCACTCTCTCGTTGGCCGCATTCATCGCGTAGACAGTCCGGGTCTGCTCGGCCTTCTTACCCAGCTGCACCAGCGTGCATTTCACCTTCACATCTGGGCCCTTTTTTCCCACGGCCCGGAACATCAGAATATGGTTCTCGCCTTCCATGGTGTGGCGTACCTGGTAAACTCCCGGTTGCAAGAGCGCAGTTCCGACTCGAACCGGCGCCGTGAACGCGACCTGGCCCACTTCTTGGCTTCCCGCCATGTTTTCTCCAGCCGCCGCCATCAAACCTAGCGCCAGTACGCACCAAACGATACCCAGGACTTTCGACATAAACCTCCTTCGGAACATGCGGCAGTCCAAGTAGGGACCACACACAGAAGTTAAGGATAATTTTATCTAGGTGCGTCTGGGCGCGCATGTGCCTCTAGTCACTCCGCGGGGGTGACCCTTGCAACGAATTGGTTCGCTCGGGCAAGCGAACAGATCGGAAGATCGACGAATCGACGGATCGACAAGCGGCCGCCTTTTTCGAGCTGAGCACCTGCGACGATCAGCCGCCATGACGAAGGCTGCGGAAATTTCACACCGCCGGATAAATCCCCAGAACTTTCACGAACTCAGCCACTTCTCCGAGATGGCGCAGGGCGTTGCGCGCAGGCTCGTCGTCGCCGCGCAAGAAGTCTACATAGAAAACGTACTCCCACGGCCGCCCTCGCATGGGCCGTGACTCGATCTTGCTTAAGCTGATATCCCGCAGCGCGAACACGCTGAGCGACTTGAACAGCGCGCCGGGAACGTTCTGTACCTTGAACACTATGGAAGTCTTGTTCGCCCCGCGCGGAATCAGCCGGTGATAGTCGGCGCTTCCCTTCTTTCCAGTGGATCGGCCCGCGGACTGGCGCAGTTTACGAATCAAGAAGAAGCGCGTGAAATTGCTCTTATCGTCTTCAACGCTCGACTGAACGATGCTTCCGGAATATTCGCGCGCCGCCTGTTTTCCCGCGATTCCCGCCGCATCTTGCAGTTTTTCAGCGATGACGTGCTTCACGCTGCCCGCGGTGTCGTAGAAGGGCACCGCCTCGATTTTCGGATGCCGCCGGAAAAAATCGCGGCACTGGTCAAGCGCCACCGGATGCGACAGCACCCGCCGTAACGAACCCAGCCGCACTCCAGGCACGGCGATCACGTTGTGCACGATGCGCAGCAAGTATTCGCCCTGGATGAAAACGTCGCGGGTCAGCATGAGGTCGGCGTGCTCCGCCACGGTTCCGGCCAGCGTGTTCTCGATCGGAATGACGGCCGCGCCCACCGACTCGCGCTCCAGGCGCTCGAACACCTCCGCCGAGCGCGCACACGGCACCACCGTGCACCGCGGCAGCATCTTCTCCGCCGCTTCGTGACTGAACGAGCCAAGTTCCCCCTGGATGGCAACTTTCATGACGTTAGCTTTGATGAACATATTTCCCGAACAGTGCAAGGTATCTGGAGCGGGGCGCCAGCGCAAATGCTGGCTGCGGCTCCTCAGGTCAGTTCCTTCCTCATCACCAGCGCGTCCACACCATTCGAATAATAACGCGGCCTGGTCCGAACCACGCTGTAGCCGTGGCGCTTGTAGAACGCCAGAGCCGCGAGGTTGTCGACGGCCGTCTCCAGGCCAACGGAGCGCGATCCACCCACTCGCAGGCGATCCTCAGCGGCCTGCAGCAGCAGCGACCCCACGCCCAAGCGCCGGGCCGCGGCGATTACGTCAATGGTGATGACGTGTCCGGTGGGGCCGTTGTACGCCACGATGAAGCCGGCAACTCGGCCTGTATTCTTTGCTCCGTCTTCCGCAATCTCTGCTCCGCCTTCGGCAATCAAGGTAAAGGCCCCCGGCTCGTGAATGTAGGCCTTCAGTTCCTGCTTCGAGTACGCGATTCCCGACGGGAAGCATTGCTGGTCCATGCGCCAAAGGGTTTCGAAGTCTTTGGGCTGGAAGTCGCGGATGACCATGGCCACGGCGACATTGTAGCGGGCGAAGCCGGCCGAGGCCGCCGGAAACCTCGCGGACACCTCGCCCAAGCAGGCGGGACCGGTTTTCCACAGCCTGCCGAATCCGTTCCCGGAAAAAAATCTTGCTCGGGGACGATTGTCCTCTTGCCCGGACCGCAACTTCGGACGTACCATCAGCATCAGAACGTCAGCATCAGAACTGCAGAGGAAGACGTGGTGGGACGCCTTCTAGTCATCGACGTTGTCGGCGCGGTCGTGGTCCTGGGGGTCTGGTACTTCCTCTTCTCCGCCTACAACCGCCGCAAAGGCACCGAAGCGTTGAGCTGGGTACAGTCGGCCTGCGCCGGCAAAGGACGCATCCTCGACTCGCGCTGGCTGAGCAGCCACCGGCTGCACGCCCGCCTGCAATTCCCTTCGCGCAGCTTCGAAAATGCCCACGTCACTATGAAGTTCCGGCCGCGCGCTACGCCCGTGCAGTGGCTGCTGAGCTGCTACCACAAGCAGAAAGAAACGCTGACTTTTGAGGCCGACCTGGGCGGTTCACCCAGCTTCGATCTGGAAGTGGTGCGCCATCGCTGGTGCGCCCACAGCCGTGGGGTCACGGCCCGCCGCCGCGATCAGCGCCAGTGGGACGTCTACGAACCCGGCCCCGTCATTCTCACCACCCGCACTCACTGGAAGCAGGATTCCACTCCTGAACTGAATACCCTGATGACGGTTCGCCAGCAGGACGTGCTCCAGGTCAGCTTCCGCCCGCAGTCCCCACAGTTCTCGGCTACCATTGCGCTCGACGCGCTCTACGACCCACGTACCGCTGCCGGCTTCCTCACCACCCTGCGCGAGTTGGCCGCCGGCGCCTCAGCCCACCGCCAGTAGATAGTATTTCGCTTACCATTTCTCACTAACCCCCGGCTTCTTTTTATGGTATTGTTCCGGCCCATGACGGACTTCAACAATCCCACTCCGCAATTCGGCACCGCTGAATACGTCGGGGCTCCGGGCGCCGACCACTGCCAGTTCTGCCACCAGCCCATCGGCGGAAAGTACTATCGGGCCAACGGCGCCATGGCGTGTCCGGAATGTGCAGAGAAAATGCGCGGCGAATTGGCCAAAGACACCCACGCCGCCTATGTGCGCGCCATTGTCTTCGGGATCGGAGCCGCGATTCTGGGCATGATCCTCTACGCCACGTTCGCCATCGTCACGGGAATCGTGATTGGCTATGCGGCGCTGGCCGTCGGGTGGCTGGTGGGCAAGGCCATGATCACGGGATCAAACGGAGTGGGCGGCAGGCGCTATCAGATCGCCGCAGTTCTGCTTACCTACGCCGCAGTCTCAACCGCCGCGATACCCGTCTGGATTCACTACGCCGGCGAACATCGGCACAGCCAGCAAAAACAGACGGCGAAGCCTGCACAAGATTCCGAATCTGGTCAGCACGATGACCTGGACGGCCCGCCGCCCCCGCGGCCCTCCAAGTTGGCGGCGCTGGGAACATTGGCGTTGCTGGGGTTGGCTTCTCCGTTTCTCGAGTTCTCTGGCAATCCGTTGGGTGCGCTGATTGGACTCGTAATCCTCTTCGTGGGTATGCAATTCGCATGGAAGATGACTGGCGCCAAGCCGTTACAGGTCTTCGGACCATTCGAGAACTCCCCACCCGGGCCGCGCTAGACGGCTGGAACTCGGAAGCAAACAGACCGGCTCTCGCGTAGAATGAGGCCAGTTCTTCTCCGAATCGTGTCCACCACCACGCCCGAACTGATTCGCAACTGCCGGCGCTGCTCGCGCGAGCTTGCGCCCGGAACGCTGGTGTGCGACCAGTGTCACGCCCTGGTGCACTCCGAGCAACTGGACAAGCTGGCGGCGGAAGCCAAGGCACTCGAGGCCAAGGGCGATCCGCGGCAGGCGCGCGAGCGCTGGCTGATGGGACTTCCGCTACTTCCTCCGAATTCGCGCCAGGCCGAGTGGATTGTGCATCACGCTCGCTCCCTCGATGCCCTCGCCGAACGAATTCAACCCGCGCCGCCGCCGAGCGAGAACAAATGGGCGCAGCGACTCGGGCCCGTCGGTCCGATCGCGATCCTGCTGGCGAAGGGCAAATTCCTGCTGACCGCAATTTTCAAGCTGAAGTTCCTGCTCAGCTTTTTTGCTTTCTTCGGATTTTACTGGGCGGTATTCGGTGCAAAGTTCGGCATCGGCTTCGCGGCCCTGATCCTGATTCACGAAATGGGCCATTATGTTGATGTCAAACGCCGCGGACTGCCCGCGGATATGCCTGTATTTCTTCCCGGCTTCGGGGCTTATGTTCGCTGGCAGGCTCTGGGCGTTTCGCTGGAAACGCGAGCCGCGGTCAGCCTGGCCGGGCCGCTTGCCGGACTTCTCGCCGCCGTCGCTTGCGCAATCCTGTGGTGGCAGACGGGCAATCCCTTGTGGGCCGCGCTGGCGCGCGCCGGCGCCGTTCTCAACGTACTCAACCTCACTCCGGTTTGGGTGCTCGATGGCGGCCAAGCCGCGCTGGCACTCAGCAAGATGGAACGCATCATCCTGCTCACCGCATGTCTCGCTCTGTGGCTCGTGCTCGGACAAGGCGTCTTCTTCTTGGTGGCGGCCGGCGCCGCCTACCGGGCATTCTTCGCCGGAGATTTACCGCCGCATCCCAGCCGCGCGACGATCCTCTACTTCCTCGCCGTGCTGATCGCCCTTGGCATAATCCTGCGGATGATGCCCGGGCAAGGCTTTGGTCCGAACTAAGTTCCACTCTCACCCTAAACTGCGGGACTAAACTCCGCGGCCGAGACTGCCGATAAAGACTGTGAGAAGGCCATGCCCAACCCAGCCCACGCAGTCGCCCCTGAAAAGCCGAGTGCCTGCATCGCCAGGCAGCCGATTCTAACCGCCGACGAGCAGGTGATCGGCTACGAACTATTCTTTCGGGAAGACCGCGAACAGCGGCGTTTTTCCTCGGACCGCGAGAACGCGACTTCCGCCACCATTGATATGTTGAATTTCGTAGGCCTCGGCGTCCTGTGCGACGGGCGGCTGGCCTTCATCAATTGCAGCCACGACATGTTATTGTCGGACTACTTCGCGCTCTTGCCTCCGACGGAAGTCGTAATCGAAATTCAAGAGACCGTCCCGGTCGACCAAGACGTCATCACGGCCTGTGAAAAGCTGCAACAGGCGGGATATGCGATCGCTCTCGACAATTTTGTTCCCGACGACAAACGGGAGGCTCTGATTCCTTATGCCCGCTTCATCAAAGTCGACATCAGCCGGGTCCTGCCCGATCCGTGCGTGGCCCTGGTTAAGCGCTATGCCCGCGAGCAATGTCGCATGGTGGCGCAAAGGGTGGAAACACGGGACCAGTTTCTGATCGCGAGGAAAGACGGCTTTACGCGGTTTCAGGGATATTTTTTCCGCCATCCCGAAAACATGCAAGCCCGGCGGATTCCCGCCAATCAGATGACCTACGTCAAGCTGTTGGCTGCGGTGTCAAAACCTAAAATAGATTTTGCCGAGATCGAAGCCCTCATCAAGCACGAGCCCGCGCTGTGCTACCAGTTGCTGCGCTATTTGAACTCTCCCCTGTTGGGTTTGTCCTCGCCCGTCTTGTCGGTTCGCAATGCCTTGACCCTGCTGGGCGAACGCGAAACTGTCCGCTGGATTCGCATGGCGACCACCCTGGTCATGGGCCAGCAGAAATCCTCCGACCTGGTTCTGTCGTCGCTGGTGCGGGCCCGCTTCTGTGAACTCATCTCTCCCAAGGTGAAACACGGAAATTCCGATCTCTTCCTGATGGGCATGCTCTCTCTGATCGATGCCATCCTCGCGGTTCCCATCGGCATGGTGGTTGACGAGTTGGCGCTGGATGCCGACGTCAAGGCCCAGCTGCTAGCCGCAAAATCGGATAAAAAAACTCCCCTTTCCCCTATTTATGAACTCATGGTGGCGCGCGAGGTTGGCGACTGGGGACTGGTCACGCGCCTGGGCAAGCAGCTCAATATCTCCCTCTCTTTCGTGGCCGATGCCTCGAACCAGGCCATGCGCTGGGCGCACGAGGTCACCAGTGCCGCGCGCCCCGAGCCGCCACGCTGATATTCGCCGACATGCAAGCCATCGCCTGCTGGGCCGCAAGACTGTCGCGCACGAATGTCGCACACCACTGTTGCACGGGAAGAGCTCGATCCATCTGGCCCCGCGCGAATAAATCTCTTTTATGCCTTGCATCAGCTTTTTCGATTGGCGAGCGCCCAGCTCCCGCGCTATTCTTCCCCGTTGCAAGTCGCCGTTACAAGGCGGCGTGTTTCAACTCAAACGGTTGAAACCAGCCATTTCAACTTTCCTGTAGCGGATGCGGTTTTGCTCAAATCATAGTTTCTAAGCCGAAGGAGACGGAACGACATCCATGCCCACTGAACTGCGCAATTTCCTGGCACTGTCCTACGATGAACTGGAAGAACTCAACCTCAAGGCAAAAGAGCAGCGCAGCAAGCGCGTCGCTGCCGGCAAGATCCAGGAGGAGCGGCTCAAGTATCTGGCCGACGAGAAGCGGATCAAGGCGCTCACCGTACTCTTCAGCGATCTCGAAGGCCGGCTGCACATGCTCGACTACGACAAGAAATTCCTGCTGAAGAGCCACGACAACCTCACTTTCGACGGCTCTTCCATCCGCGGCTTCACCGCGCAGCGCGAAAGCGACCTCCGCCTGGGCATCGACTGGGGTGCCTTTTACTGGGGACCGGCCGATGTTTTTGGGCCGGGCAAAGTGCTGGTCTTCGGCGAGGTCATCGACAAGAACGGTGAGCCTTACAGCGCGGACATTCGCAGCGTGCTCAAACTGTTCGCCACCGAACAGCATAAGAAAAACGGCTACACCCTCAATGCGGCCAATGAAATCGAGGGTTTTCTGTTCCAGGGTCCGGAGGCGGAGCGCGTTTACCACGAAACCCTCAAGTTCGAATACGTCAATACCGGCGGGTATTATCACTCGCTGCCCGGCGATCCTTTGCGCACGTTTATTGACACCACCGCGGAAGTGCAGCGCGCCATGGGCTTCCAGAACGAAAAAGATCACCCGGAGGTCGCGCCCTCGCAGTTCGAGATCAACTACGGCTATGGCGAAGTCGTGGCCGCCGCCGACCAGATCCAACTCTACAAGCTGATCTGCCGCCAGGTTGCCCGCAACATGGGACTCACCGCCAGCTTCCTGCCCAAGCCGGTGGTGGGGGTCAACGGTAGCGGCATGCACACCAACGTCTCGGTCAGCGCCGACGGTAAAAACCTGTTCTGGGATCCTAAGGGCGAAGAAAAGCTCAGCAAGCTGGGCTACGAGTTCCTGGACCGGATTCTGACTCACGGCAACGATCTTTGCCTGATCTTCAATTCCAGCGTCAACGCTTATCGCCGTCTCGATCCGCATTTCGAGGCGCCCAACCAACTAAAGGCGTCCGCCGTGGACCGGGGCGCCATGATTCGCATCCCCATCGGCAACGAACGCAGTATGCGTACCGAAGTGCGCGCCGTGGCCCCTGACGCCAACCCGTACCTGGTGATGCTCGGAATCTTCAAGACCGGGCTGGAGGGAACGACCGCCAAGATCAAGGATCTGCGTTCGGGGAAGGAGCGCTACCTGCCGGACAACATCTACACGGCGATCGAAAACTTCCGCAAAGCCGAGTGGACGACCAAGCTGCTGGGCGAAGATGTGAAGGGGCGCTACGCCGACCTGAAACAAGCTGCCGCCGACCGCTGTCCGCGCCTGTTGGGATCGGTAGTGAAAGCCTCCGAAGTGCAATTCCACCACGAGGTCTACAACCAGTTCTTGTGGAATCTGTTTTAGACCGCCGCCAGTTCTGCCTCACGCCCCGGTCGACAAGCCGGGGCGTTTTGTTTTGCGCAGTGCCGGCGCTCATGCGCCCGAGATGGCTGACATGACAATCGTGGCCGCCGTCGAAAAGGCCCCTTGCCGCCCGCCGATTGCCGCAAGCGCCTTCATCGCCGGCCAGGGGATGGCCTTCAACGCTGCAATTACTTGCACATTGACAAAGGTACAACCACCGAGCATAATCTGGCGCAAGTTTTGGACACGCCTGCCCCCTCCGTGGCCCGGAACCTCATTTTTCGTCCGTGCTCTTGAATTGCACTCGAAAACAACCAGGCCCCCGCCTGAACTAAATCCGATTTTTCGCGAAAAACACCCTGGAGCATCCTATGAAGACCTTGAATGCACGGTTCGCCTTCTTGTTGGAGATCTTCCGCTCCCGAAGATCAATCGCCTTCGCGTCGGCTGCCCTTACACTCATCGCGCCCGCCACGCTAGTCGCGCAGACGAGCCCATCGCTCGTGGCCTCGCGCATCATCCAGCCCATCGACGAGAATGCCCGCGTCACCTTCAAGAGCAATGTCCGCCGGGACCTCGCTACAGTGCCAGACCTTGGTCCAGTGGAGGACGGAAAGCCACTGCACCTCTATCTGCTGCTGCAGCGCACCACCGCTCAGCAAGCCGACCTGGACAATCTGATTCAGCGGCAGCAGCAGGTGACCGCGCCGGAATATCACAAATGGCTGACTCCCCAGGAATTCGGAGCGCGTTTCGGCGCTTCGCCGGAGGACATTGCGAAGATCACCGCATGGCTCGAGTCGCACGGTTTCAAGATTCGCAGCGTACTGAACAACGCCAGCATGATCGACTTCGCAGCCACTGCCGGCCAGGTGCGCGATACGTTCCACACCGAACTCCATTACTTCAACATACAAGGCGGCAAATATCTCGCCAACGTGAAGGACCCCGAGATTCCCGCGGCGCTGGCGCCGGTTGTGGCGGGGATCAAGGGACTCATCAAGATCCCTGCGCATACCAACCATACCCCGATTCGTCAGGCGTCCTATGACGCGCACACTCATCGCTGGCACACGGTAGACACCGCCGGCAAGACCGGGGCCAAACCCGCGTTCGACGACCCCAACGGCGATTTGGACGTTAGCCCGCAAGACTTGTACACCATCTATAACGTCAACCCGCTGTTCACAGGCGGACATCTGGCGGCGACGGCGACAGTGGCCGTGATCGAAGAAAGCGACATAGAGTATGGCACCGTCAACTCGACCACGGGCGTGGCCTCGGGCGGCGACGTGGCCACCTTCCGCAGCCTTTTTGGCGTGCCGGGCACGTTGACCATGCACGTTTTTCACGGCTACGGTACGGTTACTTGCAACGATCCCGGCATCGACCCGGATGGGACCGGCGAAGATGGCGAGGCTTCGCTGGACGCCGAGTGGATCAACGCAACCGCCCCCTCGGCCAACCTGATCTTCATGTCCTGCGATCAGGACCCCGATGAGGGCATCATCAGCTCAGAGACGGCGCTGATCGACAACAATCTCTCCGACGTCATGAGCCTGAGCTACGGCGCAAGCGAGCTCGATTTCGTCGCAGCGGATTACACTGCGCAGGACACGTTGTATGCGCAGGCGGCCACCCAGGGCCAGTCGATCTTCGTATCCTCGGGCGATTCAGGCTCCGATAGCGCGGATCAAGATACCAACGGCACCGCAACGTCTGGAATTAACGTGAGCGCTTTCGCGGCGCCGACGGTTACGGCAGCGGGGGGCACGGACTTCTCGGATATGTATGACTCTCTGGAGGGAGGCCCGGCACAATCCACCTACTGGAGCACTACGAACACCACCCACTACGGCAGTGCCCTGGGGTATATTCCGGAAACGCCCTGGAACGACAGTTGTGCCAGCAGCCTTCTGGCAAACCTGGAAGGCAGCTTCACCGGCGCGGGCTATTGCGCCACTCTAAGCGCTTTCGAGGTCGACGGCAGCGTGGTGGGCGGCTCGGGCGGCATCAGTACCCACTACGCCGTACCGGCCTGGCAGACCGGGATCTCCGGTTACTCAAACTCCAAACACTCGATCCCAGACATATCCGGATTCGCATCCAGCGGCTGGTGGGGGCACGCGCTCATCTTTTGCGATTCGAACCCTCCCGATGCTTCAACCAGCGGCTGTACTTCCGATGCCAACTTCGGTGAAGCTGGCGGCACATCCTTTGTCGCCCCCTACATGGCGGGTGTCGCCGGTTTGCTGGTGGACTACACCGGATCGCGCCAGGGCCTGCTGAACCCGGCGCTCTACGCGTTGGGCAAAGCGCAATACACCGCGGCAGCCACGAAGACCGCGTGCTACTCCAATGGTCAGACCTCGAATGCGGGCGTAACCACCGGCCTGCCCGCCGCCGCGTGCATCTTCAACGACGTGACCACCAGCAACAACGACGTACCCTGCGCGGCAGGATCGACGAGTTGCTTCGTTAACACGAGCGCCGCCTTCGGCATGCTGTCGACAACCGGCTCGAAATCGCTGAGCGTGGCCTACTCCTCCGCGCCCGGTTTTGATCAGACCGCCGGCATCGGCACGGTCAACGTCAATAACCTGCTCACCAAGTGGAACACGGCATTCACCAGCACAACCGGCCTGAAAGCCTCACCCACTTCCATCACCTCCAGCCAGTCCACAGAATTGACAGCGACGGTGACGGGTGGAACTCCGACAGGGTATGTCGACACGCCTCCCGCGCTTACCGGCACAGCCAGCTTTGCGGCCGGCTCGACTGCCCTGGGCAATTGCACATTGATCGCCGGCACCTGCTCACTGTCCGTATCTGGGACGGCTCTCCAGTCGGGCGCCAATTCAGTAACCGCAACCTTCGTGGGCAGCGGGACGTATCCCTCTTCAACTTCCAGCATCGTGACTGTGACCGTCACTGCAGGCACCGTCGAAACTCTCTCCGTCTCGTTTGCTGGGACTGGCACGGGCTCAGTAAGTAGCAGTCCGAGCGGGATCACTTGTCCGAGCACCTGCAGCGCTAACTTCAGCAGCGGCACAGTCGTGACCCTGACCGAGACCGCGGGTACGGGGTCCACCTTCGCCGGCTGGAGCGGAGCCTGCAGCGGCACCGGCACCTGCAGCGTCACCATGAGTGCGGCCGAATCGGTGACCGCTACATTTAATGTGACGAGCTACGCGTTGAGCGTGACTCCAGCCGGAACTGGTAGCGGCACCGTGAGCAGCAGCCCGAGCGGGATCAGCTGCCCGAGCACCTGCAGCGCCAACTTCAATAGCGGCACGGTCGTGACTTTGACCGAGACTGCAGCTGCGGGATCTACCTTCACCGGCTGGAGCGGTGCCTGCACCGGCACCGGTACCTGCTCCGTGACCATGAGTGCAGCAAAGGCCGTGACTGCAACCTTCAATTCGAGCAGCAGCCCCGCAGTGACGCTAACGCCCACCAGCCTGAACTTTGGCGCGGTGGCCACGGGTGTGACCAGTGCAGTGAAAACGGTGACCCTGAAGAACTCCGGCAAAGCCACGCTAACGATCACCGGGATTGCCATCGGAACCAACAGTGCTGACTTCCCCGAGACGACCACCTGCACAAGTTCGCTGGCGGCGGGGAAGACTTGCATCATTAAGGTTCAGTTCAAGCCATCGGCGATTGGCGCACTCACCGCGGCTGTCAGCATCACCGACAATGCGGCGGGCAGCCCGCAGCAGGTGCCGCTGAGCGGAACCGGCACCACCGCCAAGCTATCGCCCACGTCCTTAAGCTTTGGCACGTTGGCGGTGGGCTTAACCAGTGCGGTCAAGAAAGTGACGCTCACCAACATCGGCACGACAGCCCTGACCATCAACAGCATCGCGGTCACCGGGGCCGAAGCCACAGATTTCCCGGAAACGACCACCACCTGCGGAAGTACGCTGGCGGCGGCAAAGAGTTGCACAGTCAGCCTGACGTTTAAGCCATCTACGACGGGTGCTCGCAGCGCGAATTTGACGGTCACTGACAATGCCAGCGGCAGTCCTCAGCAGGTGCCGCTGAGCGGAACCGGTACCACAGCCGAGATTTCTCCTGTCAGTCTGAGCTTTGGCTCGGTGACGGTCGGCACCACCAGCGCCGTTAAGACGGTAACGCTCAAGAACGTGGGCACGACGTCGATCACGATCACCAGTGTCACAATCGCGGGGACCGCAGCCGGAGATTATGCGCAAACCCCCAGTTGTGGAAGTTCATTGGCGGCCAGCGCAAGTTGCACGATCAGCGTGACCTTTAAGCCGACGACGACGGGCACTCGCAGCGCGATCTTAAAGGTCACCGACAACGCTGCTGGCAGCCCGCAAACCGTCTCGTTGACTGGAACCGGCTCGTAGAAAGAATCGACATTCCGTTCCAGACCGGGATCACCCCTCGGAGGCGAGGCGTCCTGAAATGGGCGCCTCGCTAAAACGAACTACTCCTCCGGACCACCAGTACCAATAGCGACCAAGCCTTGACCATTGGTGATGAAGATCACTGACAGCAGAGCTAGAAGGAGTTTGTAATAGAGGCTGGAGGAATCAAAACTGAATACCTCTGAATTGGGCCCGGTCCCGCTAAGGTGCGGTTGCATCATTCTGCCGCCGCTCGGCGGCTAGGGGCCGGGCTTCTGATTCTCCGGCGAGTTCCTCCGAACACCAAGAGAGTGGGAAGCCGCCCGCACTTGGGTTGGAATCGGGCCGAGGTGGCTTATGACGCTGACGATTGTGGCGGTGATCTTCGGAGTTTTCGCAATTGGTTTGATCGTCCTGCTGATCTACAAGAGCACACTCACCATGCACAGGGATGATCAGTTGTTTCTGGATGACGCCAGTTCACACATGCACGAGGAGCAGACGGAACTGTTGGCCAAGTTGAATCGGCTCATCGTCCCGGTACGCGTGTTCGGCACCGGGTCTGGCGTATTTATGGTAGTGCTGGTGGCGATGCTGATCTACCAGAGGCTGAACGAAATACAGTAGCGCCGAGGCGCCAAGGACCTGCTATTGGGAAGGCACTCCTCGCGCCGTGCGAGGAGAGGTCGAACTTGGCGGGAAATTGCCGCAGAGCCGTTGGCGCAGAGCAGGAAGTCATGCAGATCCTGGCCATCAATTGACTAGGCTCGACCAGAAGTGTTATTTCTCCGTGGATCATTCGCACCGTGTAGCGAAGGGGCATCTCTTGCCGTGGTGCCCCGACTGATCGTGCTCCCTCAGCAGGCCGATGGCAAACCGCTCGGCCCGCGCAGCCGCGTCCTTTTCCTCAGAAGTAAGGGCACGGTTGGTTGCAAGTCTGCGAATATCCGACAGGTGTTGCTCAAGTTCATCCTTGGTCTGGCATTCCATTCATTTCTCCACCAATAGCTAATGTGTGCCACGTCAATCACTTCACTTTACAACTTTTGCCACTGTGGGAAATGGGGAATAGCAGAGAGGCGTTCGAGACTTACGGTTCGGGCCAGCGAGGAGGATGGAGCCAACGGCATATCAAGAAAGCAGGCACGGAAGTTGCGCGTCTATCTGGTCAACAAGCTCCAGGAATGGAAGACTGCGCTGGAGGCCGGTTTAGGATCCGCGGCCGCAAATTAGAAACTCTATTTCGCGGCGACGCCACCTCGCGCCATTGCCACCGACCGTCACTTCTGCATTCCGTTCGCTGTTCTCGCAGGCCGCCCTTTCCTCCTGAAAAAGCTCCGGTTGCAAGAACCCCTGGACAGCCCTCCCCAAATCGCTAGAATGTCGAAACCAAAGGAGACGCTCTGATGAGACGCACTCTTTCTGCTATTTGTTTGTTTTTATTCACGTCAGGCGCTGGTCCTGACGCAGCGCAACTGCAGCAAGTGCATCCTTTCCGGGATGGCACACCCGGCGTGACTGGCTATCGCTCTGAAGTACTGGCCCTGGTTATGATTCAGGAAAACGAATTCCTGCGACTCGCCGAAGCGTTCCCCGCCGAAAAATACACCTGGCGTCCCGCCCCTGGCGTGAAATCAGTCGCCGAGGTTTTCCTGCATGTCAGCGCCGCGAATTACAACATGTACAAGCTAGTAGGCGCGCCTGTTCCCGCAGGGCTCGATGTGGCGGGAATGGAACAATCCACCACCGACAAAACCAAAGTCATCGCCACGCTGAGAGCTTCCTACGCCCACGCCAAGCAAGCCATCACCGACATGCCCGACGCCAACCTCGAAAAAACCATGGATTGGCTCGGTGGAACGATTACCCAGCGCGGCGTTCTTCTCTATATTGTTCCGCACATCGCCGAGCATCTCGGACAAGCCATCGCCTACGCGCGCATCAACGGAATTGTTCCGCCATGGTCGGAAGACCCTCCACAAAAGAAATAAGGGCGCCGCGCCACGACAGGCAAGACTGGCGTCACCCGACCTCGTATACTGCTCTGCCCCACGTTTTTTTCGGCAACGCACGAATCGAGGTCGCGATGATTTTTCGCAGATTCATTCCCCTTACGCTCTGGGCCGCATTTCTCTGCACGCTGCCGCTTCTTGCGCAAACGGCTCCAACCGTGGACGGAATTTGCAACGTCAAAAGTTTTGGCGCAAAAGGCGATGGCGCCGCCTTAGACACCGATGCCATCTCCAAGGCGATTGGCGCCTGTGCGCAAGCTGGCGGCGGCACCGTGCTCTTCCCGGCGGGCACGTACGTCACAGGAACATTTGCACTGCTCAGCAACATCACTCTACAACTCGATGCGGGCGCGGTCATTCTCGGCAGCGCCAACATTTCCGACTACGGCAACATCGGAGACTTCGGCCTGGCCCGCGCCTACGGCGTGAACTCTTCCGGCGAAGGCACTCTGGTCGGCATCATCGTGGCCCGCGAGGCGCATGACATCGCCATCGTGGGACGCGGCGCCATCGACGGCCAGGGCGACCACTTCATGGACCTGGCAACGCCCCACGTTGGCCTCGACTTCGACGCGCAATACACACGCAATCCAGAAGCCTTCGACGCCGGAGTGCGCGATTTGAAATATGGTCCGGTCCTGCCCAAAGAACACGGAGCCGGGCGCCCGGGCACGATGATTATCCTCGTGCACTGCAAGAATGTGCTGGTCCGCGACGTTACGCTTCGGGCCGCCCCCAACTGGACGCTTCATCTCCAGAACACCGAGCAAGCCACCATCTCCGGCATTCACATCGAAAACGATCTACTGATTCCGAACAACGACGGCATCGACTGCATCCATTGCCGGCACGTGCACATCTCCGACAGCGATATCCAGGCCGGGGACGACGATCTCGCGATTTTCGGCAGCGACCACGTCAATGTGACGAATTGCTCGCTGGTGTCGCGTTCCGCGGCCGTCCGCCTGGAGAGCACGCGCCGCAGCACGTTTGACAATCTTTCCATCGACTCCAATCGAGGCATCGGTATTTTCCACGGCATGAACAGCGGCGAGAACACTGAATCCGTTCTGTTCTCGAACATCACGATGCGGACAAGGTTGATTTCCGGACACTGGTGGGGCAAGGCCGAACCCATCTACATTGCCGTGAGCCCGTGTGAGGAAGGTGAATGTAAAGGCGCGGTTCGCGATGTCACGTTCTCTAACATCACAGCCGAAGCCGAAAACGGCATCCTGATCTACGGTGCAGAACACAGCCCCGTCGTCGGTCTGACGCTCGACCGCGTCCGCTTGAAGATCACCGCTCCGGAGCCGGCCGTCGCCCGCAGCATGGGCGGAGACTTCGATCTGCGTTGGACCGCGCGCAACCTGCAGGAGGCCATCTTCAAGCACGACATCCCCGCCGTGTTCTGCCGCTGGGTGCAAGATTTTCATGTTCACGGACTCGAACTGCAGTGGGGCGAGAATTTGCCCGACTATTTTTCCGACGGCATCCACTGCGAACAATTCCGCGACGTCGCCATCAACCAGTTCGAAGGCCGCCAGGCTCCGGCAGCGGGCAGTGCGGCCCTGTCTTTCTACGAGGGCGCAGGACTCTCGATTACTGGATCAACGGCTGCCCCCGGCACTTCAACGTTCCTCAAACTATCCAGCGTCACGGACCGGCGGGCTTTCGTGAACTACGATTTGAGCGCGGCCAAACATGCCATCGTGCCCGCCAACGCATCTTTTCGGACTTCGAATCTGCATGCAGTCCAGCACATCGGTGCGAACCAGCCCTCGCCTAAGAACGCACCTGCACAGACAAGTCAAAAACACTGAACGAACAATGATTGAGGAACAACCTGGCTTCATGAACGCAGGGCCGCATCCAAGAATCACCGCCGGTATGCTAGATTCATAACTTTCATGGACCCAGCACCCACCATCTCAACCCAAGGCCTGAGCCGCAGCTTCGGCGAACTCGTGGCCGTCGACAGCGTCGACCTGCGCGTCGCTCCGGGCCAGTTTTTCGGCTTTCTCGGCCCCAATGGCGCGGGAAAATCCACCACCATCAAGATGCTCACCGGGCTGCTCGCACCCAGCTCCGGCAGAATCGAGATTCTTGGCATCGATCTGAACGCGCATCCCGTCG
>JBKQID010000057.1:0-151790 GCA_052148475.1 Candidatus Sulfotelmatobacter sp. | reverse complement strand
TTCCTAAGACTCAACACCTACGACCTAACACCCGAACCAATCCTGCCGTGCTAACCTAACCCCACCGTGCGTGAAGGCCTGTTGGAAATCTTCCAGGAAACATATCGAGAGCTGCGGCCAGGGACTTCCCTGCCCGAGTTGAAAATCGAATTCTTCGCCTTCGCCAACGTCAATAACACGATCCGGCTGCGCGAAGGGCGGCTGCTGGTACGGCTCTCGGATCTGCTGGAAGGCGCGCCTGACTCGGTTCTGCGGGCGATCGCGCACATTCTGCTGGCCAAGATGTACCGGCGGCCGATCGATCGCGGACTGGCCGCTCGCTATCGAAAATATGTGGGCAGCCACGACATTGTGCGCAAGGCGCACCTGGTGCGGCAGATGCGCGGGTCGAAGCGGCTGCGATCTCCGCGCGGACACTTTTACGATCTGGATGCGGTCTTCGAAGAATTGAACGCGCGCTTTTTCCATGGGCTGATGGCGCGCCCGCGGATGAGCTGGAGCCAGACCAAGACTCGCCGCATTCTCGGCCACTACGATCCGGCGCACAATGCGATCATCATCAGCCGCGTTTTCGATCATTTCGCCGTGCCGCGCTATGTGCTGGAATATATCGTCTACCACGAGATGCTGCATCTGAAGCATCCGGTGAAGCTGCGGGGGAGCCGGCGGTGCGTGCACTCGGCAGAATTTCAGGCAGAGGAAAAATTGTTTCCGCGCGCGGCGGAAGCGAACGCGTTTCTGAAGCGGCTGTGAGGGTGAACGCCCCTGGTTACGTCAACGATCCAGAACACTTGCTTCACTTCTCTGAGACCTTGGAGTAAGATCACCATGCGGCGGAGTCATATTCGGAGGGCATTCCAATGGGTCCTCATAGCGTCATCTTTCTTGCTTCCCTTGTCGTAGCCGTCGTGCTTCTTATTCTGGTGGATCGTCTGCTGCGCCCCGGCTTGCGCGGACTCCTAGACGATGTGACCGCCCTGCCCGCAGCCACGGAGTTTTACCTACGTGCTTTTGACCTGACGATCGTGTTTATCGCGCTCGCCGCGTTGTTCGGCATACACCCCGATCTCAAAAACGACGCGCACTTCATTGAGTACGTCTGGGCCGTCGCCGCCGTTCTGCAGGATGTGTTTCAGAATTTGCTGATTGTCCTTCTTGTTTACGTCGCGCTGATCACAGTGCTGATGGCGTCCCTGAGGCGCAAGAGTTGAACTGCGAATCATGACCAACGAGCACTATCTGACAGTCTCCTATTTTGTCGTCGCTTTGGTGTCGCTTGGCGTCGGCGTGGCTGCCGACCGCGCGCTGCGAGGACCCTTCGCGGCGATCTGCGAAGCTGTTACCAGCAAGTCTCGCCTCTCCACGTGGAAGCGTACGCTCACTCTCTCCATGACCATGGCCGCCGCCTTGGGTTTTCTAAGCGTCAGCTATCGGGGTTGTGGCAAAACTTATGCAGAGATTGTTAAAGACCGCAGCTACCTGGTGCAGATGAATCGCGAGCAGTTGCACGCCGCCTCCTACTGGATCGTTTATGCCGTCTTCGCCTGGTGCCTCGTAGTCGTGATCTGCCTCGTCGTTGTCCGTCGGAAGCAACAAAGCCCCGGAGACTTAGCAAAACGATAGCGGTGAAACATCCCCATATCACTCATTTGCGACCTGGCTGCCTCCGAACAGTCCAGTTCCTTCCCTGCAACCGGCCGCACTTCAATGCCCAAATTGTGCAGTGTGATCCTAATCACATGCGATTGTGAGGCCGCGGATTGACTGGTTTGGCGGGGTAGGACTATCCTTGAAGTTGAAATTGAAATTCATTTTCATAATCATAAGGCTCTTCTAAATGCTCCAGGCTTTCATTATTACGCTCCGGGAAGGCATTGAGGCCGCGCTGATTGTCGGCATCACGCTGGCCTACCTGACCAAGATCGGGCGGCAGGAACTGCGCAAGACCGTGTACGCGGCGCTGGTGGCTGCTTTTCTGGGCAGTATCGGCGTGGCCATTGTCCTGTCGCGCACCCACTTGAACGAAGACGTGTTCGAGGGCTGGGTCATGCTGGTAGCCGCGTTCTTCGTCATCACCATGGTGATTTTCATGATGAAGACGGGGCGCAAGATGAAGGGCGAGATCGAGGGCAAGGTCGGACTGCTGGCGGGCAACGATGCCTGGTTCGGGTTGTTCGCCTTCATTTTTCTGATGGTGCTGCGCGAGGGCGCGGAGACGGTTTTGATGCTGGCCGGGGTAACGCTGAACTCGACCGAACTCATGAGTTTTCTGGGCACGCTGCTGGGCGTGATCGCCGCCATTGCCTTTGGCGTGATGTTCGTCAAGGGCAGCGTGCGCATCAACCTGCAGAAGTTTTTCCGCATCACGACCGCCATTATGTTTCTAGTGGCGGCGCAACTGATCATCTCCGGGCTGCATGAACTCTCAGAGAGCGGCGTAATTGCCTCGTCGAAGCGGGAGATGGCGGTCATTGGGCCGATTGTGAGCAACGACTGGTTTTTCTTTGTAACCATTCTTGCGCTGGCGGCGCTGATGATCCTGTTCGAAGCCAAACGGCGCGAACCCTTGCTGGCTGCGGCTTCCCCGGCGGAGCGGCGCAAGGCAGCATGGACCGCGCGCCGCGAACGGCTGTGGATGATTTCGGTGCTGACCTGCTCATTTATCTTCATCACGCTGATCACGGCGGAATTTGTGTACGCCAAGAGCGTGAGCAACATCTCGGCGGCGACCACGGTAACGTTTACCAATGGGCGCGTGAGCATTCCACTGGCGCAAATTGCGGATGGCGACCTGCACCGCTTCCAGGCGCAGGAGAACGGAACTTCGGTCCGCTTCTGGCTCTATCAGAAGCCGGACGGCAAGATCGCGACCGTGTTCGACGCGTGCGAGATTTGCGGGTCGGTCGGGTTCTACAAGAGCGGCAACGGAGTGGTCTGCAAGAACTGCGCGGCGCCGATCAATCCGCAATCGATAGGAACGGCAGGCGGGTGCAATCCGGTGCCGCTGAAGGCCACGCAGACGGCGGACGCAATCATCATCGAGGAGGCGGACGTTGCGGCCGGAAGCCGCATGTTCGCACAACAGTAAGCGATGTTCGTCCGGCTGGTTTACGAATCGTTCCGGCGCCAGAAACGGCGCAAGTTGCTGGCCGGGGCGGCCATTACGCTGGGCGTGACCGTGGCGACGGCGATGATTGCCGTGGCCACCGACATCGGCGACAAGATTAACCGCGAACTGCGCACCATTGGCGCCAACCTGGTTGTGACTCCGCAGGAAGATTCCCTCGACGTGGAAATTGGAGGGGTGAACCTCAAGCCTCCGACCGACGGCGCTTTCCTCAGCGAATCTGACCTGCCCAAGATCAAGGGAATTTTCTGGCACAACAACATCACCGGCTTTGCCCCGATGCTTCCGCTGAATACTACGCTTGAGAAGAATGGGAAGCCGCAGGACGTGACGCTGCTGGGCACTTATTTTGCGAAGCGGGTTTCGTTCGGGACCGACGAGTTCACTACCGGCGCTCGCTCGATTTACCCGTGGTGGAAAGTTTCGGGCGCATGGCCTGAAGATTCTTCGCGAAACATTTTGTTGGGGGAAAGACTGGCTTCACGCCTGGGTGAAAAATCGGGCGATGAAGTGACGCTCGCGGGGCGTCCACTGCGAGTGAGCGGCATTCTTTCTACCGGCGGGGCGGAAGACGATGAAGTCGTCGCGCCGCTGGCTTTAGCGCAAGAGATTCTGGGCCGGCCGGATGCGGTCAAGCGAGTTTACGTCAGTGCGCTGACCAAACCGGAAGATGCGTTTGCGCGGCGCGATCCCAAGAGTTTGTCTGGAGCGATCTACGATCGCTGGTATTGCACGCCGTATCCGCAGGCGATTGCTTTGCAGCTAACGGAGGCTATGTCGCACTCGCATGCCGAGCAGATTCGCCAGGTTTCGCAAAACGAAGGCGCGGTGCTGACGCGCATCGAAGGGTTGATTTTCCTGATCACGCTGGCGGCGCTTTTTTCGTCGGCGCTGGCGGTTTCGGCGGCCATGGCCACAGCCATCTTTGAGCGCCGCGCAGAGATCGGGCTGATGAAGGCGCTGGGCGCGGGCAAGCTGGCAGTTGCATCGATCTTCTTCGCCGAGGCCACGCTGTTGGCATTGATTGGCGGCTTGGCGGGATTTGTGGTTGGCAGCATGCTCGCCCATCAGATCGGACATTCCATCTTCAATTCCGAAATATCGATTCCCCCGGTGCTGCTGCCGGTGATTCTGGCGATCGCGGTGATGGTCACGTTCGCAGGGAGCGCGGCGGCAATACGGCGCGCGGTGGGCCTCGATCCGGTGTTCGCGTTGCGAGGGGAATTATGAGCACGCCTGGGTCAAACGCCGGGCCAAACGTAGGTACGTCGCAGGCTGCGCGGGATCTGGCGGCGAGCCGGGCGCGAGCGCCGCACACTTCAATGTTTTTGCGCATGCTGGTGCGGGCGGCGGTGCTGCGGCGCGGACGCGCTGTTTCTGCGCTGTTCGCCATGGTTGTGGCGGCCGCGGTGGCCACGGCCATGCTGAATCTTTATGTGGATGTGCAGGCCAAGTTGCGGCGGGAGTTTCGCAACTATGGCGCCAACATTATCGTCGTCGGGAAAGACGGCTCAGGAAGAGACGGGGCTTCCCTGCCCCCGGATGCGCTGGCGCAGGTGGATTCCGTTCTTGCGGGACGTGGCATCGCGGCGCCGTTTGGGCTGGTGGTGGCGCGCACCAGCGATGGACAGCCGATTGTGGTGGCGGGCACAGATTTTGAGCGCGTGAAGCAACTGGATAAGTGGTGGTCGGTGAGTAACTGGCCGAGAATTCCCACTTTTCGCGCAGAAGACGCGCGAGACATGGGGCACCCCGAATCGTTTTCTCCGGCTCTGATTGGGGTACGGGCTCTGGCGGCGGTGGCTCCGAAGAATCAGAGGTTTGATTTGAGTTTTCAGGGGCACACCTTACATGTCACGCCGGTGGGCACAGTGCAGACGGGAGCCGCCGAAGACAGCCGCATTTATATCTCGCTGGCCGATTTTGTGGCGTGGACGGGAGTGCAGCCGTCGACCATTGAAGTTGCGGCGAGCGGCTCTCCGGAAGAAATTACGAGCATCATGAATCAGTTGACGCAGGCGATTCCGGCGGGGGACGTTCGCCCGGTGCGGCAGATCATGGAGGGCGAAGCGCGCGTGCTGGGCAAGACTCGCGCCACTCTGCTGGCTGCGGCCGCGCTAATCATTCTGACGGCGGCGTTGTGCGTGCTCTCCACCTTGATGGGATGGGTATTCGACCGGCGGCGCGACTTCGCCATTATGAAATCTCTGGGCGCGTCGGGGCGGTTGCTGAACGGATTCTTCGCGGCGGAGGCTGCGATGCTCGGCGCGATTGGGGCGGTCATCGGATTTCTGATTGGGATCGGCATTGCGGCGTGGATCGGGCGGGTTAACTTTCACGCTCCCGTGGTGCCGCGTTGGAGTGTGCTGCCGGTGGTTCTGGCTGGTAGCATGGCGGTTACGTTGTTGTCGGCGATCCTTCCGATTGCGCTGCTGCGGCGCGTGCAGCCGGCGGTGATTCTGAGGGGAGAGTGAAATGATTCAGATCAAGGATGTCACCAAGCTCTACCCCGCCAAAGAAGCGGGCAACGGGAACGGATCGGGCCAGGACGGCGCTTCCATTCATGCCCTGGACCACATCTCGTTGCATGTCGCGCCGGGCGAGTGGCTGTCGATCATGGGGCCGTCGGGATCGGGGAAATCGTCGCTGGTGAATCTGATCGGATGTTTAGACCGGCCTTCGTCGGGCGAGATATGGCTTGACGGACAGAATGTGGCGGGAATCTCGGCCGCTGATTTGAATCGCGTGCGCGCGGAAAAAATTGGATTCATCTTTCAGCAATTCCACTTGATTCCCTTCCTCACCGCCGTCGAGAACGTCATGCTGGCGCAGTATTTTCACAGCATGACCGACGAAAACGAAGCGGTTGAAGCGTTGACGCGCGTCGGGATGGGCGACCGCGCGCATCACCTGCCCTCGCAAATGTCGGGCGGGGAGCAGCAACGGGTGTGCATTGCGCGGGCGCTGATCAACGATCCGCGGATTATTCTGGCGGATGAACCGACGGGAAATCTGGATGCGGTCAACGAAGAAATCGTGCTGCGGCTGCTGCGCGAGTGTCATCAGCAGGGACGAACCATCGTGATGGTCACGCACGATCCGGTAGTGGCGCGGCTGGCCGACCGGCGCATCGAGTTGCATCATGGCAAGATCGCGGCGCAGGAAGTTTTCTCCATGGCCGACGAGGAACAACTCGACGAGGTTCTGGAGGAGTTGTGGGTGCTGGCCGAGCATGGCGAGATTGCCGAGGTCGAGCGCATGGAAGTTCACGGCGCGCTGCCGGTCAGCCTGGCCATTGAAAAAATGATCGAGATGGGATTGGTTGCATCCACTCCGCATCCGCCGCAGCCTCATGGTCACAAGCCGTTCGTGAATCCCTGTCACGAGGCGCTGAAGCCGGTGGCGGCCTCATCGGGCGACGGAACGCTGATCGTCGAACTCACGCCGCGGGGCCGGGAGCGCGCGGGCAGCATTATCCGGCGGCACCGACTGGCGGAGCGGCTGTTCACCGATAGCCTGGCGATGGACAGCGAGTCGGAAATCGAGCAGCAAGCCTGCAAGTTCGAGCACATTCTTTCGCCGGAAGCAACCGATAAGATCTGCACGTTTCTGGGCCATCCGCGCACCTGCCCGCACGGGGCGCCGATTCCGCCGGGACCCTGCTGCGGGAACATCGCTGGATTCGCTGGATCGCCCGTACGAGAGGCAGTGCGGGCTAAGTAGCTCTCGCGGGCTGAGCAAAGGCCTCAACCACCGGACACGAAGGTGCACGAAGAAATCTCCCCAAATACACTCGCTTCCGGCATCTCATTGATTACCCTGCCCTGAAGCTGATCAGGCTTTATCATCAATTAACATCATGCGACGTCCTACCATCGGCGTATTTGATTCCGGCTTTGGCGGCCTGACCGTTCTTAAAGCTTTACTTGAACTCATCCCCGACGCGAATTATGCCTACTTTGGCGATACGGCGCGGCTGCCCTACGGGTCGAAGTCAGTGGAGACTGTAGCCCGCTACGCGGTCGAGGCGGCGCATTATCTCGAATCGCAGGGCGCGCAGATGCTGGTCATCGCCTGCAACACGGCGACGGCGCTGGCGCTGGACCGCATTTCGGCTGGAGCGCACGTCCCCGTGGTGGGGGTCATTGAGCCGGGAGCTTCAGCGGCGGCAGCTGCCTCCAAGAATCGGAAGATTGTGGTGATAGGGACCGAGGCGACGGTGAGCAGCCACGCCTACCGCAAGGCGCTCGAAGCCCGCGGCCTGACGGCGAGAGAGAAAGCCTGCCCGCTGCTGGTGCCGCTGGTCGAAGAGGGATGGGTGGAGCATTCGGTCACCGAGCAGGTGGCACGGATTTACCTGGCGGAGGCTTTCGCGGACGGATTTCGCGACGCCGATACGCTCGTCTTAGGCTGCACGCACTATCCCCTGCTCAAACCCCTGCTGCAACGGGTAACGCCCGGCCACGTGAGCATCGTGGACTCAGCGGAATCGACCGCGGGCGCTGTGGCTTCCCGGCTGCCGCAGTTGGTTCCCACCACGGCGGACGCCGAGGAACGGCGAACGACTCCGCGACTCAAGTTCTTTGCTACCGATTCGGTGGAGAAGTTCCGCCGGCTGGGGGAGCGGTTCCTGGGGCATCCAATTGAGGATGTGCAGCATGTCGACCTGAAGGAATAGGTTTTGCGCGCAAGGATCGGATAGCCGCCCGGGCCGCTGAGAATTAATCTGACCTTGCAGGCTCTGGCCGGGATCAAATCCACATGCATCCACTCGACAACGTCATCTGGCAGGCGCTGACCACGCGGGATGCGCAGTTTGCCGAGAGCTTCGATGAGGCGCGCCGATTTGTTCGCGAGCTCGGCCCGTTGGGCGCATTCCGCGAGGATGGTGAGCGAGGCTTCGCGTCTTTGGCGGGGCTGGTTGGACCGGGCGGGACGATCGGACTGTTCCTCGATGATCCCTACGAAGCGCGAGCCGGCTGGAGCTTCCTGGCTGGCGCGCCGTTGCTGCAGATGGTAGCCGGCGACGGCGTTGCGCCGCATACCCGGCAGGATCCCAGCTCGGAAGTGATCGAGCTCGGCACGCAGGATTCTCCGGAGATGATTGCGCTGACGGCCTTGACCAAGCCCGGGCCCTTTGGCAATCGCACCCACGAACTGGGCACGTACCTGGGCATTCGCCGCGAGGGAAAGCTGGTCGCGATGGCGGGCGAGCGGCTGAAAGTTCCGGGGCACACCGAGGTCAGCGCGGTCTGCACCCATCCGGAGCACACGGGCAAGGGCTACGCCGGAATTCTGATGACGGAAGTGATGAGGCGCATTCGCGAGCGCGGAGAGACGCCTTTTCTACACTCCAGACAAGACAACGTTCGCGCGATCGAGCTCTACAAGCGGCTGGGATTTCTCCCGAGGAAACTCGGGCACTTCGCCGTGCTGCGGAAGGAATGAGCACGAACGATTCGGTGGTCGGCTGTGGCGGCGGGACGCCGCTACGACAGCCGCCGGAGCCCGCCCTGAGCGAAATCGAAGGGACGGCGGCGCTACGTAGAAGAATCTCAGTACAGGTGGAAGTCGACTTCGACGGCAATCTCGACCCGCACTGGATGACCATCTTTCATCGCGGGCTCGAACTTCCAGGTCTTCACGGTTTCAATCGCCTTTTCGTCGAGGCCCATCCCCAGGCTGCTCAGCACGCGAATGTTGCTGGGACGGCCATCGACGCCGACGATCAAGCCCAGAGTGCAAACCCCCTGATACTTCGCCTTGCGAGCTTCCTCGGAAAACTCCGGCTCGGGATTGTAAATCGCCCGTGGCGGGCTGACTCCGCCGCCCACGTGGAAAATGCCGCCGCCGGTACCTCCGCCTTCCCCGGGGCCAAAGCCCGGGCCTTTGCCCGATCCCACGCCGCCGCCGCTGCCCGAACCGAGTCCGCCGCCTGAGCCCGTCCCGTTCGAGGGCAGAATGGCGTGCGCCATGGGATCGCCCAGGTTGGGCATGCTATTGGAAGCCAGTTGCACTTGCGGAGGAATCATCAGGGTGGGCTCAACGGCGAGCTTCGGATTATCGTTCCGAATCACCGCTACAGGAGGGGTGATCTGCTGGTCCATCGAATACTTGGGCAGCTTGCCTTTGCTGGCTGCCAGCACGTCGCGATCACCGCCACCACCACCGCCGCCCACTTGCGTTTTCGACTGCTTCAACTCCGGGAGTGGCCCGGGATCCACGAGAGTGACCGTCGCCTGCGGCGGCGGAGCCGCATGGACGATCCGATGTCCGATGAACACGGCAAGCGCGACGGCTGCGAACAGCAAAGCGTAATATCCGACTGCGCCCGCAGCCCCTACCTTCCAATAGGAGTAAAAGCCCCAGATATCCTTGACCGGTTCCGGCTTGGATTGGAGCACCAGGGGCGGAAGTTTCTTGGGGAAGAAGAATTCGTCCAATCCGCGGAACAGGGACTTATAAAGGGGTTCTTCAAAACCCGTATCGGTGATGAGTAGGTGCAGTTCCGGCTCTTCGCAAGGGACGTTCGGATTGATTTGTTCGGATCCCATAATTCCGGTCTTGATAATTATAATTCCGGCTTAAGACGTCTAACTCCCTGCTCCTGCTTCGTGCTACGCCCCTCTACACAGATGAGCGCCAGTCGCGGCAAGTTGCTTCAATTCCCGGCCGATTTTACAAATGAGGTACCCGACGGCCTCCCCACGCGCAGATCGGGCCGGTTCGGCTCTGCTTATCTAAAATTGTACCTCTAGTCGACCCATTCCGACAGTGCATTCCGGTGTGCCCGGCAACTCTCCGAAAGACATGTACTTCCCGTTGCCGCCGTTCAGCTTGAGGGCCCTTGGCCGAAAAACCGCGGCGTAGAGCGCAGTTCTGCTCCAGGCTGGCGAATGATGCGCCGGATGAAAACTGTTTCACATTGACGCAACCTGGGAAGTGCGGGACAATGCGCTAATTTTACGCTCGAGTGAGCGAAATTCCGGTGAAGTCATGCCACACCTACACAGGTTCTTGATCGCTCTGGTGATAGTTCTTCCCGCGGCGCTCGCAGCGCTGCGCCAAGCCGAAATTGCGTCCGCAAAGGGCGGCACTCCCAATGCACTGACTGGGCTCGCGTCTGCGAACTCGTATAGCCACGCGGTACTTGCGCAAGACGAACCGGGGCTGTCACGCGAGAGCTCGGCGTTCCCAGTGAAGACATCCGCTCCGGCGAGTAAATGGGTCTACTACAACTCCCAGGGCAAACTTGTGTACAAGTCCCTCGACGCACAGGGCGACAAGATCATGGATTTCTCCACTGCCGGCTATGAGCAGAGCACGCGGCCGGTCCCGACGGCGCCCGTCGAAGCCACCGTTTCCCCCTCCGGAGGAGACGATACGGCCAACATTCAGGCTGCCATCGCCACGGTTTCAGCCATGACAGTGAATGCGAAGACCGGTCTGCGCGGTGCTGTGCTCCTGGAACCGGGCAGTTTCACCGTCAGCAGTTCGTTGACGATCACGGCAAGCGGGGTAGTACTCCGCGGCAGTGGAAGCGGCACTTCGCCCAGCAGCAACACTGTAATCACCATGAGTCCTGCGGCCACGCCTTATCCTCTGGTCATTCTCGGAACCAGTGGTAACGAGCCTTCCTACATCGGCTCTTCTACGGTCATCACAAACACGTATGTCCCTGCAGGCACGCTCACAGTGCACGTCGCCAGCACTGCCGGACTTTCGGTGGGAACTACCGTAATCATCCACAGACCGGTCACGGCCGCATGGGAGAACTTCATGGGGATGACTCCTGCGGATTTGGGCACCACTTGCAGCGGTTCCCCTTGTAACTGGATTACGGTTGGCAGCGACGTGCTGCGGACGGATCGCACCATCAGGGCGATCCACGGGGACCAGATCACGCTCGATGCACCCATGTCGGATTCCATCAATAGCACGTATTGCGGCGTCGATGGCGCCACTCTGCAGGCATACACTTTCAGCGGACGCATCTCGCAGGTAGGGGTTGAGAACCTACGAGCCATTGCGCCGGTTCCGCCCAATGACCTCGTACCGCCGACCCCGACCTATCAACTCGTCGTCACCTATGCGGTGCTCAACGCGTGGGCTCGCAACCTCACAGCACAAGATACGCTGCAGAGCGTTGTTATCGGCGACTACAGCAAACAGGTGACAGTGCGCAATGTCGCCATCAGGCATACCGTTACCCAGACAGCCAATGCAGAGTTTGAGGAGTTCTTTATTCAGGGTGGTACCCAGGTGTTGATGGATACGGTCAGCGATGTTGCGGACGACACGTTCTTCTTCGCCACCAGCAGCGCGACCCAGGGGCCGAATATCTTACGCAACGCCAGGTTCGAAGGCAACAGCAGCATCGAACCCCATCAACGATGGGCGACAGGTTTGCTGATAGAGAACACCAAGGTTACCGCCATATCCGGCTCCACGCAGGGAACCATCAATCTCTGGGACCGCGGCGACTACGGCACCGGGCAGGGCTGGGCCATCGGCTGGGGCGTAGTTTGGAACTCCAGTGCGCGTCAATTCACGATTCAGCAGCCACCAGGTTCAGAGAACTGGTGCATTGGCTGCATTGGCACACAGGTGACGAAGGCAGCGCCGGGCGGCTCGACGGCGCTGCCCCAGGGCGCGATCGACTCGCCGGGAACATACGTCTCCCCATCAAGCCTCTATCAAGCGCAACTGACCCAGCGGCTCGCTGCAGATAGCAAGTCGGTTTCAGAACAGGTTTCAGAATAAGAGAGTTTCTGAACCGAGCAAACCGGAACGCAGTAATCCCAGAAACGAGCTCAGCCGTTACTCGCGACCTGGTAGTGGGATACTTTCAATTCTTCTACTGTATGGCCGACCTTGTGCAACTAGGGGAAAGTGAAGAGTTGGGCAGAGAAGGGCGGCGGCCTAAAAGAGCTTATGAATGAACTAGAGCGATGGGCGAATTTCTATCTCCTCACGTCGGCGGCAGCCGCGACCCTGATCGGACTGATGTTTGTCGTAATCACGCTCGCCGCTGAGCGAAGGGTGGAAGGAGGTACCGCCAAGATAGGCTTGTACCTTACGCCCACCATTGTCTATTTCGGTTCTGTAGTAGGTGTTGCCGCGCTTCTGACCTTCCCGAACCATTCTCGATTCACGGCCACTCTTTGCATTTGCCTCGCGGGTGTCGTGGGCTTAGTTTACTCGGGGACCAGCTTAATTGGAGGAGGCGATAAGAAGAGTTTCGAGGAACGGCATGACCTGATCTTTTATGCGATTGTTCCATTTGTGGCATACGGGCTCCTCGTAGTGGGCGCGGTCCTGCTGATCCACCACCCCCAACGCGGCCTCACCTTTGTGGCGGTCGGTATGCTGGCGTTGCTTACGCTGGGTATCCGCAACTCGTGGGCCATCGCCATCGACGTCTCCACCCGCCCTGAGCGGCAAAATTCAAAGTAGCCAAGTACCCGCAGCCTCCCCACGTGGACGTTCCCAGCCCTGCTCCCTATAATGAAAGGTTCAATCATTTGGGAGACACGACTGAGTGCCGTTTGAACTGAAAGCCACCATCAACCTGCCGAAAACGGCCTTCCCCATGAAGGCTGACCTGCCCAGGAACGAGCCCAAAATGCTGGAACGCTGGGAGCAGACGAGCCTTTACCAGCGCATCCGGCAGGCCCGCAAAGGCGCGCCGCGCTTCATTTTGCATGACGGCCCGCCCTATACCAGCGGCCCCATCCACATGGGCACGGCGATGAATAAGTGCCTGAAAGATTTCATCGTCAAGTCCAAAACCATGGCCGGGTTTGACGCGCCCTATGTACCCGGCTGGGATTGTCACGGCTTGCCCATCGAGATCAAAGTCGACAAGGAACTGGGCGGCAAGAAACTGCAGATGCGGCCTACTGACGTGCGCGCCGAATGCCGCAAGTATGCCCAGAAATTTCTCGACCTGCAGCGAATCCAGTTCAAGCGCATCGGCGTGTTCGGGAGGTTCGAGCGGCCTTACGCCACGATGAATCCGCAATACGAATCGACGGTGCTTTCGACTTTCTTTTCGTTTTACGAAAACGGATTCGTGTACAAGGGGCTGCGCGCCGTCTACTGGTGCATGCACGACGAGACTGCGCTGGCCGAAGCGGAAGTCGAATATGAAAACCATACCAGCACGACGGTGTGGGTGAACTATGCGCTGCTCGACGATCCGGCTTCGATTGACGCTGCTCTGGCGGGGAAGAAAGTTTCGACCATCATCTGGACCACGACTCCGTGGACTCTGCCCGCGTCGATGGCCGTGGCGTTTCATCCCGATGAGGAATATGTGGCGCTGGAATCGGGCGGCGAGGTTTACATTGTCGCGTCGAAGCTCGCGGCCGACGTGGCCGCAAAGTGCAATCTGGCCGACCCACGGCCTTTGGCGCACTTTCCTGGCCGGAAGCTGGAGCGGCTGAACTTTCAGCATCCATTTCTGGATCGCAAAGTTCTGGGCGTGCTCGCCGACTACGTCACCATGGACACGGGAACCGGCGTGGTGCACACCGCTCCGTCGCACGGCGCCGAGGACTTTATCACCGGCATGAAATACGGGCTGGATGCGACCAGCAATGTCGACGAAAAAGGCATCCTGCGCAACGGACTGCCCGAGTACAACGGCCAATACGTATTCAAGGCGAATCCGCTGATCGTGGAACTTTTGCGGAAGCGTGGAGCGTTGCTGCACTCGGACAAATTAGAGCATTCGTATCCGCATTGCTGGCGCTGCCATAATCCCGTGATTTTCCGGGCGACCGAGCAATGGTTCATTTCGATGGAAACGCCGATGCCCAGCGGGGCGGGCAAGAACGACACGCTGCGCACGCGCACTCTGGAAGAAATCAAAAAAGTGAAATGGGACCCGGCGTGGGGCGAAGAGCGGCTGTCGAACATGATCCAGACGCGGCCGGACTGGTGCATTTCGCGACAGCGAGTTTGGGGCGTGCCAATCGCCGTTTTCCTGTGCGAGTCCTGCGGCAAACCGCTCAACGACCACGCGGTCAACCGCAAGGTGGTGGAACTTTTTGCGAAGTCGGGAGCCGATGCCTGGTTCACGCCAGAATCCGATACGATTCTGCCCGCGGGAACGAAATGCCCGCACTGCGGCGGGATGAAGTTCGAAAAGGAAACCGACATCTTCGACGTGTGGCTGGAATCGGGCGCGAGCTATCTGGCGCTCATCCAAGACGAGCCCGAATATCCCTGGCCGTCCGATCTTTATCTCGAAGGTGGAGACCAGTACCGCGGCTGGTTTCAGTCTTCCCTGCTCTGCGCCATGGGCACGCATGCCACGCCGCCGTACAAAGGCGTAGTCACGCCCGGCTGGACGCTCGATGAAAAGGGTCAGGCCATGTCGAAGTCGCGCGGGAATGATGTGGACCCGGTCGACATTTCCAGCCGCCTGGGTGCGGAAGTCGTGCGGCTCTGGGTGGCGTCGGTGGATTTCCGCGAGGACGTGGTTGGTTCGGAAGCCCTGATGCTGCGGGTGGGTGAGAACTACCGGGAGATTCGCAACAAGCTGTTCAAGAATGCGCTGGGCAACTTGTATGATTTCGATCCGCGGGCTAACGCAGTGGCCTTTGAAAAGCTGGACCCTCTCGACCAGTACATGCTGCGCCAGACCTGGGCTCTGGTGCAGGACGTTCGCAAGTGGTACGAAGAGTTTGCCTTCCACAAGATCTACCAGCGCGTGAATCATTTCTGCGTAGTCGATCTCAGCGCGTTTTATTTTGACGTCATCAAAGACCGGCTCTACACGTACGCGCCCAATTCCGCGGGACGCCGTTCGGCGCAGACCGCGATCTGGCGCATCTGCGAGGCCATGGCTCGTCTGCTGGCGCCCATCTTGAGCTTTACCTGCGAGGAAGTGTGGCAGCATTTGCCGAAAATGCCAGACCGCCTGGAGAGTGTGCACTTGGCAAAATTTCCGGATGCCGGGGACGTGCTCGGGAGCGGGTCTGTTCCCGAGGACGATGCGCAAGCGGCCGACTGGACCACTCTGCTGGCTTTGCGGGAACAGGTGATGAAGGCGCTGGAAGAAGAACGGAATTCCAAGCACATCGGAAAAAGCTTGGAGGCGCAACTGGTCATCGGCGCGGCGGAGCCCGTGTATTCCGCGCTGGCGCGCCATCGCGACCAACTCCGCTATCTCTTCATCGTTTCGGCGGTTACGCTGGCGCAGGGCTCGGGCAACGGGACCGGCAGTGTGCACATTGAAGTGAAGAAAGCCGATGGAGCCAAGTGCGACCGCTGCTGGAATTACTCCCCACACGTTGGCGAAGACCAGACCTATCCGACGGTTTGCGAGCGCTGCAGCGCCGTTCTGAAGGAACTGGGCGGCAAAGCTGATTGATGAAGAACACTCCCGCGCGTACCACACACTTTTTACTCGCCCTGCTCGTCGTCCTGCTTGACCGCTGGACGAAGCGGCTGGTCGCCGCCCGCATCGCGATGTACTCCCACATCCAGATCATTCCCGGATTCTTCCGCCTCACGCACACGGAAAATACGGGCGCGGCGTTCAGCCTCTTCGCCGACTCTCCTTCGCATTGGAAGACCGCGCTGCTGATCGGGTTTTCAGTGCTGGCGATGATAATTGTCTCCGTACTGCTTTGGAAGCAGTCACGACCGCTGACCATGACCGGCATCGCGCTCTCGCTGATTCTGGGAGGCGCCATTGGAAATCTTTGGGACCGCGTGGCCAGCGGAAGAGTAATTGATTTCCTGCTGTTTTATGTCAAGCACTACGAATGGCCGGTTTTCAATCTGGCCGACACCTCGATCGTGATTGGGGCGTCATTGCTGGTGATCGAGATTTTGTTTCATAAGTCGCCGAAGGATGCGGCGCCGGTTATTTGAATACTCCAGGCCGTTCCTCAGGGGCTAAAGCCCGCATCTTTCCTGCCCTTTAGCGGCACGGCTGAAGCCGTGCCCTGATACGAATCGGAGTCTTTCGCGAATCGGAGTCTTTCCCAAGGCTCCAAGGCGGTGGTTCCGAGACTGTGGCTTCGAGACCGTACTCTTCCCCAAAATCATTTGGTTTTATCGGCGTTGATCCGAGTGAATCCGCGGCAAAGAAGTTTCTTACGGCGCGCCGTACAGCTGCTTGTAGACGGCGGCGTTGCGCAGGATGGCCTGGACATATTCGCGGGTTTCGGTGAAGGGGATCGACTCGACGAATTCCGGCGAATCGCGATACGGGCCTTGTCCCATCCACTCCTCTACGCGGTCGGAACCAGCGTTGTAGGCGGCCAGGGCGTGATCGAACGATCCGCCAAACTTGTCGACCATGCCGCGGAAGTAGCGCGTCCCCAGTTGCAGGTTCACGGCGGGAGTAAATAATTGGGTCGGATTGTAGTGTTTCAGTTCCACTTCGTGAGCAACGACTTTGCCGGTCTTCGGCAGCAACTGCATGAGGCCGACGGCATTGGCGCGCGAAACCGCCAGCGGATTGAACTCCGATTCCTGCCGGATCAGCGAGGCCACCAGGTAAGGATCGAGCCGGTTGGCCACGGAAAATCTCTTTAAATCCGCCCAGTAAGGACGCGGAAACAGCGCTTCCCAGTAAACTCGCGGCAAGGTGGGAATGTCGACCGCAAAATAACTGGGAACGGAGTGCTTCATCACTTCGATAGCGCGATCGTAGTGACCGGTATCAATGAAGAGTTGCGCGGTCTCGGACGGCGCCCAATTGCCGCCGTCAGCGCTGGCCGCGGCCTGCAACTCCCGCACCGCAAAATCCACCAAGCCTCCGTTGCCCAGCAATTCCGCCTTCTGCAGGTGGAGATCGTCGGCCGGAGGTTCGGAGAGCGTCACTTTCTCGCCATGATCGAGTGGCGGGATGCGATCGAGCAGCGGATACTGCCCCGGCGGATCGGCCGATTGCGGAAGCTTCTGCAGGCGCTGGCGCCCCAACTCAGCATAATAATAATTCTTGAAGCGGTCCGATAATTTCTGGTAAAAGGCGCGTGCCATGCCGAGCTGGTTGTCTTCCTCCGCCAGGCGCGCCCGCCAATACAGCGCCGCCGAGGTCTCGTTAGCTCCGGGATACATCGCGATCTGTTCGTCAAATTGTTTCTTCGCTTCGTCGTTTCGCCCGAAGCGCAGGGTCAGCCACGCCGCCTTCCAGTGAGCGTAGGAGGCGCGCGACCCGGTCGGGAAACGCTGCTGCAACTCGCGAAAGGCATCGAGCGCCTGGTCATACTCGTGATGGACCAGATGCAAGTTGGCGACGGAGAGCAGAGCCTGCTCCAGCCACGGACTGGCCGGCGCGGTTTGGCGCAACTCGTCGACTGAGCGATAAAACGCTTCGTTCTCGTCGGACGCCCAAGCGACCTCGCCGAGAATGTACACGCGCTGGGCGTTCTGCTCAGCGGTCGCGCCCGCCAGGGTGGTCAGCTCCGCCTTGGCTTCGCGGTTGCGGCCGCTGCGATGCAGCGCGTCGGCCAGCGCGAGTTCCGCGGCTGGACGCCCTTCCGGAGTCGCATGGATAGCGAGTTCGCGATACTCATCGGTCGCATCGCTATAGCGTTTCGCCCTCATCAGCAAGTCGGCGCGCGTCTTGCGTTGCGCGGCGGTTGCGGGCGGCAACGACGGAAGCTTTTTCAGCTCAGCATACGCGGCATCCGCTTCCGCCGCGGTCGGCATGTTGTAGTAGACGTTGGCCAGGGCTTCGGCGGCTTTCGCGTTCTGACCAAGAGCGGCATAAGCTCGGCCTAACGTGAACTCAATGTCCGACCTCGCGGGCAGGCGATCTTTCTCCAGCAGTTCGGCGGCTTCGGCGGCGCGGCCATCGGTGAGCAACCCGCTGGCATAACTCAGATGCGCGTCGCGTCCCAGCAACGAATCTGGATAGGTGCTGTCAAAGTTTGCCAGCGCGGCCAGACCCTCGGCTTGACGGCCGGTTTGCAGGTAGCAGGTCCCCAGCCAGTAGGCGACGTAGTCTCCGAGGTCGCCGGCCAGCGGCTTGGCGCGGTTCAGTGGCTCGATCGCTTTGGCATAGTCGTGGTCGAGGACGTGCGCGTAACCCACGACCAGCCAGGCCAGCGCTCCGGCATCTTCTTTGGCATGGGCGCGGGCGTAGGCTTCAACTCCGGCGTATCCGGCCGCGGAACGATCCTGAATCAACTGCTGCGCCATGGGCCGCAACGTGGTCGAGGCCACGAACGCCTGGCGGATGCGGCGCACGCGCGGAGACATGGGCCGCTTTCTCCGCGCGGCCGTCGCATGAGCCTGTGCTGTTTTCTTAGCGGGAGCAGCGCCTGTAGCCTTGCCGGGAGCTGTGGGAGATTTCTTCGGCGCAGACTTGTGCGTCGCCGGATGCGCTGGAGTGGACTCATTCTGCGCGGGCTTCTCAGTTGTGGGCGCGGTTGTGCCAGCCTGTCTGTCGGGAGTAGCGGACGCCGGAGTCGAAGCCTGTTGCGCAAGCGCCCATGCCGTAGAATCCGTGCCGCTCGAAGGCCCGCACACCACGGCCAGCGCGAGCACCCACCACCACTTGAGACCCAATCGAACCACCTCAGTATTTTTCGCGCGGAGACGCGAAGGCCAGAACCTGTATAGATTTTAGAACTTTTCGAGCGGTTTGAACGACGGCAGCGGACCCCAAAGCCCGCACATTTTTCGTTCGCTAACGGCACGGCTGAAGCCGTGCCCTGACACAAACCAACACCTTCCCAAACCAACACCTGTCCCAAGCCAATAGCTGCCACAAAGCAACCTGTGTAGTCCGCATCTACTTGCGGAAGTTCGTGCCCATGACGGAGAGATCATCCTCCGCCAGGCTGCGCACGACTTCCCGCTGAAAGTAGTCGCCACTGGCCGCGGCGGTACTGCCGTAGCGCTTTTGGAATGTGGAGCGGCTCTTGTCAATGTCTTCTTTGAGCCGATCATAGAGGTCCTTGTTGCGGCGGCCCTCCGCAACTTTCGCCTGGTTGTATAGCTTGATCTCGTCCACCAGCAGGCGGGCAAAGCGCTGCGCCTTGCGGTGGGTATCGGCATCTTCAGCGGACATCCCGGCAAAGGGGTCTGCGGCAGCAGCCGGTGCAGAGGCTGCCGCACTCGCCGAGGCCGCATGCGCCACTTCGACCACCTCGGCGGCGGGTTCAGGCTCGGACTCCGGCGCGGGCTTGGCCGCGGTATGTTTCGGAGAGTGGGCGGCAAAAGGATCCGAAAAAGAGCTGACCGCCTGCACCGGCGGCGCGACCTGAGGCCGTTCCAGGGGCACAGCGTCGCTCACGTCCTTCTGAGTCTGCTTGCGCAGCGAGGCCACTTCCAGCCACGCGCTGGTCGCCATCACCAGCACTTCGAGCGAGGGGCCATCGAGCACGCCTTCGGCGCCGCCATCGGCATAGAGCAGCGCCGCGACTTTATCTTTCAAGACCAGGGGCAGCACGATGATCTGTTCGTTCTCGGGCCCGCCAAACTGTTTCACGAAGCGGCGGTCCATTTCGGCGATGTTGGCCGGAGCGGCGATGCGGTTCTGGTAGGCGTAAGCCGCGGGGCCGCTGGTCATGTCGAGCGGAAAATCTTTGATGGCGTCGTCGTCGCCCAGTCCGCGGCTTTGCCATCCCGTAGCCACCCCGCCTTTCACCACGTAGAGCGCGACTCGCGAACCGTAGGCATTGCCCGCTTCGAGCAGCGCGCGCAAAATTTCTTTTTGCGAGGAGCCGGCATGTATGCTGGCGACGGCCTGCACCAGATTGGTGTTAGGAACCGGGCTTTCCACGCCGGTTGGCGCTGCAGCCGGCAACGTCGCCGGCAATTCCGCCAGAATGCGTTCGACCAACTCGGCCTGCAACTTCGGCAGTTGCCGATCGAGAGCTTGCGCCACTGCCCGTTCGACGATTTGCTGGAGTTCCTTGTCCGCCATGCTCAGAGAACCGTTCCCAATACCCGAGTTTTGCGCGCCACCTCGCGCCCCAAAAAAATGCTGCCCTAAGTGCTGATTATACGGCACTTGTGGATAGCCTTTAGAGTACTTCGGTCACCTGCTCGTCCGGATTTAATCCGGCTCTTGAACTCTATCGCAAACTTTTCTCGCCGCCTACGTCAAAGCCATTGGGCAAGAAGCAGGTTACCAAGTAGAATAACAGTTTCGATTCGGTGATTCCGGTTACGCTGCGAGAGTGACTTTCGTTTGTAGCCGGGAAAATACTGCATCGCCTAGCGCATGGGAGCCATCCAAAACAAAGTAGTTGGACCAGTTAGCGAAGAGTTGACGCTCGTTCAGGCGGCCAAACGAGGCGACGACTCGGCGTTCGAAGAACTGGTTCGCCGTTACGATCGCAACGTTTTCCGGATCGCGCAACACATTACGCAGAATCGCGAGGATGCGGAAGATGTAGTGCAGGAAGCCTTCCTGAAAGCTTACGGCAACCTGCAGCAGTTTCAGGAGCAGTCGAAGTTTTATACCTGGCTGGTGCGGATCGCGGTCAACGAAGCGTTGATGAAGCTGCGCCGGCGCAAGCCGGAGCGCACGGTCTCGTTAGACGAAGATATTAAAACGGAAGACGACTCCCTTCCCCGCGAGATCGCGGACTGGAGCCCGAATCCGGAGCAGCAATACACGCAATCCGAATTGCGTGAGATTTTGAGTAAGACCATCCAGGGCCTTCCCCCGGGCTTCCGGACGGTTTTTGTACTGCGGGACGTGGAAGGACTTTCGACCGAAGAGACTGCGGCTGCGCTGGAGTTGAGCGTGCCCGCGGTGAAGTCGCGGCTGCTGCGGGCGCGCCTGCAACTGCGCGAGCGGTTAGGGCGATATTTTCAGCGAAGAGAGAATGGCGATGGCAAAAGCGGTGAGCCCACGAGGGCCGAAGTTAAAACGGGCGATGCTCCAAGTGGAGATGGCAACCAGTGAAATGCTCTGAATTTCTGACCGAGCTGACCAGTTATCTGGACGGCGTCCTCGACGAGAAAACGAAAGCTGAGTTGGAGAACCACCTTTCCTGGTGCCACAACTGCTACGTCGTCTGCGACACAACCAAGAAGACCATCGAGATTTACCGGGATTCCCAGCTCTACGAACTGCCCGAAGATCTGCGCGGCCGGCTGCGATCGGCCATCATGACCAAGTGCCAGCAGCACAAGAAGCGCGGTCCGCAGAGCGTATAGCGTATAAAGACCGTGTGAAACGTTTTTCCTCCCGATGTAACTATATCCAGTGTAAGGGTTTGGCGACGCCTTCCCGTTCTGGAAACGGGGCCTCGAGAAAACCATAAACCGTTTGGTCAATTCCTGAATCTAAGTATATAGTGACCGCGCGCACGGAACATCGTGAGGGGGCGCGCCGAGTCGAATTCCAGGGACACGGGCCAACCAGCTCGCATGTGGGAAGGTGGAAGTTATGATTGGTAAATTGGTGGAAGCGTTTTTCGGCTGCAGACATGAGCGTTACAGCTTTCCAGTAACCATCCGAGGGGCAGCGCGCCGTCCCCAGGCCGCAGCTCTGACCGGAACCTACGTCGCTTGTTTGGATTGCGGCAGAGAATTCCCTTATGACTGGCAGGAGATGAAGGTGATTACTTCGCCAGAGCGCCATCGGGAACACTTGGCCGAACTGGCTAAGCACGCCGCCTAAGACGGCCGTGTAAGAAACAAGAGTTCGTTCGTCGAAGCCGGTGCCCGAAAGCGCGGCACGATGAGATCAAGAGTCAGGCTGTGAAGCTACCCCCGGAGCCGCAGGCCAAATCGCCTGCGGCTCATTAGCTTTTCTTGCGCTTTTCTTGCCAGCTTCCCTCTTCCAGCCTGCTCACCCGATATAAAAGCTGCGCAAAAGAAACTGCCCCGCCGGAGGGCAGGGCAGTCGCTTCAAGTTGCTCTTCTCTTTTCTTCCCTTCCGGAAAGGACTCAGCGCGTTGGATAGTCGGCCGGAATCGGCACCGGAACGCGCTTATCCAGCGGGACGAATTCCCGCTCGCCGTGCCCGGTGTAGACTTGGCGCGGCCGCGCGATCTTCTGCTCCGGATCGGTGATCAGTTCCTGCCATTGCGCCAGCCATCCTGCTGTGCGCGGAATCGCAAACAGCACGGTAAACATTTCCGGCCGGAATCCCATCGCCTGGTACATGATGCCGGAATAGAAGTCGACGTTGGGATAGAGTTTGCGCTTCACGAAATAATCGTCTTCCAGCGCGATGCGCTCCAACTCGAGCGCGATGTCGAGCTTGGGACTGCGCCCCGTCACCTGGAAAACCTGCTCGGCGCACCAGCGGATGATTTTCGCCCGCGGATCATAATTCTTGTAGATGCGGTGGCCGAAGCCCATCAGTTTGAGCTCGCCCGACTTGACCCGCTTGATGTAGGCTGGCACATGGTCTTTCGACCCGATCTCGTCGAGCATTTTCAGAACTTCTTCGTTGGCGCCGCCGTGCAGCGGTCCGGCCAGGGCCGAGGCCGCGGACGCGACCGACAAGTAAGGATCGGCCTGCGAACTGCTTACTGAGCGCATGGCGTTGGTGCTGCAGTTCTGCTCGTGGTCGGCGTGCAGAATAAACAGAATGTCAAGCGCCCGCGCCAGCGCTGGATTGGCCACATACTTGGGCTCGACCATCTTCCACAACATGTTCATGAAGTTTTCGGCGTAGCTCAGATCGTTGTCGGGATAGACGTACGGGAACCCTACGTTGTGCCGGTACGACATGGCCGCGATGGAAGGCACTTTGCCGATGAGGCGCTGAATCTGATGCATGCGGTTGGCCGGATCGTGGACATTCTTCGCGTCGGGATACACGCTGGACAGAGCCGCAATCGTGCTCACGAACATCGCCATGGGGTGCGAGGAGTAGCGGAAACCCTCCATGAACTTCTTGGTGGTTTCATGCAGCATGGTGTGGTGCGTGATGTCATGCACCCAGGTGCTCAGCTCCTTCTCGGTGGGCAGTTCGCCGTAGAGCAACAGGTACGCGACTTCCAGGAAGGTGCAGCGCTCGGCGAGAACTTCAATGGGATATCCGCGATAGCGCAGGATTCCCTTGTCCCCGTCAATGTAAGTGATGGCGCTCCTGCACGACGCCGTGTTCATGAACGCAGGGTCGTAGGTCATCAGCCCGAAATCGTCCGAGCTGGTTTTAATTTGCCGTAAATCCATGGCCCGGATGGTGCCGTTGTCGACCGGGACGGTGTAAGTTTTGTTGGTGCGATTGTCGGTGATGGTGAGTGTGTTTTCTGGCATGGGAATATTCCGCCTTATCCGCGAGCCTTATCAGCGAATCATGAAATCAAGCCTAGCCGAGCCTAAGTCCGATCCCCAAGTGCAATCTGTGATCGCAATCACAGCCAGCTGTGAGGGACGCCCCAACCTGCGATTCTATTCCAAATCGCGCCTCGTCGCCGGTACAAACTTCCTGGAAAAACAAAACCGGCGGGCTAGGCCGCCGGTCACTCTCTAAATCTGGTCCGACGAATCATCGCTCCGCTTCAGGATCGTCATCGTCCGCCCTTGGCGTCGCCGACCTTGTTTTTGACGTTCGACGCGGGGCGCAGGCTGGGCTTATCGGAGCCCTTCCCGTGCGGCACTTTGTGCTTGTTCTCGATCGCCGCCAGGCGCGCCCTGACCTCGTCGAACTCCGAATTGGTAACAACGTACTGTTCCCGGGCCGGAAGGATCCTGCGAATTTCCTTCTGTGCTTTCTCGACCCGGTCTTCGTTCTGCGGATGGGTCCGAAAGGACGTCGCCACCGCTCCGGGTCTCCATGGTGGGTTCTCCATCGCATGGATCTTCTCGAAGAACGAAACGAGTGCGGAAGGATCATAGCCAGCGCGGTACATGTACTGGATTCCGAGGTAGTCAGCCTCGGCCTCAAAAGGGCGCATAAACGTTAAGATCCCAAGCATCCCCACCATGTCGTCGATGCCGCCGGGTGGAAGAGTAGCCGGAGGGGGCATCGAAGCATTTTCGACCGACGACCACTGGCGTCCGGCATGGCAGACGGCGACATGAGCGATTTCGTGAGCCATGATTCCCGCGACCTCGGCCTCATCATCAACCGCCAGAAGCAGACCCGAGTTGATATAAAAAAAGCCGCCGGGCAACGCCATGGCGTTGACGGCGTCGGAGTCAATTACTTTGATCGTGAATGGAACCTGTGCGTCGGAGTTTCGCGCTACGTTCTGGCCGATCCGGTTGAGGTATTCGGTTACAACCGGGTCGCTGACAAACTTGGCGCGCAATTCGATCTGCTGGGCCAAGGAACGGCCCACGGCCACCTGTCGCTCGACGGTAAACGCGTTGAATCGTCCAACAGCGCATCCCGGTTTGCGGCTGTCGGCGGTATTCACCTCGGACTTACCATCGTCCTGCTTGATCTGGCTGCGATCCGGTGTAGGAGACTCCGCTGGAGCCATGGGAGCATGCTGCCCATGGATGGCGTTCGGCTGGCTGGTCAGATCCGGAGTCTGAGCCCGCAAAAGAATCGAGGGCGCTACGCGGAGCGCCCCCAAGATCACTAAGCTTATCAACCACCTGAAATTCATCGGCGGTCTTCTTTCGCGCTAGTTCGACGAATCATCCCGGCGCTTCAGCGTGGGACGATCATCGTCGCTCTTGCCGTCGCTGGAGGTGTCAGAGGTATTCGAAGTCCGGCGCAAGCTGGGCTTGTTCGAATCCTTCTGGTCGATGACTTTATGCTTGTTCTCAATCGCCGCCAGTCGGGCCTTGACCTCGTCAAACTCGGACGTAGTCACCACGTACTGCTGTTTGGCGGGAAGAATCTTCCGAATCTCCTCCTGCGATTTCTCGATCCGGTCCGGAGTTTGAGGATGGGTGGCGAAAGCTTTTGACAGCGTCCCTGGCTTCTTCTTCTCCATCGCCTGAATTTTTTCGAAGAACGAGACGAACGCCGAGGGGTCATATCCGGCGCGGTACATGTACTGGATGCCCAGGTAATCCGCCTGCGCCTCGAATTCCCGCGAGAACTTGAAGAACGTCAGGGGAATACCGAGGCCCATGCCCTCATACACTCCGTAGCCGATCGCGCCGCCCATGAAGATGGCTGGGATCGACGCCATCTGCAGGAGCTGCAGGCGGGTCATTTCGCGCCCATAGTGGCAGGCGGCCACGTGGGCGATTTCATGCGCCATCACGCCCGCCATCTCGGCCTCTTCATCGGCCGCCAGGATCAGGCCGGAATTCACATAGAAAAATCCGCCGGGCAGCGCCATGGCGTTGACCACGTCGGAGTCAATGACTTTAATCGTGAACGGAACCTGCGCGTCGGAATTGCGCACCAGGTTCTGCCCAACCCGGTTCACGTACTCAGTGACCACGGGATCGTTGACCAGCTTGATTTGCGACTCGATCTGCTGGGCGTATTGCCGGCCGCGCGCCACCTGCCCTTCCACCGTGTACCAGTTACCGAAACCGCGCTGGCAGCCCACGTTGCGGTTCCCTACGGCATCGACGTCGGTCTTGCCGCCGTCATGCTTGATCTGGCTGTCTTCCTGGGTGGGCAGCGTTGCAGGCGCCTGCTTGGGCGCATTCTGCACGTCGCCGGATTTCGGCTGATCCTTGTCCTCGTCTGAAACCTGTGCGAACGTCCAGGGGCCCACGCTGAACGCCGCCAACGCGATCGCGATTGCCAGCCATCTGAGTTTCATAGGGTACTCCTTGAGACCGATTATACGCCCGCAGGGAAGAGACCAAGTCCCAATCTTGGTCCGTATGGTTAGACGCGGACGGACGGCCGCGGGGTTATCTGGAACAGCAGATTTAGCCACGGATCAGAAGGACTTCCATATAGCAATCTCGCAGGGGCTTTTGTCGGTCGTCGCCGGGTGAAACCGGTCACCCCTGATCAGACGCAAAAGGGCTTCGGCGGCGTCAGGACTTGGCGAGTCGAGAACTTCGACCTCCCTGGTCACTCCGTGGCGATCGAGAATTTGCCGAATGATGCCCCTAAAGCCTTCACTGCCGGCGATGGAGTAAGACGTGTTGGGGATTGAGATGCCGGAATCGTACCCGTGCATTGGGCGCAGGGTCATCCCCGGCTCCGCCGGTTCACCGGGGAGTTCGAAGGCCGCTGGATCGACCGTGCCGGCGGGTTCAATCATCACGTCTGCGTTCAGCAGATTCCTTGTTCCGCCCTGGATATCGAAGTGACCCGGAACGACTTTTCCACCAAAAATAGTCTGCTCTTGCCAACTGGTCACCAGGCCCACCTCAACACTTTGAACCAGGAATCCTCTGGGCAGGAAGAGATAGGCATGCGCGATATCATGCAGGCCCGAAGTGTGGCTAATCTTCACATACGAAATATTGTGAGCCGCACCGCTTTCAATCTTCCACTTCGGGTGCGCCTCACTTAGGAAGGGCGAGGACAAATCGCGCGGAACCGGATACAGCAGCGCTTCCAGAAGCATCAGCACTCGGCTCGGCTCGTAGTCTGAACTGGCCTGCATTTTTCGCGCCGACTCGTTCATCACCTCAATCGCGTGGTAGCTGTCGAGGGTCACCTCCCGCCGCCACCGCCTAGGCGCAACCCAAGTTTCCTCGTAGGTGCCATCGCCGGAGATGATCCGCGACGATTTTTCCTTATCCAAAACGAGTCCCGGCAGAGCATGAAACGTCACCTTCATGTGAAAGGGCGTCGATCCGGGCATACGCAGATTCATCTGATCGTCGGCGCGCTGAAACCACTCGGTCGCATTCTTCGGATCGTTATCGCCTCGCTCAGCGGCAGCAAGAAGCGTCACGCTCGCGAAAAGCAAACAACCCAGGCAGCACCGCAACGAGGGCCTCCTCAATCCCGAAGGCATCTTCGCCTCATGCTGAATTCCTGTCTCCGAGGCGCGGCACAGGAGCCCGTCCGGCAATTTAGGAAGAGAGCTGGGCCCTCGGGAAAACTGAAATGGAACTCCGGAGGTTCATGCTAAGCCGCGAATACCCGCCGGTCAACGGCGAGACCCGCCTTAACGACCCCTGTTGAATTTCTAACAGGAAGAGTTGAACCCCTCTGAATGCCCCGTCCCGCGTGGTTTTCCCTTGACACTGCAGAGGGTTAGCCTGAGAATTAACGGCGGTTTAACGGCTGTCTCCCCCTCTTAAGCCGTTATCGGTTCTGGCCATTCCTTTCTTATCTGATGCAGGTGGGTGTCTGCGGTAAATGGGGTCTGCCCGGGTGTGCCAATCGCAGTTAGTTCTGGTTTCGGGAAAATGAAAATGGAGAGATCGACAATGAAGACCATATTGCGTGGTGCGTTCGCTGCTGCCGTGTTGCTCGTTAGTATGTTCGTGGGGCCGCAGGCGGCATCCGCCCAGAACTTCGGTTTCCCGGCCACCACCGGCTTTACCAGCAGCGATGTATGCAACAACAGCAGTTCGCCGGCCTCGACCTGCCAGGTGTTGACCGACGGCTTTCCATTCCAGCCCACGGTGGTCAGCGGCGGAGTTTTGCGGCTGACGTCGGCCAATCTGAACCAGCACGGCGCCGCCTGGTACTACCAGCCCCAGCAGCTCTCCACCGGATTCACCACGGCTTTTCAGTTCCGAATTTCGAACTCGAATTTATGCTTGTTCTGCACCTTCCCCGCCGACGGCATGGCGCTGGTCATCCAGAACGATCCGGCGGGCACCGGCGCCATCGGCTACATCGGAAACGGCCAGAACATGGCCTACGGCAACAATGACGTCTCCACCGCCAGCGGCCCCGGCAATGCCATCACCAACAGCTTGGCCATCGAACTCGATACCTACCAGAACACCAATTACAGCGACCCCAACGGCAACCACATCGCGGTCCAGAGTTGCGGGCCCAACAACGCCAGCACCCTGACGCCGAACAGCGCAGACCACGACTATACCTGCCCGGATGGAAACCTGGCCAAGATCGCGCTGCAAACCCTGCCGACCGGCCTGTCCTTGTCGGACGGAAACGTGCACACCATCACGGTCAACTATCTGCCGCCGGGAAGCTGTACCAGCGGCTGCAACAATCTTTCCGTCTACCTTGACAGCACGCTGATCCTGCAGGCAACTCTGAACATTACGACGCAGCTGAACCTCACCAGCAACGGCGGCGCCTACATCGGATTTACCGCCGCGACCGGGTCCCATGTCGAAAACAACGACGTTCTCAGCTGGTCGTTTAGTTCCCTGCCCCTGGCTCCGATCACCATTACCCAGCCTCTGCAGCCCACGCAAACCAACTTCAATTACACGCCCACGCTGAGCGCCATATCCGATTACTCGCAAAGCGGGCTAGGCAGCGGGGCCTTTACGGGCGTGTTCCAGCAGGGGACGGTGCAGACCATTACCGATAACGGGCCGGGATCGCAATTCTACAATCTGGTGCAGAATACTCCGTTTCAGGGAACTACCTGCCAGCATCAGGACACGGGCTCGGGCAACTACGCCTGCGTGATTACCACCGATCTGTGCACAACCTCGAGCAGCAGCACGCCCAGCGGAGCCAACTGCCCCCAGACCGGCACGAACACGCCCATCAACGTCTCGAACACCTACAATCTCGATCCCAGTCAGAAGCCAATCATTGCCCCTGGCTACATCATGGGCACCGACAATGCCCTGACCTGCGAAAACCAGGACAATGTCTGCAAGAATTTGACGAATATTTTCGTCAGCATCAGCGGCGACCTTGCGACCAGCAACGGGCACACCAACAGCTTCAACTCCACTCTGATTCCGATTCTCGGGGTGGTCCAACCGACCACCTCACCCACCACAAATCCGCCGCTGAATCAAGGCTGGACGAATGCCAGCGTCACACTGACGCTCAACAGCACCGATGTGGTGCCCAGCAACAATACCGGAGCGCTCTTCCCCTTGCCGGCCGTTACCAGCATCAACTACTCCGCCACGGGAGCGAACCTGCCCAGCCCCGCCTCGGGAACGATCACTGGACAAACCGGACAGATCGTCATTCCCAACGCCGCGCAAGGAGCGACGGTAGTGACCTTCTACGCCACCGACGCGGCGGGCACGATCGAGAGCAGCACGACCAACAGCGGTGGAACCGTGAGTAGCGCCAGTCCCACCTTCACGATTCAAGTCGATACCATTCCACCTACGGTGAGTTGCACTCCGCCGGCTCCCGTCTGGCAGGCGAACGATGTGACTGTGCCCTGCACCGCCAGCGACAACGCGGGAGGCTCAGGCCTGGTGGGCCCGGCTTCGTTCAACCTATCGACCGCCGTACCAGCTGGAACCGAGACCAACAGTGCCACCATCGCGGAGGTCACAGTGCAGGATGTTGCGGGAAACACGTCCGCTCCGCAGGGACCGTTCGGTCCCTTCGAAGTGGATAAGAAACCCCCGGTCATCAACGGGCCGACCATCTCGCCTTCGTCGCCCACGTTCGGACAAACGATAACGGCCAGCTATAACTGCACCGACGGCGGATCCGGTGTGGTGCTCTGCGGGCCCACAGGTTCAGCCAACATTCCCGCCACTGCGAATACGGGCACTCTCACCTTCACGGCTCCCGGCTCGGTGGGACTGCACACGATCACCATCAATGCTCAGGATGCCGTTGGCAACCAGAGCACTCCGAGCGTCTTGAACTATTCGGTGGGGCAGGCGACGCCGACGATCACATGGGCGGCGCCATCCGCGATTACCTATGGGACGGCTCTGGGCGCCGCGCAGCTTGATGCTACCGCCAGCGTGCCGGGGGCGTTTGCCTACACGCCGGCCGCCGGCGCCGCGCTGGGAGCCGGTCCGCAAACGCTGTCGGTGACCTTCACGCCAACCGACACGACCGACTACACAACTGCGACGGCCACTGTGCCGTTGGTTGTGAACCAGGCGACGCCGACGATCACTTGGGCAACACCCGCCGCAATTCCCTACGGGACAGCGCTCAGCGCGACCCAGTTGAACGCCGCGGCCAGCGTGCCCGGGACATTTGTCTACAGTCCGGCCGCCTCCACGGTGCTCACGGCGGGGTCGCACACGCTTTCGGTGGCCTTCACGCCGACCGACACCACCGACTACACGACCGCAACCGCGAACGTGACCCTGGTTGTGAATCAGGTGACGCCCACCATCACGTGGGCAACGCCGAGTCCAATCACCTATGGGACGGCTTTGAGCGGGGCGCAGCTTGACGCGACAGCCAGCGTTCCGGGAGCTTTCGTCTATTCTCCCGCCGCAGGAGCGGTATTGACGGCGGGCACTCAAACGTTGTCGGTGAGCTTCACGCCGACCGACACCACCGACTATGCGAACGCCACCGCCAGCGTGATGTTGCAGGTGAACAAGGCCGGACCGACCATCACTTGGGTCACGCCCGGCGCAATTACCTACGGCACGGCTCTGAGCGCAGCCCAACTGGATGCAACCGCCAGCGTTCCCGGAACGTTCGTGTATTCTCCGGTCGCAGGAACTGTGCTGACGGCAGGCAGCCAACTGTTGTCGGTCAGCTTCACGCCGACCGACACAACTGACTACTCGACGGCTACGGCGAACGTTTCGTTGCAGGTGAACAAAGCCGGGGCAACCATCACTTGGGCGACGCCTGCTGCGATCACCTACGGCACGGCTCTGAGTGCGGCCCAGCTTGACGCAACCGCCAGCGTTCCTGGAACGTTCGTGTATTCTCCGGCTGCGGGGACAGTGTTGAACGCAGGCAGCCAACTGCTGTCGGTGAGTTTCACGCCGACGGACAACATTGATTACTCCACGGCTACGGCAAATGTGTCGTTGCAGGTAAACCAGGCAGCGCCAGTCATCACCTGGTCGACCCCGGCGCCCATTCCGTACGGGACGGCGCTGAGCTCGATCCAACTCGACGCCACCGCGAACGTGCCCGGAACCTTTGTCTACACGCCGGCGGCGGGTACGGTGCTGGCGGCCGGAACTCAAACGCTGTCGGTCAGCTTCACTCCGTCTTCCTCGAACTACACGTCAGCGACTGCGCAGGTCATTCTGGTAGTGACCCAGCCGGCGGTCAGCGTCTCCCCGACCAGTATTAACTTTGGAACCGTCGCTTGTAATAAAACGGCCACCCAGACCGTGACCGTCTCTAACGTTGGCAATGCGACGGTAAAGATTAACGGCATTTCGATCAAATGTGGAGCATCCTGTGACGGCGACGACTTTTCGTTCAGGAGCTACTGTTCTACGTCGCTGGCAGCGGGCAAGAGTTGCAGCATCGCGGTAACTTTCAATGCTGACGATTCCGGCAGCACTCGCAATGCAACTCTCTACATCACAGACAACGCCCTAGGCAGCCCACAGTCGGTGGCCTTGACCGGGACGGTCGGCAAGAAAGGTCACTAGACCGGTTGGCGAAACGCAACGGGGCGAGATCTCCGGATTTCGCCCTTTTTTCGTGGAGAAGAATCAGGGAAGAACGATCCGCTCTATTGCGCAAACTGCGTGGCCTCGGCGTAGACGGGCTTCAGATCGTAACGCTCGATGACGTGTTCCGCGCCCTTCTCTTTGCGGATTTCGTCGAGCAGTCGCAGCCCCTCGTGGTATTGCGCAATCGCTTCCGTTGCATTTCCCGAAAGCTGGAGAGCGGTTCCCTGCAGGGAGTGAATGCGGGCATTCTCCAGGCGCAATCCCAGCTTCTCGCTGCGGCTGAGGGTGCGTTGCAGCTCCTGCCGGGCGTGAGCGTAATCCTTGCTCTTGATCAAGGCTTCGGCCAGCGAGACCGAACATTCCACCGAAAGATACTTCGCTCCGAGCGCGTCCGCCTGCTGCGCCAGATTTCGCAAATCGCCGACAGCGGCCACAGCGTGCCCTTCGGCGATGGCCACCCTCGCCAGATTCAGTTTGGCGGTGAGCAGCACGTCTTTTTCTGGGCTGTGCGAGGCCAGGTGCACCGCTTGCTGGAAAGAATCCCTGGCCGATTTCAGGTCACCCTGGTAGAAGCTGGCATCGCCCTGGTGGTTTAGGACGGACGCGCCCAGCGCATCATTCTTAAGACCGCGGGCCAGAGCCTGAGCCTCTTCCAGCAGTTTCGTGGACTCGGCGCCTCGTCCGGCCTGGGCGAGCGCTCCGCCTAGATCATTCAAGGCTTGCGCCATGATGTTGCTGCGGTCGCCGAGATCGCGCAACGCTTTGACCGCATCCTGCAACGCGCCGATCGCGGGGCCCAGGCGGCCCTGATACTCGAAGACCAATCCCAGGCTATACGAGATCACGGCCGCACCCTGGTTGTTGCCGCTCTTGCGGTAGAGGTCGAGGCCGCGCATGAGTGCGGTCATGGCCTGATCGTACTGCCCCAGATTGGTGTAGGCCTCGCCCAGGTTGTGCAGGGTTTCGGCGATATCGTCGGGCACATTCAGCTTTTCGCGCAGCTGCAAGGCCTGTTGCAGGTAGGTGAGCGCGTCTTCGTTCTCGCCTTTGTGCAGATAGGCATTGCCGATATTGTTCAGGCAGAGGGCCTGGTAGGGCTCGTCTCCGGCGTCGCGCTGAATCTGCAGCGATTCTTTGAACATCTGCAGCGCCTGATCGGACTGACCTCGGTCGGCATAAAAGTCCCCCAGTTCGATGAGCGTGTCGCCGGCATCTTTCTTGGCGCCAATTTCGCGGCGGATTTTCAGGCATTCGTTATACGCCGACAATGCGGCATCCGGCTTGCCCAGCAAAAGTTGCACCTGCGCGATTTCCGACAGGCTCGCCGCCACCCCGCGCTTCTGCCCCAGCCGCTGGTTGATGGCCATCGAGTCTTCGTAGTTGCGCAAGGCCTCGGCCGGCTTGTTCATTAATTTGTAGGCAATGCCCGTGGCCTGCAGGATAAGCGCCTGCTGCTCCTGGTTGTCCAGATCGATGGCGATGTGCCGGGCCTGATCGAGCGGGTCGAGTCCCTTCTGCGGATTGCCGGCCTTGATCTCGACTCGCCCGCTGGCCAGCAGCGCGTCCAGATTCTTGCTGTCGGCTTGGAGCACGTTGGCGTAGCAGGCGCGCGCCTTGTCCAAGTCCCCGGCGTCTTCGTAGAGACTGCCCAGGGCGAATTGCACATCCAGATTATCCGGGAAACTCTTGGCTAGATTCTGGTAAGCAGTAAGTGCTTTCTGGTTGTCCTTGGTAACTCGAGCCAGACTGGCCTCGATGAAATACCGCTGGGCCAGGGGAAGGTTCTCACTTAAGTCCAGGGAATGCCGCGAAGCCTGCTCGGCTTCTGCGTCGTAGCCCAAGGCCGAATAAGCTTCGCCCAACCGCGAGTAGGCGACCGCAAATTGCGGATCTTCTTTAATCGCCGCCTCCAGCTGCTTTTTCGCCTCCAGATTGTTTCCCTGGCGTAGCAGCTGCGTCCCCTGGTTGTAGTCGCGGAGGGCGTCGACTGAAGTTGAAGTCGGCTTGAAAGATTGCGCCTGCAGTTCTTTCACCAGATCGGGCGAGAGCGCCAGGTTCTGGCGGATCATCCCTGCTAACCGATCGACTGCAGCCGACAGGTCCTGCTGATTCACCGCCTCCGCCTTCACCTGGATCGTACGATTATGTTTGCGATCCTGTAGTGTGGCGTCGATGCGGATCTGGTCGCCGAGCTTGGTGTACTGCCCCCACACCAGAGTGTCGGCATTGGTGAATTCCGCAACCCGGCCAAGAATCGTGGAATCGACAATGGAATTGGGGGCGATTCGCAGATCGTGAAAAACTTGCTGCACGCGGTCGGAAGAAACCGCGCGCAAGTGCGCCGATTGCCCCACGTCGGTGCTGAGCATGTCCGCCAGACTGGGTCCCAGCCAGTCCCAGGCCGCGTCTCCGGATGTGTTTTGAAACGGAATCACTGCCAGCGACAAAGCCTGCACTGCGGGGGTTTTCTGCGCCGCCGGCGAGAACAGCGCGCCGCGGAATACAAAGCCTACGATCGCCAGCACGAGCACGGTGACAATGCCGGCGACCAGCGGCCAGTGAATGGTCCGTCCCCAAGGCTCGACCGCCGGTTGAAAACGCAGGTTGGCCGCGGCGCCTTTGCCGGAATATGCGTCCAGGTCATGCAGCAACTCGGCGGCACTCTGATAACGCAGCTTGGGATCGCGCTCCAGGCATTTGCTGACAATATTGCTGAGCGGCTGCGGGATCGTGCCGTCATGATCCGACACCGGAATAGCTCGCTCCTGTGTGCGCTTGATCAAACTGGCCACGACGCTTTCGGCCGAGTACGGCGTCTTGCCGGTCAGCAATTCGTAAAGGATCAAGCCCAGGGTAAACAGGTCGGAGCGCTGGTCCAGGTCCTTGGCCAGAGCCTGTTCCGGCGACATGTATTCCATGGTGCCGACCAGAGCTCCGGTTTGGGTCATGCCGTCGCCCTCGACGGTGCGCGCCAGGCCAAAATCCATTAGAAGGATTCGCCCGGTCGCGTCGCGCATGATGTTCTGCGGCTTCAGGTCGCGATGAATTACTCCCACGCTGTGCGTGGCCTCGAGAGCGCGGCAAATCTGCTCGGTAATCTCGACCGCTTCCTCCGGAGAGAACTTTCTATTCTCCTTCGTTCGCTCGCTGATCAGGGCGCGCAGGTCCACGCCTTCGACGAACTCCATGCTGATGAACTTCACGCCGTCGGCGTCGCCCAGATCGTAGATGCGGATGACATTCTTATGCGTGACCTGATGGGCGAGCAGCAGTTCCTGTTTGAAGCGCGCCAGGATCGACGGATTGGCCGCCAGTTCCGGCCGGATGAGCTTCAGAGCGACTGGACGGTTCAGTTCCCGGTCCATCGCCTTGTACACCGCGCCCATCCCGCCCTCACCCAGCATGTGCAGGATTTCGTAGCGGCCGCCCAGCACATCGCCTGCTTGCAGCACGGGCGCGCTGGTCACGGGCCGCACCGGTACAGGACCGCTGGGGCGAACCGGTGGGCCCGTCCTCACGTAGGAAGCATTGGCGTCGACGATGGTGGCGTCAGCATCGAGGTAGGACTTGGGGAAATCAACCACCGTCCCATCAGGTTCGGGGGGGGTGGAGCCAGCGCTGTCGCCCTTCGCGGGAACACTCACTCCGGGCGAGTCGGGAGCGTTCTCCGGATTTTGACCTATCCGCGAATTCGGGTTTGGCATGGTTTGCCTGGGTGGGGGGCCATACACGAGACCCCAAAATGCGCCGCAAAAAGACAGCAGAAGTCGATAAAGTATATACCGCAGGAAGCGCCAGTGGGCCAGGAACACAGGTTCGTCGAAACCGACTGGATCGCAAAAAAGATCTCGAGAGAATTCAAGATGAAGAAACATGTATGGAGAGCGGTGGTCGAGGTTGCCTGCATCCTCTTCCTGTTCTATTCCAATCTACTGATGGGAGAGTTTGAACGCTCGGGCATGGGGCGGAAGAACGGCCTGGCCTGGGCGATCGGAGACGTTCTTACGGCAGCCAATTTTGAAATTGCCATGATCGCCGCGACCATCGGATATCTTTTCTTTGAATTCCTGCGGAGGAAATTCTAGGAGCCATTCATGCGGATTCCTGGAAGGCCGATAGACGACTTGGGCGCGCGTCCGATTATGATGCCGAGAAAGGAATGGCTTTTGTGAAGGCTGTTTCCCTGAGCGAGTTCAGAATGCGTTGCTCCGCCCTGGTCGACGCTATTCACGCGACGAGAGAACCCGTGCTCATCACCAAGCGCGGTAAGCCAGTCGCGCGAATCGTGCCCGCCGGAAGGCCAGCCAAGTTCATCGGCCGGTTGAAAGGCGTCTTTAAAATTGTCGGGGACATCGAATCGCCGATCAATCCGGAAGAATGGGAATCTTCGTGGCGGCCAGAATCCATGTCAAAGGCGGCGGACAAGAGTGCCCGCCCCTCGCGCGTCGCCCCACACAAACTTCAGTCGTAATACTCCAGCCCCAGGTGCGTGATCAGTTCCTCGCCCTTCAAGTGCCGCAATGTGTTCTTCAGCTTCATCAGCTGAATGAACAGATCGTGCTCCGGATACAGTCCTGGCGCGGTCATCGGAGACTTGAAGTAAAAGCTGAGCCACTCCTGAATGCCCAGACCTCGCAGCTCCGAACAGCGCTTCGCCAGATCGAGGAACAATACGAGGTCGAGCACGATGGGAGCCGCCAGGATGGAATCGCGGCACAGGAAATCGACTTTGATCTGCATGGGATAGCCCAGCCATCCGAAGATGTCGATGTTGTCCCAGCCCTCTTTGTTGTCGCCGCGCGGCGGGTAGTAGTTGATGCGAACCTTGTGGAAAATATTGCCGTAAAGGTCGGGGTACAACGCCGGCTGCAGGATGTGCTCCAGCACGCCCAGCTTGGATTCTTCCTTGGTTTTAAAAGACCCGGGATCGTCGAGCACCTCGCCGTCGCGGTTGCCCAGAATGTTGGTCGAGTACCAGCCGCTCAGGCCCAGCAGACGGGCCTTGAACGCAGGCGCAAGAACCGTCTTCATCAAGGTCTGGCCGGTCTTGAAATCCTTGCCGCAGATGGGCGCTTCGTTTTTCCGGGAAAGCTCGAGCATCACCGGCAGATCAACGGTGAGGTTGGGCGCGCCATTGGCGAACGGAACGCCTTCCATCAACGACGCGTAGGCATAAATCATGGAGGGTGCGATCATCTCGTCGTTGTCGCGCAGCGCCTTTTCGAAAGACTTGACCGATTGATGGGCCTCGGTGGGCTCGATGTACGATTCCGTGGACCCGGACCACATGGTGATCAGGCGGCTGGCTCCGCTGGTTTTTTTGAAGTCGCGGATGTCCTCGCGCAACTGCTCGGCCAGATCCATCTTCGACTTGCCTTTTTTCACGTTGGGCCCGTCGATCTTCTTGACGTAGTTGTGATCGAACACGGCGGGGCGGGGCGTAATCGTGGAGAGGAATGGCTTCAACTGCTCGAGCAGGCGGTAGTCGAGCACGCCCGCGTTCGACGCGGCTTCATACATGTTGTCTTCGAAAATGTCCCAACCGGTGAAGACCAGATCGTCGAGTCCGGCGAGCGGGACGAACTCCTTGACCTTAGGAGACCGGCCGTCAGTGCGCTTGCCCAGTCGTACCGTTCCCATTTGCGTCAGCGATCCAATGGGCTTGGCCAAGCCTTTGCGAATGGCCTCGACGCCGGCGACGAAGGTGGTCGCGACGGCGCCCATGCCGGGGATCATGACGCCGAGCTTGCCCTTGGCGGGCTCAATGGTGCCGGTCTCCCTCTTCGAGGAAGACCGTTTCCCGCCACTGGTTCGCGCCGCCAGTTTCATCTCCCGGCTGGCCCGCTCGGCGTGAGCCAGGGCGGTTTCGCGGTGCTCATGTTCGCGTGCAGCCGCAGAAGTTGCGAATTGCTTGCGATGGCGGCGGCCGTCGGCATCCCACCAATCGGCCATAAATACTCCTGGACTTTTCTGATACATTTTGTTCCCTTCTGGTGGCGGTGGCTGGCCACCGTCACCGCGACTGGAAATACTCTCACGTCTGGCAGGAGATTGGCAAATCCTCGCGGGCAAACGTGAAAAAAGCCGGTTCAATGGCGTCTGATGGCGGCCGAACTGCAATCTTCGGTACGCGGTAGCGAGTATGATCCGCGGATTACGACAGTGATCTGGCACGCCGGAGTAGCCCGCCTCAAAATCAAAGCTGGCTTCCCGCCTGCACGCCTGAGGACGCTCTATGACATCATTTCCGCCTTCGTGTCCCTGCTGTGGCCAAGCAACCCAGCGACTTCTGAGCCAATCAGCGCATGCCATGGCCTACTGCGGATCCTGCGGATGGAATATCTCTCGTGCCCGGGCCTTGCTGGCATTACGACGTCGCGGAATGGTCACCGGCCTGATCTTCTTCGTTGTCGTGGTTTCTGTGCTTTCGGCATCCTCGCCTAATCCTCGAAATAGTCTAGAAGACGGTCTCATCCTCATTGCTCTGCTCGGCGTCTTGGCGACGGCGGTGTGGCGAAAGTTGTCGCGCGACTCCCGTGCCTTGGATGGATTCTCCGCAGGGGCCAGGGGCGCGAACAGTCGCCAGAGAACTGTTCCGCAACCGGACGCTCGAACCCTGGCTGATTTTGAGCACGTGCGTTCCCTAGCCTGCCCGCGTCACGTACAACTCAATCCGGCAACGCGATCGGCCCGTATCCTGGTCAGGATTTTGCCCGCGGGAATGTTTCTGTGGGGCATCCATGGTCTTCTTCGGCCGAACCGTCCCATCAGTCTGGCAGGGCATGGGCCGATCGATGCGCGATTGGGGGCTATGTTCGTTCTGGGATGTGGCGTGGTTTTGTGGTTCCTCTTACCCCGCGGGCTGGAGAACAATCGCCAACGCGGTCTCTTGAAACACGGGGAGGTGGCGCTCGGACGTGTGACGGCACCCTTGGTGCACTCGGCGGGCACGCCGGGGATCATGTACGAATTCACAGATTCGGACGGCCGGGTTGTGCAGGGACGCGGTGCGGATATTCCAGGCACGCTCAATGAAGACAACTACGTCCTTGTGCTTTATGACCCACAGAATTCCCATGAGTGCCTTCCACTGTGCGCCACCAATTATGAATTCTCCAAATCCTGATTCCAGCCGTTGAAGCACTCTGCGGCCTATTGCGGAGGTTACTCTGGTCACGCTGTCTGCGTGAATGACGTCCATCAATTTTTTGAGTTGGACTTTTGCAGCGGTGCTATTGCATAGTGGAATCACTTGGCGGACCAGCTCTGTTTGCAGGTTCCCGCTGAGTTGCTGTTTGCGTGCCAGCCCTGCTGCGGCGTGCAAGTCGATTTGACCCCGTTGATCTCCACCAAAATCTGAGCCCACGCCATTCGGCTTCGCGCCGGTAGTGTGCTCTTCAGACCAGTTCTTCTCACGAGCTCTGCTCACAGAAGACATAAGGAGATTCCATGAAAAACATTCGCAACTACGTTTACGCCGCGATTCTCGCAGCTAGCGCGCTCAACCTTTCGCCCAGCCCGGCTTCGGCCCAGGAGGCGGCACGGGGCAAGTTCACCCTCACCCACGAAGTCCACTTGGGCGACGCCAAACTTCCGGCGGGGGAGTACGAGTTTTCCTTCGACCCCGACAGCGGCTCCCGCATGCTCAACCTGAGCAAGGTTAGCGGGAATTTCACCCGGTTCATCGTGCTGGTACCCGATACGGAGGATGCCAAGCCATCGGATCGGAGCCGTCTTGTGCTCGAATCCACACCCGACGGCACTTACGTGAGCGCCATGCAACTGCCGGAGTTCGGCATGTCGCTCTACTTCACCGTGCCATCGCACCCCACGGAGCGACAGATTGCCAAGGCCGCTACCACGGCCGTGGTGCCGGGACAGTAGTCTTCTAGGTTGCTACAACACGAGGGCGGATAGCGAACCTGCTATCCGCCCTTGCTGTTGGTTGCGTGGGATATGTTGCGTGGGATAAGTTCGGATTCGAGGTCTGCAAATGGCGAAACGAAAAATCCCCACTTCTCACGCAAAGAACGCACGAGAAATGGGCACCCAACTCGAGAACAACGTCAAGAACGGCGGACAACAGTGTCCGCCCCACACTAGGTTGGCTTCACCTGTGAATTTCCGCGCACGTCGTCGCTCAACACAATGGCTTCCGCGATTTCCTTCATCGGCTTGCGCTTCTGCCGACTCTGCCGTTGCAGCGCCAGGTAGGCCTGCTCTTCGTTGAGGCCGAGATCGCGCTGCAGGATGCCTTTGGCGCGCTCCACGATTTTTCTGGTTTGCAATTGTTCGGCGAGTGTGGAGTTGGCTTCTTCAAGGCGCGCCAGTTCGAGCTCAGCGCCCACCAGAAATCCGACAGTCGAAATCATGCGGATATCGCGCTGCCGGTAGACATGGTGCTCGCGATGCTGCAGGTTGATGACGCCGACCACGCGCCCGCGGCACATCAAGGGCACGGAGAGAAAGGCTTCGTAACTGTCTTCCGGCAACTCGTGAAAGAACTGGAACCGCGGATCGTGCACAGCTTCCTGCGGGATGGCGACGGGCTCGCGATGTTCCGCCACCCATCCGGTAATGCCTTGTCCGACGCGCAGTTTCAGGCGATCGACTACTTCCGGATGCGGGTTCTTCGAAGCTCGCAGAACCAGTTCATCGCCTTCCATGACGTAGATCAGGCAGGAGTCGCACTTCACCAGCGCAGAAGCAAACTCGACCACGCGGTTCAGAACATCGTGAAATCCGTCCGCCGTACCCAGGCGTTCGCTGATTTCGTGGAGTACATCTACATGTGAGTCCTCAACTGATAATAAGGGGTCCATGCAGTACATTATCGATCTTGTAGAGATTATGTCTAATTCCAAATTTTGATGGATGCGATAAAGGATTTCCTTCGTGATTATTACCAAGGTTTAACATCCGCGAGCATAGTGTGCGCATCGCACTGCCGAGAGATTGAAGGCGCGGAAATCCCCTCTGCCAACAAACACTTGTCGCGTGTTTCTATCTCGCCGGCACCACCAGGAACCATGCCAACAAACCCAGCAGGATCAAGGTGCCGACCAGGGAGAAGAGCGTGTGCAGCGGGTGGAAATGAAAATACGGATTACGCGTGAGACGATGCCTCGAAGCCAGCATAGGACCTCCTTTGCACGTGTTTGCGGGTGCGAACGGACGGCCTGCCTAGCTCTATTTTCCCACGATTCCGGGTCGAGAGCTCCGGTTTTTTGCGGCACGTTCTTTTGATCCCTGTGTTACACCATTGCAATGGCTGAGAAAATTGCCTTAGTTACCGGCGCCTCCAGCGGATTTGGATTGCTGACCTCGATTGCACTGGCGAAAACCGGATTTCGCGTGGCGGCGACCATGCGCGACCTGTCGCGGCGCGAGCGACTGGACCAGGCTGCCGCGGAGGCGGGAGTGGCTGCAAAGATCGACGTACGCGCGCTTGACGTTACGAAGTTCGACATGATTCCAGGCTTGGTCGAGGGCGTTGCGCGCGATTATGGACGCCTCGACGTTCTGGTCAACAATGCGGGATTCGCCGTGGCCGGGTTTGCGGAAGACATCCAACTCGACGAGTTGCGGCTGCAGTTCGAAACCAACTTTTTCGGCGCAGTGGCCATGACCAAGGCCGTGCTGCCCACCATGCGGCGGCAGCGATCCGGTTACATCATTCAAATCTCGTCGATCGCAGGGTTGCATGGCTCGGTTACCGTGAGCAGTTATTCCGCGTCGAAACACGCGCTGGAGGGATGGAGCGAATCGCTGCGCATGGAACTGAACTCGCTCGGCATCAAGGTGGTGCTGGTCGAGCCAGGTGCGTTTCAAACTGACATCTGGACGCGCGGCGCGGTCATGGGAGCGCAATCCACGAAACCGACTTCGCCCAACCTGCAACGCAGCCTGCGCATGCGGACCGCGATCGAGAAACTGCCCAAGGCCGATCCCATCGTGGTGGCGCGGCTCATCGTTTCGATTGCGCAAAATCCGAATCCCAAGCTGCGCTATGTCGTGGGACGCGACGCCAAATTACAGCTGGCGCTGAAGCGCATCCTGCCCTGGAAGTGGCACGAGAAACTGGTCGCTAATTTTTTGAAGATTGACCCAAACACTTAACCACAGGGGACACAGAGGAAGAAGCCTGAAACTGCATTGTCTCTGTGTCCTCAGTGTCCTCTGTGGTGAAAGGTCTTAGGGTTTCGCGTCGAGTTCGACAGTCTTCACGGGCAAATCCCAGTGTGCGTCGAGGATTTCGAAGCGCCGCTGCTCTTCGCGCTGGAAGGTATCCTGGTCGGGATACATCTGCTTCTGCAGCGCGGCCTCGTCAAAGGGCTCGTTGGCGACGGTCGAGTTCTTGAAGACAATGGTCACGCGGAAATCCCAGCGGCCGTCTTCAGTGGTGTGGTAGCGCGGCTGGTCCATCCAGACCTTGGCGATGCGGCCCATCTCGGCTTCCTTTTTCAGCACCGGATAGTGATTCTTCTTGAACAGCTTCAGAAATTCGTCGGCGTGCCCCCACTTGGCTTTGTAGTAGTACTCGACCACGAAGGGCCGGTCAGACGGTGTTGGGGCAGACTGGGCGTAGGACGCGAACGGCATGGCGATGGCAATGAACAGCAGGGCGGCGAAAACACGGCGCATGGGATCCCTCCGGGGATTGAGATTGATAGCCTGTACACTACCACTTGGGTGACGACGGACGAACAGCTTATCTTGCGACTCTTTGAAGACGGCGACCGCGCCCTGATCGCCGGCGACGTTGCCGAACTCTCCCGCATCTTCGCCGACGACTACGTGCAGCGCGACGAATCCGGCAAGGCTTTTACCAAGGCGGACGTGATCGCGAATCTCAGCTCGGGCAAGATTCGATACGTGTCAATGACTTCGACCGGACGCCGCATCCGAATGTTGCGCGACGACGTGGCTATTGTTCACGGGTCCGAAGATGACGTGGTTGAGCAAGGCGGAAAGCGCTGCCTTGTTCGCTATGTGTATATGGATGTCGTCACCAAACGCGACGGAATTTGGCAGATCTCGGCATCGCAACTGGCAAAACAACCGGTCAGCCTGAAAGAATCTACTGACGGCCGACCGTCGACGGCTGAGAGCTGATCCGATTCTGCCAGTGGCTCCAGATAAAATATGCGATGCCCGCCAGCAGCATCACGCCGATCACGGCGTCGAACTTGTGAAAATATTTTCCCAGCTCGCGCCAATTCTCGCCCAGCTTCATTCCAAGCCACGCCAGTCCGAGGCACCACGGCCACGATCCCAGAAATGTATAGACGTGAAAACGACCGCGGGGCATGCGCGCGATTCCGGCAGGCAGCGCAATGAAGGTGCGGATCACCGGCAGCAGTCGCCCGAGAAACACCGCGAGATATCCCCAGCGCGCAAAGAAGCGGTCGGCCCAATCGAGTTCGCGATGTCCCATGAGAATCCAGCGGCCGTAGCGCTCGACCAGCGGGCGCCCGCCGTAGCATCCAATCTCGTAGGCGACCAGCGAACCCAGGTTGCAGCCGAGCGCGCCCGCCGTCGCCACCCACAATAGTTTGAATGTCCCCTGGAACACGAGGTATCCGGCAAACGGCATGATCAATTCAGAAGGCAGCGGGATGCACGCCGACTCAATCGCCATCAGCAGAGCGATGCCGGCATAGCCAGTCACGGCGATGACCTTACTGATGAAGACGAACAGGATTGCGAGGATTTTTTCAGTCATGGGAACCCAGTTCTCAGTTCCCAGTTTTCAGTTCTCAGCGACAAACTCTTCTTCCCTCTGCTGAGAACTGAGAACCGAGAACTGAGAACTTGTCTTTGAGTGTACCGGAAATTTGCGGCAGAGGTCCCGCGCTAGAACGACTCTTCCTGGGTAAACGCGTAGCCGGGCAAAGTCGCGCCTTGGGGGCCCTTGGTGACCTTCACCCGCACGGTGGGAGCATCGGGAGCCGTAATTCCGGCGGGCCGCAGGATGGCGAACTGCGAAAACACTTCGTTATAAACCTTGGTGACCAGGTAATCCTGGCCGTCGGCTTCGCTGCGCCAGACTTGCCCGAGTTGAATGGAGGTGACTGCCACGGAGTTTTTCCTGACTATAGACTGGAGTGCCTCCAGACTACCGGGGCTGGCAGGAGGCGTCAATTGCCAGCGTGGTTACCGAGGGCCAACGCATGGCCCTGCCATTGGCTGGCTCTGTTAAGATATTGGCCCCAAGGAGTCGCTCATGCCTCGTGGTGTGGTTCCGCGCCAACCGGCCCGCACCGGCCGTCAGGACAAAGTTCGTGTAGGGCGGACGTTGTTCACCGCAAAGGCCGCCGGCGGTAAAGATGCTCGTGGAGGGACGGGCGCCCCCGCCCGTCCAGGCCGAGGCAAAGCCCCGGCGGCAGCCCCGAAGGGGCGCCAGAAGCCAGCAGCAAAACCCGCTCCCGTCTCCGCCACCAAAATCAAAGGCTACGATCCCCTGGCTCCGGAGCGCGTGTCGGAAATCCTGCACCGCCTTGACCAGCTCTATCCCGAGGTCACCTGCGCCCTGACCCACGCGAGCGCGTGGGAGTTGCTGGTAGCGACCATCCTCTCCGCGCAATCGACCGACGCGAACGTGAATCGCGTGACGCCCGAGTTGTTCCGTAAATATCCGACAGTTCAGGCGTTCGCGGCGCTCACTCCCGAGCAGCTCGAGCCCGACGTGCGCTCCACCGGATTCTTCCGCAATAAATCGAAGTCGGTGGTGGGCGCGGCGAAAAAAATCGTCGCCGATTTCGGCGGGCAGGTTCCCGACGACATGGAAAAGCTCCTGACCCTGCCGGGCGTCGCCCGCAAGACCGCAAACGTCGTGCTGGGATCGTGGTTCAAGAAGGCTGAGGGCGTGGTTGTCGACACGCACGTACACCGCATCTCGCGACGGCTGGAACTCACCACGCAGAACGATCCGCAGAAAATCGAGCAGGACTTGATGAAGATCATCCCCCGCGAAAAATGGATCCTGTTCTCGCACCAGATCATATGGCATGGCCGCAAACTCTGCATCGCGCGCAAGCCCAAATGCGCCGATTGTACGCTCGAAAATCTGTGCCACGCCGCGGACAAAACCTGGAGCACGGTGGAGATGCACAAGAACGCGAAGGCGTAATGTTCGTGCGTCTTCGGGACGGGAAAACCAGCTCCGTAGTATAATGGCCACTACGGTGACCACATGAGAATCAGTACGGTTCGAGAATTCCGCGACCGTGCCACCACGCTGCTCCGCTCCGACGACCCTATCCTGTTGACGCGGCGCGGTCGGGTGGCGGGAGTCTTTCTGCCGTGGCGCGAAGCGACGCTTCCGCTCGATCTGAAGCGCGAGCTTTTTTCCATGCTCACGGCTCAGATTGCACTTCACTTAAAGAAGAAACGCGTCAGCGAAAAGGACGTTTTGCAGGACTTTGCGAGTTGGCGGAAGGGACGCCGTGAAGCTGGCCGCCGACGCTAATGTTCTGCTGTCAGCGGTGATCGGTGGACGAGCCCGACTGGTTTTCCGGCATTCTGGAATCCAGGAAATACTGACCACGGCCCACACCTTCTCCGAAGTCGAAGAATATGCCCCGATCTTGGCCGCGAGGCGGGGCCTTCCCGCCGATGTCGTAATTCTCGCCGTCGCGGCGCTCCCTATCACCATCATTGAACGCGCCCGCTATGCCAAGAAGCTGCCCGAAGCTCTCCGGCGGATTGGCAATCGCGACCCGGAGGATGCAGAGTTGCTGGCGCTTGCCCTGCAATTCAGAATTCCCGTCTGGTCGAACGACAAAGATTTCAGGATCGCCCACGTCGATCTTTTCAACACCGCGGATTTACTTCGCCATCTTGAGGTCATCGATCAGGCTTGATTATCGGTGTATGACCTTCTGCTAAACTTTTTTGTGAACGCTGCAGTACTCAACTCCCCATGCGCACCCTTATCCCTTTTGCTATCGTCATACTCATGAGCACCATCGTTGCCGAAAGCGCTGCCCAGACCCTGCCTGCGCCCCAGGTGGTTACCGATCCCAAGCAGATTTCCTCCAAGCCCAACGCGCAGGTCGATCCGCGCAGTCTGACCATCGAGAAGCTTTATATGACGCGGCAAGTGGGCCGGGCGACGTGGTCTCCCGATGGCAAGACCGTCGCGTTCGTCTCCAACATGAGCGGACGGAATAATCTGTGGCTCGTCCCCGCCGACGGCGGATGGCCGGTGCAGTTGACGGTCAGCGACCAGCGCCAGACGGCGCCCGCATGGTCGCCCGACGGCAAATGGATCGCCTACCAGTCGGACTATGACGGCGATGAGCAGTGGGACATTTTTCTGGTCTCGCCGAAGACGGGCAAAGTGGTGAATCTCACGCAGACGCGCGAGATCGCGGAACTGAATCCAACGTGGTCTCCCGACGGCCGCTACCTGGCGTATGAAGTGAAGCCGAAGACTTCCGCCGCGTATGAGATCGACATCTACGACACGGTGATGCGCGAGGTGAAGCACCTCACCAGTGGCACGCCGCAGGACAAGAGCAACACAAATCCGATCTGGTCGGACGGGGCTTATATCGTCTACACGCAGGAGCAGGCTAAGGGCACGGATTCGAATATCTTCATTGCCGACGTGGCAACGGGAAGGAGCACACTGCTTACGCCGCACCAAGGCGAACAGCGCTATTACGCGAACGACATTTCGACGCTCGGCATGTTCGACGCGCAGACCGTGCTCTTTACGTCCAACGCGCACAACGGTTACGACAACGTCGGCCTTCTTTTGGTTGGCACCAGAGGAGCCTCCCGCCCGGGCGAGATCAAATGGCTTACCCACGACAAATGGGAAATTCGTGGAGGCGAGTTCTCGCCTGACGGCAAGCACATCACCTTCAGCGCCAATGTAGACGGCAACGAGGACATTTATCTGCACGACCTGGCGACCGGCAAATCGTCGGCTCTTCCCGTTCCGAAAGGTGTGAACGAGCCTGTCGGTGGGCATTCGGCTTTCAGTCGGGATGGGCAGCGCCTGTTGTACAACCATAATGGTCCGAGCGCCCCCGGCGATTTGTGGGTCTACGACCTCGCTGCGCGAAAGTCGACGCAGATTACGCACTCGCTCGTCGCGGGCCTGCGTTCCGAGGACATGGTCGAGCCGTATCTGGTGCACTATCCCAGCCGCGACGGCAAATGGACAATCTCTGCGTTTCTCTACGTGCCCTTCAACATGCCGCGCAACGGGCAGAATGCTGCCATCGTCTACATTCACGGCGGACCGACTTCTCAGAGCATGAATTCCTTCAACCGCTTCGTGCAGTTCGCCGCCAATCAGGGTTACATGGTGCTCGCGCCCAACTACCGCGGCTCAACTGGATACGGCAAGGAATTTCAGCAAGCGAATCTGTTCGATATGGGTGGCGGCGACTTGCAGGACGTGCTGGCCGGAGTGGACTGGATCAAGCAGACCGGGCATCTCGATCCGAAAAAGATAGCGGTCATGGGCGGAAGCTACGGCGGCTACCTCAGCATGATGGCGGTGACTAAGGCCCCGGACGTGTGGGCTGCGGGCGTCCCCATTGTGCCGTTCGTGAACTGGTTCACCAAAATTGAGAATGAAGATCCGGTGCTGCAGCAATCGGATCTGGCGACCATGGGCGATGTGGTGAAGCACAAAGCGCTCTACGAAGATCGTTCGCCCATCAACTTCATCGACCAGATCAAGGCGCCGTTGTTGCTGCTGGCCGGGGGACACGATCCACGCTGTCCGAAATCAGAAACCCAGCAGGTCGTCGATGCGATCAAAAAGCGCGGGGGCACGGTCGAGTCCAAGATTTATGAAAACGAAGGGCACGGTTTCGCGCGCGTGGAAAATCAGATTGATGCCTACCGGCGTGTGGCCGACTTTCTGCTGGCGCACGTCGCTCCGGCAGATTGCGGCTGTTCGTTGACTCAATAGAAGAGCAAGAATTTGAAACACAGGGGACACAGAGGATCACTGCAGACGCTGTCAGAGTCGCACGGCGGAGGATTGCACGATCGCTGTGATTAAGCCCGGGATGGTGAACTCTCGGGCGGCGATATCGACTGGCAGGCCGAGTTCGCGCAGAGTTGCGGACGTGACGGGGCCAATCGAAGCCATCCGGATTCCTGCGAGAGCCGAGCGGCGCTTTGCCTTTTCCATACCCAAGAGCTCCACGAAGTTCCGCACCGTCGACGAACTGGTAAAGGTGACCACATGCGGCCGTCTTCCCGCGCGCGCGAGCGCGGCCTGCAGGCGGCGGCGCGAACTCTGCGGCACCACTGTCTCGTAGGCCTCGACGACGTCCACGTGCGCTCCAGCCCGGCGCAGTTCTTGGGGAATCACGTCGCGGGCGACCTTGGCCCGCACCAGCAGCACTCGCTTCCCTTTCACTTTCTTTTTCAAGCTGCGCACCACGGACTCGGCAACATATTCTTTGGGAACGACGGCGACTTTTCCGCCGCGCTGCTCGATGGCTTTTTTAGTGGCGGGACCGATGGCGGCGACGTGCAAATGCAAATTGTCGAGCGCGGAATTGGTGACACGCCGTTTCTCCATACGCTCCCACATGGCCTCGACGCCATTGACGCTGGTCAGGATGAGCCAGTCGTATGCGCCAAGACTCTTCAAAGCCGCATCGAGCGGCTGGAAGGAACGAGGCTTTCGAATCTCAATAAAAGGGATCTCGATGACGGTCGCGCCCAACTGTCGGAGTTCGGCGGAAAGGGCTCCGGCCTGATGGCGAGCGCGGCCGACCAGGATCCGTATTCCTCGCAACGGCTGCTTCTTGTTGGGTTCGGGTTGGTTGCTCATGGTTAGCATTGGCGGACAGTAGTGCCCGCCCCATACAGGCTCACTCACTTTCTTTCTTCATGCCCAGACCCTGCTCCCGCATCAGGCGCGATACGCCCGAAACTGCCGTATCTTCGGCTTTCGCCAGCGACGCGATCACGTTCGCCTGCTCTTCCTTGGTGCGATTCTGGCTGAGTTTAAACTTGGCTTCTATTTTCGTGACCGCGATTTCAATGCCGACGATGTGGCTCAGCATGCGATCTCGGTAGGTCTCACTGAGGCTGGCCCATTGTTCGGCATACGCGGCTTCGAAGGTGCCGATCAGCTGGTGGAGCACGCCTTGCAACTCCTCAGGAGATGCGAAGGTGCGGGCGCTGCCATAGACGTGCACCGCGCCGTAGTTCCAGGTAGGAACGTTTTCGCGCGTCACGTAGTTCGACGCCGACACGTAGGCGTGCGGTCCATGAAAAATAGTCAGGCACTGCGGATTCTGTTCGAGATAGCGCCAGTGCGGGTTGGCTTTTGCGACATGGCCGCGGAGGACGACGCGCTCGTCAATGGCGGTAACGAACAGCGGCAGGTGGGTGGCGAAGGGGACTTCCTCATTCGACGAATCCGGTGTAGACGAAACCGGCGCCGACGAAATCAGGATTGCAAACGGATTCGCCTGCATGAACGCGATCGCGTCGGCGTGGTCATGCACGCGGAAATGTTCGGGTATATACACGAATCTCTTCTTTCGCCCCTTCGGGGCTTCTTGAATCTCTGACGGCCTGTCCCACGGCTTGCGCTGTGGGCTGCATTCTTTCGCCGCTCCGCGGCTGAAGCAGTTACGGCTCCGTCGGTACTGCTTCTTTCTTGCGCACGTGGATCACCTTTTCCACCGCCGCCACTACATCGCCCGATTCGTCCTTCACTTCCACTTGAAACGTCGGATCGTATTTCGGCAGCGTCTTTAGTTTGTCACGAATATCGTCCAGTTGGGCGTCGGTCAGGCGAAATTCGGCGCGCACCGTTCCCTTCCCTGGCTTGCGGTAGCGGATGCTGGCGGCTTTGTCCCAGACGATGTAGTCGCGGCCCAGATTTGCCAGCAGCATGAGCATATAGAAAGCATCGGTCATGGCAAAGAGCGATCCGCCAAAATGTGTGCCCACGTAGTTAGCGTTCCACCAGCGCAGTTTCATCTCGACGTCGATGGCCTTCATGTCGGGAGCGATGTGTTTGACACGGATGCCGGCGCCGAGAAATGGCGGCCAGAAATTGACCCAGCGGCGCAGCGCGCGCGAAGACCGCGTACCACCCAGCAGTTTGAGAAGGACGCTTCGGCTCATAGCGGACGACTACGGTTGCGGCGGGACGGCGAGTCCACGGCCGTAGACCGCTTCAAGGATCTGGTCGCCGCCGCGAGCCAGCAGGGCGGCGCCGGCAGCGTTGCCGAGTTTGTCGGCGTCTTCAATCTTTCCGTCGCGCGAGTCGCGCAGCAGTTTTGACCCGTCGGGGTCGGCGACGATCGCTTCCAGATGCAGCTTGCCGTTGCGGATTTCCGCGAAGGCGCCGATGGGGACCTGGCAGCCTCCGCCAAGACTGTTGAGCAACGCGCGCTCGCAAGTGGTAGCGGCGCGGGCAGCGGAATCGTTCAGAAATGCGAGATGTTCGCGGGTCGCCGTGTCGCCTAAGCGGATTTCGATGCCGAGCGCACCTTGACCTGCGGCGGGACACATAATTTCGGCGGGGATAATTTGTTTGATCAGTTCGGTCTTGCCCAGGCGCTTCAGTCCGGCCGAGGCGAGGATGATGGCCTCGTATTCTCCCTGCTCGAGTTTGCGCAGGCGCGTGTCGACGTTGCCGCGCAGCGGATGAATGTCGAGGTCGGGGCGAACCGCCTTGAGTTGCGCCTGGCGGCGCAGGCTGGAGGTGCCGACGCGCGCGCCCTGGGGCAATTCCTGAAAGCTCGCGTAGTGGCGCGAGCAGAAAGCGTCGCGCGGGTCTTCTCGTTTCGTTATTGCTGCGATTTCGAATCCCGGGGGAAGTTCGGTAGGCAAGTCTTTCAACGAATGCACGGCGAGATCGACGCGTCCGGCGGCCAAGGCTTCTTCAATTTCTTTGGTGAACATGCCCTTGGTGCCGACCATGGCGAGAGCGACGTCGGTAATCTTATCGCCGGTGGTGTGGATGATTTCAATTTCGACGTCGTGACCGCGGGCACGCAAGGCTGCAGAAATGTGGTTGGCCTGCCAAAGGGCGAGTTGCGAACCGCGGGAGCCGATGCGAAGTTTAGCCATTATTGCCTAGTCCCCACTTCGCCTTTCTTTTCTTGTGGCGCCGCTTCTTTGTCGTGCAGGTTGAACAGCCGGCGGACTACGTCGACGACGGTCGTCGCTTCGGATTCTCTGGCGGCCGTCTTCAGCGTGGTGATGGGCGTATGCATGACTTTGTTAATGATGCCGCGGGTCAGGGCTTCGACCGCCATTTCCTGCTCGGGGGTCAACTGGCCCATGCGGCCGCGCACGCGATCGATTTCGGCCTGGCGAATCGTCTCCAGATGATCCTGCAGCGACACGATCGTCGGCACCACGTCGAGCGTGTGCAGGCGCGCTTCGAAGCGTTCCACCTCGCTGGTGATGATGGCTTCGGCGAGTTCAGCTTCCTTGCGGCGGTCGGCGACGTGGCTCGAGACGGCCTGCTGCAGGTCGTCGATGTCGTAGGTAAAAATGCCGTCGAGTTTGCCCATCTCCGGGGAAACGTCGCGAGGCACGGCAATGTCGATGAAGAACATGGGCCGGTTCTTGCGGCGGGCGAGGAACTGCTCGCCGTGTTCGCGGCGGAAAATGGCGTGCGGCGAGCCCGTGGAAGTGATGACGATGTCCGCGCGGTCGCAGGTGTTATACAAGTCGTCGAACTTGATAGCCTGGCCGTTGAACCTCTGCGCCAGGCCGATGGCACGCTCGTAGGTGCGGTTGGCGACGAAAATCGACGCGCAGCCGTGGGCCATCAAATGGCGGGCGGCGAGTTCGCTCATCTTGCCGGCGCCCACGATGAAGACCGTCTTCCCTTCCAGTGTCCCGAAGATTTTCTTGGCCAGTTCGACGGCGACCGATGCGATCGAAACCGACGATGATCCGACGGCGGTCTCAGTGCGCACGCGCTTGGCTACGGCGAAAGCGCGGCTGAAGAGCTGGTCGAGTTGTCCGCGAACGGCGCCGACGGCGCGGGCCGTGGCGTAGGCTTCCTTAACCTGGCCGAGAATCTGGGCTTCGCCCACCACCATGGAATCGAGGCTGGAAGCCACGCGGAAGAGATGGCGCACCGCATCTTTCTCGCGGAATTCATACAGGTGTGCATCGAGTTCGTCGGCGGTCAAATGAAAATGATCGTGCAGAAATCCGCGCAGGTCGGCGTGGCCGTTCGTCGTGTGCGTGACAATCTCCACGCGATTGCAAGTGGAGATGACCATGCCCTCTTCGATTCCGGGATAGGCGGTGAGCTCGCGGCAGGTATCGGGCAGGCGCGACTCAGGGATGGCCAGACGCTCGCGCACTTCGAGCGGCGCGCTCTTGTGATTCACGCCAATGAGCTGGAATCTCATGAGGCGGCGAACCTGTGGATCGTCGAGAAGTAGTTGGCAGCCCATGCGGCCAGCGCAGCCACAAAGGCGAAGGTCGCGAGGAAGGCGGCGCGGCGTCCGCGCCATCCCGAGTTCCAGCGGGTGAAGACCATGAGCATGTAGACGGCCCACATCAATAGAGAGAGCAGAATCTTGGGATCAAGAAAATCGACGCGGCCGTAGGTGGTGAGGGCAACGATCGAACCAGTCACCAGGCCGAGCGTCATAAAAGGAAAGCCCAGCAGCAGCGAGCGGTAACCGATCTGGTCGATCACTTCAAGAGCCGGCAGAAACGAAATCAGGCTTGTGGATTTCTTGGCCTTCAATCGGCGCTCTTGTATCAGGTAGAGCAGGCTCGCGCCGAAACTCAGCACCAGCGCCGCGTAGCCGGTGAAGATGAGGATGATGTGGGCGATGAGCCATCCTTTGTGCGATACGAACTGAGTCAGCAGTACCGGTTGCTCGCCAATGGCCGCAATGAACGTCAGAAAAAACACGACGGGAAAGACGACCACTCCCGGCGACGTGGTTTGATAGATCGCATATATGACCATGAAGAAGGTCATCGACAGAAATGCCAGCAGCGACTCTCCGTTGTGCACCGACGCCCAAACCACCTGGCCGGCAAGAAACAGCTCCGTCAGCGAGACGAAGTGAAAAACCATCCCCAGGCTGGCGGCGTGCAGCGCGATGCGACTAAACAGGTCACTGGTGCGGGTGAGCGCCACAAAGGCATAGACCAGCCCGATGAAGTAGCACCCCAGTGCGAAACGCAGCCAAAGCAGAGACATAGGCCTTATAAGTTCCGGAATCCCTTGAGTTTACCCCAAATCGCAGGTCCGGTCCTTAATCCTCTTGTACCTGATCCATTTTCCACGTAGACGAGGGTAAGGCAAACAAAGCGGGTCACTTGAGGGTGTGATTAGGATCACAGACGGAAAGCATCCGCGTTCCCCGCGGTCATCGCGAATCGTTATCTCGGCTATTTCGTCGTGCTCGTTGCGTGTGGATTGGCCAGGCCTGAGGGCACGGCGCCGGCCATGTGGCCGCTGCCCATGCCTCCCATATCGCCGGGAGCGAAGCAGGTGACGCGTCCGCTGGAGGCGATGCGCAGCTGCGACGGGCAATCGCCGCTGCTCACCGCCGCCGACGAGCCCGCGCCTTGCGACTGCACGGTGTAGAGCTTACCCGCGGCGTTGCCGGCGACGCCGATCGCCATCCCCGGCATGTCATAGGCGACGTAGAACGCGTGCTTACCCTGGCTGGCTTGCATGGCGCAGTCGGCAGCGGTCTTGGACTGGTCTGCAGTGGCCTGAACGTTGAGGCGGCCGCAGTCAGTGGCGCCGGCCCCGGAATATTCCTGCAGTTTCTGTTGCACTGCGTCGGGCGAAGCCGGCGATGAAGAAGCCGCCGCGCTCGGGGCCGTCACGGGAGTCGCCGGACCCTCCGGCTTGCGAGACGTCAGAAAGAAAAGCGCGCCAATCACGAGGATGAGGATCAGAAACACGGCAAGGTTTTTCATGGCATGGTGATTGTAAATCGCGAAGTGATCTGGCGGAAGTGATCGCGCCTACCGTGATCACGCCTTCCAAAGAGTCTTTACCACAGAGGACGCAGAGGACACCGGGGATCCCCCCCGTGAGCCTCTGTGTCCCCTGTGGTTAAAGGTTTTGCTCGCCCTGACCTCAGGGCTTCCCCGTCAACTGCCGGATCAAATCCACTTCGGCCTGCCGGTACGGAGTTCCGTCGGAGCGCAGCACTTCGTGAAACCACACCGGCGGCTGATTCTTGACGTAGGGATGATCCCAGGATTCCCACGGATAATACGTCTGCGTTTTGCCGGCCACGAATCCCCAGTTGATGGCCCCCACCCGCTCCTGTTTGGCGATAGGCAGGACGGCGTCGAATGTGCTGCCCACTGAGCGCGCCATGTATTCGGTGCAGATCACAGGACGATGGAATCTTCGCAGCCAGGCGATTTCGCTTTTGAACGACTCGGGCCAGTCGTAGTTGTGAAAGGTGATGATGTCCGACTCGCGCACCTGAATGCGCTCAATCTCCTCGAGAGCATTCTCATCGGCCGCAGTATCGACCTCATAGACACCGCTGGTCAGGGGCTGCGTGGGATTCACTTCCCGGGCCCAAGCGAAAGCTTGGGGCAGAAGGGCCACGACACGCGCGACTTTGTCTTTATTGTTCAGCTCCGTCTTCGGGTAGTTGCCGGTTTGATCGGATCCCGGCTCGTTCCACACATCCCAGCCGAGAATACGGTCATCTTTGGCGAACCCTCCCACCACTCCCTGCACGTATTCTTTCAGGCGGGGATACTGGCTGGGATCGGCCAGAGCCTTGGCCCCAGGACTCTGCACCCAACCGGAGTTATGCACGCCCGGGACCGGCGCATGTTGCGGGCCGAGGTGCGGCGCGGGGTCCCAGCAGGAATCAAACAACACGAACAGCGGGCGGATGTGATGGCGCGACGCGATAGCGAGAAACTGGTCAATCCGCCTGCGAAAACCGGGCGCGTCCTGCTGCCACAGCAGGTCGTGGAGAAACACGCGCATGGTGTTCATGCCCATGGCCTCGGCCCACCCGAGTTCCCTGTCGATCTGACCGGGATCGAAACTGGCCTCCTGCCACATCTCCAGTTGGTTGATGGCCGACTTCGGAATGTAGTTGCTGCCCACCAGCCAGGGTTGCTGCGCGTACCAGTCGTTGGCCTTCTCTTCGGACCAGCGCGGGATTTGGGAGAATGCAGCGCTGGAGCATAGGAGCATCGCGATCAGGATCGAAATCAGGAATGCGGACTTGGGTTTCTTCACGTTAGGAACTCCGTCAGCATTTATATGCCGAGGGCTCGGGTGTTATCAATGCGGCAACGCTGTAAATCATCGCCGGAATCCCCAAATGGTGGTAATTTGCATGGTGCGGAATTGATGCGGAATTGCATCGGCAGGAGGAATCAGCATGCGGTTCGCGGCGATGGTTCTGATCTTGGCCTGTTTCATAGCGCCTGTGCTAGCGCAGGAAAAAACAAACGAAGGTCCTACCAACGAGAAGGCTCAGAAGTCCTACAAGGAAGCACTGCAATACGTGCACGAGCGAAGAATCGATGCAGCGCTGGACTACTTCAAGAAAGCCGACAAACAGGACGATGGGCGCTGCCTGGCCTGCCAGCAAAAGATGATGAAATACGCGATCGAACTGCGGGAATGGAAGACCGGCGAGGCCGCGGCGGAGGAGATGGTAGCGCAGGCGCAAAGCCCGCGGAACGTTGCCCTGGCACACTACCAGTTTGGCGCGTTGCTGACCCATGAAGCGATGGAGAAGCACAAAGATGAGTTGTTTGCTCGCGCCCACGAAGAACTGCTGAAGGCGCTGGCGACGGGCGTGAAGTTTCCCGCTGCGATCTACGCCGACGGCATCGTGCTGGCGCACCTGAAGCAGGATGATGCCGCCAAGGCGCGTTTCGAGGAGTTTGTGAAACTGCAGCCGGAAAGCGATCCCGACCGGCAGCGCGCTCTGCGCTACATCAGCGATCCGGAACTAGCGCGCGCGCGGATGGCGCCCCCCTTTGCGATTACCACTATCGACGGTCAACGGGTTTCATTGGACGACCTGGCCGGCAAGGTCGTGCTGCTCGACTTCTGGGCGACCTGGTGCGCCCCATGCCGCGAGGCCCTGCCCCACATGCGCGAAATCGCCAAGAAGTTTCAGGGGCAACCCCTGGTCGTGCTCAGCATCAGTCTCGACAACGATGAAAAGCAGTGGAAAGACTTCATCGCCAAGAACGAGATGACCTGGCTGCAATATCGCGATGGCGGCTTTACTGGACCGATTTCGAAAGGCTTCGGGGTGGAGGCGATTCCGCACACCTTCACCATCGACGCTGACGGCGTGCTGCAAGACGAACACATCGGCGACGCCTCAATTGAAGGAAAACTGAAGAAGCTCGTGAACCACGCGCGGGAGTCGCAGACGGCAGCAAAGCCAGCGGAATAGAGGGGACGCCCGTCTCAAGCCTCTCTCCGATATTCCACACGCGCTACTCAACACCTAGGCTAGACAGAGTCTCTTCCAGCACAGCCGCGTCAATACTCAGACGCCGCCCGTTATCCTTCATATCCTCAATTTCATCGAAGGCGCGGAACAGGCGGAGCTTGACGGCGGCGTACTGTTCGGCGTCGTTCAAGGGGCGTCTGTGGATTTGGCTCCAGGTGGCGCGCGCGGCATCGGGGAGAAAGACGCTCACCGCGTAGGTCAGCTTGCGGTCGGAAGTGACATCGAAGACAAATTCGGTGGCGGGCGCTTCCGGATCGTCAGGCAGCGCGGCGCGTTTGCCGACGTAGTAGTACTGGTAGACATAGCCCTGACCACCGGTGTAGGTCTTCAGACGGCGGATTGGCGGGTTGGGAGACGGATTTGAGGACATGCGAACATTATGGAGCAGCAGGAGCGACCGACTATTGATTACTTTGGCTTTCGCACGATTGTTCCGTTCTTCATCACAAAGTCGATCGAGCGCAGGGCTTCGATATCGGCGAGCGGATCGTGCGGCATGGCCACTATGTCGGCGTAGAGGCCGGACTCGATTGCGCCGCGTTGGGCCGAAATGCGGAAAAGCTCGGCATTGTTGGTAGTCATGCACTTCAGGATTTCAGCCGGGGGAACTCCCGCCGCGCGCCAGACTGCTAGGTAGTCCCAAGTCATTTCTGCGCGGTTTTCGCCTTTGTATTCCGTGACGATGTCCGTGGAGAAGGCGATCTTGACGCCGATCCTGTAGGCGCGCTGAAGTCGGTCGATAATCTCGGCACTTTTTTTCTTCCAGTCCGGGTCCCCGCCCGCTTCCTTGTGAGCGGCGGGGAAATCCGTGCTGGAAAGGAAAATTCCCTTTTCTTTCATGCGCCGAAGCTGATCGTCGGTCAACTCGAAACCATGCTCAATGGAATCAACACCCCCGGCAATGACATTGTCCGCCGCCTCCCCGCCATAGACGTGCACGGCTACCGGGCGTCCCGCATGGTGGGCTTCCTCCACGGCTGCGCGGATTTCTTCCAGCGAATAGTGGTAGTCGCTGTTGTCGGCGACGAGCTTGATCAAATCGGCGCCGTAAAAGATATTCTTGCGGACCGCCTTTCGGACCTCCTCCGGGCCATCCGCATCGTAGTATTCGAAGAGCCACTCCGTGCCAGCCTCCGGCGTGATGCCTGTGCTTTGGCCTCCAAACGGTGCAATGATTTTGCCTGCGGTTTGAACGGTAGGTCCTACGAACCATCCCGCATCGATCGCTTTCCGGAGATCGACAGCGGCGAAATTCGCGTCGTTGCCCACGTCCCGTACAGTGGTGATCCCGGCATTCAGCAGGATCTGGGCCGTGCGAAGCCCGCGAAGAGCACGCAGGCCGGTGCCTTCCACCAAATAAACGCTGTCCCCGTTGAATGACTCCTCGGTCAACGTGACGTGCGTGTGGGCGTCCATGATGCCCGGCATCACCCATGAGCTCGACAGATCCACGATCTCTGCGTCCTTGGGAATGGCAAGATCTGCTCCTTTGGCTAGGATCTTCTTGTCCTTTACGAGGATGATCTGATTTTTCGCTACCGTCCCGTTCTTGGGATCGATCAGATGTCCCGCGCGAATGGCAATTGTTTGACCCGCCGCGGGTGCTGGCGTAAGTGCGCCCTGCGAGTAGGCGGTGAGTGGGGCCAGAAAGAAGAAGGCGCATGCGGTGGCGCTGCGGAACAACACTCTGAGTCCGATTCTCATGGATTTGCTCCAAAGAAATTGAGGATGGGAGCCCGGCCAGCTGAGATGAAACGGCAACGAGCATAGCACGACCGCCTGCGGCTGGCGATTCAGCCTGGCACTGTCATGCCCGCCGATTCAACCTTCCGCGGCCTCCTGCCGATAGATCTCCGCAGGAGACTTGTGCATGCTGCTGCAATGGTTCTGGGTTCCGCTGGGCGCGCTGGCGATTCTGGTGGTCTACCAGCAGGTTCGCATGTACCAGATCCATCGCGAGGCCCGCAAGCATGAAGAGCTGTTCCAGATCGTGACCGAGAATGCCGCCGACATGATCGCCCTGGTCGACGTTAAAGGACACCGGCTGTACAACAGTCCGGCGTACAAGAGGATCCTGGGATATACGCAGGCGGAATTGGGTGAGACCTCCGCCTTCGAACAAATTCACGCCGATGACCGTTTCAAAGTTCTCGAGGCGGCACGCCAGGCGCGCGAGACGGGCGTCGGCAAAAGACTGGAATACCGCATCAAGCATAAAGACGGCAGCTGGCGGGTACTGGAATCGGTGGCCAGCACGATTCGCGATGGCAAGGGCGCGGTCGCGAAGCTGGTGATTGTGAATCGCGACATCAGCGAGCGCAAGCGCGCGGAGCTGCAACTCGAACACAACTTGTTTCACGACCCGCTCACCGGACTGCCCAACCGCCGGCTGTTTCTCGACCGCTTGCAGACTTCCTTTACCCGCTCGCGCCGCGATTCGGGCCGGCCCTACACCCTGCTACTGGCCAACCTGGATCACTTCAAGGTCTTCAACGAAAGCCTGGGCACGGTCGCCAGCGACCATATCCTGATGGAGATTGGCCGCCGGCTGGCTAAACATTTGCGGCAGGACGCGACCATCGCGCGCCGCGAGAGTGCGGCGGCGACAACCGATATCGTGCTGTTCCGGCTGGGTGGAGATGAATTCACCATGCTGCTGGAGGGGGTGGGCGATCCCAGCGACGCCATGCGCGTGGCTCGCAGCATTCAGAATGCGGTGGCCGAACCGTTCCAGGTTGAGAGCCGCGAGGTGCGGGTCGCCGTCAGTATTGGGATTGCTCTGAGCACTGCCGCGCACGAGCGGCCCGAGGACGTGTTGAAAGACGCCGACGTGGCCATGCGACGGGCCAAGGCCCTGGGCGGATCGCGCTGCGAAGTTTTCGATGAAGCCATGCACACCCGCGCGGTAGGACGGCTGCGGTTGGAAGCGGATTTGCGCACGGCCATGACCGAGCACCAGTTTCGCGTCTACTACCAGCCGGTGGTGCAGCTCGATACCCGCCGCATCATGAGCTTTGAGGCGCTGCTGCGCTGGGACCATCCCACCCAGGGACTGATTTCTCCCTACCGCTTCATCGAAGCCGCCGAGGACACCGGGATTCTGGTTTCCATCGGACACTGGCTGATCCTGCAGGCCTGCCGGCAATTGCGCGATTCGGAAGCCAACTCTCCCGGACAGACCATGAATATTACGGTCAACGTATCGGCGCGCCAGTTTGCCGACGCACGCCTGGTCAACGACATTCAGGATGCGCTGCAGCAAACCGGCGTGGACCCTTCGCGCCTGCAACTGGAAATGACCGAGAGCGTGGCCGCCGCCGATCCCAAGCTGACCGTCACCGTGCTTTCTCACCTGAAGCATCTGGGGATTGGGGTGATTCTCGATGATTTCGGTATAGGAACGACGTCACTGCGAGGCCTGCGGCAGTTTCCTGTGGACGCACTCAAAATCGACCGCTCGCTGGTGCGGGAGATGCAGACCGACCGCGCTTCCGGCGACATTGTGGAACTGATTATTGCCCTGGCCCACAAAATGAACTTGAAAGCGATTGCGCAAGGCATCGAGACCTCGCGCCAGGTCGAGCGCCTGCTGGAACTCGGGTGCGAGTACGGTCAAGGCTATTACTTCTCTCAACCGATGGAAGCGAAAGCGGCACAACAATTCCTGCGCCAGCAGATTGCCGGGACCCGGGCCAGTGGAGCGGCGAAGTAGCGTGGCTCTGCCTTCAGAGGCAAGTTCAAAAGCAAACTCAACATCAAAAGCAACTTCAGTATCAGGAGCAAGTTCAGAAGCAGAACCAACTGCAACAGCAAAGGCAGCGGCCAGAGCCTGCCCCTTCGACAAGCTCAGGGCAAGCTCTGAGCGAAGCCCAAGGGAGCGTCCGCTCTACACAGGAAAAAACCTCCGCCACACCAAATGTGGCGGAGGCTGGGTTAGGCTGTGATGCTTCTTATTTCTTCACTGCCGGAGCCGCCGGAGGAGCGAAGGAATCGGCGAACGCCTTCGCGTTCGGGACGCCTACACCGGTAACGTTGTCCCAGCCCTTGTTGGTGTGTAGGGAGCCGGGAGTGTTGCACTGCGTGACGTAACCGTAGCCATACGCCTGTGAGCAGTCGGTCCCGAAGGAAATCACCAGCGCAGTGTCCTGGATGAAAGCGTAGTCCCAGATTGCGCTGACGAATGTCCCCGGGCCTTCCCCGCCCATCACCGCATCGGCGTTGTAGGCGGTGGTTCCGGAAGCATCCACAATGGTGCCTTTGACGTTATTCTTCGAGCCCACCGGAACGATGTCGTAGATAGTACCCGCCGGCAGCGAATACAGGTAAGGAGCAGCCTGGCCGAGAGGAGCGCCGGCTTCCTGGTTGGCAATCGCCCACAATCCGGAGAACATCGGGGCGGCTACGCTGGTTCCTCCCCAGACCTGCCACACCTGCTCCGGAACGCTGCCCGGAACACTAATCACAATCGCTACTCCGGTGTAGGGGTCCGCCAGCCATGAGATATCTGGCGTCTGACGATACTTTCCCGGCAGCTTTTTCTGGTACGACGGTTTGGGAAAGCCGGCCAGGCAGGTTTCGATCCCAGTGTTGGGATCATAGCTCTGGCTGACACAGTTGCTTGGGCCTCCGCCAGAACCGCCGATGAAGCCAAAGATTCCTTCTGAGAGCGGGTCGGCTATGAAGCCTTCCTCGGCAAACAGGGTTTCATTATTTCCCCAGCCGGCCTGCCACGCGATGGAATTATCCGGATTCAGCGCCAGTGTAATGCCGCCGACTGAGGTCGCCCACGGAGAAGACGCGGGACTGCTCGCCGTCGGAGGGATAAAGTCGAAGCTGTAGTCTCCGCTGTCGCCGGAAGAGAAGTTGGTGGAGATTCCCGAGATCGCCGCAATTTCGGAAATCATATTCTCGGTTTCCATGATGTTTGGTGGGGTATAGGATTCGGGGCCACCGTAGCTGCCGGAGATGACATTCGCCAGCCCATAAGTCACGGCCGTGAATTCGGCGTCATCCACGTCAAGATAAGTCGCGGACGGCGGAACGATGAGGTTGATACTGGCGCCAGGGGCAACGGCGTGCGCCCACTCGACGTCGATGTTGATTTCGGTTGCGCCCGCGGACTCGCAAAGACTGGGCGTGGGGATATAGGTGATGGCGAAGTTTGACGAGGTCAGCGCGGGCAAGCCAAACTGCGCCGAGAACGCGTTGGCATCGCTTTGGATGGTCAGCGAGCCGCACCAATCGATGATCCCGATGGTTTGGCCGGTGCCATCGAAGCCCTCGGCGTAGAGGCCCGTGAGGTTATAGGCGGCTTGAATAGGCGGCGGCGTATAAGCGCAGCCGTCACTGGTCAGGCTTTGCAGGTTCAGCACATTTCCCTTGAAGGTCGCGATGGGAAGTGAACCGTCACCGTTGTTGGAAAAGACATCCGTTTCGGTGCCATTAAAGCAGTTCGTGGTGAAAAACGAATCATCGCGCGGGGCCGCATTTGCCACACTGGCCGGGCGGAAGGCCGCGGCTGCGGCTGCATTCTTCAGAGCGGGCGGCGTTCCCCGGGCCATGAGCGGATGCTCGTACTCGCCACTGTCCAGTCCGGAAATCGATCGCACCAATGAGCCGGCAGGTCCTTCGATGAAGGGATCGCGGTCGTTGGCGCGGACGACTTTGCCAAGAACCTCGTAGTTGTTCAGCACGACGTGAAAGGCCGACTCCACGTCGCCCACCGTGCCTCGGGCTCGGACAAAGAAATTGTTAGGCCCCAGTCTGACCAACTTCAGATTGTGCCCTTCCAGAAATTCGCGGACCGTATTGGCTTCCTCGGCGGTCGGGGCAAACCGCGCCGCAAACTGCGAACGGGTCAGGAAATGACGGTAGGTAGGAGAGGTGGGATCGTAGAGTTTCTGCGCCAGTTCATCCATCTGGCTGCGATTGTGCGGATTCAGCCACACGCTGACCTCGATGGTTTTCGACGGACTCTCCGTCCCGAGGTTCTTGGCGGTGGCCACATAGCGAGGAGTGTTGTGTGCGATGAATTGTCCGCTGGCTGCGAGAGCCGGTAAAGCCGTGCTGGCGATGAGGGTGACAACCAAGACAGCGAGCCAAACGTTCCGCCGAGGGCGGAAACTCGCTGCGAAGTGCGCTTCGTTCTTCAAATTCATTACTGCCTCCTGAGAGTGAGTAGAAAAAGGTATGTAAGGAAGAATTGTGATCATGTGCAAGCTGCAATGATCAACGATCAATGAACAATGACCAATGATCAATGAACAATGACCACTCTTCTCCCGGCGATCAGGCTGAGTTGACTGTCATTACCAATCGCAACCAGAACCCCTCCCGGTTGCGGGCTGAAGACCATATTCACCGTGAGCTGCCGAAGCCTGAAAGACTCTGCAACTTCCGGAGTGCAACGAATGGCGGCCATGGTAGCGCGTCTTGGAGCGCATGACAACGGCTTCGCTGATTTTTTTTATTGATCGGTCAAAATATGTGTTGATCGGTCAAGACATGTGCATTGTTTTGCAGTCGGCAGCTAGCGCGCCCCGTTTGCCGGAGAGACCACTCGTCCGTATTCGCTGGCGCGGCTGAGGCGGTCAAACAAGCGCCAGGCGGCCAGCGAGATTTGGCTGATGGCTTCTTCGCCGTCGCGTTCGTTGCGCAGAAACGACGTCATCACGCAGATCACGTAGGGCCGGCCTTCCACCAAGACGATGCCAGAGTCGTTGCGCACCGCTTCAAGTGAGCCGGGCTTGTTGGCCACTTTGAGATCGGCGGGCAGGCCGCGGGGAATCCACGAATCTTTGTTCGTGCTCAGCATCCGGAAGAACTCGGCGGTGGATTCTTTATTCAAAACCTTGCCGTGATAGATGGCATCGAGCAACGTCATCATCTCGCGTGGAGTCGAGATGTTTTCGCGGCCTTGCTTGGCGGCCTCGAGATCCATCATTTTGCGGCGCAGGCGGGTGTGAGTCAGGCCGAGCGAGTCGAGCATCACGTTGACGTTCGCCATGCCGACGCGGTCGATGAGCACATTGGCGGCAGAATTGTCGCTGACCGCGACCATCATCGTCGCCAGATCGCGTAGGGTGAGGCGAGTCACGCCCGGCGTGAGCCCGTTCATGATGTCGCTGTCAGGAACCAGATCGGACGACTGCACCGTGTAGAGGTCGGTGAGTTTGAGCTTTCCCTGCTGCGCCTGCAGATAAAGATCGGCAAGGACGGTGATCTTGATCGAACTGGCTTGAGCAAAGACTTCATCTTCGTGCAGCAGGAAGTGGTCGCCGGTGGCGAGGTCTTCGATGGCCACCCCCATGACGCCGTCGAGATGCTGGTCGACGTCCTGAACTTGGGCTTCGAGCTTTTGCCACAGGACTTTCTGTTTGCCGGCAGACGGCGCGGCAGTCTGGGCCAGGCAGGCAGCGAGGAGTAGCACACAACAGAAGAAGAGCTTCACGGGACAGGTCTCCTGACGGCAGGGATTGTAGCAGCCACGAAAGTAAGCCCGGCCAAACTTACCCCGCCTGCCCGATCAGCAGGCAATAGCCATCCGGGTCGTCCACGCAGATCTCGCCCTTGGGCATGTACTCGGGATACGTGATAGGCGAGACCTTCACGCCGCTCGCCAACAGATGCTCGCGCAGAGCAATCAGATCCGGCGAATAAAGATAAAACAATACAGCGCGCTGGCTGGCGCCGAGCGGTTCGGAGGCGCGCGACAACATCAGGTCCGCCTGCTCACAACCCAGGTGAACCCATTGCAGTCCGCCCGACGGATTCCGCAGACTCCCACGAATCTCCATGCCAAGCAGCTTGTAGAAGTCGACTGAGCGTTCCACGTTGGCGACGGGTGCGAGGGGAATCAGCCCGGTCACTTTAGCGGTCATATTAGCGGTCAAAGTTTTGTCCCGTGAGTGACGGAGGGAAACAAATCACGCCGTCACTGTTCTCTTTGTCATCCTTCTGATTCACATGCTTGTTCACATATTTATTCACATTTTCATTCACAAAGACTGGAGCGTTCCCGGCCAGCCAAAGGCCAACCTCAGTCGTGGTGTTGCGCGCGGTTTCGGGCACCATGGCGCCTGCATCGTGCGGATAAGTATCTTCGTAATTGTCCACCGCCCATTGCGACGGAACCGCATGTTCTTCCAGCAGACGGTTCACAAACACCTGGGTATCGTGACTAAAACTGTTGCCCGTGAACTCATCGAAGGTCTCCGGCTGGCCGTCCGGATTCGCCGGCCACGGGTAAGGAGAAAGCAACACTGTAGTTCGCAGGCCATGCGCATTCCCCCATTGGATTGCCTGCACAATAAATTTCTCGTAGCCTGGCCCGCTGCCGCCGTTCAGAAAGAAGTTCGGCGGAACGTCGAAGGCGATGGCTTTGCCATAGAGCGCCTCGCCCCGTTCCAGCGCATAGAACGGATTGGTCGCAAAGACGTCCTCGCCCAGTTTTGGTTCGCTCGGATCGTTCGGACCCACGATCGGCGCCACGGATTCAAGGCCCGCGGTCTTGGCCGCGTCCACGTATTCTCTCCACAGCTTCAGGTCTTTGGCCAATTGCCCCGGAGCTGCCGAATCAGAAGGTGTGTTCACATTGGCCTCTGAGGGATGGAGACCATGTTGTATGTACTGCGCCTGATAGAACCCATAGCTAGGCGGAAGCGTGAAATAATTCGCGCCCACCTGCCCCAGTTCCGCCTGGCCCCGTCCGGTCCCGCGAAACACGAGCTCGATCGACTTGAGGATGCTCGGAGGGCTCTCGGCGGCGGCGATCGCATTGCCGTGCTCGTAAAGCCCGACGTAACCGGTTTTGAGAAGCTCTGCGACCTGATCGCCATCACGGAGCGCATCAAAGCCCGCAGTCCCGCCAACGAAAATGTAGTGCCCCAGATTTGAGCAGACCGTCCCTGGGGCGTCGGATGGATTCTCCTGAGGCGCAGCATGCGCTGCCGGCAGCGTCGCCAGCATGGCTGCGAGGAACGCTAGAAAGCGGCAGAAGTATCGCGAATTGAGGCTGCGCATCGAAAAACCTTCAGAGAAGTCTGTTCCTTTGAGGATAACGATCTCTGCGCCCAAGCTCAAGCTTCAGCCATCAATCTTCGCCTCCCGCAATTGCTTTACCGCGGTCTCGGAACTGACCGGCGAATAGTAGACCTCTTTGAACGTATATGACCGCGCTTTGGATTGCACCACCGGAAGAATCTCGATGTGCCAGTGGTAGTCGTCGTCAATGGTCTTCCAGTAGCCGAGATTCTTCGAAGGATGCAGGCTGCTGGGCGAGGTGTGCAGCACCAGATGGAAGTCCTCGCTGACGGAGCGCACGCGTTGTAAAGTGCGGCGCAGTAGCGCGGCCAGGTTGGTGCGCAGGCCGGGGCGATTCAATCCCGCACGCTCGAACGAGGAGTCGTGGTAGCGCGGCATAATCCAGGTTTCGTACGGCACGCGAGGAGCGTACGGACCGAGGGCAATATAATCGCCGCGGACCTCGATAACGCGCTCAGCCTGGCGCTCCTCCTGCTGAATGATGTCGCAGAAGACACAGCGTTCCTTGCTGACGAAGTACTCGCGGCCGGCACGCAACTCGTAGAGCACGCGGCGAGGCACAAACATGGTTGCGGTGATCTGCGACGTGGGATGGCTGAATTCCTGTCCCGCGTTCTTACCGTAGTCCTTGAACAGGCTGACGTACTTGATGCGCGGGTCGCGCTTGAGGTCGAGGATGCGTTCGGCGGCCACGCGCAGGAAGTGCGCGATCTCATCGTCGCTGGCGTTCCACAAATGCCGGTCGTGGCACGGGTTTTCGATCAGCACCTCATGCGCGCCCACGGAGTGCATGCAGTCGTAAATCCCGTCGCCGCGCCGACCTGGTTCGCCTTCGATGCGGTACAGCGGCGTGGGATGCACCACCGAACGCGCGGACCAGGGAACGCCGGGCGTGTTCGGCGACTTCGCGATCACCTGCAGCGGTTCGGAGGACTCGGAACAAAAACGGCAGGCAGAATCGGGGCGCGGCGCGTTCTCAGCGGGATCATCGCCAGTAATAACCCAGGAGCGTGTGATGGGATCCTTGCGGAGTTCCATAAGGCAAGGAGAACACCGGAAGAGAACTGGCGTCAACCTCGATCGTTTACGCTAATTTTCCGGCGAGCCATTTCCGGCGAGCTATGAGAAATGCCGCAGAAGGTCTGCGACGCGCTTTGTTATAATCCGCCGAAGCCCTGCCTGATCCGACGAGCTTGATGGACGAACTGATCTGCCGAGCTGATCTGACGAGGAAGATGACCGAGCCGTCCACCCCGCTGATGCGCCAGTATGCCGCGGTCAAAAAAGAACATCCCACCGCGCTTTTGTTTTTCCGTCTGGGCGATTTCTACGAGCTCTTCTTCGACGACGCCATCGTGGCGGCGAAAGAGTTACAGATCACGCTGACCTCGCGGAACAAAGAAAAAGGAATCGCGGTTCCTATGTGTGGCGTGCCCTATCACGCGGCCGAGGGTTACATCGGGAAATTAATTCGCAAGGGCTTCAAAGTGGCGATCTGCGAGCAGATGGAAGACCCGCGGCAGGCAAAGAAACTGGAGGGAAAGAAACTTGTTCGCCGGGAAGTAACCCGCGTGATGACGCCGGGGACGGCGGCGGATTCGTTGCTGGGCTCCGATGAGAATAACTTTCTGGCAGCGCTGGCGCAGGCGGGAGACCGGGTCGGATTCGCGGCCTTGGACCTGTCTACCGGCGAGTTCCGGGCCACAGAGTTTTCGGGCGAGAGTGCGATGCGGCGGGTGCAGGAGGAGTTGGAGCAATTGCGGCCCAGGGAACTGCTGTATGGTTCGGCGGCGCCGTTGTTTGAACAGGCCGCGGGAAAGCAGCCCGGCCTTGCGGGCTCGGATTCACATTCGATCGCGGACGGACGAATGCGTCCGTCGCTACGTGGTTCTTCTCTGAGTAAGTTCACGGAGACTCCGCTGGAGGACTGGATCTTTGCCCCGGATCATGCGCTTCCCCTGCTCGAAAATCATTTTGGAGTGCTGTCGCTGGAAGGATTTGGATTGGCGGGGCGGACAGCTGCCGCAGCCGCGGCTGGGGCCATCCTTTATTACGTGCGGTCGACGCAGCGCGGGTCGCTCGATCACGTGGACCGCATCGGTTGGTACGAGCGCCAGAGTTGCCTGGTGCTGGACGCGGTCACGGTGCGCAATCTGGAATTGACCGAACCGCTGTTTGCGGGCACGGACGCGGGCGTCACGCTGTTCCGGTCGATCGACGCCGCGGTGACGCCGATGGGGAAACGGCTGCTGCGCGCGTGGCTGCTGCGTCCGTCGCTCGATCTGAGTGAGATCCATGGCCGGCTCGACGCCGTGGAAGCCGGGGTGAAAGACACGGTCTCGCGGGAAGAGTTGCGGCGCGCCCTCGACGGCGTACTGGATCTCGAACGACTGCTCAGCCGCGTCACGCTTGAGACCGCCAATCCTCGAGACGTCCTGGCGCTAGCGGCGTCGCTAGGGAGAATTCCGGCCATCAGGACTGCGCTTGGCAAGCTGGCTGCGCAGCGCCTGAAGACGCTGCATGCGTCGCTCGACGAACTCGGGGACGTGCGGGAACGCATTGAAAAGGCTATCGTGCCGGAGCCGCCCCTGAGTTTTGCCGACGGGGGCGTGATCGCCGCCGCCGTGGATAGTGATCTGGACGAACTGCGGGAACTCTCCCGCAACAGCAAGCAGGTGCTGGCCCAGATCGAGCAGCGGGAACGCGGGCGCACCGGAATTTCCTCCCTGAAAGTGAAGTTCAATTCCATTTTTGGCTACTACCTTGAGATTTCGAAACCGAACCTTCATTTGGTTCCGCAGGATTATGAACGCAAGCAGACGCTGGTGGGCGCCGAGCGCTTCACGACGCCGGAATTAAAAGAATACGAGGCGAAGATTCTCGACGCCCAGGAGAAGATTGTCGAGATCGAGCGGCGGCTTTTTACAGAGCTGCGCACGGCGATTGCCGGCGAGGCCAAACGAATCCGGCAGTCTGCCCTGGCGCTGGCGGAAGTGGACCTGCTCGCGTCATTGGCGCACATTGCCGCTCTGCGCAATTATTGCCGACCGAGTTTTGTGGAGGGTGACGACAGCAACGAGATTGAGGTGATCGAAGGCCGGCATCCCGTGATTGAGCAGCAGGAACTGGCGGGAGGCAGCGAGCGCTTCGTGCCCAACGATCTTTATTTGAACGGCACCACGCACAACATCATGTTGCTGACCGGGCCGAACATGGGCGGCAAATCGACCTACCTGCGGCAGACAGCGCTGATCGTGATTCTGGCGCAGATGGGATCGTTTGTGCCGGCGCGGTCGGCGCGGCTGAGTGTGGTCGATCGGGTGTTCACGCGCATTGGCGCGAGCGACAACCTCGCGCGGGGCCGCTCGACTTTCATGGTTGAGATGACGGAGACGGCAGCGATTCTGCACACGGCGACGGCGCGGTCGCTCATCCTATTGGACGAAGTGGGCCGCGGCACTTCTACTTACGACGGGCTGGCCATTGCCTGGGCTGCGGTCGAATATCTGCACGCTCGGGTGCGGGCCAAGACTTTGTTCGCCACGCACTATTTCGAACTCACGGAACTGGCCGAACAGCTTTCGGGAGTGAAGAACTACCATGTTTCCGTGAAAGAAACTGGCGGCGGAATTGTATTCTTGCGCAAAGTCGAGCCGGGCGCGGCGGATCGAAGCTACGGCATCGAAGTGGCGAAGCTGGCGGGGCTGCCGAACGAAGTCGTGCTGCGCGCGCGCGCGGTGCTGGCGGAGCATGAGTTCGCCGAACAGCAGGCGACCGCGCATCTTTCACCGGGAGCAACTCCTCCGCCGACGCAGTTGACGATTTTCACGCCGTTGTCGCAACCGGTAGTGGAGAAGTTACGGGAAGTCGATTTGAACCGGATCACACCGCTGGAGGCACTGAATTTGCTGGCGGAGCTGAAAAAAGAAATTTAACCACAGAGGACACCGGGCAACACAGAGGAAGGTCGTCGCAAAACAATTATGGCTTCACGCAAGGCTCGCTTTATCGAGGGCATTGGGCAACTGTTGATCGTCGGCTTCGACGGCACGGAAATGTCGTCGCGCCTCAGTTCCCTGCTGGCGCGGCTCCAACCGGCGGGGGTCATCCTGTTCGCACGGAACATCAAGAGCCCAGAACAGACCTGGCGGCTGCTACGCGAATGCCAGAAATGTGTCGCCGCGCCGCTGTTTACCTGCGTTGATCTGGAGGGCGGCACGGTCGATCGATTTCGCGATGCGCTGGGAGCAGCGCCTTCGGTCGCGGACGTGTTCGCAACCGGGGAGCGCGCCCTCTTTCGCGGGCACGGGGAAATCATCGGAGCCAACTGTCGCGCACTCGGATTCAACGTAGACTTCGCGCCCGTGCTGGATCTGGCGTTTGCAGCGTCACGCAGCGTGCTGGGCTCGCGGGCGGTGTCGGCCGATCCGAACGCAACCTCAGCCTACGCGTGTGAATTTCTTGCCGGCCTACGCGACGCGAATGTCCTCGGATGCGGCAAGCATTTTCCTGGCCTTGGCGAGGGCAAGCTTGACACCCATCACGAACTGCCGCTGATTGAAAAAACGCTGCAGCGAATGTGGGTCGAGGATCTGCTTCCCTACCGCGCGCTGCGCCGGCAACTGCCGCTGGTCATGATTTCGCACGCGGCGTATCCCCAGGTCACGGGCGATCGAACTCCGGCGTCGCTTTCGAAGCGGTGGATTACGGACATCCTGCGCAAGCGCATCGGTTACCGGAATCTGGTGGTGTCAGACGATCTGGAGATGGGCGGAGTGCTGTCGGCGGCGCCGATCGCCGACGCTGCGGTGGAGTTTGTGCGGGCGGGCGGCGACCTCTGCCTGATCTGCCACCGGGAGGATCACATTCTTCAGGCCCACGAAGCGTTGATCAAGACCGTGGAACGCGATGCGAATTTTGCGCGTCGCGTGGCGGAAGCGGCGCGGAGCGTAACGGCATTCAAAAAGAAATCCGCGAGAATGCTGAGCGGGAATAGGAGTGTCCGCGCCACCCGCGCTCCAACGGCGGCGATGGTCGAGCAGTTGTCGCGGCGGTTGTGGGAATTTGGGGAGCAGGTGCGCCTGGAACCGTTCAGCCGGGCAGCCGACAAGCGGCGGGCGCGCTCATGAGCAATACCAAGCAGGCGATGATTGTTGCCGGAGTGATGAGCGGGACCTCCGCCGACGGGATTAACGTTGCGCTGGTGCGCATCGGCGAAAGGCGCGACTCGGGCTCTCGGCAAAGACCTGCTGGAGCGCTGAGACTTCGCGGGCGAGTCGCCCGCGGCCACACGAGCCTTGGCCACACGATCGAGCTGCTGGGGCATGCGGAATACTCCTATCCTGCCAAGGTGCGCGCGGCTGTGCTGTCGGCGATGAATGCGGAACAAGCACGCGTGGCCGATCTGGCGCGGCTTAATTTTTTGTTGGGAGAGTTGTACGCTGACGCGGTACGGGCGACCGAACGGCAATTCCGAATGAAGGCTGATCTGGTCGGCTGCCATGGTCAAACCCTGTACCATCAGGGCGAACCACAGCCGTATCTGGGACGAAGAGTGGCGGCGACCTGGCAGATGGGAGAGGCTGCCGTCATCGCAGCGCGTGTCGGAGTTCCCGTAGTCTCGGATTTTCGTCCGGCAGACTTGGCCGCCGGCGGCAAGGGCGCGCCCTTGGTTCCCTATCTCGACTATTTACTATTCCGTGATCCGAAGATTGGGCGCATCGTGCAGAACATTGGCGGCATTGCAAATCTTACGGCGATTCCCGCCGGGGCTGACGCTCGCCGCGTGTTCGCCTTCGACACCGGGCCGGGGAATATGGTGATCGACGCGGTCACAGAAACTTTATTTGGGCGGGCGTTTGATCGCGGCGGAAAGATCGCCGCCTCTGGAAAGGTGCTGGAATCCCTAGTTGCGCAGATGCTGCGGCGCAAGTTTTTCCGGGCAAAACCTCCGAAGACCGCCGGACGCGAGGAATTCGGACGGGAGTTTGTCCGCGAGTTCTTGCGCGAATGTGGAACCGCCCTGAAACCAGACATCGTGGCGACAGCGACCGCGTTGACCGCGCGGTCGATCGCGGAGGCGGTGCGGCGATTTGTGACGGACAAATCCGGCACGGCTGCGAATCATTCTTTTCGGGAAATGATTCTCTCCGGGGGCGGCGTTCGAAATGCCGCGCTGGTCAACATGCTGGCAGAGAGTCTTGCGCCGCTGGGAGTTCTTTTGCGATTCTCCGACGAATTCGGCCTGCCCTCGGAGGCGAAAGAGGCGGTAGCGTTCGCCGTGCTGGCTTATGAAACCTGGCACCAGCGGTCGTCGAATGTACCCTCGGCGACCGGGGCGAAGCGAGCGGCGGTGCTGGGAAAAATCTCGTATGCGCAAGAACAAGAATAAGACGACGACCGCAGACCTTGGACCTCAGACCTCAGACCTTGGCGCCCAAAGTCCGAGGTCTGAGGTCCGGCGTCGGTTCGCACGTGAAGCTCTCGCATTACTCTGCCTGCTCGCCGCGATCTTGCCGCTCTCTTCCTGCTCGGCGAAGCCCGATCCCAACACGCTAGTCATGATCATCGAATCGAGCCCGACGAATCTTGATCCGCGGGTGGGACTTGACGCGCAGTCGGAACGCATCGACAGCCTGATTTTCGACGATCTGCTGTCGCGCGGCGACGACCTGAATGTGGCGCCCGGCCTGGCCGAGCGCTGGGAGATCCCCGATCCGCTAACCTATATTTTTCATCTTCATCGCGGAGTCAAGTTTCACGACGGTCGTGCCCTGACCGCGCGCGATGTGAAGTGGACGTTCGACTCGCTGCTGCAGGGCAAGATTCGCAGCACCAAGGCGGCGGTGTATCGCTTCGTCGACCACATCGACGCGCCTGACGACGTCACCGTGGTCTTCCATATGAAGGAGCAGGACGCCACGTTGTTGTGGAACCTATCGGACGGGGCCATTGGAATTGTTCCATTCGGCACCGGCGAGGAAATAACGCTGCATCCCATTGGTTCCGGTGCCTTCAAGTTCGTTAGCCAGGAAACCGACCGGGAGGTGATCGTTGAACGCAACGACAATTACTGGGGCGAGCGTGCCCGGCTGGCGCGCGTGCGCTTTGCGGTTGTTCCCGACGCGACCACGCGGGCTCTCGAATTGCGCAAGGGCAGCGGCGATGTCGATATTAATTCGCTCACGCCCGACACCGTGTTAACCCTGACACGCGAACCGAATCTCGAGGTGGAGCACGGACCGGGCACGCGGCTAGGGTACATGGGATTCAACCTGCGCGATCCGATTCTGAAAGATTCGCGGGTTCGCCAGGCCATCGCCTATGCCCTGGACCGGCAGCCCATGATCGACTACTTGTGGCGCGGGCAGGCGCGCCCGGCGCGCAGTATTCTTCCTCCGCAGAGTTGGGCCTACAACGGAAGCGTGCCCAGCTACGATCACGATCTCGACAAGGCCCGGCATTTGCTTGACGCGGCGGGCTATCCCGCGGTGAAGGGCGTCCGCTTTCACCTCACCATGAAGACCTCGACCGACGAGAATACCCGCCTGATGGTGGCCGTGATGCAGCAACAGTTGCGCGAGGCGGGAATTGCGCTCGATATCCGCAGCTTCGAATTCGCGACTTTTTTTGACGACGTGCAGCAGGGCGCCTTTCAGGTGTATTCGCTGCGCTGGATCGGGGGGAACGAAGATCCTGACATTTTCGAGTATGCGTTTGACTCGGCAAGGTTTCCGCCGAACGGCGCCAATCGCGGGTTTTACTCCAACCCAAAGCTGGATGCGTTGATTGCTCAAGCCCGCCGCGCCATCGATCCTGGTGTGCGCAAGCCATTCTATGCCGAGGTGCAAAGCATCCTGGCCGAGGACCTGCCTTATATCGATCTGTGGTATTTCGACAATGTCCTGGTCCACACCCGCCGGGTGAAGAATTTGAAATTGAATCCCGAGGGAAATTACGACTTTCTGAGGACGGCGGAACTCGCATCCCAAAACTGACGAGCGAACCACGCTCAGTCGAATATTTGTTCGTCGCACCTCTGCGGAGAGCGCATAATTCAAGTAAGAGTAAAGAGCAATGTCCGCGGAGGAGCCCCGTGGCAGCTGGAGCGACCAAACCCGCTTGTTTCCTCCTCGCGATCCTGCTGAGTTGGCTGGGAGCCGTTCCAGCAACGAGTCAGCAGTCACTCGACGTCACTGAAGTTCCCACTGGTTTTGATCTCGACATGAAAACCGCGGCGCGACTGCGGCCGCAATTGATAGAGCAGAGCGTGGCAGCTGCCGGGCGTTATGCTACGGGCGGCCGCGTTTTCGACCGGCTGGTGCAGCAGGTGGCTGGGCCATCGCACGCCAGATTTGCGCAGAACAAGTTCGCGTGGGAGCTGCGCATCGTCGAGGACAACAATCTCAACGCCTACTCGTCGCCCGATGGAACCGTCTATGTGGAAAGCGGTCTGGCGCGACTTGCCGGAGCCAGCACCGGACTGTGGGCCGCCATTTTGTCGCACGAGATCGCGCACATTGTCCGCCGCGACTGGGCCCGGCGCTACCTGTACCAGCAGCATCTGGAAAGCGGCGGGGCTGGCGCCATCGTGCTGGGCGATCCCGGCATGCCTTCGGCTTCCTGGGAAAACTCGGAGAAGGCCAGCGCCGATATGGGCCGCTTCTGCCGCACCTTGGAACTGCAAGCCGATCTCGAGGGCCTGATGCTGATGGCCCGTGCCGGCTACCATCCCGACTTCGTCCCTGCCCTGCACCATCTGTTGCATGCACAGGGAGTCGGTCTGGGGGTGAGCAAAAAGAGCGCGTCGCTGTATGCCATGCATCCCTGCTGGGAGGAGCGCGACCGCGAGTTGCGTCAGGCTTACCTCACGGCCAGCATAGAATTTGAGCATCTGTGGCCGGAATGGTATGCATCGCCGGGCGGAAATCCGCCGGTAATCGTGTTTGCCGAAGAGCCGACGGTGAAAAAAACGGGCGCAAAAGAATGGCAGCTACAGATCCCGATGCGCTGTCAGAACCTCGCGGGCGCCGTCGAGGTGGTGCTGCACGCCGGCTCTTCCGACGCTGCGGCGGCGCATCCGGAGCGCTTGCCCGATCCGGCGGGATCGGACTCTGACGCGCATCAACTGACCGGCTGCACCTCGCCCCGCACCACAGTCAGGTTCACCCTCGCTGACGCATCCGCCCGCCAGAAGCAAGGCACTCAGTGGACGGATGTCTACGTGCTCGACGCGTGGGGATTGGTACTCGCGCGCGCCGACCTGCCCAAGCTTCCGCACTGATCCCCGCGACAGAATCCCCAGAACGACCGCTTAGATTGGTCCCTAACCGGAGTCGCAGCCTGGCGTCGAAGCCCTAACCGGCGTGTCCCGCGGACCGTGGTACCATCGAATTTCAGTCTTCATCCCATGCGAATTCTTTTTATCGGCGACATTTTTGGACGGCCGGGGCGGAACATCGTCAAAGACCGGCTGCCCGGGATCGTTCGCGATCACGCGATCAATCTGATCATCGCCAATGGGGAGAATTCGGCGGCGGGCTTTGGCATCACGCCGGCGTTGGCCGAAGAGCTGTTCGAGCTGAACATCGACGTGATCACGACCGGGAACCACGTCTGGGACAAACGCGAAATCATCGACTACTTTCAGATGGTGGAGGGCAATGGACATGGCCCGGCGCGACGCGTGCTGCGTCCCGCGAATTATCCCGCAGATATGCCGGGCTCCGGCGTGTATGAGGGGGTGAAGGGGAAAGTTCCCTACGCGGTGATCAACCTGCAAGGGCGCGTGTTCATGGCCTCGAATGATGATCCGTTTCGCACCGCCGACCGGCTGCTCGAAAAGATTCAGGCCAAAGTGATTCTGGTCGATATCCACGCCGAGGCCACATCCGAAAAGATTTCACTCGGCTGGTATCTGGACGGCCGCGTGACGGCGGTAGTGGGCACGCACACCCATGTGCCCACGGCGGACGAGCGCGTGCTCCCCAACGGAACTGCCTACGTGACCGATGTGGGTATGACCGGGCCCTACGACGGCGTGATCGGGGTGAAGAAGGAACTGGTGGTGGGCAAGTTCCTGAACGGCATGCCGGTGCGCTTCGAACCGGCCACGGGCGATGCGCGGCTGTGCGCCGTGGTCATCGATTGCGACGATCACACCGGCAAGGCGCGAACCATCGAACGGCTGATGCTGAGTTGAACGCCAGCAGCCTTGCCGGATGCAAGTCTCTTCCGCGGCCTGACCCCGCTTCATTGCTTTGCGAATCGTTTATACGCCAGGACCCGTGCATACGAGCTGCGCACTCCCCGACAGACCTGCGAAGGACGCCGTCACTGTGGGAGCTCCGTACGCCGGGCCACCCCCAATTGAACAGGTCACTAAACCACTGTTGTTCAATGTGATCCACGGGACCTGATCTGAGAGTGCCCAGTTGGCGGAGTTAAGCACCACGGTTGCGCCGTTGCTATAGGTGCCGATGGCCTTGAGTTGAAGCGTTTCTGGGGCGCTGAGGCTCGCAGGATTCGGGGTAACCGCGATGGAAACCAAATGATTTCCACTTCCGCAACTGATGTTGGTAAGGCCGAAAGTGAGAACCAGGATGAGCGTGAGAATCGACCGTTTGGTCATGTTGCCACCTCGACTCCATGCGGAGATTGTCGGAATCTTTGGGCAGGAACTATATCAATCCATTCCTTACGGATGCGCAGGCTTCGCGACGCGTTGCCAAAGCTTGAAGCTACCATTAGCAACTGCTAGCAACTGCCATTCCCTTAAGTGTACCGCGCTGTTCAAGCCTTCCGGCCCCGGCAACGCAAGACAGCCGAGTGCCGACGTTCCTTTGACGTACGTTGGTTTCCCGAACACTTGCCTAGTAGCCGGTGTGAAGGCCGTTGCACCCAAAGGTACGAGTCCCCCTGGCGCCTCCCGAACCTCCTGAAAGCAGGCTAGAATCAGATGGCTAGAGTCAGACCACAAAAGATGCGGCGAACATCGTTCATTCTCGCAGCGGGACTTCTAACGGCGAACCTGGCTCTGTCCGCGTTCGCCGCTGATGATTCTGCCTCCGCGCCTCCCGTTTTGTGCGCGAACGGACTTCCCGGCGGGGTCAACTGTCTGGCCACCAAGAAAGAGAAGAAAGAAGCCCGCTCCGCCTTCCGCGACGGAGTGCAACTGGAGCAGCAGCGGCGCCTGCAGGAGGCGCTTGATCGATTCGACAAGGCATCCCGCCTGGTGCCGCAGGATCCGCAGTATCTGACAGCCCGCGAAGTGGTGAAAGCAGAACTGGGCTTCAACCACGTGCAGCGGGGAAACGAATTACTACTTGAAAACGCGCACGCTAAGGCGGCGGCGGAATTTCGTGCCGCGCTCGACCTCGATGCGGAGAACGAGTTCGCGCGCGCGCGCCTGGAAGAAGCCAACCGCGAAATGGCGCCGGCGGCCCTGCATTGGGCTGTGCCCGCCAGCACCGTGGATTCCAGCGAGATCCACCTTGAGCCCGCCGACGGCCGGGCCACTTTCCATTACAGCGGGGACGTTCCCGGGCTGTTTGCCGGGTTGGCCGCGGCCTACGGAGTCTCGGTGCAGTTCGACGATTCAATGAAGCCGCGTCAGGTGCGGTTCAACGTCGATGACGTCGATTTCCCAACCGCCCTTAGGTTGGCGTGCCGAGTCAGTAAGAGTATGTGGACGCCGCTCGGCCCGCGCCAGATATTCGTCGCCGAGGATAATGACCTCAATCACAAGCAGTTCGACCGCATGGCTCTGCGGACTTTCGTGCTGCCGCCGCATTCCACTCCCCAGGAAGTGCAGGAACTTGTCAACTTGATAAAGAGCGTGTTGGAGCTGAAATTCGTCGCCGCGGGACAGAATGCAGATACGCTGGAAGTGCGCGGCCCTGCACCCATGGTCGAGGTTTGCGGCAAACTTCTGGACCAACTTGCCAACCAGCGGCCGCAGGTCATGCTCAACGTCCAGGTATTGCAGATCGACCACCAACTCACGCGCAACATCGGAGTGCACGTCCCCAACACTTTCAACCTGTACAACATTCCGGCGGCGGCGCTTCTGGCGGCGGCTGGAGGGCAAAACATTCAGCAGCTCATCAACCAGCTGATCTCCTCCGGCGGCATCAACCAGGCCGGCACTACGGGCTTGTCCGGACTGTTGGCGCAACTGGGCGGACAGGCGAGTTCCATTTTCAGCCAGCCGCTGGCCACCTTCGGCGGCGGTCTCACCTTCAGCGGATTAAGTCTGGACCAGCTCACCACCGCACTCTCCGTCAACGAATCGTGGGTGCGCAATCTTTCGAGCGTGGCCCTTCGCGCCAGCCAGGGAGACGAAGCCAAGTTGCATCTGGGAGAGAAGTATCCAATTCAGAATGCGAGCTACGCGCCGATTTATAACTCGCCGCAGATTTCAGCCGTTCTGGGGAACCAGTCCTATGTTCCACCATTTCCTTCGGTTAGCTACGAAGACCTCGGGTTGAACATGAATGCCAAGCCCACCGTGCAAGGCGATGGCTCGGTCAGCCTGCACCTCGAACTGCAGGTGCGCTCACTCACCGGGGCTTCGAGCAACGGGGTTCCAGTCATCTCGAACCGCGAGTACCAGGGCACCATCAACCTGAAGGACGGCGAACCGGCCGTTATCGCCGGAGAAGTCTCGAAGACCGACACCCTCGCTCTGACTGGGATCCCCGGGTTCGGGTTCCTGCCAGGCCTGAATCAGGCCATGGTGAATAACACGAAAGAATCGGACAGCGACGAACTGATGATCGTCATTACCCCGCACGTGCTCGCCAACATTCATTCGGCCACGCAGGAAATCCTGGTCACCGAGAAATGATCGGCGAAAAAATTGATCGGCGAGAAATAGACAAAACACAGCCCTCGGGTCCAGCGCTTCGATTCCATAGTAGTGGCTGAATTTTAAAGTTCGCGCTGTCGTCTACACGGGGGCGTCATCCCGAACGGAGCCGCTCTTCAGGCGAAGTGAGGGATCTCGCGTGCAGTGCAACTGAGACCCCTTCGCCTATTTGGCTTCTTTCGCCGCAAACTCGACCAAAGCCTTATACAGATCGGCATTGCGCGCATCCACGCTTCCGATCTTACGTCCGTTGATATACAGCGTCGGCGTGCCAGTAACGTCCACCGACTTTCCCAGTGCAAGCGAGGCATCGACATGCGCCTTGGTCTCAGGCTTGGCGGCGCAGGCCGCAATGTCAGCTCCCTTGACCCCGGCGCCATCGGCCAGAGCGGTCAACTTCTCATCCGCGGTTGCGGCCGTAATGTCCGCCTGGGTCTCATAGGTCTTCGCAACAAATTTCCAGAAGGCATCGTTGGAAGCGAGGCCGACGCAGTCCGCGTATGCAGCGCCTTTCGTCGCCCAGTTGTGCATCTCCGCCAGAGGAAAATTCTGGAACACAAAACGCGCCGTGGGCTCGGCGGCCACCAGAGCTTCAATGGTGGGCTGTGCCGCTTTGCAGGCGGGACACTGCAAATCGCCGAATTCGACAATCGTGACCGCCGCATCCTTGGGGCCGCGCGCCGGGCCCGTGATTCCCTTCTCCAGTAACTTCTTCGCCGGGTCAAACGGCCGGGCACCGAAAGGAATGATTTCGCCAACCACGGCGTGCTGGCCGTCAGGAGCAACGTAGAAGCGGCTCGCCTGCTGGCCCTGCGGGCTGGCCAGAATCACATTGACCTCCGCCAGTCCTTCGACCGGGGCAGGCTCGATGCTCGAAATCTTCCACGTCAAATCCGGTTGATAGCCAAATGTCTCATGCAGGAACGAGTCGACGGTGGCTTCCGATGGCAGGTCGGGAGTGGCATGCGTTCCCAGCTTTTCCGCGGGCTTGGCTTGGCCGGACTTGGCGGGCGTGGTCTTTGCTGGAGTCTGGGCTGGGCTCTGGGCTGCGGCTAGGCTGACCGCCATCAGAAAAATGCCGATCGAGTTTAGAAAACTGCGCATGGGTTCCTTTCGGTTTCAAGTTCGGGTTTTAGGAAAGCGAAGTATCAGAATACTGCAAATCACAGATTCAAGCCTCACTCTTGGCTGCAATCGGGATCCGGCGCCCGTATCCGAAGGCCTTCGGAGAAATCTTGAGACCGGGCGCGGCCTGTTGACGCTTGTACTCGCTGCGGTCGACCATGCGGATCACTCGCCGCACCACTTCAATGTCAAAGCCACGATCCGCGGCGATCTGCTCCGCGGGATGCGAGTCCTCGACGTAATCATCGAGGATGGCATCGAGAACTTCGTAGGGCGGCAGCGAATCGCTGTCTCTCTGATTCGGCCGCAACTCCGCCGAAGGCGGCTTCTCCAGCGTCGCCCGGGGTATGACTGCACGGCGAGAGTTCACATACTCGCTGAGGTGGTATACCAATGTTTTGGGCACGTCGGAAATCACCGCCAGGCCCCCCACCATGTCGCCATAGAGCGTGCAGTAGCCCACGCCCAGTTCGCTCTTGTTGCCGGTCGAGAGCACGATGGCGCCAAACTTGTTCGACAGCGCCATCAATAACGTACCCCGCGCCCGTGCCTGAATATTCTCTTCCGTAACATCTTCTTTCTGCCCGGAAAAAACTGGTTGCAACGTGCAGCGATACGCCTCGTACGCGGGTTGGATGGAGAGCAACTCGAAACGAATGCCAAGGTTCCTAGCCAAAGCGCGAGCGTCATCGATAGAACCTTGCGACGAGTAGGGCCCCGGCATGCCCACACCAATCACGTTTTCGGGCCCCACCGCATCGGCGGCGACGACCGCGGTAAGGGCAGAGTCAATGCCGCCGCTCAGACCGATGATCGCTTTGCGGAATCCGCATTTCCGCATGTAGTCGCGAGTGCCCAGCACCAGAGCGGAATACACGCTGGCTTCGTCCCCGGCGACTTGCTCGTGCATTTCGCCGGACAAGCTTTGCGAGTCAAAGTAAATGAGATCCTCTTCGAACGACCGGCCCTGCGCAATGACTTTTCCCTCACCGTTGAGCACCAGGCTGGAACCGTCAAACACCAGACTATCGTTGCCGCCCACCTGGTTCACCAGCACGACCGGGACCTTATGCTGGCGGGCGATGCTAGCCAGCATGTCCCGGCGCAGTTCGCGCTTGCCAATCCAAAACGGGGAGGCCGAAATATTCAGCACGAAGTTCCCGCCCGCCTGAATCAGCGACTCCACAGGATCGACGGTATAGAGCTGCTTGTGCCAGAAGCGCTTGTCGTTCCACGCGTCTTCACAAATGGTCAGCGCCATGCGATTGCCGCAGAAAGAATAGAGGTCCTGACTCTTGGCCGGCGCGAAGTTCCGCATCTCGTCGAAGACGTCGTAGGTGGGCAGCAGCATTTTCGACTGGACGAACGCGACCTTGCCGTCCACCAGCCACGCCGCGGAGTTCATGACGGCCTTGCCGGTATCGGAGTGGGCGGGCGTGACCAGCCCGCAGATCACGGCGATTCCGCGGGTTTCAGCGGCGATGCGTTCGACCGTCTCCCGATTACGGACGACAAACGAAGGGCGCTCGACCAGATCGCGCGGCGGATAGCCGCACACGGATAACTCGGGAAATAGAATGAGCCCGGCGCCGGCGGCCTGGGCGCGCCGGGAAAAATCCACAATCTTGGACGCGTTGCCGGAGAAATCTCCGACCGTGGGATTGATTTGGCCCAGCGCAATCTTCACTCTTCTAGTGTAAAGGGGCAGCCGGGGTAGGCCAAGTGACGACGCCCCGCGGAGCGTATTCTCTTTTTGTTCGCTATACAAACGGCCAGTAGACAGAGAAATAACAGCGAAATTAACCGGCCCCAATTTCACAAAAAGGCGTAACATAAACGATTTGGTAACCAGATTCGTTCGAGGAAAACAGAATGCCCCTGCAAAAAAGTCCCCTGCTAAATCGATTTCTCACTGTCTCGGTGATGACTCTGAGTGTTGCTCTGTCCGCGAGGGCCCAGAGCGGTGAATTCCATCCCTGGTCGAATCCCAGCCTCTCTCCCGACGAGCGTGCGTCGATGGTCGTCAAAGAGATGACGATCGACGAGAAGATCAACATGCTGCACGGAACAGGCATGGCCGGCCTCAGCCTCATGAGCCCGTTGGCCGTGCATTCCAATGGCGGAGCCGGATATGTCCCGGGCATTCCGCGCCTGGGCATTCCCGCCATTCAGATGTCGGATGCGGCCTACGGAGTGCGGAGCAGCGGCGAGAATGGCCGCTACTCGACCGCCCTGCCCGCGGACGTGGCGGGCGCCGCGAGTTGGGACCTCGAGGCCGGCTATGCATACGGAGCGCTGATCGGCCGCGAACTGCGCGCCCAGGGCTACAACATGACTCTTGGCGGAGGCACTAATCTCACCCGCGAGCCGCGCAACGGCCGCACTTTCGAATATCTGGGCGAGGATCCGGTGCTGGCAGGAAAGATGGTGGGAGCGGTGATGAAGGGGCTGCAGGCGCAGCACGTGATCGGCGACATCAAACATTACGCGCTCAACGATCAGGAGAGCGGTCGCAACGCCGTCAACATCAACATCGACCGGCGGGCGGCGCGAGAGAGCGATCTGCTGGCGTTTGAAATTGGATTGCAGGAATCAGACGCGGCCGCGGTGATGTGCTCCTACAACCGCGTCAATGGCGACTATGCCTGCGAAAACAAATACCTGCTTACCGATGTCCTGAAGAAAGACTGGAACTTCAAGGGCTTTGTGCTCTCCGACTGGGGCGGCACGCACAGCATCGAGAAAGCCTCGGCCGCCGGGCTCGATCATGAGGAGCCGGGCGAAATTTTCTACGGTGACGATTTCAAGAAAGCGGTCGAGTCAGGCAAGGTGCCGGCAACAGAACTCGATGACCACGTGCATCGCATCCTGCGCGGGATGTTCGCCACCGGCGTGGTCGACGATCCTCCACTGAAGAGTGTGGTCGACGTGGTGGGCGGATTTGAAGTGGCGCAGCGGATCGCTGAACAAAGTATGGTGCTGCTGAAGAATGCTAACGCGCAGCTTCCGCTCGACGCCTCTAAGATCCACAGCATTGCAGTAATCGGGCCGCACGCCGACGTGGGCATGATTTCCGGCGGCGGTTCAGCGCAGGTCGATCCTCCCGGCGGAAACGCCATCATGCCTCCGGGCAAGGGCAACACGCACTGGCAAGACCACATCTGGTTTCCCACTTCGCCGTTGAAGTCGATTCGCGCCAAGGCCCCCGCAGCGAACGTTCAGTTTGATTCCGGCGCAGATCCCGCGGCCGCCGCGGCTCTCGCCAAGAACGCAGATGTGGCCATCATTTTCGCGTATGAGTGGGAGAGCGAAGGGATGGACCTGGATAGCCTGTCTCTTCCCGACAATCAGGATGAACTGATCGCGAAGGTCGCGGCGGCGAATCCGCATACGGTCGTCGTCCTCGAAACCGGCACGGCCGTCACCATGCCCTGGGCCGATCAGGTCAGCGGCATTGTGGAAGCCTGGTTTGCCGGCAGCCGCGGGGCCGAAGCCGTGGCCAATATTATTTTCGGAGACGTGAACCCCAGCGCCAAGCTGCCCATCACGTTTCCCAAGAGCGAAGCCGAATTGCCCCATCCCACGCTCGTGAAACCTCCTAAGGTCACCACGGACGCCGACCGGCAGGGCTGGAAGCGGATCGCCGGGGGCTTGCCGCCGTTCCAGGTCACCTACGACGAAGGCGTGAAAGTCGGCTACAAGTGGTACGACGCCGAAAACAAGCCAGTGCTGTTCCCCTTCGGCTACGGCCTGTCCTACACGACTTACTCCTACTCGAATCTAAAGGTGACGCAGGGAAAGAATCCGCGTGTGACTTTCACAGTCACGAACACCGGCAACCGCGCTGGTGCGGAAGTTGCGGAAGTGTATGCTTCCCTTCCAGCCGCAGCCGCCGAGCCTCCGAAACGGCTGGTGGGCTTCAGTAAGGTCAAGCTCAACGCCGGAGAGAGTAAAGAAGTTTCCGTCGACGTGGACCCGAAGTATCTCTCCATCTTCAACGTTGAGAAAGACGCTTGGCAGCTGATTCCGGGAGACTACGGATTCATGGTGGGCGGTTCGTCGCAAAGCTTGCCGCTGAAGGAGTCGGTGAGCCTGAAATAAATGACCGGCCAAAGGAGCGCTAGAGGATATTGTGGTTCAGCGATGCGATAAATTGAATTCCGGGCACGAACTTGCCGATCAGCCTGTTATCGTTGGTTAAGAACAGGTCTGTGCCGGCATGCGCAGCCGCGGCTAAGTGCATGGCATCCGCCGGGGAGACTCCGAACGCAGCTCGGATTCGCGCGTAATGGTCTGCCGTATCCAGATCGAATGGCAAAACCTCGGCGACAACCCCCTTCAGGAGCCCGCGAACTTCTTCCGCCCGCTGCGCATCGCGCCTGCGGTAGACCCCCGCCAAGACTTCCCCAAAAGTGAAAGCGCTGGTAAGCAACCGGTCGCGGCGCTCCTTCATCCGCGATTGAATTGCGGTAACGCGTCTGGCATACTGCGGATTATCCTCAAGCCAATAAATGAACAGCATCGTGTCCCAATAAATGCGGCTCACTTGCTGCTCTCTGGGCCGAAGAAATTGTTGCGCTCCGCTCGAAGATAGGCCTCACCACCTCCCAGTTCTGCGAAAACGTCCTTCAACGCCCCGCGCAGCTTCGACCAGGCGTCCTCCGACTGCGCGCCTGCCCCGGAATTGGCGAACTCGTAGGTGTAGGTCACGGTTGTGGTCTGCCCAGATTTGGGACCTGTGGCCTGGACCAGCCGCAATTCGTTTTCTCGCAAGAATTGGTGCGTTTTCAGAGCGCTGCAAACTGCGGGAACCCGACTGGTTGAGATTCCCATCTCTTTCACCACATCACCGGCACGAATAGAAAAGCGCTCCACTCTCTTCTCACGGGCGGGCAGAACGTACTTTTCGCGGCCGTGGGCCCTGATTGTGTCCGAAAGCTTCATAACAGGTACCTCCTAGCGACGGACTATACAATAGAATACATATAGTGTCAATAGCATTCTATAGAATATCGGTGCCGTAGGTCCGATCCGCGATCTATTCCCCGCCGCCTGCCGGAAACACCCTGTGCTTTGCCGCTGGCATAGGCTGCGAACCTTTCTGATCCAGCCACAGCACGTGATTCAAGCGGGCCGCGCTGTTTGCGTCAGGACGCGAGAAGTCCATCTTCGACGAGAGCTTCGCCCCTGGCGCTTCGCGCCGGTTCCTTTCGTAAATCAGACCGTTCTTCAGATTGCGATAGTCCGCCTTGTAGGCCGGTTGATCGCCCGGTCCAGAAAACAGCCGGCCCATCAGCGGGGCATAGGCGTCGTTCTGATTCATGGGCGGAAGGCCGAGCAGCGTCTCCATAGTGTGGACCACATTCACGGTCGTATAGAAGCCGTGCTCGACATAGGGCTGCGCCGAGCTTCCTGAATAAGACCCTGGCGAATATTTGCTGATCACGAATGCGATGGAGCGGTGCGCGTCGACATGGTCGGCGCCATCCTGCGCGTCGTCTTCCAACACAAAGATGGCAGTGTCGTCCCAGTATCCGCTGTGCGAAACCGCATCGACCACGCGGCCCAGCGCCAGATCGTTATCAGCGACCGAGGCAGCAGGGCGCGGCAGATTAGGACGCGTGCCGCCGGTGTGGTCGTCGGGCAAATACAGCAGCACGAATGCGGGCATCTCAAAGTCCGGGCCCTCATGCGCGTCGCGGGCGCGAACGTAGGCGCCGAATTCATTCAGAAATTCGTCAGCGCGGAGCTGATCGGGATAGTCGGTATTGAAATCGGGAAAGAGCGGATCGAAGTGGTCGCGCAGCACGGCCTTGGTCGGCTTCACTCCGCTGAACAGCGGAACGGCCCAAGGCCACGGGCTCGGCCCGGCATGCGGATCGCCAACATTCGGCGGAAGCGCATCGCCTTGATTGAGTACCGTTCGCGGACAACGCGCCTCCTGTCCCGACGGAGTTCCCTGCTTCGGACTGGCGGCCTTGACTTTCTCGTTGCACCACTCTGCGTTCACGAATTCGCCATAGTCGCGAAAACTGACGTGATTGCGCGCGAGATTGTCCCAGAGAAATCCGGTGGAAGGATCGTCTACGTCGGGCAGATTGTGTTCCAGCGGATATTCGTCGGCGTTCTGCCCCTGGAAATCGTAGGTGCGTTCCTTACCGCGGTAGGCGATCTGCCAGGTTTTTTCGTTGTAATCCGAAGTAATCGCGGCGGTCGACCAGAGATGTCCGTCGCCGGAAACCTCCCCGCTGTCGTAAAAATTGTCGAGCACGCCGAATTGCAGCGCCAGCTTGTGCTCGTTAGGAGTGATGTCGGCGCCGTACATGGTGAGCGAGGGATCACCGTCCCCAACCTTCAGGTCGCCAGATCTCAGATCGCCGAGAATCTGGTCATAGGTGCGGTTCTCTTTGATGATGTAGATCACGTGCTTGATGGGATTCTGGCCGCCGGCGAAGGTGATGGTTCCAGGATCGCTGTGCAGCAGGTTGTCATTCTCAACTTGCTGCGTCAGCTGCGGAAGTTTTTCCAGAGTGGAGGGAATGTTCAGGCGTGCAATCGATCCCTTGAGCAGCGTGGGTATGTAGGGATGATCCTTGTGCTTGGTCTCATAGACCGTCTTCCCCATGTCTTTGTTCGCGCGCGAACCCTCGCCTTTGGCGGTGGCGATGAGGAGATCGTGGCCGTGCGCGGCGAGGGCGCTGGGATACCAGTCGGTGGGGATGAAACCGAGAGGCTCCTGCGCGATCTCGACATTCGAGCTGGCAATCGGCTGCGACAAGTCGAAGACGGCGACCGCATCCAACGAAGAATCCGCCACAAACAGATACTTGTCATCGGAAGACTGGGCCAATGCCGCCGGAGAAGTGCCGGCATATTTCTGAGAGCTCAGGCGCGTACTTAGGAAATTTAGAGTCAGCCCAGATTTGACGTGGATCACGGCTATCTCATCCGCATTGGACAGGGCAACATACAAAAGCTTTTCGTCCGTACTAAGGAGCAAAGCCGTTGGGTGCGAGCCAGGTGCCAGCGGGTTTTCCGGTCGTTCCAATTTGATCCACCGCACGATGCCGGCGTATAGGTCGAGCGCTGCGACTTGCGAAGCGTTCCACAGGCTACACCATGCGCGGCGGCCATCGCGAGAGGCAATGCAGGTATAAGGAAACGACGATGGCACCAGGTCGCCGGTACTTAGATCGAAACTGCGCAGCACCTTGCCCGTTCCCACATCAAGCAGCAGAGCGTTGTCGGAAAGGTTATTCGCGATCAGGAGTTTATCCCCAACAACGCCCGAGATGACCGCTATACCGGCGGGATACGGAATCGCCATCCGCGGCGGCGCCTTCAGACCAACTGCGAGTTTCTTCCCCGTCGCGAGCGGTTGCAGTGCGATGGGAATGAAACGCTCGGGCGCGACTTTGCCCTCAGAAAAGCGGTAGACCGCAACGCCGTTTCCCATGTCACCGGGCTTCGAGCCTGTCGGATCCGTCAGCGAGCCCACCGAAGCGTACAAGTGCTTGCCGTCGGAACTGAACGCCAGGCCGATGAAATAACTTTGGTGCGATTCGTCGCTCAGCCGCGCGTCAGGATACTCGACGATCTGGTTCGTCTTGAGATCGAGCACCGAGATCGACTGGTGGGCCAGCGTCTCCTGCGTGCCGTAGCCATCGTTGAGCAGAGCAGCGTAGTGGCCATCGGGACTGAGCACCATCGTCGCTGGAAAGCTGTTGGTACTGCCAATGCGGCCGGGGGACGGGACTTCCAGCATCTTGCTGGTGGGCAGCATGATGGGCGGTCGATCGGCGGCAGGGGTCTGGGCCATGATAGCCGGAGCCAGCAAGAATACACACCAGGAACGAACGAGAAAGCGAGTCACGATGCCTCCGCGAAGTGAAGTTTTAGAAATGAAAGAGGAGACGAGCGTAAAACAAGGCAGGCCGCATGGTCAAAGCGCCCGCAAAACGCAACCGATTGCGAAATCGCCTCATTCAAAGCGCTTGTCATTCTGAGCGAATCGAAGGACCTGTGCACGTCGACGGCGGCACGAGTGCAGTCAGCAACTCCATAGATCCTTCGGCCCGCAAAGAACGCGGGCCTCAGGATGACAAGACGTTGAGACTCGACATGATTTGGATTTTACAGGCCCGAAGCTCTTGTGGTGGGCCGGCCGGATTCTTCCGGCTCCTCGGGGTGCACGTTGTGGCGGACATCGGAACCCTGCACCCAAAAGATCACGTCTTCGGCAATATTGGTGGCATGGTCGGCCACGCGCTCCAGATTGCGGGCCACCAGCAGCGCATCCAGCGCCTGCCGCACAACCTCGGGACGGTCGTTCATCGTCTTGACTAGTTGAATGAAGGCATCGTCGCGCATGCGGTCAATCACGTTATCCATTTCGAGCACGGCCTGCGCCAGTTCGGCCTTACCTTCAATGAACGACTCCAGCGCGCGGCGCACCATGGCGCTCACGGCCGTGCCCATGCGCGCGATATCGACCGGCAACTCCGCCGCGGGCAGTTCCACCATATCCATAACACGTTCGGCGATGTTCACGGCCTGATCGCCGACGCGTTCCAGATCGGAATTAATCTTGGTCACGGCCAGAATAAAACGCAGGTCAACCGCCATGGGCTGCTGCATGGCCAGCAAGTCGAAGGCGGCCTCGTCGATTTCCCGCTCGGCCGTGTTGATCAGGCTCTCGCCTTCGAGCACCATCTGGCAGCGGGTCAGGTCGCGCTCTACGTAAGCCTGACGGGCGCGATCGACGGCCTGCTCCGCCAGTCCTCCCATGCGAAGCAACCGTTGCCGCAGATCATCAAGCCCTTGCTGAAAGCGCGTCCGCATTCTCCGAACCTTCCTTATCCAAAAAAAAACTCAATCGCCAAGCCGGACTGATGCTAAACCGGCCTTATCCAAATCGCCTTAACCGAATCGGCCGGTAATGTAATCTTCCGTCTTTTTGTCCGACGGCTTGGTGAAAATCTTTTCTGTCCGGTCGAATTCTATCAACTTGCCCAGCAGGAAGAATCCCGTAAACTCGGCCACCCGGGCCGCCTGCTGCATGTTGTGGGTCACAATTACAATCGTATACCGTTCTTTGAGCTGGAAAATCAATTCTTCAATTTTTCCCGTCGAAATCGGATCGAGCGCCGAGCAGGGCTCATCCATCAGCAGAACCTCGGGTTCCACGGCGAGGGCGCGCGCAATGCACAAGCGCTGCTGCTGGCCGCCGGAAAGGCTGGCTCCTGATTTCTTGTGAATCTGATCTTTCACTTCGCTCCACAGCGCCGCGGAATCGAGCGAACGCTCCACAATTTCGTTCAGCTTGCGGCGGTCGCGAAATCCGTTCAGCTTCAGCCCGGAAGCCACGTTGTCATAAATCGACATCGTAGGAAACGGGTTCGCCTTTTGAAACACCATGCCCACGCGACGGCGGAGTTGCGTGGCCGAGGTTCCGTTGTAAGCGTCGATTTCGCCGATGCGCACGCGGCCTTCGACGCGCGCTTCCGGAATGGTCTCGTGCATGCGATTGATGCAGCGGATGAACGTCGATTTACCGCAGCCTGAGGGACCAATCAGCGCGGTGGCATGGTTGGCCGCAACTTTCAGATTGATGTCGTACAACGCCTGACCCTTGCCATACCAGGCATTCAGACTCTCGACCTGGATTCCAACGCCCATAATTTATGAAACTCCGAAACTGCTGCGGCGAACCGCAAAGCGCACGGCCGTCACCGCGGTGACGATAAGAATAATGAGCACCAGCGCCCCCGCCCACGCTTGCCGGTGCAGGTCGTCGTAGGGCGAGGTCGCATATTTAAAAATCTGCAGCGGCAACGCCGCGGTGGGCTGATCCAGACCCAGAGTCCAAGCCTGGCGATGCCCATGAGCATCCCAGGGCAGACGCCCACTCCAGAACTCGTTGCCCAAAGCTGTGAACAGCAACGGAGCCGTCTCTCCCGCAACCCGGGCAAAGGCCAGCATAACACCGGTCAGCACGCCGGAGGTTGCGGTTCGCAGCGTAATCGAGAGCGTGGTTCGCCAGCGCGGGATGCCCAGCCCGTAGGCCGCTTCGCGCAACGCCTGCGGCACCAGCAAAAGCATTTCCTCGGTGGTGCGGGTGATGGTAGGAACCATCATGATGGCTAAGGCCACTCCGCCGGCCAATCCGGAAAAGTGGCCTTGCGCGAGCACTACGATCGAGAAAGCCACGATGCCGATCACGATCGAGGGCACACCGTTCAAAACATCCGAGGTAAAACGAATCGCGTCGCCCAGCCGGTTGCGCCCATACTCGGCGAGATAGACGCCCGCGCCGATCCCCAAGGGGACGCCGATCAGGCTCGCCACTGCGAGGATCTCCATCGAGCCCACAATTCCGTTGGCCATTCCGCCGCCGGCCTCGCCCTCAGGTTTCGGAATCTGCGTCAGGAAGTCCCAGTTGAGTGACTCAACGCCCTTAAAAAGCAGGTACCCGAAGATGGCGACCAGAGGCGCCAACACCAGCACGACAGTGCCCACGGCCGCTGCCGTCATGGCATGATCGGTGACGCGACGCCGCCAGCTCACGGGCGGCATACCGGACATCACGGAAGCGCTGGCAGTGGTCTCAGGCATGTCCCCTCGCAGGCTGGCCGCGCGTGACGGTCCACACCAACAGTTGTGCCAAAGCGTTCACGATAATCGTGACAAAGAACAGGGCCAGTCCAATTTCAATCAAGGACGAGAGATAAAGATCTCCAGTAGCTTCGCTGAACTCGTTGGCCAGCACGCTGGCCATGGTATATCCCGGAGCGAATAAAGACTTGACGATCTGGGGATTGTTTCCGATGACCATGGTGACGGCCATGGTTTCGCCCAAGGCCCGCCCTAAACCGAGAATGATTCCACCCACGATTCCGGCACGGGCATTGCGCAACACGCCCACCCGAATCATCTCCCAGCGCGTCGCACCCAGCGCCAGCACGCCCTCGCGCTGATGCTGGGGGACGACCATGAGCACCTCGCGCGTGATCGAAGAAATGATGGGGATGATCATGATGGCCAGGATAATGCCCGCCGCCAGCATGCCCACTCCGTACTTGGGCCCGCTAAACAGCCCGGTCCAGCCCAGGGTGTCTGCCAGAAATGGCTGAACGTACGTGCTTAACAAAGGCACGAGCACGAAGATGGCCCAGACCCCGTAAATCACGCTCGGAATCGCGGCCAACAGTTCCACAAAAAACGAGAGCGGTCCGCGCAGCACCTTGGGACACATTTCGGTAGTAAACACCGCCACCCCAACGGCCAGGGGTACCGCGATAATCAGGGCCACCAGCGAAGAAACCAGCGTGCCATAAATGAACGGCAGAGCTCCGAATTGCTCGCTCACCGGGTTCCATTCGCTGCCAGCAAAAAACTTAAAGCCAAAAGCGTGCCAGGACAGGCTGGACCGGTGCACCAGCTCGTAAACGATGAGGGCCAATATGCCAAGTACAGCCAAGCCGCACGCGGTCATAGCAGACTGAAAAATGCGGTCAGAAACTTCGCCCCCGGAAGTGTTCAGCAAAGGCGCTTCGCGGGCCGCCGTTACAGATGTAACCTTCGTTGGTGCAACGGGTTGCGGTCCGGGCATATCAGGCCGTGGCAATGCGGGGTTGGCCATTCACCCTACAAGCTAGCAGAGGCTTGTTACAAAGGTGTTAAAAATCAGGCTATCTTCGGCGATGGTGAAACTTTGAGAAGAATCGTATCAGGGCACCGCTTTTAGCGATGCCGCCCAAGCGCTTACGAGTAGGGCGGCTTTAGCCGCTGGGGCCTGGCTCGACAGCGGCTAAAGCCCGATGTGAAATGTTTAGCGGCGTGGCATGCCTGAAGGCATGCCCTGATACGAACCTTATCTTCATCAAACTGCACCACGACCCAAATCTTCTTCTTCCGCCTCGGACAACTTCGCCGCGGCCATGTACACTGTGAAGCTTCCCATTCCCCATGCCCACCTTTGCCGCAGTCGATGTCGGCTCCAATTCGGTCCGTCTGAAGATTGCGCGGCTGCAAGCCGGCCGGCTCCGCGCTCTCCACGAAGACCGCGAAGTCACGCGCTTGGGCGAAGGCGTGTTTGGCTCCGGATTCCTGACTCCCGACTCCATGGCCGAAACGGTGAAGGTACTGCGCCGGTTTCATCGGGCTACGCAACAGATCGTCACCGACAGCGTCCGCGTGGTTGCGACCAGCGCCCTGCGCGATGCGCGCAACTCGCAGGCTTTTCTGGAGTGGGTGCGCTCCGCTACGGGATGGCGCGTCGAGATCATCTCGGGCGTTGAAGAAGCGCGTCTCATTCATTTAGGACTGTTCTCCAGCCCGCGCGTGGACCGTTCTCCGACATTAATGATGGACCTGGGCGGCGGCAGTTGCGAGCTGACGGTTTCTCAGGGCGGACACATTCGCGACGCGGTGAGCCTTCCCCTGGGTGCGGTTCGCCTGACCAACGAATTTCTGCGCCACGATCCCACGCGCAAGGGCGAACTGAAGCGGCTGCGCGGCTTTGTCACCCGCGAGGTCAATCGCATTACCGGCCGTATCGGCAACGCCAAAATAAAAAACGTGATCGCGACCTCCGGTACGGCGGCGGCCCTGGCCGCGGTCGCCAGCCACCTGCGCCGCAGCGTGGGCCGGCAGCGGCCGGTGGTGTCGCGGGCGGAAATGAGCCGGATCGCTAAAAGACTGGCTCGCCTGCCGGTGGCGGAACGCCGCAAGATCGAAGGCATCGGCCCACGCCGGGCGGAGATCATTGTCGCCGGCGCAACCGTATTTCAAGAGCTGCTGGACCGCCTGCATCTCAAGAGTTTTCGCTATTCGCCGCTCGGGCTGCGCGACGGAATCCTCGCCCAGATGGCCGCCGACTACGATCGCAGCACGCGTTCCGGCCGCCAGGTCGAATCCGAACGCTGGGAATCGATCATGAAGGCCGTCGACCATTACCGAATCGATCGCAAGCATGCCCTCGATGTACGCGACGCCGCCACCACGCTATTCGCCGCGCTGCGCTCGGTGCATCGACTGCCTCCGGAATATCTCGAGTGGCTCTCGGCCGCGGCCATGCTCTACGAAGTAGGCGACTACGTCAATCGCAACGGCCACCATCGCCATACTCACTACATCATTTCGAATTCCGAGATTCTGGGTTACACGCCACAGCAGCGCCGGCTGATCGCGGCGATTGCGCGTTATCTGGGAAAATCGCGGCCCACCATGGAAGATGGTCCCATCAAAGTCGTCGACCCCGCCGATCGTGCGGATGTGCAGAAGGCGATTCTATTGCTTCGACTGGCGCGTGCTCTGAACCTGGGCCGCAGCCGCGCCGTCGAAAAAGTCCGCATCGGCGTGCGTTCCGCGGAAGTGAAGGTGACGCTGGTTCCCCGGCGTCGCATGGGAGTCGACCTGGAACTCTGGGCGATCGAGAAAGAGCGGGACTATTTCCGCGAAGTCTTCGGGCGCGAACTTTCGACAGCCGTGTCGTAGAGGCTGCGCAGAACCTTCGGCGTCACGCACCACTGCAGAGTTCCGGAAGCGCGGCGCATCTCCACCTTGGCCACCGCACCCTTTTTGAGTTCCACCGACGCTTCGCAGCCCGAGTCGCAGATGGCCGATCCCAGAAACTGGCTCAGGTTCGGATTATGCCCGACGACCAGGATAGCTTCCTGCCGCGCATATTTTTCCAGCAGTTTGCGGAAGTCGGCGAGTCCGGCTTCCGGGCGCAGCCCAGCGTCCATCTGCAATTTCCCTTCGTAGCCCAACTCGTTGCCGACCAGCGACGCGGTCTGAGTGCAGCGCTTCAGCGGACTGGAGACGATCACATCCACCTGCACATCGAGCGCAGCCAGGGCGCGTCCGATGTAGCCACACTGCTCAATGCCTTCTTTATCGAGGGCGCGCTTCTCGTCCTTCTTGGCATTAGCAAAATGTTCGCCCGCGCTCGCGTGCCGCAAAAAGTAGAGGATCATCGCCGCTTATCGTCCCTTTCCCAACATAACTTTTCGCTTCCGGGCCGGAACCGGAGGCGCGGGGATCGCCACCGCTTTGCCTTCGGCCACACTCATCAGAAAATCCTGCGAACTGAAAGCCGCGGCGCCCATCGGCGGACGGCGATTCCGCGAACCCGGCGTTTGCCACGCCCGAATGTACCTCGCGTCGTTCAGCAGGATTCGCGCCTTGCGGTTATCGGCCAGGTAGGCGTCGAGGATTTCACTTCGCACCCGTTGCCGCAGCATCTCATCGCGCAAAGGCACCAGCACTTCAACCCGCTCGTACAGATTGCGCGGCATCCAGTCGGCGCTGCCGATATAGATTTGTTCGTCGCCATCGTTGCCGAAGTAGTAAATGCGGCTGTGTTCCAGAAAGCGTCCCACAATGCTGCGCACGCGGATGTGGTCACTCACTCCCCGCACGCCCGGACGCAGCGCGCAAATCCCCCGCACGATCAAATCGATTTCCACTCCCGCCTGGGACGCGCGGTACAGTGCCTGCACGACTTTTTTGTCGAGCAGAGCGTTCATCTTGGCGATGATGCGGGCAGGCTTGCCTTGGCGCGCATGCTCAGCCTCGCGGTCAATCAGCGCAATGATTTTTTCCGCCAGGTCGAGCGGCGCCACCAGCAGCGGTTCGTAGCTGGGATTCTCCGCATACGCCGTCAGGAAGCTGAAAACATCGTGCACCGCACGCGTGACTTCAGGATTCGCCGTGAACAAGCTCAGGTCGGTGTAAATTCGCGCCGTGGTCGCGTTGTAATTTCCGGTGCCGATGTGCGCATAACTGCGGGTCAGGCCGTCGGGATCGCGCCGCACCATCAATGACAGCTTGCAATGCGTCTTCAGTCCGACCAGGCCGTGAAACACCTGCACCCCCGCGTCTTCCATATCGCGCGCCCAGCGGATGTTCGAGGCCTCGTCGAAACGCGCCTTCAACTCCACCACCGCCGTCACTTCCTTGTGCGACGCAGCGTCAATCAGCGAAGGCACAATCAGCGAATGTTCGTTGGTGCGGTAGAGCGTCTGCTTGATGGAAAGTACATTGTCGTCTTCCGCCGCCGACTCGATAAACGAAACTACCGCGTCGTACGAATCGTAAGGGTGATGCAGCAGGATGTCGTGACCGCGCAGCTCCTCGAACATATCTTTCGACTTCGAGGTGAGCCGCAATTCCCGCGGCGAAAACGCGCGGTCCTTCAGGTCCGGACGCTTCACCTGCTCGTAGACATTGAACAGGCGCGAAAGGTTCACCGGCCCGTTCACCGGAAAAACCTGCCACGGATCAATCTCGAAGACCGTGCGCAGGCGGTCAATAATCTCAGGATCGGCGTCGGCTTCAATCTCCATGCGCACGGCATCACCCTTGCGCCGGTTATGCAGCTCAGCGCGCACCGACTCCAGCAGGCTGCGGGCTTCTTCTTCCGCCAGATACAGATTGCTGTTGCGGGTCACGCGAAACGGTGCCGACGAAACAATGTCGTAGCCGTGATACATGCGCACCGCGTGATGCGCCACCAGATCGGCCAGAAAAATAAAATCGTCCGTGCCCTGCGACGGCAGCCGCACCAGCCGGGGCAGTGCCCGCGGCACCGAGACCACGCCGGTATAAGTGAGCGCCGACCGCCGCCGGCGCCTTAACAGCAGGCCCAGGCACAACGCCTTATTAATGACTCGCGGGAACGGATGCGACGGGTCCACCGTCACCGGGGTCAACAGCGGGTCCAGTTCCTTCTCGCAGTATTCGTCGACAAAGCGCAAGGCGTCGGCATCCAGCTCCTGCAGCCCGAGCACGCGAATTCCGTTAGCGGAGAGCGCCGGGCGCAGCCGGGCGTTCCAGCAGTCGTACTGATCGTCCACAAAGTCGTGGGTGAGCTTGCTCAGGATGTCGCGCTTTGCGGTCAGGGTCAGACCGTCGGGACCGGCCTCGTTGTAGCCGTCTTCGATCTGCTGCATCATGCCGGCCACGCGCACTTCGAAGAACTCGTCCAGATTGCTGGCCGAGATGGAGAGAAACTTCAGCCGCTCCAGCAGCGGATTGCCCTCATCCTCCGCCTCTTCGAGCACACGGCGGTTGAATGCCATCCAGGAAGTGTCGCGATTGAGGTAGTAGCCCGAGTTGTCGAGCGAGATACGAGTCATAGCTGCCGCTCTTACTGCCTGATTCGTGGGATTTGTTATTGCCGATCGAAATTCGCCCGGTGCACCCTGACGATGCAGTGGGGATCAACAGTATAAAGCATCCCGCGGGCGCCCGCAGAACCCGCACTCCAGGTGCGCCAGCCTCCGGGCTGCTTTTGCCAAAAAAGAAAAACCGGCACCGGGACGGCGTTGCTCTGTCCCAGTGCCGGTGCGTGCGGATTCCGCCTCGGGCCGCGGGTCCCGGCCGGTTACGGCAAGTAATAGCGGAACGAAGTGAAGATCATATTGTCGATTCCGTGGGGCTCATTCGGCGTTCCCGTTCCCGACCACGCATTGCGGGTCACGTAGGAGTACTGCACTCCAAATTGCATCCTCCCCTTGTTCACTTTCTCCTTGGAGCCGTCGTAGAACTTGTACCAGAAGCCGGCGGTTCCTTCGATCAGAGCGCGCGTGTCGGCAGTGCACCCTCCCAGACTTCCCGGCAGGAATCCGCCTGACGACGGCCCAGTCTCGGTGTAGCAACCCCCATTGCCGAAGAACGGCGACCCGTAGCCAACGTATTTGCCAGTAATCGGATCGAAGTCAGCCGTGCGGGCGGCGTACTCCGTGCCGCCGTTCAGGTAGACATCCAACTTCGGCGCGTGCCATTCGAGAGTGCCCAATCCCTGAAGGCTCTTAATCAAGGCAAGGCTGCCGTCGGCCTTCACAGAAACGTCCGACAGTCCACCGGTGCCGTAGCGGCCGATTCCGCTGCCGCCCAGGAAGTGCAGCCCAAAGTCCATGCGCTTGCCGGCAAACGACCAGCGAGCGTTTGCGCCGATTCCGCCGCCGTTCTTCGAACTGTTAAATGCGTCGGAAGCGTTGGCGACGCCGGGAACCGTTCCAGTGCCGCAGGGAGTGGTCGCGCTGGAGGAAACATCTTCGCAAGGGAAAACCCGATCGCGGAAACGGCTGTAGACGCCGAAGATTTCGTAGTGTCCGAAACCCGGCTCAAGAGCCAGCTTCGCGATGATGTCGGGCGAAGGGTTGAAGGCGTAGTTGGCTGCGTTGCTGCACGTGGTCACGGCTGCACCGCTGCCGTTGATGGTCGTGGAGCAAGTGGTGATCGCACCATTGTAAAGTCCGCCGCCGGCGCCGGCCGAGCCGACCAGGTAATTGGCGACGTTGTTGTGAGTGGTCAGCGTGGCCTGCGGATTCTCGATCGCAACCGCGAACCAGGCCTTGTTGCCAAAGTTCTTGGCTAGGCGCAAGCCATACTGGCGCGCCCAACTGAAGCCGACGGAATACTGCGGATCAATGGTCATGGGCACCGCTTCCGTACGGTTGTCGACGCCGTGCTTGGTTTCCGTCGCCAGACTCCACATCTGGCCGCCGGTCACGCTCCACCCGTTGTCGAACGCGGCCTGAGCAAAGGCTTGCCGCTGGCGGAGCGTGTAGCTGTTGCTCTCGTTGTTGTTGGAAGTCACGCCGGCCGACAGGAAGTCGGTTTCGATGTAGCCTGACAATTTGGCATTCGCCAGACGGCCCTCAACCAACATGGAGATTCGGGACTGGCGTCCAGAACCGAAGAACTCCGAAACGGCGCTCTGGGAAGCGCCGGGCATGGTCAACGAGTTAAAAGGCGTGTTGACATCCGACGCCAGCGCGCGCGAACGCCGCACAAATTCGGCCGCCAGGAAGCCACCCGGAGTAATGGTCACGCCTTTGTAATGCAGAGCCAGGGGGTCAACGTTTTCCTTGACCGTCTTCTGGGTTTCCTGCACGGCCACGACCGTGCTTGCCATGTTGGTCTTCAGATCGGTCACATCGTTCTTCAGTTCGCCGACCGCCTGCTGCTGCTGCGCGGCCTGCGCCTGCGCGGCATCAGCTTTCGTGGCCGCATCGGAGGCAGCACTCTGCGCCTGCTGCACCGCCTGATCCTTGTGGTGCAATTCCTCGCGTAACGCCTGAATCTCCTGCTGCTGCCGCGCCAGCGCCGCCTGTTGCGCCGCGATCGCGTCCTTCAATTCCTGTACATCAGCCGCGGTTATGGTCGCGGCCTTCGCCTTCTTCGGTTTGGGCTCGGTGCTGGTTTGCGCGACCAGTCCCGTCGCCAGAAACAGAATTGCACACATCTTCCACGCAAACTTCATTGTTCTCTCCTTTTTGGTCGTGCGATGAACGAATATCCCGTGTTTGCGGAGCCTATTTGACCTGTTTGATCGCGTCCTTCACCTTTGCCACCACGTTGTCCGGCAACGCTGCGTACGACAGCGCGTTGGTCATTTTTTGGCCGTCAGTGACCATCCAGTTCAGGAAGTCCGCGAGTATTTTGCCTTTCGCCGCATCCTTGGATTGGGCCGGAATCAGCAGCCAGGTAAAGCTGGAAATCGGGTACGCATCTTTCCCGGGAGCGTTGGTAATGGACACCCGGAAGTCCGCGGGCATCTTCGGAGCCGAAGCGGCCGCGGCGGTCACGCCTTCCAGCGTAGCTTTCAGGAAAACTCCCGAGGAGTTGCGCACGCTGCCGTAGGGAATGTTGTTCTGCACGGCATAAATCAGCTCCACATAACCGATCGAGCCCGGCAGCTGGCGGATTAATCCCGCCACCCCTTCGTTGTGCAAGCCACCCATGCCGAGCGGCCATTTCACCGACGTGTCGCTGCCCACCTGGCCCTTCCACTCCGGGCTAACCTTGGAAAGATAGTCGGTCCAGATGAAGCTGGTTCCGCTGCCGTCGGAACGATGAACCACGATAATGTCCTTGTCGGGGAATTTCACATCAGGGTTGGCCGAGGTGATCGTCTTGTCATTCCATTTGGTGATCTTTCCCAGATAAATTCCCGCTAAGGCTTCGGGCGTGAACTTCACTTCGCCGGTAACTCCCGGAATGTTGTAAGCCGGAACCACGGCGCCCAGCACGGTGGGAATATTCAGGATCTTGACCTTCGAGTCCTTCAGTTGCTGGTCTGTCATGGGCATATCGCTGGCGCCGAAATCCACCGTTCCGGCGGTTACCTGGCGAATTCCGCCGCCGCTGCCAATCGGCTGATAGTTGATCTGAACGTCGGAGTGCACCTTGTGGTATTCGCTGAACCACTTCGAATACATGGGGTTGGGAAACGTCGCGCCTGCTCCGTTGAGCGTGGTCTGACCCATCACCGGTAAAGCTACCGGCAAGGCCATCAGGACACACACCAACAGCATGATTTTGCGCATCACGATAAATTCCTCCTCGGCTTGATAGTCCCTTTTCTAGCGGCGCAGTGTTACAGGACAGTTACAAACCAGTGAATTTCTGATGAATGCCCAGCCTGCCGCTTGAGCTTTATCATTCAGAAAAAGTGGGAAGCTCCTGAGGACAGAAGATTTATGCTCGTCCGCTAGCGTAGTGCGTCAAACAGATTAACCCTCATGAATCGCCAGTTTCCCCTGTGATCCTCTGTGCCCTCTGTGGTTAGAGCCTTTGAGCTCCTCGGGGGACACGCGGATCACCCGGATCGAGGCGCAATTCTAACGATAACGATCACTATTCCCGCCGCACTACACTAGCGAGCCGCTTGCAGATGGGAGATCTCGCGGGGAAACAGCGTGTTGCCCGGAAACTCGCGCCCTAGTGCGGTCAACAACTGCAGCGCGCGGGGCTTATCCTTCTCCCGCACGTAGGCAATAGCCAGCAGGATTCTGGCGAAGGGCGCGAGGTAGTGTCCGTGCTCGGCAGTAGTTTCGAGGTCGGCAATTCCACCTTGCTTGTCCGCTGGAAGCCCTCCCAGGCGGAGAATCCAGCGGATCGGCGCAGCCATGCTGCCGATCAGGTATTTACTGAAGCCAGTCGCCAGTAGTGCGTCATAGCAATCGTGACAAACCGCCAGCAATTCCTGCGCCGAGGCGGATGCCTCCTTGGTGTAGTGCAGCGATGCCAGGTTGCGTTTTTCGATGAGCGCCGCGTAATCGGCCTGCAGACCCGCCGACAAGGTGAGAGCGAACAGCGCGTCCCGATCCTTAGCATCCTTGGCGAGCCGGGCGCGGGAAAGAGTTTCGGCGCGTCCAATCGCAGCCAGAAAACGCGCTCGCACCGCCGGATCAGGGGTCAGCTTAGGTCGGTCGGCAAAGGCTTCGTCGTTTTCGTAGAACTGCGCCTCCAGCACTCCCAGCCGGTTGAACTCGGAGAACAAAAACCCAGCCGCTTCGCTCACCGGGCCCACGGGATCATCCGGATGCATCTGTTGCCAGGTCGTGAAGTCCTTTTGCGCGCCAGCAAAGTCGAGGTTGTAGAGCCCGGAAAAGCCGTGGTCGAGCGCAGAAACCGCGGCTGGTCTGGCGACGTCCTCGGCTTGAACGAACGCGCCCAAAACGCAACCCGTCCACAACACTGCTACTATTCTCCACGCCCGTGCATCGAATTTTGTGGCCATGTTTTGCGCTGCTGCCGTCGCTTCTGGTGCAATCGATTATCGTTATCGTTGCGGTCTATTATCCTTGATTCGTTCTGAGTTGCAATTTACTTCTCAGGGCCGCCAAGTATGGGCCGCTGACTATTTGGATGACGCCTGCCGCACCAGCGAGACTCCCGGCCGGTAAAAGGTTTGTCAAATTCTGCCGGGGAACATCCCCGGCCCGAGGACGATAGGCTTCATGACTGATTCCGCCGCACGCTATGCTCCGGGCTGGCCCGGCATTTCCCCACGCTGGACCTCCAGCGCCAAATCGGGCGTCGGCACCGCTCTCAACCGGCACAGCAAAGTCTGGTTCACTCTCAGTCACGGCATCCTGAACGAAGTCTACTTTCCCCGCGTGGACCAGGCCTGCACCCGCGACCTGGGATTCATCGTGACCAATGGCGTGGATTTCTTCTCCGAAGAAAAACGTCACTGCACTTTTGAAGACTATCCCATCGAACCCGGGATTCCCGTGTATGAGCTCAAGAATGCCTGCCACAGCGGGCGCTACCGCATCCACAAGGAAGTCCTTACCGATCCTTACCGCAACGTGGTTCTGCAGAAAGTCCGCTTCGAGCCGCTGCAAGGAGAGCTCTCCGACTACCACCTTTACGCTCTGCTCTCGCCCCATCTGGCAAATTTCGGATCGGGCAACACCGGCTGGATCGGCGATTACAAGGGCTACCCGATGTTTTTTGCCCAGCGCGACGACGTGTCTCTGGCGCTGGCGTCCTCGGCGCCGTGGCGGAAAACTTCGGTGGGATTCGTCGGCACCTCCGATGGCTGGCAGGATGTTTCCCGGCATTTCCAGATGGAGTGGGAATATACGCGCGCGGAAAACGGCAACATCGCCTTTACCGGAGAAGTCGATCTCGCCGCCTGCAAGGGTGAGTTCGTGCTCGCCCTCGGCTTCGGTGGCATTTGGAGTGAGGCGGGACAGCACGCGCGCTCTTCCCTTCTCGAAAGCTATGAGGAGACTCGCGAGCAGTACGTATCGCAGTGGCACAAGTGGCAGAGCGGCCTGCTCAAGCTCGATGAACCGCTACGACAGTACGATCTGTATCGCGCATCGACTTCCATCCTCCGCACCCACGAGTCCAAGGATTTTCTCGGCGGCATCATCGCCAGCCTCTCCATTCCATGGGGATTCAACAAGGGCGACGAAGACCTGGGCGGCTATCACCTGGTCTGGCCGCGCGATCTGGTCGAAACCGCGGGCGCGCTGCTCGCCGCCGGAGCGGTCGGCGACGCTGCCCGGGTGTTGCGCTATCTGGAGTCCACCCAAGAAGCCGCGGGCAACTGGGCGCAAAACCTCTGGCTCGACGGGCGCCCGTACTGGAGCGGCATCCAGATGGACGAAACCGCCTTCCCCATCTTGCTGCTCGACTTGCTCCGCCGCGAAGCGCCTGACGCTCTGGGCAAGCTTGACCGCTGGTGGCCGATGGTGCGCAACGCGGTCAGCTTTATTCTGCGCAACGGTCCCGTCACCCAGCAAGACCGCTGGGAAGAGGATGCTGGCTACTCACCGTTCACCTTGGCTGCGGAAATTTCCGCGCTGCTGGCCGCCGCCGACATCGCCGAACTCACCGGCCACAGCGAAATGGCTCCCACCATGCGCGAGACGGCTGACTCATGGAACGACAACATCGAGCGTTGGGTCTATGCCACCGGAGGCGACCTGGCCCAGCAGCTCGGCATCGACGGCTACTACGTCCGCATCGCTCCGCCCGATGCTGATATCGCCGGGGCCGCTTCGCCCACCCAGGGCTTTGTCCCCATCAAGAACCGTCCCCCGGGCCAGGACGGGGAGCAGGACGGCGACCGCGCCTACCACATCATCAGCCCCGACGCCCTCGCCCTGGTTCGCTTCGGACTGCGCGCCCCCGACGACCCGCGCATTCTGAATACCCTGCGCGCCATCGACGCCCTGCTGACCGTCGAGTTGCCCCAGGGCCCCTGCTGGTATCGCTACAACGGCGACGGTTATGGCGAGCACAAAGATGGCTCGGCCTTCGACGGAACCGGCATTGGCCGGCCCTGGCCGCTGCTGGCCGGAGAACGCGCGCATTACGCGTTGGCGGGCGGGCACCGCGACCAGGCGGAAGCACTTCTCACGGTCATGGAAAATTCCACCGCCGGGCAAAGCCGTGCCCTCCCCGAACAAGTCTGGGACTCAGCCGACATTCCTGCCCTCGAACTTTTCCGGGGCAAGCCCACAGGCTCAGCGTGCCCGCTGGTCTGGGCGCACTCCGAGTACGTTAAGCTGCGCCGCTCGATTCGCGACAACAAGATTTTCGACCAGCCGCCGCAAACCGTGAAGCGCTATTTAGTTGAGAAACATGGGCGGCAATACTTCGGCTGGAGGTTTAACAACAAGATCCGCACTATTCCACGGAACCAAATCCTGCGCATCGCGCTCCTGACGCCCGCTCGCGTGCATTGGAGCATCGACGGCTGGACCACGGCCCACGACACCGACGCCCGCGACACCGGACTCGGCATCTACACGCTTTATCTCCCCACCGCATCGTTACCCGCGGAAGCCCAGGTAGTTTTCACTTTCTTCTGGCCCACGGAGAATCGCTGGGAGGGCACGGACTATAAGGTGACGGTGGAAAAGGGCTGAACTAACTTGAACTCTCAGTGAGTCTCAGCGCCTGTTTGCGCCTGCCGTACGCTTCAAAAGAAAAGCTACGGGGGATTCATGGGAGAGCTTGTTGCTTGGCGATCCCATGCACCAACGCCTCAAATCGGAAGGATTCGAAGTGTAAACCCGCGATACTTGCCGTTGATCCGCATATGGATTGGAAGTCCGTTCTTTACAACATAGCTATAGAGCGCGCTGCTGGCCTCTCCCTCTCTTCCTTTTTCAGCCTCCGGGCAGGCAAAGTGGATCGTAATACCCAATAGCTTGTCTTCATCGGACTTCACAACGAGTGGTGGAAGGTCTTCGAATACCGGCACGACTGACTTCGGAAGGTCCGTGGTTGAGCCTCCGTCCGGCAGAACCACGATAATTGGATTGGACGGCGGAAGCCCTATGGTCTCGCCCCGGGCAAAGAATTTGAATTCGGTTCGCACCGGCGTGAAGGAAAAACCTGGAACACTAACCGCCGGAGCATCGAGCCCCTCAATCAGAACGGCATCTTGGTTAACATTCGCAACTTTGAGTAACGTGGAAAAGGTGGCGCGCTTCTGGTCAGCAGAAACGGACCTGATATTCGAGTTCTGTTGAACAGAAAAGCCGTCATAACTAAATTTCGCATATAGAGCTGGAACAATCGTTCCAAGAAGAAACGTGGCTACCGACAGAATATAACCCGCTAATGGGATATCAATTTTCATGGTGGGCGGCTCCTGGTTGGGAACTTCTCTTCGGAGAGGTACCGCTTTCAGACGCGTTAATGCTCCGCGTAAGAGGATTTCATGTCAGTGACCGAGGTCACACCTGAACAACTGGCGCGAGGGGAGCAGTGAGCCACAAAAAACGATGCGAAACCGGAAGCGGCCACGTTTTCAAAAGCATCGGCGTACCCGGCGCCCAAGAGCATTTCGTCAAAGCGCAACTCGTATTCAAGCTTGACACAATCCTGAAGAAACGGGGCCTCCGGCAGGTGAAAGCGGCCGATGTGTTCGGAGTCCGCCAGCCCGATGTCTCGAAGATGCTGCGCGGCACCTTCCGCCAGTTCTCCGTGGAGCGCCTGCTGCGCTTCCTGGTAGCGCTGGATCATGATGTGGAGATTGTGGTGAAACCGCATCGGAATCGGAATCCTGCGGCGGCATTGCAAGTGGTTTGAGACTTATCGGTGGTGACTGAAAAGTGCGTTTGAACCTATCCCCATCGATCCCCTCGCTTCACAAGGTATTGCGCAAACACATAGCGCCACGGGATCAGCGGGATAAAAATAACCACCATCACCACGGCTTTTATATCTTCCGCCGCCGCCGCAGTGATCTGGTGAGCGGACCACATCGGCAGCGCAAAGGCTATGAGGTAGATCGCCTTCCAGGCCAACTCGAACAACAATACCGGCAGCATTTGCAGGGGATATCGCAGCCCCAATGCCGCCGTCGCCCCCAGACCCGCCAGCAAGGCGAATCGAATCCCCTCCGCTGCCGCCAGTTCGTTGGTGTGGTGGAAAACGACGGGCCAGATATACACGCCGAGCCCAGCGGCCATAATAAAGTACGACGCTCGCAACGTGTACAGGCGAAACAGCGAGACTTCAGGTACGGTGTCAGGTGACGTCACGATTTCCGCCTTACTGCTCCACGCTGGTGTAGCACAACTCAACCACCGTGCAGTCGTCACTCAGCGGATTTCCCGCGCAGAATTCCGTTACCGACGAGAAAATTCCCTCCAGCGTCGGAGACTTGGCAGCGGCCGCTTCCAGGCGGAAGTCTTCATAGAATTCCCCCATCGCATTTTCTGCCTCGGTCACTCCGTCGGTCACCAGAATGAAGCGATCGCCGGAATTCATCTGACAGGTCGCGCTCTCGAAAGTAGCGTCGGCCAGCAGTCCCACCGGCACATTGCCATGCGGCGGTCGGATCACTTCTCCGGCGCACACCAGCAACGGCGGCACGTGGCCGCAATTCACGTATTCGAGTTCGCCATCGCGCCGCAGCCGCACCAGCAGCACGGTCGCATATTTTTCTCCCACAAGTTTCTCGGTGAAGAAGTGGTTCACGGCGGCCACCACGTCGAGCAGCGGCATGCCGGAACTCAAATGAGAGTAAATCATTCCCTGGAGTGAGGTAGCCAGCAGAGCCGCTGAGACCCCTTTGCCACTGACGTCGGCCAGCACCACGGCGAGGCCTTCTTTGGTATTCACGGCATCGAAAAAGTCTCCCCCGATTTCCTTGCAGGAAAGATTCTTGCCGCGCAGCTTGGCAAACGGCACTTCGGGAATTCTGACCTGCATCAGCCGCTGTTGAATGCTGGCTGCGATGGCCAACTCCTGCTGGTAGCGCCGGGCCGCTTCTTCGGCCTGCACCAGGCGCGCGTTTTCAATCAGCGACGCCGCTTCCGTCGCGATCACGTGCAGAATATCTTTGCTCACGCCGGCAATATCGCGCGAGGCGAAGCGCGAATCGACGTACAGAACTCCCATAGCCTCGGCGGAACTCGCGACCTGTGCCGGCGTTTGCGCCTCACGCGTGGCCTGCACCTGCATCTTGCGCAGCGGAATGCAGACCACCGTCCGCAGATCATAGGCCACAACGCTCTGCCGACCCGCTAAATCGAGCGACTGGCTGGTATCGGTCTCCAGAAATTCGGAATTCGACCGCAGCGATTCTTCCAGAATCGAGTGCGAAATGGTTTTATCGTCGAGCAGCGGCTCTTTCTTCGAGTTGCGCCCGGCGGACAGCCGCAGCTTCCCATCCTCGTCCTTCAGAAAAACATAAGCGCGCTCGGCCCGCGTCAGTTGCAACGTCACGTCGAGCATGGTCATCAGAATCTCGTCCAGCACCCCCGCCGTATTCAGCTTGCGCGCCGCTTCCAGAAACAGCGTCAACTTTTCCAGGTCGGTGGCTTCCTGCTTGATCTGAATGCCCGAAATCTGGCTGAGAAATTCGCGCGCCGTGTTGGAAGTCGCGTGGGCGGGATTGAAAAGAATGTACGCCGAATCGCGCGCCCCAAACTCCAACCGGTCGCCGCGTTCCAGTTTCTGGCGCTGCACGCGCTCTCCGTTCACAAAGCTGCCGTGCTTGCTGCCCAGATCGACGAGAAAAAAGTCCTGCCCTTCCTGCATGATCTGGGCATGGTCGCGCGAAACCCGGGGATCGGCGATCACCAGATCCTTATCGACTTTCCGCCCAACCGTAAACGGAGTTCGGTTCAGGACGATGTTCTTCTGCTCGCTCCCCTGCACGAACACCAGCGCGGGGAACACACCGGAGCCAGAACTGTGATGACTGATTGCGGTCAGGGCCATGAATGCTGGGGTCTCAGCGCGCCGTCTGCCTTCGCGGGAGACGATAGCAGACGCGCACGCGGTAACTTCGCTCGCTCGAACAGACTACTCTGCGGGCGCTCTCTCCCGCAAGGGACGAGCTTGGCTCCTCCACGTATCCAGCAGCGCTAATAAAAAGACGAACGCAGGCAGCATGAAATTGGAATAGAACGGGAGCAGCCCAATCCGCTGCCGCAGCATCGGGCTGAGCCATAAGTAGATCAGGCTCAGGCCAATCGTGGCGATCCACGGCCATATCAGCAAAATGCCCCCGGCCGCACGAGCCAGCCGGATCGCCGGCAGGACTGGCGGGCCCGAACTCTCACTCCACCACAACCCCAGAATGGCCGGCGCCAGCAGCACTTGGTTGTACGGAGCGAACATGGGAACGATAACCACCGTAAGAGCCAGTACCAGGGCGAAAGCCCGTCCAAAAGCCGCGCTGGTAGCTGGCTCTCGGCGCATCGGCCAGATGCACACTGCGCCCACGATGATGCTGGCCGCCTCCAGAACTCGGCCAGCGATGGAACCGAACAGCCAAACCAGCACCGATTGGTTCTGCGTGTACTGGTGATATTGCCGAACCGCCTCGACAAACATTCGCAACCACCCCGGCAAAACCAGTTGCGCCGCACCCAGCAGAAGCAACATGACGAATCCAAACCCAAAAACGAAACGCCGCCGCGAGCGCCAGTCGTTTCCAGTCCAGGCCAACAACCACAAGACCAGCGGCCAAGCCAGTTGCGGCTTAATCGTTGCCAGGGCCAGCAGCGCTCCCGCGCAGAAAAGCCATCCGCCTGTCAGGCACGCCCCACACGCTGCCAGCAATCCCGCCACCAGCAGACTCAACTGCTGCAGCTTAATTCCCTGCACCATGGGCAACCAACCCAGCATGAGCACGATGAAGATCAACCCCGCTCCCAACGACGGTCTCCAGCCCAGAACGCGCAGCCAGAGCAGAACGCTCGCCACCGCCAGCCCTAACAGCAGCCAGCGAAATCCGGCCTCCACCGTCTCGAACTGAAGGTCCACGGTAGGCGCCAGCAGAAACACCACATAGGCAGGATAGGCGAATCCCTGCTGGTCCTTAGGATCGCTGGCTCGCTGCGGATCGAGCGCCCTCCCGTAGTACCCCAACTGAATTTCGCGAGTAATCTCCGGGCTGTAAGGATTGCGCCCGTGCCGCAGCAGTTCGCGCGCGCCCAGCCAGCGCGGATACAGGTCCGACAAATTGCCCCGGGGCGTGCCCTGGGCCGCGGCGTCCGCGATCTGCTGCGCCCGCAGAATCCGGTCCATATAAAACCACGTGCTGGCCGAGGCCACGACAGCAAGCACGACGGCAAGAACAAAGACGAATGGCCGCTTCGCGCTTCGCGATCCGTTCACGATTCCCCCATGCCACGATCCGCCACCCGGTCGAACAGCAACGGTTGCAGCCGCGCCAGCAAAAACAGGGTCCAGAGAATCGTGCCGGCAACCAGCAGCCAGGGTATAGCCAAGTTGATCCACATCACCGGCAGGCCCCAGCGCAGTAAGACCACCCAGCCCGCCATCATGGCCAACCCAGCCACGAACGCGACCATGCGGCGCGGGTTCGAGATGGGAACGTTCAGCGCGCACCCCGCGTAAATCATCAAGGCAAACGGGAACGCCGCCGCCAGATCCACGAAGTAATGCTCTCCGATGCCGAGGGTCGCGAACACGGTACCGACGAAAAAGATAGCCATCGCGACCCGGGCCTGCCGCGATAAACACTCCGAGTACCACAAGGCCAGCAGAGCCCAGCCCAGATGCAACGAGGGAAACGCGTTGCGCGCGCCTCCCTCGGTTAGCGGCTGGAGCGGCATCTGTCTGAGTTGTTGGGTCGATATCATTTCGAAGGGATACTTTCCGCCCATCAGACAGCCGGGACCGCATCCCGGAACCAGGTTATAAAACACAACCCCCACCGGTCCGGCAATCACAAACGCCAGGAACGCCATCATCGCCAAGGTTCGGTCGCGAACCAGAAGCCGCGCATACGTGAACATGATCACCAGCGGCAGCAGGTAATACACACCGAGCATCGTGTCCGTGAGCAGGCGCGAAGACAATACGACCTGGCCCACCTTAAAACTGAGTTGCACTCCGAGACTTTGATCGAAGCTATACAAAAATAAATCCAGGGTTTTGGGATGGAGCCGGAACGTCAGCGCCAGCGGACCGGAGCCGAAATATCCCAGCAGCAGGAATAGCAGCGGAGGCACGAGCGCATCATGCAGCAACTGTCGTTGCTGGCCGCTGCTCCCGACTCTTCGGACCACCAGAAGGAGCAGGCTGCTCAACCCAAGAAGTGCACCAGCGGGAAGCGCCCTAAGTGGAACCCGCAAAACAGCCAGTTGCAATCCGACCAGAACCACCGCCGCAGCGACGACCTGCGGGAACTCGCGCAGAGGACGAACCGAAAGAAAAATAATCGTGCAGCCCGCCAGGGTGAGCGCGAAAAAAATATTGCCCGCGATTTGCTCATAAAAGCCGCGGTTCAGCGCCAGCACGCAAGCCCCGATCGCGACCACGGCCGATGCCGCCGTCGCGCTCCAGCGATTTATTAATGATCTAGATTGCAAACCCTGCGTAACACCCTCCGTTATAAAGCGTTAGCCATCCGCAGCTTCGCTCTCAAATTCGCAGCGGGCGCGACCGCAGTTCTCCGGCCAGGCTAACGAAGCAAAGCAGAAGCGCCCACCCCAGTAGGGCCAGCCGGTTGTATCGCATGAGAAGAACCAGCGGCAAAGGGGAGAACAGCAGGGCGGCCAATCCCGCGCTGATGCCCATACCGGTCCAGGAGGCCCATCGGATTTTGTGGCCCAGTTGTCCCGCGACCAGCAGCACCGGAAGCGCCAGCACGCAAAGATCGTATCCCAGCCCGTGATAACTCACCAAAACGGTGGCGAAGACGGCCAGAGAAAACTTCAGGTCGCGGGTAGCATCATTGGAATCGTAATCCAGTGAATCGTCATCCGGCGATCCGCAGATCCACGCCGCCAGAAAATACAACCCAGCCGAGAGGCAGATGACGACGACATCGAAGTGCCTGACGCCCGATGCCATCAAGTAAAGAATTCCGCGTAGATTCGGCATGTCAGACGGCATGATGGCGCCCATCGCCATGGTCTTTTCGAGGCCCAGGACGTAACCCGGGTAAGAGAGGATTTGCCGCACCCCGACCGCGGCGATCGAGACCGCGCCCAGGATTACGCCGACGCCCACGAATCCGGTCAGAATCTTGCGCCTTCCCTGTGCCGTCTTCTCTTGGATTAGCATCAGCAGCACGAACGGCAGCACCAGATGAAACTTGAACATCCCGCACGCAAGCCAAGCCCCGGCCACAACCAGGCGTTGCTCCTTCCATGACACAAAGGCCAAGCCATAGAGAAATAGAAGCAAAATAGCGTCCTGTCCCTGTAGAAGCGAAAAAAAGATGGGGAAAAACGCCAGGCTCGCGACCGTCCATACCCAAGGCCGCCAACCGTTTAACACTGGCACATGCGGCCGGAGCAGAATCGGCAAACCGGCCAGCATCGCCAGGTTCACCACGCTCCACAACAAATACGCCACCCGGTACGGAAAATAACTCAGCGGAACAAATAAGACGGCTTCGAACGGTGGATGGTTAAACGGCAGCGCCCCCAGGCGGGTCGCGACCTGCGGCGCAAACGCTTTCTGCACTCGAAATTGCACCGCATCGTCATAGAGCGCGTGCCCCATTCCCTCTCGCACGATGGTCCCGGCAGTGTAGTAAATCGTGAAGTCCGGATAGCCCTTCCAGATCAGGTCTCGCGCGTTCCAAATAACCAGCAGGTGAATCAGCAGCACGCCCGCTACGTAGAACCTGCCGGCCAGTCTGGGGTTACGTAGTTTCATCTGCCAAGTTTCAGTTGCCGAGTTTCAAGCGCGACGGTATGGAGACCGGACGATCTTACTCCCGTCAGGGTCCGACCCTGGGTCTAGGATCCCAGAGAACCAGGGGGCGGGCTAGTACGGCGGTAATCTCTTTTGTCCCCAGGTATGCAATAAATTACGTCCTTTCCGTCAAGTAGCAAGGTATGATTACCCTAGCCGAGTGGGCAAATCTTTGGGCAGGTTCCGGTCGCAGTCTCGGACGGGTGTGTTCCACTCGATCTCGAAAAAGCCAATAACGAGGTGTGCATATGGAGCTTGTACGCAGACTATGGTGCGAACAGGAAGGGCAGGATATCGCGGAATATGCGGTTATGCTGGCGGTGATTCTCGTAATTGTCGTTGGAACCGTGCAACTCATCGGATCCAGCGCCAATACCGTGTTCTCCTCGGTCGCCAGTTCCATCCAGTAGCAAGCTGAAGCGCGAGGCACAAATCGAAGAGGCTGGCACTCGCCTGAGCCAGCGGAAGTTTGACTTTGTAAGGGAGCAGCATGAACCGCACTCGCTTGTTGATGATCGGAGTTCTGGCGCTGGCGCTTGGCTTCTTTGCCAGCGTGTATGTCTACAAGAACCTGCAATCGAAGAGCGGCGCGGGCAGCGAGTCCGGTGCGGATGTGATTGTGGCGGCCGACGACTTGCAAGTGGGCGCGCGAGTGGATGAACACGATATCAAAGTCATCAGAATTCCCGCCGCCGATCTGCCGCCGGGTGCGCCCCGCAAACGTTCCGAAGTATTAGGACACGGTGTCATCGTCCCCATTTCCAAGGGCGAATTCATTCTGCCCAACCGGCTGGCCGGCGAGAATGCCGGATCCGGACTGCCTTCCCTGATCCCTCCCGGCATGCGGGCCGTTTCGGTAAGGGTGAACGAAGTCGTCTCTGTCGCAGGATTCGTAACCCCAGGTACTCGCGTGGACGTCCTGCTCACGGGAGCACCCGGCACCAGCGGCGAGCAGGAAACTACCACCGTTCTGCAGAATGTCGCGGTGCTGGCCTCAGGACACACTTTGGAACGAACTTCCACGGGCGAGGCCCAGAATACCGCCGTCATCACGCTCCTGGTTTCGCCCGACGATGCCCAGCGGCTTACTCTCGCCAGTCTGGAAGGAAAAATTCAACTCGCGCTGCGCAATCCGCTCGATACCCGGCAGGACGAAGTTCCAGCTTCCAGCTCTAGAGGACTCTATAAAGGCGCTGCCCCAGCCATCACCCCCGTCGCTCATCACACCGTCATCAAGAAAGAGACGCCGGCTCCTCCATCCACGCCCATCGGCGTCAGCATTGAGGTCTACCACGGCGCAAAAAAAGAGACCGTCAAGTGTTCGGAGGAGAATTGCGGGACCAATTGAGTGCGATGAGTCCAACTCTTCCACGCAGAACCAAGCTTGACCAAATAAGGCTTGAGTCGTTTCCTCACAGGGAGAGGAATGTGAAAATGAAAGTTCGCCGGTCTTTGCTCGGGGCCTGGGTGCTCGGGATATGGGTGTTCGGGATCTGGGTGTTGGCTGCCCTTGTCATGCCCGCGTTTTCAGAAACTCTGCAACAGCAGGCCGATCAGCCCGCCCAGCCGCAAGCGCCCAACACCACCCAGACCGCAACCCTGCCTCCGGCGTCCCAGCAGCCTCAGGGATCGGCACCGTTGCGGGTGATGGTGGGCAAATCGTTGCTGATCACTACCACCGAGCGACTGCGTCGCATTTCAGTCACCGACGAGGGCATCGCGTCCGTCCAACCCATCACCCCCACGCAGATTCTGGTTCACGGCAAGGCCCCGGGGGAAGTTTCGCTTCTGATCTGGGATGAACTGGAACGTTCGCGCAGCTTCGATCTGCGCGTCGACGTGGACGTCAGCGCCTGCGCCGAAGAAATGCGCAGCGTATTTCCCGACGAGCAGATTTCAGTCACGCCCTCGCGCGCGGGCATCGTGCTCTCTGGACACGTTTCCACCGAGGATGTGTCCAAGCGCGCGGGCGAACTGGCCAGCGCCTATTCTCCGAAAATCTTTAACGTCCTCACCTCCGGGCCGCTCGGCGCCCAGGAAGTCTTATTGCAGGTAAAGTTCGCGGAAGTTGACCGCACCGCCCTGACCCAGATGGGAGTCAACTTCATCTCCACGGGCGCGGCCAATACCTTCGGCACCGTGAGTACGGGCCAGTATGGCGGCTTCGGAACTCAAACCCTGAACGCGGGCGGGCAGAATTCCGCCAACAATACCACGTCAACTTCCACCATCAACAACGTTCTGAACCTTTTTCTGTTTCGCCAGGACATTAATTTCGGCGCCGTCATCGAGGCTCTGCAAACCAAGAATCTTCTGCAGATTCTCGCCGAGCCCAATCTGATCGCCGTCAATGGCAAAGAGGCCAGCTTCCTCGCCGGCGGGCAATTCCCCTTCCCCATCGTGCAACCCGGTCAGGGCTTCACAGCGGTTACGATCTCATTCAAGGAATTCGGCGTGCGCCTGCAGTTCACTCCGGAAATCATGCCCAACGGCAATATTCATCTGAAGGTCGCTCCCGAAGTGAGCACCCTCGACTTCGCCGATGCCCTGACCATTTCCGGATTCACCATCCCCGCGCTGAGCACGCGCAAAGCCGAAACTGAATTCGAATTGCAGGATGGCCAGAGCTTTGTGATCGCAGGCCTGATGGATAACCGGGTGACCGATATCTACAACAAGATACCCGGACTGGGCGACATTCCGATCCTGGGGAATTTCTTTCGCAGCAAGAGTTTGCAGAAAAGCAATTCGGAACTAATGGTCTTGTGCACGGTACACCGGATTTCCGCGAGCGGAGAGCAGCCTCCGCTGCCCAAGACTCCGAAGCCGTTCATCAACAACGATAAGTTCGACAAGAGCAAGTAGGCAGCGTCAGCAGCCCACGGTGAAAGGGCGATTTGGATTAGCGATTTGGATCAACGATCTGGATTAACAATTTGTATCAACGATTCGTAGCAGCGATTTGTGTCAGGGTATGCCTTCAGGCATACCGCAAATGCCCTGTTATGAATGCGCCTTTAGGCGCTGGCTTTGGGCGCTGGAATTTCACCACGGGCCGGTAGGGAAAGCCGCAGTCAAGTAATCGCAGGAACCGGGAACACGGCCAGGTCGTTATGCCAGAACTGTCAGTCGTCATTGTCGCTACCGACAACGAGCAGCGCGCGGTGCTGCAGGTGCTCGTCGACGGCACCAGTGTGGCGCGCACGGTTCACACCTGCGCCAGCTTTCCGGTATCCCCTTCCGATCCGATAACCCGGCGGGTGAAGAGTGCCAACGCCGACGTCACTCTGGTCGACATTCCCGCCGACAATCCTCCGCTGGGTCTGCGAGCCATTGAGCTTCTGCATCAGGAAATGCCCGACGCTGCCATTTTTGCGCTGGGCAATCTGAACCAGCCTCAGGTCATCGTCAATGCTATGCGCGCCGGAGCGCGTGAATTCATTGAACGTCCCGCCAACACCGCCGATCTGATTGATGCCTTTGTCCGCCTGCAGGCCGCGCAACGCCGAGGCCGGCAAGAAGGCATTCGCGGCAAGGTCTTCTCGGTCATCAATGCGAAGGGTGGAAACGGCGCGACTACGGTCGCCGTCAATCTGGCGCTGGCTCTGCAGTCCGCCTACGGACAGACCGCCCTGGTGGACATGGCTCCTCTCGGCCACGCCGCGCTGCACATGAATCTCAAGCCAGGATTCAATGTGGCCGACGCCACTCGCAATCTTCACCGCATGGATGCTCACCTGCTGGAAAGCTTCATGACGCGGCACAGCGGCGGTCTGCAATTGCTGGCCGGAACCAACGTCCCTGCCGCCGTAGATCCTTCGACCGCGGAGTTTGTAAAGCTTTTCGACATGCTGGTGACCCACTACCGTTATGTAGTGGTCGACGCCTCCTCGCGCTTTGACGCGGCCAGCCGTCTCATCGCCAGCCTTTCGGAAACGGTTCTGCTCGTCGCCTGCAGCGACGTGGCCTCGCTCTGGAGCGCGGCCCGCGTCCTTCAGTATCTGGGAGAAGCCGGGAGCCGCGAACGCGTCCGCCTGGTCCTGAACCGCTTTCGCAAGGTGGCAGGTTTCAGCGAAGCCGACGCCGAGGCCGCGGTCGGCGCTAAATTGCTTTGGCGGATCCCGAATCAGTATTTCGCCGTATCCGGAGCCATCGACCGGGGAACCCCGGTCATGGATCAGCGCAGCTCCGAGATCGCCCGCTGTTTTGCCGGGCTGGCACAAGAGTTAACCCGCAATGACGCCGACGTGAAGCGGGCAGAGTGGAAATTGTTCAGATCAGTTTAGGTTTAAGTCGGTTTAAAAATTTAGCACTTTGCTGAAGCACTCAAACTCGGGTCATGTTTCGATTCGGGTCATGTTTCGATTCGGGTCGTGTTTTGATTCGGGGCGTGTTTTGTTTAGGCTCATGTTTTGAAAGGGCGCGGCTTAAAGCCGCGCCGTAAGTCGTTCGAAATGAATACCGGCTTTAGCCGTTGCGGGAATGCCGCCGACATAGAAGAGTTTTTCAGCAAACGGTTAGTGGCACAGACTCTAAGGAACGGGCTTTAGAACACAGATTTCAGAGACCCCATGGCGAATCTTCAATCGTTCGAGCGCACCGATTACCAGCAGGTCAAAGCCGACCTGCATCGCAAGATCCTCGACCTCCTCGATCTCGAAAAATTGGGCAAGACTTCGGGCGACTCGGCGCGCGATGAAGTGCTGGCTGTAATCCGCAAAGCGGTCAGCGGCGAAGTCGTGCCCCTCAGCTTTGCCGAGCGGGAGCGGCTCTCGCGAGAAATTCTCGACGAGATCTTCGGCCTGGGCCCGCTCGAGCCGCTACTCAAAGACCAAACCGTATCCGACATTCTGGTCAATAAATTCGATCGCGTCTACATTGAGCGCGCCGGAAAGCTCGAACTCACCGGCTTGTCGTTCAAAGACAATGCTCACCTGATGCAGATCATCGAGCGTATCGTTTCGCGCGTGGGTCGGCGGGTCGACGAGTCCTCACCCATGGTGGATGCCCGACTGGCGGACGGATCGCGCGTCAACGCCATCATTCCGCCGCTGGCCATCGACGGCCCCTGCCTCTCCATCCGCCGTTTTGGACGCGAGCCCGTGACCGCGCGCCAGATGCTCGAGAACCAGACCCTCACCGAGTCGATGCTCGAATTGCTCTCCGCCATGGTCAAGGGGCGGCTCAACATCCTGGTGTCCGGCGGAACGGGCGCCGGTAAAACCACTCTGCTGAATGTGCTCTCGGGATACATTCCCAACTCCGACCGCGTCGTCACCATTGAAGATGCCGCCGAATTGCAGCTCAAGCAGGAGCATGTCGTCCGCCTGGAAACGCGCCCGCCCAACATCGAAGGCAAGGGCGCGGTTCGGCAGCGGGAGCTGGTCATCAACAGCCTGCGTATGCGTCCCGACCGCATCGTCGTGGGCGAGGTCCGTGGCGAGGAGGCCTTCGACATGTTGCAGGCCATGAACACCGGCCACGAGGGATCGCTGACCACCGTGCATGCCAACTCTCCACGGGACGCGATGGCACGCGTCGAAAACATGGTTTCGATGGCCAATCTCAACATTCCCGAGCGCGCGGTGCGCCACCAGATCGCGTCCGCCGTGCACGCCGTGGTGCAGATCGCGCGCCTGTCGGACGGCACCCGCAAGGTGATCACGGTCTCGGAGATTACCGGGATGGACGGGGACCTCATCGCCATGCAGGACATTTTTAGCTTTGACCGCACCGGCACCGATGAGAGTGGCAAGGTACGCGGCATCTTCCGGGCGACCGGAGTGCGTCCGCAGTTCGCCGAGCGCCTGGCAACTTCCGGGGCCCGCTTGCGGCCGGCGCTGTTCGAATCAAAAACTGAGGTCTAAAGTACTCACATGCCCGCAGCTGTTATTGCGTTTCTCGTATTCGTCGTGGTCGCGATCGCGGCCTTTGGCTTAGGCTCGCTGCTCGACCAGCGCAACGCCCAGGCCCGGCTCATCAAGGAACGCCTGGCCAGCGAGCGCAAGGTGCCCGAACTCGCCGCCGAGGAAGAACTCGCGCTCCTGCGCGATGAGCAACTCAGCGAAATTCCAGCCCTTGACGCCATGCTGCGGCGCTCGGCCCGGGTTACCGATATCCAGAAAATGCTGGCCCAGGCGGGAATGTCGATCCGCGCCGGCAACTTTCTCGGGCTCTCGGCGCTCGCCGGAGTCGCTGCCACTTTCCTGGCGTATGCGTTCACCAAGCGAGTCGAGTTCGCCTGGGTGGCCATGCTGGTCGGCTTCGTGCTCCCCTATTCCTATGCTTCCTACCGGCGCAACAAGCGTTTTGAAAAATTCGAGGAACTCTTCCCCGAGGCCATCGACACTCTGGCCCGCGCCGTGCGCGCTGGACACGCCTTCACCACCGCCCTCGAAATGATTACAGATGAGGTCGCCGAACCCGTCTGCGGCGAGTTCCGCCAGCTCTATGAAGAGCAGAAATTCGGCATGCCGGTTCGTGACGCCCTCCTCAATCTCACCGAGCGCATGCCGCTGGTCGACGTAAAATTTTTCGTCACCGCCGTCATGCTGCAGCGCGAAACCGGCGGCAACCTCGCCGAAATCCTGGATAACTTGTCCTACGTCATCCGCGAGCGTTTCAAAATCCAGCGCCAGGTGCGCGTCTACACCGCCCAAGGACGTCTCACCATGGCCCTGTTGATGGGGATGCCGCCCATCATCATTGTGGTCATGATGGTGCTTAATCCCAGCTTCATTCGTCCGCTGTTTTCCGATCCGATCGGGCACACGCTGCTGGTCGCCGGAATTACGCTGCAAACCATTGGCTATTTCGTGATCCGGAAAATCATCCGGATCCAGGTGTAAGTTAAGATGTCGAGAACCTGTCTCATAAAATGGTTTTGGGTAGGGCACGGCTTCAGCCGTGCCGTTCAGGGCCAACAACAATACGGGCTTTAGCCCCTGAGGGCCAGAGAGCCCGCCGAACCATCTATGGGACCAGTTCTAATAAATTAGGTTGAATCCATGTTGCCTTTGCTCCTGGTCATCGTCGTCTTCGTCACCGTGGTTGGAGCCGTCTTCGCCTTCGGAGCCGCCGTGGTGACCCCCAGTTCCGTGCTGGGCGCTCGCCTCCGCGCCCTGGGCGGACAACAGCAACCGCAGGCCGAGAACAAACCCGCCCTCAAGGAACGCATCGAGCAGGCGCTCGATCCCATCAGCAAAGCCATCCCGCTTTCTCCCGCGGACGTTTCCCGCACCCGCGCCTGGCTGATTCAGGCCGGACTGCGCGACGCCATGGACGTCAACTATTATTTCGGCGCGCGCGTCCTGATGGCGGCGGCCGGCTTTGCCGCAGTCGCGCTGTTTTCCGGCTTCGACAACCTGTTCCTGATCGTCGGCGTTCCCGGTCTCGGCTTTTTCCTGCCTCGCATGATCTTGAAGCGGATGATCCGGAACCGCCAGCATCGCATTACCCTCGGCCTGCCCGACGCCCTCGACCTCACCGTAATCTGCGTCGAAGCCGGTCTCGCGCTTGATCAAGCCTTGATGCGTGTCGGCCAGGATCTGGGTCACGCCCATCCCGACCTCAGCGACGAATTCCATCTGGTCAACCTCGAGATGCGGGCCGGCAAGCCCCGCGCCGAGGCCCTCCGCAACCTGGTGGAACGCACCGGGGTTGACGACATCCGCTCTCTGGTCGGTACACTGATTCAAACCGACCGCTTTGGCACCAGCGTCGCCCAGGCCCTGCGCGTGCATTCCGATTCCCTCCGCACCGAGCGCCGGCAACGGGCCGAAGAACAGGCTGCAAAAACCACCATTAAGATGGTTCCCCCCCTGGTGATATTTGTTCTGCCTTCCATTATTTTTGTCACCATCGGCCCAGCGGTCATTGAGCTCATCCGGCAATTGGGGCCGATTTCGGGCGGTAAGTAGAAGGCGGCGGAAACAACTGCACGGGACTGGGGAGCATCTGCATTATGGCGGCTTTTTCTTCGCAGGGACGGGCCTTCAACCAGACCCGCCAGGCGTACTTGGCCACGGCGCTGGCGGTAGCCGATACGCACTGGACGCGGCTGCGCGGCCTGCTTGGACTGCGCTCGAGTGACTTCCGTAATGGCTCCGGCCTCTGGATTGTTCCTTGTCATGGCGTTCATACTCTGGGCATGGGGTTCCCGATCGACGTGATTTATCTGGATCGCGCCATGACCGTCATCCATATCCAGCGCGACTTGCAGCCCTGGCGCTTCGCCCCGGTGCGAACCGCAGCCGCTACCGTACTGGAACTACCGTGCAGCACCGCAGAGGAAACAGGAACGGCGGTGGGCGATAAAATTGAAATCACGATCGAAGAATAACGATCGAGAGATAGCATGGAGTGCAGTTTGGAAAAACGATTCGTATCAGGGCATGCCTTCAGGCATGCCGGCCCGGCGCCGCGGTTTGAAAACCGGCTTCAGCCGCTTGTCCCTCTCCCGTTGTCGGCATCGCTGAAGCGATGCCCCGATACGAATCTGTATTCATGCCGTACGTACGACTATAAATAGCGTGAGTGAAACGCTCCAACTCGAAGAAGCAGTCCGACGGCAGGATGAGGTGCACGATGCCCCGCAGCTGCTGGTGCAATGGTCGTCGCCCTGGCGTGAGTTTGTCGGGTCGATCAGTCCCGCCCTGGCGCGCTCCGAGCGCCGCCTCGCCGGCGAAGCTCCCTTCGGGTTGGTTCCGTTGCGCATCATGGTGCCGGCCTATTTCCTGGAGGCATTTCTAATCCTGGCCACGATCGCGGTACAGATAAAGATTGCGGAGTTGCAGCCTTTCGTTGCTCCCAGATTCTCCCGCCACGACGTCGTCTACTACAGCGGCGACGAACTTCCCCGCACCCAGGATCTGGGCGGTGCCGCGGCCGGTACCACCGGGCGCGCCGGCGGCGACGAAGCCCACCACAATACCCAAACCATAAAGATTGCCCGCGGCGGGTCCTTGGTTCCAAAAATTGTGGACGCTCCCAACCTCAAGCTTCCTTCTACGCCCGACGCGGTGGCGAACCTTCTGGCCATCAAGCCCGATGCCGGCCCTCCGCCGGTGGACGGATTGCGCTCGACGCGTACTGTGCCCAATCTGGCTTCCGCGTTAGTCGCACCCGCTCCAAATGTTATCCGCGACTACACCCGCAACGGGGTTCAACTCGATGCAGTGATCGCTCCCGCGCCCTCGGTGACGCGCGACCGGCCGCTCACGGCGCCCACTCTCAATACGCAGCTGATCGCACCCGCACCCAACATTTCCGGCAGCCACACCCTAGTAGCTCCGGCTCTAGGACCGGCCGTGATTCCTCCGGCGCCCAGCGTGGCGCGGGACCGCGCGGCGATTACTCCATCTCTGAATCCGTCCGTCGTAGCCCCCGCTCCCACTATCGCCCGCGATCAAGCACGCTCGACTCCGGCGCTTGCCGCCAATGTCATTCCCCCCGCGCCCGGCGGAGTCAGCCGCGAGATTTCCAGCCCCCCGGTACAAATGACCAATCCGGCCGTAATCCAACCTCCGGTGTCAGCTCCCGAACGTGCCACCGCGCGTAACGCCAAGTTGAATTTGCCCGCGCCGGCGGTCATCGCGCCTCCGCCCTCCAGCGACGTGACGCAAGACATGCGCCGCCCCGCCAGCGGCAGCATCCCTGACTCGTCAAAGACGGTTGTGCCTCCGCCGCCCACCCAATCAGCCAGCGGATCGTTCATGAGTAGCCTGATCGGCCGAATCTTTGGCCCTACTGAAGTCGTGCCCCCGCCTCCGGCAGTTTCCACGAGCCGGCCTAGAAACACAACCGGAACCTCGCTCACCGCTAACGTCGTCGCTCCCCCGCCGACGGTCTCCCCAAACCGGCCCAGGGACGCAGCCGGAACCTCGCTGGCCGCCAACGTCGTCGCGCCTCCGCCAGCCGTGAGCTCGGGCAGCATCCCGCGCGGCACTCGCAATGGCGCGGGAACCTCGCTGGCTCCAAATGTGGTCGCCCCGCCGCCTTCGACTGCGATCTCAAGCGCCGCTACCCGGACCTTCGCAGCATCAGCCCCGGCGCTCGGTGCGCCCAGCGTCGTTCCACCTCCACCTTCGCTATCCGGCGCCGGCGGAGGTACTGGTAAAACCGCAGGGGGCGTTGGAGTTCCCGCCGGCACATTGCTCGTGAACAACATCATTCCCCCGCCACCGAGCATCGGAGGAGGCTCCGGAACCTCGGGTGCGGGCCTGGGTCGCAAAGGCACCGGCCTGGGTGCACCGCTGGACGCGGGCGCAGGCCTCGCCCCGCCCAGCAGCGGAGGCAGCGGGGCCAACGCCGGCGCCGTAATTTCCAGCCAACCCGGCCCCAAAGTCGGCTTGCCCAGCACCGGAGGCACCGGTTCCCTGGCCATGTCTCCTTCCGGCGGAGACAAACCCGGACTGGGCGGCGCTGGCGGTGGGGCCAGCATTGGCCGCGGCAACGGTCCCGGCAGCGGCCTGAACGGTACAGGCCCGGGCGCCGGAAGAACGGACCTCGGACACGGTTCCGATCCCAACTCGCGCGGCGGCATCTCGCCAACAGCCGGCCCGGGCGGCGCCGGAAACGCGCCCTCCGGCTCTCCCGCCGTTCCCGGCGTCGATATCAGCGGCGGCAATACTGTTGTAAACCTGCCCAGCTTCGGCTCCGATCCTTCCGGGAATGCTCCCTCCGCTCCCGGACGTTCCCCATCCATGAAGCATGGCGAGAAACTCGGAGTAACCATCGTCGCGACGGCGACCTCCGGCGGCGCATTCGAGCCGTATAAGAAGCTGCTGCAAGGCCAAACTTACACGACCTATATCGATACTTCTCTCGGCACCGTAGTCATGTACTTCAGTGAGGCCATCCCCAGCAATCAACCGGGCGGGATTGCCGCTCCTGAGAGCATTCGCAGCGACCTTCCCGACGGCTTGCCGCGCGCCCACCTGATCGTCAAGTGCACGCTCGACGCTTCCGGAAACGTGAGGAACCTGCAGGTGCTGGAACCTGGCCCCGCCGACATGAATGCGAAAGTCCTGACAGCCCTGCGCGCTTGGAAGTTCCAACCCGCCATGCGCGGCAACCAACCCGTGGAAGTCACCGCCATCCTGGGTTTCGGCATCGACACCAACGACCGTTTCTAAGACCGCTCCCAAGAACGACCGCTTCTAGAAAAGCTCTGATTAAGCCTCCAGGGTTCCTCTGTGCACCCCTGTGTCCTCCGTGGTTTAATGCTTTCTGTTGGACCTTAATCAGAGCTCCCCTAAGGTTGTCCTAATCTCTTCGTAACGCCAATCATCCCCCGCTGATCCCTCTCGCCATTCCCGCCGATATTAGAAAACGGGGAATACTTTCCCCACAGAGTGTTGCAAATGGATTTTGACGAAGCGATCGCTATCCACAGCAAGTGGAAGCACGCGCTGCGCACGTCCTTGGCCAAACATGACCACAGCCTGAATCCCGCCGACGTCGGCCTCGACTATAAATGCGTGCTGGGCCAATGGATCTATGGCGCGGGCGCACGCTACTCGGCCTTCCCCGAGTTTGCCAGGCTGAAATACGAACACGCTCGTTTTCACCTGGCTGCGGCGGAGTTGGTGCGGAAGGCAAATGCCGCGGAATCCATCGAGGCGGAGATTGCACCGTGCTCCAACAGCCAATTCTCGCTGGCGTCCGCGGCCGTCGTCATTGCCCTCATGACCATGAAGAAGCGAGTGTCGGAGCGGCAAGCCGTACGCACCTGATCGAACTCACTTCGTGCTCATTTCGCGCTTCGCTTGCGGCTGCGCCGCGACGGCGGAATCACACCTTTCTCCGGCTGCTCCGGCTCGATCTTGTCTGACAATTTGTGCAGCGGCTTGTCCCCGGCCGCTGACAACTGTTGTCCCGCCGCCGTCACGGTCAGTCCCTGCCCGGTGTAAATCGCCTCGCTGAAAGTGCTTCCTGAAGTTGCCGACGCCACCGCGAACACCCCGTGGGGTACGCCGCTGGTGAACACGGTCGCGACGTAATCTCCTACCATCAGCCCGTTTTGCGAATTGGGCAGCCAGCTCAGCTGCATGGGCCCGCTGAGCGCGACTGGCGCATTCCACGTCGAGCCCCCATTCGCCGAAGCGATATAGCCCACGAGCAGCTGGCACGTCGCCACCGTGCAATTGCTCTGCGGATAGTAGTAGTAATGCAGCCCCACGTGCGCCCCTGCACCCGAGGTCGCCGGATCGATCCCAATCCCCGGGATGAAATGATCCACGGTGCTCGCCGTGGCGTCGATCGGGATGCGCGCCACCACGCTCCAATTCACGCCGTCGGTCGAAGTGCTGTAGACGAGATCATTAGTCGAGCAGTTCGCCCGGAACCGGCAATCCTCCCACACTACCCAGACCGTCCCCGCACCATCCACTGCCGCCGACGGCAGAGGTCCGCTGCGAATTCCTCCCGCATCGGTATGGAACTGGATGTTCGAGATTGTTGCTGCGGCAGTCCAACCCAGGCCCCCATTGCTCGAAACGAAGGCCGACATGAAAGTTGTCACACCGTTGCCAACTTTGACAAACGCTTCAATCGGCACCACCACGGTCCCATTCGGCTGCACCAGGGGTTGGCCTCCGAGTCCCTCGGCAAGATTCGCGGTCGGCGTCGGCACTCCCCATGTCAGCCCGCCATCGCTGGAAGTGCTCATCAAAATCTCGTCGTTGGGCGGCTCGTCCCACTCCAGATAACAATTCCCGTAATACGGGCTGCTCACCCAGCTATCGCACACAATCCAATTCTTGTCGGAACCCGGAGACGTCGGATCCGCGCTGACCGGATTTTGCCAAGTCATCCCATCGCTGGAGCGGCTCACCACCACCGCCGGGGTTTGAGAGGTATTGGAGAGTGGCAGCGACGCAATCATCCAGACGCCATGTTTGGCGTCATAGGCCACCGCGGGATCGCTGGCCGCGTCGTACGGTCCCGACCCTTCCCCGGTGGTCAGCCCGGGTAGGAATCCGTGGGTCCAGGTCGTTCCACCGTTAGTTGAGGTCGCCCATCCGATGTCCGTCGCCCCTCCCGGAGCGATCCGTCCCGTCTGAAACGCCGCCACCAGCGTGTTTCCGTTCGCCAGCATATGCGGCTCAACCTCCGTCGCATGCTGGCCCGGAGCTACCGTAAAAGGATCGGAACTCACCTGAGTCAGGTTTGCCCCCACCGGATTCCCCGGCGGCGTGACTGTTGTGGTGGATGAGGAAGACGATGACCCCGAACAGCCTGCCAGCGCGAGCGTGAAGGCAAAAATGGCACACACCGCCCATCCCAGCGAGCGAAGTCCGGAGCGCGGCCTGAACTCCTTATTCATGAATCATGCGGTCGCATCACGCAATGCGGCGAGAACGTTTAGGGAAGCTCTGTTGAAGCCTCCGGGTTCCTCTGTGCACCTCTGTGTCCTCTGTGGTTTACGCTTTCTGTTGGACCTTAAATCAGACCTCACCTTAGGACCATCATCTTCGGAGTCGCCCGGATGCGCAACCGTATTCATCGGCTCGAAGCACGATCTGCATCTTCCTGGCCCATTCCGGTCCGCATAAACACGATCGCCACCTGATCGGAATAGACTGGCTGCCATCCCGGCGTAACGCTGATCACGGTCGTAAGAGCCGCGTCTCTCGGCAGCAGCAGACAGCCGACCTGGTGAATTTTGAAGAACTCATCCCAACCCGGTTCGACGTGAATCATCTTCAGATACAGCTTCAGGAATGTCTCACCATAAAAGTCATGCCGATCGTCGATCACAACTCGGTTGTGGGGATAGAGCCGGTAGATCAGATACCCGCCCCAGTAATCCGGACTGAGAACAGGAGCGTGTACGTCACTATGCTCAAGAAAGTTCACCGCCCCGACTGGCATTCTCCCAGGGTCGAAGTGCGCATTCATCCACTGGCCCAAGCCAACGCGCCCGCCGTTGGCAGCGATCAGAAGAACCGCAGCGGTCGCAAAGATCACCCAGAAGTGACCGCGCAGCCGTGAATCGACGGCGCTCATTCTCCGTACAAAGCCCCAAGGCTTAAGCGAAGACTTCAGCGAAGGCAACAACGGCCCGACCATCAGAACCAGAAGCATCGACGAGACCGGAATATTCCGCGAGGCATACAGTCCCGCATACACCGCGAACAGCACCAGGAAAATCTCGCTGAGTCTCAGCTTGCGGCCGTGAGCCGCCAGAGCCGCGACGGCGATCAGCAGCAGCGCGAGAAAACATTTCTGCGCGATGCCGTGAAAATTCGGCGACTGAAACTCATCGATATGATCCATCAGAAAACGATTCGTAAGATAGGAATAAATGTGTACATGCAGCTTCCATCCATACGGGTTGATGAATGTGGCTGCGATCGACAGCAGCCCCACGCCGGTTAACTGGCGCACCCGCTGACCTGCGGCGATCTTCCGCAGCGAGTCCTCGAGGCGATTCTCGTGCGTAGTAGCCCACGCCCAAAACGCTCCAATCCAATAAGCCCCCAACAGCACAAATCCGAGCAGAAATCCGCCATGCACATTCACCCACACCAGCATCGACAGCGGCAACGCCCATAACCCCCATAACCAACGACCGCGTGCTCCATTTCGATCTGTGGAATCGAGAATCCAGATCCACGCCAGCGCGAACAGCCAGCTCAACACATGCGGACGAGCCAGAAAGTGAATCATCGCCGCCGAGATCGCGAGCAGCGTCAGCAGCAACGCCAGCCACAGGTTGGTCCCCCGCGCCACCGCCAACCGAAACGTCCCCGCAAACACCGTCGCAATGACCACCGCGCTAAACCACACCACGCCATTCAACCCGCACCACGCTTCCAACCACCCCACGGCGATGTCATACAGCCATTCCCAGGCAAACCAGCGTTGCCAAATCTGAGAAGAAAACGAATCGAATCGCGGAATCGCATGCGTGGCGAGAATCTGCTGGCCGTTTCGAATGTGCCATCCGATGCCTGCATCACTCAGCAGCTTCACCGAAAGCGGCGTAAACACCAGCACGCCCAGCAGCGCCATAAAGATCAGGTCAGCGACCGAAGGCATTACCCGGCTTAGCCACAAGGGACTGGAAGTGACCTGAGGAATCCGCAGCGAAGAACTTCTGGAACCGTCTGCCATCGCGCTGAATCTTATAGATGTGAGGGGTTAACAGCAAGATGACCAGCCAGTCGATCCCCCGAGTCGTGATCGTCGGCGCCGGCTTCGGCGGCCTGAACGCCGCGCAGGCTCTGGCTCATCTGCCCGTCCAGATCACCGTCATCGACCGCAAGAATTTCCACACTTTCCAGCCGCTTCTTTACCAGGTGGCCACCGCCGGGCTCTCCCCCGGAGAGATCGCGGCGCCCATCCGCTCCATTCTTCGCTCCCACAAAAACATCGAGGTGCTAATGGCGGAAGTCACGGGATTCGATCTCGCCCGCCGCGCCGTGAAGACCTCTGACGCTGAAATCCCTTACGACTACCTGATCGTCGCCGCCGGTGCGACCCATAGCTACTTTGGTCACGACGAATGGGAGCCCTACGCTCCCGGCCTCAAGACCATTGAAGACGCGCTCGAAATTCGCCGCCGCGTGCTGCTTGCCTTCGAACTGGCCGAGCGCCAGGCGTCGTCAGGTGAAACCGCGACTCCCCTGAACTTTGTGGTGGTTGGCGGCGGGCCCACCGGAGTCGAACTGGCCGGCACTCTGGCCGAGATCTCCCGCCACGCTCTGGCCCACGAATTCCGCTCCATCGACCCCGCACGCACGCACATTCTGCTGCTCGAAGGTGGTCCACGCCTTCTCCCCGCCTACGCCGACGATCTTTCGCGCAGCGCCCAGGAACAACTCAATCGGCTGGGCGTCGAAGTCCGCACCTCAGCCACCGTAACTCAAATCGAGCCCGGAGCCGTCGATGTCGGAACCACCCGGCTCCCCGCAACCGTGATCCTCTGGGCGGCAGGCGTGGCCGCTTCGCCGCTGGGCAAGAGCTTGGGCATGCCCATCGATCGCGCCGGGCGCGTGCTGGTCGAACCCGACCTCAGCCTTCCCGGCCATCCCGAAGTGTTCGTCATCGGCGACCTCGCCGCGCTGAAAGACGAGCACGGCAAAATGCTCCCCGGCGTCGCCCCAGTAGCCATCCAGCAAGGCCGCTTCGTAGCCAACCTAATCCGCGAGGAACTCAACCCGGGTGCCCCACCCTTGTCGCGTTCTTTGCGACAGGGTGGGGCTGTTGACCTGCATTCTGACGCGCACTCAAGCCTGCATCTTGACCAGCGCCCCGCCTTCCACTACTGGGACAAAGGCAGCCTGGCGACCATCGGGCGCGCCGCGGCAGTCGCCCAGTTCGGACGCATTCACATCTCCGGTTTCATCGCGTGGTTATCCTGGCTGTTCGTCCACATTCTTTTCCTCATCGGCTTCCGCAACCGCCTGCTGGTCTTCATTCAGTGGGCGTGGTCCTATGTCACGTACGAGCGCGGCGCCCGCCTGATCACCGGCAGCACCGATCTCCCGGGATGGACCGCCGCCGAACATCCCGCCGAGTCAGTCGCCGTTCACCCTCTCTGAAGCCCGCCCAATTCTTGCGCACAACCGAGTGCGTCTGGACCCTCCGAAGGACGCCGGAAAAGAATATTTCTGACTCAATGATTACCTTCCGCCACTTTTTGCGCACATACCTATAGAGAGCAATTCTCAACACCGACGACAAAGGAGACCGTATGTCGAACAAATCCAAGGTTCTGTTCCTCCTCCCTCTCATGATCATCTGCTGGTTAGCGGCCGCGCATCCGGCATCCATGGCAACGACTCTTTATGTGGCCAACAATGGTGTGGACACGGGAGTGTGCGGCGCGAAACTTAGCCCCTGCCGCTCCATCACCGTAGCCCTCGCGCGGGCGGCGTATGGTGCCACCATCGTTGTGGGTCCTGGAGTCTATGGCGATCTGAATCAAGATGGCGTGCTCGGCGACAGCCCCGGCGAGGAAATCCAGGCGGAGGACTGTATCTGCATGATCCGCATCAACAAGCCGGTGAAGCTGGTCTCCAGCGCGGGCGCCGAGGCGACTATCATCGACGCCAAAGCTCTAAAACACGATATGTATACCGTCCAAATCGAAGCCAACAACGTGACCTTTGGACTGCCCGGTAAGGGATTCACGGTAACGGGGACGAGTGATAACACCAGCTCCCCTTACGCTTACGCGGGCATCTATGTCTCGGCGGGAACGGGCGTCACTGTCTCCGGCAATCAGGTTCTTGGCCTTAGCTACTACAACCCCGGATATGGGTCCTACGGCATAGAAATCGACCCCAGCGCAGGAGTCGTTCAAATCCAGGGGAATCAGGTAATCGGTTGGGCGATCGCCGGCATTTCCGGCGGACCACAGACGACGATCAGCAACAATACCATTGCGCTGACCACGTTGGACTCTGGAATCATCACCAATGGGGCCACCGTTTCGGGAAACCTCGTGACCGCGAACCCTAACGGCATCAACCTCTACCAAGGTGGTGCGGTGAGCGGCAACGCGATCATAGGAAACTACGGCCAGGGAATTTATGCGAGTGATGCGTTAGGAACCGCTGAGGGAAACAACATTTTCGGGAATGGTTGTGGCCTCAATGCCTCCGTGGCGGGCTTGGTCGCCGATAACAACTACTGGGGCGCTGCCACTGGCCCCGGAGCAGATAGTATCTGCACCGGAAGCGCTTCGGCGGTCGTGACTCCGTATGCCACCACGCCCTTCACGGTGACCATAAAGTTCAATCCCTGAGGGGCAGACGACGCTCTCCGATGCATGTAGACGAGTAAGGAGGACTAACTTTCTAAAGTCGGCCTGGGGTGCGGATCTCAGATCGTTGACGGACGCTCAGAGGAAGATGAACGCCTTTTTCATAAATTGGCGTGCCGGATCGGTGTACACTTAGCGCCGTGATTGACCGCAAGCGGAGATTCCGGTAATGACTCAGACGACGATACAACATACTCTCTGGGTGTTCCCCGTAGGGCTTCGGGCCTTCCGATTTGCGACGATACCTGAAGCGATGACCCTGCTCAATGGCCTTTTTCTCTCCGCTTGCAACGGCAGCAATGTGGGCAACTTCACGATCAGCTCTGCCGTTGGGACGGTTGCGACCGGCAGTTCGATATCACCAGCAGCCTTCGATGCCGTCGTTTTCCTTGTCCGGGACCCTTCGCAAAGCCTGATGCCTCGCGTAGGGGCAACTGTACCTGCGACTGTCGTGAATGATCCCATGGTGCTCGGTTTCACGAGTATCGGTCAATCCGGCGGCCCGCTGGCCGAGGTTTACTGGGACCGATGCTTCAGTAACAACGAGGCTGCCGGCGCTATTTTTCACGAAGCAGCCCACGCCAAGTCCGGCCTGGGCAACTCGATGCACACGCAGACGGTGGGAGCACCACACGGAGGGCCGGGTTTGAGGGTTCTTTCTGCCCGAGGCGGAAAATTCCCCGCCCCCTCCGGAGACGATATCGACTTCTATTCGAACAATATCCCCAAACAAATCACGGTGCGAACCCAAGTTCCGTGAGCATGAGTGCCCGGTCTTGCTACTGACTATTCACGAGCGACGGTGAGACTCTCATACGCGCGCCCCAGGACTCGATGAAATTGACTGCGCGAGATTCAGCGCAGCGCCCAGCTCAACCCATGTGAACAGGGATTCATCAACAGTCAGAGATCGGTGACTCTAGAGTCAACCGTCCCGAGCCGTGGTCGGGTAGCATCGCGACGATTTTACCGGCACACCGCCTCCGCCTGCTGTATGAACAGTGGCTCATTCTCTTTGGTATAGAGGAATCGCCGGGCCTTGGCGTCGTCGGTGTTGAGTACTCTGAGCCCGTCCCGTCCCCAGTTCACTTGATGAACATCGTCGGGAAACTTGGGTCCCCCCGTATCGAATCCGCTGTCCCGCGGAACCCAGATCGGCCCCAGGATGCCGGAATAAGTGCCCGACCAGTCCTTGTCGTTGGGTCGGGCAATCAGCGCTTCACCGGGACGGATGCCGCGGTCGAACTCGACAAACTCCAGCCAACTGGCGCGAGGTCTGGACGTAGGAAACGTTGACGGCGGGCCCATCGCCTGGGTATGGGCCAAGGGAAACGTCATCCGGTTGTTGCCGCTCGAGCCTAGATCAGGCGAGTTGTGAGGACGGTCTTTCTTATCTTGGAACCACAAGTAGCGATTCTTGATCGAATTGTCTTCCGACCGAAGCATGCAGAATTCCACCACACCCCATTCCCGGTTGTTGCGTTTCGCCCAATCGAATGCGAGTTGGCTGTTCTCTTCTTTGTGCGTGTAGAAGCCCTTGCCGAAGTCAGTGTAATCGGTCCAGTCGAGGTGGGAGGCTGCGGCTGCCACAATCATCGGATTGAGGACAGCGTCCATCAGGAACTTGGCTGAAGCCAGGCTCGTGCCGTGATAGTAGAGCAGCTTGTCATTTCCACCCTGGCCGATTACCAGCCGAGTTTCCGCCCAAATCGGCATCCACGGCCCGAGGCGCGCCTGGATTCGGGCTGTGCCGTCCATCTTGCCTGTGACCTTGAAGGTTCGAATGTTAGGACGGGTGCACACCGGAACCTCCGAGATCGACGCGATGTCTGGATCGGTCACCGTAACCAGAAGATTCGTATCGCAGGGCCCGGTCCCATACAACTCGACTGTGGTCTCTTCTCCTTGGCGAGCGGAGATATAGGTGGTGGGTTCGCAGTCGGAGAGAAAATATGCCGTGTTCGCCATGGGTTGCTTCCTGAAGGAATGGTGGCAAAAAGGTCAGTATCGTTACAACCGCACGCGGGTTTCAACCGAAATGCCTGGGAATGGGAAATCCCGGTCAATGAGGGACTCGACCGGTGCCGCAAGCAGTCACTTCGAAAATTGGACACTCGTGGGCATTCGGCGTAGTCTTGAAGTAAGTGAGAAGTCCCTCTCGTCTTTTCAGGTCCTCTGAACTAAGTCAGTCCATCTGAAGTACGCTCCTCTTAGTGTGGCATTCGGAGGATTCCCATGTTCGATCCCAAAGCTAACAAAAAATCAAAGGCACCCGTCGTCGCTCCCTCAAAAAACTCTGCTGGCAAGTTGGCCATGATGCCCGACGCCGTCCCGTCCAACAGCAAGATCAGAGAGCGGGCCTATGAGTTGTATGAAAGCCGTGGTTGTGAACCCGGCCAAGACCAGCAAGACTGGCTTCGCGCTGAGAGGGAGCTCCGCAAACAGGAACGATAACAATAAAGATAAAGACAAAGAGATCCATCCACCGCCCTCCTTAGGGTTTGGGAAAGGCTGGAGGAATCGTATGACTTGCTTAATTTGCAGGGATCTTGAACGAACTCTTGATTTTAGGCGTAGCAAGTACTTCGAAGCTCGTTCCGCGGCGTACTATCAAGTCAGCACAGAGCTTGCGGCCCAAAAGAACGTCGACATGGAGCGCGCCAAGACCGACTTGGAAGAGCACCAGTCAGCATGCCTCTCCGCCGCTAACGCGAGGCGAGAGTCGAATTGACCAGCTCATACCCCGTCCGCCCCTGAGGTTTGCGGTTGAGCGCAGGGCGATAGACTTTGTCTGGAGATTCTCGGCGCAGAACTCCCCAATGATCTTGTCACTGTTCCTGGAGCTGACGGCTTGCCCGGAGTAGGCTCAATTTCGGGTTCGGCGACACCTTTGAAAGTTCATCCTCGAAATGATTTTCAACTTCTTCTCGACTGAGCGGGTTTTTCGCTTTGCTCAATACGATGTAATAAACGACTTTGTTCCCTTCGACCTGAGCGGTCAGAAACGCGCTCTCGTCCAGTTCCAGGTTGGTGAATTTCACTCTTCTGCGATCCGCAAGCGTTTTGATCCACTCGTCGCTCATTCAGCAAGCCTCAAATGGCGATTCACTCGAAATCATACGCGCCTCACGACTCAAGATGTGTAAAACTTCTTCGTATCGGATTTATCAACAACAGTGTCCTGGAATCGCGATTCAGGGAAGCTCTGATTAAGCCTCAGGTTCCTCTGTGCGCCTCTGTGTCCTCTGTGGTTTGTGTCGGGACCTTAACCAGAGCTTCCTTAGCGCAGGCGGAGTCTTATTCTTGCGGACTCATTTCGAGCCAAGCTCGCCATCGTACTGTCGAATGACCCCGTAGCACTCGCAGGCGGAGTCTTCCAGTTTCTTGCGATTCACGACCCTCACTGCTCCACGGGTGTACTCGATGAGCCCCTTCTTCTGCAAAAGACCGGCGGCCACGCTCACGCTGGGCCGATCTGTCCCTAGCATCGTTGCCAGAAAATCATGGGTGATGGGTAGCGCCCCTGAATCCACTCTGTCCTGGGTCATCAGCAACCACCGCGCCAGGCGCTGCTTAATCTCGTGCAGCCGATTACACGCGGCTGTTTGTGCAACCTGCATACCCCGAACGGCTGCATAGCGATTCAACATCATTCGCAAGTGTGGGGTCGATTCCAAGACATCTTGCAAAGCACCAACTTTTACCCGAAATCCGTCCCCCGTAATTTGGACCACGCCCCGAAGCGGGCCCCGGCTCAGGCCAACCACTGCCTGGGTTCCTGTGAAGCCCTCATTGCCAACTATGCCGGCCTCCGCAGTTCTTCCATCTTTCATGACGACTACAAGAGAAATCAAACCTCGATTTAGGAAATAAGCAAACTCCAGCTTCCCGCCCGCTTCATGCAGGACTAGATGGTTGGGCAGGCGGACGTACTCAAGGTGCGGGCGAAGTGAGCTGTACTCGCTATCGGAGATCGATAGAAGGATTTTGTTGCCGACTGGCTTTCCTGCGGCATTGGTCCGCTCGCCAGACTGCACGATTTGGAGTTCCTTGCGCGCCACGAGCGAGGGAAACCGAAAACCTCCTGGACGCGGGGATCCACTCACCCGTCCGGGTTGCGCGAAACCGGAACTCTGCTCATTCGCGCTACCCGGTGGAGTATACAGGGCCAAACCCAAGGCTTCTGTAGGATGCCCGACAGACCATCCAAATTGCCGGCCTGTAGAATTCGCGCACAATGAGCCGGAAGCTGGTGTGGATTGAACAGCAGCGTTTTCGGGGTTTTGGTTGTTCGGAATGTGGCTGGCGGTTCAAACCTCCTGAAACCCTGACCGGCACGTCTTTCAATGAAATGATGCGAAACTTCGAGTTGCAGCGCGACCAGGAGTTTGCCTCTCACGTTTGCGCCGATCATCCCAAGGAGCCTTAGGTACCTCACCGGCCCGCAAACGAAGGCAGCCGCGTTCAGGTGTGATTCATTATGAAGGACCCTTGGCCCGCTGGTTGTACCGTCACCGTCGCGGCCTTTCGGTTCACAGGCAATGGAAGTGTAAAGGTACGAAAATCTCCCGGATCGTTGAACTTCCATTGCACCTCGCTGGGAGTGGCCGTCCACCGCCCATTGTGCCGGGGCGAGGCATCGTTGTCAGCCCAATAAACCCCGCCCGATCTGTTAAAGACAAATATTCCATTCCAGGATCCTATGTTTGCGGTCCATTTTCCGTCGAGGTCGTTTCCAATATAGGTGGATGACGCCGGCACGGGAGTGACGCCCAGCTCGGAACTCAGGTTGAGCTTCGGCAGGCTGCCGAGCTGGCTGACCAGGCCCTGCAGTCCGTTCTGAAGAACCGGGTTCGCCGTGAGGACCGTCATGGATTCAGTGGTCCACTCTATTGTTTCCGCGATCGCATCCCCCTCCATCGGCACCATCTGCACCAGCCCGCCACCGTACTTGGCAGATCGGCGCAGAGGAATTTGGGTGATCCCGTGCCGTTTCTGGACCTTGTTAGGATCGTGCCAATCAATGTGAATGTGGTCGTCGTGACCTCCTTTGCTCCAGCGCGCTGCGGTTCGGGTCGCGCCATTGAGGTCGATCGTCACGTCCTGATAGATCATTCCGCGCCAGTTCATCACGCTGGCAAGCTGGACGAAGAGCTTGACCAAGTGATGCCCCAGGGCTTCTTCATCGTCGCTGGCAGCGCTCAACATAATATCGACAGCCAGACCAGCGTGGTGCCGGTTGAATTCGTGCCTGAAACCCGGCGGCCTGAACAGAGGGCCGCTTCCTTGGACATTGCCGGTCCTGAAGAATGGGATAGCCATCAACTCGCTGCGCAGCGAATCCGCAGCCGGACACCGCTTGTAGCCCATGGGATGCGATTCTTGCACTTCGGCGCCGAGCGGAACACCAAATACATCCTGGTAGCTGATGATCGTCATACGCTCCGTTTCTCCTTTGAGATGCCCGCTCTTACGGCAGCTCGGCCCAGTGTACTGAACCGGAATTCTCGATAATAATTCTGCTCCTGACCTCAACACAACGAATTTGCCATTCCACAAATAGCGATTCACGGTTGGATAGCGCTAACCCCATGGTGAGTGTAATCGGGACTTTTGCCAATGGACCTCAGCACGTGGTTTCCGGGTTGCCGACCACTCATATTAGGACAGTAATTTTTGTCTTGACATAATACTATTGTCGGCGCTTAATAGTCGTCATGCCGCCAGCCGTCCAGGTCCTTCAAAACATCGATGCGGTCGCGGCACTGTTCAGCGCGCCCCGCCTCAAGATATTGGCCGAACTCGCGGAGCCGGACACCGCTGCGGCCATCGCCCGCCGCGTGGGGTTGCCCCGCCAGCAAGTCAGCTATCACGTCCGCGAACTGGAGCATGCCGGACTTGTAACCTTCGTCGAGGAGCGGCGCAAAGGAAACTGCGTGGAGCGGGTCGTCCAGGCCGCGGCCCGCAGTTATGTGGTGAGTCCCGCGGCGTTGGGGTCGCTGGGATCCACGCCCGCTGAACAACGCGACACTTTTTCCATTGGATACCTCGTAGGACTCGCCGCCCGAGCCATCCGTGATCTGGCATGGCTGAGCGTGCGCGCGGCCGCGGCCAAGAAGCGCGTGTCCACCATGGCGATGGACGTGGATATCCGCTTTGCTACCCCAGAATCGCGCGCCGCCTTTGCGCAAGAGTTGTCGGCTTTCATGGGCCATCTCGCGGCGAAATATCACAGCGCGGAAGGCCGCTCCTTCCGCCTGATCGCCGGCGTGTATCCGGCCATCACATCCGCATCGACACCAGAACCAGGAGACCAAGCATGCGTAAACATGAACTGAAGATCGAAGTAGCGGCGACTCCCGCTGAATTGTGGAAAGCGCTAACCACGGCGCAAGGCATACAGAGCTGGTTCGCGCCCATCGCGAAGGTGGAGCCGGGCGTCGGCGGCGGCATCACCGTGGGCTGGGGACCGGGGATGGAGATGACCCAGGAGATCGAAGTGTGGGAGCCGGAGAAGCACCTGCGCGCGGGCCACACCGATTACTACATTGAAGGCCACGGTGCCACGACCATCCTGCGCCTGGTCCAATCCGGATTCGGCGACGACGCCAAATTCGACGGTGAGTTCGAATCCACCGGCACCGCGTGGCCCGTCTTCATGACCATGCTGAAGCGCAGCGCCGAAGCCGGCGTCGATTCCTGCGCGACTGCGGCGACCTTCCGCTTCCTGGACATTCCTTCGGCAGAAGCCTGGCATCGCCTCATCGCCGATAAGCCGTTCTGCGACGCTCTCGTCGGCGGCACCATCCGTCACTTCCATCCCCGCGGATGCTACTGCGTCGATTTCGCGGACAAGATGTTATCCGTCTTCGCCGAGAATTGCGCCGGAAAAACAGCGCTCACCGTCACCTGGCTGCTCTACGGACACGCCGACGCCAACGCCTGGCGCGAGCGCTGGGCACAGTTGATCGACAAAGCCGTCGGAACCGAAAACACTTAAGCCACTGGAACTGGTCTCACAAATGGTTTTGGCTAGGGGCACGGCTTCAGCCCTGCCCTTCAGCCCCAACTGGGTAGGGCACGGCTTCAGCCGTGCCGTTCAGTCGCAACTAATGATGCGGGCTTTAGCCCCTGAGGGCCACAGCCGGCTCCGGAAACTATTGATGAGACCACTTCCGGTCTCCGCAGGAGGATAGGATGCGTTTTCACAGACGCCAACTGCTACGAACCCTCTCATTTGCCTTTGGGTCGAGCTTCATCTTGGACCGGCTCGGCATCGCGGCGCAAACGGCCACACAGCCCATGACCTCTCCTCCCGCTGCGGAAAAAGTAATAGGAATCGGAGGATTCTTCTTCCGAGCCAAAGATCCGAAAGCGTTGGCGAGTTGGTACCAGCAGCACCTCGGAATCTCGCTCACGCCAACCAGCGAAGGCGAACACGCCTGGGAGCAAGAGGCAGGCCCCACGGCTTTCACTCCTTTTCCCGAGACCAGCAAGTATTTCGGGGATGCCCAGAAGGTTTGGATGGTGAACTTTCGCGTCCGGGATCTCGACAAAATGGCGGCCCAGCTACGAACTGCAGGAATCGAGATTAAGGTTGACCCGCAAACTTATCCCAACATCGGCCGGTTTGCCCGCTTGCACGACCCCGAGGGAAATCCGATCGAACTGTGGCAACCTGCGGGTCCAAACGCTCCACGCTAGTGTAATGCGTCAAACAGATCGACTTTTATAAGTCGCCGGTTTCCTCTGTGATCCTCTGTGCCCTCTGTGGTTCAAGCCCTTGACCTTACCGCCGGACACCAGGGATCACGCGCATCGAGGCGCAGTATTTAACAATCACTATTTCAGACGCTCCACGCTAGGTTACTAAGCACTGTTTCGGGATTACAGGCAAACCGGAAGTCAACTGGCGAAACCAGCGTTTACACACACTTGCGCGTCCGAGTCCGCTTCCTAACCGTCCTCTCATTTCCCATTCGCGGAATATCCAGAGGTTCATTGTCCCAATGACTAGGACATCCTGCGTCGCGCAGCCCTCTGCGCACCCTATCATCGAGTTGCAACTTTTTTATTCAAAATCCTAACGAAACGGATGAAGCGATTCCCCCTCGCTCTTCTGGTTGTGGGATCGTTTCTGTATTGGGCCCATGTGTAGATTGATGTGTAGATTGGTTCGTGTTCTCTTAGTATCTGTTCCTCTTCTGTTCGTCTTCCTTGTCCCGTCGGCCGTTGCACAAACGTGGATCAGTGCCGTCACCCCGACCACGACCGCGACCACCGCTACCATCACCTGGACCACCGCCGTGCCTGCGAATTCGCAGATCACCTACGGTACGACGACCAGCTACGGCAGCAGCAGTGCCCTGAACTCGAGCCTGGTGACGACCCACTCCGCTGCCTTGACGTCGCTGACCGCCGGGACCACCTACCACTATCGTGTGCTGTCGGCCGACTCCACGGGCGTGCTGGTTACGGGTCTGGACAACGTCTTTACCACTCCGGCCGCGGCCATCACTGTCTCGGTCTCGCCCACCACGGCCACGGTGGCCTCGGGGGCAACAGAGCAGTTCTCGGCTCAAATCACAAACACCAGCAACACGGCGGTTACCTGGTCGTCCACCTCCGGCACGGTGAGCACCACCGGACTGTTTACGGCTCCCACCGTGACCGCGACGACCACCGTGACCGTAACCGCTACCAGCGTCGCCGACAATACCAAATCCGCCAGCGCCACTGTGACCGTAAATGCGGCGATCGGCATTCTCACACTGAATCCGACGAGCCTCAGCTTCGGCAGCGTCACGGTCGGCCAGAGCCCTGTCCTGCTCACCACCTTGACCAACACGGGGAATGCTTCGTTGACCATTACCACCGACTCAATTTCCGCCGGCGCTTTCAGTTGGGGCGGCAAGGGCACCTGCAACGACAGCACGCTGGCTCCGGGAGCAAGTTGTACGTACAGCGCAAAGTTCACGCCAACGGCGGCCGGGACTCAGACGGGCACCATCATGATCTACTCGACGGCTTCGGATTCGACCGTAACCCTTCCCCTCTCGGGCATCGGGACGACTGCGACCGTTGCCACGCTAGCCGTCAGCCCGGCCACCCTGGCGCTCGGTAGCGTGGTCGTGGGCACGAGCGGAACCGCATCCGGGACTCTCACTGCGGGCGGGTCGAGTGTTACCGTCAGCGCGGTCAGCAGCAACAACTCCGCATTCACGGTCGCAGGACTGGCGCTGCCGGTTACGATTCCAGCCGGGAACAGCGCTGCGTTTACGGTGACCTTCACCCCTCAGACCACCGGCGCCCTGACCGCCGCGCTTACCTTCACCAGCAATGCCCAGTCCTCGACCACGCTCGAGACCCTCACCGGAACAGGTACGGCTGCACCCGTACACTCGGTCAACCTGTCATGGAGTGCAAGCACCTCCTCAAATATCTCTGGCTATAACATTTATCGCGCGCCCTATGCCAGTGCGTGCGGATCTTTCTCCAAGATCAACTCATTGCTCAATACAGGCACCCTGTTCACGGATTCCGTCGTGGTCGACGGCGCGACCTACTGCTATGCCACAACCGCAGTCAATACCAGCAACCAAGAGAGCGCGTATTCCAACGTAGTCTCCAACATACAGGTGCCTGCTCCTTAGTTGTCCGCGGGCAGTTGTCCGAGGGCGGAGGGACTCAACCAGCGAGCGCGACGAAATGAGATTCGCGTTGGATGACCGTGATAGAGACTGATTGCCAGGCGAGGGCTTCCGCAGGGCTAAACTCGCCAGAATCAGACGGTATGGACGAGTTCGCCGCCTCACGCGTCGATGGCCCATCGGCGGCTATCACGTTTCACCTATGGCTTTTTCGGTGGTAGCCAATCCAGGTTCGCGATGCATCCGGCGTAGCCCTCGGTCTTGTAATTGTCGCTTTTGATGTCGTTGGTCGCAGCTTTGTTGACCAGGGAGAAATGAAGCGACCACGGCTCCGTGGCCTCGGCTGCGATGTACTTTTTGTGTCCAAGGGAGTGGTTCACGGATTTACCCTTGCCGCCAGGTCCCACAGCATACCAGGCTTGAACGGTTGCCCCCTTTTTTTGTTTGGGGTGGGGCGCAAACCCGTCGAGGTCGACCAGCGTGACGTTCGCGTGATCCCCTGCGAGACGCGAGTTCACCTCGTTCGCAATCGCGCAGCCACTCGAATGGCCGACGATGAATATCTGATCAGCGCCGGAATCTTCGATTTTCTTGATCACTTCATCGAACTGCTTTTCGAAGCCCGCGCGCGCGGATCCCTCATCGGACTCCCGGATGTCCGGATAGGAGTAAGCGTCGAACTTTACGTCGCCGCGCTGCGTTGTGGCGCTGGCCAGCCAGAGGGCCATGTCGGTTTTACGGGATTGAAATCCGCCGATGAAAACAACGTAGATGCTCATCTGTTACTCCCTTTTTTCAGAAGTGAGCCCAAAGGAAATTGTGTCGAGTCCAAGACCAATGCCGGTGTCGTGCGGGAGTCTCTTTCCTCACCCCAAGATCGGGACATTGTACACCGGGCTCCAAACCGAGTTTGTCCATTCGGCTGCCCGTTCCCAAGTCGGTGTTTTCATCGCGCACTCATGATCACCGCCGCTCACAGGCGATAACGCTCATTGCGAACTGACGACCCCCAGGTCGATGAGTGAAATGGCGATGTTTCGCCAATCATTGAAAGAAAACGGCAAGGCTAATCGCTTGAAAAGCTACGGCGCTGGAACACGACGACAGCAAGAAGAAAGCACACCAAGGCGTAGTCAAGGCCATAGGCCAGGGCAGTTATGTGGTAGGTCCATGGGTAGCGATGTAACGACTGCTGCGTCATACTGAAAAAGCGATCTTCCGAGAGCACGCTTGTCGTAAAAGGAAGAGTAAGGTGGAGAGGTACGCGAATCCAGGCGGGATAGTTCACTGCGCCCGGACTGACCATGATTCTTATGACCGCGATTATGACTCCGACAATCGCCATCGCGACGATCGGTTGAAGGAACGTGACAAAGAACATGGCGAGCGCCGCCCAAACCGCATACCGCAATAGCGGATAAACAATCAAAATCCACCACGGAGTGCGGAACGGCAGTCCCCCCAGCCGGTACAGAACAAGTCCGGCTCCCAGCATCGCAACCGTGTAGGCCAACATCAAGAGCAGCACGCCACAATATTTGCCAGCCAGAAATTGCCATCTCTGCAGCGGCCGGGCCATAACGGCGAGAACCGTCCCACTCTTCATTTCAGCCGAAACTGCGTCGGCCGCCGCGAATGCAGCCAGCAGGCTGCCAGTAGCGCTCAGCGCCGCGCTCGTCACTGCTATGTCGTGCAGCAAGCTACCCAGGTACTCGGGTTTCGATCTGAACGACAATACGGAAAAAATCCCCATCAGAACGAGAAGAGCAAACAACAGGACTGCTACGAGAATGACCTTGGTGTGCAGAAAGCTGCCAAACGTATTTAGCGCGATGGTCCTGATTTTCATTCTGCGCCTGGCTTTCGCACCAGCTTCAGAAATACTTCTTCGAGCGAGCTTTTCAGGGGTACGAGGCGCAGCACGTCACAGCCGCCTGCCAACAGCAGTTCGGCTAACCGTCGCCTCTGAACGGTATCAGTAACGATACGCACTCGGTCCGGTTGGCGATCAACTGAGGCACCCGTCTGTCTTACTGCCTGCTCGACCGCTTCCGACAACTGATCCACCGTGATTTCGACGCGGTCACCTTCGTCCAGAATCTCGTGTATCGCCCCCGCGCGAACGACGTGGCCCCGGTCTATGATGATGACCCGATCGCAGACATGCTCAACCTCAGAAAGAATGTGCGAGCTAAGGAAGATGGTTTTACCTGCTGCCTTCAATGCCATGATGAGTTCGCGTACTTCTTTTCGTCCTGCAGGATCCAGCCCGGATGTGGGCTCGTCGAGCACCAGAAGCTCCGGATCGCCGAGTAGAGCCTGGGCGATGCCTACCCGCTGCACCATACCGCGCGAGTATTTCCCGATCTTCAGACCCTTTTTGTCGTCGAGTTTCACCTTGGCCAGCAGGGTCGCAATAAGAGCGCGATGATCCGAAACGCGGCGGCCGCTGAGCCGAAGATGAAACTGAAGCAAGTGCTCTGCGTCCAGATGCCGATAGAATGCGAAGTTCTCTGGAAGAAAACCGATCCGCTCTTTTGCTCGCACATCGCCCGGCCCATAGCCTAAAACCCGAGATCGCCCCTGGTCCGCGTGGACAAAGCCCATCAGGATATTCATGCTGGTCGTCTTGCCCGCTCCGTTGGGCCCAAGAAAGCCGCATATCTCACCCCTTGCCACCGCAAACGAAATCTCGGAAAGCGCCGCCAAGCGCGTCTCGCTGAAGCGCTTCTGATACGTTTTGCTCACGCGTTCGAATTCAATCGCGGGCTCCACTGGAGCCTCCGTTCAAGGGCTGGTCAAAATTGATTCCGAGTTCACCGGCGAGCACTCGTTCAAATGAATCGCTTCGGTCAAAACCCACATGTGCATATCTGATGTTCCCGTACTGATCAATGACGAATAGAGTGGGAACGCCGTTCTCTTCATACGCTCTTGCGACCGTCTCATGAGGATCAAGCAGCACGGGAAAGGTCAGCTTTTTCTCTGTGGCAAAATGCGCGGCTTGTGCCGTGTCTTCATCAATGCTGATGGCGAGAATCTCGAAATCGCTGGAAGCTGTGTGGTGAGCGCGGTAGAAGGTGTTTAAAGCACCCATCTCCTCTTGACACGGGCCGCACCAGCTTGCCCAAAAGGCAAGCACAACCTTCTTCCCGCGGAAGTCGGCCAGCGAGACACTCTTGCCGTCCGCCGTGATGGCCCGGAAATCGGGGGCAGATACACGAACGTTCAGCGGCTGTTCCAGAGCGATCTCGACGACTCTGGCACGCCAGGTAATGAATGCGGTAAAGATACTCAAGGCAGAGACAGCCAGGATGGTCGTGAGAGAAACTCTGGGCGCTACGGACACGCCTCCGTCTTTGGGGCTTATCGCATACATGCCGTATTCCTAGGGATTGTATGCGAAACTTTGTTCCGTCGGTTGGCGTAACCAGGCGTTAGCACTCATTGACCCGGCGCAGAGAGCAACTTTTCGCCAGCTCGAAACTACACCCGCTCCGTCGATCCCAGCACCGACCCTGTCAAGCAAATTCTTCTGCCGTCCCCCTAACCCATTCTCCCCAAAGCGAATTCTTCCCCGTCTCATCCGCAAACAATCCCTCTCAACCTGCTAAACTGAATGTATCCGGGTTTTACGAATCTGTGTTTGGCTGCAGACCATCTCGCGTTAGCCCAATCGAAAATCTCACGGCTAACTCCTTAACCCGCAATATTTTGCCCACAAGCCCTTTGCTCTCAATATCTTACCGTCAGACTGCCCTGCCAGCTTGCGGTAACTCAAAGAAACCAAAGCTTTTGTCAGACGCGCACAAAAAAATAATTGCAGTTATATCTCTTTCCCTAATCATCGTCGCCCTTGTCGCCGTCTCCTCGCCGGCCTCCGCGCAAGTCCTGAAAGTAGTAATCAACGACACCATTCAGCCCATCAGCGCGGAGTATATCTCCCGCGCCATCGACGAAGCCCAGCGCCGCAACGACAAGGCCATATTGATCGAGATCAATACGCCCGGCGGCCTGGTCAGTTCCACACGGGACATCATCGAAAAGATCACGGGCTCATCGGTGCCCGTCATCGTCTATGTGACGCCCACCGGTGGGCACGCCGGTTCCGCGGGAATTTTTATTCTCGAATCGGCTGACGTCGCCGCTATGTCTCCAGCAACGGCGGCTGGCGCGGCTCATCCGGTAACCCTCATTGGTCCGGTTCAGGTCAAGCCCGACGACGAGATGAACCGCAAAATCGAAAACGATACCGCGGCGCTCATCCGCTCCGTCGCATCCAAGCGTGGACGCAACGTTGAAGCCGCTGAGAGCGCGGTGCGCGAGTCCAAGTCATTCACTGAGCAGGAGGCCCTCACCGCACATCTGATCGATTACGTCGCCTCCAGCCCCGAAGACCTGTTCCGCCAGATGCAGGGCAAGAGTTTCAAACGCTTCGACGGACAATCCGCCACTCTGGACCTCGCCGGCCAGACGTTTGTTGCGTTTGATATGACTCTCAAGGAACATATTCTCGACGAGTTGATGGACCCGAACGTCGCCTTCCTGCTGCTGGCCATCGGAGCGTTCGCGCTCTACGTCGAATTCAATCATCCCGGGGCGGTCGTCCCCGGCACCGTGGGAGTGGTCTTCATCCTGGTTGCGGCCTTCGCCCTGAATCTTCTGCCCACGCGCTTTGCCGCGCTGGTCCTCATCTTGGCTAGCTTTGCCCTGTTCGCCGCCGAAGCCAAATTCGCCACCCACGGAGTCCTCACCATCGGAGGAATCACGCTGCTCACGCTGGGCGGCCTGTTGCTGGTCGATTCGCCCATCCCCGAGATGCGCGTACACCTGTTGACCGCGTTGGCCGTGAGCATTCCACTCGGGCTGATCACCGCCTTCCTGATGACCATTGCTCTCCGTGCGCGCCGCAACAAAGTGGTCACGGGCGCGCAAGGATTAGTCGGCGAAACTGGCGTGGCGCAGACCGCGCTCTCGCCCCAGGGCAAAGTCTTCGTCCACGGCGAGTTGTGGGACGCGACTGCGTCCTCACCGCTGCCCATTGGTCAATTGGTAGTCGTCCGCAGAATCGATGGCCTGATCCTCCAGGTTGATCCGCTGGGCGCAACTCCGCCGCCGGGTATGCCGGCGCCCGCGCTTCTCTAGGCCGTTCGGCGTGGGATCAGCGTTTGAAACTCAGCCCCGTGCGGGACCGGACACGGCCAGCAGATCGACCTGCAGCCCCTCGGAGTGCAATCCTTCAATCGTGGTGGCGGGAGTTTTTCCAGTCGCCGGAAAAATCCCGACTGCCCGGTTCTTGCCCAGTTGTTTGGCCTGACGCAGGCCGCGGTCGGCCAGCGTGAGTACTTCCTCATAGCTGATGGCCCGCGGATTGTCGGCAAACCACGGAAACGCAGCCCAGCCCAGCGAGCAAGTGCGGTACATGGTTTCTCCGGATGCACCCAGGCTGATCGGCGTATCGCCGACAGCCGACAGAACGCGCTGCGCCAGCCATTCGGCGTCGCCGCGATCGGTATAGCGCGACACGATCAGGAATTCCTCCCCGCCCCAGCGCACCAGAACATCGGAATCGCGAATCGAGGAACTGAGACGGCGAGCCATCTCCACCAGCACCTTATCGCCAACGTCGTGTCCGTAGCGGTCATTCACTTCTTTGAAGTTGTCGGCATCGATCAGGTAGAAGACCAGGTCGCGCGTGTGCGGGTCGCGGCCGTCGGTGTGGGAGCGCAAGGCCTGATTCACATCCGCTTCGATGGTCGCCGAGAAATAGCGGCGGTTGCGCAGCCCGGTCAGCGGATCGGTGAGCGACGCCTCCTGCAGCACAAGGTTGGTGCGCCGCAATTCCCGGTTTAGCCGGCGATGCTGGATGAACAGCACAAACGCCATCAGAAACATGGTCGCCAGCGTGACCAGCACTCGGAAATGCGACACCGATTGCGGCAGGCGGCGATCGAGCATGGCGAACAGCGCGATGATGGGCAACGTGAGCACGGCCAGCATCGCCAGATTCGCCATCCAGGAACCGTAGGATTCGTCGGCCGCGCCCTCCGGCGTCGGCGTCAGGCCCGATCCCAGCAGGCCCACCGCGGTGAACACGGCGAACGAACCGGAGTATGGAATGTCATACCAGCTGCCGGTGAAATAGACATCCCGCTCAATGGCGTTGTTGAGAACGTAGAACCAGACGCCGTTAAACACCACTGCGCCGCAAAGACAGGCGTAAAGGGTCTTCCATCGTCCCGAGCTTTCCCGCCAGAAGAACACCAGAACCCCGGCCAGGACGATTGCCTCGGCTCCAGAGAGCACATCGAAGTTGCGGTTATATGCGTCTAAATTCGGCGAGATGTACTGCCAGCACACGACGAATGACACATAGAGATAGAGCCACCAGAGGAATAGCAGAAGAAAGTCCAGCACTCCGAGGCGCGCGCTGCGCTCGGAGGTTTGGCGATGGGGTCGGAGCAGCACACCCGCGACCATCGGCGCGCCGGCCAGAAACAGCAGCGCGTCCGCAGGATGCATCGCGGGCATTTTCCTTTTCAGAATCAGATCAAACGTCACCCACACCAACTGGTCGCCGAACCACAGCGCCCAGCCCGCGGCCTGGAGCCACCAGAACCAGCGCATGCGCCCCTTGCTTGCCACGCCCTGCCAGGCAAAGGTGAGCAGGGCGGAAAGCATCAGCAACGCGCCTACAATATCGCTGACCGCGGCCAGGGCGAGGCCTTGCGGAAGCAATGCGCACCCGATCACCAGCACGGCCATGAGCAGCACGGCTGCCGCGAGCAGCAATCTGGATGGTTTACTACTGTTCAATTGGTTGCACCCTCGGCGCGCGAACTTTAGCCTTTGGCCCTTGGCTCTTAGCCCTTAGCCCCAGTGGAATACGCTACGCGGTAGATCTGGGCGTGGATTTCCTTGCGCAGATCGTCCCAGATGTTGTCTGGCATTTCGAGAAAAACCTTTACTACCTCAGGATCGAACTGGCGCCCGGCCCACTTCGCGATCTCCTCGCGCGCCGCCTGCAGCGACTGCGCCGGCCGGTAAATCCGGTCGGAGGTAATGGCGTCGAGCGTGTCGGCAACGGAGAAAATTCGCGATCCGAGCGGAATCTGTTCGCCCTTCAACTGGCGGGGGTATCCGGTCCCATCGAATTTCTCCTGGTGGGAATACACAATCTCGGCAGCCTCGGCGAGGAACGGAATCTTCTTTACGATCTGATAGCCGTGGTAGGCATGTTCCCGCATGATGTCGAATTCTTCGGGATCAAGTTTTCCGGGCTTGTTCAGAATCTTGTCGGGGATGGCCATTTTCCCGATGTCGTGCAGGAAAGCACCGCGGGCAATGGTGTTGATCTGGTCGCGAGGCAAGCCCATGGCGCGGGCAATGGCGATCGTAAACGCGGTTACGCGCTTGGAGTGGCCTTCGGTTTCACGATCTTTCAGGTCCAGCGCGTCGCCCAGCGCTTCCAGCGTGATGTCGTAAGAACGCTCCAGGCTGCTCATCGCAGCCTGCAGCTGATCGGTGCGGGCCTTGACCAGAGATTCCAGGTTCGTCTGATAAGTTCGGTTCTCGACTTTGAGCCTGCGGTTTTCCAATGCGCGGCTCACGGTGTTGAGCAGTTGCTCGCGCTCGAACGGCTTCAGCAGGTAGTCGTAGGCCCCGTTGCGAATGGCCGCCAGCGCGACAGAAATATCGTGCACGGCGGTAACCATCACCACCGGCATGTCCGGATACCGTTCCTTGGTGCGTTCCAGCAGGCCAATGCCGTCCAGGTCCGCCATCATCAGGTCCGAGAGCATCAACTCAAACTCTTCTCCTGAGGTGAGGAGCGCGAGGGCTTCCATGCCGGAAGCCGCCTGTTTGCAGGCGTATCCGGCAGTGCCGAGCATGGAGGCGACGATTTCCCGAATTGGCTCTTCGTCATCAACTACAAGAATGCGATCTGGCATGGGAACACACGAAAGTCTATCGGCGATTGTAACCCACCTGCGAGATGCCGAAAGTAATCATTGCGGTCCCGAAACTCCATACAGAAAGCACTGGGCCGTGATATTCAAGAACAAGGAAGACGTACGTCCGCATTGTGATGAACGCACCCCTCTGGTCCATCTGGAACTCGGCGGAAAGGCTTGGTCTGGCTCAGCCCACGGCGGCAGAATTGACTCTGCTGATCCTGCTGGGCGCTTCCCTGCTCGCGCTGCGCGCCTTCCGCGAGAACTATCTAAAAGTTTGGGTTCTGGGCTGGACCGCCCTGGTGGCCTCGAGTCTGGCCGAGCATTGCTTTGCGCCGAGAATCCCTGCGCCCTTTGACTTGGTTGCCGTGCAGGCCACTTTTGTACTCGCCGTGGGATTGCTGGCGGGAGCCGTACTGCTCTACGCGCGCGTCCGGGACCTGATCGTTCCCTTAATGGTAATCACGCCCGTCCTGGTGGGTTTTGCCGGGGCTCGAGTTCTGTTGTGGCCCGATTCCCTGCCCTTGCGCGTGGCCGTGGAAGTTGGATACCGGATCATTCTGTTGACGGCGTCGATTGCGCTCTTGCGCGCCCGCCTCGGACGGCGCGAGGCTTCGGCCTGGTTGCTTGCCCTCTCGCTACTCTCGCTTCATCTTTCCTGGGCGCCTTTCACCGACCGCATTCCCGCTGAAGCCTCACTGGCAACCGAGATTGCGCTTGGCGTGAGCATGTTGCTCGTGGTGTTGAATGAGGCTCGGACGCGCACGCGGCGGCTGCAAGCGGTGCAGGCCATGACCAGCAGCATGGCTACTGCCCAGCAGTACGGGAGCGTAGTGCAATCGGCGGTCGAGGAACTGCAATCTTTGAGCGGGGTCCGAGCCGCGTGGTTCCGTCTGCTCGAAGGTGGACACCTGGTGGCGACTCACGCCGCGGGGCTCTCGTCTGATTTCCTCCGCGATGCCGGCATGGCTGAGATTAATGACGACATCACGAATCTGTTGAATCAGCCTGGCCCGCTCGTGACCACACGCGAGGCGGCCGGTCCTGAGCCTGAGTTATGTCTTGAGAACGAGAAGATTCGCCATGTGGTGATGGTCCCGGTCGTGGGCAACAAGTCGCCCATCGGGTTGTTGCTGCTGGGCAGTTCCCGGAACCGGCGCTGGACCCCGGACGAACTCGATTTTCTGCAGGGCTGCGCCAAGCAACTAGGAGTTGCCGTCGAGAATTTCCGCCTGCTCGAGCAGGTGCTGCGTTCGCAGCGCCAGTGGATCAATACCTTCGACTCGATTCACGACATCATTCTGGCCCACGACGCCGACTTCCGCATCATCAAGGCCAATCAGGTTCTGCTCCAACATCTCGGCCAGGCCGCCGCCGACGTCGTAGGCAGCTCCTGCGAATCGACTTTGCCGCACGCCTTCGGCGAATGGACGGGATGCCCCTACTGCGCCATGGGCGGCGACGAAGAATTCACCGAGGGCGCCGACCCTTGTTTCGGCGGCTTCTCGGTAGTCTCAACCTCGATCTACACCGAGCAAGGCAGTCCGCAAAAAGGCACCATTCACGTGGTCCGCGACATTACCGATCGCCGTTCCGCGGAAGAGAAATATCGTCTGCTCTTCGAGCAGGTGCAGGAAGGGGTTTACGTCGCCAATCCCGAAGGCCAGCTCATCGACTGCAACGACGCCTTTGTGCACATGCTCGGGTACAAGGAACGCGACGAATTGCTGGTCCTGAACCTGAATTCGGAAATCTGCGTCGACCCCAAACAGCGCGAAGCCTTCCGCCGCGAGATTGAAGATCACAACTATGTGCGGAATTTCGACGTTACCCTGCGCCGCAAAGACGGCACGCTTCTGCTGGCCGTGGAGAGCAGCTTTGCCACGCGCAGCGGTACGGGCGACATTGAGCGCTATCAGGGATTCGTTCTCGACATGACGGAGAAGCGCCGCGCCGAAGACGAGATGCGGCGCCGCAATCGTGAACTGAACGCGCTGAACGCCATGGCCGTGGTGGCGGCGCAATCCTTCGACCTCGACGAAATTCTGAACCTCACCCTGCGCCAGGTGGTCACGCTGTTCGGCGCCGAAAGCGGAACTGTCTACCTGTCCGATACTGACACCACCACCTATCGCCGGCGCGCCGCCTGGGGCCCGCGCAGCCGCGACCAGATGCGCACTGCCGAAATCTGCTTCACCGAAGGCTTTGGCGATCTGATCATGCGCTCGCGCGCCGAGGTGGTCACTGCGGAATACTTCCCGCACCTGCCGCCCAATGTCGCCGAGTTCATGCGCTCCGATGCGGACCGCTCCTGGATCTGGGTCCTGTTCTGGGGCAAGGACGCACCCGTCGGCATCATGGGCCTGTGCAGCGACTTGGGATACGCCTATTCCAGCAACGACGAAAATCTGCTCGTCGCGATCAGCCGCCAGCTCGCCACTACCATCGAGAAAGTCCGGCTCTACGAAGAAACCTGCCGCGCCTACGAAGACCTGCGCAAAACTCAAGAGCAACTGCTGCAGAGCGAAAAAATGTCGGCCGTCGGCCAGTTGATCGCCGGCGTCGCCCATGAGCTCAATAATCCGCTGACGGCGATCCTCGGCTACGCGCAGCTTCTCGAAACCGAAGGCCTGAACACTCGCGCCCAAGACTACGTCAGCAAGCTGTTCAAGCAGGCGCAGCGCACGCACCGCGTGGTCCAGAATCTTCTGTCCTTCGCCCGCCAGCGCAAGCCGCAGCGCGACGAAGTCGATATCCGCAAAATACTCGAAGAGACTCTGGCCCTGCGCGACTACGACCTCAAGATCAACAACATTAAAGTCGAGCGCGACATTCCTTCCGAACCTGCCCTGGTCGTCGCCGACCCGCATCAGATCGAGCAGGTATTTTTGAATGTCATCAACAATGCGGTCGACGCCATTCTTGAGACGGGACGCAGTGGCAAGCTTAAGATTCAAATCTCCAACGTCGGCGGCCACATCTGCACCCAGTTCACCGACGACGGCGCCGGCATCAAAGATCCCAAGCGCATCTTCGATCCGTTCTACACCACCAAGAGCGTCGGCAAGGGCACCGGACTCGGGCTCAGCATCTGCTACGGCATCGTGAAGGAACATGGCGGCGACATCACCGCCAACAATGCTCCGGACGGCGGCGCGGTCATCGAGGTGCGATTGCCCGCAGCCGCGCCGGCCGAGCCTGAACTCGAAGCGGTCAAGCCCGCTCCGCGTCTGCACGAGGGCGCCATCCACGGCCGCGTTCTGCTCGTCGAAGAAGAAGAAGCCGTGCTCGAATTCGAGCGCGATGTGCTTACCGGCTCCGGCGCCACGGTGGTGACCGCCAAAACCAGCGCGGACGTGAAGACGCGCCTGCTCTCCGAGCCCTTTGACGCCCTCATCATCAACGGCAGCATCGCCGGCCAGTGGGGTGCCAAAGAATCCTTCCAGTGGCTCCAGCAAAACTGCTCGGCCATGGAAGGCCACGTCCTGTATACGTTCTCGAACTCCGTCGAACAGGGCGACGAACGCACGTTCCTTCAGGACAGCGGCGTCCCCTACCTGGTGAAACCCTTCGAAGTGGCCGATTTGATCAGTCAGGCCCGCAGGCTGCTGCAGAAGGCGCAGGCTGCGGCGGCCGGCGCAAGCTAGAAGATCCCGACTTGTCAAACCTTTTTTGACTCCCGGGTTTTGAGTGAAATCGCCCATTACACTCATCATGCCGCAATAAGGCGAAGGAAAAGCGCATACTTGTGTAAAGGCCTGACTTCGGAACCCACGACACAAAACTGCAGTATGTGCTATCTTCTGCGTATGCGTAGCGGATGCTGCCTGCTCCTCGTCGCTTCACTTTGCACCTTCATGACCGCTCCTATTCCGGCACAGGTAAGCACCGAGCAACCTATATACAAGCCGATAGGTCTGGAATTCTTCTCCATTGAGAATCGCAAGTGGAGGATTGCTGAGTATCGTGCCGACGACGGCCAGAAGACGGACAAAGACGGGCTGATCGATGCTGTGAGGACGGCAGTAATCACCTTCCAGGGCGGTGACGTAACCGGCTATGTAATGTGCGGCCGCTTGACGGGATCCTACAAGCTTTCTGGGAGGCGGATGGAGGTTGATACGGGCTTCTCGCTCCTCGGGCTTTGTCCTCGTGAAGAATTGTCGGAGAGCGATGCCGTTGTCAATGCCTTCAAGGGAGAACTTACCATCCTGAAAGCCGGGGACGAGATCCTTCTGCTCGATAAGGACGGCAGAGCAAGAGTGCGGCTTGTGCCGATTAGCTTGCCTTCGTCAGGCCCCACGAAGTGATTGTCGTAGTATCGCCATTACACTCATCTAGCAGCCGTTTCGCTGGGTCCTGAACACGAAAACCACAGAAACGCACAGTTTTCCTCTGTCCCTGTTGCGTTAAACTAGCGACAGACCCATGTCTCAATTCGTCCACCTGCACCTGCACACCGACTACTCCCTGCTCGACGGCGCCTGTGATGTCGAAAAACTTTGCCAGCGGGTGAAAGAACTTGGGATGCCCGCCGTGGCCATGACCGACCACGGCAACATTTTTGGCGCCGTCCACTTCGTCAACGCGGCCAAGCAGGCGGGCGTGAAGCCGATCGTCGGCTGCGAGCTCTACATCTGCAAGAAAGACGACCACCGCGCCGCGCCCGAAGGCGACACCTACAACCATCTGCTGGTGCTCGCCGAAAACGAAGAAGGCTATCGCAACCTGGTCAAGATCACCTCGGAGGCCTCGCTGCACGGCTTCTACTACAAGCCGCGCGTGAGCAAGAAGTTTCTCGCCGAACATTCCCGCGGCTTGATTGGCCTCTCCGGATGCCTGAAAGGCGAAGTCGCCGAGCGCCTGATGGAGAACAATTACGACGCCGCCCGCGCCGCTGCCGGAATGTTCGCCGACATTTTCGGCAAAGAGAACTTCTACCTCGAAATTCAGGATCAGGGTCTGGAGATGGAGCACCGCATCCATCCCGGCCTCTTTCAGCTGGAAAAAGATCTTGGCCTGCCGCTCGTCGCCACCAACGACAGCCATTACCTCTGCGAAGACGATGCTCATGCCCAGGACGTGATGCTCTGCATTCAGACTGGCAAGTCGATTCACGACACGGCGCGCATGAAGTTCGATGGCACGCAATTCTTCGTCAAGAGCCATGACGAAATGTCGCGCGTGTTCAAGGATTCTCCGCAAGTGCTCACGCGCACGCTCGACATCGCCGAGCGTTGCAGTCTTCATCTGGAAAAGGTCGCGAATCCATTTCCGCAATTCGAAGTTCCGCCCGGCTACACCATCGACAGCTATTTCGTCCACGTAACCCGCGAAGGTTTCGCCCGGCGCATGGAAACGCTGCGCCCGCTGCACGAGCAAGGCAAGCTGAAGCATTCCATCACCGACTACGAGCAGCGGCTGGAGCGCGAACTCGCGATCATCCAGCAGATGCAGTTTCCCGGCTACTTCCTCATTGTCTGGGACTTCATCCGCTACGCCCGCGAGCACGACATCCCTGTCGGCCCGGGCCGCGGATCGGCCGCGGGCTCGCTGGTTTCCTATGCGCTGCGCATTACTGACATCGACCCGCTACAGCATGAACTGCTCTTTGAGCGCTTCTTGAATCCCGAGCGCGTGTCCATGCCCGACATCGACATCGACTTCGATGAACGTGGCCGCGCCGACGTGATCAGGTACGTGACTCAGAAGTGGGGCTCGGACCGGGTCGCCCAGATCGTCACCTACGGCACGATCAAGGCCAAGGCCGCGATCAAGGATTCCTGCCGGGTGCTCGGCTTCCCTTACGCGCTCGGCGACCGGATCACCAAGGCGTTCCCGCCGGCGGTCATGGGCAAGGACATCCCGCTGTCGGGGATCTTCGACGAGAGCCACCCCCGGCACAAGGAGGCGGGTGAGCTCCGCTCGCTGTACGAGGCCGAAGCGGAGATCAAGCAGATCATCGACACCGCCCGCGGCATCGAAGGGCTGATCAGGCAGCCTGGCGTGCACGCGGCCGGGGTGATCATGTCCGCGGAGCCGCTGACCGACCACATCCCGGTCTGGACCCGGCATACCGACGGCGCGGTGATCACGCAGTTCGACTACCCGACCTGCGAGGCCCTCGGGCTGCTGAAGATGGACTTCCTCGGCCTGCGCAACCTCACGATCATGGCCGACGCGGTGGCGGCGATCGAGAAGAACCGGGGCATCTCGATCGACCTGCTGAACCTGCCCCTGGACAACCAGCCCACCTACGAGCTGCTGGGGCGGGGTGACACGCTCGGCGTCTTCCAGTTCGACGGCGGGCCAATGCGCTCGCTGCTGCGGATGATGAAGCCGGACAACTTCGAGGACATCTCCGCGGTGGGCGCCTTGTACCGGCCGGGCCCGATGGGCGTTAACTCGCACACCAACTACGCGCTGCGCAAGAACGGCCAGCAGGAGATCACGCCCATCCACCCCGAGCTGGAGGAACCGCTCCGGGAGGTGCTGGAGCCGACCTACGGCCTGATCGTCTACCAGGAGCAGGTGCAGAAGGCCGCCCAGATTCTCGCCGGCTACACGCTCGGCCAAGCCGACCTGCTCCGCCGCGCCATGGGCAAGAAGAAGAAAGAGATCCTGGACAAGGAATTCATCCCGTTCCGGCAGGGGTGCCGGGATCGCGGCTACTCCGACAAGGCCATCCAGGCCGTGTGGGACGTCCTGGTGCCGTTCGCGGGCTACGCGTTCAATAAGGCGCACTCGGCCGCGTACGGCCTGGTTTCGTACTGGACTGCCTACCTGAAGGCGAACTACCCCGCGGAGTACATGGCCGCGCTGCTGACCTCGGTGGGTGACGATAAGGACAAGTCGGCGCTTTACCTCAGCGAATGCCGCCGGATGAGCATCAATGTGCTGCCCCCAGACGTCAACGAGTCGGTGGCGACGTTCGCGGCGGTCGGGCAGGACATCAGGTTCGGGCTGGCCGCGATCCGCAACGTGGGAACCAACGTGGTGGAGGCGATCATCGCCGCCCGCAAGTCCAAGGGCGGCTTCAC
>JBKQID010000056.1:0-4760 GCA_052148475.1 Candidatus Sulfotelmatobacter sp. | reverse complement strand
AACGCACGCCGATGCAGTGGAACACCGCGCCCAATGCCGGATTCAGCCAGACAACTCCGTGGCTTCCGGTGCCGCCGAGCTACAAGACGCACAACGTGGCAACCGAGTCGAAAGACTCGGACTCCATTTTGAGTATCTATAAGAAGGTCCTCACGCTGCGCCACACCAACGAGGCCTTGCTCGAAGGCAGCTACACCGCGCTTAATGAAGATGATCCCAACGTGATGTCTTACCTGCGCAGCTACAAGGGAAAGGCCGTGCTGGTGACGCTGAATATGTCGGCGGGTCCGCAGAAAGCTGTCTTCGATCTTTCCAAGCGGGGATTCGGTAGGGCTCCGCTGAAAATTCTGGTTTCATCGGGAGCTTCATCCAAGGGCAGTGCCGTGACGCTTGAACCCTTCGGACTGCTGATCGCGGAAGTAAATCAGTGAGGCAAATTCTCCCGCCTTGCCCTAATGCCGCTAACCTGCGTATTGTAGCGGAGTGAAATTTCCGCGATGTAGTGGAATTCTGCTGCACTTCACTTCCCTGCCCGGACGCTTCGGCGTCGGTGACCTCGGCCCCTGTGCCTACGAATTCGCCGACTTTCTTTTCGCCGCGGGACACAAGTTGTGGCAGGTGCTGCCGCTTAATCCCACCGGATACGGCGATTCCCCGTACCAGTGTTTTTCCGCTTTTGCCGGGAACCCGATGTTGCTCAGTCTTGAGCGTCTGCGCGATCAGGGCTTGCTGCAAGAGTCAGACCTGGCGCTGGCGGCGCCGTTTCCTGAGGACTTTGTCGATTATGGGCCAGTCATCGAATTCAAGATGGCGGCCTTGCGCCGGGCGGCGCAGGTTTTATTTGCCGACGGTTCGTGTGCCGATCGCGCGGCCTTCGAGCGCTTTTGCGAAAGCGCCAGCCCGTGGCTCGAGGACTACGCCCTCTTCATGGCCTGTAAAGAGGCGCACCACGGCGTCATGTGGGCCTCCTGGGAGCCGCCGATACGCAGGCGCGACGCGCAGGCGGTGACCGAGTGGTCGAAGAAATTAGCGCCGGAAATGAAGACCTTCAAATACTGGCAATTCGAATTCTTCCAGCAATGGGAGCGTCTCAAAACTTTTTGCCAAGAGCGCGGCATTCGCTTCATGGGCGACGTCCCGATCTATGTTGCGCACGATAGCGCGGACGTCTGGGCTCATCCACTGTTTTATCTCGACGACCTGGGCCGCCCGACCGTAGTCTCGGGCGTGCCGCCGGATTATTTCAGCGCCACCGGACAGCTTTGGGGAAATCCGATTTATCGCTGGGAGGTGCTGAAGGCCAATGGATATAAGTGGTGGATCGAACGCTTCCGCGGCGCGCTTGCGCTTTTCGATATGATGCGCCTCGATCACTTCCGCGGCTTTGAAGCCTACTGGGAAGTTCCTGCCGGGGAAACGACGGCCGTAAACGGGCGCTGGGTCAAAGGGCCGGGGGAAGATTTTCTGTCGGCACTGCAGAATGCATTTGGCGGACTGCCGATCGTCGCGGAGAACCTGGGTGTGATCACCCCGCCAGTGGAAAAGTTGCGGCAACAGTTTGGCCTGCCGGGGATGAGTCTTTTACAGTTCGCATTCGGCACCGATCCGCAGGGTCCGTCGTTTCGTCCGCATAATTACAGTCGCGAACTGGTCGCTTACACCGGCGGACACGACAATGACACGACGGTGGGGTGGTGGTCGAGTGCGGGCGCCGGCGACAGCACGCGCACTGTGGAAGATGTCCGCAAAGAGCACGACTTCGCTCGCGCCTATCTGAACTTCAATTCCAGTGACGATTCTGAAATCAACTGGATCATGATCCGGGCGGTGCTGGCGTCGGTTGCCGATGTTGCGATTGTTCCGTTGCAGGATGTGCTCGGTCTGGGCGGTGAGGCGCGCATGAATCTTCCCGGCCGGGTCAGTGGCAACTGGAAGTGGCGTTATCGTCCGGGCGCGTTGAGCGGCGAGTTGAGTGCGAGGCTGCGAGAAATGGTTTCGCTGTACGATCGATAAGTAGAGCATCGATAGGAACAGCATCGATCGAGAATCGTCGGTAGGAAGAATTATGGACAAGCCACCACGCACCTTCTGGCAGATTTGGAACATGAGCTTCGGGTTCCTTGGCATCCAGTTTGGCTGGGGATTGCAGATGGCGAACATGAGCGCCATCTACGAATACCTGGGTGCCAGGGCGGATCAGATTCCGATTCTCTGGCTGGCCGCGCCGCTGACCGGATTGATCGTGCAACCCATTATCGGGCACGCCAGCGACCGCACCTGGGGCCGGCTGGGGCGGCGCCGTCCTTACTTTCTCGGCGGCGCGATTCTGAGTTCGATGGCTCTCATTCTGATGCCGCGCAGTTCTGCCCTGTGGATGGCGGCTGGTCTGTTGTGGGTGCTCGATGCCTGCATCAACATCAGCATGGAGCCGTTTCGCGCGTTTGTCGCCGACCTGCTGCCGGAATCTCAACGCACTCGCGGCTTTGCCATGCAGAGCCTGTTCATAGGGCTGGGGGCAGTGATCGCCTCAGCGCTGCCTTACCTGCTGACCAACGTTTTCCACGTGGCAGGGAACAGGGCAGCCGGGACAATTCCGTTCACCGTGCGTCTTTCTTTCTACATTGGTGCGGCCGCGTTTCTGGGCGCGGTGTTGTGGACGATTTTCACGACCAAGGAATATCCGCCCGACGATCTGGCCGAATTTCAGAAGCAAAGGAGCGAGGGCGCGGGCCTGGGCGCTGGGGCGCGCGAAATTCTAGCGTCGATCCGCGAGATGCCGCGCACCATGCGGCAACTCGCCTGGGTACAGATCTGCACCTGGCTGGGGTTGTTTTGCATGTGGCTCTATTTTCCCGTCGCGGTGGCGCGCAACGTGTTCGGCGCCGCCGACACGAATTCTCCTTTGTATTCCGCGGGAGTGGAATGGGCAGGCATTTGTTTTGGAATGTACTCGCTGGTGTGTTTTGGATTTTCGTTCGTGCTGCCCGCACTCGCCCGCCAGTTCGGACGCAAGACGACCCACAGCCTCTGTCTCATCTGCGGCGGCCTGGGACTGCTTTCCGTGGCCGTGATTCACGACAAGTACCTTCTGTTGCTCTCCATGACGGGGGTCGGCATCGCATGGGCGAGCACGCTCTCCATGCCTTACTCCATTCTTGCCGGATCGCTGCCGCGCGGAAAGACTGGAGTTTATATGGGGATTTTCAACTTCTTCATTGTGATTCCTGAGATCACGGCCTCGCTTGGATTTGGCTGGGTCATGGGGCATCTCCTGAACAATAACCGCATCGCCGCGGTGGTGGCGGGCGGAATCTTCTTCCTGTTGGCGGCGATCTTGACGCAGCGGGTGCAGGATTTGTACGACCTGCGGCAGGAGAGCAATTCACTGCAGGGGAACGCAGTTGCGGCAAAATCCTGAAGGAGAAAGGGTTCAGTTCTCCGGACTCACCGCGCTCGCACGCTCACCAGTTCGGTTGCCACCGGCACACCGCGAGCGATCTTGACTCTCACCAGCGCCTCGAACGGCCTGATCGGTCCGGTCCCCGAGCCGGAAATCTCATGCAGCAGTTTTTCCACCGACTCCTGCCGGCAAACAAACTCCACTACGCCCTGCGTCCCGAACGTAGTGGTCCCCGCCAGAATCAAGACGTATCGCCCCGATCCGACTCCAGGGACAAGTCCGACCACCGAATAATCCTCGGTCAGCGGAGCATCGGAAGGACTCGCCAGATAAGCGCTGGCCTCTCCTGGCTTGGGATGTTTGTTGACGATCGAAAGATCGCCCTGGCGCGGCCCCGACGCGACTCTTTGAAAAACGAATTCCTGCGTATTGGGAATGTCGAGCAAAGAAAGATTCTCGGACGGAGAGCCCACAAAAATCAGATTATTATTCTTCACGTCGTCGAGCGTGAACAGGCTGCCGCGTTTCACCAGAACCTTTCGCCCCAGCGTGCCAAACGCCTCATCGAGCGCGTGGATGGCTAATACCTCGCCTACACCGGTGTAATGGTCGTACACCGCGACGTTGGAGTCTCGACGCGAGTTGAAATACCGCATGCCCGTTTCCGGCCGTCCCACGAAGGCGGCGTTGCTGAAGATCACCCAAGGCTCCTCGGCTCCGGAGGTGAAGGGCTTCCAAAAATCAGCCAGAGGGCCAGTGACGGCCGCCGCGATGGGTTTGGCCGCGGTAGATTCCGATTGCTTGCGGCTCGAGAGCACGCCTCCTAGAGCGATTAGTGAGACGATCAGGCCGGCCAGCAGCAAGACGACAGCCATCCGCCAGCGCGCCGGGACCACTTCGACCACGACGCTCCCTCGTGCTTCGCGCGCAGGCAGGTCCCGGGCCTGCGTACTGGAATCCGCGGACTTCGCTTCTGTCGACCGCGCCTCAAATATGAGGTGATAGCTCCCCTTGGGAATCTTCACCACGATGGGATCCGCGGCTCCCTCGCTAGCGTAGTAGTCCGCCAGCTTCACGCGCAGACGTCCGGCTTGCACGCGGATGGTGGAGTCGGTCTGGGGATCAAAGTCCGCCGGCCGCCCATAAACTTCGGTGGCAATCTGATATTCCTTCAGCGGCGCTTCGGGATGAGAGAGGGACTGTTTTGCGAGATATTGCAGTAGCTTGCAAAGGGATTCCGACCCGCGCAGGCTATGACTTTTAATAATGTTATCTATTTGTTGGGAGAATTGTTCCGGCCCGGCGGCGAAAGTGTGTGACACAACCATGTAACACCGATCTAACACGGATCGTATGCTAT
>JBKQID010000055.1:0-141945 GCA_052148475.1 Candidatus Sulfotelmatobacter sp. | reverse complement strand
GCCGCTCCAGTTGTAGCCGTCGGTAATGCCCGCTTCGACGCCCTGCACCTGGTGAGTGATGTCGGAACGGCTCACAAGGTGGGAAGGGACCACGGTCATAGGCTTGGAAACCTGATCAAGCCACTGCGCAAATTTCTCAGGCGAGGCGGCAGCGTCGGGCCGCATGCCATAGCCGCCGTCGACCAACTCGTCATTAGAAATCTGTAACGCCTGGAATTTGGTCAGTCCAGGACGAAGCTTGGAACCCTTCGGCGTTGGCATAACCGAATGGGGCGTCGGCATGTCCTCGGTGGGAGCATAGCTGGCGCGCAAGTGAAGGGGATAACGGATGATGGCTCCATTCTCCATGCAATCAAGCTGCATATAGGAACCTTCTTCGGATGCCTCTGTGGCGGTGGCATGAATCTTTAAGTAGCCGTCGCCGTTGGCGTAGTACCGGAGTGTCTGAGCCTGGTCAGTTATACCAACCGCGTGCAGATCGCAAGCGGCATCCGGTTTGGACTTCAGGACAATCGGCGTTTGAACGTTTGGAGCAATCGTGAAGCCCTTCTCAGCGGCAATTCTGGTAATTGGGGCGGTTTGGGCAGTGGTTGGAACTGCGAGGCCGCACAAGAGGAGTGCGGTCAGGGTGAGGAGGCCGGTTGGATTCTTCGGTGAGCAAGACTCGCTGAACTTAAACAGCGTGTCGTTGGCGGATGCGTTTTTCATAATGTCTCCTTTGAATGAGCTCCCTTTCGGGAGCGGGATTTGAGGGCCGCACGACATGGGGAACTGTAAAGCCCTTCACTTGATGTAGCGGGAATTAAACGTAAGAGGGGTCATGCTTTGGGAAACTTGGATCGGTTGAAGCGCTTTCCACTGATCGTCACCAATTTTTGTGTGCAAGCTCCGGTCGTAATTAGGTCAAGGTCAGGTCAGAGCTTCCGCACGGAAACCCGCTGGCGCACAGGAGGTTCGATGTGGTACTTTGCCGTACACTGGGGTGAAGGGCAAAGCCATGCAAGGTTTCTCTGAAGCTCCCTCCAAAGTTGAAGTCACGCAACTTCTCAAAGCCTGGGGCAGCGGAGACGACAAGGCGCTCGAACGCTTGACCCCGGTCGTCGAAAATGAGCTGCACCGCATGGCCCACCGCTGCATGGCTGGGGAAAATCCCGGTCACACTCTGCAGACCACTGCCCTGGTGAACGAGGTTTACCTTCGCCTAGTGGACATCCAGTCGGTCAGCTGGCAGGACCGGGCTCATTTTTTTGCTATTTCCGCCCGGATGATGCGACGCATCCTGACCGATTTTGCGCGGTCCCGGCGTTATCAAAAACGCGGGGGCGGCGCAGTGCAAGTTACGCTGGACGAAGCTCTGGTTGTGGCTCCAGAAAAACATGCCGATATCCTGGCGCTCGACGAGGCTTTGACGCAGTTTGCCGCGCTGTATCCGCGGCAGAGTCAAGTGGTGGAGCTGCGTTTTTTCGGCGGACTCGAAGTTGAGGAAGCCGCGGAGACGCTGAAGGTATCCCCGGAAACCGTCAAACGCGACTGGAGATTCGCCAAGACCTGGCTGCTGCGCGCCCTAAGCGAGGGAAAAAGCGGAGAAAAGGATGATGGATGCTGAGCGAGCGCGGCGTCTGGAGCAGTTGTACCACTCCGCACTAGAGCATGACGCCGCGCAGCGCGCCGCGTATTTGGAAATTGCGTGTGGGGCAGATTCGAGTCTCCGCCAGGAACTGGAGTCGCTGCTCGCGCACGAACAGGCAGCAGAGAAATTTATCGAAGCGCCGGCGATGGAAGTCGCCGCCCGGCTGGTCGCGCAACAGCGGAATCAGTCAGAGGACAAAAATGGCGCTTCCGTCATAGGCACGACCGTCTCCCACTACCTCATTACCGAGAAGCTGGGCGGAGGCGGGATGGGCATAGTCTACAAGGCGCGTGACATCAGGCTTGGACGCCTGGTGGCTTTGAAGTTCCTGCCGGAAAATTTCTCCGCGTTTTCGAATGCAATCGTAAGATTCCAGCGTGAAGCGCGGGCGGCCAGCTCACTGAACCATCCCAACATTTGCACGATTTACGACATCGGCGAAGACGTAGGGCGAGCCTTCATCGCCATGGAGTACCTGGAGGGGCAGGCGCTGAAACATGTTATCGAAGCCGGTCGGCTCGAAAGCGACCGGCTGTTGCAGCTGGCAAGGCAAATTGCCGAGGCCCTGGATGCAGCTCACACGCAGGGGATTATTCATCGGGATGTGAAGCCAGCGAACATTTTCGTAACCCAGCGCGGCCAAGTCAAGGTTCTGGACTTCGGCATAGCGAAACTGGCCCCCACGCGTACCAGAGTAGCAACTGGTCCCGCTGGTCCCGGCCTTATGGACGGGGGCGTAGAGGAGCACCTGACCAGCCCGGGCATGGCGATCGGGACTATGGCCTACATGTCGCCGGAACAGGCCCGTGGCGAAGAGGTTGACGCTCGCACTGATCTGTTTAGCTTCGGTTCGGTGTTGTTTGAGATGGCTACCGGGGAGCGTGCCTTTGGCGGGACCACGGCTGCGGTGATTTTTGACGCCATCCTGAATCGCGATCCAGCCTCGCTGACGGGGCAAAATCCGCGGCTGCCCGAAGGGTTCCAACAGATCATCGTTAAGGCTCTGCAGAAGAACTGCCAGGAGCGCTACCAGTCGGCGGCAGAGATTCTGGCTGATTTGAAGGCCATCGAAGCCGCAGGGCAGGCTCACTCGCGCGGCCAACGTACCGCGTCAAGTGCAAGGCTGTGGCTCCCGGCTTTGGCGGTGCTGGCGATCGCCGCGGTAATCGCGATGGTTGTCAGTTCGGGCCTGTGGCCATCCCACAAGCTGACCGAGAAGGACACCATCGTGCTCGCCGATTTTGCCAACAGCACGGGCGATGCGATATTCGATGATACTCTGAAGACGGCACTCAACATTTCCCTGCGGCAATCTCCATTCTTAAATGTCCTCTCCGAGGGTGAAGTTACGAAAACCCTGCAACTAATGACCTTACCGGCTAGCGCGAGACTCACGCCCGAGGTAGCGCGCGAGCTTTGCCTGCGCATCGGCAACAAAGCCTACCTTGCTGGATCGATTGGCAAGCTGGGCAGCGAATACGTGCTGGGATTGAAGGCCGTGAATTGCCAGACCGGAGACACACTGGCCGAGGAGCAGGCGACGGCCGTATCCAAAGAGAAGGTGCTGGACACGCTGGGCCAAGAGGCGTCGAAACTGAGAACGGAGTTGGGCGAATCGCTGACCTCGGTACGGAAGTTCGATGTTCCGCTGGCACAAGCCACCACGTCTTCGCTTGAAGCTCTGAAAGCGTACAGCCTTGGCATGAAGGTCTTCAATGCTCAAGGCCCCGCCGGGTCCCTGCCTTACGATCAACGCGCCATTGAGCTTGACCCGAATTTTGCCATGGGCTACTTGTGGTTGGGCTATGACTACACCAATCTCAACGAAGTCGGGCGGGCCCACGAGTACCTCGCCAAGGCATTCGAGTTGCGGGAACATGCCAGCGAACGGGAAAAGTTCGAGATCACGGCTTCCTACTATCGGCTTGTGACCGGGGAACTGGACAAAGCGGCCCAGATCAATCAGGAATGGATCGAGAGCTATCCGCGAGACCTTGGCGCGTACATCGCGTTGGACCTGGTATATGGCCTCCAGGGGCAGTATGAGAAGGCCACGAACAGCACGAAGCAGGCCCTGCGCCTTGCGCCGGGCCTAACGATTTTGTACATGAACCTCGCCAGCTACACGATTGCCTTGCAGCGCTTCGACGAAACGCGGCAGGTCATCCGCGAGGCGCAGGCGCGAAAGCTGGAAAATCGGGCATTCCACGATTATCTTTACGCTCTTGCCTTTCTCGGAGCGGACTCCGCCGCGATGGCGGAACAGCAACAGTGGTATACGGGTAAGCGCGAAGAGAACTTTGGACTGGCGCTTGCGTCCGACACCGAGGCCTATCTCGGTCGTCTTGGCAAATCGCGGGAACTGACTAAACGGGCTGTCGAATTGGCCATCCGCGCCGACAGCGAGGAAAGTGGCGCGATATGGCAGGCGAATGCCGCTCTGGAACAGGCGGCTTACGGCAACGCTGCGGAGGCCCGGCAGATGGCAGCAGCGGCTCTTGAGCTTGCTCCCGCTAGTCAGGGAGTAGAGAGCGAGGCGGCACTTGCGTTTGCCATGGCTGGCGATGCGGGAAGAGCCGAATCCTTGGCACAAGACTTGGGAAAACGCTTCCCCCTGGACACGCAAATGCAATCGCTCTGGTTGCCAGCGATTCGGGCACAACTGGCGCTGGATAGAAGGAACCCGACTGCCAGCCTGAATGCCCTGCAAACTGCTTCACCGATCGAGTTGGGGAATATTTTGTTCCTCAATAACATTTCCTGCCTCGATCCGGTGTATGTCCGAGGAGAGGCGTACCTGGCCGCCGGACAAGGTGGAGCCGCTGCTGCGGAGTTTCAGAAGATTCTCGACCATAGCGGCATCGTCTGGAACTGCTGGACGGGAGCGTTGGCGCATCTGGGCGTGGCGCGAGCCAATGCCTTGCAGTCGAAAACTTTTCAACAGGGAGCGGATACCGATGCCGCACGCACTCGCGCTCTCGCCGCCTACAGAGATTTCCTCACCCTCTGGAAAGACGCCGACCCCGACATCCCCATCCTGAAGGAAGCCAAGGCGGAGTACGCGAAGTTGCAATAGCAGCGTGGCGATCTCCCAACCGTGCCTGACCTGCTGAGCAAGAATTGTCAACTGACGCTATCAAGGCCATTGCGCTCAGAATGCAGATTAGGCTGCGTCGTCTCTGAGAAACTGGGCAAAAGAACGGATTTGGGCCACCGGGGAGCTTTGCTGCTCCGTTTCCTGGGAGCAAGTGCATCAGTGCATCACGGTGTTGGCTAGTGACATCTGGCTTGGATCTGCAACGTCGCCGGTGCAGATGAGGAGCGCTCTTGTTTGCATTATGTATTCATGGACTGGCGACATACGGGTTCTTGACCGGCTGTTAGATGTCTACGCATAAATCAACTGTAGATCTGTAGATTCGCCTAGACGATTCGTCCACACTTTGAAATAGCAAAAGGGCAATATTCCAGAACTCAGAACATTGCCCTTTCTTTACCATACTTAGCTCGTTTGCGGCAGCTTGTTTCGCTACTGCGATCCAGCCCTTGCTTACGCTCCGTCCTGGTCACGGTTGGGTTTCGCTTCGGTTTTGCTTTGTTCGTGACCTGCGGAGAGCTTCTACGTGCAGGTTGTCCCTTTGCAAGGCGGAGGAGGAGGAGGAGGAGGTATGGTTAAATAGAATGCAATCACATACCCGTCGAAATCTTTGGGCGCGTTGTAGACCAAACCGGCCGGTGTTCCCGGGTTTGTCTTCGGCATCTGCTCCCAGTACAGAAACTCGCCCCCCCCAAACTTCGTCATCTTCCCATACAGCGAGGAATTGACAGTTATGGCCTCGGCGCTGTAGCTGGTGTTAACCGTCGTGCCACCCGTCCATACTTCAGGTGAGTTCGGGGCAACGCTGGCAATGGGTGTTCCGTCTCCGCTTGCCCGGAATGCACCGGTGTAGGTGTCAAACGCAAGTGTAGTTACGGAACAGGTCAGGGACGCGGCGCAAGAACCGTTGCAAGCTTGGCCGGGTACGCACACCTGCTCGTACCAGGCGGTGGCAAGCCCCGGGGTAGATCCCGGGCACACTTCCACGGCCGTCGTCGACGAACCCGATGTGGGCCAAACTATCGTGCCCTGGTTGTCCCAGAACAGGAGCTCGTAGCCCACGCTTTCGTTGGGTAGGGGTTGGTTGTATGCGCTGAAGGATTGACAAGGGTCCCCGATACCGACTGTACTGTCGATCCCTCCCGGGATGGGTGCACCCGCTGGATACGCCGGCGTTGGGAGCGAGAGCGAGTTGACGGTAACTTGGGCGTTCGCAACGCTCGCGCCTACAATAACCGTCAAAATGCCCATCACGAAAACAATACAGAAGCGCTTCATTCTTTTGTCCTTGAAGTTCTTTGTCAGGCCGGTCCCGTTACTCCGTGGAGCGGCGGTTAGAGAGTTGTGGTCGAACAGCGTGTTTGCAGTTGTGGATTTCATTTTGATTCTCCTTTGTTAGTTTCTTGGGAAAGGCTTCTACTGAATTTCGTTCGTTAGTCGAAAAAAACCTTCACTTGACTTAGCGCGAACCAAGCGCGAGAGGGATCATGCTCCGTGGAAAGAAATTTCCGATCCTGGGGTAAGGCTGGTAGGTCGAGGCTCGATGTGATTAGACCTATTGAACTCGAACAACCGGATCAGGCGTGGCACTTCAACCTCGGCAAACTGAAGGGTGAGGCTAAAGTGAAGGCGGAAAGCCTGACAGAAGAAATTGTCGCGCTCTTGCACAGCCTTCGCGTAGTCAGCTAAGAAACGGATGACGGAGAAACAAGCACAATCTTCCAACTCATCCCTGTACGCTACAGCCACTCCAGAACGTGCTGCACCGCTTTCGGGTGAGGTTATGGCGGTGGGAGAGCAACGGTACAGCTACGTCCAGGATGGAGAGGGCGAGCTCGAAGTGGCGGCCTCCAGCGATGGACAAAACGTTGTGGTCGCGGCCAACAGCGGCGTCTCCTTTTCTCACGATGCAGGTCAGACTTTCCATCCAGCGTCGATTCCTGAACGCATCAGCGATCCTTCCGTTACTGTGGGTAGGAGCGGGAATTTTTATTTTTCCTGGATCGGCACAAGCAAGCACGTAGATAGCGTTTCGGTGTCGACCGACCAAGGAGAGAAGTTCCGCTTTCTTAGCAATGCCGTTGTGCTGCCGGAAACATGTGCGGGTAGCCCCTGTCTGCCTGACCAGCCCCACATTGCTGGCGACCGTTGGAACTACTCTTCGACAGGCGCCGACCGGCTATACCTCGTGTGGAGAGACATGAGCAGCAACTTGCAGAGTCCCAAGATTAGCTGCTCCACCGATGGCGGTCAGAATTGGACCACAGTCAAAACTGTCTATGATCAGGCGAGCGATATTTTCCCCCGTATTTCCGTAGGATCTGACGGAGCCGTGTTTGTGATCTTCGCCACCGCACAAACGATCCTCCTTAGCAAGTACAGCAGCTGCGATGCCGGGTTGCAAATCGTGGATGGATTCCCTGTGACGGTCACTTCACTTACGAGCGTAACGTGTCCTGTTCCCGGCCTCGACCGTTGCAACGACGGCAATATTCTTAGCAGCCCTACCGTAAGTGAGGATGATCGCGAGCCAGTACATATTTACGTCGCTTGGGCGACCACAACCGTGACAGGCAAGAACGAGGATATTATGGTGGCCGATTCGGTCGATGGGGGGCGAACCTTCCCTCGTTCCACGCGGATCAATTCGCCGGTTCGCGCTCGTCGGTTCATGCCGTGGCTGACGACATATAACGGCGTTGCCTACGTGAACTGGTATGACCGACGATACGCGAATGCTGCCGGTGCCACCAGCAATGACCTAACGCACTATTTCGGTGCGAGCGCGTTCGTCGGTGGTGAAGGCCTGATTGCTGGAAAGGAGGTTGACCTTTCTGGTGTCGACGACCCCCAATGTTCGAAGCTCTGGCCCGATGCTCCGCGGAGCGAGCAAGATGCGTTGCTGTGTTCGGTTCCAGGGCAGCCTGCGGGACGTTGCTATGGAACTGAGACACCGTGCGACTTCAACATACCCTGCCCTGGGGGCCGCCAATGCTCGACGGGAAGAGGGCTCCCGAAATATGGAGACTACAACGGAGTTGCCGCCGCAGCCGGCAAACTGTATTCGTTTTGGACCGCCGTCGATCCGCCCAGCGGTGTTACCGTTTCCAGTGGAGATCCAAACAGCTCCGTGAATCGGAAAAGGCTGCACATTTTTGGTCTGATCGGGGCGCTACCCCGATGACTTGTAATTATGCTTTCATGTTTACTAGTTGAATGAGTTGACCTCGTTGGCATACATGTCCTCTGCCAAGGACTAAAGGTTGAGGCGCACTTGCAAGCGCCGGCCAAATCGCCAGAGCCGTTGAGCTCACTATTCGACGCGATGTGCCGCAGCATAGGGCGTCCGTCCGATTCTGCACGAGAAGATGTTTCGAGAGCATTTGCTGCAGACGGTGCCCTGAATTGACCGTTTCAATTGATGGGAAGTCGCTAATTGAGAAACCTCACCTTTCAACGTTCAGAAAGCGATCGTCGGAAAGTCTCTAGGTTCAGACAAGTGTCCGCCTCCGACGGAGACCATAGCTTGCAAGCCTGTTCGTCGGCAGTATCCTCTTGAAATGCGTCGAAAACGGTGATTACTTGTGCTCTTCCGAAGTAGGTCTTGGGCTGCGATTGATTGCATTCCTTTCAAGTGATCCGCGTGCTCGTCGAATAGAGCCGGAAACAGAAGTTTCCGAATCACCCACGGCAGTCACCCACGGTCTTGTCGACTTCACCGTATTTCCCAGTGTTTGGCAGTCCCACGGCAACCATTGAAGTTGTTGGAAACACTGGAAATCCGAGTTCTGAAAAGGCTGGCGTCGGCGGTTCAACTCCGTCCCTGGCCACCACATCTTTCAATGGTTTTGCAGGCCAGCCCGAAATTTCACACCTGTGGTCGCCTACGGTCCCTAACAGCAATCTTCGCCAATTTTCCCAACGACGATTTGAGCTGCCTGGCTTCAGAACTTGCCTGTTCTAGCCAGAACCTCACCGGCGAGCCTTTTTATGCCAGGATTCGAACTTGCGACATCGCCGTTACAAATGGAGCGCTCTATCAATTGAGCTACTCGGACAATAGAAAAGCCGCCCCATAGGCGTCTTTGGTTGGAAAGGCTTTGAAGAGTTACCTGATATATGGCCCCACTAGGGTAAACCACACCCCGAATTTTGAAGACACCTCGGATGAGTCAGTAAAATCACTTTGTACAAGTTTTCACAGGATGCAAGCGGTTTTGCTTTCCATACTGCCGGAACGATTTCTTTGAACATACTTTTGACCTGCACCGGGTCACTCGAAGACCGAGATCACAAAGTCTTGATCAAGGCTCGCCGCGATTATCACCACATTATTGAGACGATGCCTTTCGAGCGTCTGATCGGGTATCTCAAGATCGATCCGGCCAGCAAATGGGCCGCTGTCGATGCCGTCCTCTGCAAGGCCGATACTGATCCCGAAGTGGAGCGACCTACACGTTGCCCCGCGCGCTGAAGCTTGCGGAAGAATTTCGCGGTGTAGCAGAATCCTGTGCCATGCGGGATGGGCGAAAATGGAAGTCTGTCCCTTTTCATCGTAATCTCGGACCAGCCCTACTATTTTGGGTGCCCGGAGGAGATAACCAAGCTAAAGGTGACCCTCATCCGTCCTTCACCATACCCATCGGAGATCCTCACAAAGGTAAGGGACACCGTCGACGACTACATCAAGCGGGTGCTGGAGGACTACCACGACCTCGGGTTGATGATTAGCTTCGAGAAAGCTCACCCACCCCGATGGCGCCGTCCTGTCCGACGCCGCGACCATGGCCTCGCAAAACAGAGGCGGGTGTGGTGATGGGAACGCTCGGCTACATGTCGCCTGAGCAGGTGAAGGGACAGAACGCCGACCGGACTCCGAAGTGAAAACTTGTGAGCGAGTGGCCCCAGCCCTGATTGAGCATCAAGGAGCGAAGACCATTATCTAAGCAGCCTGCCCATGCAGTGGGCGGTTAATTATGGAGAAGGTGGACAGAGTGTGCGGGAGATCGTAAATGCGCTGTAGAATCCGTATATGGCCGGGGGTGCAAAAGGGGCGCGGGCGCGAGCTGGCTATCCTGTCTCCGACCTCCGCAACCGACTACATGGAGGATTATTCCGCGTGGTTCAAGTGGAGTAGTCGGCGCGAAGAAGAGATAAAAGTCTTGGACAACTGGCGCGCCTGCCGTGCGTACCTGCTACAAGTCATAAAGATGACCTTGTACCGTCGCGCCAAGAGAATCGATCCAGACGCAGTAGTCGCACAACGGCTAAAGCGCCGACCATCGATTGAAATAAAGCTGGGTGACAACCCGAACATGAAGCTGTCGCAGATGCAGGATACGTTCGCGGCTATAAGAATCAGACCGTGCTCGTCGTTCTGAACATGTCAGGGACGGCACAGCAGGTTAGCTGCGATCTTTCCGAACACGGCTTCCGGTCCGCTGAGGCCACAGGATGCTCACGACCTTGGCTTCAGCGCCCAGGGGTCCGTTGGCTCAGATCGCTCTGGATCTGTTCGCGGTCTACATCGCACGAATCTCGCAATGAGAGGAACCGTGGGGCGTTCATTGAAAAAGATCGCTTGCATCTATCTGGTCGCCACCTGCACTTTTCTGTCGAGCGCAGCTTCGCTGATGGCACGAGCGCAGGTCGCGGCGAAGTTCGACAGCGTCAAAGTAGACGCTCTCGATCCGGACGCGTGGAACGGCGTGGTTTTCCGAGCGCGGGCGTTCGGTCAGCCCTCGGATTTTGGGTTGCGCTTTGGATCCTTCGCTCAGACTTTCATCGATGGGCCGGCAATCTCCGATGCCGTGCGCGAAGTCGGGCCCCACGCTCCGGATGCGTCCTACTGCCGTATGTCGTGGGTCGTTCCCCCGCGCAATGGTCGGATCACGCTGGAATGGTCGCGCATTGACGACACGACGGTGGTGGGCACAATCACCGCCGATTCCGATTTCCAGATTCTCCTTGAAACTTATATTCCCTTCGCACCAGGCTCCTGGGGATTGCCGGGCGTATATAAGGTGGAGGAGAACAAACAGGCGATCGTCGGCGAGCGTTTTTTTGACGGCGTATTCGGGCGCTCCAGCCAATTTGTCGCGATGATCGACCAGCCGACCATGGGAAGCGGCACGTATCCTTCTCTCGATCAATTGCGCGACACCATGAAGAATGCCGGGATCCTGGTGGACTCGATCGACAGCGATCCGTCGAGAAACGCCGCGGGATTGCAGTTCGCGACCAGCAAGTTGCGCACCGCGCATTTTGTGGCCACCTTGGGATGGGAAAAAGGAGATCTCCTCGCTCATGCCCAAGCATTGCTCGCGCCGGGGAAAATCGATGCCATCCTCAAGGAGAACTCAGACGCATACGCAGCGCGGCGGCCCGCGGCGGACGGCCTGTTTGCCGGCGCGCCGGACGCAATCGGTAACAATATGTTCTGGAATACGCTCTATGCTCCACAGGCCGATCTGGTGTTTCCCAGCATCACCCGGAAGTGGGCTCACGGCACGGGATGGGTGCTGGGGGAGTGGGACGGATTTTTGGGATCGCTGCTGAGCAGTTTGGAGGATAAAGATCAATCCCTGGCGACGATTCGAGCGTTGCTGTTGGCCCAAAGCGAAAGCGGGTTGATCCCCAATGTCGTGACCGGAGGGGGAGATTCGCCGGATCGTTCGCAGCCACCGGTAGGAGCGTATTGCGTTTGGAAGTTGCTGCAGCGCTATCCTGATGACGAAATGCTGAAGTGGGCATATCCCCGGCTCAAGAAGTGGCACGAGTGGTGGTTCAAAGACCGCGGCGATGGCCAACCGTGGCGCGATGGCAACCGCGATGGACTGCTGGAATGGGGTAGCGATCGGGGATCGAGTGGATCGAGCGGCGGCCGCGGCTTTCTCATGCATGCTCGATGGGAGTCAGGAATGGATGACAACCCGATGTGGGATGACGTCCACTACGACCCCCACACCTACACCATGGACCTCGATGATGTGGGATTGAACTCGTTGTATGCGCTCGATGCGGAAAGTCTGGCAGCGCTGGCGGCGCAACTGGGCAAAGAAGATGACCAGCAAGCGTTTCTGGCTGATTACGAGAAGGTGAAACGCCGGATGCGCGAGAAGCTGTGGAACGATGCGGACGGAATGTATGAGAACCGGTTCTGGAATGGCGAGTTCTCGAAGCGGCTTTCGCCGAGCAACTTTTATCCCATGCTCGCCGGGATCGCGACGCCGGAGCAAGCGGAGAGAATGGTGCGCGAGCACTTGCTCAATCCCAAGGAATTCTGGGGAGAGTATGTGGCGCCCACGACCCCGCGCAACGATCCGGCATTTGCCGACCAGTACTACTGGCGGGGCAGCATCTGGGGGCCGACCAATTATCTGCTGTACCATGCCATCGATCGTTACGGATTCGACCAAACCGCGCTGGAGTTCGCGCAGAAGAGTTATGCGCTTTTTATGGACGACTGGAAAAACAACCAGCACGATAACGAACTCTACCACGCCTGGGGCGGCAGCGGCGGCGGCGACTCTCATTACACTTGGGGAGCTTTGCTGTGCCTGCTTGGGGTGGAGCAGTTCATGGATGCCAATCCATGGGACGGCCTGCGATTTGGAGCGCTCAATCCCGGCGCCGAAGGCCACTTGTACCGCGCCACCTGGCAGAATCACACCTACGATGTGACGGTTGGCCCCAGCCAGACTGAAGTCGCGCGCGATGGGAAAATGCGTTTGCGGGCAGACGCGGGAATTGTTGTGAGAAGCTACGTAGAATCTTCAGGTCGTGTATCGATGAAGCTGAAGAGCGAGCGCGATTTCCACCTTACGATCGGCGAACTTGGCGTCGGGCCAGTGAAGGTGGTTCTGGAGGGCAAGACTGTCGGTCAGGTCAAGGTGAACCAGGGGACGGCTACCTTCGCCGTTGCGCGAGGAGAGCGTCGAGTGGAACTGACCCACTGAGGGAATGGGCAACGATCTTGATCCAGGAGAATGTGATCGGATAGATTTTGCCGGCGCTCACTGCGGATCGCGGGCCAGTTCAGGATTGGGCAAAGCGCTTTGTTCCAGAGCTTGTCGCCCCTTCTCTCGGGCGTCGGCAAACATGCGAGTGTAGGTTTCGATCTCGGCCTTCGCTTCCTTCTCGCGTCCCATGTGCCGCAGAACCTGTCCGCGCAAGTAGTGGATGGTGTAACTCGCGGGATCCAGCTTGCCGGCGGTGTTGATTTCGGTCAGCGCGGCCGCATATTTCCGCTGGCGGTCAAATACTCGTGCCAACTCAACATGCGAGTCGGTCAACCGGGGATCCAGTCGCACGGCCTGGAGCAGCGCCGCTTCGGCCTTCTTATCCTCTTGTTGCTGGGAGTACAGCAACCCGAGTTGTTCGTAGTTGTAAGCCACCTCAGGTTCGATAGCGATGTCGGCAAGAAACTCTGCCTGCGCGCGTTCCAAATTCTGCTTCTTCAAATATGCGAAGCCTAAATTGAAGTGTACAAAGGGCAACTTCGGGTTGGCCTGCGCAGCGAGATTGAGTTCGGTCAGGGCCTCATCAAATTTTTCGTGGTTGATGTAGGCCTTACCCATCAGCATGTGGACTTCGGGTGAATTCTGCCCAACGTCCAGCAAACGGTCCAGAGCGCGCTGTTCCAGTTCCAGGTTCTTCGCCTCTCCAGCCGCAATTCCAAGAGCGTACAGGTAGTTGAGTTGATCCGATTCCTGAGGCCACAGCGGCTCGAGCGTGGTCACGGCATCGGCATAATGGGCAACGAACAGATAACACAAGCCGAGCAGATGGCGCGCCTGGAGCGAACCGGGCACGTCGCGGACTACAGTCTTGAAGGGTGCGATGGCGGAGGCATAGTCGCCTTGTCGGTAATAGGTGAGTCCCATATTCAGGCGGATGCCCGGCACGTCGGGGGCGAGCGATTCGGCGCGACGTAACATTTCGCGCGCCCGCTGCCATTGCTTGCGCCGCATCTCGATCACACCCAAATTGGCGTAAGCTCCGGCGGCTTGGGGATTCAGGGCAAGCACCGAGCGAAATGAAGTTTCAGCTGCGCCGAGGTCTCCGTTCTTCAGCGCCCCCTCTCCCGCTTGAAATAGCTCCTGTTGCTTCGGATCCAGAGGTCGATCACGGGCTTGCGTTTCTGAAGCTTTGGAACGAACCTGGGAGGGTGGTGCAGTCGGAACTTGCGCAAAAAGCGCGGCGGACACGAACAAGACGAAGGATCGAACCAAGAATCGAAGAACCATAGTGGAAAGATCTCGGGGCAATCCGCACTATACTCCGCGTCGCTGTAACGATTCAAAGGCCGGGGTTCAATGTCAGAACGATTGCGGCCGATACCTGCTTTGGCCTCAGCGACGGCGATCGAAAAGATTCTTCTAAGGAACTTGCCGGATCGTCGCGTTTGGCGCTTTTTCCAACTCAGTGCTGATCTGAGAATTAGATCCGCGCCTTCAACTCTTTCCTCTTGACATTCACTGGCTGTTGGCAGGATATTGAATCGTTTCAATGCAAGGCTCTCTGTGGCTTGAGTTCGATGCCTTTCGCCACAGATCAAGAGGAGATCATGAAATTGCGACGGGGATTGTGGTTTGCCTACCTGGGTTTCTTGCTCAGCGTGGTTCCAGTGTTCGCGCAGGTGAACGGAGTCATTACCGGTACAGTGCGCGACCATTCCGGCGCTGTGATCTCGGGCGCCGAAGTCACGGTGAGCGATGCGGACAAAGGCATTCACCGCACCACCCCGACCAACTCGGATGGCGATTACCTGGTCGGCGGCCTGGGAGCAAGCACCTACAACGTGACCGTCACAGCCTCGGGCTTTGAGAAATATCAGGCCAAGGGGATCGTGCTGCGGGTGGGCGAGAAAATTCGCATCGACTGTGCGCTGACCGTGGGCAAGGTGAGTGCCCAGGTGGTGGTCGAAGGCAGCGCAGCCGGCCAGGTGGAAACGCAGTCCTCCGAGGTCGCCGGCACCATCTCGGGCAAACAGATCAGCCAGCTCGAGCTGAATGGCCGCAACTTCGTCCAGCTGATCACATTGATTCCCGGCGTAAGCAACCAGAGCGGCCAGGACGAAGGCACCGTCGGCGTGGCCGGCAACGTTCTCTACGCCATCAATGGTGGCCGCACCGAGTACAACAACTGGGAAGTCGACGGCGGCGACAACATGGACAACGGGAGCAATGGCTCCCTCAACGTCTACCCCAACGTTGATGCCCTGGCGGAAGTGCGCGTCATAACCTCGAGCTACGGGGCGCAGTACGGCCGCAACGGATCGGGCACCATTGAGGCGGTGACCAAATCGGGAACCAATAGCTTTCACGGCGAAGTCTTCGAATTCCTGCGCAATGAACTGTTCAACGCGCACAACTACTTTGACGCGCCCGGCATCGACAAGCCAGCCTACAAGAAAAACGATTTCGGCTACATCCTGGGAGGTCCAATCCGGAAGGACAAAACCTTCTTTTTCTGGTCGCAGGAGTTCCGCCGGGAAGATGTGCCGTTTAACGAATACAACCAGCGCCTGCCTTCACCGGCAGAGCGCGGCGGCGACTTCAGCGATGTCTGTCCTGCTGCGGGCACACCTTTTTACCGCAACGCGTTGACTGCTCCCCTGGGGTGGACAGATTTTTACCCCGACTGTCCTGCTTACCAGCTTGACACAGCGGACAGTTCCGGTTCCATTTTGGCCTTCTATGGCTTCAATAACAACAACCTCAACGGCAGCATGAACGGAGGTCAAAGCCAGATCGACGCGGTGAATTCCGGTCCGTTGATCAATCTCATACCACTGCCCAACGCGCCCGGCAACTTTTTTCAGGAGAGTTGGCCGCAGTACACGCACTGGCATGAAGAGCTGTTCAAGATCGACCAGAACTTCACCTCGAAAATACACGGAAACTTCCGCTTCATCCACGACTCGTGGCAGCAGTTTTATCCCGTATCGCCGTGGTCTGGATCGTCAGTTCCGACGATCGGCGGGACGATCATCGGCCCGGGGGTCAGCATTGTCGCCAATCTGACGGCCAACACTTCGCCCACTTTATTGAATGAATTTGTCTTCAGCTATACCACCGATCACCTCAGCCTGTTGCAAGGCAGCAATGCATGGCAGCGGCCCTCCAGCATGACGATGGCCGGAATCTTCAACAACGGTTTTGGCGGCGAACTCCCCAAGTTCGTCATCAGCAACGGCAACGCCTACAGCGGAGGCTTCACCGTCGACACGTCTTCCGCCCCCTGGTTCAATTCCAACCCCACCTACACCTACAAAGACAATGTCACCAAGATCCTGGGCAAGCATAACCTGATGTTTGGCGGGTATTTCGTCGCGGCGCAGAAAAACGAGGATGCCTCCGTCGAACCCCAGGGATGGCTGAATTTCTATGGTGATCCGGGTTCGGCGTACACGGGATCTGCGCAGGATGCATGGGCCAGCACAGGAAATGCTTTCGCCGACATGCAGATCGGCCAGATCAATCAATTCGGCCAAGCCAGCAAGAAAATCAAGTATTACTTCCGCTACAAGATTTTCGAACCCTACCTGCAGGACGACTGGCATGCCACCAAGAAACTCACGCTGAATCTGGGTCTGCGAGTCAGCTTCTACGGAACTTACCGCGAACGGTACGGGCAAGCTTACAACTTCGACCCTGCGCTGTATAACGCCGCCAATGCGCCCACGATTTCTCCGGTGGATGGTTCGCTCGTGTTTCCCGCCGGGCAGTCGATCAATACTCTGACCGGCATGGTGCAGTGCGGCTCTCCGGGCGTTCCCGTCGGCTGCATGAAGGGCCACCTGGTGAACCCCGCGCCCCGTATCGGATTCGCCTTTGATCCGAAGGGCGACGGTAAGAGCGCCATTCGCGGCGGCTACGGGATTTTCTTCGAGCACATGAACGGAGACGAAGCCAACGTCGAGTCCCTCGAAGGCCAGCCTCCTCTGGTGGTCAACTCGTACCAGTCATTCATCCCGGGCGTACAGAACGGCCCCTCTGGCTACCTCAACATCGGAGGGGCGTCCGGCGGTGGTTCCGAGTACTTCCCCATCCAGGTTTATTCCATTCCCGATAAAGCGATCTGGCCCTACGTGCAGCAGTGGCATCTGGATTTCCAGCGCCAGGTAACACACGCCACACTGGTTACCGTTGCCTACGTGGGCAGCAAAGGCACGCACCTCTCGCTCATGCGTGATATCAATCAACTCCAGCCGGTGCCGGCCAGTGACAATCCCTACGCCCTAGGACAGCCCATCACCGGTCCCGACTGCATCAATCTGGGAAACGGCATTAACCAGCTCGCGAACGGAACTCCAGTCGTCGGGCAAGCAATCACCAATCTCAATGTGGCCTGCGGAAATGTCAGCGCCGATAGCGTTCGCACCAACTTCCCAGGCTACGATCAGATCCAGAGAATCGATCTGTTCGCGAACTCGAATTACAACGCGCTGCAGGTCAGCGGACGGCATAACGCCGGCGGACTCGAACTCACCCTGGCCTACACTTACAGCCATTCCATTGACGACTCCTCCGACCGCTACGACAGCAGCTTCGTCAACTCCTATGACATCCCGGCCAGCCGAGCCAGTTCCACGTATGACCAGCGTCATATTCTGACCGTCAGTTATGTTTACGACCTCCCGCTGTTCCGGCACTCGCGGGGCAAAACCAAAACACTTCTCGGAGGCTGGCAGCTTTCCGGCATCACGACCATGCAGACCGGGGAACCGTTTAGCATCATCAATGGCGGATATTATGACAACGCAGGAGTCGCCAATGGAGCTGGTTCCGGCGCCTACGCGGATATCGTAGGCAATCCGCATGCGCCCACGCCGGCCTCGGAACGCTTCGCACCGCAGGTGGTCGGGCCGCTTTTGTTTAACCCGGCCGCCTACCAGTGGCCGCAAGGATTAACCTTTGGCGACTCCGGGCGCGATTCGCTGAACTGGCCTCGCCGCACGAATTTTGATATGGGCCTGTTCAAACACTTTGCCATGGGCGAGTCCAAGGCGATCGAGTTCCGAGCGGAGGGCTTCAACGTCTTCAATCACCCGCAGTGGAACGGAGTGAACAATTACTCCTGCGGGGCCAGCTTCAATTCTGGGGACGTCCTGAACTGTGTGGAGGGCGACACGGCGACGGGGACACAGGCTACGAACTTCCTGCATCCCGGGGGGGCGCATAATCCTCGCATCGGCCAGTTCGGGATGAAGATCATCTTCTGACCCGCACGATGCACCTGCTTGGCGTTCAGAGCTATGTCTTGCAGAATCAACAGATACCTTCCGGGAGATGCCAGCCCTGAAAAGGCGAGTGTCGGCGGTTCAACTCCGTCCCTGGCCACCATCAAATCAACAACTCCAGCACTCATCCTCCCGTCCGGCTGGCTTAATGTGGCGGGTGAGGATGTTGTTATCCCGCACGGCTCCCCATCCTTCTCGAAGGCCAAGCAGCGCTCGAAGCAGGAGCGGGGCGGCCTACCTATGGCCGGCAGCGGGCGGAACGCCAGGTGCAGCCATGAAGACACAGAGACCAGTTTGCGCCTTCGTCGCGGGGAATCAACCCGTAATTCATCAGGCAACGCTACGCCGAACCGATGAGTGCCAGAGCGGGTCACTTTTCTCCAGAGATTGGTTGGTCGGCACGTACGAATACTCGGGGACAATCTCTTTGATTCTTGCGCGGACGTCGTCGGCATCATCCAAAAATAACGCGGCCTCAAGCTCGTCCAAGTGTCTCAAGAGGCTATCCCAGTCTTGCACGGGACCCCGCGCTCTCTTGATCTTGGGAAACGATGTTTCATCGACCCCTTCATTGTCGTAGAAGAGTTCCTCGACCAGCTTTTCTCCCTGGCGCAGGCCGGTAAATTGAATGGACACCTGTTTTTCGTTTCTTCCCGAGAGTTTGATCAAGGTTCTCGCCAAATCCAGCACCAGCAGAGGCTGCCCCATGTCCAGAACGAAGGTGTCTCCCTTTTCACCGATCGCCGCTGCCTGTAAGACAAGCGACACGGCCTCGCGGATGGTCATAAAGAAGCGCCTCATTTCCGGGTGAGTTATGGTGAGCGCCTGGTTATTCCGCAGTTGATGCTGGAGCACGGGAATGACACTTCCGTTCGATCCCAAAACATTGCCAAATCGAACCGATAAGCATCGCATGCCGTTGGTTGGGCGGTGAGCGATGATGAGTTCGCCAATCCGCTTCGTTACTCCCATCACATTGCAGGGATTCACCGCCTTATCGGAAGAGACGAGGACGAAACCGTGACATTGATACTCACTGGCAATTTCTAGAAGGCTCATTAATCCGAAGACATTATTCTGTAAGGCGGCTGAAACATTCTCTTCCATCAGTGGGACGTGTTTGTAGGCCGCTGCATGAAAAATCGTGTCGGGCCCGTTGACGTGAAAAAGCTGCTTCATCTGTTTGCGATCGCCAGCGTCTGCGACATGACAATGCACCGATGTTCGTGCGGAGCGGAGCGATAGTTCTCGTTCCAGATAGAACATTCCAGTTTCGCTCTGATCAACACACACCAGGACGCCAGGTTCATGCTCAAGGATCTGGCGGCAAAGTTCCGAGCCGATGGATCCTGCGGCTCCGGTCACCAGGACCGAGCGTTGATCGATGGCGCTCCGCAGCGATTCATGATCGATCTCAACCGGGTCCCTTCCCAGCAGATCTTCCACGTCCACGTGGCGGAAATCGCTGATGCTTACTCTTTGCGCGATTACGTCCCTGAGCGCCGGTACCGTCCTGAATTTGACGCCCGCGCGCTCGCACACTTCCACGAACCGTTGCATCTGTTTGGAGGAAGCTGAGGGCACGGCAATCAATACTTCGTCAGGCGGATTAGTGAGCACGATCTCAGGGAGTTGATCGACAGTTCCGAGGACGGGAATGTCTTCGATTTTAAGGCCCACCTTAGAGCGATCATCGTCTACGTATCCAATGGGAGCGTATTCACTGCCGGGGCGGCCAATCTCTCGGACCACCGTTTGGGCTCCGATTCCGGCTCCGATGAGCAGCACTTTCTTGGAAGCCGCCAGATCCTGACGTACCGATTCTGCCAGCACCCGGGAGAAGATCCGCACGCCGATCAGGATGCCGGCCGTCAGCAGTGGCTCCAGGACGTAGATTGCCCGCGGAAACGCAGAGAGTTTCGTCAGGTACTGAGTGGCCAGAATGAACATCAGAGAGCCGAGGAATACACATTTCGCAACATCCAGCGCGTCACTCAGGCCAGTGTAGCGCCACCACCCGTGCAACAAGCCAAAACGCGCAATCATGATCATGCGAATCAGGCTGAGCAGAAGCGCTGATGCGAAGAGCATGTGGCGCTCCGGCAACGCGAAGTCGAATTTCAAGAACCACGCGAGAACCAGCGAGACAAAGATCAGCGCGGCTTGAAACGCACCCACAAACCACGAGTTCTTCCGCAACAGCGTCTGAGCGAGGCTGATAATCTTCATCCGGATGTAAGGATCAGTTCAAATGAGAAACAGAAAGTCGGGGCGCAACTACTCCAACAATCCAGTAAGAGTTCGCACCAGGATTCCCAGATCAGAGAGAAAACTGCGCCGCTGTTGATATTCGAGCGACAGTTGAAGCTTGGCGGGGAGAATCTCCTGTATGTACTGCTCTTCCATTCTTTCGGCGGACAGAATCTGATCTTCGCGCCGATAGGCGAGGCTTGCAGGATCAGTAATTCCTGGGCGGTCCTGCAGAATGACGGCATACTGCGGGCGGAACATTTGCACATACCGTTCAACCTCAGGCCGGGCCCCCACGAACTGCATGTCGCCGGCTAGTACGTTGAAAAGTTGCGGGAGTTCATCCAGTTTGTAACGCCGCAAAAGCCGTCCGACGGGTGTGAGGCGTGAATCCGCGAAGGCAGTCAGCAGACCACCCCGATCGGCACACGGAATCATGCTGCGAAATTTCCAGATGCGAAAGGGCTGGAAACCTCTGCCGATCCGATTCTGAGAAAAAAATACAGGACCACCATCATCAAGCTTGATAGCCACTGCGATCAGAATCAGCAGGGGTGACAGCGCGACTAGCCCGACGACTGCGCAAAAAAAATCGAACACGCGATGAAATGAACCTGTGCCCGCAAGCAGGGCCCGGCGCTCCGCGATCGATTCTGGTCTTTCAGGCACTGAGGACATCGACGCGTCTCGCAGAACTGTGCGCTTCAACGATGCTGGTCACAGCATCGATCACGTCTTCAACATCCTGATCGGACATGCGCGCCGATAGCGGTAAAGAAATCAGACGCTCATACTCGCGCGCGGCGATGGGGAAATCGTCGGGCTTGAAGCGATACCGTTCGCGGTAGTAGCGAAGCAGGTGAACCGGGATGAAGTGTACCGAGCATCCAATGTTGCGACTCTGCATTTCGATCATGAATTGGTCGCGAGGGATGCGCAGTCGATCCAGATTGAGCCGCAACGCGTATATATGCCAGGCGTGTTGAGTGCCGCTGCGCTCGGTGGGCACATCCAATTCTTCGTGGGTTCTAAAGGCAGCCTGGTACCGATGGGCAATCTCTCTCCGTCTGGCGTGGAACTGCGACAGTTTTCTTAACTGAATGAGCCCGAGCGCGGCTTGAATATCGGTCATGTTGTATTTGTAGCCGGGGCAGTCCACGTCGTAGAACCATGATCCATTGGCTCCATAGCGCTTCCATGCATCGCGATTCATGCCGTGCAAACTCCAGCGCCGGGCTTGTTCCAGCAATCCCTTGTGTCCGGTGAGCATCCCCCCTTCCGCGGTGGTCAGGTTTTTGGTGGCATAGAACGAGAAGCAGGTCAGCACCGGGACACTCTCCGTAGCTGAAAGCGATCCGATGGGACGGCCCTTATAAGTGGCGGGCAGCGAGTGAGCCGCATCCTCGATTACGGCCAGATGATACTCCGCCGCAATTTTCAGAATGGCATCGCGATCGCAAGGATGGCCATACACATGTACGGGCATGATGGCCTTGACTCGCAAGCCGAGGTCGTTCTCAGTTCGTTCGATTTGCCGGCGAATGCCGTCCGGATCTAGGTTCAGAGTATCGGGCTCGACATCGGCGAAGATCGGCCTGGCCCCCACATGCTCGATGACGTGAACTCCCGAGCAGAAAGTCAGCGGAGTCGTAATGACGGCATCTCCAGGGCCGATTCCGAGGGCTAAAAGCGACAGATGCAACGCGGCCGTGCATGAGCTGACGGCGAGTGCATCAGGAGCGTGCACGAACTGCGCGAAATCTTCTTCGAAGCGCTTCACCTTCGGGCCGGTCGTAATCCAGTCGGAGCGCAGAGTGTCGATAACTTCGTTGATCTCTTCTTCTCCGATCAATGGAGGAGAAAACGGCAGTAGCTTATCGCGTCGGATGGGGCGACCTCCTGACTGTTAGTGAATCTCGAATAAGACATGGTCAAGGCTTTTTCAGAAGACACAGATAATGTGTGCACAGGGGACGAAGCTTGGAAGCGAGATAGTAGATGGTTGGTCCAAAGCGCCCAATTGCCCTACCCAGCGGTGGCGCCAAAGTAATTCTGCGGTGCTCCATTGAGAAGCCGGGAAAGAGCTGATGAACCTCCCCTAGTCCGACGCCACGAACAGCCGGATTGGCGGGATTGTTGAAGGCAAAGTCGTACCACAGAAGCCGTCCTCCGGGCACAAGGACGCGACTGATTTCCTCGGCAATGTGGTGCCTCACTTCGGCATCCAACACCGAAGTGAACAGCATGAATTGAGACACGAGGTCGAAGCTGCCATCGTGAAATGGAAGGTGCGACGCACTGCCGCAAATAATCTGCAGACCTGGAGACGCGCAACGGGCCTGCTGTACAAAAGGCGGGAATAATTCGATTCCCCATAACTGTGGCACATCGGCGTCATACTCAAGGTATTGGCGGAGCGTAGCGCCTCGGCCGCAACCGACGTCGAGAATTCGCAGGCCCGCCAGCGAGCGCAGTCCATCCGCGCGCAGCATTGCCGCCATGGCGACCTCCCGCTCGTGCAGCGCGAACAGGTGGCCGGGGTTGGTTCGGGAATAGCGATCCGCGAGGGCTGAATGACTACGATGTTCGTAGGTGTCACGCAGGCGGTCGAGCTCGCGGCGTTCGTTTTCTCGAATTTCGGACTCGTCAATCGTAGTGGCCATATACGCGGAGCCGGATGAAGGCGATAAAGGCGTCACTTGACGCTAGGCAATGTTTCGCGAGAAATCTGACCGCGACTGCTAGCAAAGGGAGCCGCCGCATTCTTAAAAGCGAGAGACACATGGATGCCGCAGGTGCACCCTGGACATTCCCTGCGGACCATGGCCACGCAGGCCTGGCGATAGCGTTCGGAACCGACCAGTTCCTCGAGATCTTCCCGCAGAATATTGCCAACCGGTTTAAGCACATAACATCCCGCCAGCACATCTCCGTTGGAAACGACAAAGAGCTCGATGAAGCCGAGAACACACGGTGGTTCATCCAGCGTTTCGCGGTTGAAGTATTTGAATATGTAATCGAGTTCGTAGGCCGGGCGTTTGAGTTTGTCCCTGAGGAAGCGGACGATGTCCGCGATTTCAGTGGGATTCGGCCACAAGTCGGAAGTGGAAGTGTGGCGGAGGAAATAAGAGCGATCGTCCAGGATGTTGAAGGCGAAACCGGCGCCGGCCCGCTTGGCTTCGTCGGCCAGTGCTTCCAGTTCGGCGGCAGAGCGGGCGTTGAGCGTTGCCACCACGTGTATTTGCTTGCCTTTCAGAAGTCGAATACCCTCCATCGCTAACTTGAAATATCCCTTAATTCCACGGATAAGATCGTTCGAGGCTTCGAGACCATCGATTGAGACCGCGACTTTGGTGATGGGAGAATCATTGATTTCTTTACTCAACTTCTTCAGCAAGAGCCCGTTGGTTTGCAGAGTGATCCGCTTGAACTTGGCCATCTCTGCTTTTTGCAGGATCTGGAACAGATCTCGCCGGAGCAAGGGCTCGCCGCCAGTAAAGCGCAGATATCGAATACCGAAAGTTCCCAGGCGGTTGATGATGTCCACGGCCTTTTCAGTATTGAGGCCGTCTTCCCATCGGGTCTGCCAGTAATTGCAGGTGACACATTTTGCCTGACAATTTTCCGTAAGCTTGACGCTGGCGGACAACGGCTTTACCCGCGCCGGCAGCAGGGATTGTGAGAATTGGCTGCCCATCCAGACGCGAGTCAGATACGGCAAACGAGTCCAAGGGATTGACATAAGCAGACGAAATCTCTGAGGTCAGTTCAGTACGCGATGATCTTCCGACTGCGGAAGGCTTTCACCATCCCGAGCAAAAATCCCACGTTGGCCAGGCAGAAGGAAAACGAATAGCCGCACAGTCCTGCGGGTCGTTGCTTTCTGGTTAGTTGCCACCCGATCAATGCCGAGAAATAAAAGACGACCTGAAGCCACCAGAGAACAACGAAGTGTCCCCGTAAGGCCAGCAGCGCATTGCAAGTCAGCATAGTTCCCAGGAAAAACGGGGTCAGCCAACGCAGTAGCTTGTGCGAGATCAATCCAAGAGCTGTGAGGGGGAACGACAGCGGGTTTAGAAGAGTTGGCCGCGACAATGTGCCGGTCCAGTTCCGCGAGGTCATGCGGATTCGCGCGCGGAGTTCACCTTCTATGCTGTGGGGCATGGCGTCGAAGACGGTGGCCTCGCGGTTCTGAATGATTCGATATCCCTGGGAGCGAACGTCCAGAGGCATGATGCAATCGTCGCCGTAGCACTCCGGCAGCGGCCGAAAGAGTTCCCTCCGCACCAGCAGCGCCTGACCGCTTCCAGTCGCGAGGATTCCGAGGTCGGACTCTGCCGTACGCAAAAACAGTTCGTAGTGCCAGTAGAATCCCTGGCCTTTCTCAACCGCGTCTTGGGCGGGGCCGAAAAATACCGTGGCGGTGGCCAGGCCTACGCTCGGGTCCGCCAGATTCGCAACCAGGGTCCGCAGAACGCCAGGGGGCATGGCGGTGTTGGCATCGGTAAAAAGGAACAGATCCCCGTGCGCTTGCTGGACTGCAAGATTCTGCACGCTGCTCTTTCCCACTCGGCGATCGCTTTGGAGCCACTGGATGCGGGAGTCCCGCGCAATAAAGCGGCGCACAATTTCTTCGGTTCTGTCGGTCGAGCCATCCGACGCGACCAGGATCTCCAGCCGGTCGTGGGAATAGAGCAGTTGCAGGCAATCTTCCAGCTTGAGAGCGATCTTCTGTTCCTCGTTGTGAACGGGAACGATGATCGAGATGAAAGGATCGTCAGCTCCCTCGGGATCCCTGGGTTTTTGTGCGAACACCGACGCCAGCGCGACCACGAGCAACGGATATCCGGCCCAGACATAGACGACGAGGCCAAGGGAGAACCAGAAAAAGTAATTCATCACCGTCATCGAATGTGGTCTCCTACGACTGGCATCGCTCGGGCCTCTTGCGAGCGATTGGAGACGACTGCTCTTGCGGAGCGCGCCGTGGTCCTTAACTTCGGGTAGGAACTCTCGTATCTCTCAGATGCGTAGGAGAATCCTTCCTTCTGATACCGGTAAACGTTCCTGCTGAGCAGGCGTCCGGTGGACTGGCTTCCTTCGTGCCAGACCCGCAACGCCGGCTTATGAATGATGGCCAGGCCCAGGCAGCGGCACATTTCGGCAACCCTGAACTCCTCGGCGTATAGGAAAGAACCGTCGTCGATGAAGCCACCAGCTTCAAAAAACTTTCGGCTGAAGATGAGGAATGCACCGCTTGGGGCGTAGATCGATTTGGCTGCGCGGGAATTGCCGCCGAGCATCCAATTCTTGAGCGTGTAACGAATTCTGCGCACCAATGGCGATAACCACTGCTTGAACCACATCAGGTAGTAACTGGAAAGCCAGAAGCGATAACGCCACATGCGAAACCGGCCGGGCCGGTGACGAATGCTCGGATTCTCGTCGAATCCTGTGATGCCGGACACAATCGATGGAGCAATCATCCCCGTGGTGTCAGGATCGTTCTCAAAGAGACGGTGCAGGAGTTCCGGGTCGTCGAAGACAATATCGTTGTTGCATACCACCACCCACTCGGGAGTCTCGTGGCTTTGCAAATAACTCCGGAGCGCCCAATTTGCGCCGCCAAAATACCCGCCGTTCTGCGGAGACGCCAGTAGTTCGATATTCCGGAATTGCGCGGCAACCTGACGAATGCCGGAAGCAGAGTTATTGTCTGAATTATTGTTGACAACCAGAAGATGGCAGGCCGCGAACCCATCCAACTGTGTCACGCTGTTTAGAAAACGAAGCGTACACTTGTCCTGCCGAAAGTTGACGGTGATGATGAGCGCCTTTGCCCGTTCCTTCACCCGGCGACCCCACTCGAAACTGAAGAATTTATGGCTACTAATCGGAAACTCAACGCCATTGCACATGCAATCAGGGCGCAGGTGGGATGATCGGTGACGGTCGGTTGGGTGATAGACAGAAACAATTGACCTGCGACACTGGCAACGAATCCCACGACTAAGGCCCTGGGAATGCCCGCCGGCAGCGCCTTCGAAGCACGCAGAACAGTACGGAAATAACGGAAAAGCAACCACAGGAGCAAGCCCAGGCCGATCAGTCCCATGCGAAACGCTGTGACCAGGTAGAGATTGTGAATGAAGTGATTGTCGATGGGAGCACTGGTTCCGGCATCCAACACGGCATAGCCACCGATCACGTATGTGGCTCCGAGGCCGTGACCAATCCACGGCTCCGCCAGAACCTGTGGTCCCACGATGGCCATTTCGAGGAAGCGCCGCGTCGCCATACTGTCGGTTCCCGCAAAGCCCTCCTCAACCTGGGAGACTCCGTAGAAGACGCGCTCTTCCAGAATGCTCAACAGGCTGACGTCGGAATCGGAGCCGATCTTCCATGCGCCCGCTACCACGACAAGACCGACTCCCACTACTGCCCATTTCGCGAACAGTCGCATCCTCACGTTTCGGGACTGCAGAATCAGTGACAGGACTGCGGCGACCACCGTGCAAAGCCACAGGCCTCTGGACAAGCTCAGCGCGATATTCGCGACAGTCGGAATCAGGGCAAGCCCAATCCATAGGCGCTGCCGGCGCGAGCGGGCCGTTGGGTACAGATTGATCAGCACCGCGAATAAAATCGTTGCGTCAATATCGATCGTTCGCACAATGGACTCGTCAGCAAAACTTCCGTTCCAGGAGGGCAGCAGGTTTCCCGCATCCGGCCCGAGCGCAAACAAAACGAGCTCCAGCAAGATCGTGATCAGGATCGAAACCAGCAGCAACTTCAGGGTCATCCGCACTTTGTCGAAGTCGTTGAGCAACAGCGCCACAAGGAAGTACACCGCGGCAAACTCGATGATCTGGAAACAGTCTCCCAACACGTAACTGATTTCATTTCCAACCAGCAAGCCATAAGCGCTGCTCCCGATGCCGAATAGAGCAAACATGCCGACTGGCAGAAATAGCGGATCGCGGGCCATCGATCGGAACGGGGTGCGAACGACGAAAGCCAGGATGGCGCCGCCCAGCAGAAAGCCGCTGACTAGGGCCGAATTCTGCAGGCTGAGCAAAAGCGGCGCGGGACTGGTCAGGAACATGAGTGCAATCGCGAGCGTGACCAGCGGTCGCGCATAGATCAACAGTGCGAGAACGAGCAAAGCCAATATCCCCACACCTGCCAATGCATATCCAGGAGCAGAAGGTCCTTGATACGTCACAACCGACAGCGAGACCGCAAATACCGCGGCGACCAGGCCGAGTAGCCCGGAATGCAAGTGTTCGGTTCGTTGTGCGACGGCGCTCATGATGCGAATCGATTTGCGATTTAGGTCAGGTCGGGCCGATCGTTACTGCCCGATCGTTACTTGGGCCTGGCGAACGAAAGCCGGACAGAAGAAACCGCGCCTAGCAGAAGGTTCCGGTCTCGACTATCCAAGACATGTGTCCACGAAACCAGCACGAAGGCGAGCACGAGGATCGCGGCAACAAGAATTTGCAACGAAAATGGGCCATGCACCTGCCAGAGAATCGCGAGCGCTATACTCAGCGTGCTCACCGCGGCCAGGGTGCGACGAATACCATTCCGCAAAAGGCTGCTGAGTGAAACCGAGTTCAGCCAGAACACTGCCCCAAACATCAACAGTGAATCCAGCAAGGCTCTGAGTGTCCACGCCAGAGCCGCACCGGCGATGTCGAAATGCCGAACCAGGAACCAGCAGCAACCGACCTGAAAGACGAACTCCACCAAACTGAAGATGCCGGTCAAATCCGGACGGCCCACTCCCTGAAGCAGGCTGAAGGGCACGAGTGTGACGGAACTGATCAGCATTCCGAGCGTCAGAATCTGAAATGTCAATGTGCCTTGAGCGGCGAACTCTGCTCCCAGCCACCATCGCAGGATCTGTCTTGCAAAGAGCGCCAGGACCAGCAACGTCGGTGCCGAAACCAGCAGGAGTGACTTGAGAGATCGAGCGCACAGTTCTTCGACGCGATGGCGGGAACCGCCCGCATCCAAATTGGTGAAAGCCGGAAACAAGGTTGCAGCTAACGTGGCCGGCACCACCCAGGCTCGATTGATCGCCTCATAGGGCGCCGAATAGTATCCGACCGCGCTCATTGAGACCAGCGAGCCAATAAAGAAACGGTCGATGTACGCCAGCAGTGGAGTGATGAAATTAGAGGCGGTAACCCAGCCTCCGTATACGAGTAGCGGACGGATTGAGCTTCGGTCGAGAAGATAACTGCCTCGCAGAGCGGGAAAGTACCGCAAACATGCCGCCAGATAGGCGAAGGTCGCGCATACTCGGGCCCCCACCAGGAGCCACACGATTCCCGGAAGAGTCAGATGAAAGAAAACTCCGAATGCGGGCAGTAGAAACATCGAAGTGTTGGTCGGCACTTTGACGTAATTGACCACGTTGAACAGTTGCCCCGCTTCGAGAACTCCACGCAGGGCGTTGCCGATCAGAACAATACAGAGGGATGTGGACAGAATATACAAACTGCTTCTGGTTTCCGCAGTTAGAGGTGGCGATATCTTCAGGTATCGGTTCACCGCGATCGGGATCAGCGACACAGTGATCAAGGTGCCGATTGCGCCGAAAGCGAGTTGCACCCAAATCGAGGCCCACACAACTTTGGGAAGTTTTTCTGGCTCGCGCCGCGCCAACAATTCAGCCACAAATTTTGTGGTGGCTCGTCCCAGGCCGAGGTCGAAGATGCCAAAATAACCGAGCAGCGCCGAAGCGATCGAAAGCACTCCAAACCGTTCGGCGCCCAGGCCATGCACCGCGTACGGAATGGCGAACAGCGCTACGGAAAGGGGCGCGATCCAACCTAAGAGGTTGAGCACCCAGTTTCGCGTCAGCAACTGGCCGCTGATTACTGCAGGTTCGCTGATTGGTGTAGATGGCATTCGATCAGTCGGCTGCGATGGCAATTTCACGTTTGGAATGGCGGTTATTCCGGCTGTTTCGCCAGTTCACCCGGGGCATCAAGAGCGTGGAATCCACGCGATCGCGGTGCTCCACTGCAATGTTCACCAGGGAATCGAGCAATGACTCGGAGAGCAGATGCGGCTTCAGACCGAGTTCGGTCAGCTTCGTATGTTTTGCGTTGTAGTAGTGTTCTTCAGCTTCCACGCGAGGATCGGGCAGGTGATCCACCGTCACCTCAAATCCCAACCGCTTGCCGGCGACGCGCACCATCTCGGCGAGTTCCAGCACTGAGAATTGCTCGGTGAATTGATTGAATACTCGAAACTCCCCTCTGGCCGCCGGATTCTGGCAGGCCAGTTCGATGCAACGCACCGTGTCACGAATGTCCAGGAACCCGCGCGTCTGACCTCCTTTGCCGTAGACGGTGATGGGATGCTCGATCGCGGCTTGCACGCAGAAGCGGTTGAGAGCGGTGCCGAAGACTTCATCGTAGTCGAACCGGTTGGCCAGCCCTGGGTCTAACGCGGTCTCGTCCGTGACCGTGCCATAGACCACTCCCTGATTCAGGTCCGTGGCGCGGATGCCCCAGATTTTGCAGCAGAAATGGACGTTGTGGCTGTCATGCACTTTCGAGAGGTGATAAAAAGATCCGGGTTGTTTGGGGAAGGGTAAGACATCTTCGCGACCATTGTGCTGAATGCGAATGTAGCCTTCCTCGATGTCGATATTCGGTGTTCCGTATTCTCCCATCGTGCCCAGTTTCACCAGGTGGCAGTCAGGCTGGAATTCCTTGATGGCAAACAGAACATTCAAGGTGCCGACGACATTATTCATCTGGCTAAAAACGGCATGCCGCCGGTCGATCATCGAGTAGGGGGCCGATCGTTGTTCAGCAAAATGCACCACGGCCTGTGGCGCGAAATCCTTCATGACTTGAGCCAGGAATTCATAATCCAGAATGTCACCCACGAAACTGTCAATCTCTTTCCCTGTCAGCCGGCGCCAAATTCGCAGCCGATCAGTCAAAGGAAGAATTGGGGTCAAGGTCTGCGCTCCCAGTTCGTGATCCCAGGAACGGCGGACAAAGCTATCGACGACGGCGATTTCGTGGCCGCGGTTGGAGAGGTGCAAAGCGGTTGGCCAGCCACAATAGCCGTCGCCGCCCAGAACTAGAATTCTCATAAGTCTTTCCTCAAAGTTTGCAGATTGGATAGGCAAATCAGAATCGGAATCGATTACTACGCAACGTTCCTGGCCGCGCGGTCCGCGCACACCAGATTCGCTTATTCGTCGAGCTTATTCGCCGAGCGCTTGAACCAAAGAAGCTTGTCTCGCATCAGATGCAATCGCGTGCCATTCGTGGCGAGCCCCAGGTCTCCCTTGACGATGGTGTAGGCGTCGTGCGCGAGAAGTTTGCCGGGATGTTCGGGATCAAGGCTGTCCCAACCAGACTTTCCCAGCACCCAAACTGCGCCGATCACCGCCGAGAAGAGCGTGCCCAGAAACATGATGAGCAATCGTGGCGGGAACGATTTCTTTTCCGGGAGCCTTGCGCCATCCAATACCTTGACGCTCGGAGTTTCTTTGGCCTCTTGTATTTTGGCCAGTTCGCATTGCTGTGTCAGGAGTTCGTACACGGTTTCCTGAATCTTGTTGGCGCGATACAGTTCTTCGTAGGTCACTCCCAGCAAGGGCAATTTACGAATCGAGGGATAAAGGCTGTTGTTTCCGGCCGTGCCCTCGGGCGACAAATCGCCATCTCCCATTTGCTGCAGTTTTGCCTGAAGCGCTTCGATTCGAGCCCGCACCGCGCGCACCCGAACATTGGTGTCAGCGTAGATTTGACGCAGTCCCTCCAGTTCCGATTGTGCCGCAATCAAGTGACCCTGCAAGGTTGCCGCCGCTTCCACCATCGCCTTGCCCTGTTCCTTGAGGTCAATCGCGGTGTTATCGCTGGCAAATTTGCTGAACTCCCTGGCCGAAGCGTCGAGGTCCTGCTTGACCTTCCGGAGACGATCTTCCAGGAAGACGCGCTCGCGGTGGGCCGCGGATGTGTTCAGGTCCAGCACCAACCGGTCGAGCTCCGAGACGTAGGCTTCGGCAATGGCTTTTGCCCTTTGCGGACTGTGGTCGGTCACTCGGATAACGATGATTCCGCTCTTGCGATCTTCCGACACTTCCGTGTTTGCCTCGAGCTCACGTCGGGCGCTTTGCATTTGCCGCACGCCATACACAGATTTGAGATCGAATGTCTCGACAATGCGATCTTCGACGGTCTCGCTGCGCAGAATCCCGATGAATAGGGCTCCTGAGGTTTTAAGACCAAGGAAGTCGCCGGCCAGCAAACCGATCCCACCACCGCTCCGGGTGCTCATCGCCATCAAGGATGCCAATCCGGAACTCAGTTCGCTGTCCGGCGGCATCAGTTGCATACGCGCCTCATAGCGGACCGGGATGAGAAATGCGAGCAGAGTCGACAGAGCCAGGCCGTAGGCCGTGACCCGTAGGACGAACAGACGCTGATCCAGCAGGAGACGCAGACGGCTAAGCACGGTCTGGGGCTCGTGCTCGCCGTAACCACTGATCCGAGGCGGATCAATGAGCACGGTCGAGTTGGCTATTTCCTGGTCGGGTTTTACGCGAATCGGGGTGCCGGGCATTGGCAAGTTTCAATCACGCTGGTGGTTCCGTGATTCACATTGACGTTGATTCACATTGACGTTAGTTCGGGAGTTCACTTTCTCCCCACCTTCGGCAGATAGCTGAGCTCAAATGATGCGGTGATGTTGGATTGCGGGCCCGCGGCCAGCAGTGGTATCTCCCACCGTTCGTACTGCAACATGCCCGATAGTCGGACTCCCGATCGAAGCAGGAAGTCTGAGTTCAACTGCACATCATTCTGAGTTCCACCTTGCGGCAGGAACTCGCCGTCGATTTTTCGATGCTTCAGCGCAATTCCAATCTTCCGGGTCGCGCTGAGCCAATAATTACTTGTGATCGATTCGCCCTGGGCGGCCCGGCCAATCCAGCTTCCCATCAACTGGCCGCCATTGGTGTACCCGTTCACATATTGAAAGTTGTGATAGAAGCAGCCGTTGCAATTGGGAAAATCGACCGGGCTGGTCGATCCGCCCTCCAGCCTCAAATCGAGCTTCGGGATTTTCGGCAACTGAGCAGAATAAAGCCCACCTTGCCAAACGGATTTTTGGGGAGTGTTGAGAGGAGAGATTTCATCCTCACTGAAGCCCTCGCCGTACAAGGTCAGCCAGTTTCGCAGCTTCGGAATGCGATATGAAAAATCTGCGACGCTGCGGCCGTCTCCCAGAGGTTCATTGTTGGCCTCGTGAAGGTTCAGCGAACTCTGAAAGAATGTTTTCCACGTCAGCGGATTGCCCGGGCCACCATAAATGGTGGTTTTCGACATGCTGAACTCGAAGTTCTCGGTGAACCTGAAACTGATTCTGGCGCCACTGAGGAAGGGCTGCGAATTCAGGTTCTGGCCATATTGGCCTTGAGCCATCGTCCCCAGGACGCCATTGTTGATAAATTCCTGTCCGGTCAGGCGTCCTAGAAAAAGATCGAGCCGCAGAGCGCCGAGATAACCGAGAACCGAAGGCAAGCGAAAAGGAGAAACGCGGTTCACCCGGAACATATCGATGGGCTCGGCGTTGTCCGTCAGCGCCATCGCGCCACCCTCGCTGGGGCCCCACCACAGGCTCTGACGGCCGAAGGACAGCTGCCAGTTAGCCAGATTCATTCCGACATAAGCGTCCAGCGGACGGAAGCGGCTGGTGGTCGCGGCAGGTGCAGCGGGGGCGTCGGGAGGAAGATAGTCCGCGGTGCTGATAAAGCCCAACGTAGCCGCTGACGGTGCCGGACCGGAGGGCGCGTACTGATATTCTCCTCGACCATAAACCACAAAAGGTCCAGCGACCGCCCAAGCCGAAAAACCCGACACCATGTTGAACCCTCGCTGAAAAGGCCGGCCGTAGTCGTCCAAGATCGATTGGCCAAAATGATAGCCATCCGTCAGTGGCGTTCCGGAAATTCCCAGCGACCTCTGATAGATGGATTCCAATTGACCGTGAAGATTTTCCTCATCCTCCAACCGATCAGACTCCGCGGCAAATTCTTCCGAGAGAGCCTGCGATAGTTCTTGCACCTGCGACGATTCATCGTCATCAACCGCAAAATCAGCCGCTTCGCTAAGCAGGTGCGCGCACTCCAGACGCGTCCACGGGCGAATCCCCAGGCTCTCGGTCTTCAGGTACCCTAGGCCCGCCAATCGCTCCATCGCGGGATAGATCCAGCTGTCCAGAGGAACGTACGGTGATCCCATATGCGGGGGCGTGCGCATTCCCGGTTCCGTAACGAATTCGTGCGGTGACTCCCACGCGCCCCCTCCGAGTTCAGGGTCGTGCCTGCGCCCGTACACGCTTTGAGAGATCAGGTAACCCAGTGTGCTTCCGATCAATGCATCCGACGGAAAATGTTCGCGCGCGTGAACCCGCGAGAAACTGACTGCAGATGCCAGTCCGTAGGCAAACAGCTTGGGCAGCGTTCCGGGATATTCGTAGGCGATCACGCCCGCAATCGACCATGCGGCTGCGGCGTGCTCCGAAGGGAAAGAAGTGCCGGAACTGAGGAATTGGCCGCTGCCGCCGCCCTGATTGGGTCGCTCCCGTTGCAGGGAATACTTGAGCGCCTCGACCTCGATCAGGCTGTTCAGGGCCGCCTCGCCTGCCAGAAATCCAGTTTCTCGCCAATGTGGGTTGTGTGTTGGATAACTAAACAGATAGAGACCTGCGCCCGCTCCGACCAAGCTCGCGAGTCCGGCATTTGAGAGTTCTCTGTAGTGGCGAAGCGTCGAAGGATTTTGCGAGAGCGACGCACTGTACTGCCGGTCGGTTGCGAAGAGGCCAGCGGTGATTCCGCCGAGCGGGACCAGCCATGTCGCGTCCGAGAGTCGGACTCGTGCTGGACTGGTGATGATCTGCTTTTGGTCTTGCAGAAGGTCGGCAAAGTGTCCCGCGAAACTCGTGTGCGATCCCTCCTCTGAAGCGACAAAACGATCAGGATGGAAGAAAGTTTCCGGAGGTTCGGGCAAGTCAGGCATGACGGTTGGGAGAGCGCTCTTCTCCTCCTGGGTGTACTGCTCGTGCGTGTTCTGCGACTCAGCTTGACTGGCCACATAGAAGACTGTGACAAGTACCAGGGTCATGAATGTTGCCGTCGCTCGCACGTCGAAGCTCCAGACTACGGATGCAGATACCCGATGGTGAGCGCCGTGGTTGAGGCGACCTGAGCCGCCTGCAGAATGGTGGCCCAATTTCGAGATGCAAGCTTAGGTGCCTTCTCCGGCACAACGATCGAGTCTCCCGGCTTCAACACGGCGTTCATGGGATCTCCCGACCAGAACCCCGAATTGTTCTTTGCGGAGAGCACAGACCCATCGGCACGGACGACAAACACCGCGCTCTTGTCCGCGATTTGAGTTACACCTCCAGATTGGCTCAGGTACCACTTTGCGCTTCGGCCAGGCAAATAGCTGACCGCGGTCGGATTGAATACCTGCCCACTCACAACTACGTAGTTTGTTCTCTTGGGGATGATCAACTCGTCTCCATCCCGCACGGCAACGTCGGCCGGAGATTTGGCGAGCGCGCCGAGATTCGAAGGTATATGAACCACCAGGCGTCCGATCGGGGCCGTCGCCTCTAGTTGCTGGAGCGCCGTCTCGGTTTGCGCGATGGCGGTCAGTTTTGCATTTTTCTGATCGGCGTCTCCTTCCGGCAGACTCTTCAGATAGGTCTCTTCTGCTTTTATCCGGTTCACCAATTCAAGATGTGAATTCATTTCAACTTCCCGGACTTCCTTGCGAATCAGCACCGCTCCATAGGGATAAGCCTCTGCAGTGAAGCCGTTGCAACGCTTAAGAAGCGAACTCAGGCGCTCTCCAGGTTCGATCCCGTACGTGGCCGGATGCTGGACCTCGCCCCTGACCGTGATGGATGCGCCAAGGTCATTCCATTGCGCGATCTGCCGGATCGCAAGAACATCTCCGTTGCGAAGAGGAACGTCTTCGTTGACGTTGCCCGCCAGAGCAGCCGCGAGCTTTACCTCCATCCGCTCGGTGGAGGTGTTGTTGGTTAGGAATCGCGTAAGATCGGCCGTATCGGCGAAGGCGCTGCGCTTAAGTCCGCCTGCAACCCGGATTAAATCTGCCGCCCGCATGTTGGCCGTCAGAGGATAAAGACCGGGTTTTGCAACCTCACCCGTCACGTTCACCGTGGGAGCGTCTACGCTCTCAATCTTCCTATGGATCAGCAGACGATCACGCGCTTGGATCACAACATTGTCCACGGGGTTTCCAGCCAACGCCTCGCCCAAATCAATGCTCAGAATTCTGAGCGTTCCGTCCGCTTGCGTACGGAATAGTTGTGCCGAGTCAAGGGCTGCATCGGGAGCGATTCCTCCGGCCAGGTAGACTGCATCCCGAAGGTGCGCTTCACCAGTGGTTCGGTAATCGCCGGGAGCGCGGACCGCGCCGCCCACAGAAATGTCTGGCGGACGTTCGAAATCGTAGCGGCTGAAGATCCGCACTGTGTCTAAACGATTCAGCGCCGGGGCAGAGGCTGGATTGGCCAGTGCTGCGTTGATGTCGAAGCTCTCCACGCTGGGGTGAAAATCCGGCGGATTGAGGCGAACAATTTCTGCATAGTGCGACGCCGGCTCGGGGAGCAGGTCGGCATAAGAGGAGATCAGATCCGTCACTTTCATCCCCGGTTTGTAGGAATAGCGTCCCGGCCTCAGCACATGTCCCTGCAGGTAAATCGCATCTTCGTTGTACGCGGCAATCGGGAAAATATGAATCTGATCGCCATCCTGAATTTTGAACGTGTCGAGTTGCTTGTCGACCTCCCCGTGGTCAGGATTCGATGCGAGATCCAGGGTGAGCATGGTGCGCTTTTCGTGGGCTTCAACGCGCTGCACCTCGATGTGGCGAAGCGCTGCGGTGGGAAGAATTCCGCCGGCCAGTGCAAGCACGTCGGCGAGCGAGCCTTCGTCGAGCAGTTCGTAAAGTCCCGGACGGCGCACCATTCCATCCACCGTTGCCTGTGGTCCGAGTGGAGGGACCAGTAGCGTGTCGCCATCTTCCAGCCGCTTGAGATCAGTCCGAACGCCATGCAGCAGCAGGTCATAGGTGTCGACTTGTTGCACGAGTTGCTTGCCGCGGGAATGCCGGAGTGCGCGCAAGGATCCGCGCGCCGTAACTCCCCCCGCGGCAAACAATGCGTTGAGCGGGGTCGAGAGCGAACTGATGTCATAAGCGCCGGGCGTCGTCACATCGCCCACCACGTAAACCCGCACCGTCCTCACTCGTGAAAGCGACACATCCGCCGACACTTCGCGAAACACAGTCCGTAGCGCATGCTGAATTTCTATCTGGACCTGGCCGAGATTCTTGCCGCTTACCAGCAGCGGTCCGGTCTCCGGAAGCGAGACGCGCCCCTCCCGATCAACCAGCCGTACCAGTCTCTGCGAGACACTGCCCCACAAATCGATCGCCAAACTATCGCCCGTCCCGACCACATAGTCCGGTCCCACGGGCAAGTCCATCGGGATCACGTCGGGCTGCGTCACGCGGTTGCGGAATACGTCCAGTCCGAAGCGTTCTGGCGAACGCTGCGAAACCGATGCCTGCATATACATGTCATACAGCGAAGGCACATCGGCGTAGGGGTTTGCCGGCTGCACCATCTTCACCGGCGCTACATCCTCCTCGAAAGAGCCGGAGCTTCGCTGCCGACGATTTGAGTACGAAGATCGGCTCTCGGGAAGTTCTTCCCGCGAAGCCTCCGCACGTTGCTTAGTTTTGTCCGGATAAGAAATGCTCTCGTTCGGCGAGGTCGTGCCCTCCGCAAGAAAGTCAGGAACCTGCGATGCACTCGGTATGTCCATCCTGGATTGCATCGTTTCGGATGCCAGTTCGACGCCCGAGGACAACTGGGCGGAGTCCCCCGGTCCCGTCTGCAGATCCGTCTGCAACGTGCGCGGCGACGAGACCGAAAAATCTGGAGATACGCCCGGGTCTTTGTTTCGATTGCCCGGCTCATTTCCGCCCGGAGAAGATGGACCCGTCCGGTGCGAGCCGGCCTTCTCGCAGTCTCGATCTTGCGGATCGCACGAGGCGGTGAGTTCCACATCGCGGTCCGTTCGCTCGCGTTTGTCGGACCGCAAAGCTTCGCTATCCTCTTGCGCCTCAATTTGCACCAGGAGTCGCGCCCGTTCTTTCAACACGAGATCTTGTTCCTTCGCCAGGCTCGAGTCCGGGTTCGGTTGCGGGAGCAAATAGCCATAGCGCTGCAGCAACCGGGTCGCCACGGAACGAAAAGTTACATCGCGGTCGAGCCTTTCAAAGATCGTTTCTTCTGAAAGGTTCGACTCCCGCACGACCTGCTCGTTGTCGGTCGCTTCTTTGGCAATCCATCGTCTCAACTCCACCAGCAGCCCTGCGTCCTTCACCAGTATGTCCCGGATTTGAATCGAGGAAGCCGCGACCTGGTTCTGATTCTCCTTCGCAAGATCGGACAGCGATACATCATCACGTCCGGAGCGGGCGTCTGGTTGAGCGGGTGGCCATCCATTGGTCTGGCCGTAGGCCCACTGGCAGAGGATAATGATCAGGAATGCGATGCAATGCGCAGTTCTGCCGAGCATCGTTTTAGGAATGAAAATCTGGTGAGTTGGCATTTGGTTCTCTCAACTGGCGGCTTGGTGTTGGACTCCGAGTATCTAATGGATGAATTCCACATCGCCGCCGTCCACTTCGATTGCCACCGAGCGCATGATCAAATGGATGGACACGACAATGCGGCAGCGATCTTTCGTCCTCAGGATGATGCCCTCCAATCCCTTGAGGGGGCCACTCCGCACTCGGACGCGGTGTCCAACGCTCAGGTATGGGTGGGGTTCTAAATTGCCTGACGTTGAAAGGTGGCTTTGCAGGCTTTCGATTTCGGCATCCGGTAGCGTTGCGGGCTGTCCGTTAAAGGTCACCAGCCGCACCGCTCCGGTCAGTTGCAGCACGCGCAACCGGTGCTGCAACGCCATCCGCACGAACACGTACCCGGGAAACAAAACCAACGCCAATTCTTTGCGGCGGTCTTTCCAGCGGCGCACCGATCGGTATAGAGGCAGGAAGCAAGCAATCCCTTGCTGCTTAATCTGATCCGCCACGCGTTTTTCATGGCGCGGAGCAGTGTACAGCGCGTACCAATTCGATCCGCCGCCCTCGGATAACGGGCTTGGCAATATGTTCGCGGCTGAAGTTGCAACTGCGCTCATGGACTTCTCCTGCGGATCTGGCTGGATGTAGCTTCGCCCCCTCACTTACAGGGTGCTGTGAGCTAAACCCTTTCAGCTAGCGTTCAATAAACACACAGCCTTCGTTCTCGCTCGCATTCACTAACCGTGGGACATATCAACGAAGGTTGCATGCCTGCGAAAATCTCGGAAGACGCACGCTTTCAGGCGGTCAGCGACTCGCTTGCGGCTCTCGGCCCTCCACAACCGTCTCTCAGTCGAGCCTCTGTCGCTGCTTCCTGAGGGACAGAGGGTCCGGTGATCCGTGGTCACGAGCCGCATAGCGATGCCTTTTTGAGATTTGGTTTTGCGGAGAGAATTAAACTCCGCGGGTGAAGCGGAATTGTCTTGGAAATGTAAATAAACTGTCATAAATCGCGATGTGAATGTGGCCTCACGTGATCATTCAACGGAACGGCCGATCGCGAACAACCGTGACCTTCGTCGGTCGGCCGGCGAAGTGAGCACCTGGCTGCGAGCATCGAGCAGACTCGCACACTTCCGCAGATCGTTCTGATGAGGACGAAGACATCTTGACGCTGACGCGGTGGGACGCTCCGGATCAGAAATCGCCAACAAAACGTTACAAGTTGTTGACAAGAATGTGACAAGCCGCGTGCCCAGCTCGACGAATATTGTGTCGCTTTCGCGACAGCCGATTTTTCGCTGCGCGGAGGTCCCACTCTATGCAGCCGCCGGATTTTTTACACAAGAACGCCGAGACCAAACTCTGCGAACACTTCGTTGCTGCGGGTGCGTTGTGTAGCCTGCGTACTAATTCCGAACAGATACTCAATGCTGCGCGCAGCACATTCCAGGCTGTCGATTCCGAGTCGGGGCCGGTCAATTTCCGGCTGCGCTTTTGGGTTGACCATGTGGATCGGTCGCGACCACCTTGGCCGACGCCTTATGTGCGGGGACGGGACTATCTTGTCTTTGCCGGTTTTGACGAGGGCAGTTCGATGCTTGCAGAGCTTCGTTCGCATCGCGTGATTGGGCGATTCTCGGCAGGGATGGCGGCTGATCTGGCTCATTGGCAAGCGGTTATTTTCCCCATGCTGCTAACAATCGTGAGCGCTTCGGTTGGCATTGCGGAGTTGCACTGCGCTTGTGTCGCAAAGAAGGGGCGCGGCCTACTTTTAGCCGGGCCATCTGGCGCGGGAAAATCGTCGCTCGCATTCGCGCTCTCCCAACAAGGTTTCGGATTCCTATCCGACGACCGGACGTTCTATTCGATTGAGAACGGTGACCCGCGGGTCTGGGGGCTGCCGACTCCGCTGAAATTGCGCCCCGGAGCCATCCAATGGTTTGAGGATTTGCGGAAGGAGCGACTGACCGATACGCGGAGCGGAGGCTCGGCATTCTGGCTCGAACCTGAGCGCCTGGCCGGCGTAGAGCGCGTTCGACAGTGCCGGCCCACTGCACTCATCTTCCTGGAGCGACGAGACACTCCGGAATTCCGGCTGACTTCGCTGTCGTCCTCGGATGCGCGCGACCGGTTAAGCCGAGAGTTGATGGCAGAGTCGCCCGAAGCAGACGAGAAACGCTCGGAGACCATCGAGAAAATAGCCGATCTTCCGTGTTGGCTTTTGCACTATGGCGGTCCACCGCGCCTGATCGCGCAACAGATCGCAGAACATATTGAGCGTCATCTTGCCGACGTCTGATGACGGACAAATACGAATGAGCGAGAGAAGAGTTCGTCATCACGGAACGCGAACATGCAACGTATTGTCGAGGCCGCTGCGATCGGGACAGAAGCTATGAAGGCAGAGATGCCCAGACTCGTAGACGGCCAATCGGGCACAGCCAGAATCGACCCTATGCGCCGTTGCGTGCCTCTTCCGCATTCTGCACTGCTCCCGGCGATGGGTAGCTCCGTGCGGCTAAAGACCAACAGTTCCAGGCTTCTGAGGCACATGGTTGAACTGTTCGCCCAATATGAAGGAGAACCGAACGGCAGTCCTAGCTTTGACTGGCGGATCGTGGTCGACTCCGACGTAGAGCTCAGCCCGCCCTGGCCTCGAAGATCGACGTTCTCCGACGACGGACTTCGCTTTGCCCAGTTCGGACACAGGAATTTTATAGCAGTGGATCTCGAAGCCCGTGAAGCAGTCGCCTTCGTCGCAGAAGGTCTGCTCGAAGACGTGTCAGGAATTACCAGCCCTTTTATTGACACATTGTTTTATATGACCAGCGGCAGCCTGGGCCTGGTTCCGATCGCAGCCGCGTGTGTCTCCTCGGAGAGGAAGGGGCTTCTCGTTATGGGAGCTCCGAATCAGGGCAAGACCACGGCGAGCTACCTTGCCACCCAGGGCGGGCTTACGTTTCACGCCGATCAGTCGGTCTTTCTGGACATCGCAAGCGGCGAATTGCGAGCCTGGGGTGACTTTGTTCCCATCGCATTTCGACCCGAGACTCTTCAATTCTTGCCTGAGCTTGCGCCTCGAACCCGTAGGTTTTCATATTGCGATTTCAACTTTTTCTATATGGACAAACATAAGCGGCATTCGACGGTGCCGGGCTTTATAGTGCCAATCTGTTGCGTTGTTCTTGAAAGGAATGCCGCTGCTGTACCACGTCTGACGCGCCTGGCGAAGAGTGAGTTCTCCAGTTCGATCCACAGCCACGTTGCATTCAAAGACGACGATCGATTCGAAGAGCAGCGGTTGAAGATTCTCACGACTTTGGCGCAGGTGCCGGCTTATCGACTCGCATATGGCAGCGATCCGGCAACCGCAGCGCCATTTCTTGCGCATTTGCTTACTCGTCATAACGTGTAAGAGTCCGTTCGGTCAGATAGATCCTAAGACAGGACTTCTGCAATGCAAGCCTCTGGCACCATGATTTGCCCGGTCGAGACTCCCCAGTTACTTCGTCACGCCGTTTGGAGGGTGTGGACCGAAAGAGTGTTGCTCGCCCTTTTGCTCGTCTTGTTCGCTGTCAGGGGGTTTATTCCTGCCTGGAGTCACCTCGATTCCGATTTTGCCAATTACTATTTAGCTGCTCATATTTATCGCGAGCACTACCCGGTCGAACGAGTCTATGAGTGGACGTGGTTTCAGCGGCAAAAGGATCATCTAGGACTGGACCGCCCTCTGGTCGGCTTTATCCCGTCGACTCTGCCTTCAATCCTCCCAATTCTGCCGCTTTCGTCGCTTCCTCCGCTGCAAGCTAACCGCTGTTGGCTAGTGATCAGCCTTGGAAGCCTGTTTCTAGCTGTTGCCGTTCTAAAGAGAACCACAAATCTAGTCTGGCGGCGTATTGGCGTACTTACTTTCCTGGCTATAGCTCCACTCCACACCAACTTTCTTTTGGGGCAGGTTCATGTATTGATGTTGCTGTTGCTGGCGCTGGCAGCGTGGTTGTATCTCAGGAGTTGTCCCTTCTTGTCCGGCACAATACTGGCGGCTGCGGCCGCCATGAAAATATACCCGGCATTCTTTCTGTTGTTTTTCCTGGTGAAGAGACAGTGGCGAGCCGCAGCCGGTCTGGTGTGTGGTGTGGCTGGCGCCTTGTTGCTTTCCATCTTCCTTTTTGGAGAGACCGCGTGCCGCACATATTTCCGGGAAATCCTGCCTTCGGGCCTCCGAGGCGAAATCATTGATCCCTACGCCACAGCATGGGATTCCCTGAATGCGCTGCTCCGCCGGCTCTTCATCTATGAGCCTGAACTTAACCCCGTGCCCGTCGCGCATCTGCCGACTCTGTATGCCCTGCTGCATCCGCTTCTGCACTCTTTGATCCTTGTAGTTTTCCTATGGGGGATCGGCTTCAGGAGGACCAGCGCGTCCCGGCAAAAGTTGGAATGGGCGACTTACTGCTTTCTTCCTCTGCTCCTCTCTTCGGAACCCCTGCCATACCATTTCATAATTCTGATTCTGACGGCGGTCCTGTCTGTTGACTACCTTGTGGGGCGAAGGCAATCCGGATGGGTGTTAGCGGTCGTCATGTTTTATACGCTCGCATGCGTACCCTATGATCGCGTATACCGTGTAAACCCTCAGGGCTGGCAGGCATTGTTTTGTTTTCCACGCCTCTTCTGTATGTTTCTGCTCGCCGGAACGTTGCTAGGGATTCTGATTTCGACCTCGGAAGATTCGTTCGCGAGCCGGCTGCGGTCCCGCTCTCTGGGTTGGGCAGCGCTGGCATTGATTGCCATGACCACGGGAGGATTCGTTCTCGACCGTCGACACCTCGCCGGGCAATTCGATAATTACGCCACGCGCGTAACCACTTCGGTTGGCTCGGCGATTGCAGTCAATCCTGTCGTAACCGCCGATGGCGTCTGGTTTGGAGCCCTGGTTCCGCAGTTCACTTCCTCGCAGGATGCTTACGTCATTCACCGTCTGCATGCCGGTTTGATCAGCTCGTACGGAGGCAACGGCGACTGGTTTTATCCAGCGTCTACGATCGCTGACTCTGCAGGCTATGGTTTTGCAGCCTATGGTTCTGCAAGTTGGGCGGAAGTCGCGTCGGAAGGTGGTTCGCGGATCATTCGCTTCGATTCTGCGGGCGTCCCGACGAGCAGCGGGACCCTGACCACCGAAGTCGTCGATGCTCAGCAGCCCGTCGTTTCGGCGCTCGGTGAACAGCTGGCATACATTCGCGAAGTTCGGGGTCTCGGCAGTCTTTGGATTCGTCCGACTATTGGGCAAGCCGGCACCACTCAGTCCAATCCGGAGCGCGAACTGGCTGGGCCCCAGTATGACGTACACGAAGCTGCGTTTGTTTCCGACGCAGAACTTATCTTCAGTTCATCGCAGCGGGAGCGATATCGTCTCTATTCGGTCGACCCGCAATCCGGAAACGTCGTCGAGTTGACTTCCGTAACCTGCTCTGCGCGTTACCCGGTGCCTTCGCCCGACGGACGCTGGATCGCCTTCAGCTGTGAGCGCGGCGGAGTCTGGCAACTCATGCTCATGAACCGCTCAACTGCGGAACAGCGCCAACTCACAAACAGCGATTGCAATTCGATAACCCCCGCGTGGCTGCCCGATTCCAGAAGCCTGATCTACGCAACCGACTGCGGCCGTGCCTTGGGAATCACCGCATTATCGAAGCTCAGCGTCGTACCTTAGAGTGCTTTCACATGCGCGAACTGATGCGAGATCGACCGTCAAGTCAGGTTGCCACGAGGTCTCGAGTGGATCCTTCGCCGTTGCCGGCGAGTTCGAGAAGCCTCACGTTTCTTGTCGTTGCGCTGTCGTGCATCTTCGTTTATCTCCAGGTGTTTGTACTTCCGTGCACTCCTCGTGTGGCAGGCGGCGATCAGGCCATTTATCTGCACAACGCAACCCGAATGCTGCATGGAGAAATGATCTATCGCGACTACGACCACTTCACTTTCCCCGGCACTGACGTGGTCTATGCCGCGTTGTTCAAGTGTTTTGGCGTGCGCGCCTGGATCCCGCAAGCCGTGCTCGTCGTTCTTGGAGCATCGATGGTATGGCTCATCATCTTTGTTTCCCAAAAGCTGATGAGTGGGTCGTCGGCTTACTTGCCGGCCCTATTGTTTATCACTCTGCCTTTTTCCAGCTATCTTGATGCCACGCATCACTGGTTCAGTCTGGTTGCGACGACCGCAGCGCTCGCAATTCTGCTAGAAGAGCGAACCCCCACGCGGCTCGCCTGGGCAGGCGCACTATTAGGAATCGCAACCTTCTTTACCCAGTCGATGGCCCTTCTCATCGTGGGCTTCGCTCTCTTCCTTCTGTGGGAGAGTGTTCGGACGAGTGAGGCCTGGCTTGAGTCGTTAAAGAAAGAGGCCTCTCTTTGGGCAGGTTTTCTGGCGACGATTGCGGCTTGTCTTTCATATTTTGTGCGGACTATAGGAGCAGGAAGGATCTTCTACTACACCATCACATTCGTGGCGAGATATTATCCCTCAGACTGGTTCAACAACTGGCGTGTATACCTCACGGGGCGCCCGCAGCTTCATGCCTGGGCGACCTGGTTCGATGGGCCCGCATTCGTCCTCATTCACGTGATCGTTCCATTCGCCTATGTTGTTTTCTTTGTCGTCTACGCCGTCAAGATACGGATGCAACCTTGCACTGATTCCAGTCGGCTCGTACTCGTCAACATCACTGGATTGTTTCTCTTTCTGACAGTCGCGTCCGCTCCCGCCTACAGCCGCCTCTATGCCGTGTCGCCCCCGGCACTCGTGATTCTGGTTTGGCTTCTCAAGCCGTCGCCCGGAGTTTCCCGCGCGTGGTTGAGAGTGGCCTGGGTAGCGGTCTTCATTATGTTGATAGCACGACCGCTGCTGATGCAAGTTCGCTGGAAGGCGTACCTCGACCTTCCCACCGGCCGCACTGCCTTCTACGATCCCTTGCTGTACGAAAAGTGCAAATGGATGTCGGAGCGAACCCACCCTTTCGACTATTTCTTCGGCGATCACTTGCTGTCGTTCGCGCTTCAGTTGCGCAACGCTGGCCGGGTTCCGTTCCTGCGTCCCACGGACTACACGCGTCCCGAGGAGGTCGCGGATGCCATTCAAGCACTAGACCAGTTCCATGTGCGCTTTGTCAGCTGGTATATCGGGTTGGATCGTGAGGAGGACGCAGCGCGGCATCCGGAAGGCAATCATCTCTCTCCCATACGGCTGTATCTGCGGGAGCACTACCACGTAGCTCAGACTTTCAATAACGGGGATCAGATTTGGGAGCGAAACCCCTGACTACCTGCAAAGACTACGCGCAAATTGGGTCAGACCGATCGGCGACGCTCTCGACGGATAATGGGCGCGCTGTGCTTCTTACCGGAAACCACTTGTCTTTCCATCTCAGAATTGGAGCCTCAATGTAATGCCAGGAGAAGCTTGCAAAGAGGATTGCTGCAACCGTCGCCAGACCTCCGGCGAGAATGGCCAGCTTAAGGCTCAACGCGATCGCATCTGGGCCGAACCATCGGATAATCATGAGCTGAACCACCACGTACGCCGGCAAGTGAATCAGATAGATCGTGTAGCTCACCTTTCCCAAGTGAACGGCACCCTTGGACCGGAGCACATGCGACACGCGCCCAAGTCCAGCACCCCAGCGGGCAAGTGCTCCGACGAACGATGCGCACGATGCGGCAAGCAACGAAAAGCCGAAAACGCTGAAGGCCCATGTAGTCCGCACATCCACCCCGCGACTCACTCCGCAGATGGCGGCCAAAGCGATCAGGCTAATCGGGAAAAGAATAGCTGCTGAAATCAATCCCCGATCGAGAGCCTTCCTCGTCATACGGCCGTGCTCCAATCCCCAGCACAGTAGTGCGACGCAGCCTCCCGCTGCCAAACTGTCGAACCGAAAGATGAAGCCGATACTTTCCTCAATGTGCGGAGTCGTGTGCGCCAGCCCGCGGAGGAGTGGGCATCCCAGCAGAGGCGCGATCGAACAGAGCAAAATTATCCGCCGGCTTCCCTTTAGCACAATCGGAGCCCAGACCAAATAGAAGAGTTCCTCCACCGACAGCGACCAGTAGATTCCAAGGCAGTCCTTGAACTGGAGCAGGGAATATTCGGCGTGCTGAAGCGCGCCCACTGGGGCAGCTGGCATTGCAAACGAAAGTCGACGCACCGCGAGCTTCATCAAGCCCGGTTTGGCTGAGGATAAAAACAGTGCGTGACCAACGATCTCCCGATAGTTCAGGCGTTCCGCGTGTGCTAGCGCCAAACCAAGGATGAGCCCTAACGCCAGGTAATATGGGGGAAAGATTCGCAGGGTTCGACGCCAGTAGAAAGTCTGGAAGGCGCCTTCTTTATGCCGCAAACCAATCAAGATGCCGGTGATGAGAAATCCTGAGATGGCAAAAAACAGGTCAACGCCGCACCAACCTAGCCTTAGGACATTGCTGAGACGACAGGAGGGAGGCACGAAATGCGCCGTAAGCACGCTAAGAACAGCGAGCGCTCGAAGTCCGTCTAACTCCTTGATTCGACCCATGACGAGTCTTCCGCTCGAGCAGCCCGTTCGCCGGCCGCTAGGTGCAAGTCGGCGCCGTTTCCGGTTGAAGCCTTTTCGCGTCCACGCTCGGCTTGGGCAATTTCACGATGTTCTTTAGCTGTCGATTGATCCACAGTTCGATCGGAAAGCTGTAAAAGTCGAAATTCAGGCGCACCCGCGCCGGATATGCCGTGAGATGCTGAATCGCCTTGGCAAAACGCCCGTGGCCGGTAGTCGCGATGGGCTCGCGATCGAACGCGATCCGCAAGTAATCGCGCATGGTCTGCACGCGCTGGTGATCGCTGCCTTTGAGCCAGGGCAGAACGGTGTATCTCGGAAAGTAGTCGGCCCAGCCTTCGAGAGTCTTCGGAACTTCGATCCCCAACTGCGCCGCCTGAAGGAAAATCGGCGAGCCCGGGTACGGGGTGAAAATATTCGTCCAGAACTCTGCGCCCGGGAATTTTTGGCAAATGTCCATCATGAAGTTGACCGTCTCGCGCCGTTCTTTCGGCCCTTCTCCGGGGAATCCAAAAATAATGTTGAACGACGGGATTACGCCCGCCTTGATGCAGCGTTCCGTGGACTGGTAAATATCTCCGAGAACCTGAAAATCTTTGTTCATCAGCTTCATTACGGTCGGAGACGCGGTCTCGATTCCCTGGCAGATCTGGTGTAGCCCGGACCGGCGCAACAGCCTCAACTCGGCAATGCTGAGACGAGCGGTCAGGTTTGTGGTGGCTTGCACACTCCACTTGAAATTCGCGCCTGCCCGAATCAGACCCTCCGCGATCTTCAGCGACCGATCGAGGTCGACCAGAAAGTTGTCATCGGCCATCCACAACAGTTCGAGGCGGTAGCGACGCGTCAGTTCGACGGTCTCCTCGACCACCTGTTCGACCGGCAGCGCGTTCCACTTGCGACCGTAGACTCCAGCGTTTGTGCAATAGGCGCAATTGAAGGGGCACGCCAGGCTGGAGACGTACATGGCCCAGCGCCGACCGCAGATTTTTTCGTAAGCGTCGAAATCGGCAAGATGGTAGGCCTTGGCCGGCATTTCCTCGAGCCTTTTCAGCGGTCGTTCGGCCGTGAAGTGAAGCTTGCCGTCCACTTTGAAACCGATACCGAGAACATCCGCCAGGGAAGCATCGTCGCGCAACCGGTCGGCGACCGCCAGCATACTTTCTTCGCCTTGGGCGCGAACCACGATGTCAACATATGGCGCTTCGAGAGTCTGCGTAGGCAGCAGCGAAGGGTGCCATCCCCCAAGAATGACCGGAAAGCTGGGATCCCATTTCTTGATCGCCCGCGTAACTTCAACCGTCTCGCGGATCATGGGCCCAGTGACCAGGGAAATACCCAGGCACAACGCGTCTTTCACTTCCTCCATAATCCGCTTCTTGTAGTCGGGAGTAATTGACGCGTCGATAATGCAGATCTCGTATCCCGCTTCCAGCAGTGGAGTCGAGATGGCCAGGATCCCCAGCGGAGCCGTGGCCTCAATGCTGGAAAACGATGCGACGAAGAATACGATTTTTTTCGACGATTTCACTGAAGGGCCTTTCGTCGTGTCACGCGTATGTCACAAGTCGAACTGGAAAGAGACCCCAAAGTACCAACTGGCTGCGCGGCATTTGTCTCAGAATTGTCAAAACTCTGCAAAATCGGGCGGCCGAAAACGGCTGCCCGCGAGATTGTTCGAAGATTGTTCGGCCCAACATTCACGACGCCTTCTTCGACCGATACGACTCACTTGGCCGTGGAACGGAGGGGGCAGCCTGCGGGCTTGTTCGGTTCCGCCATCGCCAGCGGGGAATCTCGGCTACATAGCGCAACTCCGCCAGGGTATAAAAAACGCTTCGCCTGATCAGGTGTTGCTGTCTCAGCCAGGCTCCGTTCCAGATGAGCGCAGGATTATCCCTTATAGACAAAGCCATGCGCCTGAGGCGCGATAACGACGACCGATTGTGAGGCTGGGACTCTTGCGCCCGCGATGCGTTTCTGTACTGGTGATGAAGAAATCGAGCGAGTTTTGACCGGGGAAACAAATTGAACTCGCAGATTGGGAGCCCACCCAGAGCCCAATCTCGAGCGTAATTGTCGATCCATGTGCGCGGTCCCGGACGAATCTCGCCACCCCAGCCTTGAACCACCTTGGGGATGGGCGCAGCAAAGAGACGGGCCGCCATTTCCGTCACGATCACCACAAACTCTCGCAACACTTTGCTGTCGCCGGCCCTTTGCTCAATCCCACTCCACAGCTCAAGGTCCGAAGCTCGCCGATGAAGGAAACATCCGATCTCAAGCAGGGAAGACATTCGTATCCATTGCGTGAAGAGATGATGGCACGCATGTAGCACCTGCAGAAGAAAGGCATCCTCATCAACTTGAGCAGGAAAAGCGAAGCCGTTCCAGTACTTCGTCCTGGCTTGCTTGACTGAGAATAATTTCGGGATCCCATGCACGCGGTGCATATCGTCGTCCCAGATCTCGGTGTGCAATTCGACCGCGTGGGGCGCGTGCGGAGAATATTGGCCCTCGCGGCGCGACGGCGTTTCTCCAGAGCTGACGAAGATAAACTCCTTACTTGAGCAAGAGACCTTCGACTGATACCCGATGCCGGTCAGCACACGGCATGCGGCAGGCAAAGACTGTTCGTCGACCAGGTAATCGAGGTCGGCTTGATGCCGAAAAGCGGCACACGGACAAAATTGAGGAACAAGGGAGAAACCCTTGACCACCGTGTATAGCACGCCGGCATCATTCAGCTTGCGATTGATGGCGTCGAACCTCCGCGCCATCTCCTCGATGCGCAACCGATTGCATGCGAAGTTCCGTTCCAGACGGGAAAAGACGGACGGCGGCACACTCCCGCTCGCGCGTTCGTCCTTGAGTCTCTGCAGGAAATAGAAAGCTAACCCGGCGTCATCCAGCCACTGAAGAATATGTTCCCACTGACGCCGCGTGAACTTCTCAATCACGCCGAGTCGTGTGCTACGGTCGCTGGAAAAACTCAGGAATCCAACGACAGCTTCCGCCGGAGTGCTCTTCACGGCTCAGTTCTCCGCAGGCGGTGATCCGTGCCGCCGGAAGTGGCAAACGAGGACTGCGGGCAATTTGCAGGCCGCGACGAAAGAGTCCGACTTTCCGGCGCGCTCAAAACTTGATCTTTCTGGTTCGCCCAGCCACAAAGTCTCATACCTCTTGCACTGGAAGCCGTTCAGGCAAAACACTCGCACGATTTCGTCGGCTGTGCGTGGACGAACCTCGATTTGAATCGCCGTATCGCCCCATCGAAACCCGACCCGCCAGCCCAGCGCATACGCTTCAGAATGAAGGTCGGTCACGAAGACATCAGCTCCGGCTCTGGTCACACGCCCCAGTTCGCGCGCCACCGATCCCAGGTCGTGGATGTGTCCCACGGCAAACGAGCAGATCGCCAGGTCAAAGCAGTCGCTCGGTAACGGGAGACTGTCGCAATCCGCTCTAGCAAGCCGTCCTCGGATCGCAGGTTTCTCTCCTGCCACTCGCAGCATCGCGCTCGAGTAATCGATTCCCACGCCTGACTCGCAGCCCTGTTCCATGAGTTTTTCCAGCCAGCGTCCTGTACCGCAGGCCAGATCCAGTGCCGATTTGCCATGAAGGCCCGTCAACAGCGCCGACAAATAACGTTCTTCCCGAGCTAAAAGTGGATTCGGAGCGTGATCATAGCTCGGAGCCCACCATTCATACCCCTCTGCTGCGGAAACCGTGCGAGCCTCGCCGAATGCTGGAGGCTCGCCCGCCGCGAAATCAGCATCAATCTTGGTGGAAGCTTTCATACTTGGTAAACCCTCATAGGCTTTCTGCCTTCGGCTTTCGTAGTTCGATGACCTGCTGCATCCACTTCAGTTCGAGCGGCGCTCCGTACACCCCAAGTTGATAGCGCCAGCTGCTCAGAGCCTTCAGCGCCAACCGGCCCCAGTTCGGCAACCGGATGTCCTGTACCGTCGGCCAGCGGGACGATACCACCAGCTCAAAATTGTCGATCAACTGTTTCGTGGTCGGTCGCAGCCAGGGCGTCTGCGGATCCTTCTGCGTGGCAAAACGCTGCCAGCGCTCCGTAGCCCATTCATCCGGAGTAGTCGGAAACTGGACTTTATCTTCCACTCCGCCATACATGCCAGCGCGCTGCGGCACGGGAGTGTAATGCTCGACGATGATCTCCGCATCGGGATTCAAGCGCTTTAACTGCCGGATAAACCCGATGCAGTCGCGGGTGTCGCCTTCCGGATCTTTTGGATTTCCAAAGATGATGGAGAATTCCGGGATAATCCCAAACCGCCGAATGCGCGAAGCTAGTGCCAGTGTGTCTTCCGCGCGCAGATCTTTGTTCATCTCCTTCAGGATTGCGTTCGAGCCCGATTCCGCTCCAAAGAAAATCATGGTGCAGCCGGCACGCCGCAACGCTTCCAGCGTACCGTCCGAATACTTCATCATGGTGTCGGCACGGCCTTCGCACCACCAGCGCAAATTGAGGGGCGTGAGGCGCTCCGCAAGTTCCCGCGTATGGTCTTCACGCAGGAAGAAATTGTTGTCGTAGAACTGTACGGCATCGACTCCGTAGGTTTTGACCAGATGGCGCAGCATGCCCTCCGTACGGGCCGGCGACTCCATTTTTTCCCGGCTGCCGGAAAACGTCACCACCCCGCAGAAGTTACAGCGGTAAGGGCACCCCAGGCTCGCCTGATGCACTGCCGTCCGCCGCCCCAGAAAAGTGGGTAGAAGGTATTGCTCCGCGGGCAGGCGATGATACGGATACGTCGGAAAATCATCCAGACCCCTCATGGGTCGCTCGGGATTGTGGTGCACCGTGCCGTCCGGCATCTTGTAAGAGAGCCCAGCAACGGCCTTGGGATCGCGTTGCCCGCGAATCACCTCCAGCAATTCGAGGAATGTTTGCTCTCCCTGACCGCGCACCGCATAATCGACATAGTTCGCGTTCAGGGCGGCGGCCGTGTAGTTGGAGGCGAAGTAACCTCCCCAAACAATCGGCAACTCTGGAAATCGAGAACGAATTTCGCGGCAGCTCGCCACCGCGCCCACGGTTTGCGGCCCCGGCATCACCGTAACCGCAAGCAGTTCGACGCTGTGTTCCTTTAGCACGGCAATCAGGCTGTCGGTAGGGTGAGGGTCCAGGTTGCCATCGATGATTGCGTATTCTTCTTTGCCCTCTACCACTGCGGCGAGCGAGAGGATCGATAGCGGAAATCGGCGATTGCGCGATCGGGTTGCCTTCGGATTATAGAAAAGAATCATTTCTCCGACACCAACCACGCATTCTTGCGGGAGCCGACGAACACATTTCTGCCGGACTGAATACGGCCGCAACGATAACAACTGCGAGGCCGCCATTTGTCTCAGTTTTGTCAAAATTCTGCAATTTTGAAACGCCGCAATTTCGCAGAGCTTGCGGTCTTTCTCCTTCGCTTCAGATCGAGCGTCTCACCTTCCCGAAAGTGACAGACATTTGACAATCCGATGACAAATCTCGAGGGCTGCCAACCTAGAGTCTTGTAGCCGAAGTCTCCAAAAGTGAAGCACGTTGTCCGGGACGAACAAAGTCGTCTTGTTCTATCCGCCCTACGACGGTCCGCCGTTGGGTGCACCCTTATCCCTGCTTTGTCTCGCATCCCCGTTGCTGCAGGCAGGGTTCGAAGTCAAGCTCGTCGATAATCTGCTTTCCCCGGATTACGAAAAGACGATTCTTCGCGAATCGCAAGACGCGCTCCTGCTCGGCATTTCCGTTTTGACAGGGCCGCATATCGGAGCCGCGGTCAGAGTCTCCAAGGCGGTCAAGAAACTGTGCCCAGCTCTGCCGATCGTTTTCGGCGGATGGCACGCCAGCTTGGCCACACGGCAGACATTAAGCGAGCCCTTCGTGGATGCGATCGTGCGAGGCCAGGGGGAACTGACCCTGCTCGAACTCGCTCAACGAATCGCAAATCAGCAGGACTGGCATGGCATCCGTGGCCTGTCTTTCAAAGATGAGGATGGCAAAATCGTTCACGAAGCGGAACGCCCCGTGGCTGACATCAATACGCTGCCTGCGCCCGCGTACCATCTCGCCGAGCCTGGCATTTACGCCGGCGCCGACGGCGTGCGGCGGCTCGCCTACACCAGCAGCGTGGGCTGCCCCTACCAGTGCAATTACTGCACCGACCAGGTGTTTTACAAGCGGCGTTTTAACGCTTTCCGGGCTGACCGGGTTGTCAGCGATCTTGTCGAATTGGTTCCGCGCTACAACATCCAGCACGTACCGCTCTTCGACTCTAACTTCCTGGTCGATCGCAAGCGCGCCGTGGCGATCGCCAAAGGCATCATTTCCAGTGGAGTACGTTTTCAGTGGGACTTCCAAACCTCCACTGATTTTCTCGCGCTCATGAGCGATGACGATGTGCGCCTGCTGGCCGAAAGCGGCGTGCACCACATCGGATTCGGCACCGAGTCGGCTTCCCAGGAAGTGCTGGCCCTGATGAACAAGCGTTTTCAACACGTGGAGCAGATGGTCGAGACCGCCCGCAAGACGCACCAGGCGGGGATTCATGTGGTCTTCAACATTATTCTCGGCTACCCCGGCGAGACCGATGCCCAGCGTCAGCAGACGTTCCAGAAGATGAGCGAGATCGCCAGAGAGTATCCCAACATCAGCTTCTCGCCCAACATCTTTACGCCTTATCCGGGGATTCCGATCTGGCCGCAGCTCAAGGAAATGGGTGTCCGCGAGCCTCAGTCGCTCGAAGAATGGGAGACCCTCGCTCTGGGCACGAACGTGCTGCCCTGGCTGTGCGGAGAAGAGCTGCGAAGGCTGCGCCGAAGTCTCGAGTACTTCCTCCTGAACAACCAGATTCGCAAGGTCACAAGAAAAATTCCATGGGCGCGGCGAAGTGTGCAGCGGATGCTTGGAGCGCCCGTGCGCTGGCGAATCGGCAAAAGCAGCTACTCGTTTCCATGGGAATTGTGGCTGTCGCGCGCGGTGGAGAAAGTCGTCACTCGCCGTTCGCTTTTGACCGGGCAACCCCTGGCCGAGCGTACGCAGGAAGTGTGCTGATCGGTTCAGAGACAGCGAATATGGCGGACGTACTGCTGACTCATTCGTATCACCTTTACTACGACCGCAAGCAAATGCGGAAGATGCAGCCGTATCCTCCGCTCGGTACGCTCTATGCCGCCGCGCTCTTACGCAACGCGGGCGTGTCGGTCGCGGTGTTCGACACCATGCTGAACGATCCGGAAGCGGGATTTCAGTCTGCGCTCTTGCGGCATCGGCCTCGAATTGTCGTGGTATTCGAGGATAATTTCAATTTTCTTTCCAAAATGTGCCTGACGCGCATGCGCGCCGTCGCGTATCACATTCTCGAAACCTCCCGCCAGGCTGGCGCCACCGTACTGGTGAACGGCTCGGATGCTTCCGATCATGCTCTGGACTATCTGCAGAAAGGCTTCCGCTGTGTGTTGCTTGGGGAAGCGGAACAGACGTTGCAGGAGGCGGTCAACCATCTGCTGAAGGGAGATGACAAAGCGTTGGACCATGTCGCCGGACTGGCTTACTTGCACAGGAAGACTGGACAAGTAGTGAAGACCGAGCGGCGAGGCTTGATGCAGAATCTAGACCATCTGCCGTTTCCCACGCGCGATCTCATCGATACCGATCAGTACCGAAGGTCCTGGAAATTGGCCCACGGATATTTTTCACTGAACCTTGTGGCCAGCCGTGGTTGCCCCTACCGCTGCAATTGGTGTGCCAAGCCGATCTATGGAGATTCATTCTCCGTGCGTTCGGCGGCCAGCGTCGCGGAAGAGATGCGCCAACTTAAGTGCGACTTCGGCGCCGAACACCTCTGGTTCGCCGACGATATTTTCGGATTGCGCCCGAAGTGGGTTCGCGAGCTCGCCTCCGAAGTGCAGCGGTTAAACGCCGCGATTCCTTTCAAAATGCAATCGCGCGTGGACCTGATGACTCCCGACAACGTGGCAGCCCTGCGCCGCGCCGGCTGCGCCGAGGTTTGGATGGGCGCGGAATCCGGATCGCAGAAAATTCTGGATGCGATGGACAAAGGCACGCGCGTCGATCAAATCGCCAAGGCCCGCGAGAATCTCAAGCGCGAGGGCATCCGAGCCTGCTACTTCCTACAATTCGGATATCCCGGTGAAACCTGGGGTGACATTCAAAACACGATCAAACTGGTTCGCGACACGCGTCCCGACGACATTGGCGTCTCCGTTTCTTACCCGCTTCCCGGAACCAAGTTCTTCGACCGTGTCCAGACACAACTTGGAGAGAAGACCAACTGGTCGGATAGCGAAGACCTCTCGATGATGTTCCAGGGCGCCTATACCAACGAGTTTTATCGCGCCCTGCACGACGCCTTGCACGCCCAAGTTGACTGCTGGAATTCAGGCTCAGGCCCGGCCGGGCAGAGAGAAGAGCATGCCCGCCGCGAACCAGAAGAGTTGTGGAGGCGAGTGATGCAGTTGGAAAAAACCTGCCGCAATCCGAGGCCCACAATCTTCGACAGCCACTCGGAGGAAAAGCTAGTGCAGTTACAAGCCCAAAGCTATGCCACAACCTTCGACGATCTGCTGAACGTTCTCGCTAGCTAACCCCGATCATGGACATCCTTCTCACTCACGGTTATTTCCTTTACGAGGATCCTAAGGAACTTCAAATCATGAAGCCCTATCCACCCTTGGGGATCCTCTACATTTGCTCGCATCTGTGCAAACAGGGCCTCAAGGCCGAAGTGTTCGACTCCACGTTCTCGTCGCGACAGGAGTTGTGGGACCTCCTGCAGAAGGGGCCGCCGTCCATTCTCGGCGTCTACGCGAATCTTATGACGCGGTCGAATGTGGTCGAGATTCTAAGCGTCGCCAAGCAACACGGCTGGCAAACCGTGGTCGGAGGACCGGAGCCGGGGGCCTATGTTCAGGAATACCTGGCTGCAGGCGCCGATGTAGTCGTAATCGGCGAAGGCGAACTTACCCTGGAAGAACTGGTTCCGGCGCTGCAATCCCAGGCGTTGGATACGCTGGACAAAATCGACGGGATCGCCTTCCTGGCGGCGGACGGTTCTGTAGTCCGCACCAAGCCACGCGGACAAATCAAGGATATCGATGCGCAGCCCTGGCCCGCCCGTGAACTGATCGACATGTCGCGTTATGTGGAGGTCTGGCGGACACACCACGGAATGGGATCCGTCTCGCTGATCACTGCCCGCGGCTGCCCCTACCACTGCCGTTGGTGCAGCCACGAGGTGTTCGGAAAGACGCATCGCCGCAGAACGCCAATCTCGGTCGCGGATGAGCTCGAATGGCTGATTGATCGCTACCAGCCGCAAATGGCGTGGATGGCCGACGACGTCTTCACGATTCACCACGGCTGGCTGTTTCAATATGCCGCCGAATTGAAAAGGCGCGGAGTGAAGCTACCCTTTGAGTGCATTTCACGAGCCGACCGGCTGAATCCTCAGGTCATAGAAACATTGGCCGACATGGGATGCTTCCGTGTGTGGATTGGCTCCGAAAGCGGTTCGCAGCGAATCCTTGACGCGATGGAACGCGGCGTTACGGTCGAGCAGGTGCAAACCGCCGTGGCACTCTGCCGATCGGCAGGCATTCAAACCGGCATGTTCTTAATGTGGGGTTACGAGGGCGAGGAGATGTCCGACATCGAGGCCACGGTGGAACACGTGAAGAAGGCGGACCCCGACATCTTTTTCACCACGGTCGCCTACCCCATCAAGGGCACGCCTTACTTTTCTGAAGTGGCTGACCGGGTGGAAGCGCTCAAGCTTTGGAGCGAAAGCTCCGACCGGGAGTTTCGCATTCGAGATCGGCACTCTCGGCAATTCTACAAGTTCGCTGACAAGTTGCTTCGCAGTGAAGTGGAACTGAATCGGCTTGGGCCCAAGCCGGATGCCTACGGCGGGCAGTTGGCCGCACTGCGCCATGGGATCGCAGAGGCGCGCGCTGGTCTGCAGGCAACTCTCACCGAGGTCGAGGCCTGATTTCAATGCCTGCCATTCCCCACTCAGACCTTGCGGCTCCGTTCGATGCGATCGCGGATCGATATGACGAGACCTTTACCTCGTCGTTGATCGGAGAAGCCCAGCGGGCCGCTGTTTGGCGCAAGTTAGAGAAGACCTTCCGGCCCGGAGACTACATCCTGGAAATCGGATGTGGAACGGGTGTCGACGCATGTTTTCTGGCGGAGCGCAGCATTCGAGTAGCCGCCTGCGATTGTTCGCCTCAGATGATCGACGTAGCAACGCGCAGAATTCAGCAGAGGAATCTGCAGAAACTGGTGCGGCCATTTGTAATGCCCGCCGAAGACATCACGGCTCTTCCAGCGGACGAATTATTCGATGGAGTCTTCTCGAACTTTGGTGTGCTGAATTGTGTCGAAGACCTCAAGGGCGTGGCCAGCGGGCTCGCCAGATTACTTAAACCTGGCGCGATTGCCGTGCTGTGTTGGATGGGGCCCTGTTGCGCATGGGAAATCGGGTGGTATCTCGCACATCGAAGCAGAGACAGGGCATTCCGCCGGTTCCACTCGGGCGGAGTCAGTGCCAGAATCGCTGATGGAGCGTTCGTCCACGTCCGTTATCCTTCTGTGAAGTTTCTCTCCCGCGCGTTTGCTCCTGAGTTTCGGTTGAAAGCTGTGCAGGGTATCGGAGTTGCCGTTCCCCCCAGTTACCTCGAGCCGTGGGCCCGGCGGCATCCGCGGTTGCTCCAACTTTGTGGGCAGTTCGATGCGTGTTTCGGGCGTTGCCTGGGAAGTCGGTTGCTGGGCGATCACGTATTAGTGCAACTGCAACGCGAGAAGACGGCTTCCGGCGGTACTGAAGCATGAGCGCGCTGGTATCCATCGTGGCACCGGCACAACCACCTGCGCTCGCCTCGCACCAGATCCACGCCCTGCCTGTATTGGTCATCTTCCCTCACAACCAGTGCAACTGCCGCTGCGTCATGTGCGATATTTGGCGGATTCGCCAGGCACAGGAGATCACTCCTTCCAACCTCGAAGAACAATTGTCTTCGTTCCGAAGGCTAGGTGTGCGCTGGGTGGTTTTTTCCGGGGGTGAACCGCAGTTAAATGACAAGTGGAGTTCTCTGGCGCAAATCGTCCGCTCGGCGGGAAGTCGCGTCACCCTTCTGACCGCGGGATTACTGCTGAAATCTCAAGCGCAGGCTGCCGTCGATAGCGTCGACGACGTGATTGTCTCCCTCGATGGGCCTCCTGCCTTGCACAACGCGATTCGGCGCATTCCGAATGCGTTCGAGCAACTGGCAGAGGGAGTGAAAGCTCTACGCCAGATGCGCCCTGACATGCCGATTCGAGGACGCTGCACCATACAAAAAGCAAATCATCGCGCGCTTCGCGCGGTCGTCGAATCTGCGAACGAGATCGGATTGAATTCGATCTCTTTCCTGGCGGCCGATCTCATGTCGTCCGCTTTCAACCGCCCCGAGGGCTGGCTTCCCGATCGATCGAGCCGCGTCGCCCTGCTGCCTGGGGAAGTGGACGCATTGGCGGACGAGGTGGAACGGCTCATCGAAGACCATCAAGGAGATTTAGAATCAGGATTTGTCGTTGAGAAGGCTGGCAAGTTACGCCGCATCGTCCAGCACTTTCGCGCCTATCTAGGTCAAGCCGAGAACGTGGCGCCGCGCTGCAATGCGCCCTGGGTCTCGGCCGTGATTGAAGCATCAGGAGACGTGCGGCCGTGCTTTTTCCATCCCGTGCTGGGAAATATCAACCGTCAGACATTCACCGACATTATCAACGGTCCGGAAGCTTTGTCTTTTCGTGCGAGCCTGAATGTCGCAAGCAACGAAACCTGCAAACGATGCGTGTGCTCACTGTATATCCCGCAGCGGGATGTCCCACACCCAGACGAGCAAGACACGGCTGGAGTTTAACCGCGCCTACTGTTTGAAGGTGAAATCCATCGTCTTCGTTTCACTCGCTCCCACCGTGACCTTCTGCGTCTGTGTGCCTAGCTTCTCCTGCCAGGCCGTGATCGTATAGGTGCCAGGGGGCAGGCCTTTCAGTTCGAAGCTGCCATTCACGCCGGTCACGGCAAAGTATGGATGTTTGAAGACCGCAATGTAGCCTCTCATCCAGGGATGCACGTTGCATTTGACCGGGATCGCGACTTCTTCGCGCGCGAATGTCTGTTCGAGAGGCGTACCGTGAGGCTGCGTCATATTCCATTCGCGGTTGTTGTTTGGACTAGGATGGATATTGTGGGTAGTTTCGTCGCTGTTCACGACATCGAGTTTCTGGTGGGCTTCGAGAGCCAGGACATGCGGTTTGTATTGGCAGCCCTTCTGCTCAAGAACGGCCGGCTGTTCAGGAGGTTGGAAGTCGTGCGTGGTGAGGCCATCGGAAACATAAACGACCACGTTCTCTAGGCCTCCGCCGGTTCCGACAACGATGTCCTCTGTGGTTGCGGGCGTCGGGTGCGCCTTGGCGCAGAGTGAATCTTGTGACATATCGATTTTTGTCGGTTTGGGTGCGGGCCCGTCGAACTTTACGATGCCTTTAACCGACGCCGGGGCGTCTGCTGGGCGTTCCCACCCCGCCATCATCCCGACCGATACCGATAAGGCGACCAGAGTGCATCCAGAAATAAGTGCTGATTTGAATTTCATATCTGTCCTTCTATTGTGCAGACTTCCAAATGCTCAATTGCTGACTTCAGATGTCATTTTCCTATGGGTTCAATCTTGAACCTGGCGTGCGTCTTATGGGCGCTTAGAGAGCGGATGTAGTGCACCACGTCCCACCTCTGATCCGCGTTCATGGCAGCGGCAAACGATGGCATCGGGGTTCCATCGAGCCCGGTGACCAAATCACGAAACATGTCTCGATCGGACTCCCCACACTTGAACCGCGATCCACTGGTAAAGTCGAAAGGAGTGATCGGGTAGCCCTTGCTGTCGGTGAGAGTGGCGGCCGAAGGTCCGTGGCCTCGTCCGTCGTTGCCGTGGCAGGACCAGCAATTCATACTCTGGAAGAGTTCGCTGCCGCGCTGGATGCTCTCCGCTGTCGTCGTCGGCTCGGCCGGAATCTCGACTGGAGCTCCCGGCTTCTCCTCTTCAAAGGCGGAAGAGAAAGTTTTTATATAAGCAACCAAGTCCACGCGCTCCTGCCGCAGAAGAGGCTCCCACGAAGGCATGCCGCTGGCATGAACGCCTCGGCTGATCGTGTCGTACAAGTCGCTGTCGAGTGGAAGACTGCCGCTGGGCGTGGATCGGCACTTGAACAACGCTTTAGTGAAATCGCGGGGCTTCGGATCGAGATAAGGCGCGCTCTCACCCTGCCCGTCTCCGTTCGGCCCATGACAAAAAATGCAGTAACGTACATAGAGCGCCTTGCCGCGCTTCGCATTGCCCGACAACTTCCCGACGTGGCTTTCTTGCGCAGCGCCGTTCGCGCTCCACAGCAGGAAGACAAGCAATAGCGCAGCGCCCGTCCGTTTGAGTTTTATGCGCACGCAGTGTCCTCCTAGAAATCGAAATCAAAGCCCATCAGATAGCTATTGTGAATTTCGTCTTTGCCGGACAGAGGCGCGGCCCCGGAGTTGGTGATTCTCGAATACTCCTGCGTCCAGGCTAGCCCCGCGCGCGGGCTCATGATTGGATACCAACGGTAGCCCGCCGTCCATGTATCAAAATTTCCCGAGTCGCTGCGAATGCCCGGGTTGGCCTGCCGCGACATGCGATCCAACTCGTACTTCCCGATAAGGATCAGGCGAGGGTTGGGATTATAGTGTCCCTCAATGAACCCGCCGTTCCACGTCGGACCCGCTGCCCCCGCCGGCAAACTGAACGGCTGGTTCGACGGCACTGCATTCCCGAGAAACACGTTGTCGTATCCGTGCATGAAGAAGGTGTAGAAGTCAGTCTTATTCACGTACCAGTGTCCGTAGACGCCGATGCGATAGAAGCTGCGGTTGCCGGAGCCTGTGCCGGGGATGGGGTTTCCGTTTTGGGTTTGAAAATAAGTTGGAGACTCTCCGAAAAATCCGTAAAGGCCAACTTGCTGCTTTCCGAACCAAGGCGTTTCGAACGCCTGATTGAAGTTGGCATAGATGTCATAATTCTGATTCCCGGGTGCCCCCCCAGCGCCATTGCTATCGTTTACAACCGCAACGGAATAGCGGGTGTAATCGTTTGCCGAATGCCCCTGCAACTCGACGCCAAGCTGAGGAAAACCAATCCCGGCAAAGAGATTGTTGTCACCGGGCGGAGTGAAGAAATAGGTGTAGTAGGCTCCTCCGGTGTCGTTGAGGATGAGGGAACGCTCCTGCGAGATGGGTTCGTCAAGTTCGAACCTGCCCATCTTGAGATTCAGCCAGTGAGACCCTGCCAGATTGTCGAACCGGGCCCAGGCCTGAGACAGATTAATGCTGTTGTTTCCAATGAAGGGCTGAATCAGGAACGAGATGTTCTGGTAAAGCGTGCCGGCCGTGATCACGTCGAGCCCGCCCAGGTCGAAGCCGGACGTTGTTACCGATTTCTCCACTAGCCCGCTGGAGGCGTTGCCCGGAACGATGTCGACGGCCTGGCGATTATTGTTCTCGCGGTGCCACTCCGGGATTGTCCGAAACATGATCGGCCAGTAAGAAGGCTCCTGGTAGATTGGCGCATCGCGCCCGTTGCCCAGTTGGTAGCCATTGTCTTTGAAGGTCTGGCCAAAATTGTTCAGCATGGGCCACGCTTCATGACACGCGGAGCAGGGCAGCCCGTACTTGCGCGCGAAGGCGGGAACCCCCTGCGCCGGTGGGATGCTCGCCAGCAGGAGTATCAGACCCAATGAACCTGGGCCGATTCTCTTGAAGACTCCGACTCTCATTTCGCCTCCTTGCACTCAGCCAGCAAAGATGTTCCCGAGGAGTGCGAATCTTGCTGAGGGACAAACTTGTAGCCGACCCCGTGAACCGTTCGAATAAAAGCAGGGTAATCAGGATTGCTTTCGATTTTTTGCCGCAGTTTCGCGATGCAGTTATCCACCGTGCGGCAACTGGCCAGCTTTCGCTTCGGCCATAGGGAATAGAGCAGCCGTTGGCGGGAAACGACAATCCCGGGCCGGCACACGAGAAATTTCAGCACTTTAAACTCCCGAAGAGTGATCTGAACCGGCTGCCCGGCGCGACAGAGTTCCATCTTGCGGAAATCCAGCGACATCTCGCCGAACTGCTTCACCCGACTGATGCTGTTGATTTGTAGGTCCGACATGTTCAGGTTTAGGGCTGCCGTCGAATGTACTGCCGCATACGTTAGCGCCCGCACTGCGTTGCACTTGTCACCGAACGGTCACATTCTTGTTAAATTCGTGCACCTGAAACTGGCTTTCGCCAGCCTCGCACCGATTGGTATAGAGCTACGGGGCAGGCAGTTGCTGCTTCGTCGCTCCTGGAGGCCGGCGAACATCTGGACATCACATTCGCGATTCTTAACACTGACCTCTTTGTGAGGGGGAGGAACCGTTCACCGGATGACGAACATGGGCAAGCTGGAATCGGCTTGAGAGGCCGTGGCCGGCGCTGGGACAAGCGCGGAAAGCTGTGAAGAGCTGAATTGTTGTGTTACTAGTTTGTTATTGTTTCCTGGGTTATGATGGGCGTTTTTCGGCCGGTGCGGGTTCCGTCGGACTAGGCTGAATTATCGTTGCTCCTACCCTGTGCCTCTGCCGCTAAGCTGCGCCTCGGGCAGACTCTGCCACCGCGATTAAGGTCGGCAGGACGTCTCCCAGATCGCCACTCCGCTGTCCTAATGCGAAATACAATTTGCTGTACATGGCGTACAGCGTGCCGTAAGTCCGTTGCGCCGAATCGTCCGGCAAGAACGCGCGATGAGAAGGGCAAATCCTATCCTGGGCTTCCTCGATCGTCTTGAAAGTCCCCGCCGCCAGAAATGCAAAGATCGCAGATCCGAGACTGACCACGCTCTTGCTTGGAACCAGCACCGGGCGCCCCAGCACATTGGCATAGACCTGGTTCAGGACGTCATTCTTCTGCGGAATGCCTCCGGCATTGATTACCCGTTTGATGTGCACTCCATGCCCAGCCATGCGATCGAGAATCACGCGGGTGTGAAACGCGGTCCCCTCGATGGCGGCAAAGAGTTCGTCTTGCGCCGTGCTCTGCAGGTTCCATCCTAAGGTGACGCCGCGCAGGTTGGGGTTTACCAGAACAGTGCGGTCTCCGTTGTCCCAGGTCATGCGCAATAACCCGGTTTGGCCGGCACGGTAATTCTCCAGGCCTGCGCTCAATGCCGCTACGTCAGTGCCCGCACGGGAAGCGATCGCACTGAAAATGTCTCCCACAGCAGAGAGTCCGGCCTCGATCCCGGTGCGCAGAGGATGCACACTGCCTTGCACAACGCCGCAAACTCCTGGCACTAAGTTTACCGACGGAGTGATTCCGATGATGCAAGTCGAAGTGCCGACCACGTTCACCATGTCGTCAGTTCGGCAGCCTGCGCCGATTGCATCCCAATGTGCATCGAAGGCACCAACCGGAATCGGAATGCCCGCCTTGAGCCCCAACTTTTCCGCCCAATTCGATGAGAGTGTGCCGGCGATTTGATCGGAAGTGGCATACTCGCCATCCAATTCGTCGCGAACTCCTTTCAACAAAGGGTCTACCTTTACCAGAAAGTTTTCCGGCGGAAGTCCGCCCAGTTGTGCGTTCCACATCCACTTGTGTCCCATGGCGCAGATACTGCGCTTGACGCGCTTCGGGTCGGTGATGCCGCACAGTGTGGCCGCGACCATGTCGCAGTGCTCGAAGGCAGAAACGAACTGCGATCGCTTTTCGGGATTATGCCGGAGCCAGTGCAGCAGCTTCGAGAACCCCCACTCCGAAGAGTAGACTCCGCCGCACCATTGAATGGCTTCCAGCCCTTCCCGGCGAGCCACTTCGGTGATCTCTGCAGCTTCGCCCTTGGCGCGGTGATCGCACCACAAGTAATACTCATCGATGGGCTGAAGATCTTGGCCAACCGGAATCACGGATGAACCCGTGGTGTCGAGCGCGATGGCCTGCACTAGATCGCCTGCAATACCCGCCTTCTTCAGGGCTGCGCGCGTCGCGGACACGAGCGCCCGCATGTGGTCATCATGAGATTGGGTGGCGTATTCGGGATCTTCGCGCTTGCGATGTAGCGGGTATTCGGCGACAGCGGATTCGAGCAGTCCTCGTTCGCTATCGACCAGGGAGACACGAACACTCAGCGTTCCGAAATCGACTCCAGCCACGATGGCCATCAGCAGGCTCCATTTTTGCAACCATGATAGAGCATATCGAGTCCCGAACCATAGGTGCAGTTGCCCGGGACCGCGGGCAATTGTTATACAGTTAGCCGGAACCTCGCATAGCCTGACTCTTGAAGGAAAGGGTGTCCAGGTCTCGTTCTGACCGTCTCGTTCTAACCGTTAAGGTACTAGAATCCAGGATTGAAGGTTTTGGGAGACAAGACGCCCATGAAGTATCGCCCTCTCGGCCGGACCGACTGGATGGTTTCGGAAATCAGCTTCGGAGCTTGGGCAATTGGCGGTGCGTGGGGCCAGGTTTCAGAGAAAGATGCCCTAGCGGCGCTACATCAAGCGGTCGATTCCGGAGTCAATTTCATCGATACGGCCGATGTGTATGGCGACGGCCGCAGTGAACGCCTGATTGCCGCTCTGAAGAAGCAGCGCAAGAACAACGAAGAGATCGTCGTCGCTACCAAAGCCGGTCGCCGTCTGCCGCGCCAGACGATTGAAGGCTACACGCGCGAGAACCTGACCGCATGGGTAGACGACAGCCTGCGAAACCTCGCGGTCGAGTCCGTCGACCTGCTTCAACTCCATTGCCCCCCGACTGAACTTTATGACCGTCCCGAGGTGTTCGCGATTCTCGATGATTTTGTGCGAGCGGGCAAGATTCGCTACTACGGCGTGAGTGTAGAGAAAGTAGAGGAAGCCCTCCGGGCGATCGACCACGCTAACGTGCAGACCGTTCAGATCATCTTCAATTGCTTCCGGCAGCGGCCCGCCGATCTCTTTTTTGCGCGGGCTCAGCAAAAGCGGGTCGGCATTCTCGCTCGTGTACCACTGGCTAGCGGTTTGCTCACGGGCAAACTCGGCCCGAACTCAACTTTTGCCGCCGACGACCACCGCAACTTCAACCGGCACGGAGAGGCATTTGATGTCGGCGAGACGTTTTCGGGCGTTGACTACAAAGTCGGGCTGGAAGCGGTCGAGGAAATTCGAGAGCTTTTGCCTGCGGGGGTTTCGATGAGCCAATTCGCGCTGCGCTGGATCCTAATGTTCGACGCGGTCAGTTGTGCCATTCCCGGCGGCAAGCGACCGGAGCAAGTTGCTGAGAATTGTCGTGCTTCCGATTTGCCAAGTCTCGCACCTGAGACCATGGCAGCGGTCGAGCGCATCTACAAGCAGAAAATCGCACCGCTGGTCCATAATCGCTGGTGAGGAGTTACAAGGACGAAGCAATGAAGAAACTGCGCAGCCAGGCATGGTTCGGAAGAGACGACCGCGACGGATTTCTCTATCGAAGTTGGATGAAGAACCAGGGCTGGCCCCACGACCTGTTCGATGGCCGCCCGGTCATCGGGATCTGTAACACCTGGTCGGAACTGACGCCCTGCAACGCCCATTTTCGCGAGCTCGCCGAATTTGTGAAACGCGGTGTGTGGGAGGCGGGAGGCTTTCCGCTGGAATTTCCGGTCATGTCGTTGGGTGAGACGCAACTGCGTCCGACCGCCATGCTGTTTCGGAATCTGGCCAGCATGGACGTGGAAGAATCGATTCGTGGCAACCCCATGGACGGAGTTGTACTGCTCATGGGCTGCGACAAGACCACGCCTTCTTTGTTGATGGGCGCGGCTTCCTGCGATCTGCCCACGATTGGCCTATCCGGCGGCCCCATGCTTTCCGGCAAATTCCAAGGCCGCGACTTGGGATCTGGCACCGGGCTGTGGCAGATGACCGATCTGGTCCGCACGGGAGGAATGAAGGTCGAAGAGTTCTTTGAAGCCGAGAGTTGCATGCATCGCTCCAAGGGGCATTGCATGACCATGGGAACCGCCTCAACTATGGCCAGCATGGTGGAAGCATTGGGAATGAGCTTGCCGGGCAACGCGGCGATTCCCGCGGTCGATGCGCGCCGCAATACTCTGGCCCAGATGACGGGGCGGCGCATTGTCCAAATGGTGCGCGAAGATATTTGCATCTCGCGGATACTGACGCGCGAAGCTTTCGAGAATGCGATTCGCGCGAACGCGGCCATTGGCGGGTCCACCAACGCAGTGATCCATCTGATCGCAATTGCAGGCCGCATCGGCGTGCCCTTGTGTCTCGACGATTTCGATCGACTGGGATCTTCTCTCCCATGCCTGGTCGACATTCAGCCCTCGGGCAAGCATCTGATGGAAGATTTCTTTTACGCGGGAGGACTCCCCGTCGTACTTCGCGAGCTGGGCGAGGCCGGCGCTCTGAACCGGGAAGCTCTGACGGCGAACGGAGAGCCGATCTGGAAAAATGTCGCTGACGCTCGCTGCTGGAATCGCGAAGTGATTCGTCCCTTCGCACAACCATTCAAGGCGAGCGCTGGAATCGCCGTCTTGCGCGGCAATCTTGCGCCCGACGGCGCTGTGATCAAGCCGTCAGCTGCGAGTCCGCACCTATTGCAGCACCGCGGGCGGGCGGTTGTGTTCGAAAGCATCGAAGAATTTCACTCCCAGATTAACGACGACAGTTTGGATATCGATGAAACCTGCGTCATGATCCTCAAGAATTGCGGTCCACGCGGCTATCCCGGTATGGCGGAGGTGGGCAACATGTTGCTGCCGCCTAAAGTTCTTCGCAAGGGCGTGAGCGACATGGTCCGCATATCAGATGCCCGCATGAGCGGTACTGCGTATGGGACCGTCGTACTCCACGTTTGCCCGGAAGCCACCGCAGGCGGACCACTCGCGCTGGTGCAATCGGGTGACATGGTTACCCTCGATGTTCCCAAGCGTCTGCTTCGACTGGATGTCGACGACAATGTTCTCGCTGCGCGCAGGGCAAAGTGGACGCCTCCACCTCTGCCAGATCGTGGGTGGTTGAGGCTTTATGTGGAACATGTACAGCAGGCGGACAAAGGCGCCGATCTCGATTTCCTCGTGGGTCGCAGCGGGGCGCACGTGGCACGCGACTCGCACTGAGGAGCGTCCATAAATTAGGCGGAAAGCCGGACTCGTCTATTGGCGGCTCTCTGGCCAGGAAACCCGAACGACAGAAAATGACGAATAAAGAATGCCGTAGAGTCCGGGTCATCGATTCTCATACCGGCGGCGAGCCGACCCGGCTGGTGGTGACTGGTGGCCCCGATCTTGGGACCGGCTCGCTGGCCGAGCGATTGGAGTGTTTTCGCAGCCGGCACGATCATTTCCGTTCCGCCGTTGTCAACGAGCCGCGAGGTTCCGACGCCATGGTCGGTGCTTTGCTTTGCGAGCCGCTCGATCCCGCATGTACCGCCGGCGTCATCTTCTTCAACAACGTCGGTTACCTGGGAATGTGTGGCCACGGAACCATCGGCTTGGTTGCGACGTTAGCCCGCATGAAACGCATCACCTCCGGGGAACACAAAATCGAAACACCGGTGGGCACCGTGAGTGCCGTTCTGCACGAAGGCGGAGAAGTTACGGTCAACAATGTCGCAAGTTATCGCAGCGAGGCAAATGTCGCCGTCGACGTTCCCGGATACGGCGAAGTGCGAGGAGATGTGGCCTGGGGCGGGAACTGGTTTTTCCTGGTGCGCAAGCACAGCATGGAATTGACCCTGCAGAACGTCGAGGAACTCACGACCTTCACCTGGGCGATTCGAAAGTCTCTTCGCGATCACGGCATCTCCGGCGCCGATGGCCAAGAGATTGACCACGTCGAACTGTTTGGCCCATCTCAGCTTCCTGGCGTGGACAGCAAGAATTTTGTGCTCTGTCCCGGAAAAGCCTACGATCGTTCTCCCTGCGGCACGGGGACCAGCGCGAAGCTGGCGTGCCTTTATGCGGACGGCAAAATCCGCGAAGGGCAAACCTGGAGACAGGAAAGCATCGTCGGTAGCGTCTTCGAAGGCAGCGTGCAAGTGCGCGATGGCAAGATATATCCCAGTATCAAAGGATCCGCATTCGTGAACGCAGAGGCCGAGCTGGTGCTCGATCCTCGCGACCCATTATGCATGGGCATTCGAGTATGAGCATTCGCGCATGAGCATTCGAGTATGAGCGGAGCAGCCTATGACGTTGTCGTGGTTGGCGCCGGCATTGTGGGTGCGGCGTGTGCCGATGAATTCGCGCGTGGCGGCCGGCGCGTCGCACTCATAGGCGCGGACATCGTCGGAAGCGGCGCAACCGCCGCCGGCATGGGCCACATCGTGGTCATGGATGACTCCGACGCGCAGTTTGCGTTGACGCGCTACTCGCAGCAGCTGTGGCAAGCGTTGCGACCCGAACTGTCGGATGACGTCGAATACGAGCAGTGCGGGACGATCTGGGTGGCGGCTGACGACGAGGAAATGACCGAAGTTCTTCGCAAGTGCGAGTACTACGGCAAGCGCGGAGTTCCAACGGAAGTTCTCGACGCCAAAGCCCTGCATAGTTTGGAGCCGAACCTGCGCGCGGGAATGGCTGGCGGCCTTCTCGTTCCGGAAGATGGGGTGTTGTATCCGCCGTGTGCCGCGCTTTTTCTGGCGCGGCACGCACAGGCGCGCGGAGCCAAGCTTCTGCTCGGCACCACGGTTGCGCAGATCGGGAGAGGTCGAGTGGGTCTGACCGACGGATCGGAGATCTCCGCAGAGATCATCGTGAATGCGGCCGGAGCCGCTGCTGTCGATCTCACGCCGGGACTTGAAATCAAGAAGAGGAAAGGCCATCTCGTCATCACCGACCGCTATCCGGGATTCGTTAGGCATCAGGTGGTGGAACTCGGATACTTGAAGAGCGCGCACTCTGTTAGTGGCGATTCGGTCGCATTCAATGTGCAGCCTCGCCGTACCGGTCAGATTCTGATCGGCTCCTCGCGCCAATACGGCGCTGAATACAAGCAGGTCGACAACTCCATGCTGGTGCGGATGTTGCAACGCGCGCAGGAATATATGCCAGGCCTGTCTCAAGTGTCGGCCGTTCGTACCTGGACGGGATTTCGCGCTGCCACACCCGACAAACTTCCGTTGATTGGGCAGTGGCCGGGAGATGAGTCCGTGTTCCTGGCGACCGGGCACGAGGGTTTGGGAATCACGACTTCTCTGGGAACCGCGCGCATTCTTGCCGACCAGATCAACGGCACAAAGCCGGAAATTCCGGTTGAACCGTATCTGCCGTCAAGGCTGGCGCGAACAAACGAGTACGTGCATGCTTAACCAAGTTTCGGTTAACCAGGTCTCGGTGACCGTTAACGGGACGCCAGTCGTTGTGCCTTCGGGTGCGACCGTAGCGGTTGCGATGGTTCTTGCAGGACAAGCCTGCCGCACGTCGGTGAGTGGTGAGCCGCGTGGTCCGCTCTGTGGCATGGGAATTTGCTTTGAGTGTCGCGTAATCGTCGACGGGAATCCGCATGTTCGGAGCTGTCAGGTCTTGTGCCGGCAGGGCATGGAAGTAAATACCGAAAAATAAACAGATGAGCAGGGAAGCGCATCATTTCGAAGTCCTCGTGATTGGTGGAGGGCCCGCAGGCATGGCGGCCGCAGCTTGCGCCGCGGAGTGTGGCGTCCGCGTCGGGCTCGTCGACGACAATGCAAGTCTGGGCGGTCAGATCGGGCGGAGCGAGTCGAGCAGCCAGCAAGAAAGCGATCAGCAAATAGCGGATGCCTCGAAGTGGGTTCAGCGGGTGAGCACTTCCGGCGTTACTGCTCTGTGTGGGCTGCGCGCAGTGCACCAGCCAGAGGTCGGCGTCTTGCTGGCGGAAAGTTTCAACGGTCTCTGCGAGCTCAGATACGAGAAGCTCGTGCTTGCAACCGGCGCGAGAGAACGATTCCTGCCGTTTCCGGGCTGGACTCTACCCAACGTCATGGGCGCCGGTGGCCTGCAAGCCATCGTCAAGAGAGGCCTGCCGGTTCGCGGCAAGCGTGTGATTGTCGCTGGCTCCGGCCCCCTTCTGCTGGCGGTTGCTGTCTATCTTCGCAAGCATGGCGCTGAGATACCGTTGATTTGCGAGCAAACATCCTGGGGGAGCTTGGCCGCATTCGGCTTGGCCTTGTTCCGGTGGCCGGAGAAGATCATCCGGGCAATACAGTTACACCGGGATCTAGCGGGGATTCCATTTGCAGCCAACACTTGGGTGGTGGCCGCAAATGGCCAGGCGGCTATTGACAGCGTGGACATCCTCCGAGCTGGCACAGTCGAGACTATCCCATGCGATTATCTTGCCTGCGGCTTTCATCTCGTTCCCAACGTGGAATTGCCGTTGTTGATGGGATGTGCCGTCGACCATGGCTGCGTGCGGGTGGACGATTTTCAGAGCACGACGGTCGCGTCAGTTTTTTGTGCCGGTGAGCCGACGTCTGTCGGAGGTGTGGAACTCGCGATCATCGAAGGCCAGATTGCCGGCCTGGCGGCAGCCGGACACGCAACTGAGGCGAAAGCGTTATTCGCCAAACGTCGGAAGGCGCGCCGTTTTGCACATGTGCTGGACTCTGCGTTCCGCCTTCGCCCCGAACTGAAGAGCCTGCCTCTACCGGAAACCATGGTTTGCCGCTGCGAAGACGTTTCCTATTCGCGTCTGCAGCAGCATCCGTCGTGGCGCTCCGCCAAGTTGCATTCGCGTTGTGGCATGGGGCCCTGCCAGGGACGAGTGTGTGGTCCCGCGACAGAATTTCTTTTCCACTGGAACCCGGATTCGGTTCGGCCACCAGTATTTCCTGCTCGCGTCGGAACCTTGGCGACTGTTGGCGAGCCATTGGATTTACAGCACAGCGAAGTAATGGGAGTGAAGTAATGGGAGGTCATTGATGAATTGGAAGGGCGTGTTACCCGCAATCACCACCAGTTTTGCCGAAGATCTTCGTGTCGATCACAACTCCGTGACCAACCATTGCCGCTGGCTTCTCGACAACGGATGCTCGGGGATCGTTGCGTTGGGCTCATTAGGAGAGGGCGCGACGTTGTCCTTCGACGAGAAAGTAGAAATTCTGCGCACCTGTGTCGGCGCGGTTCAAGGGCGGCGCGGACCGGTTGTGGCTTCCATCTCGGCGCTCACCACTTCTGAAGCCGTGGCCCTGGCGAAAGCGGCCGCTGACCTCGGCTGCGACGCCCTGATGGTGTTGCCACCTTACGTCTACCAGGGCAATTGGCGGGAAATGAAAACCCATGTTGCCACGGTGTTCAAAGCCACTCCTCTTTCCTGCATGCTCTACAACAATCCCGTCGCCTATGGAACTGATTTCCTTCCAGAACAGATCCGCGAACTGGCGGCAGAGCATGAAAACTTCGAGGCCGTAAAGGAGTCGAGCACCGACGCCCGGCGCGTATCTGCCATTCGCGCGCTGCTCGACCGCCGCCTGGAAATCTCGGTCGGCGTGGACGACGCGGTGCTGGAAGCTATCGGTGTGGGAGCGACCGGTTGGATTGCCGGCCTGGCCAACGCATTGCCGCGCGAATCGGTGGACCTGTTCAATTTCGCAATCCATGGAGAGAACGGCAAGGCCTTTGAGTTATACCGGTGGTTCCTGCCACTGTTGCGCATGGACACCGTGCCCAACTTCGTTCAGCTCATCAAGCTGGTGCAGGCGGAAGTGGGAATGGGAAATCCCCGCGTCCGCCCGCCCCGCTTGGAATTGGTAGGCGATGAATTGCAACGGAATCTCAAGATCATTCGCAACGCTTTGTCTGCACAGCCCATGCCCGTGGGAGGGTTTGCCACTGCCCAACAGAAAGTAGTTTCAAGAAAATGACGAAAATTACAGGTCGGTCGTTGGTAGGTTTTCGCGAGGGTAACGGTTCAGGAGAACCGCACTACGCTCCGAACCCCACTACTGGGCAGCGTCTGGAGCCAGGATTCATACCCGCAAGCAAGGAAGAAGTGGACCTTGCAGTTCGGCTTGCTGCGCAGGCCTTTGCCGCCTACAGTCGCACCACAGGAAAGGACCGGGGTGCATTCCTGCGTGTGATTGCGGCGAAGATAGAATCTATTTCTGCGGAGATAGTCGAGCGCGCGCAGCAGGAGACTGCTCTCCCGCAGGCGCGTTTACAGGGCGAGACTGCGCGTACTTGCGCTCAGCTTCGCCTGTTTGCACAAGTTGCGGAAGAAGGATCATGGGTATCCGCGCGCATCGACCGCGCCGACCCTGGCCGCAAGCCTGCTCCCAAACCGGACATCCGTTCCCTGTTGCGTCCCTTAGGCCCGGTCGTGGTGTTCGGTGCCAGCAACTTCCCGTTGGCTTTTTCCGTGGCCGGTGGCGACACCGCCTCGGCGCTCGCCTCTGGAAATACTGTCATCGTAAAAGCGCATGCGGCGCACCCCGGAACAAGTGAACTGGTGGGGCAGATGGTGCGAGAAAGTGTTCGGGAGTGCGGTCTGCCAGAAGGCGTCTTCTCGCTGCTGTTTGGCAGCGGCGCCGAGATCGGCACCTGCTTAATGAAACACCCACTGGTGAAAGCCGGCGGTTTTACCGGGTCCCGCACCGCGGGAAGAATCTTGATGGACATCGCAGCCGCGCGCCCCGAGCCGATTCCGTTCTATGCGGAAATGAGCAGCACCAATCCCGTCTTCATCTTGCCGGGCGCATTGCGAGAACATGGCGACGCCATTGCGGCAGGACTTCACACTTCGTTCACCATGGGAGCCGGCCAGTTCTGCACGAAGCCGGGAATGGTCTTTCTTCCCCACGGCAAAGAAGCGGATTCGTTTAGAGATCGATTGCAACACTTGGTGGCGAGTTCGACGCCTTTTCATCTTCTGACCAAAAGCATTCATTCGGCTTATGATTCGGCACTCGCCGACCGCAAGGCCGATACGGCCGTCGTTCTCGTGGCGGAAGCTTCGCAACCGGCCGAGGTCGCTGGTTTTGCAGCGAACACCGCCCTCTTTGAAACCGATGCAACCACGTTTCTAGGCTCCGACTTGGGCGCAGAGATCTTTGGACCGACAACGCTTCTGGTACGTCATTCGGCGCGGGATCAGATCCTCGAGATTGCCCGCTCTCTCGAAGGCCAGCTCACGGCAACGATTCATGGCACGGAGCAGGATCTTCGTGAATTTGCCGATCTCGTCGCCATTCTTGAAAGCAAAGTTGGGCGTCTCGTCTTTAACGGATTTCCTACCGGAGTCGAAGTATGCCCCGCCATGGTGCATGGAGGTCCTTATCCCTCGACGTCGGACGGTCGTTCCACGTCGGTGGGAACTCGCGCAATTTTCAGGTTTGCACGACCCGTCTGCTATCAGGGATTTCCTGACGAAGCCCTGCCAGCAGAGTTGAAGGATTCGAATCCTCTAGGAATCCTGCGCATGGTGGACGGACAAACAAACCGGTAGACGCCCCTTCCGTCTGCGTCTTAAGAAGGGGGTTGCGAGAACTTCTTGCCTGTAAACTGACTGCCTTCAAACTGGCTTGGCTCGCTCCCCAGGTGGAACTTGAACATCAGTGGCAGGACGGAAGACCAATACTTCCAGGTGTGCGCGCCCGATCCGGTCGACCATGCATGCGGAATGCCGAGTTGCGTTAGCTTTTCATGCAAGCCGCGCATCATCGAGAACAGACGATCATCCGTTCCGCAGGCCAGGAAAAGCCTGGGAACCGGTCCGGGCACAACGATGGTATGCTTGCCCCGGCCCTGGGAATCGAGCGGCCCGGGTGGCGGCGGTTGCGACGGCCAGAAACTCCACTCTTCATCGACCAGTCCACTCACCACGCTGACGCTGCCGAACCGCCCGGGAAAGCGCCGCCCCACATCAATCGACACGTAGCCGCCAAACGAAAAGCCGCCGATGGCCCAACGCTGGCGTTCGAAAGGGATGGAATAGTGGCTTGAGACCGTTCCCGCCACCTCTTCCGCCACCAGCGTCAAATAGTTATGGTACGGGGTACTGTCGGAGAACTCGCGGTAGAAGTTGTCGAAGCGAACGTCGGGCAGAACCACGATCGCGGGTCGCACCTCGCCCCGGCCCAGCATCTCGTCGTACACTTGGTCCACTTTGAGATGGATCAGCAGATCTTCTGGCCGGTCGCGCCAACCGTGATTCAAGATGAATACTTCAGACGGGGCAGCCCGCGTCTTAGGTATTAAGGCCAGGAAAAAGCGGGGCTGGTTCATCTCCTTGGACCAGAAACGAACCCGTTCGACTGCGAGGTGGGCGCGTTCCGAGAGGCGCACTACCTCGATCTGGCCGGGAGCCAGGGGTGCCTTTTCAAACGCCTCTTTATGTTGGCGGCAAGTTGCCAGAAGCAGCGTCGCCGCTACTCCCAATGCCAGCGCCAGTCCCAGAAGTTTCCTACCGTTCCACACCGCGTACCTCGCCAACTCTACTGTCCGATCTACTGTCCCGTCCCCGCGGCGCCAGCTTCCCGGCTGGCGAGTTTTTTCCGGATAAGTTCTTCGATCTGCTCCAGGGTATCCAGGTTATGCGCGCTGACTTCTCTCGGTACGAATTCGACTTGAAAGCGCGATTCCAGAAAAGCCACGAGGCCGATCATGCCGATCGAGTCGATCAGGCCGCCGGTGACGAGGGGAGTAGCGTCGTCGATCGTGGTCTGATGCACGCCGAGCAAAACATTTTCAGCGATGAATTGACGGACTGCGCTCTTGATCTCCATGATTTGGTTCGGCATGGTCTGGTTCAGCATGATTTCGTATAGGATGGTCGAGTGCGTCTGCGATTTTGCCTAAAGCCAGGTAATCGATCTTGCCGCGGTTTCCCTTCGGTATGGCGTCCAAAAACACAATGTGGTCGGGCACCATATACAGCGGCAGCGTCCGCGCACAGTGCGCCTTGGCCTCGATCAGCGAAACCGCGCCCGCAGATCGGGGCCGAACGAAAGCCACGATGATGACGGCGGTTCCCATCTTTCCGTCGACGACGGCGACCGTGGCCGCCTCCAGTATATCCTCCAGGCCACTGAGGGCAGTTTCAATTTCCCCCAGTTCAATGCGGAAACCGCGGCGTTTCACTTGCCGGTCGAGCCGTCCTGCGAACAGGTAGTTGCCGTCCGCCGTGCGTGACACACGGTCTCCGGTGCGGTAATACCGTTCGCCCTCCAAGCTGACAAACGCACGTTGCGTATCTTCGGGGCGGTTCCAGTATCCGCTCATCAACGAGTCGCCGCCGGCCAGCAATTCGCCGCTGGTCGCATCTACCGTGACTTTGGCGTAAGGGCAGGGAAGACCGATCGGCAGCGGCTGCGATCCATCGAAGCCGTGCGGCACCGGGCACCAGGTCACCACATTCGTCTCGGTAGGGCCGTAAAGATTCGCGCAAACCGCCTGCGGGACCGCAGCCTGCAACCGCGCCACGTTCGCACTGTGAAAGACTTCTCCAGCGAAGAGGATGACGCGCAGCCCGGGATACTCATGCTGCGCCATCCTTCCTTCCTCTAACATTCCGGCCAGGATCGATGGCACCGAATACCAGCAAGTGATGCGGGCCTCGCGCAGGAACTGCACCAAAAAACGCGGCATCCACACACTGTGGCCCGGAACGAGTACACAGGTGGCGCCGCGCAACGCCATATTGAAAATGTCAAAGGTGGAGAGGTCGAAACTGAGCGGCGACGGGCACGCGATGCGATCCGCGGCCCCGATCTGAAACTCACGCGCCGACCATTTTACGAAAGCGCTCACCGCGCGGTGGGAAAGAACCACTCCCTTCGGCTGCCCCGTCGATCCCGAAGTAAACAGAATCACAGCCGGATCATCCGCGTCGGCTCGGGGCAGCGACTCCTCGTCGCCGCCAGTGGCGATTGGAGCTACTGGCGGCGCTTGCCAGGGGATGCTCTCGCCAGTCGCGCGATCGGTGATTCGCGGACCCGTGATTCGCGGATGCGTGAGTTGCAGATCAATGATTCGGGGCGGCGAACTGTCGCCCTCAATCACCAGGCGCGCCCCGCAATCCGCCAAGGCTGCGTCCACCCGTTCCTTCGGCCACTGCGGGTGGATGGGAACATAAATCGCCCCGGCAAGCAGCGACGCAAACACAGAGACGATGGCCTCGGTGGTCTTCGGCAGAACCAGGGCGATGCGATCCTGCTTTTTCACGCCGTGTTCCGCGAACCGCGCGGCCAGCGACCGCGACTGTTCGAACAACTCGCGGAAAGTGGTACCCCGATCTTCTTCGACTATCGCCAGCGCATCCGGCGTGTCCGCCGCCGCGCGCCGAAGCCAGTCCGAGAGTAAGTCGCGTTCAGGCTCGGGCAAGGGTCACTCCCCAGGTGAAGCCGATCCCGGCGGAAGCGAACAGCAACAATTGCCCCGGACGAATCTCGCCCTCGCGCCGCAGATGAACATAGTTGATGACCAGATCGCTCGCAAACGTGTGACCGTACTCCGCCATGGGAGTCGCAGGCAGGCCGCCCTCGGGCAGCCCCACCATCCGGCGGAAACCCTCGCGGTCCCGCTGGCTGATGTTGGAATAAATGAAATGGTCGATTTGGCTCAAGCTCAGCGAAGACGCCGCCAGAACTTTCTTCACCAGCCAGAACAAGTTCAGATAATAGACCGGCATGACCTCGTTTTCCATGCACGCGGCATCGACCTTAATTTCGAGGTGACCGTTGGTTTTGACCAAAGCAACGGCATCGTGCAGATGGCCCAGCGTCATCGCTTCCACGCCCAGCAGCAACGGGCCTTTCGTGCCTTCGCGGGTCAGAATCACGGCGCTCGCCGCGTCGCCTTGCACTGTAATCGGGAGCAGGGAACGGCTGCCGCAAGGCGCGCTGTCTCCCGTCACCAGCAGCGCGGTCCGAATGCTTTCATCGGTGCTCATCCAGCCCATCGCGGTCTTGATCGCAAGGTGCAGCGCTCCACATCCGCCAGATTTGAAGCCCAGGTTCAGCGAAGTTTCCGCTCCCAGCTCGGCGCTGAGTTTGTGCGCGAAGGAAAGGTACTGCGAGTTGTCTCCCGGGAAAGTGCTGTAATCCAGAATGAGATTGATGTCCTGCCCCCTAATCCCAGCTTCCGCGATTGCCCTGGCGGCGGCTTCGCGAACCAAATCATAGGGCTGCTTGGCGCCGCACACACGAACGCGGTTGAGTCCGAGACTTTCTGCGGCCCTCTGTCTTGCTTGCGGGCTCAGCGGGGCGAGCGTCCTCCGCACTCGCTCTTGTTCCCGCTCCAACACCGCTTCGACGGACTCACCGTCGGGCGGAACGGCGTAGGCCGCGGATGCAATTCGCACATTCATGTTCCAGGTAACTCCAGCAGAAGCGCCGCAAATCCGGCGCCAGATGATCCTACCAAGAGTGCCGGCCCGCGGCGCGGCCCGCTGCTCAAGGCTAGGATTAAATGGAGAAGTGCGCCGGCATCGGCAAGTCCAGCAACCACAGCTTGCGTCTGGACGATGGCCGCGCCCGGTCCGCTAATCTCGCGGGCCAATGCAGCTGGAGAACTGGTCGCGCAAGGCGCGCCACTCCCCGCACAAATCGTAAGATTCGGAACCACGCCACCGAGCATCTGCCGGACGCTCTCCACTGCCTGTCCGCCAGCCGCCCATCGGCCCTTGTTGAAATGAGCATAGGATCGCACTTCGCGGCGGCCCGCCGGTTCCAACACCAATGCGGCCACTCCTTCGCTGGGCACGAAACCGCGCACGAATCCGCCGCCTTCCGGCAGAGGCTCGGCGTTGAAGCAGGCTGGCGCCAATAAATCTGCCGTCTCGTACCATTCGTAGACGGCGCGCGTGAGCGCATCTCCCCCCAGCACAATGGCCACGTCCGCTTGTCCGTGGCGCAGAAGCGAAGCGGCTTGGATCAGCGCGCTCTCCCCCGCAACGCCCTTGCTGCCGACCGTAATATTAGGCCCGCGCAGCCGGTGCCATAAAGCCACATGACTGGCCGGAGCGTTGGCCAGCCCCTCCGGAAAGGGACTGGGGTCGGTCCCCCGCCAGCCGTTGGCCGCAGCGCTCTGGTAGAAAGCCTCTGTCAGTTCCACGCAGCCCAGGCCCGTGGCGAACACCACTGCGACCCGAGACCGGTCAACCTGACTGAGGTCGATCCCAGCATCCTGTATGGCCAGGGACGAAGCCACCAGTGCCCACGCCGACAGGCGATCAAGGCGCCTCGTCTTCAGCCCCGGCACGACGCTGGCCGGCCGAAATGGCTTCACTAGAAACGCGCGCCGAAGTCCGGCGGTTGGCCACGCGGTAATGGCTTCGGGCTCCAGGTGGTTGTGTGGGATTAGTCCGGCAAGCGCACCATAGGGACTCACACTTCCGATCCCGGTAATCGAGGCAAGATTCGGAGTCATGCGCGGACTTCCCCGGATCCGCCTTCCCCAAACTCGCCGCGCCCAAATATCAGCGCCGCGTTGCTGCCACCAAACCCCGCTGAGACCGACATGGCCAGCGGCAGCGTCTGGCGCACAACTTCTCCCCGCAGCCAGTTCACGCTCGGGCTCTCAATCGGATCCGTCAGCCGCAGCGTGGGCAGGAGTGCGCCACAACGAACGGCCGCGATCGTGATCGCCGCCTCCAATGCTCCCGCCGCGCCTAGACAGTGCCCGAAATAAGATTTGGTCGAAGATACGGGAATGGGACGGCTGCGTCCGCCGAAGACAGTCTCGTAGGCATGGGTCTCGGCAATATCGTTGAGCGGCGTGCCTGTGCCGTGGGCATTCACATAGCCGATCTCCTCGCCACTGACCTCCGCCATTTCCATGCAAAGGCGCATGCAATCAGCCAATCCATTTCCCTCCGCGTGCGGCGCGGTGGAATGAAATGCGTCGTTGGTCATGGCCCATCCTCGCAGCACCGCCAGAACGTTGGCATGGCGCGCCAGCGCCCCGTCGAGCCTTTCGAGCACCAGCACCGCGGACCCTTCGCCCAAATTCAATCCCTTACGATTCTGGTCAAAGGGCCGGCAAGGCTCCGGGTCCAACGCTTGCAGGGAATTGAACCCGCTCAGCGTGAACGGACACAGTGCGTCACTGCCCCCCGCCAACATCACGGGTGCGGCTCCGTCCAGCAGCAGGTTGGCGGAGAGCGCGATCGCCATCGCTCCCGACGCACAAGCCGCGGAAACGGCGCAGCGCGGTCCGTACACACCCAAATCCTCGCCCACGGCGTCCGCCACGCGCGACGGCGGATAGGTGGCAGCCCGCGCAAGCCCGCCCCGCCGGTACCACGCCGCTGGATCCTGAGCGATTTCAGGATCGATTTCGCTCAAGCCCGCAACCGTGCTCGCCATCACGACGCCGCTCTCGCGGAAGGCAGCGCTCTCACAATCGAGATTCGATACCGCGTCTCGAGCTGCCACCATCGCCAGTCGATCGCTCCGCGAATATCGGGAACTAGCGCTCTCCGCCGGCGGCGGTAAATCGCCGACCTGTGCGGTGCTCCCTTCGAAGCCGGGATACAGATCCTTCGCGGGCTCCAGGCAGCATTTGCCTGACAACACCCCTGCCTGCAGGCGATCCATCCCGATGCCATAGGGGCTGACCACGCCCACTCCAGTAACGACGATGGTTTTCCGAGGGTCACTCATTCCGAGGATCATTCATGCGACGATCACTCATGCGAAGATCAGTCACGCGAGGCAACCGGCCAGAAATCAAAAAAATTCATCCACTGATCGTAATGGGTGGTCAACGTTTTTTCCAGGAACCGGACCGCCTCGCCCAAAGCCCCCTGCAGGCCGGCATCGCCGTCGCCCGCCGGAACCGGTGCGATCGGATCGCCCATGCAAGCCTGGTAGCGCAGCCAACCTTCGCGAATCACGAAGCCCGGCAGCACCGGAGCCCCCGACACTCGCGAGAGCAGGAACGGCCCCAGGGGAAATGAAGCAAGCTGCGAAAAAAACGGCACATTGGCGCTATGCCGCTGATAAACGCGGTCCCCTTGCATGGCCACAATCTCGTTTCGACGCAACGCCTGTAAGAGTTCGATGGTCGCCGCCGCGCCCTCGCGGAGATCCACAATCTTGAGCCGCTCGCTGGCCATCAGATTCCGCAACGTGATCTCCGCCGGTTTGTCCTCGACCACCCGCGCCACGTTGACGGGCCGCCCGTGCATTTCCAGCAGGCGTGAGGCAAATTCCCAGTTGCCCAGGTGTGCCGTCCACACAATCAGCCCGTTGCCCGAGGCCAGGCACTGCTCGATCTTGGCGGCGCCGCGCTCCGGCTCGACCAGCATGCCCAGCAGTTCGGAATGTGTGGCCTGGGGCACGTAGCAATAGGAAACCATCAGATCGCAAAACGAATAGAAGACCCAGTAAACCTTCCATTGCAGAGCAAGGCCGCGCTTGCCCGAGACCCGCCGCAGATTGCCGGCGACCGCCCGCCGCTCCTGCTTCAACATCACAAAAAAGATCAGCGCCGTGACCAGCGCGATGGGAGGATGGACGATGCGCGGCAGCCTCGGGATGATGGCAAATATGATCCGCTGCGCTGGGATGTTGTGAAAACGGTGCTCGTACCAGCGCGTCAATTTCCGCCTGCCGTCAGTGGGCCGTAGAGTTTGTGCTTGGACAACGTGGGATTGCCTGCCGGGGGATTTTGGGTTTCAGTTGCCTGCCGCCGCCATTTTGGATTCGATGATTGCGGCCAAAACGTCGATACTCTCCAGATGTTGCCTGTCGAAGTTGGCGTGCACCAGCTTAATCCCGAAATGCCGCTCAATTTCCAGCACGAGTTGCAGGATGTCGATGGAATCGATTTCCAGTTCGCCCCCCAGCAGCGGCTGATCGTCGCGCAGATCCTCCGGAGTCATGTCTGTGATCCGCAAACTCTTCAATATGATGGGCTTGAGTTGCTCTTTGACGCTGGCCATGATGGTTTCTGTGCAGCCTCAGAGCATACCACAAACCATACCGCAGAAAACGGCCAGGAACGGCCACAGGCGGGACGTTTAGAGCAATCCGCCATCGACAGCAATAACCTGGCCGGTGATGTAGCTTGCCTCCGGAGATCCCAGAAACACCGCCAGCGGAGCCACTTCTTCGGCTTTGCCAAAACGCCCCAGAGGGATTTCCGCCAGCAGTCGTTTCTCTTCCTTCTCAATATAGCCGGTGGACATGGGGCTGGGAATCAGGCCCGGGCAGATGGCGTTGACTCGGATATTGAATCGCCCCACCTCGCGCGCCAGCGCCTTGGTGAAGGCGATAATGCCGCCCTTGGAAGCCGCGTAATTGCACTGCCCGGCCTGGCCCCGAACTCCGCTGGGAGACACGATATTGCAAATGGCTCCGCTCCCTCGCCGCATCATGCCCGGCAGGGCCAGACGTGAACACAAATACGTTCCGCGCAGGTTGGTGGTAATCACTTCATCCCACTGTTCATCCGACATAAAAGCCAGCAGGACATCGCGATTGATGCCCGCGTTATTCACCAAATAATCGACCGGACCGTATTGCCGCTCGACGAGGTCGAACATCGGCGCCACACTCTCCCGGTGCGAGAGATCTGCTTCCACAGCCAGCGCCTGTCCGCCGGCCGCAACGATGCGGTCGACCACCCCGCTCGCGGACTCTTTCCCGTGATTGTAGTGCACGGCGACGCGGTACCCCGAGCCTCCCAGCGCCTGCGCGATGGCCGCGCCGATAATTCCCGATGCGCCCGTCACCAGCGCGGTCTCGCGATCTTCCAGTCCGGTTTCAGCCATAGGCTCAATCTAGAACGGCTTGAAGATCAAAACATACGCTGCCCAGCGCGAGTTATAGCGCGCGACATTCCCGTCCAGCGCATAGGAAACTGTACCCTGCGCCAGAATCCCCTTGGGGCCGGGCAGGTTGAAATTAAGCTCCAGGCCGTCGAACTTGCGGAAGCGGAACGACTCCTCCAGGTTGCGCGCCCGTGCATAACTGTACATCCCATCGACCTTCATGAAGTCCATCACGCTGAACCCGTAATGCACGTTCGCCATCGCGATGGCGTCAAAAGAATCCGTGCCTGGGGGAATGCCGTGCAGGCGCGGCGACGAAAGAAACGAAGGAAAATAACGCGAGAAGCGGTCCAGTTGGTCCCCACCCCAGTAGGAAAGATCCCAACCGCCCTTGGTGAACTTTCCTATGTAGAAGTCCTTATTGAAATCGGCGTTGTACAGCGTGTACGCATTTTGCTGAGGCTGGATCAATAAGGTGGTTTGCGAGGATGTCGGCAGCGTGTTCAGAGGCGCACATCCGGGCGGGTCCAGCAGCGAAGTGCAACCAAACGGCCTCCAGTTGATGCGCTCGCCCCGTGTCCCTTGCGCATCGAACACATAACCTTTGCGGTTGTACTTTATTTCCACGCCCGGAAGCACGGTCAGGCCGTTACGCGGCAACTCATATTGCTCGACCGCCGAGCTGGTTCTGAGGAAGTTATCGTAGGCGAAGTAATTCGTGGCGGTCAGGCTGAGATGCGTGCTCGCTTGCCACGACGCCCGCACGCCGACGGTTTGCTCCCAGGTCCACACATCTCCCTGCGTCAATTCCGTGTTGCCGCCGTAGATGCGGTTCTCGCCCGGCAGCCCGTTCAGCGACAAATCCAGCGCCAGCCGGAACTTCGGCCGATACTGCTTGGACAGATCGGAAACCAGGATGGGCCCGGCAAAGAAGGTCGAAAGCTGCGCGCCGCTGTGGTGAAAATCAAAATCCGCAACGCTGATGCCGAGAAATGGAATCGGAAAATTGAACGTTCCTCCATACATCGCCCCGCCGATCAGCGCGCGAATGCGCTTCGTGCTTTTCTCCACTAAAACCCGCTCGTCCCCTTTTTTCTTCAGCGACCGCAATCCCTCATCCGTGTCGCGGAACATTGGATCGTCGGAGCTATGCTCGGCCGCGAGCGTCCCACTGAATTCCGGCGTGTTGATGACATAGTCTGAGAACTGCACCGTCCGCTGCACCACGAAATCGCGTCCCGCCGCATTCAACAACTGCTGCGCTGAGATGGATCGCAGTAAGTTGAACTGGTTGCCCTTGCCGTCGCGGACTAACTCGAAATTCTGCGTCTCGGTATTGACCAGCACGTTGCTCTTGGCCCCGCGCTGATTCAGATACTGTTTCACCTCGCGAAAAGTAGTGCCGTCGATCCACACTTCGCCGCTGTAAAGGAGCTCGTCCCGCACCTTGGGCTCGACTCCGATCACATAACACATAGCCCCGTTGACTTGCTCGGTGCCCAACAGCTTGTATTCATAGCGCTCGTTCAGCTTCAATTCCAGGGGCTGAGTCAGAACCTTTTCCGGCTCGATTTGCGGCAGCGGAAATTCACGGTTCTTGCCGAACTTCACTCCGTTGACGTAGAACTCCTTTTGCGCCACTTCGGTCTGCCCGGCCCGGCTGAAAAATTGCGTGAGCTGCATGGAAACGTCAAACCCCGGCCCCAGATTCGTGCCTTCAAAGTGCAGGCTCATGAAACTGGACGCCAGATAGTTTTCCAGCTTCTGTTTCTGGGCTTCGCGATTCTGCTGCCAGCGCGCAATGATTTCCTCGACCTTGAGTTCGACTCCGCCCTTCACTTCCACCGTGTTGTACAGCGTCTCCTCGCCCTCACGTTGTTGGTGGATGGAAATCAATGCGTACTCGCTGGTGCAGGCGCAGGTCTGCGCAATGCCCTTCTCCGTCTTTGTCACTTCGCCCGCCGGAAGCGGGGCCCCGGTCGCGGGGTCGTACCACTTGATGTCGAATGCTCCCGAGCGAACGCCCTGCAGCCGGACCGTCTTCGGAGAGTCGGAGGTCCCATTCACGCGCACAACCATCACCAGATCCGACTTCCCACCGCCAGACCACCGGTGTTCATCTTTCGCTACGCCATCCACTGCAATGCTCAACGGTGACGGCGCGGCATCCGCCGGATACATGTTGGCAGTAATCGAATGCGCCAAGAAGCTGTTCACGGCGCACACGGCGTCCGCGGCCTTGGCATCAGCCGGCTCTGACCAGACGATTTCCACTGAGGTTCCGCTGGCGGCGAGCATCGCCTGCAAAGACCGCGAGGCGGCGGGCGTTCCCGCATCCGAATTAGACGAGGCCGACTTGAGCGACTCTGATTTAAGCGATTCTGATTTAAGCGATTCTGACTTAAGAATGAGCGGCTTATTCAGCGCCTGTTCAGCTATCCACGCCGCATCCTCGCGCCAACCCTCGGAATAGGTCGTGCCCAGCAGATCGGCGTAGGTGGCAAGCCGCTTCACAAGACCGCTGTGCCCGCCTACAAATCCGGGCGGGAAAACAAACGCCAGCCGCAACCCGGCGTTGCTCGCCTTGGCGGCTAATGCCAGCCGCACCAGCCCGAACGCGAATAGATCGGGAGCCGTGAGCGGTTCCCTAATCTCGACAATCAGTCCCCGCACCGCGGGCGCCGAGAGAAGCATCGGTTTCAGGAACACGTCCACCCGCTCCGTAATCTGTTTCTCTGACTCGTTGCCTGCCAGAGATCCGGCTCCCACCACCACATGCAGCCAGACCTCGGCTCCCTCGGGCATGCTCTGGACAGCCCGCGCCTGCTCATCGAGAGGGCTCGCCGGGTTTTCGCCGCCGCCGAAATCGAAAGACAAAGGCGGCAGCACGATCAGTTTGCCTGGGAATTGACATTGTTCCGACGCCTTCAAGCCTGTGGCAAGATCCTGGTCCGTGGGAATCGAGATGGCAGCGCGAGGCAGAGCAGCTTCCGCGGTTATCGAAAAAAAAAGAAAACCCGAACCCAGCAGAATAGCTCCAGTTGGCCTCAAACCTGTCGTTCGCGAGAAGAAGCGGGAGAAGAACAGCGTTGCCGAGCGCAGCGAAGATTTCATCACAATTAAGTCCGAAACTCAGAATGAGGAACTTGAGCAAAGTTCATGGAAGGAAATCTGTGTGCGCCCGGGGTCTCGCGACGAGGTCCTGTCGATGACGCTGCATCATTGATAACTTTTTTCAATAAAAGCCTAACCGCTCGAAGTATATACGAACCGTCGCAGACCCACCCACCCGCTCCGTAGCGCCGGCACCCCTTCGGCTGCGCTCAGGGCAAGCTCTGCCGTCTGTCGCGTGGGCGTCTCGCCCACGCCGCGGCGAACTCCTCAATTCCCATTACCCGCAGCGGCGAGCCGTCGTTCCCCCAGCAGAATGACAGCGGGAACCAAACACAGCCCGCCGACCAGTGCCAGAGCGACGCCCAACGAAGTCACCAGGCCCATCTCGGCGAGCGGCGCGAAACTGGAGGCCATTAGCGCCCCGAATCCAACGATCGTCGTCAGATTCGATTGAATCAGCGCTGCCCCCGAAGCCTTCGCGATCGCGAGAATTCCGTCGTTGTCGTTCCCCGAATAACGACTCTCCAGGTAACGGCGGACCAAGTGGATTCCATTGTCGATCCCAATGCCAATGATCAGCGGAATCGCCGTGATCGACATGAAACTGAAGCGGTGCCCCACCAGCAGCAACAGTCCGAACGTCACCACGATGCCGAATGCGATCGGGATCAGCACGATCAGCGATATGCGCAGGTCGCGAAAACAGAGATACACGATCAACCCGATGCCAACTGCAGTCCACACCAGGGCTCTGCGGCTGTCATGCAGCACCTGGCTCTGCATGTCGCGGTTCATCTTGTCGAAAGAGAACTCCACGAACGGACCAAATTGCTTTCGCCACGACTCGAGCACACTCTCTGGAACGACTTCGATTGCGTCGGGATCCGTCGCATAAAAAGCGATCGCCGCGACGTAGCTGCCGTCGCCGGTTTTGCGAATGCTGTTGTCGAGCAGCCCCGGCGGCAGAAACCTGCTCGCCTTTTCCAACGTGATGGGATCATTCTTAATCGAATCGTTGCCTTGTCCGAGTTGTTTCAGCCGGTCAATAAACGGTTGCAACGGCTCGATGCGAAAACCATTCTCCCGCAGCGCATCCTCAAGCGCGCGCGCTGAGGCCGCCAGATTCACCCCCGCCAGCGAACTGGCCCGTTCGCCCTGGGTTTGAGCAGAGGGAAGCAGAGCTGTCGGCGAGAAGATGGACTTGATCACTCCGCGCTGTCGATAGCTTTCCAGACCGGACGTCAACTCTTCGGCGCGGCGCAGCACTTGTTCCTCGCCGCCGGCGATCAACAGGACGTTCGGACTGCCCTCAATCCCGAATCGTGCGGAAAGCCGGTTCTGTGCCGCAACCGCCGGGTTGTCCGCGCCCGTGATCTCGAACCGCCCTCCCATCTTGATAATAGGCAGAAAAAATAAAGAGAGCACGAACGCTCCCAACCCTAAGCCGACCACAAGCCGTGCGTGCCGTCCCACAAAATCGACCGTTTCGCGCGCGATCCACGGCAGCAAGCGGAAGGTGATGGTCTCCGGCGCGCGCGGCTTGGAGAACCGCCACCACAGTCCCAACAGCGCGGGAACGGTCAGCAGTGTGTGCAACATCATCATGAACATGCCCACCGTGAGGATGAACCCGAACTCCGCCAACGCCTTGAAACTGGAGAAAGCCAGCGAGGCGGTAGCGGTCGCAGCAGTCACAATACAGAGCACGACGCTAAGCCCGGTCGTTTCGAAGGTGCGCAGCACCGCCTCATTCAGCGTCCCGCCCTTGGCCCATTCCTGCGGCACCCGGTTGAAAAAATGAACGACCTGGTCGTCTCCCAGTCCCGCCAGAATCGCAATGAAAGACAGGCTGATGAGATTGACTTCTCCCGGATAGAAACTTGCTATCCCAGTGGTCCATAGAATTCCCAGGCCCGCGGGCAGCAACGACAAGAGCAGCAGTGGAATCCTCGGATAGATCAGCAGACACAACAGCAGGTTTCCCACGATCGAAATCAGGGAAATTCGGCGGATATTGGTTTCGATGAACTGGTGCTCCTGCTCCGCGTAAATGTACGCCCCCGCCGCCGTGGCCCGCACGCCGGAGTCCCGCCCACCCGGTCCGGTTGACTGCGGCTCGGGGCGCATCTTCTCGACGTCCTCTTGGAGGTGCTCGCGTGTCCAGCGCACGACTTGCTCGGCGAACTTGTAGTCCATCGCCGACTGGCGAGGCTCGGCAATGATCAGCAGCGCCTTGTGATCTTTGCTGAAGAATCGGTTTCCCGATCCCCAGTTGAGATCGAAATTGGTGAATTGCGAAAACCCACCGCTGTTCCGTGCTTCCACTTCCATCAGGCCCAGAGGATCGGCAACGAAGTACTCCGTTCCTAAAGATGAAAACGGCGTGACCAGTGCGGTTGCGGCGCGCCGAACCGTTTGATGAATCTGTTGCGGATCCAGCCGCCGCTTCAGTTCGGCCGATTGCCCAGGCTGCACGAACGACGGAAAATTCCAGGTGAAGTACCGCACCATGTTGAGCAGTTCGTCTTCCTCCAAGCCGCAGCGCGCATGCAGAAACAGGCCGCTCGACAGCATGTCGACGGTGAGACGGTCGGCCTTTTCCTCCATCTCTTCTGTCGAGTCCGCGCCATTGTCCGGGGCTTCGATCAGCACGAACAGCTGATTGCCATAGCCCAGTTCTTCGCCAATCTGGCTCGCGGCTCGCCATTGTGGATCGCGATTCCCAAACAAGTCGGTCAGGTCGGTGCCGGTTCGCAGGTTGTGGATATTCGCATATAGAAATAATGTTCCAACCAGGCTCAGAGCCGTCACCAACCCCGGATGCCCTACGACCAACCGGCCCACCAGGCGCATGAAGCGGACCATCATGTTGTGCTCTCCACCACCGGTTTTTTCGCGATGAATAAGATGTGCGCCAGCGGCAAACGGTTTCGGAACCGCCGCTCTTCCACTTGCATCCCAGCATTCTCCAGCACAGTGCGGTAATTGCCCGCCCGAAGCGTTAGCGGCCGCGTGCCGGCTTGTCCGCAGGCAAATATGATCCGGTCGAAAGCCATGGTGATCGCGGACCACACCCCGCGTTCCCGATCGTGCACCCGGAAGATCAATCTCCCCTGGGGCGCGAGCGCCAGACAGCACCGCTTCAGCAAGCCCAGTTGCTCCTCGGCAGGCAGATACTGCAAAACATCCAGAATCAGAATCAACCCAGCCGGCGGAAGCTCGAGACCGCGAACGTCCGCGACGCTCAAGTCCGCATTCAGCCCGCTCAGAGCCTGGCGGGCCACCGCGATGCGATGCCCGTCCAGATCGCAGCCCACCAGCCGCCGGCGGCTGTCACCGAAAGCCACAAAACTCAAAGCTATGCCGTAGCCGCAGCCCAGATCCACCACGGTCCCCGATCCCAGGTCTTCGCCTGCAAGCAGCGCAAAAATGCGATCGAGCCGCAGCTTCCAGCGCACGAACCCGCGGTCGCCTCGGGGGCAACCAGCGAACATTCCATTCACAAAACGAATGCGTTCCGGCAAGACCGCTTCGGAAGATTCTGGGTTGCACACACCTGGATTGGACAAATTTGGATCGGAAGATTCCGGCTTGGCTGGCGCCCGCAGCCGCACCACAGCCGCCGTAATCGCCGCCCCTGTCCCACCCACCAGCACCCCCAACACCACGCTGCCCATCCCCCAGGCCAGGAGTTCTTCTTTCATGTGCGGGCCCGCCAACGCAGAAAGATGAAATGGCCGAAATGCTCCACCCCGCAAAAAATAGCCGAGTTCCACCGAGCCCACAACAATCGGGGCCTGAAGCAGCGGATTGTTGATGAAAGTGCCCGCCACGGTCAGCGGCTTGTTTAGGCGGAAGAACAAAGCCACACCCACTGCGGCCAGAGTTTGAAACCCGTAGATCGGAACGATCCCGATGAAGAGCCCCAGAAACACCGCTGCCGCGGCTCGGCCCGGCGTAAGGTCCTCTTTCAGCAAGGTGGTGACGAACTGCCGCAGGCGCATCTGAAATCTTCGGATCACAGTGTGCCCGCCGCCCTCGTCTGCCGGATCCAGCGCTCGCCGGTCCAGCGCGCGGCAGCCCAGCGCAAACTCGTCAATCGCCTACCCATCAGCCCGTCACCACCGACAACTCGCCGCTCGCGACCATCTCCCCGTCCACCCACACCGTGCCCCCGATGCACGCCATCCGCCCAACCTCGGTCAGCATCCTGGTTTCGATACGCAGTTCCTGTCCCGGAGTCACCGCCTTGAGAAACTTGAAGCGGTTGACCGCGCCCAGCAGCGCCACTTCCCCTCCAGCCATGGCACCTGCCTGCGGGGCGGCCGATCCCAGCATTACTCCCGCCGTCTGCGCCACCGCTTCAATCAGCAGAACGCCCGGCAGAATCGGCTTCGTAGGAAAGTGTCCGGCAAATATCGGATCCGCCGGATCGACCAACTTCACCGCCACGCAACGCACTCCCGGCTCCAGTTCTTCCACACGGTCGATCCACAAGAACGGCGCGCGATGCGGAATCATCGCCTCGATTTCACTTCGCTCCATCACTGGGTTAGTCCCCTCGCTCGCTTCGCCCCATCACCCTGCGCCGTCACTTCGGTTTGTAGACCTCGAATGTTTCCGGCGGAATCTTCGGGTTCAACGAATTCACGTCGATCACGAACACACTGTTCACTCCACTCTTGCCGTCCACTTCCAGCGAGCGCAGCAGGAAGTCGCGCTTGTCCAACTTCACCACCAGGTAATTCAGCCGGCGCCGAAACGCGTCGGTCCGCGGAACCAGCTTCATCGTGTAATCCCCGCTGTCTTCTTGCACAGTGATGATGAAGTTTTTCTGCAGGTTGCCAATCGAGTTTTCCCGGCTGAAATAAGATTGCGTGCGGCGAACGTTGCTCCCGACCTCCAGCACCTCGGTCTTGTCGCCGACCGTAACGTTGAGGTAGTCCTGATTGAAGCGAATGCGGACCTTCGACGGTTCGGAGTACTCCAATGCGAATCGCGTCATGCCCTCGGCGCAGAACTTGCCGTGCAGCACCAGGGGCCTTGCCATCAGGCTGGACGTGCGGGTTTCGGTGATGGTCCCGCAGTTGCTCGTGTATTTCTTCTGTGCCTGCTGAACCCCATCCCAAATCCGGTTCAGCAGAGCGTTATTTTGGAGATCAGGGGCCTGCAGATCATGGTCTTGCAGAGTATGTTCCTGCGCGGCCAGTACTCCCGGAAAAATCAGCAGGGCCAGCACGGCGCAGCCCAACCGGATCCGCGCCCTCGCCATCACGTCACGCCCCTAGGAACCGAAATGCCAGCGACCACAGGCAGACCCGCACCGTGTCCCGCACCGGCTTCATCTTGGAGCGCGCCTCGCCATCGTGGTAGATGGTGCTGATCGGCGCGTGCGCAATCTTGCAACCCGCGCGCGCCATCTTGATCAACATTTCCATTTCCAATTCGTAGTACCGGCTCCGCAGCGTGGTCCCGCGAATTTTATCCAGCCGAATTACGCGGAACCCACTCTGGCTGTCGCGAATCTCGCGGCCCACCAGCGACGACGCCAACCGGCTGCCAATCGTGTTCGAATAATAGCGGGCGGTCGGCATCGAGTCGCGATCGAACGAGCGCGCCCCAATCACCAGGTCCGCTCCCGTCTCCTCCGCCACCCGCAGCATCCTGGGGATATCTTCCGGCGAGTGCTGGCCGTCGCCATCCAGAGTAATCACATGAGTAAAGTTCCGCGCGCGCGCGAACTCGATGCCGATTCGCAACGCCGAGGCCTTCCCGCAATTCCTTGGCGATTGCAGGCAAGTCGCTCCCGCCGCACGGGCCACTTGCCCCGTCCCGTCCCCCGATCCATCGTCAATCACCACCACTTGTTCAACGTGAGGTTGAGTCCCCTTCACCACATCCGCGATGTAAGGGACTTCGTTAAAAGCCGGAATGAGCGCGCAAGTTCGCATGCCAGAGGATTCCAGCGTCGGCGAAGCTGCACAGGGCAAGAACGCTGGAATTTGCTGTGAGTGTATCACGCGGTGGACGGCTTCTATCATCTGCGAAACCACCAACGCTCGGGTGGTGGTGCAGGTTGAACTCCGCCGTCATCTACACGGAGTCATCCCGAACGGAGCCGCTTTTCAGGCGTAGGGAGGGATCTCGCGCGGAGAAAGGCCGGGATAGCACGCGCGAGATCCCTCAGTCGGCTGAAATGCGCCGGCTTTCGGGATGACGCCTTCGAGGTGTGAACCAGAAATTCCAAACTGAGGCAGTGCCCCTTCCGCCTTGCAATCCATCGCCGAATTGAGTAACCTGTCGCGATAATTGGCCGATCCCCGGGAACCAGCTTTTCAGCAGTCGGTTAAGCTCCTCAAATCTCGAAACTGATAGGACGCGAAGGCTATGAAAGCACTGCTCGTGCAATGCCCTGCAACGTCACCCTGGGTTCCAAGACGGCAATGGGAACCGCCATCCGTCGCTTTGGCCACCATCGCCGGACAGATCGACAACCACGACGTAAAAGTTCTCGACTTGGCCCCCGCGCGCAAGCGCGCCATCCCCATTCTGATGGAGACGTTGCAGAACGAGCGCCCCGACGTGGTCGGTTTTTCCGGGATGGCCTTTCAGTACGAATGCAATCTCGGCATGGCGTACCTGACCAAGCAGTTCGACAAGCGCATAAAAACCGTGCTCGGCGGCTACCACGCCACGCTCTCCTACGACACCATCGAAGGCTCAGCCGGCGCCGACTATTGGGACTTCATCGTGCGCGGCGAAGGCGACTTCAGCTTCGGCGAACTGCTCGATTCGCTCGATGCCCAGGGTCGCGGCCTCGACAACGTATTAGGCGTCTCCTACAAAACCGAAAACCGCCAGTTCCATCACAACGCGCCGCGTCCTCTGGAGGACGTGACCAAGATCAAGCTGCCCGCGCGCGACAAGCGCATCATCAAGAACTTCCACATGTATTTCCGCCGGGCCGACGTCATCGAGACCTCGCGCGGCTGCCTCTACCACTGCAATTTCTGCAGTATTCATCAGATGTATGGCAGTTCGATCCGCCAGTATCCGCTCGAACGCGTGCTGGCCGATATCGAAGACGCCTACAGCCGCGGCGCCCGCCACATTTTTTGCACCGACGACAACATCACCCAGGACATGAATCGCTTCGAAGAACTGATCGACGGCGTGATTTCGCTCAAACTGAAGAATCTGCACTTCACCACGCAGGCCACCGTCCTCGGCTTCTCGCAACATCCGCAAGTCATCAAGAAATTGCCCAAGGCCGGTTTCGTCTCCATCTTCCTGGGCATCGAGAATGCCTCTGCCAAGAACCTGCGGGCCATGAAAAAGCCCAACAACCTCGCCCTCATCAAGAAGGCCATCGCCGAGTTGCAGAAGGAAAAAATAGTCGTGATCGCGGGCCTCATCAACGGTCTCCCCACCGACGATCCCGAGAGCATGCGCGAGAACTACCGCTTCATCAAAGAGCAGGGCGTCAGCAGCATCATGGACCAGATCATGACTCCCTATCCCAAGACTCCGTTGCGCGACAACATGCTGCGCGACGGTCAGATTCAGAACCTTTCCGACTTCCGCTGGTATGACGGCTACTTCACCAACGTGCGCACGTCGGCGTTGTCCCCGGAAGAACTCAGCTTTGCCCGCTGGAAGATTCGCCGCGAGATTATCGGCATGTGGCGGCCTACGAAGGGCGACTGGAAATTCTTCAAAGGCTACACCTATCTGTGGATGTTCGGCCTGCGCTACGTGATATGGGTGAACGAGCGGATGCTGGAGGCGTTGCTCGGCATCGAAGGCCGCTACAAACTGCAAATGCGCCACTTCATGCAGCTTAACGATTTCGGCATCAAAGTCCCCGGCATGGACCGGACGGACAGCTACCACCCCGTCTACGGCACGTCGGACGACCCTTTTCGCGACACCCGCCGTTCGCTGCTGAAGAAGCGGCTGAGCTTTTCCTGGCGAAAGCTACTGGACAAGCGACGATCGTCCGGACCTCGGTCTGAACCGATTGCGCCGGAATCGATTCGGCCGGAAGCGATTCGACCTGAAACAGCCCGGCCTGAATCAGTAATCCCTGTCTCCTTGCTTTCGAACCAGCAATCCGTGGCGCCATCGGGGGCCGGGAATACTCTTGTTACAATTGCATCGCCGCGAATGCAATGAGAACGATTTGTCTATCGGTAGCCGTTGAATTTCCGCACGCAGAAGTCGGCCTGCGCTGGCGCCACGGAGGTAGCCAGTGCGAATCCTGCTGCTGAGGCCTTCGCAGGAGGCCTCTCAGTTCGGGCTGGCTCCGTTTTTCCAAACCGAGCCGCTCGGCCTCTTGTATCTGGCGGCCGCGCTTCGTCCGGCGGGACATTCCGTCACCTTGGCCGATCTGCGTTTCGAACGCCGCAGCATCCCTGAGATCTTGCGTGGGTCGCAGCCCGATCTGGTCGCGATTTCTTGCCTGCATATCCTCGAAGCGCCCACGTCGCTCCGGATCGCCGACCAGATCAAAGCCCACAACCCGAAAGTTTTCGTCGTCCTCGGCGGCCACGCCATCTCTGCCTACCCCAAAGCTGTCGATCGCAACCGCTCCGTAGACGCAATTTGCGTCGGCGAAGGCGAGGCCCTTCTGCCAGCATTGTGCGACGCCATCGCCAACGGCCGCCCGCTCGACACGCTTCCGTCGCTCTTGCTTCCGAAAGGAGACGGACACTTTCAAGCCACGACGGTTAAGCCGGGACCATGGCTCGATCTCGCGCAGATGCCTCTGCCCGACCGCTCCGTCGTTGCCCGCTACCAGAAGCGCTACTGCTGTTTGAATTACATGCCCATGTGGACCATGGAAACGGCCCGCGGTTGCTCCTACCGCTGCAACTTCTGCTCGGTGTGGCAACTCTACAAGCGAACCTACCGCTGCCATGCGCCCGATCAGGTGCGCGCCGACTTCGAGGCCACTGGCCGCAATCTCTTTATGGTCGACGATTTGTTCTGGGCCGACCGCAACCGCAGCGAAGAATTAGGCCACACTCTACTCGGCTCGAAGGAGCGCAAGAACTTGCTGCTGGTGCAAACCCGCGCCGACTTGGTCACGGAAAATGCGGACCTGCTGAAGCTCTGGCGTCCGCTGGCCAAGAGCTTCGACATTTTCTTCGGCCTCGAATCCCATACCAGCCCGGGCCTCAATTCATTGGTCAAGGACGCCGACATTAACAAAACGGTAGAGGCGGTTCGCATCGCCCGCGAACTCGGGTTCGGCGTCACCGGAAATTTCATTATCGATCCGGATTTCACCGAAGCAGATTTTCAGGGCCTGTGGGATTTTCTTGACGAGCATCGGCTGTATCGCGTGGGATTCACGATTCTGACGCCGCTGCCTGGCACCTACTACTTCGAGCAGAGCAAAAAGAAAATCGACGTCTTCGACTGGACCCAGTACGATCTGCACCATCTCCTGTGGCAGCCGCGCCTGGGCGTAGAGCGCTTCTTCGAGCTTTATTGCGAATCCTGGCGGCGCAGCGTGCTCAACATCGCGGGAAAAAAGAAGTGGTGGCAGTGGCTCCGGCACGTCCGGGTGCGCGATATTCCCCGCCTGGCGCAGATTCTTGCGCGTACGCAAACGCTGATGGATCCTCAGGCCTATGTGAAGGAGACCAAGCTCCTGCGTCCGAGAAGTTTGGCGCCAGTTCCGGAATCCGACACCGATGACGTCTCTGCGGGCGCCTTGCGCCGCGCGTGATTCAGACAGCGTGGGACGGACACTCCTGTCCGTCGCCTTCGACCCTGATTTCGACGTCCGGCGTGCGCACCGACCCTGGTGTATGCACGACGGTGGAAGAGCGGCGCTTCAGCGCCGCGTAAAAGGCGATAACGGGTGCGGGCTTTAGCCCCCGTGGGATGGCCTTTAATCTCCGCAGCTTCCCACAGCCTCCTGGTCCGCTTCCGCAGCCCTCGCGCCCGGCAAACCGATCTGTATTAACTCCGGAGCAGGTTTCTCTTTCAAGACGAACTCGCGGTAGAGCTTGGCCATCCGCGCATTCTCCGCGTCGCGCTCGGCTCGCGCCCGCAACTTCTCCTCACGCGCATTTTTGGCCACGCCCAGTTGCTCCAGATCGTGCTGGGCCTCGCTGGTGACGATGTAGTCCTTCAAGACCAGATGATGTTCCGTGCTGCTGAGCTTCACACTCTTTCCGCCGGCAAAAATCTCGTGCCGCCCATGCTCCTCGTACCACTTGGTAAGCGTCGCCGTCATGTGCATCTTCTCGATGATGTTCCGCCAACCCATCCCCGTGTTGTACGCACAGAACGAAATCTCACCCTCCTGCGTGGCGTACGGGATGATGCACTGCTCGGTCCGCCGAAAATCGTAATTGAACAGGTCCTGGAACCACATCCCCGCCACGAACAGCAGGTTCCAGCGGTCGCGCCGGCGCCGCAGAATGTCGTCCATGGTTCGCTTGCCCGAGACGTCACCGTAGTTGCGTCCGGTTGCGCCCAGCCCCTTGTCGAGCTTTCGCAACATATCGAAAGCCCGGAAATGCCGGGGCGCGCGGAACGCGTCGTAATTTCGCACCAGCGCCAGCGCCATCCCCGCCACTGACATCCACTTGCTGCGAGCCCAATCGTTGATCCGCGCAATGTCCTTGGCAAACTGATCCGCATTCAGAAATGCCGTCACCGGAACCGCCTCGCGCGTTTCCTTGTCCACCATAATCGCCATCCCAATCCCACAATTCGGGTGACAACCGCAAGCGACTTGGCCCCATGCGGCCTCGGGACCGTGCACCAGGTCAGCCCAGTCCGAAAACGTTCCCAGGAACGAGAGCGGGAACCAGTCGCGGACCGGCTCGCCAATGCTCAATTGATTCTTCACATCGTGGGCGAGGTGCGAGAGCGTGTAGCGTTGCGCGCGGCGGCGCTCGTCGGTCACGGCTTCGTCGCGCCCAGTGAATGAGACGGGCTGGAACGAAACCATGGCGACCTTGTCAGGGTTGTCAAGCGCGAATTGAATCACGCGCCCCACCTGCTCGTTATTGATGCCATTGACTACGGTCGTGACCAGCACGATTTCGACGCCGTTGGAGTGCAGGTTTTCGATGGCCCGCAGCTTCACGTCGAACAGATTGCCGACGTTACGATGGGAATTGGCCGGGTTGCCGATGCCGTCGAATTGCAGATACGCGTAGCGCAGTCCGGCTTCGGCGGCTTGCCGCGCGAACTCCGGGCTCTTGGCGAACTCGATGCCGTTGGTAGCAGCCTGCACGCTGTCGTAGCCGAGTTGGCGGGCGTAGCGAATGGCATCGAGAAAATGCGGGGACATCGTCGGCTCGCCCCCGGAGAACTGCACCGACATCTGGCGCCGCGGCTTGATGGAAAACGCGTTGTCGAGCAGCGTCTTAATGTCATCCCAGGCAAGCTCGTGCACGAATCCCACCTGGTTGGCGTCCATGAAACAGGGGTCGCACATCATGTTGCAGCGGTTGGTCAGGTCGATGGTGAGCACCGAGCCCCGCCCATGCTTGATGGTGCTGCTGCCGTGGTTGTGCAACTTTTCGTCGTTATGAGCGCGGATGTCGCGGCCGGGAAACATTTCCTCCAGATGCCGGAAGAATTGTGGATCAATCGAGATCACATCTTCGAATTGCCCGTGCACCCGGCAATCCTTGACCATCAGGATTTTGCCATCGCGCTCGATGATCTGCGCTTTAATCTCGCCGGGCCTTTCGTTCAACAGGACGCGGTAATCCTGTATGCCGTCGACGATTTGGCGGCGGATCTCAGGCACGCAACGCGGGCACAACGAATCGGTTTCTCGCGGCCAGCCGAGGGGTGGCTTTGATTTTTCACGCGACTTCAGCAGTGGCTTGTCCGACCACCGGGGCGTGAAGGAAGGATTCTCGGGAACGAGGTCGTTGGTCAGACGAAATATCTGCCACGCGCCGTTCGCAACGATAGACATCGCCTTTTCAAGGTATTTGATGGGCTTATGCATTCTCAAAACTCTTGCATTGCGAAGTAGCCATCCTAGTTAGATCTGCTATTTGCTGAAACCACCGGAGAAGTAAGTCCTGACTTGTCGCTCGGCGCGGAGCCAGCTACAATTTCTTCCACCTGCCGGAGAGGACGATTTTGAAGAACGCTGTACATATCCACCAGATCGCGATCCGTGTATCCGTTTTCTCGTAATACCTGCAGCGACCGCAGCAGGTGCTGCTGGTTGCGCATGCCGAACCGGGTATGATACTCGATCAGGTGGTGCATCATCTCGTTTTTCGGAAACGTGGACGTTCCCCTGGGCATGTCGTGATACGAGAGCGCGCCGTCCGCCAGAAAGGCGCTGGTATCCCAGCCAGCATCGGCGGCCTGGTCGACGATTTCGCATCCTTCGTATCCTCGCAGACAAAAATGGTAAGGAAGAAGCGACGGCATGTGCAGCTGCGCCAGATAGTCGAGCGTCTGCTTGGCATCGGCGCCGGTCTCGGTGGGAAAGCCGTACATGGTGTTGACGTTGACGACCATCCCGCGCTCCTGGGAGTAGTTAATGATCTCCGCGGCCCGGTCCAGGCGCATGTTCTTCTTAACCAGCTTTTGAATGCGTGGGCTGCCGGATTCCACCGCGTAAGTAACCCACGCCGTGCCCGCATCGGCCATCAGGTCCACCAGTTCGCGCGTCATAATGTCGGCGCGTAAGCCATTCACGAAATAGAGGCGCCAGTTTTTGTGCAAGCCGATAATCATGCGAAAGACCGCCTCGGTGCGATGGCGATCCATATTAAATATGTCATCGACCACGTAGAAGTCTTCGATGGCGTGGTCGCGCGACATCTGTTCCATCTCGGCGACAACGTTCTCCGCGGAGCGCAGCCGCGCCGTCTTGCCGGCAAAAGTGTTGCAGTACGTGCACAGGAACGGGCAACCCCGGCTGGTGAGCAGGACGCCTTGCCGCCGGTGGTTATAGGCATAACTCAGGTGTTGCTGGTAGCGGCCCAGATCGACCAGGCTGTAGTCCGGGAAGGGAAGTTCGTCGAGATTGGCGACCACATCACCGTCGCCCAAGTCAACGATCTGGTCGTCTTGCCGTAAGACCAGCCCATTGGTCGCGGTCCCAGAGAGCAGACGCGAAAAGGGCAGTTCTCCTTCGCCTACTACCAGAAGATCGATCGCCGGGATGGATTTAAGAAGAGGTCCCCGGCGGGCGGTGGCAATGGGGCCACCGGCCACGATGGGGACGTCGAGCACGCTCCGGGTCACCTCGGCGACTCGCTTCAGCTCATCCTCGAACAGGCTGATGCTGCGGATGCCAACCAGATCGGGACGATAGTCGAGCAGCTTCGCGGCCAGTTCCTCGTCCGACTGCGCGTCTAACGAGGTTTCAAGAATTTCAATGTGTAAGTTGGGAATGTGCAGGCGCGCGCTGCTGGCGACGTACATCAGCCCGACCGGAGGGATGTGAACTTCGGGCGTAACCAGCCCCCCGACCCAGCGCCGCTGATCGTTGGCCTCGATCAAAAGCACGCGGCGGCACTTCGACAACTTCGCCAGCACGTCGTTTTGTGGTTTCAGCTTTGTCGAATCGATGGTATACAGCAAACCCATCCCCCTACGCTTCGGAAGTTGCCGAGCCCGCCGAGCCCAGCCACTGGCCCCACAGATGGTGAAGAGTACCAGATCGCATTCTTCCGCGACAATACCTTCCTCCCTGCAATGTGCCGCTCCTTACACCTCGAGATTCGGTGGTTTTTTGTGGCATTGTTTTGAGCGCCTAGGTATCCTCCAGCTTCGCTAAGCGAAAAATGTCAACCATGAAGGGCACGATGGATCACGATGGACATCTGCCCGAAAACATCCCGCCAGTGAAATTGCACTTGCGGACGCCCCATTCGGAACGCGATGAGACGCCGGTCAGCCTGGAAGATCGAGAACTACACTTACCGCGAGTGCCCGCGGCCAGACCGCGAGTTTCCCTATGCGGTTTCGCTGCACAACCACTCGTGCCATTCGGTGGAGAAGTTGGCGGCACTCAACCAGGTGGTCAAGCTGGGCTTCATGCGTCCCCTGAGTGGCGTGCTGCAGAGCTCGTTTGGTCTCGCAGGCGTCTCCGATCTGAATTACGCCGAGATCACGTTCAATCCTCCGTACACGCCCGATGACGTATATCAGATCGAGTCGGAGGCGGTCGCTCCTTGGGGCTTCGACGGGGTTCATTTGACCATCAGTGATCATGACGAGTTCACCGGCAGTCTCGCCCTGCTGCGCGGCCGGCCCGACCTCGACGGCCGCATCGCCATCGGCGAAGAGCTCTCCCTGTGGTACCAGGGACACTTATTTCACCTTGGATTGAGCGGCCTGCCGGAGAGTGGAATAGATGAAACGCACAATCGAATTCAATTGGCGGCGCGGGGCCGACGCTTCGACGAATTGTTTGAAACCCTCGCCGCCAGCGGCTGCCTGGTCGTCTTGAACCACCCTCTGGTCGCCTGGGGGCCAGGGACGGAGTCGATCCCCGTCACGGACCTGCTCAGCCGCTACGGCTGGGCAATCCACGCTCTCGAAGTGAACGGCATGCGGCGGCGCGAGGAGAACGATCGCGTTCTGGAATTGGCCCGCCAGTGGCGCAAGCCGGTGGTGGGCGGAGGCGACAGCCATCTGCTGGTTGCCAGTTCGATCATCACGCTGTCACAGGCTGCATCGTTCCAGGACTTCATTGCTGAAGTGAAGAGCGGCCATGCGGTGCCCTTCGTTACGCCCGATTACTTTGCCCCACTGAATTGGAAACTCTTCTTGCGGGTTCTATTTTTCATGTCCCGCTACCGGCAAATTGCCAATTACAAGGGACAGCCGGTGGCCGCCATGCTCGGACGCCGGCGAGTCTTGCTCGACCCGGTGGGAGCAGCCAGCCGCGCGTTTTTGTCTGTGGTCTCCGCTCTCGGGTTAGCTCGCTGACGGGGCCTGACGCGGCAAATTCGGAGCCGGAATCAGCGCGCCGTTCGGGATGCCGTGGGTTCCAGTGTCGCTAGGGCCGCATCCTCACGCGGACCGGCCAACACGAATTGAAATCCTCGTTCCCTGAGTTCATCAATGACCCGAGGCAGGGCTTCCAGCATGACATGCGCTCCCCGGGGCAAGTGATCGTGCAGCAGGATGATGTCGCCGCTGGCAGTCCGGTTCAGGATGCGCCGGGCAAGTACGGTGGAATTCCAGGTCAGCGTGTCGCGGGTACGAATGGTCCAGGAAACATACTCCAATCCCGCATTTTTGAGATAGGGCCGCAGGAGCGGATGCCGCATGCCCACCGGCGACCGAAAAAGAAGTGGGCGGAAACCACAACTGCGGCGCACGCTTTCGGTGCCGCGCTCGATCTGCGACCGGAGGCGCGCGGGCGGGAGGAAACAAAATAGAGAAGGATGCGACCAGGTATGGTTGGCGACGAGATGGCCCTCAGCACAGGCGCGGCGCACGATTTCCGGATACTGTTCGGCGCGTTTGCCCACCACAAAGAAAGTCGCCTTCACGTCCTTCTCGCGAAGCAGGTCGAGTAACTTGGGCGTATCTTCGGGGTCGGGGCCGTCGTCGAAAGTCAGAGCCACGGTGTTCACGCCATCCACGCGGCAGCGATTGTCAACCAGCCACTGGTTGCGCGGATGAAACAACAGGTAGAGCGTAAGCAGCGTGCCCACTGAGTAAATGCAGAACGCGAGAAAGATTCGTGAGAGTGTCAAAGGATACAGGAGGACCAGAGAGGCATTGGTCGCAAAGACCAACACGAAAAAGATCGCAGCCCTCGCCATATCGGTTGTCCTAGGCCTGAAGGTGGCGCGGAATCGGAGTGCCATTTTAGCATCGGCGGACATTCTTCCGCCGGAATGATCTGGGAACTTCTTGACAAAGTCTCAGCGGGTCGGTAGATTTCGCGTTTCGCCCAAAGGGAACGGGATTTTTGGATTTCGGAGGACCACACTACGATGAGACGTCAACGTTGGGCCGCGCTGCTGATAACGACGGTGGCAATGCTAGCCCTGAGTTTGCAGACTTTTGCCCAGGATTCGGTCGCGCCCAGGCTGTTGCCCTCTCCTTCCGAGTTGCGAACGGGGATTGCGGCGCGGAATCTGGCATTCCAAACGGGAGAGGAAGCGTCGAAGCCGATGGCCCTGCCCCACCGGCACTGGAGCAAGACGGGAAAGATATTGACGATCGTGGGCGCGGGCCTGCTCGGCGCCGGGACGGTAGCGCTGGTCCACGGAGAGAACACGCAACTAGCTTGCTCTAACGGCTCATGCGTGGACATCGCATGGCGCGACACGGGAGCGATTTGGGCTGGTACGGGCGCCGTGTTGGTGATCGTGGGAGTCACCAGGCACACCACGGACTAAGTGACTACTTTTTCGCTGGATTCTCGCCCGTGACTTCCACTTGCACCTTCGTGCCGACTTCGTCCAGCGCCGCTTTCAGATAATTCCTGAGACCCCAATCGTTCCCGTAATAAGGTCTCACCGGAATCGTGGCAATTTCGGAGCCGGTTTTTGGATCGATGAAATGTATGGAGAGAATCAAGTGATAATTGTTGTAGTCGACTCGGACATCGGAAAATTTGATATAGAGGTCGTTGCCTTCCGCGTTCTCGTCCCCCCTTGTCCTTGGCGGAAGTAATGGTTCGACCAGGCACCAGGTTTCGTGAAAACGAGGAGTTCAAGGAAGCAATAACGTCGGCCCAGTCCTGCTTGTTCTCGTAGCCCCAAAGAGCCCAATCGTCGGCGCCCAGGTCGACCCATCCGACAAAGATGTGATTCATCTTGCTCATGTCCACGCTCGATTCCTTGTTCAGGAAGCGCGGCACCTTGTGACGCGCCGCCATAGAGGGGAGCGGGAAAGAAATACAGAACAACAGCAGCAGCGTCGCAGCGAGCGTCAGCCGTTTCATCGCAGAGATCCTCTGTCTACTTTCCGGCCGGGGCGGGAGCCGTTGTAGTCTGTTGAATCGATTGCAGCCGTCCATCCTTGAAGGTCGCGCTTGCGGGGAAGCCGGTTTGGGTGCTCACTTTCTTCCATGCCCCACTTTTCTTATTCCATCCAAGGACCTTGCCCGGATCCTGTCGCAGCAGCCAGGTCTCGGTCTTGGCTCCGTTATCCTCGCCGTTGGAGACGCTGAGGGGGGCGCCAACCAACATTCTGGCCTGCTCCGCGGTCATTCCCACCGCCAGCTTGCCCGCGGCAATCGCTTCCCGCACTTCGGCGGACCATTCCGGATGCTCGTTCTGCAGCGGCACTTTCGAAAAAGTCAGGTTAAAAGCCTTGGTAAAATCGTCCAGCGTTTTGACGTCGATAAAGTCAACGGAGACATCGGTGTTGGGATCTACCCGCTCACACCAAACAACATTCGTGCCTTTCTCCCACTGCAGCTTGCAATGGTTCACGGGAGTGTTCGCCAGGTATCCCCAATAGATTTCTTCCTGCTTGAGGTGGTAGGCATTCCCGGGGATGGACTTGAGCGGTTCGGCCAGCTTCCGCTCGGTGCTGAGTCCCGCCGGAGAAGCCTCCAGCATCGACAGCGAATAGGGCCCCCAATGCCCCATGCCGTACTTTTGCGGGGCTTGCGACCGCAAATATAGGGTGCCCGATATCATTTGCTGGGCTGCCTGGTGATCCTCCTAGGACAACTGTGCGCGAAGGGCCAGGGGCGCAAAGAGGAGAACAAACGACAGTGCCACGCCTGAGCTCAATCGAAATTTCATACCAGGAACCTCCTTAGAATGAAATCCAGTGCGAGCCATCTGCGGGTTGACCATCCGTGAATTTCGCAGCGGGGGAAAACCCGACGCTTTGTGTAGACATCTCCGCTATCTATTTTCCGCCGGCAAACTCCTTCTGCAATTCTTCGCTCACCTTGTCCAGTTCCTTGATCATGCAACCCTCAAGGCCGCAGTAATGCGCGCTGTAGGTCTTTTTCGGAATCGATCCAATTTCCGCGTTGGTTTTCAGGTCGATGAAATGAACCGAGATGGTAAGGCGATATTTGTGGTCATAAACCACGTCAGAAAACTTGACGTAGACGTCGTTGCCCGCGGTGTTTTCGTCGCCCGGGTTTTTGGCTGCGGTGACCGTCCGTCCGGAAAAGGCCTTCTGGCAGCTTTCCTGAAATGCGGTGTTCGCGTGGTTGATCACCGCCTGATACTCTTCCTTGGTGGAGTAACCCTGGTGATGATAGTCCTCGGGGCTCATATTGACCCATCCGAGAAAAACATTGTTCATGCCCTTCAGGTCCACAGGGGCGGCCTTTTCCTTGGCCATCAGGAGTGCCGGCAGAGCTAGGCTAAGCAGGCAGACTACGATAAGAATGGTGCGTTTCATAAAAGTATTGTCTCCTCGTTATTGTGGCGTTCAAAGATCAGCTTCCCGAAACATCCTCGCTAAGAGAGTCGGCATCGGCGACCGCGAAAATTGTATCACTCGAACCTAGCTGTGTTCCTCTTCCGAGATTAGATCCCGAGGTTATCCGAAGATCAGAACTGCGGACGGAATGCATTCGACGTGAGATCACCCAGCAGTTTGTGCCAAGGATGATTCGGATTCTGCTCGACCTCCGCCACCATGGTGCGCATCTGCTGCAGCACCGGCGGTGCGTCGTTGTCGTACACGTCGCCCTGCAACAACTTCAGCACGTCCAGACGGTATTTGGGATCGTTGATGAAGTAGGTGAACAGCACGTTCAGACGGTAGTACACCGTGATGAAGTCGTACCAGTTCTTGGTCCCCACGCGCAGCGTGTTCTCGAAGGTAGAGAAGCTTTGCCGCGAGAAGTCGTTTTTCTCCAGGGCAGCCAGAATGTCTTTGTGCGCGAAGCGTGAGCTGTTGAGCGCAATGCTGACGCCCGTCGAAAAGATCGGGTCGACGAAGCGGCCGGCATCGCCGACCATGACGAAGCCGTCGCCACAAAGCTGCGTCATGGCATAGCTGTAATCGCCTTCGTCCTTGAAGGGACGGATGCGGGTGGCTTTGCGCAGAGTTTCTTCCAGCATGGGGCGCGAGGCAACGGATTCCCAGAAAAACTTTTCCCGATCGCTTTTCGATTTCGCAAAGTTTTTTTTCTGCGTGACCACGCCCAGGCTGGTCACGGTATCGGTAATCGGAATCTGCCAGATCCAGGTATTGGAAATGGGCAGAAAGTGGATCACGATATAGTCCCGCTGATCATCCTGCCGGGAGAACGCCCGGCGATCATAGTTGTCGAACCAGGCGTGAATTGCGTACTGGTCGAACACGGGATCCTGCACCTTGAGCTTGAGCTGGTTTCCCAGGAACGTGTTGCGGCCACTGGCGTCCACAACCATCCTGGCGTTGACGCCCATCTCTTTACCGTTCCGCCCCATGGTGAAGCGGACCACCGGTTCGTTGGGATGGAAATCGACTGCGTTTACCCGAACCCCTTCATATACGGCCGCGCCCAGTTTGTTGGCATGCTGCAACAGCATCAGGTCGAACTTGCCGCGGTCCACATGGTAGGTGTAATTCCTGTCGACTCCTGCCTGTTCGCGCTCGTCAAAGCGAATGTCGGCATGACAATCGGGAGCAAGACCCTCCCATCCCACTTGATACGGAACCTTTTGCTTATCGTCGGCAGTCCAGACTGCTCCGAACTTGTGTGGAAACCTGGCCTCTTCCATCTGGGGAAGAAAGTCGAGGTCTTTGAAGACGCGAGTCGAGGACGGCACCAAGGACTCGCCGACATGCGGGCGGGGAAACAGTTCGCGTTCAAACACTACGCAGCTGACGCCGGCCTTGGCCAGGTAGGCGCCCATGGACGAGCCGGCGGGCCCGCCGCCAATAATCGCGACATCGAAATCTGGCTTAGTAATGCTCAATGCTTCCTCTTGGCTGCAAACTTCTACGAAGAACGGGCGGTACGAGCCCTGTCCGCCTTGCGAGCGATCAGGTTGTAGCCTTTGGCTTTGGCGTCGGCTTCGATGGCAGTCAGGTGCGCCTGCGCCGCGGTTGTTTGCCCAGTTTTCATTTCGATTTCAGCGAGCGCGAGACGTACATCGAGTTGGATGCCAACAAAACCAAGCTCTCGCGCCTTGGTGATGATGGCGGCCAGTTCCTTGCTCGCCGGAATCCCGGCGGAGTGGGAAAGATCCTTATCGGCGATCTCGATCTGCGCGGCCGTGAGCGCGGTCTGCCACCGAATTCCTGGATTCTGGCTCTTGGCGGAGAGGGACCTCGCGTGTTGCACCGCATCTTTCGCTGCCGCCGCATTACCCTGTGCGATCAGAGCGCGTGCGAGCACGCACCATGCGCCGGTTTCGTCATCGCGGTCTTTCTGTGCCTGAAAAATCTCAAGGGTTTTCCGCACTGCGGCCTCCTCTCCGACGGGAGAATGCGCCTCTTCCAACGACAAATCCGCGAGCGCGAGCTGGGTCTCGGCAATGGCAAGCGTGTCGCCCGCGGTGTTTCGGATCGCCAGCGCCTGCTCGTACATCTTGCGGGAGCCCGCCAAGTCCGCCTGCTCGAGCAGCACACTTCCTATACTCCACATCGCGTACCCAGCGGCGTTGCGATTGCTCTTCTCCTGCCAAAGTTTGAGGGATCGTTCAAATCCCTCCTTGGCGCCCGCGAGGTTTCCCTGCATCTGGAGAGCGTACGCGATGCCGTAGCCGGCGAGGGCTGCATTTTCGGTATTCGAAGGATCCCCTAACTGCAGCTGGTCCTGAAATAGGTGAATCGCCGCGGGCAAATCCCCCTGCTCCATTCGGGCCCGGGCAACATTGCCAGTAACCACTGCCAGGCGTGCATTGTCATCCAGGAGCCGAAAACTGGCTTGGGCCTGGCGATACATTTTTTCGGAGGTGGCGAGATCGCCCTCTCTTTCATAAACCCTGCCGAGATTGTTGAGCACGCTGGCCACGCCGCCTTCGGAGCCGATTTCTCGGAAGATGACTTCCGCCTGCTGGTACAAATGGATAGCCCCGGGCAGGTCTCCGCCGTCGGATAACACATCGGCCGAAGCGCGTAAAGCACTGGCTTCGCCTTGCCGGTCCCCCGCGGCGGCGAAAATATCCTTGGATTCGCGGCAAAGAGCAATCGAATCCTGTGTTCGCCCAAGGAAGTTAAATAACAGAGCCTGATCTTGCAGAGCTTTCGCCAGGATCAGCCGGGCTCCCTGCGCCCTCGCCTTCTCGACCGCGCGGTTCAGCGGCGCTTCCTGATGCTTAAAATCGCCGAGCACCCGCCAACCTGTACTTTCCGCCAATTCGATCCGAGGATCTTCCGAAGCGGGAGGAGGAAGCTTACGCAACGACTCGACCGTGGCCAGAGAGTCGCTCCCTTTGTGCCCGCGAGCTTGCACCTCTGCCAGCTTTAGCCCGTAGTCGACATTGTCAGGAAACAACGTGAACAGAGCGCGATAGACCTCGATCGCCTTCGGGTACTGATGATCGATATCGCGATAGCGGCCTTCCACTATCAGCTTGTCTTCGCGAGAAAGATTAGTCGAGAGGTCATAGGCTTGCTGGGCTTCCGGCCGCGCCTTCCTGTCATAACCCAGCCGCGACCAGGCTTCAGCCAGAGCCGAGTGCGCCAACGAGTACTTTGGATCGGCGGCGATGGCGCGCTGCAGAAGATCCCGAGCGTCCAGGGCATCGAACACACGCAGCCGGGCAAGCCCCTCCGAATAGAGGCGAACGGCGTCACGGTTGGAAGGCAAAGAGCCACGAACACTCACAGCCTCGACCGGAGACACCGCTTGCACGCCAAGTTTTTCGCGCAACTGGGAACCCGCCTGGGTCACCATGTCAAACAGGTCCGCTTCGCCTCCAATCACGGCGACGTCGGCGATCGTCTCCCCGGCCACCGTATCTTGCAGGCGCAGGTCGAGGCGGATGCGGGTGCCCGGCTTTTCGCCCAGAGCGGTGTAGGACCCGAGAACGATCAGATCGCTGTCGAGATCCTTGTGCAATCGCGCCAGCGTGTCTCGGGAGAGGCTGTCAGCGTCGGCCAGAGGTAGTTCGAGCTTGGTGCGCGCGATGTCTTCCCCGGAAACCAGACGCAGCTTCTCTCCAGCCTCCAGTTCGGTGCTCAACATTTCCGCCAGGGCCGTGGAGATCCAGCCTTCCTCGGGACGGCCGGACAGATTGCGGAAGCCGAGAACCGCGATGGAGCGCCGGGGCGGCAGGGATAAGGCTAACGCCGGACGCGCGTCCGCTGAGTTCCCTGGTGGCTGGACTCGGTGAGATTGGATCCACAGGTAGTATCCTGCGACCGCCAGCGCAGGTACGACTAGGATCGCGATCAGTATCGTCACCGACCGATTTCGCGGTGCTGGCAAGCCTAGTTGGTGTTTCTCCTCCGTAACGATGCTGGTTCGGATCGTCTGCTGCTGGATCAGCACGCCCGTGGAGCCCTGGACGGTCGAAACTTGGCCGGCGAGGGCTGCAGCCTCCGGAAGGGCAGCCAGGCTGTCTGGTGCAATCACCTGGACTTGTGAAACAAACTGATATCCCCGGCCGGGCAAAGTGACGATGAAGTTGTTATCGCCCGGTTTCTCCTCTAGCGCCTTCCGGAGCACCGAGATGCTCTGGGCCAGGTTGTGCTCGTCCACATAGGTGTCGTGCCAGACATTCTTTAGCAGTTCGTCCCTGGTGAGAGCCCTTCCCGGGTTCTGTACCAGGTACAGCAGCACATCGAAGGCCCGATAGTTGAGCGTGACAGGCTTTTCTTCCCGCCGCAGGGTGCGCGCCCGGGCATCAATCTGAAACTTCCCGAATTGGAATATCTCCCCTGCTTTCATTGACATCGGGAACATTTACAACTCTTGAGAACTTTTGATAACGAATGACTGGCCTTTTTTCCGCGGCTGCCGCAAGATTTGCGGCGAGTTGAGGGGGCTTAGCACGAAGCGACTTTACCAATGGTTGAGCCAGCGGGCAAGTGGTTTCCGTTCCGAGCGGTCCACGCGGAACCCGGCCACCCGCACGGTTCGCACCGAGGTTACGGTCGAGCGCCAAGGTACCACGGTGATCCTGGGGGATGTGGGGGTGGCGGGGTTCGATACCTGCCCGCTGTGCGGCAGCAAGCTGGCTCCGGAACAGGCGGAACAGACGCGGCTTCGTCTTCCCGGGGGTCCAATTTCGGCGTGACATCCTGTGCGCGGGGGGCGCCCAGAAAACGCAAGATTCGCAGTTCATTTCCTGTAGACAAGAACATCTGGAGAAAATGATGAAAAAGTTGAAAACGCAGCTCGCGCTAGTTTTGCTGTCGGCCCTGTGTTTGTTAACCGGCGCCTACGGGCAAGTCACACTACCTCACCATGTGAACGAGAAAGTTGAAAACGGCTCGGCGATCCTGATGAGCCCTTACGATCCGACTCAAAAGCTGCGTCTGGCGCTGGCTCTGCAGCCGCCGCACTTGGCTGAAGAAGAAGAGTTCCTTGCGGAATTGGAAACTAAGGGCTCGCCTAACTTCCACAAGTTTCTAACTCCCGAGGAATGGAACGCCCGCTTCGCGCCCTCCGTTGAAGACGAACAAAAAGTCGTGGACTGGGCCACCAGCCAGGGCCTCACCGTGACCAATCGCTTTGCCAACCGCCTGCTGGTGGATGTGGAAGCTCCCGTCGCAGTGATCGAGAAGGCCTTCGGCGTCGTCATCAACAATTATCAGGTCGGAAGCGAGGTCGAGTTTTCCAATGACCGCGATCCCGTCGTGCCTTCCAACTTGGGCGGAATCCTCTATTCCGTCGCGGGCCTCAACAGTATCGACAGGCTCCATGGTGGCATGCCCGAAGCCAGAAAGGCCAAAGGCGCAGATTATGCGGCCGGCCCGGTCTATGCCGAGGGCATCTCGTCGCATGGCGACGGTGATCCCAGCAAGAGCTCGGCCGCAGTTTACGCCGCTCGCGCCGCCGGTATGCCCTCGCCGAGACCCGGCTTTACCAATGGCTATGCCGACCCCGGGGACATCTTCACTTCGCAAGCCTATAACTGGGACGGCCTGGAGCGCTTCAGCCACTGCTGCAACGTGCATAACGACTCTACCGGCTCACCTGCTGTCTCCTCTATCGCCTTGGCCACTTACGCAGGTTTCAACGGCAGCGATGTAAACACGTTCTTCACGACCTATGGATTTGCCTGGAATTACACCCCCTACAACATCGACGGCACCGGCACTCCGCCCTCGGAGTGCGTGGTTGGAACGAGCGGCTGCCCCAGCGTTGCAGTCGACGATGAGGCTACGCTGGACACGGAGTATTCCACTGCCACATCCAACAGCTACGGCTCCTATCTTGATACCGCGCACGTCTATATCTACGAAGGTGCCAACAATCTTGTCAGCACCTTTCTGGACCTGTACAACTTCATACTGACGGACGACCATGCGAAGGTCGTATCCACCAGTTGGAGCGGAGCTGAGGTCACTTCGGGAACTCTCTATACCGTATTTGAGGTGCCTGCTCACTCCATCTTCAACAGCATGACGGGACAGGGCTGGACGCTGATCGGAGATGCCGACGATCAAGGAACAACCGGCGACTGCGCCACGGTTTCGGTCAATTTCCCGGCCTCCGATAACAACTTTGTCGCCGCCGGCGGCACCGCGCTGATGTTGTACTCCAACGGAGATTGGGACTACGAGAAGGCATGGACGGGCGGCACCGCCAAGGGCAGTTGTAGCAAGAACGACGGCGGAGGAGGCGGCGGCGTAAGCCAGCTCTGGTCTCAGCCTTCGTGGCAGAGCAGGTACCCCGCTCTGGCCGCGCTCGGCACCATGCGCCTGGAACCCGACCTCGCACTCAACGCAGGCGGCATCGGGCAGAACTACTATTACAACGGGAAGCTGAGCCCCGTGGGCGGCACCAGCATCGTGGCTCCTGAGCTGGCCGGATTCTTTGCCCAGGAGAACACTTACCTCAACTACATCGGCCCTATTTGCGGCTCAGGCACCGATAACTGCACTCCGGTCGGCAATCCCAATCCGTACATCTACTATGATGGCGGGTCGGGCGCGCCTCACAATCCCTTCTACGACATCACAACGGGCTGCACATCCAACGACATCACCGCCAAGAACCACCTCACGCCCTGGTGCGCGGGCACTGGCTTTGACCTGGCTACCGGCTGGGGCTCGGCGAATATGATGCAGCTGGCCTGGGGCATTAACTGGGAATTGATTCCCGCGTATGGCAACCCCTCGGTCGCCTTCTCTGGTCCGGCGACCAGCACGTGGTACAACTCCAACCAGCAAGTCGATTGGACCGTCTCCGACGCTGGCAGCGGCGGCCTGCCCGCACCGGGCGTGGCTGGGTTCACCCAGGGTTGGGACTCCATTCCTGCCGATCCCCAAAACGCAGCGCACGGCGGCACCGGCAACTCGTTCTACAGCGGTCCGGAATACGCCTTCGGCACCAAAGGTTGTCTCGCCTTTGTCGCCGACGCCTGTTCGGGCGGCGTCAGCCAGGGTTGCCACACCGTGAAAGTCGAAGCCTGGGACAATGAAGGCCGCACCATCACTTCAACCTACGGGCCGCTCTGCTATGACACCGTTCCTCCGGTTGCCACGGCAAGCGTGACCGGCACACTGGTCGGCTCGGAATACGAGAACCTGGCTCTGGTTACTCTCGCAGCGACCGACGCTGGATCCCCCTCTACGGGGAGCGGCGTCGCGAATATCTACTTCCAAGCCAACGGCGGAACACTCACGACGTACTCCTCATCTTTCCTCCTAGGGAAGAACGGCGTGAACACGGTGAAGTATTACGCTGTGGACGTCGCCGGCAACGTAGAGAGTGCCAAGACGCTCACCTTCGGGATCACCAACACCACCAACACCGTCCTCTCGGCGTCACCGAACCCGGTGGGTTCTGGGAAAGCGGTGAAGTTCACCGCCACCGTGTCGGCGACTTCGGGCACACCGACCGGAAGCGTGACATTTAAGGATGGCGCAACCGTGCTGGGTACGGCCGCACTGTCGGGCGGAATGGCGAACTTCAGCACTTCGAAGCTCACCAGCGGCAATCATTCGATCACCGCGTCCTTCCTGGGATCCACCTATTTCGTGGCCAGCGCGTCGAGTGCGCTGACCGAGGTGGTGGAAAACGGAACGACCACCGTCGTAACTTCTTCCGCGAATCCGTCGGTGTACGGCCAAATCGTCACGCTCACGGCTACCATCTCGCACGGCACCACCATACCTACCGGCACTCTGACGTTTAAGGCTGGGACTAGCGTCCTCGCCACCGTCACGGTCGGCAGCACTGGAACAGGGACGCTCACTTCCTCCTCGTTCACCGTGGCGACGCACGCAATCACCGCCGTGTACAGCGGCGATTCGAACTACGTCGGCAGCACCTCGCCCGCATTTTCACAAGTCGTGAACAAGGCGGCCACCGCAACCTCGCTCGCATCCTCGGTGAATCCAGCCGTCTTTGGCCAGTCAGTTACGCTCACAGCCACCGTCACGGCGGCAGCCCCGGGTTCGGGAACTCCCACCGGTACGGTGCATTTCTATGAGGGATCGACGTTGCTGGGGTCGCACGCACTCTCCAGTGGAGTTGCGACCTTCGCTACGACAAAACTCACAACCGGAACTGGCAGCATCACTGCCGTGTATGTGGCCAGTGCCGACTACCTCACCAGCACATCCAGCGCGCTCTCCGAAATAGTGGACAAGGCAAGCACGAAAACCACACTCACGTCCTCGCCGAATCCGTCCACTTCCGGCGAGACGGTCACGTTCACAGCCACCTTAGCGGCCATAGCCCCCGGGGCGGGAACGCCAACCGGAACGGTCACGTTTATGGATGGCGCCACGGTGCTGGGCACCGCGACGCTAACCAGCAAGAAAGCGACGTTTGCCACAACGTCGCTGGCGGAGGGGACACACTCGATTACCGCGGTGTACAGCGGCGATTCGAACTTCGACGACAGCACATCCACAGCGCTGTCGCAGAAGGTGAACCCTTAGGCAATCCGTCCCACGCTTCGGGGGAGGCGTGGGACGGACACAGCCAGGCTGGGCCGCAATCCGTGGCGGCTCAACCGAAAGCGCCATCGACTGATGACCGATGGCGCTTGCACTGAAAACCGTGGGGCCAAGGCGGGGGAGCGTTGGCCCCACGGTATTTTCTGGTCTCCCTTCCCGCCGCGTACAATACTCTTTTGCTCCCGTAAGCCCAGTTCGAAAGAGTTCGTAGAAAGAGCTCGAAAGAGGCCCGCATGACCACCACGCACCAACCTCGCCCGCAAGTTGCCGCGGAAATCCCCGCCGTGCCGCTCACCACCGAAGGCTACAGCGTTCTGCATCAGATGATGCGCCTCCGCTGGCCCGCCTGGCGCGCCTTGCCCGAGCCTGAAAAATCGGCGATCGCGAAAGAGGCGTCCGACGCCCTCACTGCCATGGAGACCAAGTCGGCCGGCCAATCCGCTCTTTTCTCACTGATCGGGCACAAGGGCGACCTCATGTTGATCCACTTCCGCGAATCGTTCGCCGATCTGAACCAGGCTGAACTGAAGCTAGCCAATCTCCGCCTCAGTGATTACCTCGAGCCCACGACGTCCTATCTCTCCATCATCGAACTCGGACTTTACGAGTCCACACTCAAGATCTACAAAGAGCTCACCGATCAGGGCATCGAGCCGCATTCCGAGCAGTGGAAAGCCGAGATCGCTAGCAAACTGGAACGCCATAAAGACGCCATGCGTCCGCGTCTCTACCCTGAGATCCCGCCGCAGCGTTACGCCTGCTTCTATCCCATGGATCGCCGCCGCGGCGAAGACAAGAACTGGTACAAGCTGCCCATCGAAGAGCGCGCCCGCCAGATGAACGACCACGGGCTCATCGGACGTCGCTATGCCGGAGAGGTCAAACAGATTATCAGCGGCTCGATCGGATTCGACGACTGGGAATGGGGCGTTGATCTGTTCGCCGACGAGCCGCTGGTCTTCAAGAAGCTGATCTACGAAATGCGTTTCGACGAAGTCAGCGCCGTCTACGCCCTGTTCGGCCATTTCTATGTAGGTGTGCGAGTTCCAGCGTCGCAGTTAGGAAGACTGCTAAGCGGAGAGCTCCCGTGAGAGACGACACGTAACGCGTTACGTATCGGTCGCCAAGATGCTGCCGTCCGACGCAAAATTGCCTAACATTTTTCACCACAGAGTCACAGAGAAATCCTTTTTCGCGCTTCGTTTTTCTCTGTGTGTCTGTGACTCTGTGGTGAAATGAATTCAAAGCAAGGAGACTTCATGTCGACCCTCGGCCTCATCGAATACAAGGATGCATCCCCGGAAGTCCGCGCCATCTACGACGACATCATGACCACCCGCAAGACCGACTGGATCAACAATTTCTGGAAGGCCATTGCCCACGATCCAGCCACCCTCAAGCGTACCTGGGAAGATATCAAACAAATCATGGCCCCCGGTGCGCTCGATCCGCTGACCAAAGAAATGATCTACGTCGCCGTCAGCGTCACCAACCAGTGCGCCTACTGCATCGCGTCGCACACCGTTTCAGCCCAGAAGAAAGGCATGACCGACGCTATGTTCAAAGAGCTGATGGCCGTCGTTGGCATGGCCAACGAAACCAACAAAATGGTTACGGGATATCAGGTGGAGATCGATCCGCAATTCAAGAAGTGAAGGCGCCGGATGATTTCAGATCGAGTCGGTGAAGTGGTAGGCCTCACCCACCCCTTCGACTTGTTTGGCTTCGAACCCTCGGCGCTCGAGAACGCGCCGGAGCTTGGCATTCGGCTTGGCACAGGAAACTGCATGAACAATCCATTCTATTTCCGGCAGGCCATTTAACTTGGCATATCGCTGAGTTAGCGATGCGAGCGATATCAATACGCCTTCACCTCCGCCTTCAATCTGCGCAAGCTCAATGATCAACCGGTTTGATCTGATCCTGAAACTACCGAGGATTACGGCCGATCCTGCTCGGAACACAAGCGGCTCGCCAATTAAGATGAGAGCCTCTACGTGGTCCTTCGGAAGGTTCAGGATTTCTGCTTCAGTGAGGCCTTCGAATCTCACTTCACGGGACATGAGGCGACCTCGCGGACCGTTTCGTCGGCACCTTCCATTCATGCGCCTTCATATCCACGCGCCGCCCGCGAAAGCGCACGCCCTCGGCCTCTAACCGCAACCGTTGCTCGATGGCCGAGTCGCCGGTCAGCTTGATCTGGCCGCCCGCGCCCAGCACCCGCTGCCAGGGCAATCCAAATCCGCGCCGCAGAGTCGCTGCTACTTGCCGCGCCGCCCCCGGAAATCCCGCCGCCCGCGCCACCCCGCCGTACGTCGAAACTTTCCCGCGCGGAATCGCCCGCACCGCCTGCTCAATCCGCAGACGCATCGCCCCATCTCTGTCCGTCTTCCTGTTTGTCATCCTGAGCGCAGCAAGCCGGTTCGCCCAAGCGCACCGGCTTGCGAAGTCGAAGGGATCCCTACAACCGGGTGTCCCATTCTAACGTCGCGTTCTTTGCGACGTTAAAATGCGAATTTTGACTTTCGAGAGACGCCGAGCTACGCCGCTTTCCGGAAAGCTTCCAGCGCTTCATACTCCGAGTCGTGTACTTCAAACACGGTCAGCAGTTTGGTGACCTGCAGCAGATCTCCCACGCGCTTGGTCAGGTTCGCCAGTTTGATTGTGCCCCCGGCGATATGGGCCGAAGTATGCAGCCCCACCAGCGTCCCCAGTCCGCCAGAATCGATGTAGCTGACCTCGCCCAGGTTGAGCACAATGCGCTTTTCTCCATCCGCGATGGCCCGCTTCACCTCTTCTCGCAGCAGGGAAGACTCTTCCCCAAACACAATCCGCCCGTTAGCCTCGATGGCCAGAATGCCATCCACCGTTCGCTTCGTCAGTTTCAATTGCATCGTCACACTCCTTTGCGGCCGTTCGTAGAATCCGCGCCCCAGCCGCTTCCGCACATAAATTCTGTCGCACCAGCCTATCGTGTGGCACGCCGCTTCGCAACCCCGACCTTCCTCGCTGGTCTCTGTGCCCGCTGGGGTTCAGGTTTTGCGTATAATCGTGTCTTCCGCCCATGAGTTATACCGTCCTGGCCCGCAAATACCGTCCGCAGAAATTCTCCGAGGTTATCGGACAAGAGCACGTTACCCGCACCCTGCAAAACGCCATCGAGCAGGGACGCTCCGCCCACGGCTACATCTTCAGCGGCCACCGCGGCATCGGCAAAACCACCGTCGCCCGCATTCTGGCCATGGCCCTGAACTGCCGGTCGAAAGATAAGCCCGTCGCGGAGCCCTGCGGCATCTGCGAAAGCTGCACCGAGATTCGCGCCGGCAATGCCGTCGACGTCATCGAAATCGACGCCGCCACCAACCGCGGCATCGATGAAATCCGGGAACTCCGCGAAGCCGCCCGCTATCGCCCGGCCCGCGATCGTTTCAAGATTTACATTCTCGACGAAGCGCACCAAATTACTGACGCGGCTTTCAACGCTCTTCTTAAAACTCTCGAAGAGCCGCCCGACCACATCGTCTTCATGCTCGCCACCACGCAGCCCGAAGACATTCCGCAGACCATCCGCTCGCGCTGCCAGCATTTCAGCTTCCGCGCCGTAAAGTTTGACGCCATCGTCGCCCAGTTGCGCGCCCTGGTCACGCGCGAAAACATCGAAGCCGACGACGATGCTCTCGCCCTGCTCGCCGAAGCCGGCGACGGCTCCATGCGCGACGCGCTCTCCATCCTCGATCAGGCGATCGCTTCCGCCAGCGGACGCGTTACCGCCGACTCGGTGCGCAATCTGGTGGGCGCCGCCCCAGCTCATATTCTGGAGCAGGTCATGCAAGCCGTGTCGGAGAGCCGCAGCGAAGAAGTTCTTCGCCAGGTCGACCATTTGATCAGCGAAGGTCACAGCCCCACTCACTTCGCGCGGCAGATGGTGCGTTTTCTGCGCAACGCCACGGTCGCGAAAATTGCGGGCAAGGATTCTGCGTTGCTGCAGGTTTCGAGCGAAGAACGCGAACGCGTCGCACGCGTCGCCGCGTTATTCGGCGAAGAAGATCTTACCCGCCACCTCCAGATCATGCTCCGCACCCACGGCGAGCTGGGCTACAAACAGGAACAACGCTTCCACCTCGAACTCGGCCTGCTGAAAATGGCGCATGCGCAAAAGCTGCTGCCCATCGAACAATTGCTCAGCGATGTAGCCTCCGCTCCTACAACCAACGCGCAGCGGCCGCCTGCTCGACCAGCCATTGTCGGGACGGCGCAGAGCGAAACGCGCCGCTCAGAGCCTACTCCCGCCGCACGCCCAAGTTTTGTTTCTCCGTTTGCGGCCGACTCTGCCCGCAAAGGTACTCCGCGGCAGGAAGCTTCGTCCGATCCCGTGGCCGGCCCGCGCATAGTATCCGCGGCCAGTTCCCCCGAGCCAGTCATTATGGGCTCGGCCGCGCCCGCCCCGCTGCGCGAACCGATTGCAGATCCGTCGACCGATCTTAGAGACGCAGCTAGCTACGCTTCTGCCGACGCCGCCAAACCACCGGTTCCCGAACCGAAGCCCGAAGCGCAAGCGTCTCTAGCGCAACCGGTTCTGGCCACGTCTGCCGCGCCCCCGCCAATGGACCGCCTCCAGAACGCCGTTCTGCAAGCCCTCACCGACGGCAACCAGCGCATCCTGGTCTCCATGCTCTCGGCCGGCCAGTGGAGCGTGCAGGGCAACGAACTCGTCATAAAAATCGCCGAGTCGCAAACCGTAATCGACATGTCGCTCGGCCCCGATGCGCGGCGTCTCGCCATTGCTTCCGCCAGCGGAGTTCTCGGCCGCGCAGTAAAGTTAAGAGTCGTTCCCGGTGCGACAGTCGCCCCGCAAGAAAACAAGCGCAACGGCGACGCCCCGCGTCCCTCCGGCCTCGGAGGCCGAGGCCGCGCCGAGCAGGACCCAGTCGTTCGCCGCATGCAGGAAAAGTTCAACGCGGAAATTCGTACCGTGATCGATTACAAGGAAAAGCGGTGAGCCTTGCCATTCTGAGCGAAGCGAAGGACCTGCTGCAATTGTGCGTCGAGCGATAGATTACAGAGGTTCTTCGCTGTGCTCGGCATGACAACGGAGTTCGACAAAGATTGGAACGTGAGGTTCTATGGGCGGATTCAACCTGCAAGAGCTGATGTCGAAAGCCAAATCGCAATATGAAGACCTGCAGAAAAAAATGCAGGCCACCGTGGTCGAAGCCACATCGGGCGGCGGCACCGTCACCGCCAAAATGGACGGCCGCAAGCAGTTGCTCAGCCTGCGCATCGATCCCGAGGCCGTGAAATCGGGCGACGTCGAAATGCTGCAGGACCTGGTGGTCGCCGCCGTCAACGAAGCCGCCCGCAAAGTCGACGCGCAGATGCAATCGACTGTTGGCGGAATGCTGGGCGGCCTCGGCATCCCCGGACTGTAGGGATCTTGTTTTGTCATCCTGAGCGAAGCGAAGGACCTATGCACTTTTTGTCGGTCAGCAGATTGCAGCGCGTTGGCCGGCCCCCAACGACAATCGCATTCGGGTTTGACTCACAGAGGATCAGATTGAAGAGATTGGCTATCACGGTGAGCACGGCGGTATGTCTGTGCATGATGCTGTTGCTGTTCCAGTCAACGCCCGGCGAAACTCAAACTGCACCATCATCTCCGAAAGAGGCACTCGTGACCAATCACGCCACCGGACCCTTCGACGTAAAAGTGATTCCCGCGGACGAAAAATTCGACGATCCTCTCCTCGGCCGTATGATGCTCGACAAACAGTACCATGGCGATCTCGAGGCCACCGCCAAAGGCCAGATGCTCACCGCCGGCACAGCCGTCAAGGGTTCCGGAGCCTACGTTGCCATCGAAAAGGTTACCGGGACTTTGCAAGGCCGCAGCGGAAGCTTCATATTGCAGCACTCCGGAACCATGGCGCAAGGTGCGCCGCAACTCACGGTCACCGTGGTCCCCGACTCCGGCACTGGCCAGTTGGCGGGAATCGCTGGAAAGATGACAATCAATATCGCCGCGGGAAAGCACTCGTACGATTTCGAATACACGTTCCCTGCGACCCAATGAGTACAACGATACAGTCATCCTGAGCGGAGCGAAGGACCTATGCATTTTGGGGCAAAGTTGCATAGGTTCTTCGCTTCGCTCAGAATGACAAGCGACAACAGGAAAAGTAAGAATGTCGAAATTTGCTGAACCGATGTCGCGCCTGATCGACGAACTGAAAAAACTCCCCGGCGTTGGCGCGAAAAGCGCCCAGCGCCTGGCCTTCTACATTCTGCGATCCAGCGACGAAGACGCCGAAGCCCTCGCCGCCGCCGTGCGCGACGTAAAGGCTAACCTGCGCCTGTGCTCGGTGTGTAACAACATTACCGACGTCGACCCCTGCGTCTATTGCACCAGCGCAACCCGCAACCAGCGCCTGGTCTGCGTGGTCGAGGAACCCACCAACATCGCGGCCATTGAAAAGACCAAGCACTTCAACGGAGTCTTTCACGTGCTGCACGGCGCTATCTCTCCTCTGCACGGCATCGGCCCCGAACAGCTGCGCATCTCGAACCTCATCACCCGAGTCGACGCCGGCAACGTCGACGAAGTCATTGTCGCCACCAACCCCACAGTCGAAGGCGAAGCGACCGCGACGTATCTCTCGCAGCAACTCAAACGCGCCGGTGTGAAGGTCACTCGCATCGCGATGGGCATCCCCGTCGGCAGCGACATCGAATACACCGACGAAATCACGATGCTGAAAGCGATGGAAGGCCGGCGGGATATGTAAGGAAGAGAGATGCCCAAAGGGCAAACCTCCGACAGGAGCCCGGCATTGTGCCAACTGCCGCAGCGGAATTCCTGCACTCACGCCTTCGCTGCGTTCGATCGAGGCGAGACCTCCGGTTCGAGAAAAAGATTCGACTCTTCTTCGGCAGTCTCCAAACCCTCCGGAAGCGTGCCGCGGTTGTACTCAGCCATGCGGTTCTTCCACTTCAGGAAGTCGGTGATGCTCTGCGGCTCAATGCGCACTTCTACTCGCCGCAGGCTGGCCAGGAGCAGATTCATTTCGTAGCCGAAGCCCCGGGCCGTGCGCAGATTCTTGGCCGAGGCTTGCAGCATCTCGATCCGTCCGCGCCGGTACTCCAGCAATCCCCAACCGGCGGGCAGTTCCTCAACCTCCACCAGCGCGGGCGGAGTCAGGTAGAACCGTTCACAGCCGACTCCCTGTTCCGGTTTCTGCCGAAAGGGTTTATCGCGATCCGCCAGGAAATCCGCGCGCGTGACCTTGCACTCCACCAGCACGGAATGGCTGGCCCGCTTCCATCCAATGGCGTCGGGCATCTCGCCGCTGACGCAGGCCTGCTCCGACAGCACCACGCCGCAGCGATACAACCGCAGCCAGCGCACCGCCCGTTCCACCAGTTGAGGGTGAGTCATGGGGACAGTCTACGTGGTATCGGGCGGTGGAAAAGTGACTGCGAGGTTTCCCGCTCAGGCGAGACGTTGAGAGTCGGAGAGAATCTTCGGCGATCGCAGCGCGACTTTCGTTTCAACAGGAACCCGACGAAGCCCGGCGCTCATCGCCTTCACTGCGACCGGCCTCCGCAGCACCGTTTCCAGCAGATATCTTTCGGCGGCGACGGCTTGCGCGGTCGCACTGCCAGCCACGAACCCTTCAGCAGCGATGACCAGAGCCTGGTTCGGTGGCAACTTCGCTGGCTTCCGCAGAAAGCCATTCGTCCGCCGCTTTCCCGCATCCACATTTTCGATCTTCACGCGGCGGATGTGGCCGTCGTGCGCCGCATCGAACGCATTTGCCAACCGGAGAATCGCGGCCAGCTGAATCGTAATCTTCTGCTCGTCAGGCAGCAAATCGCGCAAAACTTTGTGGTTGCGCGCGGGCAAAGCTCCGCCATGAAAGCGCGCGATGATCGCCGCCCGCTGCAGGTATTCCGGTTTCCACCCCAGCGGATTGCTGTGACTGCGGATCAGATCGAACGAGGTTTTGTGATGCCCCTTGTTCCCCTCGGACTTGCCAACATCGTGCAGCAGGGCTGCGATTTGCAGGCTGGAACGCGCTTCGGCGGCATTCGCGAAATCCATCAATCCTGTGGCCAGCAGGCCGTCATAAAGTTGCAGTGCAAGGCGCGCCACGCGTTCCGAGTGGACGAAATCAGGATCAAGCGCCTTCGCCCACAACTTCATGCGCAGCGTCGCCACGGCCTCAATCTGTTTCCCCTGCGGCAGACCAGCGCGCCACACGTTCCACAACGAGTCCTGTCCGACCGTCTTCTGGCGATATTCGTCGATCCGCCTGGTCCGCTCTTCCACAATCTGCGCGTGCCAACTTCTACGCGAAGCTTCATCGGGAAAAACATGGCACGAAAGCGCCGTCGCCCACAACACGTCGAGATCGTGCACCTCGCCGAGCAAATCCTGCATGTGCTTCAGGTCGTTGCTCCAGGTCTTGTGTTCGGCGGGCAGGAAATTCTCCACGATGTAACGAAACCGCTTGATGCCAATCCGCAAGGTGTGAAAAGCAATCTGCGACCGGTTGCGCAGCGCGCGGGTGTGCAGTTCGCGAGCGGCTGTCCAGCGTTCCAGAGCGAGATGCTTGAACACGACGCTGCCCGGCCGAATGCGGGCGGCGCGCAGGGGAAGCGACCGGCTCCACTGCCGCCACTGCTTGCGGTCGAATGCTTCGAGAGCGCCACGGGCTTCGCGTTTCTGCTCGATTTCGCGCCCCCGAAGAACCTGCAGCAACACGTCAGCTGCGGGATCACGCAGGGTCCGTGTGGGCGCGGGCGACTCGCCCGCGCTGCCGGAATCTGCGGCGAACTCTGGCGATACGGCGAGCACCGTCGCATCAATCGCGCTCGGATGCAGTTTCTCAATCCACTCCATCATGATCTGAACGTCGCGCAATGCGCCCAGGCGCTGGAACAGGCGCTTGCCCGCCTTCTTCATGGCCTTCCAATCGCGATCGGGATCCATCGCAATCATGCCGTCGGCCAGGGAGCGGCACCGGCGCAGCGCAACCCGCAAATCGTGAACCGGATCGGCGCTGAAGTCGGCGGCCACGTGGTCGCATTCTTGCAGCACGCGCAGCATCCAGTAACGCAGTCCCGTAGTTTTGGTAGTGGTCTTCAATGTCTGTAGACGGGGAAAACGAATCCGCGATCATTCTACTGAAGTTGCTGCTTCCACGGTTGCTCGTCCGGTGCGGGGAATCTCTGAGGGGTTCCCAAGAAATAACGGCAACCTCAAGGCAGGAGTATCCGCTCCACACTTGGGGCGAAAACCCCAGGGTCACCGCCTATTACCTCGGTAACGTTTTAGCCCTTACTGTTTCGCATTACCCTTGAGCTTCAAACTTGCGCTTCCGAGGAGTTTGCTATCTCTGCCACAAACACATCGCAAGGGGCACGTGCCGCGTCGGCGCGCGCGTTTGTCCACAGCCTCAACATCCTGATCAAGTACGCGCGGATGTATGGCTATGAACACAAGCGCACTGAGGCGCAATTCGAAATGGCCTGGAATGAGCTAAAGCAGGGGCTGCCCACCACCGGCGACCAGGGCTTCCTGCTGGGCGTTTCCGACAATAAGTTGCTGCTCGACGGGATCCCGCTGGAAACCGGGAACGCAGAGCGCAGCTTCGCCACGCTGTTGAACACCGCCGGACTCGCCAGCCTGCACTTCTCCCGGGACGTGACCGAGGAAGACTTCATTCGCCTGGTGCGGGCGTTCACGGTGGCAGGATCGAAAGCCCAGGATGTGTCGAAGCAGATCAAGGAAGCGCTGGCCGGGAACAAGCACGGTGGCACGATCAAAATCAATGAAGTGAAATTTGTAGCTGCCGATCCGCTGACTGGAGATGTGAGCATCGCGGCGCAGATCGCGGCCCAGACGCTGGGACCGGAATTCAAGCAGTGGCTGAACGATCCGCAGAAGTTGTTGCAGCTGATCGCCGCAGCCGAAGGCGCGAACGCAAGTAGCGGTGGCGGAGGTGGTGGAACTGGAGGCGTCGGTGGGCAAGGGGCTGCTCCCGGAGTCCCCATGGTTCCCTTGGGCAGCGTACCGAACATGCCCAAAGGCAAGGGAAGATGGGTTCCAGACGGCAGTCCAGAAGCTGCTGCTGCAGGCGGCGCAGCCGCTGGCGCGGCCCCAGCATGGACCGGCGGCATGGTTCCGCTGCAGGAACAGGAAGTGATCCAGGCCATCCGCCTGCTGACGCGGTTTGGGCAGGTGCAGACAGATCCGAACGTCAAAGAAGAAGACATCCAGAAGGAACTGGTCGAGGCCGATCCGAATACGCGCTTGAACCTGCAGCAGTTGCTGGGCAGTCTGGCGGCGAAAGCGTCGGCGGAGGAAGAAGACACGCCTCTGCTGATGAAGGCCGCCGAGCACATGGCAATTCGCTTCGCCCTCGAGCGCTATTCCAAAGGCGAAGTTAAGGTCAACGCGGTCCACCAGATGATGGAGCACATGAGCCGGCAGATGGACTCGTTGCGCTCCATCCTGAAGCTGCAGGAAGAAAAGATGAGCAAGGCCGGGATCCTGGTGGAGTCGCACGCCGACATCCTGGATCGCATGTTCTGGGCGGAGGTGCCCGAGTCGGGCAAAAAGAGCGTTCTGCTCTCGCACGAAGCACCCTGCGTGCCTCCGCGCAACCTGCGGCAATTCGTAGAAGTGCTGCTGGAGCGGGACGACAAGCAAAGCGCCGGCGAAATTCTGAACAACTACTCGGGTTGTCTGACCTCTAAGGATGTGGAACCGCGGCGCCGCACCGCCATCGGCCTGAGCCAGTTGGCCGACCTCTACGCGCGGCTGGGCGGGCAGCCCATGGGCCAGGCCGTCCGCAAGCTGAGCGAACAACTCATTGCCGAGAAAGACCCTGAGCTGCAAAGCCTGCTGAGTGCGGCGTTCGTGCGCCTGAGCCAGGAAGCCAGTGCGGCCAAGAACTACGCCGCCGTCAACGAAGTCTGTGCCGGGATGGAGCACATCAGCATGGAGCGCCCGGTGCTCATCAATGACCTGCGTCCGCGCGTGGGTGTGGAAAACCGGCTGCCTGAGTTCATTGAGGAAGCGATGCAGTTGGATCCCATTCCTGCGGAGCTGGTGTCGGTCCTGCGGCGCACGACCCAGGCGGGAGCGGAGCACTTGGCCGACAGGTTTTTCCGCTGCATGCGACGCGACGAATGCGACCGCATGGTCGAAATGGTAACCCAGCTGGGATCGCCGGTGCTGCTGCAGTTGCGCGAGATTCTGCGTACCGGTCAGCCCCGGCAGGCCTCGGGCGCGGTGGGCCTCGTCAGCCGGCTCGACGTGGGAACGTTGCTGGAACTGCTGCCCGTGCGCATGCCGGAGTGGAACCGCTTTTATCACGATGTTGTGGTGCGGCAGATTGCCTATGGCGCGGCGCCCGATCGCGGGCGCACCCTGCTCGAGCTGGCGGAGATTCTGGATCCGCTGGTATTGCCCGAGGCGGTCGACGAAATCGGAATGAGTGGAGACCTGACCGCAACCCCTCCGCTGATCGCCATGGCACGGCCCGGAGAAGCCGCGTCGCGCTCGCCCTTCGTGCAACTGAAAGCCATTGAGTCGCTGGGGCGCTTGAAAGATGCGGAGGCGGTGGCAACTCTGCGGGAAATTCTGGAAGCCAAGAAGACTTTTGGCTTCGTGCATCATCGCGAGTTAAGAATCGCCGCGGCGCAGGCTTTGTCGAAGACCGATCCGCGGTACAGCTCGCAGGTTCTCTCGGACAGTGGTCTGGAACCGGCGGAACTGGCAATTGCCCCGCTCGATATGGCTCCGGCCTGTCCGTGGGTGCGGCAGCGGCGTTATGAGCGCTTAGTCCTGGCAAAAACGGTAATGGGCACGATCGGCAGTTCGTGGGGCAAGTCGAAGATTATGATTCGCGAACTAAGCCTGGGCGGCGGCATGGGAACGAAGGAAGACAACCTGCGTATCGGCAGCGAAGCGGACCTGGAAATCGCTGTGGGGATGCGGGCCAAGATCCGCGCCCATGTGCTGCTGCGGCGGGCGCGGGTGAACGAGGTTGGCTTCGAAATCGTGAACACGGATTTGGAGAGCCGCTACCGGCTCCGCCGCCTGCTGGTCGACGCGCTGAATGCCGCGAAGAACAAAGGCGAGGAGTGGGGCGGAGAGCGCAAGGTGTAAGGAATCAGCTCTTAGTGCCCAGCCGTCAAGAAACAAAAGCCTCCGCCTTTGGGCAGAGGCTTTTAGTTTGTAGCGCCGGCAGCCTGCCCTGAGCGAAGTCGAAGGGGTCCCCGCCGGCTGTCGCGAGAGCCTGCCCTGAGCTTGCCGAAGGGCGTCTCGCCCTCCGCTCCTGTACTACTTCACCTTGGCGAAGATGATGACCAGGGTGTACAGAGCGAGTGACTCGATCAGCGCCAGACCCAAGATCAGCGCCAACTGGATGCCAGGACGAGCCGCGGGATTCCGCGCTAGTCCTTCCGCCGCTGCTGCAGTAGCCCTGCCTTGGGCCAGAGCGCAGATGCCAGAGGCAAAGGCCATCGAGAAACCGGCGGAAATTGCGACCCAGTTGGTCCCACCGCTGGAAGCCGCACCCTGCGCAAACGCGGGGACGGCAAACGAAAGTACGGATAGTGCCATGAACAGCTTGCTCAGTGTACGCATTGTGTTTCTCCTTTTATGAATTGCCGCCAGTGGGTGGTTGACGTCATCCCTTGCAGACGCCCTCACGCTGAACGGCCCTGCCAAATTCGAACCGTGTCGCACAACTCAGTGCTCGTCGGCCACCGCGCCCTGCAAGTACACCGTCGTCAGCAGCACGAAAATGTAGGTTTGCAGAAGCGACACTCCGACGTGCAGTCCCAGGAAAAGAATCGGAACGCCCACGGGCACCAGCGAAAAGAAAACCAGCGTGACCATGTCGCCGGCAAACATGTTGGCAAACAGACGGATGGTCAGCGAGAGCACGCGCGCCAGATGGCTGATCAACTCGATCGGAATCATGAGCGGCGCCAGTGCCGGCATGGGGCCGGCGAAATGCTTCAGGTAGCCGATACCAGCGTGTTTGAATCCCTGAAACTGGTAGTACGTGAAGGCGCAAAGCGCGCATCCCAGCGGGACGACCGGCACTGCAGTGGGCGATTCGAAACCCGGTATCACTCCGATCAAGTTGCAGAACAAAATGAAGAAAACGAGGGTCGCCAGAAATGGAGTGTAGCCTTCGCTGTGGTGGCCAATGATTTCGTTGCTCTGGTTTTGAATGAACCCTTCCACCGCCTCAAAGGAATGTTGCAGCCCCCCGGGGCTCTCGACCGAAAGTCTGGAGCGCACCAGAACAAACAGGATCAGCAGAAACGTGAAAACCAGCAACTCCATGGCGAGCGAGTTCGGAATGGGTGCCGCCGGATACTTGGGCTCGATAGAAAACTGGTGCAATAGCCAAACGACCGGGCCCGCGAACAAATGATTGAGGATCTCGGTGAACCAGAGTTGCTCAGGCATAAAGAATCTTCCACCTTCGTCGCGACCCTGCGGGCCTTCCCGTTACAGGCCACGGATCAAAGCGGCATAGACTTCGTAGGCTGCTTCGCATCCGATGGCGGCGACGGGCAAAAATAAGCCCGCAAGAAGCCCATTCAGGCTCGCGGGTGAAACAGTCAATATAACATACGCGCCAGCGGCCATCAAAACATACCGCAGCAGAAAGCGGAAGACGATTCCGTTGCTGTATTGCGACGTGCTAGCACCCGCTGCGCGATCGACGAAGCCGCTGACTACACGCTTTAGCCAGAAGAAGTTCACGTAGGCGATGGCGCAACCGACGCTGAGGCCGACCGCAGACCGGACTCCGAAGCGCCACCATGCCGCCGCGACTAGCGGAACTGTCAGCGCAGCCATGAAGTGTCGGATGCGATCGAGCGCGCCGGAAAAAAATCGCTCGGCCACCGAGGCTTCCGTCGTAGGCTGGGTGTGAGGTGCTTCGTTCATTTCGTGTCGCGAAGGGCCGTCCGGATGAGTTCTACGAATCCAGCCACGATACCGAGAAGAATGCCAGCCAGATAAAGCCACGTCGTATGCAACCATCGGTCGAGCCCAGCACCGGCCAGCCATCCCACCACCAGCGCCGTGGGCAGGACGAACGCGAGTTGGCTATAGCGCGCGAACTGCAGCCAGAAATTCTTCTTCTGTTCGGAATCTTGATCGTCGGGTGACGGGGAGGACGGCATCAGGAGGCCCAACTAAGGCGATTCTATCCTAAACTGCCTTCAGGAGCTCGACGCGCCCGTCGGATCCATTTCTGCACATCAGGCGACCGAGTGCGCCGTGAATCTCGTCATATAGCGGCAGCCGTCTTCGGCTGTCGGCCCAGCCCTGCAGGGGCTTAGCGCTAGTGCGTCAGCTTCGCGACGGCCGCATTCTGCGCAATGCCCAAAGCCCAGTTCACTAGTTCGATGAAGCGGTTGGGCAGGATTCCAATGTAGAGCGTGGCCAGCCCGGTCAGGCCCAGCGCGGCGCGCATGGTCAGGCTAATGGGCAGCCTTTCTTCGCCCTTCTCTACTTTGCCCATGAACATGGCGTTGGCGATCTTCAGGTAGTAGTAAAGGCCGAACACGGAGTAGAGCACGCCGAGCGATGCCAGCACGTAGTGTCCGGTCTCGATCAAACTGAGGAAGATGAAGTATTTTCCCCAGAAACCGGCGAGCGGTGGAATGCCTGCCAGCGACAACATGAAGACCAGCATGAGCACGGCCTCGACCGGCGCGCGGGAATAGAGTCCGTTCAGGTCGTCGAGTTCGTCACCAATCACGTTGCGGTGGCGCAGGGAAGTAATCACCGCGAACGCGCCCAGGTTCATGAAGGTGTAGACCAGCAGATAGATCAGGATGCCCTTAACGCCGTCGGGGCTGAGTCCGTTGGGGGCAGCGGTGCCCGCGATCAGGCCGAGCAGCATGTAGCCGACGTGCGCGATCGAGGAATATGCCAGAAGGCGCTTGGTATTGGTCTGCGTAAGCGCCGCAAAATTCGCGCCAGTCATGGTCGCGATGGAGACGAAGACCAGCACCGGAACCCAGATCGGACGCATGGGGCCGAATCCGACGATGAGGACGCGCAGCAGCATCGCCCATCCCGCGGCCTTGACGGCGACCGACATGAAGCCGGTGATCGACGTGGGCGCACCTTCATAGGCATCCGGTGCCCACTGGTGGAACGGGATGGCGGCGATCTTGAAGAGCAGGCCCGTAATCGTGGTTAGCAGAGCGAGGATCGCGACGGGCTTGTACTGTACGTACCTGGCGTCGTGCATTACGAGGTTGAGCTGGTTGCCAATGACGGCCAAGTTCGTGCTGCCGGACAAGCCATAGAGCAGCGACAACCCGTAGGCGAAGATCCCGGAGGAGAACGCGCCGAGCAGCAGATACTTCAGCGCAGCTTCGTTGGAGCGCCGGTCGCGCCGCAGGAATCCGACCAGCACGTAGGTGGAGATGGCCATCAGCTCAAGGCCGATGAAGATGAGAACAATGTCGAAGCCGGCCGCCATGCACATCATGCCGGCAACCGAGAGCAGCATCAGGGCGTAATATTCGCCGTGATTTTCGTGCTCGGTTTCGAGGTAGCGCACCGACATCAGGATGGCAATCGCCGTGCTCGCGAGGAATAAGCTCCAGAAATAGATAGCGAAACGGTCGACCGCCATCGTATTCAGCATCGCCGGGTGGCCGCCGATCCGGTGCTGATCCAGGAAGGTGAGGATTGCGGGCCGAAAAGGATTCCATATCGCGGCCGCCGAAAACGCCACGCCACATAGGGCAGTCACCGCGTTCACCCACTTTTGCTCGGGCGGAATCATCAGGTCGATCAGCAGGATGCCAAGCGCAAACAAAGTGAGCAGGGTAATGGGCAAGGCCAGCAGATAGTCCGTCATCGAAAATCCGAGCGCGCCCACCTAGTTCGCCCCCTTCTTCTTAGCAGCAGCGACGGAAGTTTTCGAGGCGGCACCAGGGGCGGCTGGCATAACTGCGGCAGGCACGGCTGACAGCACCGGCTGGATCGTGAGGGTTGCGTTCACGGTCCCACCCGGCAGCGGATAATCAGGCCGCGCCATCGCCATGGTGTGGTTTACCGGCTGCTCAAGAATCTGGAAAAACGGTTTGGGATACAACCCAATCCAAAACGCCACGATGAGCAGCGGCACGAACGTCGCGACCTCGCGCGGCGTCAGGTCATGCAGCTTCTCGTTCTTCGGATTCGTGACCGTGCCGAAGAATACGCGCTGGTAGAGCCAGAGCAAATAGGCCGCAGCCAGCACCACTCCCGGCACCGCCCATGCGCCCCATCGCCAGTTCTCCATGAACGTGCCCTGCAGAATCGTGAACTCGCCGACGAAGCCGTTGAGCAGCGGCAGCCCCATCGATGACAGGAACATGATCATGGTGATGGTGGCGTAAATCGGCATCACGTTGGAGATGCCGCCGTATTCCGCGATCTCTCGCGTGTGCCGCCGCTCGTAGAGGATGCCGACAATCAAGAACAGCGCGCCCGTCGAAATGCCGTGGTTCACCTGCTGCAGCACCGATCCGCTGAGCCCCAGCGGTGTGAGCGCAAAAATTCCCAGAGTGCAGAAGCCGAGGTGGCTGACGGACGAGTACGCCACCAATTTCTTCATGTCTTTCTGCATCAGCGAAACCAGCGCGCCATAGATGATTCCGACAATGGAAAGAAAAATCATCCAGCCCCGCACGGTCATGCCGAGGTGGGTCGTGGTATCCGCCAGCACTTGGGGAAAGAAGGGAAGCGAGAAGCGGATGAATCCATACGTTCCCATCTTCAGCAGAACGCCGGCCAGGATCACCGAGCCCGCCGTAGGCGCTTCCACGTGCGCATCGGGCAGCCAGGTATGGAACGGGAACATCGGCACTTTAATGGCGAAGGCGAAGAAGAAACTCAGGAACAGAAGGGTCGCGACATGCGGCCCGTAGTCCGTATAGATTCGTGGGGCAGTTTCGTAGAGTCTCTCGATGCTGAAGGTATACACCTGCGGATTCGATACCGCGTGATGGTGGAAGTAGAGAAACAGAATGCCCAGCAGCATCAGCACCGACCCGGCCAGGGTATACAGAAAAAACTTGATGGCGGCGTAAAGCTTGCGCGGCCCGCCCCAAATGCCGATCAGCAAATACATCGGCACCAGCATGGCTTCCCAGAAAACGAAGAACAGGAAGAAATCGAGCGCCATGAAGACGCCCAGCATGCCCGTCTGCAGCACCAGAAACCAGATGTAGTATTCCTTAACGCGATTCTCGATGGCGGCCCACGACGAGAGAATCGAAATCCACCCCAGCAGCGTGGTCAGCATGATCAGCAGAAACGAAATGCCGTCAATGCCAAGAACGTAGCTGGCGCCGATCGAAGGGATCCAGTTGCCGGGCGCGCCCTCGACGAACTTGAAGCCAGGCTCGAAGCGCTGCGCCCAGAACCACGGCACCAGCGGCAGCGAGACCAGAAGGCCGGCGAGCGCGAAGATGTTCGCGATCCAGCGGACGGCGTCCTTATTCTCCTTCGGCACAAACAGGAGAACCAGCGCCCCCAGCAGCGGCGTAAAGAGGATGATCGATAAGATGTGAGCTTGCATAAGAGCAGTTCTCAGTGGTAGCGCCGGCGTCTCGCCGGCTGTCGCGAGGGCATCTTGCCCTCGCAGGTGGCGGCGTGACGCCGTCACCACAGCCGCCGGGACGGCGGCGCTACGAAAATCTCAGTGGTACACGTAATAAAACACGAACCCAACCAACCCAGCGGTCATCACCAGCGCATACCATTGCACCAGCCCCCATTCAAACAGGCGCGCGGGATAACTCAGCATTCGCGCCAGAATCGCTGGGCCGTTGACGCCGACGCCGTCGATGATCCACTTATCCCACCAACTGGAAAACGTTGCGGTGAGTCGCGTGATCCAGCCAGCGCCATTCACCACGCCATCGATCACGTGGGTATCGAACCACGAACTGGCTTCGCCGAGCCCGAGCACGCCGAGCCGCACGTTGCCGATTTTGCGGCGCCCGGTGAAGACGTAGTCGTAGCCTTCGTCCACGTAATACTTGTTGAGCAGGACGTTGTAGACCGGAGGAGCACCGACCGCGATCGGTTCGGCGTAGCCTTTATCGGCGTTGGCGTACGATCGACGAGCCATGAACCAGCCCACTCCCGCGGCCGCAACGGAAAGAAACATCAGAGCGTATTCGGTCGGGCTGGTATGCTCGGCTTCCTTTTCTCCGGCGGCCAGCTGCTTCGACTTGCCCTCTTCCACCAGAACCTGCGCCTCTTTGTTGAAGACGGGATCGAGAAATCTCTCGAATCTTGCGGAACCGCCCAGACTCGCCGGCCAGCTGAGCCAACCTGCGGAGAGCGAGCAAACAGCCAGAACCAGCAGCGGCAAAGCCATCGAGTGCGGACATTCGTGAATATGGTGTTCGACCTCGTGGCTCATCCGCGGCTTGCCGAAGAATGTCAGGTAGATCAAACGGAACATGTAGAAGGCGGTCATCAGCGCGGTCGCGTAGCCGACGTACCACAAGATTCGATAAGCGCCGCCTTCCGAAGCCCACGTCTGCCACAGGATTTCATCTTTCGAGAAAAATCCCGCAAACGGCGGAATTCCGGCGATGGCCAGCGTCGCAACCAGCATAGTGCGATACGTAATTGGAATGCGATGGGCCAGGTCGCCCATGTTCCGCATATCCTGCTCGCCGCTCATGGAGTGAATCACCGCGCCCGCTCCCAGGAACAGCAGCGCCTTGAAAAATGCATGCGTGAAAACGTGGAACACGGCGGCCGAGAACGCTCCCACGCCGAGCGCGAGAAACATGTATCCCAGTTGCGAGACCGTGGAATAAGCCAGCACGCGCTTGATGTCATTCTGCACCAGCCCGATCGAAGCGGCGAAGATGGCGGTCAGCGCCCCGACGATGGCAACCGTCTTCATCGACGCCGGAGCCAGCACGAACAGCGCGTTCGAACGCGCCACCATGTAGACGCCCGCTGTCACCATGGTCGCCGCATGAATCAGCGCGGAGACCGGCGTCGGGCCCTCCATAGCGTCGGGCAGCCAGACGTAAAGCGGAAGCTGCGCCGACTTGCCGCAGGCTCCCACGAACAGCAGCAGCGTCGCCGCAGTAATGATGGGATCGCCGATGGCGAAGTGTCCACTGCGCGCCGCGGCCGTCACGTCAATGAAGCGCAGCGACCCCATGTACCAGGCGATGAAAAACATGCCAAGCAGGAATCCGGCGTCGCCAATGCGGTTCACGATGAAGGCCTTGTTGCCCGCGTCGGTGGCCGATTTGCGATGGAAATAGAAACCGATCAGCAGATACGAGCACAGCCCGACGCCCTCCCAGCCAACGAACATCAGCACGTAGTTGTTGGCCAAGATCAGCGTGAGCATCGAGAACATGAAGAGGTTAAGGTACCCGAAAAAGCGGTAGTACCCGCCTTCATGCGCCATGTATCCAGTCGAATAAATATGGATCAGCATGCCGACGCCGGTCACGAACAGCAGCCAGATGCTGGAGAGCGGGTCGAGCAGGAATCCGGCGTCAGCCTGCAGGGGAGCCTGGGTTCCGTCGGATTTTAGAAAGTTCAAGTGCCCGGTGTCGGTGCCGAGCCAGGTATAGAGAATCTTCTCGTAAGGTTTATGGTCGTTCGCGGCAGCCCATCGGGTATACTGCCAGACCGCGCCGCAAGCCATCAGAAATGCGAGCACAACGGAGCCCACGCAAACCGCGCTCACCGTTGATTTCTGCAGCCGCCGCCCGAAAAAAAACATGAGAGCCGCGCCCGCGGCGGGCAGCAACGGAATGAGCCAGATGTGGTCTAAAAAGAGCATTTCATCTTTCGTTGGTCATTCTGAGCGAAGCGAAGAACCTATGCACTTTGCGCGGGCCGAGCATAGGTCCTTCGCTTCGCTCAGGATGACAAGTCAGTACTGGGTACTAGCTAGTCGGCACTTGTATTTCTACCACTTCAACAAATTCACTTCGTCCACGTTGACCGTCTCCTTATTACGGAAGAAGGCGATCAGGATGCCGAGGCCAACCGCGGCTTCGGCGGCGGCATCGGTGATCACGAAAATTGCGAAGACTTGGCCGTGCAACGCCCCGGGACCACCGCCCAGTCGGGCAGGCATTCCCTGCCAGTAGCGCGAGAACGCGACCAGGTTCAGGTTCACAGCGTTCAGGATCAGTTCAATCGACATGAGCACGATGACTACGTTGCGCCGCGTGAGCACGCCGATCACGCCCAGCAGAAACAGGGCAGCGCCCAGCACCAGGTAGTGCAGCGTCGTAATGTGGAGCATTGCGTCCATTTTGCCTTCAGCCAGAGAACTATGTCTCTGCGAATCAAATCCTCTTCTTCGCCATTACCACCGCCCCGATAATCGCCACCAGCAATAGCAAAGAGGCGATTTCGAAGGCGAACATATATTGTCCTGAGCTGCGGTCGAACAGCAGCGCCGCGATCGTCTGCGTGTTTTGCCCTTCCACGTAGCTCACGCGGCCTTCGGGAAAAAGCTCTTTCCCTCTGGTCGAGGTCGTATAAATCGTAATGAACAAGCCTCCGAGAGCGGCGGCGGCGACGATGCCGACCAGCCATTGCTTGTTGAACTGCCGCTCCTTCATGTTGCGTTCCAGATTGATCAGCATGATCACAAATAGAAACAGCACCATGATGCCGCCGGCATAAAGAATGATTTGCACGCCAGCCACGAATGGGGAGTAGAGCATCAGGTAAAGTCCGGCCTGCGCGAGCAGAGTGGTGATCAGCGCCATTGCCGAATGGATGGCGTTCTTCCGCGTAATCACCAGAATGCCGCCGATGATCATGGTGGCGGCCAGCAGGTAAAAGAAGAATGGCGTCGCGACTGGGGGATTCATATCAGGCTCACCAACCAGCGCAATATACTGACGAACGATTGCCACAACGGCACTGCGACCGCATACCAAACCTCTACTCGCATGCCGACAACGGCGGTCAGGATCAATAATGCCAATCCCATCGGTAGCAGAACTTTCCATCCGACCTTCATGAGCTGGTCGAAGCGGTAACGCGGGAACGTGCCACGATACCAGATATAGAGGTACATAAACGCCGCAACTTTCGCCGAGAACCAAAAAATGTCCTCGACCCGGTCGCGCACCGGCGGAACGAACATGATCAAGCCGATCAGGCCGAGCACGGCGCCGAATCCCGCCAGGCCCATGGTTTGAATCTTGAACAGCGGATGCTTGGGCATGCGGCGCACATTGTAAAAACACATCGCGCCCAACAGCAGGAACGAGATTCCCGGGCAAAGAGCGAACAAGAAATCCAACGCGCCGGCAGAAGGATCGGCCGGGGTCCAGATGTGGGGAATCGTGACGTTGGGTCCGTGCACACTAGGAAACGGCCGCAGCCACCCGCCCAGCCACAGCGTGACCGCGATCGAGGAGACGGCGATCATCGCCGAATATTCCGCCAGGAAGAATAAAGACCACCGGAAGCCGCTGTACTCGGTGTGGAATCCGGCTGTCAATTCAGATTCGGCTTCAGGCAAGTCGAAGGGCGCGCGGTTGGTTTCGGCCACCATGGCGATGGCGAACATGGCGAATCCAATCAGACCCAGCGGGAAAAATTTGAAGATGAACCAGACGCCCTGCGCCTGCTGCGCCTGCACGATGCCGATCATGCTGAGGGTGCCGGATGCCTGGGAGCCGACATCACCAACCCCGTAAAGGCCAGCGGCAAGGCTGCCCAGGCTGGTCATCATGATGACCGAAACCACTGCCAGTCCCATGGCGACTTCATACGAAACCATTTGTGCACTCGAGCGCAGGGCCCCGATCAGCGGATAGTGCGAGTTCGAAGCCCACCCGGCGGTAACGATTCCCAGCACGCTCAGCGACGAAACGCCTAGCATGAAAAGGATGCCGATGTTCATGTCAGTGATGGCATGGGTGGGGCCGAAGGGCACGACGACAAAAACGGTGAAAGCGGCCAGCACCACGATGAACGGCGCGATCCAAAAAATAACCTTGTCGGCCTCGGCGGGGATAATGTCTTCTTTCAGCAGCAGCTTGAGCGCGTCGGCGATGGGTTGCAGCAGGCCGTGCGGGCCCACGCGCATGGGACCCAGGCGCACCTGCATGTGAGCCAGAATCTTGCGTTCCAGCCAGTTCATGGCGATCACGGCCACGGAGAGTCCGCCAAAAACCAGCAGAATGTAAACGGTCGCCCAAAAAATATTTCCCGCACCGCCGGGCGTCGTTGTGACTTTCGGGTCGAGGTAGGACTGGATATAGACAATCAGCTCGTGCATCAGCGGTCAACCTCGCCGAGAACAATATCCAGCGTGCCGATGACGGCGATAACGTCGGCCACCAGTTGGCCGCGGCACATCACATCAAGCGCTTGCAGGTTCACGAAAGACGGCGGGCGCACCCGCACGCGGTAAGGCTGCGTAGAGCCGTCGCTCACAATGAAGTATCCCAGTTCGCCCTTGGGAGCTTCGATGGAGTGATAGACCTCGCCCACCGGCGGCTTGATCACCTTGGGAACCTTGGCCATGATCGGGCCTGCGGGAATGCCTTCCACGGCCTGTTCAATGATGCGCAGCGACTGCCGCATCTCCACCATGCGCACCAGGTACCGGTCGTAAGTGTCGCCGTTCTCACCCGTGGGAATTTCGAAATCAAAGTTCTTGTAGTTCGCGTAAGGCAATGCCTTGCGGATATCCCACTGCACACCGCTGGCCCGCAGCACCGGCCCGGTTACTCCCAGCGCGATGCAATCCTTTCCGGAGATGACGCCGACGCCCTTGGTGCGTTCCAGCCAAATGCGGTTAGTGGTAAGCAGCTCTTCGTATTCGTCGATTTTCGGTTTCACGAAATTGACGAAGGTCTTCACGTCTTTTTCGAAGCCGTCGTAGGCCTCGTATTGCAGGCCGCCGATGCGAAACGCGTGCGTGGTGAGCCGCGCGCCACAATATTTCTCGAAAATCTTCAGAATCTCTTCGCGGTCGCGGAAGGTGTAAAACAGCGGCGTGATCGCGCCAATGTCGAGCGCATGGGTGCCTAGCCAAAGCTGATGGCTAGCCATCCGGTTCAGTTCGGTCAGAATCACGCGGATGTATTGCGCGCGCGGCGGAGCTTCAACACTCAGTAGCTTTTCGACGGTTTCGCAGTATCCCAGTCCGTTTGACACCGCCGCAACGTAATCCATGCGGTCGACGTAAGGATTGAACATCGTGTAAGTGCGGTGCTCACCGATTTTTTCGACGCCGCGGTGCAGGTATCCAATCACGCACTCCAAGCCGAGAACCTTCTCGCCGTCGAGCCGCAGAATGACTCGCAGCACGCCATGGGTCGCCGGATGCTGCGGCCCCATGTTGATGACGAGTTCGTTGGTGTCCAGAAACGTCTTGTCGGGCGTTTCCATATCCAGCGGCGAGAGTGTGTTCGGGTCGGTCATTATTATTATTCTATTTCTACTTCTACTTCTACTTCTACTGCCCCATCATTGCCCGCTCTCAATTCCCAGGTTGATCTGCACCCACTCGTTGTCCTGCTGCAGAATCCCGTAATCCTTCCGCAGCGGATGTCCCTTCCACCCGTCGGGCAACAGAATCCGCTTCAGGTCCGGATGCCCCTCGAACTTGATGCCGAACATGTCGAAAACTTCGCGCTCCAGCCAGTTGGCGGTCGCCCAGATGGGAACGGAACTCGGCAGACTCTCGCCGTCGGCGATCCGCGCGGTGACGCGGATACGCTCGTTCCGCGGGAACGAGTACAGCACCCACACCACGTCGAACTGCTTCTCGCGCCTGGGATAGTGCACCGCCGTCAGGTCCACGCAGTAGTCGAACTCCTCTTCGTTGCGCAGGATCTGCAGAATCTCAGGGATCGTCGCGCGGTCGACCACCATATAGTTCTGGCCGAGATGAGTCAGCCCTTCGATGCCCGATCCATATTTCTGCTTAAGCCTGGCGACCATGGGCGAGTCCCAAGTCGCGGGCACGGGAGCCGAGGGTTTCGGCGGAGCGGCGGCGGGTTTGGCAGCGGCCGGCGCCGCGGGTGCGGCAGCCGCAGGTTTTGCGGGTGTAGCGAGGGCGGCGGGAGCAGGCCTGGTTTGCGATGAGACCGAACCAGATTCAGGGGGACCGGAGGGAGTAGCCTTCACCCCGCCCGCGCCAGCAGGCTGTTCCGCCGCCGCGTTCGGTTCACCTTCCGGCGGCGGCGAACTGGGGGATTTGATGTCGTCCGGCATAATCGCACAGGCACAAACCTACGGCTCAGTATGCATTGAAAAGAACGATAACTTTTATCAGCTTGAGGGGATGGTGTCAACGCGGGACAATGTCAAAAAAATCATCTTGTTCCTAGCGCGCTTGCGCCTGATACTGCTCGATCAGGTCGCGGATACGTTGCGCGTCCGCCTTGCGATGTCCGTGGCTGGTGATGGGGTCCGTGCCGCCGGTCGATTCGATGACAATCTCGGCCCAGAACACTCCGGTAGAAATGTGAACGGAAGCGATCTTCGACATCGCAATGCTTTCTTCGTTGCTGCCGAACAGCCGCGACTTGACGCGAGCCACGCGTTGCGGGCTGATGACCAAGCGGGTGGGGAAGAAGAAGTTGCCTTGCGTCCAGCGGCTCGCGGCGAATGTCTCGGCAGGAGAAGAGTCCATGGTGCTGTTGGGCGTGGCCATATTTACTCGGCTCAGCTCGGAGTCACCGGAGATAAAAAAGATGATGCGAACATTTCTACACCCATTCGAGCGCGCCTTTTCTCCATACCCAGATGTAGCCCACGATCAGGATCGCCAGGAAGATCAGCATCTCCAGCAATCCGAACAGGCCGAAAGCCTTGAACCGCACGGCCCAGGGAAAGAGAAAAATTGTCTCCACGTCGAACACTACAAAAAGAATGGCGATGATGTAGTAGCGAACCGTATATCGTCCGCGGGCGCTGTCGATGGGATCAATGCCGCATTCATAGGGCATCAGCTTGGTCTTGCTGGGATTCGACGGCCGAACCAGTTTGGCAAGCAGTAACGTGATGGGCAGCAGCGACCCAACGACGGCGATGAAGATGAAGATCGGAACGTAGTTTTGCGGCATAGCTTTAGTCAGACTGGTACGCCATCGTAGCGCGGATAGCGCACGGGATCAAGCAAAGGGTTTCCTCAAGCGGCTTTCTTTCGTGAACCTTCGTGCCTTAGTGGTTTACGATTTTGCTCCAGCTCCTACGAGAATCCGTTTCGTGTCAGCGGCAACTCCCGCACTCGCTTGCCCGTGGCCGCGAAAACGGCGTTGCACAGCGCCGGAACAAATGGCGGCACGCCGGGTTCTCCCACTCCCGCAGGCGCGCCCGTGCTCTCGACGATGTGCACATCGACCTGGCGCGGCGCGTCGTTCATGCGGGCGACTTGATAGTCATAAAAGTTGGATTGGTCGACCGCACCGCCGGTCGCCGTGATCTGCCCCGTGCGCGCGATGCTGGTGCCGAACACAGCAGCGCCTTCGAACTGCGACCGCACCATCTCCGGATTGGCGACAATGCCAGCGTCGACTGCAGTCGTGACGTGCGGAATGCGAATCGTGCCTTGGTCGTCGACTTCGACCTCGACGACCGTGGCGACGTAAGTGAAAAAGCTGCGATGCACCGCGACGCCCATGCCGCTGCCTTTGCCGGATTTCTTCTTGCCCCAGTTCGCCTTCTCGGCGGCCAGTTCGGCCACGTGGCGGAGACGGCCGATATCGTAGGGATATTTCGCTGCGACTTCAGGAGGCCCTTGCTGGCCTACGTCAAGAGTGCGCGCCGATCCGATCAGCGTCATCAGGTAATCGTACGGATCGCGATTGGCCGCGTAAGCCAGTTCGTTCGCGAACGACTGCACCGCGAATGCGTGATAAATATTCGCGACCGATCGCAGCCAGCCTATGCGGACGTGCGCCGTGGCCTGTCCGTTTTCCGAGCGGAAGTTGGGAACGTCGAACGGAACCACGTTCCAGCCCATCGACATTTCGCCTCCGCCCCCGTAGACGGCACTGGTGTCGAAAGTAGAACCGATGGGCGGAAAGACGGAACGCTGCAGCCATGCCCTCGGCTTGCCCGCCTCGTCGAGCGCGGCTTTCAAGTACATGGCCGCGACTGAATGGTAGTAATCGAACTTGATGTCGTCTTCGCGGCTCCAGATTACTTTCACTGGCTTGCCCGCTTTTTTCGAGAGCACGGCTGCTTCGACGGCATAGTCGGGCTTCGACTTCCGCCCGAATCCGCCGCCCAGAAAGGTTACGTGGCAGACCACGTTTTCTTTCTTAAGCCCGAGCGCCTTGGCTACTTCTTCCTGTACGCCCTGCGGATCCTGCGTGGGCGACCACACCGTGACCTTGTCATCCCGAACATCGGCGACCGCGACCGGAGGCTCCATGGAAGCGTGTGCAAGGTGGGGAGCGAAATATTCCGCTTCGACGATCTTGCCGCCCTTGGCGAATTCCGCGTCAGGATCGCCCACCGTATGCACGACCTTGCCCGGCTGGCGGGCAGTTTGCTGCAGTTCTTTCTTATAGTCGGCGGAGTTGTAGGCGGCGTTGCCGCCGTTGTCCCATTCGATCTTTAATTGCTTGCGCCCTTTGAATGCCGCCCAGGTGTTGTCGGCGATTACAGCGACGCCGCCCAGCGGTTGAAAGGCATGTGGCGGCTTGAAGGGATCGATCGCGATCGTCTTCTTCACGCCGATGACTTTGAGAGCGGCGGAATCATCGACGGACCTAACTTTTCCTCCGAGCACCGGCGGATGAGCGATAGCGGCGTAGAGCATGCCGTCGACCCGCACATCCATGCCGAACAGCGGCTTGCCCGAACAAACTTCCGCGACGTCGTAGCCGGGTGCGGGCTTGCCGATATAACGCCACTGCTGCGCCGACTTAAACCCCAACTCCTCTTTCTTCGGCACGGGAAGCTTCGCGGCCAGAGCGGCGAGCTCTCCGTAGCCGAGCGTGCGGCTGGAACCTTTGTCGGAAACCATGTGCACGGGATCGGCAATGCACTGCGATTCGGGAATGCCCCATTTCTGTGCCGCCGCGCGCACCAGCATCAATCGCGCGGCCGCGCCGGCCTCGCGCAAAACGTCAAAGAATTCGCGCACGGAATGCGAGCCGTCGGTGTCCTGTGAACCGTAAGCAGCATCGCCGTCTGCCTGCAGCACAGTCACGCGGCTCCAGTCGGCGTCGAGTTCGTCGGCGAGAATTCGCGGCAGGCTGGTGCGCACGCCGTTGCCCATCTCTGAGCGGTGGGCCACGATGTAGACCATGCCGTCAGTGTGAATGCCGACAAACACGCCGGGATGGAAAGCAGTATCCTCGATCGACGGGATCGCGCTTGTCGCCAAAGCGGGTGCCCCATTTTTTGCTGCTCTTGCGAGAAGTGGGGCGGTTCGAGCGCACAGAACAAACGAGCTGGTCGCAAGCATGCCGTGTAGAAAGTCGCGGCGCGAAACGTTTGCAATCGAGATTTTCTCAGTAGCGGGCTTTTCCAGGGCGATCTTTTTTTCGATGATCATGCCGTCTCCTTCGCCGCTTCCTTGATCGCGAACCGGATCCGTTGGTAAGTGCCGCAGCGGCAGATGTTGCCTGCCATCACGGAGTCGATGTCATCGTCAGTCGGCTTCGGCGTCGACGACAGCAGCGACACAGCCTGCATGATTTGCCCAGGCTGGCAGTAGCCGCATTGTGGAACGTTCACTTCGACCCAGGCTGTTTGCACGGCGTGTGGACCTTGCGCGGAAATCCCTTCGATCGTTGTGATCTCGAGCCCTTCGACCGTGCTCATCTGTTTGGAGCACGAGCGGATGGCCTTCCCGTTCTGCAGCACCGTGCATGCGCCGCACAAGGCCATGCCGCAACCGAATTTTGTTCCCGTAAGTCCGAGGATGTCGCGCAAGTACCACAGCAGCGGCATTTCCGGATCGCCCTCGAAAGTCTGGGCGCGTCCGTTCACCTTGAAATGAACCATGAGACACTTCCTGGATTGTGAGGTTGAGAAATTAGGAACTATTTTACTGCGGACCTTGACTGCGCAACCAGCTTCACGGCTTTTCCCAATGCGTCGTGCTGAATTGTTGCGGATTGAAACTTCCCGGGTCGAGCTTTACGTTGGCCTGGATGTCGCTGTAGTCCTCGCTAAATACCAACTTGTCGTCGGAATGCACTTCAACGCGGGCCGCCACCCAGGCGCCTGCCAGCGGCCGGTAGTCAGTGAATCGAATGTCGTCAAGCTTGTTCGGCTCACTTCGAGCGGGCTCGATGACGCGTACGAACAGCAGCGTGTCCTTGGCTATCCAGAACTGGCGGGATTTCAAGTCACCTTTGTCCGCGCCGACCACGTACGCGCCATACCCCTCCCAAGTATCCTCGCGCACTTTGGACAGGTCATAACCCTCGCCTGTCACCACCTTAATTGTGGTTTCGGGGGCTTGCGCGTAGACGTCAAATCCCAACACCAGCAGCATGTTGATCAGCGGCCGAGTGCCGACAATCTTGTTGTCCTTCACGATGGTCAGCGTCCCGTCGACCAGCACGTAGCCGTTGCCCTCGCTGGCCGGACCAACGTCGATGCGCAACTTTCCCGGTAGTTGCGCGGCTTCATACCAGGTTTCCGCCGTGCTCGTGCCGTCAGGTTTGTAAGTTGTGCTTTTCTGGGTGAACGTGATGGTCTGGTACCAGGTGGAGGCGTAGCGGTCGTGCATGGCGCGCAGCAGTGCGTCGCCGCTGCGAACGTCCTGTGCTTGGGCCAGGGTGAGGTTCAGCAGTGCAGGGAGGAGTAGGAGCGTTCGCACGAGCAGTCTCATTGAGCTCTTCCTATCGCGATAGAGATCGTAACCTATCTCGGCCACGGCGGGTTAGACGACGAATGAGAACAAAGGACAGCAATGAGATTGCCGATAGTAGCGCGCAGAGCTCTGGCACTTCTCAATTGCGATTCTTGAGACACGCGCTGATCTGTTCCCGCCATGCGACCAATTTCGCGGCGTAGGCTTCTTCCGAAAACGCTTCGACGAGAGTGGCCATGTCCTCTCCGAATGCGGTGATAGTGTAGGTCACAGTGACTCTAGCGCGCTCGGCGCCGAGCGCTTCGATCTGAACCACGATCCGTGCGGTGTGCGAACGCGGAGCGACTCGCACATATTCGGCGCGATGAGTTTTGCGATCGACATCCACAACAGTCCACACCGCTTCGTCGCCCGGCGGCCCTTCTCGAAACACCGTGTCGCGGCTGAATTCGATGGTGCCGGGAAAAACCGGCGTGGGATTCCAGCCCTTTACCCATTCGCGCTCGCCCTCAGGACTGAAGAATGGGAAAGCGGTGTCGGCGCCGCACGGCAACTCGAAGCTACCGCTGCGCCGGACCTGCTGTGCCGTCCCGGGAGCGATCTCGATCGTTGCCAGAGCAACGAGAGAACTTGCCAGAATTGTGCTGATTGCGATCACAATTTTTTACCCTTTCTTGCCAAATGCGATGGCGAACGCCGCCGCCGCGTAGATGACCAAGTTTCCGACGTTGTACATTCCATGCAGCAGGTGAAGAAGGATTGCCATGATGAACACGGCCACCAGCAGCCATGCACCGCGGATCGCGGTCTGCGGAATCAGAAGCAGCACGCAGCCACCGATTTCGCCGAATCCCAGCACCAGCCGGACGAAGCCGGGCATGTGCGTCCGCGCAAAGTCATGGGCCGCGCTGGGCAGCACGAACAGGACGGCTTCGATCAGGATCACGATGCCGAGGGCCCACTGCAGTACGGTCAACCCGGTCTTGGTTTTCGCAGCGCTCATAGGTCTCCTAATTTCTATTTGTCAGCGGCGCGCTTGCGCGCAGATTTTGCCTTGATTTCTTTCAGGCGGTGACTGGCGCTGGAATCGAGATCCAGTTCGTAAAATTTCTTCAACTCGCGAATGCGTTCGAGCGACGCCGGACTGAACGGCGTCTTGCCGTCAAACGCATGCAGCACAATCCCTTCCAGCACGTCGCCCAGCGTCATGTCGTGGTACTCGGCGAAAGCCTTGAGCACCTTCAGAATGCGTTTCTCGATGCGCACCCCGGTCTGCACTCGCTCCACCAGAAGCTTGGGATCGTCGACCATGTGTACCAATGTACCATGGTACCATCTTAAAAGCAAGCCGCGAGCCTCCTCGGTCGCTCGCAGTTCGATCGAAACGCCGAGGTCCAGTACGACCGGGAAGTTCGCGTCTGGGATGTTCTTCCCGGGAAGGGCACGACCGGGAAGGGCACGGCTTGAGTCGTGCCGTTAAATCGCCGACATGCATCCGCCTTTAGCGTCGGAGGTTCGCTTTCTATATCATTGTTTATAATCTCCCTTCCAGCGAAAGCAACCAAAGGACTCCCTTGGCACTCGACGATCATATTTACGAACTGCGCCGCGAGAAGTTGAAGCAGATTGAAGCGCTCGGCCAGGCCACCTACCGCAGCAAGTTCCAGTTCACCCATACGCTGGAACAGATTCTGGCCGACTACACCCCGAAGACTGCCGAAG